>NZ_JBHVOI010000003.1:564880-737157 GCF_042887885.1 Streptomyces sp. NPDC057900
CCCTGGGGGGGGGTCATGTGTTGGGCCCCCGGCCCCCCCCGTTCCCCCTCCCCCCGCTCCCCGGGGGCCCCCCCGGGGGGGGGGGGGGGGCGCCCCGCCCGCCCCCCCCCCCCCCCCCCCGCCCCGCCGAACGTGGGCCGTTCCCCGTACCCGGCCCGGATCAGTAGCCGCGTGCCGGGTCCACGGCGAGGGCCGGGACGCGGCCCGCCGCGAGGTCGCGCAGGCAGGACGTGAAGTCCGTGACCACGTCCTCGTCCGCCGTGATGCCCGCCGAGTGCGAGGTGACGACCGTACGGGGCAGCCGCCAGCAGGGGGCGTCCGGTGCGGCGGGCTCGTCCGCCAGTACGTCGAGCACCGCCCGCCCCACCGTCCCCGCGTGCAGCGCGGCCTCCAGCGCCGCCAGGTCCACCGTCGCGCCCCTGCCCACGTTGATGAACGAGGCGCCGCCCATCGCCGCGAACCGGTCCGCCCCGAAGTAGCCCCGCGTCGCCCCGGTCAGCGGAAGCGCGGCGATCACCCAGCGGGCGTCCACCGGCTCGTCCGGTCCGGCCAGTGCGTCGAAGCCGGGCGGCAGCTCGCGCGGGGTGCGGGCCACGCCCACCGTCCGGATGCCACAGGCCCGGAGCAGCCCGGCGACGGCCGAGCCGATCCGGCCGGTGCCGTGGATCAACGCGGTCTGCCCGGAGATGAGTTCGGAGGGGATACGGCGCCACTCGGCCCGCTCGTGCTGCGCGGCGAACTCCGGAACGGACTGGCATTCGGCCAGCACCCAGGCCAGCACGTACTGCGCGATCCGCTCGCCCATCCGGCCCACCGTCCGGGTGAGCAGCACCCCCGGCGGCCACGGCCCGGCGTCCAGCAGGGCGTCGGTGCCGGCGTTCACGCTGTGGAACCAGAGCAGCCCGTCCCCGCGCAGGGCCTCGGGCAGCGTGGCCCCCACGTATACGCGGGGGCCGCCGCCGTTGGCCGCGACACGCTCCACGGGACGCCCGGCGGCCCGCGCCAGGGCGTCCGCCGCGGCGTCTGCCACCTCGGGCCCGGCCACCAGCCGGGCACGGGCCAGCTCGTCGGGCCGGGGCGGGGGGACGACGGTCACGGGATCAGGCCTCCGGGGCGAGACGCGCGGGGAAGCCGCCCGTGGCGACCGGGCTCCACCGCTCGGGGGTGATCCGGATGATGGACTTGCCCTGCTCGACCATCGCCGCCCGGTACTCGTCCCAGTCGGGGTGCTCGCCGGAGATGTTGCGGAAGTACTCGACGAGCGGCTCGACCGAATCCGGTGAGTCGATCACCTCGGCCGAGCCGTCGACCTGTACCCAGGGCCCGTTCCACTCGTCGGACAGCACGATCACGCTCACCCGCTCGTCCCGCTTGGCGTTGCGGGTCTTGGCGCGTTCGGGATACGTCGAGACGACGATCCGGCCCGCGTCGTCGACGCCGCAGGTGAGCGGGGAGCCCTGGGGACGGCCGTCGGACCGGGTGGTCAGCAGGATCGCCCGGTGCCGGGGCCGTACGAAGGCCAGCAGTTCGTCGAGTTCCACGGCGGTGTTGGTCGCGATGTTGGATGCCATGGAACAGACCCTACGGCCGTGAGGAGTCAGGCGGCCGGAACGGAATCGCCCTGCACGGCCTGGATGTCGAGCTCCACCCGCAGCGTCGTGCCGATCGCGGAGATCCCGGCCTGGACCACCTGGTTGTAGTTCATCGCGAAGTCGTCGCGGCGCAGTTCGGCCGTCGCCCGGAACGCCGCGCGCACGCCGCCCCACGGGTCGGGGCCGGTGCCGAGGTAGCTCAGGTCGAGGTCGATGGGGCGCGCGACCCCGTGCAGCGACAGCTCGCCGTGCACGGTCCACCGGTCGGGTCCCGCCGGGGTCAGCCCGCTGGAGCGGTAGGTGATCTCCGGGAACCGGTCCGTGTCGAGGAAGTCCGGCGACCGCAGGTGCTTGTCCCGCATGCCGTTGCCGGTGTCGATGCTGGTCGCGCTGATGACCGCGTCCACCCGGGACCGCTGTACGTCCTCCGCGATCTCGATCCGGCCGCCGAACTCGGTGAACCGGCCGTGCACGCTGGAGATGCCCAGGTGCTGGGCGACCGCGCCCACGGAGGAGTGCGCCGGGTCCAGCGACCAGACGCCCGGCGGCGGCAGTTCCACCCCGCCCTGGCGGGCCAGCACCACTGTCCCGGCCTCGACCCGGCCGCTCGCGGTGACGAGGGCGGTCGAGGCGGCGGGAGCGTACCCGACCGCCGTCACGATGACCGTGTACGCGCCCGCGGACAGCGGTTCCTCCGCCCGCACGGCCCCGTCCTCGTCGGCGGCGGCCCGCAGCACCTGCGTACCGGTCATGTCGGTGACCGTCACGACGGCGTGCTGGACGGCCCAGCCGTCCCGCGTCCGTACCTGTGCGCGAAGTCCCATCCCGTTTTCTCTCCTTGCCCGTTGCTCAGTGGCCCATCCGCTTTGACCGAACGGGTCACTCAATGAGTCGGGCCCCGGGGCGGGGACGGCAGGCCGTCCCCTGCCTGCCGTCCCCTGCCTCCGGGGCCCATTTCCACTGCCCGGACAGCCTCTCCGCTCGAAGCGCTGTCCCGCCAGGGGTCTTGACTACTCGCCCGGGTGGGCGAGCTCGATGTCGTGGCCGTCGACCCCGTGACCGGCCACGGTCAGGGCGCCCGCCACCGGGGGGTAGCCGGTCGCGATGACCGAGTACTCGCCCGCGTCCAGGTCGGTGAAGGCGTACGCCCCGTCCTCCCCGGTCGTCGAATTGGCGACCACGTTGCCCGCCGCGTCGATCAGCGTGACGCGGGCGTCCGGCAGCGGCCGCAGGGCCGAACCGGCCCGCACGATGCCCTGGACCAGCGCACCGGCCCGCAGCGCGGCGTCGACCCGGGTGACACCCTGGCCGCCGACCTCCACGGGCAGCGCCATCGGGCGGAACCCGGCCGCGTTCACCGCGACGGTCACCGAACCGGGGACCAGCTCACCGAAGGTGAACTCGCCCGCCTCGCCGGACTTGCCGGTGGCCAGCACGTCGCCGCGGACATCGGTCACGATGATCATGGCGCCCTCGACCGGCGTACCGCCCTCGGCGGCCCGCACGGTTCCGGCCAGCCCGCTCGTACCGGCGAGCAGGATGTCGTACGCGAGCGGCTCGTCGCCGACGACCACGGTGGACGCCTGCGGCTGGAAGCCGTCGGCGGACGCGATCAGTACGTACGAGCCGGCGCCCGGGGCGTCCAGACCGTAGGAGCCGTCGGCCTGCGCGGCCGAGATGCCCAGCTGCCGGCCGCCCAGCGAGATCAGCGTGACGGCGGCGTGCCCGACGGGCGCGCCCTCCGCGCCGCGCACCACACCGCGTACCGCGGTGCCCTGCACGGTCGCCGCCGGAGCGGCCTGGAGGGTGTCGACCGAGGTGACCCCGGCCGCTCCCTCCGAGACCTCGGAGACCAGTGCGGCGGAACCGGACGGGACACCGGCGAGGACCGCCGCGTCGACCGGGGCCGCTGCCTGTGCCGGGACCGTCTCGGCCGGTGCCGTCTCGGCCTCGGCCGGGGCGTCGTTCGCCGCCTTCGTCCGGAGCGCGACCTCCTTGATGAAGATCGTGATCAGGAAGGCGAGCAGTGCGGCCGGGGCCGCGTACAGGAAGACGTCACCGACGCCGTGCCCGTAGGCGGACTCGACGACCGTACGGAACGGCGCGGGGAGCTTGTCCAGGTCGGGGATGCCCCCGCCGCCGGTGCCCATGGACGCGCCCTGGGGACCGAGGTCGGTGAGGCCGTCCTTGACGTAGTGGGTGACGCGGTTCGCCAGGACGGCGCCCAGTGCCGAGACACCGATGGCACCACCGAGGGAACGGAAGAACGTGACGACGGAGCTGGCCGAACCGAGGTCCTTGGGGTCGACCTGGTTCTGGGTGGCGAGCACCAGGTTCTGCATCATCATGCCGATGCCGAGACCCATCACGAACATGAAGATCGCGATGTGCCAGTACGTGGTGTCGTACCGGATGGTGCCGAGCATGCCGAGTCCCGCGGTGAGCAGGAAGCCGCCGCTGACCAGCCAGGCCTTCCAGCGGCCCGTCTTGGTGATGATCTGGCCCGAGAGGGTCGAGGAGAGGAACAGACCCGCGATCATCGGGATCGTCATCACACCGGACATCGTCGGCGACTTGCCGCGCGCCAGCTGGAAGTACTGGCTGAAGAAGACGGTGCCCGCGAACATCCCGATACCGACGAACAGCGACGCCAGCGAGGCGAGCGTGATGGTGCGGTTGCGGAACAGCCGCAGCGGGATGATCGGCTCACTGGCCCGGGACTCGGTGAAGACGAAGAGCAGCGCGAGGACCAGGGAACCGGCCAGCATCACGCCGGTCTGCCAGGACATCCAGTCGTACTTGTCGCCCGCGAAGGTCACCCAGAGGAGCAGCAGCGAGACCGCGGCGCTGATGAAGAAGGCACCGGTCCAGTCGACCTTGACCTCGCGCTTGACGACGGGGAGCTTCAGGGTCTTCTGGAGCACGATGAGGGCGATGATCGCGAACGGCACGCCGACGTAGAAGCACCAGCGCCAGCCCATCCAGCTGGTGTCGGTGATGACACCGCCGAGCAGCGGACCGCCGACGGTGGCGACGGCGAAGACCGCGCCGAGGTAGCCGCTGTAGCGACCGCGCTCACGCGGGGCGATCATCGCGGCCATCACGATCTGGGCGAGGGCGGAGAGACCGCCGACGCCGATGCCCTGGACCACACGGCAGGCGATCAGCATGCCGCTGCTGGTCGACAGACCGGCGACGACCGAGCCGAGGACGTAGATGATCAGTGCTATCTGGACCAGCAGCTTCTTGCTGAACAGGTCGGAGAGCTTGCCCCACAGGGGGGTGGTCGCCGTCATGGCCAGCAGCGAGGCCGTGACGACCCACGTGTACGAGCTCTGGCTGCCGCCGAGGTCGGAGATGATCTCCGGCAGGGCGTTGGAGACGACGGTGGACGACAGAATCGCGACGAACATGCCGAGCAGCAGCCCGGTGAGTGCTTCCATGATCTGCCGGTGTGTCATCGGCGTGCCGTCGGAGGAATCGTTCCCTCCGTGCTTGGCGTGGCCGCCCCGCACACCGGTTGGTGTGGTCGTAGCCATTTAAATCCTTGTCTTTGCTTCTGTTACACGGGTGTACGGGTGTACGAGCCGTCGTCGCTGTCGGCCGGCCGGGTGCGGCATTCGCCGCTGTGCCGTCCGGGGGAGCACCCACCGGCTCCGCGGCAGGAGAAACTGTCGCGCAGCCGGGCCAACAACGTGTTGAGCTGTCCGACCTCTTCGTCGGACCAATCCTGGAGATGGTGGGCGAACATTTCGGTGGTCCGGCAGTTCAGGTCCGAGAGCACGTCCTCGCCCGCGGGGGTCAGCCGCAGGATCCGGGAACGCTTGTCCGCCGGGTCCGGGGACCGTTCGATCCAGCCGCGCTCCGCTACGTGGGCGACATGCCGGCTGGTAACCGACATATCGACGTCGAGCAGTTCGGCCAGACTGCTGATCCGCATCTCGCCGTGCCGGCTCAGCAGAGCCAGTACGGCCGCGGAGCCCGCAGGGCATTCGGCCGGCAGGATGCGCGCGAGCCCTCGTTTCACGGCGCCGATGGCGCTCAGCTGCCGGGCCAGTTCTTCGTACTGACTCCGCGCGGCCACGGGACCCCCAGACATCATCACACCGGTCATCTTGTTGCTTAGGGCAACCATAGAAGCCGTTGGTTGCTGCAGGCAAACGAAATGGGGCTTGCATAAGTAAAGGAACGCAAAAGGCTCGGTAGGGGTGAAGTCAAAGCCCCAGCGTCTGCGGTGTGTAAGTGGTCGATGTGTCTCCTGCCACACTTGAGGCATCCACGAGGAGGTCCGGAGCCCGGCTTTCCGCCGGACGTCTCCAGCCCGCGTCCATGCCGCCCTGTCCGCGCTCGGTGTGTGATCGCCCCTCGCGCGTATATACGGGAGGACGGGCTGACGGCAGCGGCAGTGATCCCCAAGTGGCCAGGAGAGCAACGGTGTTGTGCGTCGGCCTGGGAGCCGGGACCGGTGCGGGGCCCTGGCCGGGGCCTCGCGGCCCGGCGGATTCCGCACCGCACACCCATGCGGTCCCCGTCCCCCGCCCGGTCCTCCACCGACGCTCTCGCACCGTTTGCCCCGCTGCGCCCTCCCGCCTTCAGTGCCCCGGGGGTTGGGCGCCTGCGCCGAGTTCGCTAGGGTCCTGCGACATGGCACACAACCCCCACGCCCCGCAGGGTCCCGAGGGCACAAGCGACCCGGCAGGCAACACGCAGATGTTCCGCGCCTTCGTCGACGAGGGCGAGCCGCAGCGCCGGCAGCAGCCCGCGGCCGTGTCCTCCGGCCCGAGGACCGGACTGATCGCCGCGGTCGTCGCGGTGATCGTCGTCCTCGGTGCGGTCGCCTGGCTCGCGCTCGGCTGACCGGACCGGGCCAACCCGTCCCCGTCCCCGCCCCTGTCCCTGTCCGACGATTTCAGTCCGTCACTTCCGCTCCGTCACTTCCAGACGGCGGTGACGTCCCGGGTCTCGACGTGCATGCCCAGGGGCACTCGCCAGTCGTCCACACAGACGGTGTACGTCTTCTTCCGCGCCGCTCCCGCGTCGATCGGCGCGGGCAGCGGCGCTGTCGATTCCCGGGTCGCCCAGTCGATGCCCAGCCCGCCGATGATGTGCGTGGCGAAGGTGACGGTTCCCGAACGCACCGGTGATCCACCGGTGTTGCGGAACTCCACGGTGACCTTCTCGCACCAGCGCTTGTCCGCCGCCGCCCGGCCGGGCGCGCCCACCTTCAGCACGGCCGGCCCTGCGGGGGCGGTGGAGCCGGGCGCGGACGGGGTCGCGGGGGCGGTGGAGCCTCCTGAGCCTCCCGTAGCGCCTGAGCCTCCCGAACCGCCTGAGCCGCCGGAATCACTGCCTCCGGAGCCGTTGGTGCCGCTTGAGGGGGCGCGGCCCGCAGGGTGGGCGCCTCCGCCGCTGCTGCCGTCCGCCGTGTGGCCGGGCGTACCGGGCCGCCCGCCGCCCGCGCCACCGACGCCCCCCGTACCGCGCGCCGCAGCCGAGGAGCCAGGCGAGGCCGAGGCCGAGTCCGGGTTCGAGGCGCCCCCGGCTCTCCCGGCTCCGTCGCCGTCGCCGCCCCCGCGCCTGTCGCTGTCCCCGTCCCCGCCCTCGTTCCCGTCCAGGGGGACCAGCGTGACCTTCCCCGAGGGCGCCACCGCCCCCGAGGGGGTCCTGCCGGGGTCCGCCCGTGCCGCGCCGACCGCCGTGTAGCCGTCACCGCCGCCCGTACCGCAGCCTGCCAGGGTTCCGCCCAGGCACAGCACGGCCGCCGAGGCGGCGATCATGGTGCCCCGGCGGCCGTGCGGGCCGAATGTCTGACGTCGCATGGCGCCAGTGTGGCTGACGGTCCGTCAAATCGGAACCCGTGCGCGGCTGCACGCGGATCAGTCCGCGATGAGCCCCTCCCTGAGCTGGGCGAGCGTACGGGTCAGCAGGCGCGAGACGTGCATCTGCGAGATGCCGACCTCTTCGCCGATCTGCGACTGGGTCATGTTGGCGAAGAACCGCAGCATGATGATCTGCCGCTCCCGGGGCGGGAGTTTGGCCAGCAGCGGCTTGAGGGACTCGCGGTACTCGACGCCTTCGAGCGCCGAGTCCTCGTATCCCAGCCGGTCGGCCAGCGAGCCCTCGCCGCCGTCGTCCTCCGGTGAGGGCGAGTCCAGCGAGGAGGCGGTGTAGGCGTTGCCGACGGCCAGGCCGTCGACGACATCCTCCTCGGAGACTCCGAGCGCCTTGGCCAGCTCCGGCACGGTCGGCGAGCGGTCGAGCTTCTGGGCGAGCTCGTCGCTGGTCTTGGTGAGGGCGAGGCGCAGCTCCTGGAGCCGGCGGGGCACCCGCACGGACCAGGAGGTGTCCCGGAAGAAGCGCTTGATCTCGCCCACGACGGTGGGCATCGCGAACGTCGGGAACTCCACGCCGCGTTCGCAGTCGAACCGGTCGATCGCCTTGATCAGGCCGATCGTGCCGACCTGGACGATGTCCTCCATGGGTTCGTTGCGGCTGCGGAACCGTGCCGCGGCGTAACGCACCAGCGGCAGGTTGAGCTCGATGAGTGTGTCCCGCACATAGGCCCGCTCCGGGCTGTCCGTTCCATCCGGCCCCGGTGCGGGGCCGAGTGCGGCGAGCCGCACGAACAGTGAGCGGGACAGCGTGCGGGTGTCGATGGCTTCCGACGAGCTGGTGAGCACAACGGGTGCGGGTGCGCTCTTGGTGAGCGTGAGCACCTTCGAGCTGCCCTGTTCTGCGGACATGCCACCCCCTTGAGGTCGCGGACGGTCGCGGTGGCCGCGACCATCGGAGGAACGCAGCCTCCACCTGAATACCGGAAGCGAGGCGGCGGCAAACGCGGTTCCCGCAGAATGTCACATGTCGGCAACGCGCTGTAGTGACTTGTCGACAAGTCTTGGGTGAGTCTGTGCAGTTAACAAGCGGTATGCGGCATGTCATCCGGCGGAAATCCTCAAGGGGCGTTCTACCCGTTCCGGTTACGCCTCGATCCTGTTTGCGGATCGCAGTCGGGCGAAACTTCTGGCGAGAAGCCTTGACACGTGCATCTGCGAGACGCCCAGCTCCGCGCTGATCTGTGACTGCGTCAGATTGCTGTAGTAGCGCAGCAGCAGGATCCGCTGCTCGCGCTCGGGCAGCTGTACGAGCAGGTGCCGGACCAGATCGCGGTGCTCGACACCGGCCAGGGCCGGGTCCTCGTAGCCGAGCCGGTCCAGCAGTCCGGGCAGCCCGTCGCCCTCCTGGGCCGCTTCCAGTGAGGTCGCGTGGTACGAGCGCCCCGCCTCGATGCAGGCCAGCACCTCGTCCTCGGAGATCTTCAGCCGGGCGGCGATCTCCGCGGTGGTGGGCGAGCGGCCGTGAGCGGTCGTCAGGTCCTCGGTGGCGCCGGTGACCTGGACCCAGAGCTCGTGCAGCCGGCGGGGTACGTGGACGGTCCGCACGTTGTCCCGGAAGTACCGTTTGATCTCACCGACCACGGTCGGCATCGCGAAGGTCGGGAACTGGACACCCCGTTCGGGGTCGAACCGGTCGATGGCGTTGATCAGGCCGATCGTGCCGACCTGGACGACGTCCTCCATCGGCTCGTTGCGGCTGCGGAACCGCGCCGCGGCGTACCGCACGAGGGGGAGGTTCGCCTCGATCAGTGCCGCCCGGACCCGGCCGTGTTCCGCGGTGCCCGGCTCCAGCCCCTTGAGCTGCCCGAAGAGGACCTGGGTGAGCGCCCTGGTGTCCGCGCCGCGGGTCCTGGCGGGGCCGGCGGTGTCGTCGGGCGTCTCGGTCTCGATCGTCTGCACGGCTTGCTGCGGCCCTTGCTGCGGCCCTTGCTGTGGCGCTTGCTGCGGTGCCTGCTGCACGGCCTGGTGCGGTGTCTGCTGCGGCGGCTGGGCGGTCTGGGGAGGCACTTGAGGCGCTGTACTGGCCGGCACGATGACGCCACCCCTTTGCGGTCAACTTCGGTCAACTCATCCGTCAAAAGCGGTCATAGCATCACAAGACATGTCCACTATGTGCAAGCACCCTATTGCGCCGTGTTGACCGTGTTGACGTCGAATCGGTTTAAACACAAAGAAAAGCCCCTCACCGCTGTGGTGAGGGGCTCGCAGGGCCGAAGGGGTCAGAACGGGTAGTCGGCGATCACCCAGGTGGCGAATTCACGCCACTGACCGGCGGCCGCCTGGTGGGCCGGATGCTCGATGTAGCTCTTCAGCGCGGCCTCGTCGGCGACGGCGGAGTTGATGGCGAAGTCGTACGCGATCGGCCGGTCCGTGATGTTCCAGGCGCACTCCCAGAACTCCAGCCCGGGAACCTTGTCCGCCAGCTCCTGGAAGGCCCTGGCCCCGGCGACGACCCGCGGTTCGTCGCGCTCGACGCCATCGTTCAGCTTGAACAGGACCAGATGGCGGATCATGGGGATACTCCTAGTTCACGAGCTCGGACATGAAGTCACCGACGCTCTGCGCGGCACTCGAAACGCCCTCGAAGCCTACTTGGACGAGATCCGCGGCTCGGGCCGGGGACGTGATGATCGTGTAGAGCACGAAGACGACTATCAAGTAGAGAGCGATCTTCTTCGCTTGCACCATCGGCCCCTGACTCCCCTTCGATCCCCTGCGCGGTCGGGCGAGTCTATCCGCACGAATGGCCGTATCCACCTGGTGTTTCCGATCACTCATCCGGACTTTAGGGACCAAGGACCCGGCGAACCGGGCCCTTCGTCCGTCCGTGCGGTCCCCGGCGCGAGGCAGCATGGAGGGTGAGCCCGGCGGATGTGGCAGAAGATCCGCAGGGCGAGGAACAGGACCCCTCTGTGGGGTTCTCGCCGCGACATACCCCCCGATCGCGGCGAGGACCGTAAGGCCCTGTTCTCATCGGGGGGAGCGGCTTGTCCCCCCGATGCCGCTCCCCCCGACCCGACTCCTCTTCCACCCGCCGCTCAGCGCAGCGTGCCGGCGGTCTCCGGCGGCAGGTCCTCCGGGAGCAGCAGACGCAGGTCGTCCAGGTCCGGTGCGGGCATCCCACCGATCCGGCCGGCCTGCCGGGTCATCATCGTCTCCAGGATCTGCCGGGCCGCGCGGGCGTTGCCGAAGGCCTGGTCGCGGGGGATGCCGTCCAGGTAGCCGCGCAGCGCGGTGAGCGCCTCCGGGGCGCAGTCGTAGCCGTAGCCGGTGGCCTGCTTCGAAAGGATCTCCAGCAGCTCGTCCGTGGAGTAGTTCTCGAACTCCACCGTGCGCGAGAAGCGCGAGGCCAGACCCGTGTTCGAGTCGAGGAAGCGGCGCATCTCGCGCGTGTAGCCGGCGGCGATGACGACGACCTCGTCGCGGTGGTCCTCCATCAGTTTCAGCAGTGTGTCGACGGCCTCCCGGCCGAAGTCGGAGGTCGCGCCCTCCGGGGTGAGCGTGTACGCCTCGTCGATGAACAGCACACCGCCCAGCGCGCTCTCGAACGCCTCCTTGGTGAGCTGGGCCGTGTGTCCGACGTAGCGGCCCACCAGATCGGCGCGGGCCACCTCGACGAGCTGGCCCTTGGGCAGGACGCCCAGGGAGCGCAGCAGGTCGGCGTAGAGGCGGGCGATCGTGGTCTTACCGGTGCCGGGCGGGCCGGAGAAGATGAGGTGCTGGCTGATCTTCGGCGTGGGCAGTCCGGCGGCCCTGCGCTGCCTGGTCGCACTGAGCAGGTTGACCAGGGCGGTCACCTCGTTCTTGACCGCCGTCAGACCGATCATCGCGTGGAGCTGGGCCAGCAGTTCCTCCGAGCCCGGCCCGGTGTCCGCCGGGGCCCCGGCGTCCTGCCCCACGTCGTCGGGGAGCAGAAGGGTCAGGTCGCTCTCCGCCGGATTCTTCATGGAGCTCAGCCGCAGCGCCTGCCGGTCCACCATCTCCTCGAACACACGGCGCGCGGCGCGGCCGTTGCCGAAGGACGCGTCGCGCGGCATCCGCTCGTAGTGCGAGGCGAGGGTGTCCAGGGTCTGCGGGTCGAGGGAGTAGCGGTGGGCCGCGCACAGGTTCTCGGTGATCGTCACCAGCTCGCCGACCTCGTAGTTGGCGAATTCGATGGTGCGGGTGAAGCGGGAGGCCAGTCCCGGGTTGGAGGAGAGGAAGTCGGCCATCTCGCCCGTGTAGCCGGCGGCGATGACGGCCACCTCGTCGCGGTGGTCCTCCATCAGTTTCAGCAGCGTGTCGACGGCCTCCCGGCCGAAGTCGGCCCCTGAGCCCTTGCTGTCGGAGAGGAGCGTGTACGCCTCGTCGATGAACAGGACCCCGCCGATGGCCTCGTTGAACGCCTCGGTCGTCTTGATGGCCGTACCGCCGATGACCTGCGCGACGAGATCGGCCCGGGAGACCTCCACCAGGTGTCCGGAGCGCAGGACGCCCAGATCCGCCAGGATCCCGCCGTACAGCCGGGCCACCGTCGTCTTGCCGGTGCCGGGCGGGCCGGAGAAGACCAGATGGCGGCTCAGCTGCGGTACCGGCATGCCTAGTTGGGCGCGCCGCTCGTTGAGCTGGGTGAGGTTCATGAGCGTGCGCACCTGGCTCTTGACCTCGGCGAGGCCGACCAGTGACTCCAGCTCCTCCAGCGGGCCCTTGGGCTCCTTCGCCGACTCACCGGCCCCGCCGCTCGCGGCGTCCGGCGGGAGGGTGTCGCCCCAGGCGTCCGGGGCCACGTTGCCCGCGCTGTTGAGGTCCTCCACCGTGAGCCGCTCGTTCACCCTCGTCTGCCTGAGGCCGGCGCCCCGGTTGTCGCGGACGGTGCAGCCGGTGACGGTGATGGCCTCCGCGCTGTCGATCCGGATGCCGTCGCCGACGCTGCCGATGATCTGGGAGGAGGTGAGCGTGGCGCGCGAGCCGTTGGAGAGCATGACGCCGTGGGCGCCGCAGTCGGTGATGTGGGCGCGCACCACGGTGAGTTCGCCGCCGGAGTCCACCGTGACGCCGCCGGCCGCGGCGGACTCGATCCGGCAGTCCCGCAGGGCGCCCAGGCCCTCCGGGCCGACGGACACGGTGGTGTCGGTCGCGGCCCGCATGACGGTGTCGCGGATCTCGGGGTTGCCGCCGGAGGCGATCCGTACCGCGGAGCCGCCCGCCCGGTCGATCTCGCAGTGCTCAAGGCGGCCGCGCCCGTCCTCGGTGACCTCGACGCCGTTGCCGCCCGGCGAGGTGACCCGGGCGCGGCGCAGCAGCGGGTTGGCGCCGGTGAGTATCCGGATGCCGGCCCCGGCCGCGTCGGCGACCAGCAGGTCCTCGAACTCCGCGGTGGAGTCCTCCTCCAGCAGCACGGCGCCGCTCGTATCGGCGCAGTCACGTACCGCGCAGCCGGTCAGGGTGGGCGCGCTGGAATTGATCACCCGGATCGCGGGGGCGGCCGCGGAGTCGAACTCGCAGTCCTGGAAGGTGCCCCGGGAGCGTTCGGTGACGGCGAGACCGCTGCCGCTGGTGCGGGAGGTGCGGCAGTTCAGGAACTCGGGGTCGGCGCTCGCGGCCAGCATGATGCCGGGGCCCGAGGTGCTGGACACCGCGACGTGCTCCAGGACCGGGCGGGCGGAGCTGGTGATGTAGACGCCGACGGAGGTGTCGTGCACCGAGGTGCGCGTGACCCTGGTGCCGCTGCTGCCCTCCAGCGCGATGGACGGCTTGTCCGTGCCGGAGATGTCGCAGTCCTCCACCACGCCCTGCGCCTCGTCCGAGGTCAGCACGCCGTTGGCGCGGGCGTCCCGGATCCGGCAGTCGCGTACGGTCGTCCGCGCCTCGGCGCCGATGACGACACCGGAGGTACCGAGGTTCTCGATGAGGCAGCCGGCGATGACGCTGCCGGTGGGCGCGGAGTCCACCACCCCGGCACCCTTCGGGTTGCTGACCCGGCAGTCGCGCATCGCGAGCGAGCCCTCCTCACGGGCCAGGACGGCCGTCCAGCCGGAGCCGATGACGGTGCAGCCGTCCATCGCGACCTGGCCGCGCGGCACGTCGACCACCGGCAGGTCTTCGCTCCCGCCGCGCAGGGTCAGGTCGGTGAGCATGACGGCGTCGGCGACGAGGACCACGGCGGTGCCCCGGCGCGGGCAGATCTCGACGCTGCCCGGATCGCCGTCGGCGACGATGGTGACCCGCGTCCTGACGACGAGGTTCTCCGGGTAGCGGCCGGGGTGGACCCGGATCACCGCACCCGTGCGCGCCTTGTCCAGGGCATCACCGATCGTCCGGAAGCCGTCCGGCTGTTCCGACCCGACCCTGAGCAACTGCCGTGACACGCTCGGTCCTCCTCGCTGTGGGTGCCGCCGCCGCGTGCCTCTCCCACCCAGGGGACCGGCCGGGGACTGGTTCGCGTCCGGGGTACGTACGGCTGTGCGCACGCGGTGAAGGCTACGGGAATCGTGGCGCGATGTTCCAGGAGGGACGGGCCCGTTCGGACCGGACGCGCCGGTACCGGACCCGGCCCGCGCACCCGGTGGACGGCCGTTCGTCATGTCCCGCTCCGCGTGACGTGCTGTCAGGCGCCTATCATGCGCGCCATGCCCCCTGCCCGAGTTCGCCGCCGCCACCCCCGCGCATCGGCCGTGGCCGCCACCTTGCTGATGACCGTGATCCCGGCCGCGCTCGGCGTCGTCGGTGTCGTGCCGGCCGTGCCTGCCTCGGCCGACTCGGTGGGGCTGCCCGTCGTGCGGTCCGTCCTGGCGGACGACGACACCTGCGCGGTCGCCTCCGCCAAGAAGGCCGAGGCCGAGCCCTGGACGATGGGGGTCCTGGGCGCGTCCCGCGCCCGGCCGCTCTCCCAGGGCGCGGGGACGACGGTCGCGGTGGTGGACACGGGCGTCGCAGAGGCGGCGCCGGCGCTGGCGGGGCGGGTGAGCGCGCTCGGGGCGGCCGGTGAGGACTGCGTCGGGCACGGCACCTTCGCGGCCGGTCTGATCGCCGCGAAGCCCCACGGGGCCGGCGGCCCGGCGGGGCTCGCGCCGAAGGCCCGGATCCTGGCCGTGCGGGGCACGGACGAGCGCGGCGCCACCACGGCCGCCCAGGTCGCAGAGGCGATACGCCGGGCGGCGGACGAGGGCGTGTCCGTGATCTACGTGGCCGTGGCCCTGGACGGCGGCAAGGCGCAGCTGACGGACGCCGTCGCGTACGCCAGTGGCAAGGACGCGCTGGTAGTGGCCCCGGCGGCGCCGGACGCGCTGCCGAGGAACACGGAGCCGGCGCCCTGGTACTGGCCGGCGGCGGCGCCCGGCGCGCTGTCGGTGACGGACTTCGGCCCGGACGGGGGACGGCCCACCAACGCGCCGGTGGTGAGCGGGGTGGACCTGGCGGCGCCCGGCGACGTGGTGGTGAGCATCGGGCCGAAGGGCTCGGGCCATTTCATCGGCTCGGGCGCCTCGTTCGCCGCCGCGCACGTCGCGGGCGCGGCGGCACAGGTACGCGCCCGCTACCCGGAGCTGACGGCCGCCCAGGTCTCGCGACGGCTGACCGAGGCGGCCTATCCGGCGTTGCCGCCCCGGCTCGACCCGTACGCCGCGCTGACGTCCGTACTGACCGATGCCAGGGGCACGGCGCCCAAGCAGCAGCGGGCGGTCGTCCCGCCCCCGCCGCCCGCCCAGCCCCGCACCCGGGCCCTGGTCGTCGCGGGGGTGGGCGGCGGTCTGGTGCTCCTGGTGGCGGCCGGCGCGGTGGTCATCCCGCGCGGTCGGGCCCGCAACTGGCGCCCGGCGGGCAGCTGACGGGGCCGGCCGGGTGGCCGGCCCCGCGCTCGCGGGCCCGCTATGACGCGGTGTCGTCCTCCAGCAACGCCGTCTGCACCTGGATCTGCTTGCGCCGCGTCACCCGCGTACCCCGGCCGGGGGGCAGGTTGCGGCCCTTGACGCTGCCCATGATGAAACCCTCCGACGGGGGGCACGACAGCAGCAGTGTCGGGGTGTTGACCTCCTGCATGCGGCGCAGCATCTGTTCGCTCAGGCCCCGGCCCGCCCCGGCGGCGGAGCGGGCGACGACCAGGTGCAGGCCGACCTCGTACCCGAGGGCGAGGTGGTTCAGCAGCGGGTCGAAGGGGGCGTTCATCGCGCTGGTGCCCAGCATGTCGTAGTCGTCCACGAGGATGAACAGCCGTGGCCCGTCCCACCAGTCGCAGGTGCGCATCCGGGCCGGCTTGATCTCCGGCCCCGGCACCCGGGCCGCGACCGCGCGGGCGGCCCCCGCGATCAGATCCTTCAGGGCGTCCATCGACACCGCGTGGCCCAGGCGGTACTCGTCCGGGATCGCCTCCACCAGCTCGCGGCGGTAGTCCACGACCATGATCCGGGCCTCGGCCGGGCTGTACCGGTCCATGATGGCCTTGGCCGTCAGCCGCAGCATGTTGGTCTTGCCGCTCTCGGTGTCGCCGACCACGATCATGTGCGGGGTCTCGGAGAAGTCGTGCCACACCGTGGACAGCCGCTCCTCCTCCAGGCCGATGGGCATCTTGAAGTCGCCCTTGGGCGCCGGGAGGTCGGCCAGCTTGAGCTTGGTCGGCAGCATCCGCACCGGCGGGGCCGGCGGGCCCTGCCAGCTCTCCCGGACCGCCGCCACCAGGGCCGCCACGCCGTCGGACAGGTCGTCCGCCGACTCCGCGCCGTCGATTCTCGGCAGCGCGGTGAGGTAGTGCAGCTTGGCCTCCCGGGTCAGGCCCCGGCCCGGCAGCCTCGGCACGGTCGCGGCGCGCCGCATGTCGATCTCGGAGTCCATGGGGTCACCCATCCGCAGCTCCAGGTGCGTGGCGGCCTGGTCCCGGATGGACGAGGTCAGCTCCACCCAGCGGGCGGTGGTGACGATCAGGTGGATGCCGTAGTTGAGACCCCGGGCGGCGATCGCGCCGAACGTCTGGATGTAGCGGTCGAAGTCCTGGCGCACGGTCGACCAGCCGTCGATCACGAGGAACACGTCGCCGTGCCGCTGCTCGGGGAACTCCCCGGCGTCCCGGCGGCGCCGGAAGTTCGCCATCGAGTCGATGCCGTTGTCCAGGAAGAACCGCTCACGCTCCGCGAGGAGCGTGGTGACCTCGGCGATCGTACGGCCGACCCGCTCGGTGTCCAGGCGCGCCGCGACCCCGCTGACATGCGGCAGTCCGGCCAGCCCGGCGAGCGTGCCACCGCCGAAGTCGAGGCAGTAGAACTGCACCTCGCGGGGGGTGTGGGTGAGCGCCAGCGAGGCCATGATCGTGCGCACCATGGTGCTCTTGCCGCTCTGCGGGCCGCCCGCGACGGCGATGTGACCGCCCGCGCCCGAGAGGTCGAGGGTCAGCAGATCCCGGAGCTGGTCGAAGGGGCGGTCGATGATGCCGATGGGGATGGTGAGCCGGCCCCGGTTCGGTGATCCGGCGCAGGTCAGACCGAGTTCGGGGTCCGGGGTGAGCGGCGGCAGCACCTGGTCCAGGGTGGCGGGCAGATCCAGTGGCGGCAGCCACACCTGGTGGGCGGGCGGTCCGGCGGTCAGCAGCCGTTCGACGGCGACGGACAGCAGGGTGTCGGTGGTCTCCTCCTGGTCGGGGGCGGGCTCCGGCTCCGGGGCGTCCGGCAACTGGCGCGGCACGACGTAGCCGCTGGTCCACGGGACGGTCTGGCTGGCCACCCGCGCCTGGTTGGCGCTGCCCAGGCGCTGCTGGTAGGAGCCCGAGACGTACGCGGCCCGGAAGCGGGTCAGCGCCTCCACGCCCGACTTCAGATAGCCGCTGCCGGGCTGCGGCGGGAGCTGGTAGGCGTCCGGCACCCCGAGGACGCCGCGGCTCTCCATGGCGGAGAACGTGCGCAGCCCGATCCGGTACGAGAGATGGCTCTCCAGCTGGTGCATCCGGCCCTCGTCCAGGCGCTGCGAGGCGAGCAGCAGGTGCACTCCGAGGGACCGGCCCAGGCGGCCGATCATCACGAACAGTTCCATGAACTCGCGGTGTGCGGCGAGCAGCTCGCTGAACTCGTCGACGACGACGAACAGGCTGGGCAGCGGTTCGAGCGGCACGCCCGAGGCGCGGGCCTTCTCGTAGTCGAGCGCCGAGGTGTAGTTGCCCGCCGACCGCAGCAGTTCCTGGCGGCGCATCAGCTCACCGTGCAGGGCGTCCTGCATCCGGGAGACGAGCGCGGCCTCACCGGCCAGGTTGGTGATGACGGCAGAGGTGTGCGGGAGTTCGTCCAGCCCCAGGAAGGTCGCACCGCCCTTGAAGTCCACGAGGACGAAGTTGAGCGTTTCCGAGGAGTTCGTCAGGGCGAGCGAGAGGACCAGGGTGCGCAGCAGTTCGCTCTTGCCGGAGCCGGTGGCGCCGATCAGCATGCCGTGCGGTCCGGTGCCGCCCTGGGCGGACTCCTTGATATCCAGCTCCACCGGCTCGCCGTCCGCGCCGACCGCGATCGGCACCTTCAGCCGGGAGGTGCCGGTGTGCTGCTGCCACAGCGTCTCCGGTTCGTGGCGGTGCAGGTCGGGGATGTTGAGCAGGGTGGTCAGCTCGACGTTGGCGGACAGCGGTTCGGACGAGTCGGAGGCGGTGCCCAGGCCCATGCGGTACGGGGCGAGGCGCCGTGCGAGCGAGGCGGCGCCCGCCAGTCCGAGGCTGTCGGGGCTGCCGAGCGTGGTGGTCTGCTCCTTGCGCTCGCGGTCGGTGCGCACCAGGCCCAGGTCGTCCTCGGCGACGGTGAAGCGGAGCGTGCTGCGGCCGGGGCGCCAGGTGAGCGCGCCGCCCAGGTCCAGTACGACGGTGTTGCGGAAGCCGGCACCGTCCGCGCGGTGACCGGCCGGGACGGTGCCGCCGTCCACCACGATCACGGTGAACGGCTCCTCGCGCCCGGGTACGGCGTCCGGGTCGAACGGGGGCCGCTCCATGAACTCCGGGCCGAGCAGGTCCTCCAGCTCGCCCAGGGCGGATACCGTCATCCGGGTCGGGCCCGCTCCGTCCGTGTCGTGCGGGTGGAGGCTGTGCGGGAGCCACTTCGTCCACTCCCAGTCCGGGCGCCGCTCGTCGGAGACGCACAGCACGATCCACACGTCGTCCGGCGAGTGGAAGGTGGCCAGCTGGGCGACCAGGGACCGGGCCACGGACCGGGTCCGCTCCTCGTCGCCCCGGAACAGCACCCGGGCCCAGGCCCGCAGGTAGATCGCGATGGGCTGCTCGGGGACCGTCGAGTAGGCGCGGATGAAGCTGCGCAGGGCGTGCGCGCTGAGCGGCTCCAGGTCCTCGACGGGGTTGGTGGAGTTGGGGTTCAGCTTCAGGCCGAGCTTCTGCTCGCCGACCGCGACCCGGACCTCGCCGAAGTCCTCGTCGCGCGGGCGTCGTTCCCACAGCCGGGTGGTGCCGACCATCGACCACAGGGCGGCCGGCTCGGGGTGGCGCCAGGCCAGGGCCCGCTGCTGGTCCACGACGGCGCCGCGCACCTTGCGCCGGATCTGGGTGAGGTAGCGCAGGTAGTCCCGGCGCTCGCCCTTCAGCTTCTGTTTGCGTTCGCCGGCCTTGCGCATGAACTGGCCGATGAACATCGCGGCGGCGCCGAGCACCATCGTGCCCAGGGCGATGTAGATGAACCCGCCGCTGCCCCGCGTCATACCGGGCCGCATGAACATGAACATCATGGAGACCGACATCATCGCCATGGGGAGGTACGTCCACACCGCGGAGGTGTCGGGCACCGTCTCGGGGAGGACCGGCGGTTCCTGGAGATTCAGCTCCCCGCCGGGCATCTCCGGGCCCCGGCGTCGGGCAGGTCGGCGGAACAGGACCACACTCAAGGAACCGTCTCCTCACGGGGCAGGGGTGGAGCCGTCGTATCGGCGCGGCGCTCTGTCACAGTCTCGCCGCGACCCGTCCGGGCCGGACCACGGCCCCGCCGGGTCGCACGGCCACCGGCCGGCAGGCCCGCGCCACGTCGTACCGAGGGGCGCGGCACCGTCCGGACCACGCGGATTTCCGTGCCACGCGGCGAAATTGTCACGCGGCCTCCCGTGCCATGTCGCCTCGCCGAATTCAGCGTCGGACATCCGGTGCGCCGACGCTCACCTCACATTCGGTGCCACGGGCCACATCGCCCACAACAGGCGGCTGATACTACGATCATTGCGGCGACCGCCAATAACCGGCCCTTTCCCGGGAGTTTGGGACGCGTCCGGCACCAAGGAACAACGGCGGTCGGCCAGTCCGCGTTCCCCTGTCCGTTCTCAGCAGTAACCGGAGAAGCGTGAGCCATCCCGATGACTGACACTCAGGCCGCCGAGCTGTGCCGTCTGACGGTACGAGCCCCGGCCAGGAGCATCGATCTCGCCGTCCCCGCCGACGTACCCGTGTCGGACCTCCTGCCGGCGGTGCTCGGATACGCCGGCGACAACCTCGAAGAGGCCGGCATCGACCACGGCGGCTGGGTACTCCAGCGGCTCGGCGGCGAACCCCTGGACGAGGAACGCACCCTCGACTCCTACGGTCTGCGCGACGGCGACACCCTCTACCTCAGGCCGCGTACCGACGCCCTGCCCGAAGTGCATCTGGACGACCTGGTCGACGGCATCTCCACCACGATGCGGGACCACCCCTACGGCTGGGCCCCCAAGGTCAGCCGCTGGGTCCTGCTCGGCATCGCGGTCGCGGTGCTCGTCGGCGGCATGGTGGTGATCGCCTGGCCCGGCGGCTCCGCGCTGCCCCGGGCCGTGTTCGCCGTCGCGGCGGGCCTGCTGCTACTCGCGGGCGCCGGCGCGGCGAGCCGGGCGGTCGGGGACGCCGGCGCCGGTGCCGCACTGGGCTTCATGGTGGCGCCCTACCTGGCGCTGGCCGGCTGGCTGCTGCCGGGCGGCCAACTCAGCGGGCCGCACGCGTACGAGACGCTGGGCGCGCGGCTGCTCGCCGCGGGCGCCGCGGCGGCGGGCGGGGCGGTCCTCGCCCTCGCCGTCGTGGCCGCGTTCGCCGCGCTCTTCCTGGGCGTAGCGGTCGTCTCGGTGTTCGCGTCCCTCGTCGCCGTGCTGCTCATCGTGACGGACCTGGCACCCGTGCACGCCGCCGGCATCGTCGCCGTCCTGGCGGTCATCCTCGGCGCCTTCGTGCCCTCACTGGCGTTCCGGATGTCCGGGATGCGGATGCCACCGCTGCCGACCAACGCCCAGCAGCTCCAGGAGGGCATCGAGCCGCACGCCACGTCCGTGGTCTCGGCCCGCGCCGTCCTCGCCGACGGCTGGATGACCTCGCTGTACGGGGCGGTGGGCGTCGTCGGCCTCGGCTGCGTCGTCGTACTGGGCCGGGAGGACGGACTCGCCGAGATCATCATGACGGTGGCCCTGTCGCTGCTGCTCATCCTGCACGCGCGGGGACTGGGCAACATCTGGCAGCGCATGTCGCTGGTGGTCCCGGGCGTGACCGGGCTGATCCTGCTGGTGCTGGTCGCCGCCCCGGCCGCCTCGCCCGCCAACCGGCTGGTGACGGCCGCGGGGCTGCTCGCCGTCACGGCGGCGGTCGCGATCGCCGCCTGGACGGTACCCGGGCGCCGGCTCGTGCCGTACTGGGGCCGTGCCGGGGAGCTGCTGCACTCGGCGCTCGCGATCAGCATGCTGCCGCTCGCGCTCTGGGTGCTCGGCGTGTACAGCGCCCTGCGGTCCATCAACGGCTGACCGGAAGGGAGACACGCTGCGATGCAGTCCAAACGCGACCAGGTCCAGGCGCACATGTTCGTCATGGGCCGGCTGACCTCCGGCATGCTGCGCGCGGATCCGGACGCCCCGGAGAGCCCGCAGGGCCGGACGAACCGGGGCGTGGTGATCGGCATCGTGATCGCCGTCCTGCTGTCGGCGGGGTCGTTCATCCTCGGTCTGCTCAAGCCCGGCAGCTCGGACTCCTGGCGCACGCCCGGGACCCTCGTCGTGAACAAGGACACCGGCTCCCGCTACCTCTACCTGGACGGCCGGCTGCGCCCGGTGCGCAACTACGCCTCCGCGCGGCTGCTCGGGGGCGCCGACATGAAGGCGAAGTCCGTCGGCAGCGGCTCCCTGAGCGGTACGCCGCACGGGGCGCCGATCGGAATCAGCGGGGCGCCGGACGCGCTGCCCGCGAGCACGGACCTGGACACCGGTCCGTGGCAGGTCTGCTCGGGCGGTGCGACCGCCTCGACGGCCACCACCGTCGCGGTGGGCGTGGCGGCCGATGCCGCGGGGCTGCCCACCGACCGGGCGATGCTGGTGACGGGCCCGGACAAGGCCGGCTATCTGGTGTGGCGGGGCAGCAAGCTCCGGCTCGACCGGGAGAGCCGCGCCCGCGAGGCCCTCGGCTACGGCACCACTCCGATGATCCCCGTCTCTGCGCCCTTCCTCAACGCCCTGCCCTCCGGGCCCGACCTGAGCGCGCCCGACGTGCCCGGCAAGGGGCAGGACGGGCCCTCGCTGGGTGGCCGGAAGACCCGCGTCGGCGAGGTGTTCCGGGTCACCGTGCCCGGCTCCGCCGACCGCTACTACCTGCTCCGCAAGGAGGGCCTGAGCCCCCTCACCGCGACCGGCGCCGCGCTCGTGCTCGGCGACCCGGAGACCCGGCAGAAGGTGTACGGGGGCGGCGCGGCGAAGGTGACCGCGCTGGGCGCGGACGTGCTGAGCGGCCGGCTGGCCCCGGGCGCGGGCGAGCGCGCACAGGACCCGGACCTGCCCGCGGCGCCGCCGGAAGCGGTGGCCCTCGGCGAGGACCGCACCGTCTGCGTACGGGTCGAGCCCGGTGAGCGCGGCCCCCGGATCAGTGTGGCCATGACCGCTACGGGCACCCTGGGCCCGGCCTCGCAGGCACCGCCCGAGGGGCTCACCCCGGCGTGCATGCCGGTCGGCACGGTCACCGTGCGGCCCGGTGCCGGATCCCTGGTGCGCGCGCTCGGGGCGGGCGGGAGCCCGCTCGGCACCACGGTCTACCTGGTGACGGACACCGGGATGAAGTACCGGGTGGGGACGGCGGACGCGCTCACGGCGCTCGGCTACTCGCAGGCCCAGGCGCGCGGACTGCCCGCACCGCTGCTGGCGATGCTGCCGACGGGCCCGGACCTGACGAAGGAGGACGCCGCCATGGGCCGGAGCGCGAACACGACACCCCGCTGCGAGCGGAAGTGAGCACCCGGAAACGGGAACGTCGCACGGAGCACCGCACCGTGACGCGCGAGTGGCACATCGTGGAGGCGGGGGAGATGAACTCTGTGTGAAGGGAGAGAAAGTCCCCGCGGTGGTGAAACGGGACGTGCGCGAAGGGCGTCCTGGTAAGTGAAACCACAACTACGCCTATGTATAGGGACACCGCTGACGGCGAGGCCGAATCTCTCGCACGAATCGGGCGGAACACCGAGTTGGAGCAGAAAGGTGACTCAAGCCATTGAGCTGTCAACTCACCTTTCCTTAGGCTCCCTTTGTCCATCCCGTCCGGACGCCGGTCCTCCGGCCGCGTCCGTACACGCATCGCGCCGCCCGGATCCCACGATCGGCGGCGCGACACTCCAGGAGGCACAGGCATATGGCAGGTACAGGCGGACAGCAGTCACTGGCGTCAGCGACACAGAACGGTGTCACGGCTCTGGACATGGCCTTCAACGGCGTCCAGAACTGCCGTCAGGACGTGGAGAACATGAAGCACAACCTGTCATCCGGTTACGCGGGCAGTGACGGTGGCGCGTTCCAGAACCTGCTCGACCGGTGGGACTCGCAGGCGGAGATCATCTCCAAGAACCTCCGCGACATGATCGGAACGCTGGAGGAGACGATGCGCGCGCAGGGCATCCAGCAGTCCACCGCGAACGAGTCCATCCAGCAGGCGCACAGCCGCGCCGAGGAGATCTTCAACGCCCTGGCCGGCTCCACGGCCGGCAGCTGACGACCGCCCCCGCACCGGGCGTTGTGAACGGCACCCGGGCTCGGCAGGACCCCTTCCCCGAAGCAACCGCCGCGAGACGAGGACGATTATGACCCCCCCGCTTGATTTCACCGACGGCCAGATCTACGTCGACTACTCCCACATGCAGAACGCCGCCGACGACATGGTCCACCAGACCAAGGCGATCGACAGCATCCTCACCAACCTGGAGGCGGAGCTCCAGGAGCTCCAGCGCACCTGGGAAGGTGAGGACAAGGCGGTGTACGGCCAGAAGCAGGCGGCCTGGGACCACGCGGTCCAGGAGATGAAGCGCATCCTCGCCGAGAACTCGGCGTTGCTGAACGACGTATCCGACACCTACCAGTACAGCGAGAAGTCCCTGACCTCGCTGTGGGAGAGCGTGCGCATCGGCAGCTGACCGCCGGACAGGCCCCAGGGCCTGCCGTAGGGCGACACGCCCCCTGTGTCACTTCGGGCGGCCGCCCGCGTGTGCGTCACGCGAGCGGCCGCCCGCTTCCGTGGAGCGGCGCGCCGATGCCCCGCATAGAGCCGCGAACCGTCCCGAAGCCGGTGGAAACCCAAGGAAAACAGGAGTAGTGCGCAATGGCCGACAAACCCCCAGTCAATCTCAACAAGGCCTGGATGCAGAGCTTTCTCGACGATGACGTCGTTCCGTTCCTCGCCGCGGTCAAGAAGATGAGGCAGGACGGGAAGGCCCCGGACGGGACGCTGGTTCCGGGAATGCCCAATCTCCAGGCCGGGGACGACGGCGCCGACAAGGCGCCGGGTTTCCACGACGGGCAGAAGGTGCCGCTCGCGATCGGCGTGATGGCGGGGGACAAGGACGGCCGGACCAACGGCGGATACCTGATCAAGTCCCTGAACAAGATGGTCGACCAGATCGACGGCATCCTCAAGCTGCAGGTCGACCTCTTCGAGGAGATCGAGGACAACCTGCAGGACACCATCGACGAGATGTTCAAGACCCAGGGCGACAATCTGGAGAAGATCGACGGGAAGAAGTTCGTCGACTTCTTCGACGGTGTCGACGATGTGCTCTCCGAGGCCGGCGGCGGATCGGACGGCGGGGGATCGGACGGCGGCGGGGGCGACGACGACGACTGAGTCCGCGCGGCCGCCGGCCCTCCCGTGCCCGCCGCGGATGCTCCGCGCGGGCGCCGCGACCGGGTGATGCCCGGGGGCATCGCGGCGTAACGCCGTAAGGCGGAATCGCCCGGCCCGTTCTCCTCATCATCCGCCCTGACCGAAAAGGCATCCTGGCATGGCCCTCGACTCCAGCAAGATCACCAACAAACTCACCAGCAGCAACGACAAGTGGGCCGAGGCCGCCCACTTCTTCACCGGATACAAGCCACCGGCCAGGAGTGACCTTTTCGACACCCTGGTCGGCAACGAGGGCATTCCGATGATGAAGGTGGAGATATCCGACGTCGGCTACGTCGACTATGTCGATACCGAGGACATGGACTGGCTGACGGACAATGCCGGTTACAAGATCAACAGCACTGACTTCGTCATCCCCTTCTACCATTCCTCGGGTGGTGAGGGCGCCGATGTGACGATGCACAAGGCGCGGATCACGATGCTCGGCAACTCGGGCGACGGGAAGAGCCCGAGCCAGGGGTACTACGAGGGCGGGCAGTTCTCCAGCCATATCGACGGGCACCTGGGCATGGACGGCAAGCCCACCTGGGACACGGCACCGCTCACCCAGTACGCCTTCGGCGCCGGACTGGCGCTGGAGAAGCTGCGCAACGACGAGGCGGTGGGCACCTACGGCTTCGAGTGGGGCGGCATTCCCGTCGATGACAACGCCTCCGTCACCCTGGGCAACTTCGACGTGGTGGCCGGCAGCTTCGACCGGGTCGCCAAATTCTTCTCGGACCAGCAGAAGCTGGTCGAGGAGTGGCAGAGCAGGGTCGGCACGGAGAAGAACGATGCCTGGCGCGGCAAGGCCGCAGGCGTCTTCTGGGATCTCATCAACAAGGTGAACAAGCAGTACTCGGACTATGCGGACGACATGCATGCGGGTACCGGCTATTCGAAGCAGGGCAACGAGATCATGGCGGCGAAGAAGGACTTCAAGGACGCGGTGGGAGATCTCCATGACGCGTGGATGAAGTGGGAGTGGAGGTACGGGAACCCGCTGATCGTACTGAACCAGCTGCTCACCGCGGTGATGAACTATGTGTGGAAGCACAACATTACGAAGATCACTTATGAGATCGAGGGCGCTGGGGAGTCCTACTACACCAACTACATCGCCGAGACCGGGTTCGAGAACAAGGCCGCCAACGATGAGGTCTCTTCCTATGACGGGGAAATGGTCATTCCGAAGGGCGAGTTCGGTGATCTCAAAGAGCTCGGGACCTGGCTGAACATCGGCAACAAGGCTGTCGAGATGTGGCAGCAGACGGTCATCGACCAGCTCGACAAGGCCGCGATCGCCGCGATGGAGAAGGTGCGCAACGGCTGGAGCAACAGCGAATTCGATCTGGGAGACGTGAAGTCCCGGGGTACCAACGGCACCCTTGAGTCGGACTACAAGGACGACAAGGCCGATGTCGCGGCGGACAAGGCGGACAAGGACGCGGCCGATGCCAAGGCCGCCGCCGATGACGCCGCGGCCAAGCAGGCGGCGTTCATCCAGTGGCAGAAGGACCAGGCCGCGAAGGCGGAGGCGCAGCGGCTGAAGGACAAGGCCGATCAGGAGGCCAAGGAAGCCAAGGCCAAGGCCGAGCAGGAGGCCAAGGAGAAGGCCGCCAA
This sequence comes from Streptomyces sp. NPDC057900, assembly GCF_042887885.1. NCBI lineage: Bacteria > Bacillati > Actinomycetota > Actinomycetes > Kitasatosporales > Streptomycetaceae > Streptomyces > Streptomyces sp. NPDC057900. The sequence goes on from NZ_JBHVOI010000003.1 coordinate 591,061, forward strand.
GGAGGAGCAGGAGCGCAAGGAGAAGGAGGCCGAAGCCAAGGAGGCCGCGGCCAAGGCCGAGCAGGAGGCGAAGGAGAAGGCCGCCAAGGCCGAGCAGGAGGCCAAGGAGAAGGAGGCCGAGCAGAAGGCGGCCCAGCAGGAGGCCAAGCAGGAGGCCAAGGAGGAAGCGGCCAAGGCGGAGCAGGACGCCAAGGAGAAGGAGGCCGAGGCCAAGCAGGAGGCCAAGGAGAAGGAGCAGGAGGCCAAGCAGGCCGAGCAGGAGAAGAAGCAGGAGGAGATCCGCAAGGAGCAGGAGGCCAAGCAGGCCGCGGCGCAGGCTCGTTCGGAGAACATGCAGATTCTCCAGATGAAGCAGGCCAAGGCCGAACAGGAGAAGGCGAAGAAGGAGCAGGACGCCAAGGAGGCCCAGGCCAAGGCGGAGCAGGAGGCGAAGGAGAAGGAGCAGGAGAAGAAGGCGGCCGAGGCGGAGGCCAAGCAGGAGGCGAAGCAGGCCGAGCAGGAGGCCAAGCAGGAGGCGAAGGAGAAGGAGGCCGAGCAGAAGCAGGCCGAGGCGGAGAAGAAGCAGGACCGCATCCGCACCGAGCAGGAGCACCGCCAGGAGCAGCAGCAGGAGGAACAGGAGAAGAAGCAGGCGGAACAGGAGGCCAAGCAGGAGGCGAAGGAGAAGGAGGCCGAGCAGAAGCAGGCCGAGGCCCAGGCCAAGCAGGAGGCCAAGCAGGAGGAGCAGGAGGCCAAGCAGGACCAGATCCGCAAGGAGCAGGAGGCCAAGGAGGACCAGTACCGGTCCGAGCAGGAGCAGCGGCAGAAGGAGGCCGAGGCCAAGCAGGACGAGGTCCGGCAGGAGCAGGAGAAGAAGCAGGCCGAGGCGGAGGCCAAGTACGACAACACCCGCCGGGAAGCCCTGAACGGCGGCGATCTGCCCGATCTGTCGCCCACCCACATCTCCGGCCCCGTCAACGACGGCGCGCTGGACATTCCCGGCGGCGGCGAGTCGCACATCGACTCCAGTGGCCGGGTGATCACCGAGTTCCCGGACGGCTCCACCACCACCATCGACCCGGTCACCCACTCCTCGACCGTGACGGCCCCCGACGGTTCGACCAGCTCGGGACCGCTCAACACCGGTGACCTGCTGTCCAACCCCGGCGGCAGCACCACGCACCTGGACGCGGGTGGCAACGTGGTCACGGACTATCCGGACGGCTCCACCCAGACGATCAACCCGGACACCGGTACCACCACGGTCACCCACCCGGACGGCTCGACGACCTCCGGATACCTCGACGACGCCGGCTCGTCCTTCGGCTCGGGCCACCTCAACAACGGCTCGCTCGACTTCACGGCCCCCTCGTACGACTCCCACTCCTACGAGGAGGAGCTGTTCGACGAGAATCCCTACGAATCGCCCCTGGGCGGCGGCGGGAGCGCGGACGGGCCGGTCGCACCGAGCCACAACCGCCCGTTCCTGAACAGCGGCCCGTTCCCGGGTCCCACCTCCGACGGCATGGGCGGCGCGGGTGCGGCGGCCGGCGGCACGGGCGCGGCCGGCTCGCCGACGGGCGGCGGTGGCGGCGGCATGGGTGGCGGCATGGGCGGCGGAATGGGCGGCATGGGCGGCAAGGGAGGCGGCCAGTCCGAATCCGGCGAGCGCGTCCGTAACGTGATCGACGGCGAAGTGGTCAACAACCGCCGTCCCCGCCCCGGCGTTCCCGGCGGCGGCCGGTACGCGGACGACGAGGTGCGGGTGGCGGCGGGCGGCCCCACCGCGGGCCGCACCCCCTTCCTCGCGCCGATGGGCGGTGGCGCCGGAGCCGGTGGCGACTCCTGCCGGCCCCAGACCGAGAGCGGTGAGCGTGCCCGTGACTCGTGGGTACCTGAGGACGAGGACGTATGGGGCACGGACGAGGGCGGCGCTCCCGCGGTGATCGGACGATGACCGCTACGGGGGCGGGCCCCCGGCGCGCCCGTATCCGCAGGAGCATGAGGAGGGGTGTCCGTTGAGCGAGTCGATGGAAGCGAAGCTGGCCCAGGCCATGGCCGAACTGACGGCCGTGCAGGAGGCCGTCGTACGGGCCGAGGGCGAACTCGGCGAGGCCTCGGCCACCATCCGGTCACGGGACCGCGCGGTCGAGGTCACCGTGGGCCCGCAGGGTGAGCTGACGGCGCTGAAGTTCCCGGACAACAAGTATCTGAACATGACGGGGCCTCAACTGGCCTCCTCGGTAATGGAGGCGCTCCAGGAGGGGCGCTCCCGGATGGCCCGTAGAGTGATCGAGGTCTTCGAGCCGTTGACGCGGGCGAGCGGCGGCGCGAGCGGCATCAGGGGCATCGACATCGACTGGGGCCGGGCCTTCGGCTCGGCGCTGGACGATCCGGCCGGCGGGCGGAGGCGCTCCACGTCCCGACTGCACGACGAGATCCACGAAGACACCGACTGACTCCAGAAAGCGAACCAGGGAGGTACTCATGGCAACGGGCAAGTACGTGGCGAACCCCGGCGGTCTGCGACGGAGCGGCGAGATGATGGAGTCGCTGCCGGAGCGGACGAAGAGGATGGGGGAGAACTTCATCCGAGACGCACACTACTTCCGGGATTTCGCCGGAAAGACGGATGACTTCGCCCGCGGTGTCCTGCCGAAGTTCGACGCGAACAACGACTCGTGCCTGGAGATGGTCAGGGCCCTGGGTTCCGCGTTCGTAGGGCTCCAGGAGGCGGTGTGGGCCAACGGGCAGCACATCGAGGGCGTCCAGTCCTACGCGAAGGAACAGATCGGGCGCCAGACGTCCAGCCTGGACGGTCCGGGCGAGGACTCCGACGGGGGCGGCAAGCATTAGGGCCTCTCGTTTGGATCATGCTGGGCTCGCGGGGTCCGGCGCCGCACCTCGCCGCGTTGTCGTCAATCACCAACGCTCCGCGTTGCCTCAATCCTCCGCCTTGCGATGCACGACACCGGACCCCGCTCCCTGATCCAGCCTGATCCAAACGAAAGACCCTAAGTGGACGAGATCGACTTTCCACCTGACGTCCGGACGATGCTCTGGATCCTGCTGGGCGAGATGCCCCTGCAGGCCAGGGAGAATCTGGCGTGGGAAAGCCGTCATCTCTACCTTGCCCTGCAGAAGGGGCTGATGGACCTGCGCTCGGCCGCGCGGGAGACCATCCAGCTGGTCGAGGAGTCGTTGCCGCCGGAGGTGGCCCAGCCGTACATCGACAGCGTGCGCATGCTCACCGATGAGCCCGGCGGCACCGACCCCGTCCAGAAACTGCTCTTCCAGCTGGACGAGCTCGCCAACGGCCAGGTCAACTACTCGCAGTCGATCCAGGGATCGAAATGGGAGATCATCTCCGAGATCATCATGCTGCTCGCCGAACTGGCGCTGCTGGCGGCACTGATGGCGTTCACCGGCGGTGCGTCGGTCTCGCAGATGTTCCTGGCCAGGGCCCGCAGCAAGCTCGCCGTTCTGATGATCATCGACCGGCTGCTGCGGATGACGCACATCGCGCCGACCCTGAGCGAGGCGATCGAGGAGGCCATCCAGACGCTGGCGGTCCGCCTCGCCCAGATCGGCCTGAACACCGGTGGCCGCAGGCCCGGCGGTATCGACTGGAAGGACGTCGGGGTCGCGGGTGCGTTCGGTGCGCTCACCGGGGCCTTCATGGGGCTCTTCGACAAGTTCCTGAAGCCGTTCACGAACTACTTCAAGAACCTGCTCGACGACGTGTTCAACAAGTTCAAGTTCAAGCCGGACAGCCTGCTGTTCAAGGGGCTGGTGAACGGTCCGCCGACCGTCGTCACCGTCTTCGTGGTCTCGGGCGCCGCCGAGGGCACGGCCGAGGTCATCATCAACGGCGCCTTCTACAACAACTGGAACTTCAAGTGGGAGACCTTCGTCGGGTCGGGCACCAGTGGCCTGTTCGACGTGGGTGCGGGGCTTGCCATCGGCGGCGGGGCCGCGATCGTCTTCAACAAGTACTTCAACAACAACAACCAGTTCACCGATCTCAACAACCCGCCCGCACCTGACAGTCCGCTGGGCGGCGGCGGTTCGGGCCCCTCCGGGACCACGGGTCCCCAGGCGCGGTCGGCCGCCGGTCCGGGCCCGGGGGTCAACGGCCCGTCGACGGTGCGGAGCGTCGTCCCGTTCACCCCCGGTCCGGCGGTCCCGCCCAACACGACCGTCCCGTCCGTCTTCCCGGGCGGGATCGGCAGCGGAATCAACCTGCCACCGTCGCCGTCGTACAAGGCTCCGCCCCCACTGAACCCGACACCCACCGGGAGCTCCGGCAGCACCACGCGGTCGCCGGGCTCCACGAGCACCACGGGCGGCCCCGGCGGCTTCAACAGTCCTGGTGTCCTCGACGGCGTGACCGGCGTGACGGGCGTGACCGGCGTGACCGGCGTGACCGGCGTGACCGGTACGACGGGGTCGCAGGTGCCGTATCTGCCGACGCCCACCCCGTCCAGCTCCCCGTCGACACACTCTCCCTCCACCATCCCGTCCGCGTCCCAGCCCGACAGCACATCGCTGCCGCCCGGGTCGACGGCCGGGCCCACGTCGGGGCGCACGTCCGGGTCCCCGAACGGCACGGACACCGACCTCACGACGCCCGAGCTGACCCCCGACCTGTCGCCGGAGCAGACGCCGGACCTGTCGCCCGACCTCGCGCCCGGTACGACACCCGACGGGACTTCGGACGCGCCGGGTTCTCAGGGTGACCTCCCGCAGGGACTCACGACGCCGAAGGGTGCGCCCGCGCCGGAGGGCGCACCGTCGTCCTCCGACGCCGATGCCGATACCGATGCCGACGTGGATGCCGACGAGGGCGCCGCCCCGCAGGTGACGCCCGTGGGTACGCCCGCCGGTTCGAGCGCGCCCGCGCCCGGAGCCTCGCAGGGCACGTCCGGTACGGGTAACCCGTCGCAGCGGTCGTCCGGTCCGGCGGACCAGAACGGTCAGCAGCGCGGAACGGACCTGACGGAGCAGGACGGCAGCACGGAGCAGGAGGGCAGCACCGAGCGGGACGCCGGTACCGAGCAGGACGGCCGGAGGGGCCTCGCCGACGGTTCCGAGCAGCCGGGCACACCGCCGCAGACCGGTGCGGAAACGCTCTCCACCGATGCCGACGGTGACGCGGCCACCGCGCCCGGAGCGTCCGTGCCGACGCCGCTGCCCGCGGGGCCGGGCGGGTTCCGCACCTCCTCCGACGATCCTTCGCCGGCCACCGGACCGGCCGCACCCGCGGCGGCCGCGCCGCCCCCGCCCGCGACGGCGGCTCCGAACGCCCAGACGCCCGCCGCCGCGCAGCCGCCGTCGCCGTCGCCGGCCCGAGCCGGTGCCGACGCCGGTCCCGGGCGGGCCGACCGTCCGGCCCGGGGTGTCCCGGACGCACCCGGTCGGATCGCGCCGCCCGTCCCGGTCCGGACGACCTCGGGCACGGACGTCCCGTCGGTGACCGGTCAGGACGAAGGGCGGCCGGAGACATCCTCGTCACCGGCCCCTGAAGAGACCGTTACCGAGACCGAGACCGAGACCGAGACCGAGACCGCGACCAAGGGTGAGACCGAGTCCGCTCAGGCCCAGGAGTCCGGCCCCAAGGACAAGGGCAAGGGCGTTGACCGGGGCACGGTCCTCACCGGCGATCAAACCCCCGACGGCATCAGCGACATCTTCCCGGTCGCCCTCGCCATCGACGAGGCGCGCCGGGACCACGACGACGCGCTCACCGCCTTCAACCGGGCCGCCCGGAACGTGGACCGGCTCGCGCGACGGGTCGGCAGCGGCCGGGGCGGCAACAACGACGTGGTGAGGTTCCACGAGGCCCGGCAGGACGTCGAGCGGGCCCGGCGGCGGCTCGACGCGGCCGTGGACCGGCTGCGTGACCTCGGCGCGGACGCCGCCGCCGACGCCGCGCTCGCCGCGATCGTGCCCAGGGTCCCCCGTACCGACGCCGAACGGCGGAGCACCGCGGCGCTGATCACCACCGACGACCTGACCGCGGAGGCGCCCGGGCTGCCGTCCGACGGCACCGTCACCACCGCGGAGCTGGCCGCCGTCGGGGTGACGCTGGGCGAGGGCCCCGCACTCCAGGCCACCCTGAACGGATCCGTGCGGGTCCAGGACAGCGGCCTCGACCCCGTGGGCCATGTCCGGGTGCTGATGAACCGGCCCGGCCCCTGGAGCGGGGCGCTCGACGCCGTCGCGGCCCGCGCCGCGCGCCGTACCTGGGGCGCCGCCTACGAGGACTTCGCGCGGGCGACGTCCCGGGCGCCCGGGGTGCCGACCGGCACCGACCCGGCCGACGCCTGGCACCGCGCGGTGTCGCTGGTGCTGCCGCTGGAGCTGCACCCGGTACTCGCCGACTCCCGCCACGCGGACGCCGGACTGCGCGCTGCCGTGCGGCAGGTGGCCGAACACCTCGCCGTACACGGCACGGACGCCGTCTCGGGCGCGGACCTGGCGAGCCGGACACGGCGCAAGCTGGGGCTCGCGCCCCGGCTGCCCGGCGGCGCGCCCGGGTTCTCCCCGGCGGCGCCGGACCACTCCCGGGCCGCCGCCGAGCTGGAGCGGCTGGCGCTGCTGGACGATCCGAGCGGTGAGTTCGACGCGGACGGCCTGGTCCGGCGGGTGCTGCACGTCCCGGCTGGTGCCGAGGTGTCCGCCGGTCTCCACGCCGAGCTGTTCGCGCTGGTGGAGAACGCGATGGCGGCCGGATGGTCCTCCAGCGTGGATTCGTTGGGCGCCTACCACCTGGCGGCCGGGGGCGCCCTGGACCACGGGCGGCACATCGTCCTGGCGGACGGCTCGTACCAGGGTCTGAACCTGACGGACCAGGCGGTGGGCGTCGTGGACACCTCGCGGGTGTGGCAGCGGCGCGACGGCCGGTTCCAGGGCCCCATCGACCCGTTGTGGGACGCCGATTCGGGTGCGTACGTGATCGCGGCGAAGGGTGATCACGAGCAGGTGCTGATCCCCTGGGGCCAGGGTGAGCTGTCGGTCCCGTGGGGCGAGTTCGTCGAGCTGGTGGCCCGTGATCCGGGCCTTGCCGGGCTGCCGCCGGGCGTTCCGGTGGTGCTGGTGCTGGACCGCGGCGGTGACCAGGGACTTGTCATGCCGAGGACGTTGGCGTTCAGGACCGGCCGGAACGGGATCTGGGCGCACAGCGGTCAGGTCGCACTGGTCCACGACGCCGAGACCGGGTTCAGCAGGATCGTCGTCGAGAACCAGCGGGCGCGGAACGTGCCGCTGGGCGGCTGGTTCGGCAGTGACGCGGACGACCTCGGCCCCGACGGCATCGTGGACGAGGGCTTTGTGACCGCCCTGGACGGGACCGTGATCCCGGATCGTGCGGTCAAGTCGCGGACGATCGCCTACGAGGGCCGGCCGGTGGGCCGCGTCACGATGTCGGATGCCGACCTCGTGGTCAACGAGCCGGTCCTCGAAGCCCTCGACGAGGTCTCCGGGTTCTCGCAGTTCGATCCGGTCACCGCACGGGAGATCGGCAGCGCCGTGCCGCTCCTGGAGGACGGGCGGCCGGTCTACCGCTTCTCGCAGCACGGCATGCCGATGCGGGGCCTCATGGAGGTGACGGACGGCCGTCCGCCCGTCCAGGTGGACGGCGAGGAGACGGGCCGCTTCATCAGCCGCCGCCCGAGCATGCGCAAGCTCGGCGCCGGCGCGGTCATCGATCTCGGCTCGTGCTGGGCCGACGCGCAGGCGGAGGACCTGCCGTACCTGACGGACGCGGCGACACCGCCCTACGTCTTCGATGTGCTGGGCACGACGTCGTACGCCCAGGGCGTGGCGAACGGCAGCACCGCCGGCGTGCTGGCGGTGGACCGTGTCCACGCGTACCAGCGGACCGCCGCGGGCCCGAAGGCGGGCGTGATGGCCGGGCCCTCGGGTGAGCAGGGGACGCAGGTGCTGCTGCCCCCGGAGCCCCGGGGGGCCGATCTGGCGCAGACGGCGCGCTGGGCGGGACTGCACTCCGGGACGGGACCCCTGTCGCCGCAGGACACGGACGCGACGACGCGGCTGGTGCGGGCGCTGCGCAGGTCGTTCGGCGGGGAGGTGGCGGCGGACCCGGAGTTCCGGACGCTGCTGCGGGGCGCGGGCGCGCTGGAGAACATGCGCCGGGCCGATCGGCACCTTCGGGTGGCGGGCCCGTTCACCCTGCACCATCTCCACCTGGTGGTGCACGCGCGCCATCAGCGCACCGGCAACGACGCGCCGACACCCGACGAGATCCGTGCCGTGCTCCACGACGCGGCCGGCAGGGCGGACGAGGCCGCGGCCGGGCGGCTGACGTTGCACGGGTACACCCAACTGCCCTCGTTCGACTGGGCCCTGAGGCGGCTGAGCGGGCAGGACCTCTCCGCCCTCGCCGCCGACGTGCTGCGGCTGCCTCCCGGGCAGGCCGTGACGCAGGCGGACGTGAGCCGGCTGGTGTGGGGCACGGTCAAGGGCGCGGAGGCGCTGCGCGGTGTGCCGGACCCGGTGGCGTACGCGAGGAAGGTGCTGCACCTGCCGGCGTCGGCCGAGCTGTCGGCGGACGAGGCCGGGGACCGGCTGCTGTGGCTGATGGCGGGGGCGGCCGTCACGGGGTTCGACACCTCGGACCCGGCGGATCTGGCCGCGTGGGACCTCGTGCGCCAGGGCATGCTGGACGACGGCACCCGCCTCATGACGCACGATGTGCCGATGGGCCGCAACTGGACCCGCCGGCCGGTCGGCGGCGACGTCTCCACCCGGGGCTATGTGGTCTCGCCGGACGGTTCGGTGCACAACGGCACCGCGTACGAACCGGGTTGGCCGGGCGCCCCGTCCGGTTCCCCGGCAGCCGCGTACGTGATCTACGCGGACAGCACGAACGGCTACGTGTCGATGCCGTTCCCCGACGGTTCGAACCGGTGGGTGCCGGGCAGCGAGATCGCCGCGCTGCTGCGTCACGACCGGGTGCACCGGCAGCTCGCGCTGGCCGTCCCGCTGCTCATGGTCGGTACCCACACCAATCCCGTCGGGCTGGCCCGGCACGTCGCGGGCCGGTCGGGAACGGCGCGCACGACGGTGCTCTCCGAGCTCCCGAGCGCCCCGGTCCTCGACCCGGTGCGCAACGAGCACGTCATCGTCCTGGCGGGCGACCCGGCGCAGCCGGCGGCGCACTGGCAGACCGGCCGGCCCGCTCTCCTGCCCGGCACCTCCGCCGAACACGGCACCATGCACACCTTCTCGGGCCGGGCGCCGGTGCCCGCTGTCGTCGCCGAGGGCTCGCGCACCGCCGGGACGGTCGCGCCCGCGCCGGCGGTGGCAGCGCCGGCCGAGGTGAACGCGGACCGTGAGCTGTCGCCGTACCTGCGCGCGCACGGCACCCGGCACGACGGGCACATCGGTCTCGTCATCCACGAGCCGACCCCGGACGCCGTCCTGGACGGCCTGCACCGGCAGGTCGTCCGGGCTCTCGGGGCCGACCCGGACAGCGCGGCCGGCCGGGAGCTGCTGACCGGGCTGAGCGATGTGCTGAGCGCCGAGGAGGTCGAGCTGAACCGGCCCTATCTGCGCAGCCGGCAGGGCCACCGGATCACCGTCCGGCACAACGGCCGTGACCGCTCTGTGGACGTACGGCTCGCCTACTCCGGTGCCAGGCGGTCGGCGAAGTACGGGCAGAGCGACGACCAGCTCCCCGCGACGCTGCCCAGCATGCAGGTCGAGTTCCGGGCCTCGGGCGGACAGACGTCAACGGACGCGGAGGGCTCGGGCACCGTGCGTACCGGCTCGATCCCCTGGACCGCGGTCCTGCCGACCAACGGGACCGGACCGCTGCGCTGGCTGGACGGCACCTTCAGCCTGACCGCGACGCACAACCAGCTGGCCGAGTCCGTCACCGTCGGCGAGACGTTGCTCGTCCTGAACAAGCAGCAGGCCGAGGATCCGGCCCACCCGATCGACGTCGACGGGCGGTGGCAGGTCCAGGTGGGCACGGACCGCGAGGACGCGGTCGGCAACTGGCAGCCCGAGCAGTCGCACGGCGCCCTCACCATCTGGTTCCACGAGCACCTCGCGTTCGACGGCTCCGACACCGGCGACCTTCCGGAGCCCGGGGACTTGGGCGACCTGCCGCTGTGGGGTGTCGACAGCGTCGCCGAACCGCGCCGGCTGCTGACCGAGGTCCTGGCCGACGACAACTTCGCCGAGCTGCGCGACCTGCCCGCGGACTCCGAGCGGGCGCTGGAGAACTTCCTGCACGAGCAGATGCTGCGCGGCGCTCCGCAGCTCCAGATCGACGAAGGGGTGTACTCCTCGGCGTTTCTGGACAAGGACGGCAACGCGATCGGCATGCTCCAGCTCACCGCGCGGATCGAACCGGGTGAGCCGCTGCGCAAGAGCCCCGAGGGCAAGGCCCTGCTGGAGACGTGGATCACGCACACCTCCACCCTGGACCGGTCGGCGAAGTTCACCTCGGGCCTGGGGGCCGAGATCTCGGGCGGGCCGATGTTCACCGCCGACCAAGGCGCTGGACACCCCCGTGCCACGGAGTCGTTCGGCGGGAACTTCCTCGGCAGGGCCGGGGTCGCCTGGCAGGTGAACGAGGCGCTCAACACCGTCGAGAGCACGACGATGACGCACGGGCTGCGCTCCAAGAGCAGTCATGTGCTCACCTCGGGCCGCGTCACCTACTACGTGACGCTGCACCGGGCCGGCGGCGGGCGGGTCACCGGCACGTTCGGGCCGTGGGACGACGGCCTGCGGCTGCGGATCGCCCAGCGGACGACGATGCGCGGAACCGTGCCGTCGGCCGACGAACTCCGGGAACCTCCCGAGCACCTGGAGAACCTGGAGAACCTCGGATACGCCGAGACGCCCCTGAGGGTCGAGGGGGAGGATCAGATGTTCGCGCGGGCGGAGGCCTGGCTGCGCCAGGAAGGGTTCCTGCCGCCCGCCGAACCCCGCAGCAGGGCGAACCCGTTCCGGCTGGACGAGCCGCTGGTCCTGGCGCAGCTGGAGAACGTGCGGCGGCTGGCGCAGATGCGTTCACGGTTCGGCCTGGCCTCGGCGCTGGCGGACGCGGTGGACGGCGGGCATCCGGTGTGGTTCGAGCGGCCGAACGCGCTGACCGGCACCCGGCGGGTGCAGCTGCGGTTCTCCGCCACCGGGGACACCGCCCGCCCCTCGGTCCACGAGCGCAGGCTGTCCGAGGTCCACCACGTCGGAATCACTTCGCACGAGGCGTCCGGCGGGCGGCAGCGCGGCACCGCGCTGAGCGGCTCCCTGGGCGGCGGCGGAGCGCTCGGCATCCCCGTGGCGGACGGTGCCTGGGCGCTGAACCCGGGCCCGGAGTACCTGGGTACCAAGCAGCTCACGGACGCGTCGAACACCGGTGACTCGGTCGCGTACGACCAGTTCATCCTCACCAGTGCGAACGGCAGCGAACTCTTCCGAATACCGGCCAGGCTCGCCCTCGACCTGTACGAGGGCCCGAGCGACGACCCGCTCGTCCGCTTCGCCGACGACGGCGCCGACGCCGACGCCGATGCCGACGCCGCGGACGTGGAGGACGGCGCGGAGGGCATCGTGCTGCGTGCCCCGGGCGCCGTCCCGCACACCGTGCCGGGCACCGTCACCGTGCTGGTCCCGAACTACCGCACCCGCGTCCCGGCCCCGGCCCCCCTGCCCGCCGTGCCAAGGGCGGGACACGTGATCCGGCAACCGGTCACCGACGGCGGGGCGAGCGACGACTTCCGCCGCCTGGACCGGGTCGACAACGAGGGACACCCGCTGCCGGGGCTGACCAAGCTGCCGGTGGGCGCGCTCGTCGACACCTTCCGGGGCACCGCCGCCCTGACCGAGGCGCTGGGGCAGATCATCGCGGGGACCTACCCGGGCCACCCCGAACAGGGGCCGGTGGGGCGTGCGGTACGGCGTGCCTCCGTGCAGCTGAACGACCTCGCCACGGAGACCGCCAGGCGGGGATCGGCGGTCAAGGAGGCGCTGCCCGCGAGCCTGACCGGTGCCGTCAACCGGGTCGGGGCGGCGGTCGGCTGGGCCGCGACGCCGGTGACCTGGGCGGCCAAGACCTCCGCCGACGGGGCGGTGGCGACCTACAAGTGGACGTCCGTCGCCTTGGCGGGAGCCTCGCTGAACGACCAGGGCACCCTGGCGACCGAGGCCCGGCAGGGCGCGATCCGGCCGTCCCAGCTCATCGCCCGCGCCACGCAGATCCTGGACGGCGTGCAGGTGGTGGAGGGCCTGACCCTGCCGGGCATGGCGGCGAACCGGACCATGACGCTGGAGATCATGGGCTATCTGACCAACCCCCGGGTGCTGGGCTCCGGGTCGCTCTACTCCGAGCAGGACGTCAACTCCGGTGACACCGCCGGCCGGCAGCGCGCCGTCGGGCGCGTCCACCAGGGAACCTTCCAGGTCACCGCGGTGCAGGCGCCGCCTCCGCCGCCCCAGCAGCTGGTCCACCAGGCCAACCCGATCGGCCGCTACGCCTACTCCCGCCGGGCCGACGAGACCAGCACGGTGAGTTCCACCACGAAGGTCACGCACGCCGTGGAGGAGACGGGCGACAAGCTGTGGATCGTCAACGACGTGACGCTGCTGGTGACGGTCAAGTGGGGCGTGCGCAACGTGGCCGGGAACGCCGTGGGCCTGGGCAGCTTCGCCCCGGTGACGGTCGCGATCGACCTCGCCCGCGGCGTGACGTACGTGGCTCCCGCGCAGAGCGTGGCCCGCGCGGCGCAGTGGTTCCAGGGCATGGCGGGCATCCCGGCCCTGACGCCGCCGGGGCCCGGCGTCCCCCTGCCCAACCGCTTTGTCCGGAGCCGGCAGCTGGGCAAGGCGGGCGTGCTCTCCGTGACCCAGCTCGACGACACGACGAACCGCAGGGAGCGGCGCGACCGGCTGGGCCGGGAGCTGACCGTGCTGGCGGAAGAAGAGGCGTCGGGCTCCCTCCAGCCGGGACACAGCGCCCACCTGCCCGGTGTGCAGAGCCAGATCGCCCGCCGCACCGGTCCCGTGGGGCTGAGCGCCCTGTTCGGACGCGGCCCCGGCGGCCACTCGCGCCTGCACTTCCTGCACAGCGCGTTCGGCGGGCTGCGGCTGGTCGAGGTGACCCTGCGCTCCGAGCCGATCCTGCAGACGCCCGCCCTGCGCGCCGTACGCGGCCGGCCGGCCGGTGAGGGCGGCGGCCTGGAGCAGGTCGACACGCACATCCCGCAGGCGAGGTCCACGACCTCGGCCGTCACCAAGACACATCAGGTCGCGGTCAACATCAACTCCCGCTACCCGAGGCCCGGCACCACCGGGCGCACCGACCGCGAGGGCCCGGCCGTCGCACTGACCAACGTCAGGGCCCGCACCGCCCGGAACGATACGGCGACGGAGGACCGGTACTGGACGCGTACGGCACTCGGCGCCGACTTCGACCTCGACTACCGCGCCATCGGGACGGTCCGCTCCGAGCTCGTGAAGGCGTGGCCGGCCAACATCCCCGGCGGCATCTTCCAGGGCGGGCTCCTGAACCTGTCCGGCCTCGAAGGCGATGTGGCCCAGCGGGTGCGCACCTGGATCGACCGGCTGCTGAACGGCCGGCCGGAGCGCACGGTCACGGTTCCGGTCGCGATCGAGGTACGGTTCGTCGGCTCCGAGGCCACGGCGCCGCGTGAGCACGCCGGGCCGCGGCCGCCGGCCCTGCTCACGCGCCACCCGCTGGGGCTGACGGCGGCCGACGCCGCCGCTCTGGGCACCCTGCCGTTCGCGGGCGACGCGCTCCTGCTGCCGACCGGGCTGACGCCGGTGCACGAGGCCAACGCCGTACCGCAGCTGATGCAGGCGCTGCACCAGGTCGCCCCGCACCTGGCCGCCTCCTGGGGCCTGCCCGCGAGCGCCTCGGCGGAGGCCGTCGCCGTCCGCCTGGGCGAGCTGATCCAGACCGGGGAGGTCACCCTGGACCCGGCGCGCACGGCGGCCGGCCTGACCACGACGATGCCCGGCAGCTGGCCGCTGCAGGCGCCCGTCACCGCGCCGTCCCTGGGGATCGCCCTGTACAACCCGCGCTCGGCATCGGACTCGGGCGACGGCGCCGTCGACCGGGTCCGCAGGCAGGTCCGCACCTCCGGGACGAACTCGTCGGCCGGCAGCTCCTTCGCCCTGAACCTGAACCACCAGAGCAACTTCGGCCTGCCGAGCGGCAACTCCCAGTTGGTCGGCCTGAACTTGCCGCTGCTGGCGCAGCAGCCCCACACCAACACCTCCGGCGGCAACGCCTCCTCCTCCCGGTTCACCAGCGTGCGGACCGGCACCGCCGCGGCACCCGCCGACGGGCGTGGCACGCAAGCCCACGAGACGCTGGTCGACACCGTCATCACGGTGACCGGCCCCGAGGGCACCCGGTACGTGACCGGGAGCCTCACCGTGCGGCTGTGGGAACGCGATGTGCTGGGCTTCGGTGTCACCCGGCCGAGGCCGGGCCCCCGGATCTACGACGTGCCCGCGATGCTCGCCGACCAGGACGCGGACGATCTGCGGGACTGGTCGCGGCATCCGGTCAACGAGCTGCCCGGGGTGCTGGCGGACGGCATCGACGAGCAGGACACGACGGCGGAGCTGTGGCTCGCGCTCGGCCCCGATCCGGACGGCACCCGGCTGGCCCGCGCCCTGTTCGTCGGCTCCCGCACGGCCGCGCTGTCCGGGCGGCCGGTCGAACTGGTCGTCCGTACGGAACAGGGGCTGCGGCACTGGCCGTTCGCCGCCGACGGCTCCCTCGCCGACGCGACCGACGCCACCCGGGATGTCTGGGAGGAGATACAGGACAACGTCGGCGGCTACCTGGACGCGGTGCGGGTCGAGGCGACGGCACGGTACCGGGAAACCGTGGCAGCGGCACGGCGGCCCGGTGCGCTGCGGGCCCTGGAGTCCGTCGGCCGTACCGTGCACACCGCCACCACCGCGCACGGGGCCGCCGAACTGGCCGACGCAGACGCCGTCCGGACCGCTGAGGCCGCCCGCGCGGAGCTCGACGGCGTCCGGGCCCGGATCGCCGAAGCGCGGACGGAGATCGCGCGGCTTGAGCAGGCCGGGCGCGACGCGCGGACACTGCACGACGCCGCCGACGAGGAGGAGCGGGGGCTGCGGGAGCCGTGGCGGCGGGCGCTGGCCGAGGTGGAGCGCCTTGAGGGGCTCGACGAGACCTCCCCGGTGACCGGCCAGGCCGCCGCCGACCGGGAGAGCGCCCTGGCAGCGGCCGAGGAGCGCGCCGACGCCATCCGGGAGCAGGGGATCGCCGCCCGAGATCAGCGCCTGCGGTACGAGCGCGAGTTCACCGCCGCCCGCGAGGCTGCCGCCGAGGCCGAGGTCGCCCTCGACGCAGCCCGCGAGGAGGAGGGCCCCCTGGTATCGGAGCTCGCCCGCGCCGACGAGGACGTGGCCCGGACGGGGCATGCGCTGCTGCGGGCGGACGCCGCCCTGCGGAAGGCGACCGCGGCTCGCGAATCGATCCGGACCCAGGTCGGAGGCATCAGGCAGGACCTGACCGAGGCCCGGCAGGACCTGGCCGAGCAGGCGCGCCGTCACACCCAGGCCTGGCAGCGGCTGCCCGGCCTGGTGAGCACCCTGGAGGCCGGCCGCCGCGCGGAGGGCAGCGGCACGGAGCCGTCGCTGCTCAGCTCCATGTCCTCGGCGCCCGCCCGGCCGACCCGCTCCGGCCGGTTCAGTGGGCAGCCGCTGCCCGCGCCGCCGCCGCAGGAGCGGACGGCGGCCGCTGCCGCCGCGCCCGCCGTGACGCCGCCGCCCCCGTCCGGGACGACGGCGCGGCCCTCGCTGCCGGCGGCGGAACTGGCCGCCCTGGCCGGTCTGCTGCCCACGATGGCCGGGCCGGACCGGACGGCCCGGCTGCTGCCGCTGTCGCAGCGGGACCGCGAGGCCCTGGCCGCCGACCGGGAGCTGGTCGCGGAACTGCGCCGGGGCCTGCCCGCCGACGAGTTCGCGCGCACGGCCGCGCTGCTGATGGTAGATGTCCCGGCCGGTGCCGAGCTGAACGTCTCGGCGGGGATCGAGGCGCGGGCGCAGGTGGCGCGGATGCTGCGCTCCCCCGCGGCGGCGGAGCGGATGCTGAACGAGGGCGCGCGGATGATCGTGGTCCCGAAGGACGCGGCCCTGACCTCGCTGGAGGCGTTCCGCACCCTCCGGGGGGAGTCGACCGAGGACGCGCGCCCCTTCGACACCGAACGCGGTGTCCAGCTCGACGGGCGGGTCGCGGCCGCGGAGGAGAACCTGCTGGGAGGCACCACGAGCGTGCCGGGCGCGGGCCCGCACCACGGTGGCTACTCCACGACGACGCACGAGTTCGCGCACGCCGTCCACCGCTACGGGCTGAC
The DNA here is from genome assembly GCF_042887885.1 of Streptomyces sp. NPDC057900. NCBI lineage: Bacteria > Bacillati > Actinomycetota > Actinomycetes > Kitasatosporales > Streptomycetaceae > Streptomyces > Streptomyces sp. NPDC057900. The sequence continues at coordinate 607,437 of NZ_JBHVOI010000003.1, forward strand.
CGACAGCCAGCGGCGGCTGATCACAGAGGCGTTCGGCGAGAAGGTGCGAAAGGGCAGCTTCACGGAATGGCCCGACGGCTCGCTGTACGACGAATCCGGCACGCGACGCAACTACTCCTCCCGCGACGAGTACGAGTACTTCGCCCAGCTCACCAACGTCTACCTGTCGACGAACGCCGGGACGGACCCGTACACCGGCCTGCCCCGCAACAACGGGACCAAGTGGGTCCGCACGCACGAGCCGAAGCTGCTGCCGCTGCTGCGGGAGCTGTACGGCCCCGACCCGAAGGGCTTCCACCCCTGGCAGTCCAACCCCCGGCAGGAGGAGGACGTCTGGGCGGGCTTCCGGGCGATGTGGGACGCGGCCGAGGACGCGCTCGTGCCGCAGCCCCACGCCCCTGCCCCGGCGCCCGGCCACCCGGCCGGGCCCGCCGCCGCGACGGCGAGTGCCGAGGCACGGGAGCGTGCCCGCGCGGCCCTGACGGCTCCCCTCGTGCCCCTTCCGGTGCTCAGCCGTGCGGAGCTGACGCGGAAGGTGCGCGAGGTGGCGAGGCGGGAGCCGGCGGGACGCATGTCCTTCGAACGGTGCCTGACGCTGCTCGGGGACCTGCGGGACAGCCTGTATCCGCGGGGTGTGCGCCCGGCTGTCACGCTGGACGACTCGGCGATCCGCCCCGGTGCGGCGTCCTCGCTGGTGGCCGGGCCCGGATGGCGCGGGGTGCGGGCCTGGGGCGAGGTGGCGGACGCGGTCCGCGCGGCCGGGCCGGGGGCCGTGGGCCTCGTCCTGGCGCGCGGTCAGGGCGAGGTGCCGGGCCACGCGTGGGCGGCGTACCACCTCGGCGGGACGGACGGTGTGGTGTGGGTGGACGTGTCGGCCCGCGCCGACCGCCAGGTGTCGGCCTTCCCGCCCAGGGTGGTGCCCTCCGACGGGCAGGCGCTGGTGATCGACCCCGCCGGGAAGGTCGTGGAGGACGCGCTGCCGGTGTTCGCGCAGTCGTCGTCGACGGCGGCCGCGATGCTCGACCCGGCAGTCGAACGTCGTTACGGAGCCATCGGCCTGGAGGTCGAGAGGCGTCAGGTGTTCCTCATCGAGGAGGGCGGTGACCTGCCCGCCAAGCTGGTGCTGGCCACTGCCCCCGGCTTCAAGATCGTTACTGATCACGGCGGGGTCTGGCGGACCGCCGACGGGCGGCTGCACCTCACGTACCCCGCGCTGCCGCCGGGAGCGCCGATGCCCACCCAGACCTCCTATCTCATCGGCGAGATCGTCACCGAGCCGATGGCGGTGCTGCCGGGCGAGCGGAGGCAGCCCCAGGAGAGCGCGCTGGCGAAGCTGGGAAGGATGGAGCGGGCGCTGGACGCCAGGGACGATCCCGGCGCGCCCGAACAGATCCCCCTGGCCGATCTCTTCCCCGACGGCGACGGCTGGACCACCACAGAGCTGGGTGACCGCATCCTGGTCGGCCGGACGCCGGTCAGGTCCAACCTCGCCTACGTCCAGCCCACCACGGGACAGCCCGCCCTGGGCCTGAACATGCTCCAGGACCATGCGGCGGACCGGCTGCCGCCGGGACCCTTCGGGTCGGTGGACGCGGCGAGCCGGGAATTCGCGATGAAGACCCTCTCGGAGGTCCTGCGCACCTTCACCGGCCGCGCCGACGTGCCAGATGTGGCCGTTCCCGTCCTCGCGGCGATACCGGACGTCGAGGACATGTGGGGCTATCTGCGGTTCGGCTTCGTCCACACCGTGGCCAGGCCGACCGGCGTCATCCTCAACCGGGGCCCGGTCCCGTTCATGGTCAAGAACGCCTTGGCGGTGGCGTCCCGGCCCTCGCTGGACCGCGTCCTGCGGGCTCTGCGGCCCCGCAGCCGGCAATTCCTCGACCAGCACCACGACAACATCAGCGGAGGTCTCGCCGCCACCCTCGGCCGGCTCCTTGAGCTCTACCAGAAGGCCATCATGCCGGGGGAGCCGGTCTTCCCGGGGTTCTTCGACGCGAGCATCGGCGACGTGCCCTCCCCTCGCGAGCACCTGACCTCCGTACTGACGGGACGCACCTCCGAGGGACGGATCGTCACGCAGAAGCAGATGGTCGACATGGACGACGACCAGTACCCGACCCTGGACACCAACGACGGCTGGCTGGCGATCCCGCTGGTCCTCACGGAACTGCGGCACTTCGCCTACGAAGGTCAGCTGATGACGCCCGAGGACATCCGGCGTGCCGTCGCCGAGCTGTCGCGGCTCAACCGGGAGGCCTATCTGCGGGCGCAGACGTACGCGGCCCCGCTGCCCGAGGACGTCCTGCTCGAATCCATCGGGCGGATCGTGGACAACCCGGTGGTGCGGGGTCTGGCGGCCTTCGTGCAGATGGCCCTGATGATGGGTCTGCCGCGGCCGAGCGGCGGCGGAGCCAGGAGGCTGATGTCCATCGAGGACAGCCAGCGGACCGCCCGCGCGCTGGGCGCCTACGCCCTGGGCACCCCGCTGCCCGCCGACGACCCCGTGCACCGGGCGCTCCGGGAGGCCGTCGACGAGGCGTCCGACGCCATCGACGGCATGCCGCCGATGCATCAGCCGAGGCTTCGGAGCATGATCGACGCGGCCCGGGGCGCCCTCGCCATCCTGGCCGATCCCGAACAGACACCGCCGGTCCTGGAGTGGAGGGCGGAGCTTGTCGCGCTCGACGGGACCCGGGTCCTGCTGGAACGCGTGCTGACGGTCACCCACCGGGACGCGGACGGGCGATCGGTGGGGCTGTCCTCCCGCCCGGCGCAGGACTGGCAGGACGCTCACCGGCACGCCTACGGGGCGATGCCGGGAGCGGCCGGGTTCACGCTGGTGCGGCGGGAGCCGGAGCCCATGGAGAGCCCGCTGCAGCCGTTGCCGTTCGGCAAGGCGCGTCTGGTGGGCCTTCGCGGCGACGCCCGGGGCGCGGTGCTGGCGCTGTCGGACGGCAGCGACGCGACCTTCGACTACGCGCGGATCGTGGACCTCCTGTTCGCCGTGGACGGCGATCTGACGGCGGCCCTGCCCGAGACCGCGGTGGTGGTGGCGGGGGCCGATCTGGCGGGTCCGCCGGTGGCCGATCCGCTGGAGGTCCCGCTCCCGGGCCAGACGCTCTCCAACGGCTTCGACCGGTGGGTGTGGGGGACGGGAAGCGGGGCGGAGCCGGTCTTCGTCCCGGGTGAGGGAGGTGCGCCGGGGCGGTGGCAGCTGGCGGAGGGGGACTGGTGGGTCGGCTTCCGCCGCGAGCCGTCCACCGCCGAGCTGGCCCGCCTCGCGGAGCGGGTGACCGGCGACCGAGGGCGCGCTCCGGCGGTACGGCGCTGGGTGCGGGCGATCCGGCTCGTCTACGGTCCGCTGCTGGAGGACGACCGGGCGGCGTTCGAGGCGCTGCTGGGCGGGTTCTGGGCGCTGGACCGGGCACGGGCGGCCAATGGCTCGGAGTCCCTGCTGACCTGGGGCGCCCTGCGGGCGGCGGTCGGCTCGTACTTCGCCGACCTCGGGCAGCCGACGCCTCCGTTGTCGGTGGCGCTGCAGTTCCTGCTGGTCGGGGCGGCGGGTTCGGTGGGCGCCGATCTGGAGCTGTCCGGACTCCAGCTGACTCCCCGGTACCAGAGCGTGCGGGCCTGGGACGGAGCCGCCACCCCCGACGCTGTCGGCGGGGCGGCGCCTGACGCGGGGATGACCCTCTTCGGGCCGTCGCCGGAGCAATCCACGACGCAGGCCGCTCCGGCGGCCCCCGCCGAGTCCGCCGCCACTGCCGCGCCCACCGCGCCCGCCGCGACCGCCGAGTCCGCCGCTCCCGCCGCCGTGACGGGAGGCTTCACCGGGCCGGACGACGACATCCTCTCGGCGGGGACGATGATCGCCGGGCCTTCGCGGGGCCGCAGCTGGAAGAAGGCGTCCGTGCACCGGGTGCTGCCGGAGGTGCGGGTCATCGAGACCCGGGCCGGCGTGGTCCCCAAGATGGTGTCGACTGAGGCGGCACCGTGGCCGCAGGACGCGTACGTGGTGTCGGCGGACGGTGAGAGCGGGCGGGTGCGCCTGCCGGACAGCCGGGTGCTGGACGCCGAGGGGCTGGCCGACGCGCTGGAGGCCGACCCCGAGCTGACGAAGCTGGCGAAGAACGTGCCGGTGGTGCTGGCCGTGCCGTACGCGGGGGCGCAGTACCAGCGGACGCTGCGGGCGGTGGCCGACCGGCTGGGGCGGGAGGTGTGGGGTCCCAGCGGTGATGGGCGCCTGATCCCCGACGGTTCGGGGGACGCGCACGTCGTGGTGATGGTCGACCGCGACCCGGACGCGCCCGTCGGGTTGTGGATCTCGGTCGCCCCGTCCGGGAACACGTCGTACGAGGACCGTCAGTGGACCGCGATGGACGGGACGGTGTTCCGCGACAGCGACGTGGACACGCGGCCGCTGGCGGACGACAGCCATCGGCGGTACGGCCGGCAGGCGGTCGCCAGGGGGGACGCGCTGCGGTCCCGGGAGGAGCGCTTCCGGATCTTCCGGAAGATGAGCCGCCTGGTGCACCGGACACACGTCGACACCGGTTACCAGGACACCGGTACGGAGCCGGTGTCGATGGCTTCGGCGGTGTATCTCTTCGCCGCGCACGGCTATCCGGGCCGGATGCGGCTTCCGCTGCTCGACGGCCGGACGGTGCTGCTGGAGAAGCGGGACGCGGCCGCGTACATCGCGGGCCTGCGCGAGGTGCGGGAGCTGCCGCCGGGGCACCGGATGCATCTGGAGGTCTGCTGGAGCGCGACGGACGGCGACCCTCGGCAGCTGCAGAACTCGTACGCGCCCGCACCGCATATCGACGATCCGCTGGACGACCTCCCGCTCATCGGCCTCGTCGCGAATCTGAGCCGGATGGAGACGGAGGGCAGCACCAGGCAGACCGGCATGGACAACACCATGCGGGTGGCCCTGGAGGGCGCCGACGGCGAACGCGGCCGCCGGGTCGTCACCCGTCCCGAGCCGCTGGCCCCCGAGCTGGACCAGCTGGCGCGGGTGGCGGGACTGCACCAGGGTCCTGGTGAGGCCTCGCCGGAGGTCCGGGCCACGATGCTGCGGCTGGTCCGAGCGCTGCGGGCGGTGTTCACCACCGGGATCGAGGATCACCGCGGCGTGGGCGGCCGGTACGAGCGGGTGCTGAAGGGGATCGGCGCACTGGAGCGGATGCGGGCGAACGACCCGGCGATCAGCGCTCTCACGCCGTTCCGCCTGGACATGTGGGCCTTCTTCGTCCAGGAGCACAGCGGGAAGGCGCCGGCCCCGGCCGGGTACGTGGCGCTGCTCGACTTCGCCGCGGTCCGGATCGCGGCCGATCCGGACGCGAAGCTGACGGAGGAGATACCCGCGCCGCCCCTCGACCTCACCCTCCAGCACATGGGTGAGAACGGCATGGAGAAGATGCGGTACGTGCAGTCGCTGCCGCCCGGCGCGCCGTTCGTCCCGAGGCAAACGGCGTCCACGCTCTGGGCCATGACCCGGGTGGCCCAGATCTTCCGGTCGATGCCGCCCGCCGACCGGGAGGCGATGGGCCGCAAGGTTCTCCACCTGGATGTGGCCGCCGTGTGGGACCGGGCCGGGCAGGAGACCCTGTGGAAGCTGATGGCCAAGGCGATCGCGGAGGGCGCGGACGCCTCCGACCACGACCTGCTGGCCGCGCGTCATCTGAAGGAGGTCGGCGCCTTCGCCCCGGCTGCTCTGCTGCGGCAGGGCCCGAACGTCCAGGGTGTGAACTGGTCGGGTACGCCGGCGCCCGCCGGGATCGACTGGGGCCGGGTGCGGCGGATCGCGCAAGGGCCCAACGGGACGGTCACCCAGCCGGTCCAGCCGGTCTGGACCGGTCCGGACCGCCCCATGCCGCTGCTGAGCGTGGTCGAGGTCGACTGGGCCGGTTCCATCGTGGTGCATCTGCCGGGCCGGGCTCCCGCCGAGGTCTCGGAGGGAGAGTTCCTGGCGCTGATGGCGATGGACCCGGCGTTGGGTACGGTCCCGCTGAACATCCCGGTGCTGTTCCTGACCACCGGCCCCGGGGTGCTGCCGCCAGGGCTGTTCCAGCGGTTCTCCCAGCTCACCGGACGTCCGGCCTACGGCTACAACGCGCCGATGATGCTGAACGCGCCCGATGCCGAGACTCCTCGCGCGATCCTCGCTCTCCTCGACCCGGCGACCAAGGCCCCGGGCCGGTGGACCGGGACCGTCCGGCAGTTCGCCTCCCCCGGCATCACCACGGACGCCGCGCTCACCCTCTTCGGCACCGCGCCGGGCAGCTCCGCCCCGCAGGACGCCGGGCCGCTGCCGGGCCCCGAGGGCGCTGCCCCGGACCCGGCCTGGCCGGCGCCGCAGGCCCGGCGGTCCGGCGCCGGTACGTTCCACTTCGCTCCCGGAACCGTTCCGGGCGCCGCCGCCCGCACGGGCACCGGCCCCGGTGAGCGGGACGAACGGTCCGGTCTCGGCCACCCGTCCGCCGCCCGGATCAACGCCACTCCGGTGTCCCCGGCCGCCCCCGAAATCGCCCCGGAGACGGACTCCGGGACCGACCCCGGCTGGGCGGTGCGGTCCTGGCGGCCCGCCGGATCGCCGGGCGCGGTGCGGTTCGCGGGCATGTACCGGGACCGTGAGTGGCGTGGTCGCAGCGTGGCCCTGGAGCTCGCGTTCGCCGGGCACCTGGGCCGGACCGCCGGGCTCACCGAGACCGTCCGTGACGCGGTGCGCCGGATGTACGGGGAACTCGCCGAGCGCCACGGCGAGACCGCGGCCCGGCGGGCCTTCTCCGCCCCGGACACGGTCGCCGGGGACCCGGCCGCCGAGCTGGAGCGGCTGCTCGCGCTGCCCCCGGGACCGCTCGCCGTCGACGAGCTGATGAGCGCGCTCACGTACGCCTCGTACGCGGGCCCGGGGCTGCCGAGCGAGGTGGCGGAAGCCCTGTCCCGGCCGGTCGGCCGGCGTGCGCGCTTCGCGCCGGGCAGCGCGTACCGGGAGGTGCACGACAGCCGTGGCCTGCGTCGGGTGAGCGGGGACCGGGGGCCCGCGCTGCGGCTGTTGCGGACCTACGCCGCGCTCGGCGCCTCGCCCGCACAGCTGCTCGCGTTCCGCGACGCGGTCGTCGCCTGGGCGGTCCCGGCCGACCTGCAGTCGCTGCCCGAGATCCTGAGCGCCTCCCACCGGCTCGGCCTGGGAAGCGGCGGGGAACGCGACCTCGCGCTGCGCGACGGCGCCGCACTCCACAACTGGGCCGCGGACACCGCGGCGGCGACCGTCGCGCCCCTCACGGACCCGGACACCCCGCCCGCCGAGCCCCTCGTACCGCCGCATCGCGCCCTGTACGCCGAGCGGATGACGTTCGGCCGGGACATCACACGCAGCAGGCTCGACCTCCCCGGCGGCCTCGTGGCCCTGACCGGCGCCGCGCTCGCCGGGGACCCGCTCCCCGACACCGACCGGGGCCGGGCGCTCGGGACCTGGCTGAACCGGTACGGGGACGAGGGCCGGAAGGCTCTGGAGCGGCTGCACCCGGCCCATCTGACGGCCGTACACCTCTACAGCGGCGCCGACTACCGGCAGATGAAGGCGTTCCTCAACGGCGAGCGGTTCGGCCCCGGCATGGGGCGCCGGCTGGTGCGCCTCAACACCTGGACGATGACCCGGAAGATGGCCGAGGTCGGCGCCGCCGACCTGCTGCCGATGACCCTCCGCAAGCAGCCCGGCTTCACCGCCCTGTTCGACGCGATGTGGGACGTGGACGACCTCCAGGACCCGACCCCGGAGGTGGCCGGCCTGCGGCGACGCCTGGACGCGATGGCCGACGCGCTCTACGAGGACCTGCCGCTGCACGTCGACATGGCGATCGAGGCGCTGGAACTGCTGCCCCCGCTGAACCGGGACGTCTGGTGGGGCGACCGGGGGATGCCGGGCCCACTGGGCGGGCCCCCGGCGGACGGACCGGTGTACGGCAGGGACGGGATCACGATGCCGTTCTTCCGCAGCACGGCGCTGGTACGCGAGGAAGCACTCGGCTTCATGCACCGCAGCAAGGGCGTTCCCGGGGACGCGCACCGGGGGCTGGTGCACGTGGCGGGCTCGACGGCGCGGGAGGTCAGCCCGTTCGTGGTGCTGCCGCTGGAGACGGAGGCCCTGTACCCGCCGGGCGCCTCCTTCGGCATCTCCGGCCGGACGGTCGTTCCGGGCGGCCCGCGTACCGAGCCCTACGAGTCCGTGGAAGTCACGGAGATGACACCACGTCACCGGATGCCCGGAGCCACCCCGCAGATCGCGGAAGCCGGACCGGCGGACGAACTGTTCGGCATCGGCCCCGCGACCGGCGCCGCCGGGTCGGAGGAGCGGCCGGCGCCGGTGCAGCGGCCGGGGGAGGACACCTCTGTCGGTGATACGGCGACGGCGCGGACGGCTCCGGCCCAGGCTCCCCGCGGCTACCGGCGTACCGGACCGGACTCCGCCGAGTTCGGCTCCACCGCGTTCGCGCTCCACGAGTCGCCCGGAGAGGGCGACCGGACCGTCGACACGCTGCTGTTCGCCCTCCGGTACACAGCCACCGACGCGCTGAACGCGGCGGGCGTCGAGACCGCGGAGGACCTCCGCGACTGGCTGGACCGCACCCTCACCGCCGACGACGTGTCCGGGGAGACGGTGCCGCCGCTCGACGGGGGCCGGAGCCTTCCGCTGGGTCTCCTCGACCGGATCGGCATACCGCTCGCGACCGACCAGCGGGCGGAGGCGATGCTGCTGGGCGACCGGTTCCCGGCCGCACGGATCTCCCCGGATCCCGTTCAGCGTCTGCGGGCCCTGCTCAGCGACCCCTCCCACGGGGGCGACGGCGTGGCCGTGCCGATGGGCCCGCTCGTGGCGGCGGCGGCTCGCGGGCTCGGCGTCGCGGTGGCCGTGGCGGAGCCGGACGGCACGACGACGCTCCACGGCGAACCCGCGGCGCCCACCCCGGCCGCCCTCCTGGTCCGGGACGGGGACCGCCTGCTCGCCGGACTGCCGGACGGCCCGGACCCCACTCCCACCGCCCCCGGGAGCGAGGCACGGCTGCGCCGGGTGGCGGAGGCCCTGTCCGGCGCGCCGCTCCCGGTGCGGAACCTGCTGACGGCCCGTCCGGCGCCGGAGTGGGTCATGGCCCGCATCCGCTACGCGCGGGAGGCGAAGCGTTTCGAGCGCCGCCTCGGCCGGTACCTCGGCACTCACGAAGCGGCCAACGCCCAGCTCGGCGTGATGGTGCGCGAGCTGTGGGAGCGGGCCGCGGCGGCGGGCCGCTGGTCGGAGCTGGGCTCGGACGACCCCACCGTGGACGGGGCGGTGGGCACCGACCGGGACCGGCTCCTGGCAGTGGTCGAGTCGGGCAACCTGCGCGAGCGGATGGGAATGCTGTGGATCGGTGCCCAGTCACCGGACGGGCACGGCGGACTGATCGCGGACCTGTTGGGCAGCCCCGACCCGAACCCCGAGGTCATCACCGCCGAATACCGTGCGTCGAGGCCGCAGTCGGAGGCGATGACGGCCTACACGGCCCTCAGCGGACAGCCGTCCCGGCCCCCCGGCGAGCAGGCGCGGCTGGACGAGGCCGGGCGGACGCTGCGCACATCGGTGCGGCCCGAGGAGCTCTCACCGCCGCTGAGCGAGGCCGAGCGGGCCCTGACGGGGCCGGATGCCGTCCCGTGGATCCCGGGGGCGAACCGCTTCCACATCGCGATGAGCACCGGTCCGCAGTCCGACGCCGAAGCGAACGGCAGCCTGGTCCTGGCCGGTACCTCCGGTTCGGCCCACCGGTTGATGTCGCAAGCCGCGAAGATGCGTGACGTCTGGGGCCTGGACGTCGATCTGGGCCTGGTGCGGATCGGGATGATGGCCGAGATGCTGCAGGCGGAGCACCACTCGCTGGACGAGATCATGCGCGGTTCCCAGCTCGTCCTCGACCGCCTGCGGCGCAGCGGCAGGGCGGAGCCGGCCGAGCTCGACTACACCGACAACTGGGGCCGTTACTGGCGCATCGCCCCGCTGACCGAGGCGGAGCTGCGGGAACACGTGGCCACGGACGGCCGGTTCCCCGACGAACACGCGCTGGGGACGACGGGCGGACCGGCCGCCGCGGCGCCGGACCTGCCGGGCGACGCGGAGGTACCGGACCTCCCGGGCGATCCGGCCGTGCTCGCCTGGCTGGTTGCCCATCAGAACAGCCTGGAGGACGTCCTCCACATTCTGACGGCACTGAGCCCGGACATCCTGTCCGGCTCCGACGACGGGGTCCTGACCGACGACCGGCTGGAGCAGCTGGTCGACGCCTGGCTCCGCGCGCGGAGCCAGGACACGTCCGGCTCCCTGGCCGACAAGCTCCGCCGCATACTGGACGACCGCGCCTGACTTCCCGACGAGGAGCTCATGAACGACAACACCGCGCCGCCGGTCCCCGCGGAGATCGAGGAGGCCGCCCGGCTGGCCCCCGACCACTGGCTGGCCATGGTCGACCCCGCGTGGTCGGGGGAGGGCGAACCGCCGGACTGGGCGGTGGTGGGCCAGTGGCGGTCCGGCCCGGACGGTGAGATCGAGGAGTGGCGTGCCAACGAGGGGTACCGCCCCTCGCCCCAGGCGCTCGGCTGGCCCGCGCCGGCCGACCCGGTGGACGATGCGGTCCAGCTCGCGGCCACCGGGTACGGCCCGGGTGAGGCGGTGCCGAGGGCGCTGGCCGAGGCGGAGGTCGCCGTGCTGCTCGGACCCGGCGGCGGCCCGCTGTCGGCCACCTCTCCCGACGGGGCGTCGGTGGTGCCCGTCTTCACGTCCCCCGGGTACCTGCGGGCGGCCGGGCGCTTCGGTTACGAACTGGCGCCCGTGGCCGAGGTGGTCGACCGGATGCCGGACGGCCATGTGCTCTACCTCAACCCGTCGGCACCGGTCGGCATGACCGTGGAGACCGACGCCCTGCGGCAGGCGGTCGACGCGGCGGTGCGCGGGGCGGACGGTTCGCCGGACGGGACGGGCTCCGCGTGACGGGCCCCTCCGGCACCCCCGACGAGGGCGCGGTCCCCGCCGGGACCCTGGGCGGTCCGGCCGCCGTGCTGCGGGGCCGGCCGGGGTTCCGTGAGCCGCCCGAGGAGTACGTCAGGGCGGCCAGGGAGGCCCCCGGCCACTGGCTTTCCGTGGTCGACCGGCACTGGGACGGTGACGAGGACCAGCCCCCGCCCTCGTGGGCGAGGCTCGGACGCTGGCGGAGCGACGGCAACGGGGAGATCGTCGAGTGGGAGGAGAACCCCGGCTACCGCCCCTCGCCGGACGCGCGCGGCTGGGCCCCGCCGGTGAGCCCCGTGGACGCCGCCGCTCAACTCGTCGCCACCGGCTACGCGTCGCAGGAGCTGTTCGCCCTGGTGCTCGCCGACGCCGAGTTGGCCGTGTGCGTCGACGGGAACGGCGGTCTGACGGTGACCCGGGCGCAGGACGGTACGGAGGCGGTGCCGGTCTTCTCGGCGGCTCCGGATCCGGCCGCGGCCGAACTGCCCGCGCACGAGGTGATGTTCGTACCCGAACTCCTGGACCGGCTGCCGGCCGGGAGGGAAGTGCTGTTCCTCAGCTCGTCCGCCCCGGTGGGACAACTCGTCACGGTGACCGAACTGCGCGCGGGCAGGGCCGAACTGGAGGAGTACGAGGCGCAGGAGTCCCGCGATGAATGGCCTGCCTGAGTCGTTGTGCGGGTACGGTTGACCTTTGAACGGTGGAACGCGGGGGCGGAGCACGGCGTCTCTCCAGGAGTACGAACCGGGCGTCAGGGTGCCGTCGGCAGGCCGGGAACAACGTTGTCGTCGGGATGGGGGCCATGGTCCTGTCGGGTCCCTTCCTGCGATGCTCTGTGTGTCATGCGAGGTTCACACTTCGGACCCCGGTATGTCATCGCGGGGAAACCGGATTTGGGTGTCGGCACCAGCAGACTGTCAAGCGATGAGGATGAGTTCGAAGGGATGGACCGTGTCTTCTGCGTCGGGAGTGCCCGCCGGTGACTGAGTACGACAACGGGTCCCTCCCCACGACGCCCCCTCCGCCCGAGCCAGAGCCCTTCCCCGCCGACGAGGACGCCGGGGCGATACCGGCGCACGGCCGACTGGCCACCGAGTCCACGGACCTCACCGGCTCCACGGACCTCATCGCGTCCACCGGCGATACAGCGCCCACTGACGTCATCCAAGCCGTTGACGTCATCGAATCCGCTGACGCCACCACTGAGCCCTTCCCCGAACCGCCCCCGGAAGTGACCGAGGCGGCCCTGGGCCTTCCCGACCGGTGGCTGAGCGTGCCCGATCCCGCCTGGTCGGGTACGGGCGTGCCGCCGGACTGGGCGGTTCCGGGCCGGTGGCGTACCGACTCCACGGGCACGATCGTGGCGTGGAAGGACAACGCGGATTACCGCCGCTCCCCGGAGGCGCGCGGCTGGCCCAGGGCCACCGACCCGGTCGAGTCCGCCGTCCAGCGCGCCGTGACCGGCTACGGCCCGCCCGGCGAGGTGCTGCGAACGCTGGCCGCCGCGAAGGTCGCGGTGCTCCTCGGCCCCGACGGCGAGCCGCTGGCCGTGCGGTCGGCGGAGGGCGAACCCGTGGTCCCCGTCTTCACCGCCCCCGCCTACTACCGCGTCGTCGGGACGTTCGCCGCCCGGGTCGTCCCGGTGGCCGACGTCGTCGAGGGCCTGCCCGAGGGCCACTCGCTCTACGTCAACCCGACCGGCCCGGCCGGGATGGTCATGGAGACCGAGGCGCTGGCCGAGGAGATCGCGGCCCAGGAGCGCGGTGAGGCCCGGCCGGTGCTGCCCGAGGCACCGGGCGGGGCGGGAACGCCGCGCATCCACGCGACGCGGGCCGCAGGTCCGGCGGCCGTTTCGCCGGACCCGGACCCCGCCACGGCCGATGCGCCTTCCGGCGGAAGGCCGCAGGAGTGACCCGCTGGGGTGGTACCTTCGCGCGGCGCAGAGGCGGCCGCACCCCGGCCCCCGTCGAACGGGCCGCGGCCAACCTGCCGGAGGCGGCACCCGAGGGGGTCGTGGTGGAGGACCACGACGGCCTGCTGCTGCTCCGGACCCCGACGGACGCCACCCTCACCCCTGCGGATGTCGCCGATCTGTCGCGCGGCATGCGCACGGACGACGGGACGGTGACCGTCGTCGCGGGCGCCGAGAGTACGGAGGTCGGCAACTTCTGGCCGAGGCTGAGCGAACTGCTGGACTCGCTGCGCGACTCGGGCACCGAATCCGTACAGCTGGTCATGGCGGGTGCCGGGCACGATGCCGAGGACCGGCCCGCCACCGCCCGCCGGATCGCCGACGGCTGGGGGTTCGAGGTGAGGGCCCCGGACGGGCCTCCCCTCGTCGTACCGGGCGGTTCGCTCTTCGTCCCCGTCGCGTCCACCGCCAAGGGGGGTGCGGCCGCGGGCGGCTGGTGGCGGTTCGCCCCCGGCGCGAAGCCGCAGCCGCTGGGCCCGCGCAGCCCGGAGCCGTCCTGGCAGTCCGCGCTGCGCGGCGTGCCTTCGGGCACGGCCGGCGGCTGCGTGGTGGAAGAGATCCCGGCCGGGCTGCTGGTACGGCCCGCGGGGGCGGCTCCGGCCGAGCCGGGCGACCTCTACCACGCCGTGCCCGTCGACCCCCGGCGCGCGGCTGTGGTGGTCGGGGTGCCGTACGGGGAGGACGTCTCGGCCGAGGAGGTCGCCGAGGTCCTCGGTTCCCTGCCGCAGGAAGCCAGGTCGGCCGCGCGGCTCGTGCCCGGCGGGCGTCGTGACGTGCTGTCTCTGGCGCAGTCGGTGTCCGACCGGACGGACGCCGATGTGGAGGTCCTGACCGGCCTGCCGCTCGTCGCGGCGGGCGGCCCGCTGGGGACGTACTCCGTTCGGTCGGTCCTGGCCGCACCGGACGGTACGCCGACGTGGATGCCGTTCGTGGACGCCGTCGTGTGCCGGCCGCCCGACGAGAGCGGCCGTGCGCGGCCGCCCCGGGTGCTGCGCTGGACCCCGCCGCTGCCGGGTCCCGCGCGTCCGGAGGAGGGCGTGGTCGGACTGACCGACCGCTGGCAGGTCACCGTCACCAGGGCGGGCCTGTGGGTCGGCCCGCGCGGCGGCCCCTCGCTGTCTCCCACGGCACGTCAGGTGGACCCGGGCGGCCCGGTGATCGAGCTGGGCATGCCGGGCGAAGTCATGGACGCGTCGCTGTGGCCGGCCCTGTCGGGTCTGCTGGGCGCCCTGGCACCGGCCCTGCGTGCGCGCGCGACGCTGCACGTGCACGGCGTGTCCCTGGACGGCGGCCTCGAACTGCGCCGGCTCTCCGCCCAGCACGGTCTGCGCACCCTGCGCTACGCGGCCCCGGCGCCTGCCCCGGCCCGCGCCAGGCCGCCGGCTCCGGCCCGGCCGGCCCCCGCACCGGTGAGCCGGCCGGGCGCGGTGCCGGGACCGCAGACGCAGTCGTCGAGGCCCGAGCTGCCGCCCCAGCCGTCGCGACCGGGATCGCAGGGCCGGACCACGGGATCGGCTCCCGTCCGCCCGTCGGAGGGCGGCGGCCGGGCGGCGCGGGCCGAACGCGCCGGGCAGCTGCGCGAAGCCATGGCCACGGGGGCGGCGGCGACCGCCGGGGCAGGAGCGGGAGCCGGGGCGAGCGTCGGTGCACCCGGACGGCCTGCCGGTCCCGGTACGCCCGGAAGGCCCGCAGCCCGGCGGGCAACCGGGAAACCGGGGACGCCCCGGAGGACCGGTGCGGGCCCGGCGGCCGAGGAGCTCGACGGATCGGACGACGACGTTCCGATCGGCTCGCTCGGACGCGCCAGGAGGCGGGCCGAAGCGACCCGGGAAGCGGCGACCGGCACCACGCCGAGCTCCACCGCCCCCCTGCCGGACCAGAGCGAGCCCGCCGAGCCGCCGACAACCGAGCCGGACCGGCCCGAGGGTCCCGAGGGGCCGGAAGGTGCCGGTTCCGGTGGTTCCGGTTCGGATGGACCGCGAGAACCCGCAGCCGACACAGACGAGGGAAGCGACACAGGCGACGCCCGCGACGGCGCCGGCACAAGCGACGGAAGCGGCGATCAGGCAGAGCCCGCAGCGGAGGAGACCCCGGCAGCGTCGGACGGCCCGGAGCCGCTCGCCGAGCGGAGCCCGTCCGAAGAGCCCGCGCGTGAGCCCGCGCCGCGTGAGCCCGCGCCGCGCGTGGCCGAGGCGCCGGATCGCCCCGACGACGTACTCCCCGCGAAACCGTTGCGTGTGGAATCCGCCGCACCGGCCGACCCGGCTCCCGCCACGCCCCCCGCATCCCCGGGGTCCACGGCATCTCGCGACGTGACGGCCGGGGTGCCGACGGACCCGGACGGACCCGGAACCGAAGGCGACGAGGCGGCACAGGCCCCGAACGCCCCGGCGCCCCCGGACACCCCGGCGGCCCCCGTCGCTCCGGAGGCCCCGGCCCCGGCCGAGGTCCCCGACACACCCCTGGCGCCCGTCCCGTTGGATCCGGGACACCGCAGTACCGAAGCCGAACGGACCGCCTTCCGCGCGCTCGCGGACCGGGGTTGGGACCGGCACGGCGCGGCCGTCGCCAGGTCCCTGGCCCGCCTGCCCGCGCTGCGCGGCAAGGAACAGGAGGCGGCCCGCGCCGATCTGATCGCGCTGCGGATGTATCTGCTCACCCCCGAAGGCCCGTTGAGCCATGGGGCGGTGGTCCGGGCCCTGCGCGAGTACGAGCCCGACATGCTCCCGTACGGCGCCTGTGTGGCCTCGGCGCTGAACCGGCTGCCGTCCTACCGGGGTGCCGTGCTGCGCGGCACGGGCGGCGACCCGGCAGCCGGCGTGGCCCTGCCCCGCCCGGGGACGCTGCTGCGCGATGCCGCCCTGTTGAGCACCACGCCGCTCGACGCCACCCGCACGGCCGTGATGCCGGGCGGGAGCTACGTCATCTGGTCGGTGGCGGGCCGGCGCGTCCGGCAGCTGGCCGACCAGAGCCGTGGGCCCGAGGAGGTGGTGTTCGCCCCGGGGACCCTCTTCCGGGTGCTGGACGTCCGCCGCGACGGTCCGTCCGCACAGATCTTCCTGCGTGAACTGACCGGTCCTGCCAAGGCGGCCGTGCCCGATCCCGACGCGGATCGTGCCGTACTCGCCCGGCTGGACGAAGCCGTGCGCGGGCTCCCGACGGCACCCGAGAGCACCGGCCACTGGCCGGAGCGCTGCTTCGGAGCCGTGGGCGCCGGGCCGTGACACGACACCCACACCCATGGACGAGTAGGGGAATTGCATGGCGCGTGAGCATGATCCTTCCAACGAAATATCGTCACTGTCCGGCCGGTCCGCCGGCGCGTCCGGCAACTCGCCGGTGTCGGTCCGCCGGGCCGTTACGATGCGAGGAGCGGCCGGGGACCCGGGCGGGGCGCTGACACCGGGCGGCCGTACGAACGCCCCGTCCCCGTCGTCCTCGTCGTCCCCGTCCTCCGAGGGCACGGGCGCCGACGAGACGACGACCGGCACCGACGGAGCAGGCGCCGGCCCCGTCGTCGTCGCCCCGGCCCCATCGGCCACCGCCGAGCCCGACGCCACTTCCACGGCTTCCCCCGATCCCGCTGAGTCCGCGGGGTCCGCCCCGGAGACCGAAACGCCGCCGACCGTCAGAACGGCCGGCGCGGTACCCGACGCGCCCGACGCACCTGACGTGGCCGTGGCGGCGGCAGCAGCGGGCAACGGTGGTGCGGGCGCGGCGAATGCGCACGCGGAGGGTGAACCGCCCGGCCGCCGCCCCAAGAAGCCGATGCTGGCGGCTGCGGCGATCGCCGGCGTGATCCTGATCGCGGTCCCGTTCCTCGTAGCCGGACAGAACGACCGTGAGCCCGAGCGGACCCGGACGCAGAACGCGGCGGGCACGGTCCTGGGCAGCGAGCGTTCAGCGGTTCCGGACACGTACACGAGCGAGTCGCCGACCCCCTCCGTCAAGCCGAGCAAGAAGGAGAAGGAGAAGGAGAAGCCGAAGGAGAAGCAGGTCCTGTTGCCGGCCCCGCGGCAGACGCTCACGCCGTCGCCGAGCGCGTCCGAGGAGACCAAGCCCAAGCCCAAGAAGAAGCCGAAGCCGAAGCCCAAGCCCAAGGAGCTGACCGGGGCGGAGAAGCTCCGCCAGTGGGCCAACGGCCGTTCGGGTGTGCAGAACACGGTGATCAGGAACGCGTCGACCAGCCAGTGCGTGGACATCGGGTACTACGGCAAGGGCAAGCCGAAGGATCCGGTCAACCAGTACCCGTGCAACGCCACGACCGCCGACAACCAGCTGTGGAGCCTGGACATCGTGTACAAGAGCGGCGGGCCCCAGAACGCCCCCGTCTTCCTGATCCGCAACGACAAGGACGGGCTCTGCCTGGACATCGGCGAATACGGCGCGAGGCCGGCCGGCACGAAGGTCAGCGAGTTCAACTGCCGCGCGACCGGCGACAACCAGCTCTGGTGGCTCGACCCCCGCGGGGACGGGACGAACTGGATCCGTAACGTCGTCAGCAACGACATGTGCCTGCGCCCGACCGGCGGCGCCTCCGCCGGCAACGACGCGCGGCTCGAAATCGCCCCGTGCGGTGTCGGCGACCACTGGATCGTCTGAGCAACCAGAAATCGCCCCCGACCTGTAGTGACAGGTCGGGGGCGATTTCTGTGTGGCGGTAGCGGTGGGATTTGAACCCACGGTGACGGGTTACGCCACACTCGCTTTCGAGGCGAGCTCCTTCGGCCGCTCGGACACGCTACCGAGAGAGAGCTTAGACCATCTCGGCCGTGCGTCGAAATCCGATTCCCCGCAGGACCGTCCCGAGGCGGGGATGCCGGGTCAGCGGTGGCGGAAGAAGGCGGTGAGACGGGCCGCGCAGTCGGCCTCCAGGACTCCGGGGATCACCTCGGGGCGGTGGTTGAGTCGGCGGTCGCGGACGACGTCCCAGAGCGAGCCGGCCGCCCCGGCCTTCTCGTCCCGGGCCCCGTAGACGACCCGGGCCACCCGGGACTGCACCAGGGCGCCCGCGCACATCGTGCAGGGTTCCAGCGTGACCACCAGGGTGCATCCGGACAGCCGCCATTCGCCGAGCGCGGCGGCGGCCCGGCGCAGCGCGAGGATCTCGGCGTGGGCGGTCGGGTCGCCGGTGGCCTCGCGTTCGTTGTGGCCCGCGGCGAGCGGCGCGCCGTCCGGGGCGAGGACGACGGCGCCGACCGGCACATCGTCGGCCGCCGCCGCCCGGTCGGCCTCGTCCAGGGCACGGCGCATGGCCACCCGCCACGGGTCCCGTACGGGATCGTGGGGTGCGTCGGGCGGTTGGGGCGGGTCCTGCGGGTGCGGTGCTTCGGTCACCCGCGGACCTTAACGGACGGTCTCCAGGACCTCGGCCGCTCCCAGCGCGTCCGCGATCTCCACCAGTGCGTCCGTACGCAGCATCAGCAGCTCGGCCTCGGGGAGCCCGAGGTCGGACAGGAGCCCGGTGTCACCGAGCGGGCCTGCCGGTACGGCGTCGATTCCGTCGTCATCGTCGGCGTTGTCGTGGTCGGAGTTGTGGTTGGCGTTGTCCGGCTCGCCGTCCTCGGTACCGTCGAGGCCGACCAGCTCTTCGAGAGCGGCAATCGAGTCCTCGGCCCCGGGTTCGCGGCCGAGCAGTTCATCGGTGAGCAGGATCTCCCCGTAAGAGGAGCGGGTGGCGGCGGAGGCGTTCGAGACGTAGATACGCGGGTCCTCCTCACCGTCCACCCGGATGACGCCGAACCAGGCGTCCTCCTGCTCGATGAATACGAGCACCGTGTCCTCGTCCACCGAGGCTTCACGGGCCAGATCAGTCAGATCGGACAGGGTCTCCACATCGTCGAGATCCGTGTCGCTCGCTTCCCACCCGTCTTCGGTGCGCGCGAGCAGTGCGGCGAAGTACACCGTGACTCTCCCACTGGTCATAGGGGTGTCGGTCCGGCGGGAGGGCAGTCGGTGGTCCGGCTGCCCTGCGTCCCGCCCATCGGAATCGTGGCAGAAACGAGGGCCTCGCGAGAGCAGTTCGGACGTTGCGTCGGCCATCAGTTCTGTCCGGGGCCGCCACCAGGGGGTTCTTCCGCAGGCCGGACGGCTACCAGCGAAACGTCCGCATCCGCATGGCCTGGCGCATTCGGGCGGCCTTGACCCGCCGGGGCTGGACCCGGTCGCGCAGCGCCTTCGCCTCGTGAAGCTCGCGGAGGAACTGGGCGCGGCGCCTGCGACGCTGCGCGTCGGTCTCCCGCGCTTCGGTGTCGCGCGTGTCCGGTGCGTCCTGCGCGTCCTGTGGGTTCCGCGCATCCCTGAGGCCGGGAGGGTCCGCCCCGTCCCGCTTCCGCTGCGCCCCGTCCGGCATCGGCTCATCACCCCAAGGCTGGGTCCGTATGCCCCCACCTTCCCCCCGAACGTGTGGTTGATGCCAGCGCACGGGTCCGGGAGGCGCGGCTACTGTGGGTCCCATGCGGATCCACGTCGTCGACCACCCGCTGGTCGCGCACAAACTCACCACCCTGCGCGACAAGCGCACCGACTCCCCGACCTTCCGGCGCCTCGCCGACGAGCTGGTGACCCTGCTCGCGTACGAGGCGACCCGCGATGTGCGCACCGAGCAGGTCGACATCGAGACCCCGGTGACACCCACCACCGGAGTGAAGCTCTCGTACCCGCGGCCCCTGGTCGTGCCGATCCTGCGGGCCGGCCTCGGCATGCTCGACGGCATGGTGCGGCTGCTGCCGACCGCGGAGGTGGGCTTCCTGGGCATGATCCGTGACGAGGAGACGCTCCAGGCGTCCACGTACGCGTCCCGGATGCCCGAGGACCTCTCGGGCCGCCAGGTGTACGTACTGGACCCGATGCTGGCCACCGGCGGCACCCTGGTCGCGGCCATCCGGGAGCTGATCAAGCGCGGTGCGGACGACGTCACCGCCGTCGTGCTGCTCGCCGCCCCCGAGGGCGTCGAGGTGATGGAGCGCGAGCTGGCGGGTACGCCGGTCACCGTGGTCACCGCCTCGGTCGACGAGCGCCTCAACGAGAACGGCTACATCGTGCCCGGCCTGGGCGACGCGGGCGACCGGATGTACGGCACCGCCGACTAGGGCGTCCTGCCCCGGGCGCCCGCCGTCCGTCCCGCCCGTCCCGCGCGGTCCCTCAGCAGGAGGACGGCGCGGGGGCGGGCTTGAGCAGGGCGGTCAGGGCGGTGGAGGCCGCCTGGGGCGTGCTGAACGCCTTGAACTTCGTACCGATGATCAGATCGACGTCCGCGGTCTTGCGGGCGTCGGTCTTCGTCGCGGCGCCCGGCAGCTGTGTGCCGAGCACCGGGAAGGTGCCGTTGACCGCGGTCGGAGCGCCCAGCAGTATGCCGGTCCCGGCGACCTTCTTGTCGTACGCGGCCGTGGCGTTGCCGACCTTGCCGATCGCGAACCCGCGCTTCTTCAGCTCATCGGCCGCCGCCTTCGCGAGCCCGCCGCGCGGGGTCGCGTTGTAGACGTTCACCTTGATCTTCGCGGGTTTCGGCAGCGCCACGGCGTGCGCGGACGGCTCGGCGGACGGGCAGTCCGCCTTGCGGTCGGCCGCGCTGGCCGTCTTGTCGCCGCCCGTGAAGACATCGATGAGCTGCAGCGTGCCCCATCCGGCCACGCCTAGGGCGGCCACGGAGGCGACGGTCGCGAGGACCAGTTTGCTGCGGCGGCGGGGACGCCGCATGCGCGGGTACTTGTCACCCGTGATGCGGTACTTTCCGCCCATGCCTGGGGGAGTGAGCATGCTCATGGGCGCAGCGTAGTGCGACCCGGTGATGATGCCTACTAAATGATCAATGGATCGCACCCGTCCGAGTGGGAATGCACCCGAACGAACCCCGAACGGCGGTGAGCGGTGTGGTGTCTCAGCCGAGTTCGAGCACGCGGGCGTGC
Organism: Streptomyces sp. NPDC057900; assembly: GCF_042887885.1. Classification (NCBI taxonomy): domain Bacteria; kingdom Bacillati; phylum Actinomycetota; class Actinomycetes; order Kitasatosporales; family Streptomycetaceae; genus Streptomyces; species Streptomyces sp. NPDC057900. Next base: position 628,354 of record NZ_JBHVOI010000003.1, read on the forward strand.
AGGACCTGGCGCTGCTGGAGCGCGGCCCGGACGGCGCGGTGCAGCCCGTCCTCCAGGTAGAGGTCGCCCTGCCACTTCACGACGTGCGCGAACAGATCGCCGTAGAACGTGGAGTCCTCGGCGAGGAGCGTTTCGAGATCCAGCTGGCCCTTGGTGGTCACGAGCTGGTCCAGGCGGACCGGGCGCGGCGCGACGTCCGCCCACTGCCGGGTGCTTTCCCGGCCGTGGTCGGGATACGGCTGCCCATTTCCGATGCGCTTGAAGATCACACGGAAAGCCTACCGGCCTGGAGCCTCCGGGCGCAGCCATGGAGCCGGACTGCACCGCCCGTCGCAAGGGCATATAAGCGGCTATGCCGGAATTCTGTGAGCGGGGCCGCCGCGCTTATTTGCCCTTGGCGGCGGCCTTCGCGGCCTTGGCGGCCTGTTTGGCCTCCTGCTTGTACGCCCGGACCTCGGCGAGCGACTCGGGCCCTGTGATGTCGGCGACCGAGCGGTGCGAGCCGTCCTCCCCGTACGGTCCCGCCGCCTCGCGCCAGCCCGGCGGCCGGACGCCGAACTGCTTGCCCAGCAGCGCCAGGAAGATCTGGGACTTCTGGGTGCCGTACCCGGGCAGCGCGTTCAGCCGCTTCCGCAGCTCTGCCCCGGTGGCGGCGTCGTCCCACACCGCGCTCGCCACCCCGTCGTACTGCGCCACCAGGTACTGGCACAGCTGCTGCACCCGCTTGGCCATGGAGCCCGGGTAGCGGTGCAACGCGGGTTTGGCGGTGAACAGCTCGACGAACGCCTCGGGGTCGTACGTGGCGATCTCGTGGGCGTCCAGATCGTCCCCGCCCATCCGCTGCGCCAGGGCGTACGGGCCGGAGAAGGCCCACTCCATCGGCACCTGCTGGTCCAGCAGCATGCCCACGAGGGCGGCGAGCGGACTGCGCGCGAGGAGCTCGTCCGCCTCCGGCTGCTGGGCGATCCGGAGGGTGATGTCTCGTCCGTTGTCGCTCTTGGTCATGGCCCGATCATCGCGAGAGCGGGGTGCGACGGCCAGCACCATCACCGTGGGCGGAGCGGTTCGCCGCCGATTGCAGCCGTTTGCCGCCGCTTTCGGCCGTTTCCCCGTCCGTTCCCGTCACCAGGCTCCTCGGTGGGCCACCCCCAGTACGAGGGAGCCGACGGCCAGCAGCAGGAAGATGCCGGGCAGCCAGTACCCGTGGTCGTGGGCGCGCAGATGGACGGCGATGGCTCCGACGAAGAACAGCGCGAGCCCCACCGCGGCGGCCGTGCCGATCAGCGGGACGGCGAAGCCGACGAGCAGCCCGGCGGCGCCCGCCGCCTTGAGCACGCCAAGACCGAACAGCGACGAGGCGGGGACTCCCGCCTTCTCCATGTTGACGAGGATCGGTTCGTAGCGGCGGAAGTCGAGTACCGCGGACATGGTGTTGAGGGCGGCGGTCACCACGGTGACCACTGTGTAGAGGACGAACAGCATGATCTCTCTCCGTTCCCGCGCTGTGTTCGCGCGCTCAGCTCTCGTGCTCCGCGGGCGGCAGCTTGTCGGGGTTGGCCACGTTGTAGATGTCGCTGATCCGCTCACCGCCGGGTGCCAGGTCGAGGACCATCACGGCGAACGGGGTGTCGCCGCTGAACAGCACCGCGGCCGGGTCGCCGTTGACCTGCCGGTAGGCGATCTCCAGGCCGTCGCGGTGCGAGGCGCGGGTGATCAGCAGCCGGGCGACGTTGTCGCGGCCGTGCACCGGGTGCGGTCCGGCCGCCGGGGACTTCCCGCCGCCGTCGGCCCAGAGGGTGACGTCGGGGGCGAGCAGCCGCATCAGCGCGGCCAGATCGCCGCCGAACACCGCGTCCAGGAAGCGCTCCGTGACCCGGCGGTGCAGCAGTGGATCGGGGCGGTGGCGCGGCCGGCGGGCCTGGACGTGGTCGCGGGCGCGGTGGGCCAGCTGCCGCACGGCGGCGGGGCTGCGGTCCAGGATCAGGGCGGTCTCCGTGTGTGCGTAGCCGAACACCTCGTGCAGGATGAAGACGGCGCGCTCCAGCGGGCTCAGCGTCTCCAGCACGACGAGCATCGCCATCGACACGGACTCGGCCCGCTCCGCCCGGTCCGCGGTCTCGTCGTCCGCGGGCGGCGGGGTCTCGCCGGTCGAGACGAGCGGCTCCGGCAGCCACGTACCGACGTACGTCTCACGGCGGCGGCTGATGTCCGCCCGGCGGGAGAGGGCCTTGTTCACGGCGATCCGTACGAGGTAGGCGCGCGGGCTCTCGATCCGCTCCGCGTCGGGCGCCTCGTGGCGGGCGGTCCAGGAGAGCCAGGTCTCCTGGAGGACGTCCTCGGTGTCGGTGACGCTGCCGAGCATGTTGTAGACGAGCGAGAACAGCAGCTCACGATGGTCGACGAACACCTCGGTGGCGTCGCCGGGGCCGGGGCCCGGCTCTTGTCCGGGCCGGGGGCCGGGGGCGGGCTCGTACATCAGGTGCCTCCTGTCGCGGTTACACCCTGAGAGTGCTGCCGGGGGCAGGAGTGTGACATCGGCACCGGCACGCGGCGGGGGAGCCGCCGCTCACCCGTCGAGCCGGTCCGCGCGGCCGTGCAGGTAGCGGGATTCGGGAAGGCTCAGGGTGGCGGCGGCCGCCGCGAGGTACGCGGCGCGGGCGCCCGCCGGGTCACCGGCCCGTTCCAGCAGGTGGGCGCGGACGGCGTCCAGCCGGTGGTTGCCCGCGAGCCGGTCCCGGAGCGCGTCGGCCTCGGCCAGCCCGGCCCGCGGCCCGTGCACCATCGCGACGGCGACGGCCCGGCCCAGTTCGGCCATCGGCTCGGGGGCGATGCGTACGAGTACGTCGTACAGCGCGAGGATCTGCGGCCAGTCGGTGTCCTCGGCGCGGGGTGCCTCGTCGTGCAGCGCCGCGATGGCCGCCTGCACCTGGTAGGGCCCGGCCGGGCCCTCGCGCAGTGCCTCCTCCACGAGTGCGATGCCCTCGGCGACGGCCGCCCGGTCCCAGCGGGTGCGGTCCTGTTCGTCGAGCGGGACCAGTTCGCCGTCGGGGCCGGTGCGGGCGGCGCTGCGGGCGTCGGTCAGCAGCATCAGCGCGAGGAGCCCGGCCACCGCGCCGTCCCGGGGGAGCAGCCGGCGCACGGAGCGGGTCAGCCGGATCGCCTCCCGGGCCAGCTCGGCGCGGTGCAGGGACCGGCCGGAGGTCGCCGTGTAGCCCTCGTTGAAGATCAGGTAGAGCACCTGGAGCACGGCCGCGAGCCGCCCGTCCCGGTCGGCCGGACCCGGCTGGACGAAGGCCGCGCCCCGGATCCTCCGCTTCGCCCGGCTGATCCGCTGGGCCATCGTCGCCTCGGGGACGAGATGGGCGCGGGCGATCTCGGCCGTGGTGAGCCCGCCGACCGCCCGCAGCGTGAGCGCGATCTGCGCGGCCGGGGCCAGCTCCGGATGGCAGCACAGGAAGAGCAGGGTGAGGGTGTCGTCGTCGGACGGTGCCCGGCTGCCGCCCGGCGCGACCTCGTCGGTCGGCGGCGCGGTGAACGCGTCCCGGGGCGTGAGCGCGGCCGCCGCCTCCTCACGCGCACGCCGGGCGTCGTCGCTGCGCAGCCGGTCCACCAGTCGCCGGGAGGCCACCCGGATCAGCCAGCCGCGCGGATTGTCCGGCACCCCCTGCTCCGGCCACTGCCGGGCGGCGGCGAGCAACGCCTCCTGCACCGCGTCCTCTGCCGGGTCGAAGTGCCCGTACCGGCGCACCAGCGCGCCGAGGACCTGCGGGGCGTGCAGCCGCAGCAGGTCCTCGACCTCGCTCGTACGTCTCACACATCGCCTCCGAGGTCGTCGATCGGCCGGATGACCACCGCGCTGCTGGGCGAACCGGCGGGCACCGGGCACTGCGCGACGCGCGCGGCGATCTCGGTGACCCGTTCCAGGCTCTCGCAGTCGAGCACCCAGTACCCGGCGAGCACCTCCTTGGTCTCCCCGTACGGACCATCGGTGACCACCGGACGGCCGTCCTCGCCCGCCTGGACGAACCGCGTCCTGGCCGGTTCGGTCAGCCCGTTCGCGTCGATGAGCTCGCCGCTCTCGGCGAGATCGTCGTTGACCGCGCCCATGAACGCGAACATGGCCTGCACGTCCTTCTCGCTCCAGGCCGGGGTACCGGCGCTCGCGTTGCCGCGCATCGCCTCGTAGCCGGCCTGCGAGCCCTGCACCATCACCATGTACTTCATCGTTTCCGCTCCCTCTGTCCGTTCCCGCCGCCCCTCGTGGGCGGCTTTCACAGGGGACGTCGGAACCGCCGGACGGTCCTCGACACCGCGCCGCAGATTTCTTCCGGAAACCCGAAAGGCTCCCGGAACAGCCCACACGCGTCGCGGTCCCCGGCCCGGCGGGCGTCGTCACACGGAGGCGACCACGATCGCGATCAGCACGGCGAGCAGCAGGACGGCGCACCCCAGCACGCAGCCCACGTTGTTCGCCAGTTCGGTGACCTGGCTCCACTGGCCCGGCGGTTTCCGAGGGGGCGACGGCGAAACCGCAACGGGGGCGGGGGCAGGGGCGAGGGTGGCAGTGGGAGCAGGGGAGGGGGAGGGGGAGGGGGAGGTCAGGTATGGCACCGGGGTGGTTCGGGTGTCCTTGGCGCGCAGGATGTGCAGCCACAGAGCGGGCGGCAGATCGGGCGCGCTGCCGCCGGGCGGGTCGGTGATGTGCTGCCAGAGCCAGTCGGCCGCCCGGGGGTCGCGGTCCCGGCTCGTGTGGTGCACCAGCTCCTGGAGGTCGAGCAGATAGCGCTCGTCCCGGGCCAGCGGAGCGACGGCCCAGGTGAACAGCGCGGCCGACTGTTCGGCCAGGGCCATCCGCGAGACGGCCTCCGCGCCCGGCCTGTTCGGTGTGAAGTACAGGCCGTTGCGGAGCACTTCCCCGCACAGCTCGTGGCGCACCGGATCCGGCCGGTCCGAAGTCCGGCCGGCTCTCCCCAGCTCGTTCAGCAACAGCTCCAGGGATGCCTGCGGCAGCCTCCCGGAACGCAGTTCGGCCAGCAGCTCCTCGTCGGGGACGGTGCGCAGGCGTTCCGCGAGCGCACGGTGTCCGGCGGTGTCGCCGCGCCGGAGAGCCTCGCGGAGCGTCGTCTCGCGGGCGGCAGCGGCGGGCGTGTAGCCGCCCGGGAGCCGCGGGTACCCGGATACGGGCGGCTCGCCGCGGTGCGGAGACGAAGGCGGAGGCTGCGTCCGGGGCGAGTGCGCCGGTGGCACCGCGGGGGGCGGCGGGGCAGCGGGTTCGGGCAGCGGCTCAGGGGGTTCGGCCGGTGGCAGCGCGTCGTAGCCCGGGTCCGGGTCCTGTTCCGGTTCCGGTTCCGGGTCGGGGGCGCGAGGAGGCTCCGGGGCGGCGGCGGGGCGGTCGCCGCGCCGGGGTCCGGGGAGGGAAAGGATCTCCTGAAGCAGGGCGCGCCGCCGGTGCCAGTCCAGTGCCGCGCCGTCCTTGAGCAGCTCGGTCAGCTGCGGCACCCCCGGGGCGGCGGTCGGGTGGGCCAGGAGGTGGTTCACCAGCTGGGCTGCCGCCGCGTGTTCGAACTTCTGCCCGCCCGTCAACCGTCCGGTGACCCGGGCCAGTGGACCGGAGCCTCCCGCGTCAGGCTCCCAGCGCGAGACGCACATCAGGCGCAGCTGATGGGTGTCGGACGTGTCGTAGGTGGCGAACGTCCAGTCCCGGCCCAGCCAGGAACCGAACAGCCGGTACAGCCCCAGGTACACCAGCGGCACATCGGCCCGGTCGAGCCCGCCGCCCGGGTCCACCTCGTCCGTCAGGAGCGACACCCGCTGCTCCGGATCGCGCAGCCACTCCGCGGCGACCAGGATCAGCGTGCGCCGTACGCTCGCCAGCTGGTTCGTCATACCGGGCAGCTGCTGCGACGCCAGCGGCTTCAGCCTTGAGAGCGGCACCAGTTTCAGGTCTCCGGAGGCCTGTTCCGCGGACTCCCGGGGGCTGATCCACTTGCCGTAGGCGAGCCCGAGGCAGATCTCCGTCCCCAGGCTCCGCGCGTCACCGATCAGGGCATGGCTGACCGTGCTGGGCCGGCCGCCCCGGTCCGTGGTGGGCCAGCGGCGGACGAGCATGATCCGGTCGTCGGCCGTACGGGTGCGCACGACGCTCGGGTACGGGGCCGCCGTGCCGGACACCCACAGCAACGGGCCCAGTTCCCGGCCCAGTTCGTCGGCGAGCTCGGCCGGGCAGGAGTGCGCGACGGCCTTCATGCCGGTGCCCTGGCGGCCCTGGTTGCCCTCCCAGCGGAAGACCGCCTGGTGCACCGTGCCCGGTCCTTCGCCGCGCCGCCGGGGCCGCTGCCCGCCCTGACCGCGCGGTCCGGCCGGGTCCCGGTGAGCGGGCCCCCGGTCGTGGAAGTCGCTCACTTCGTTTCCTCTCTCGGGGAGTCACTCGCTTCCGACAGCGGTACCGCTTCCAGCGCGGGCGCCTTTCCCACCGCGAACGCCTCGGCGCCGCCCGGTACTTCGATCAGTCCGTGCATCGCGAGCAGCGACAGCAGCGGTTCCAGCACCCGGCGCGGGCCGGAGCCGGCCGGGTAGCGGCCCTCGGCCTCCTGGCCGCCGGTGGCGGAGGAGACGTGCAGGGTGCACCGGCGGATCGTGTCGAACGGGCGCAGCCACGCCTGCCCGGCGAGCCGGCGCAGCAACGCGTAGACGTCCGCGCTCTCCTCGCGGGCCAGCGCGGGGTCGAGCGCGGTGGGCGCGGCCTCGCCCAGCCAGCGGTCCACGGGGGGCTGGAAGCGCAGCAGGTCGGCCTTGCCGAGCACCATCGCGGCCGTCACGTCCAGGTAGGGGCCGTTCTTCGGCAGCCGGTCCAGCACGGTGGCGAAGGCGAGGTCGCCGTCCCGGTTCACCTCAAGGCCCAAGTGCTGCCTGGCGTGGTCCAGTTGTGGCAGCGGGAGGGCGAGCGCGGGGTCGACGACGAAGACCATGGCGTCGACCCCGAGCAGGAAGCGGAGCGCGGAGTCGGTCCGCACGAGGTCCTCGCCGCCCAGGTCGAAGAAGGCGACCGGCCGTACCTGCCCCCGCGCGTCGGTGATCAGCAGGGACTCCACGAAGCGGGCGAAGCCGTCCAGGCCGACGCCGCTGGTGTGGTCGAGGACCTGGCCGTCGCGCAGCGGCTGGACCCGTTCCCGTACGAACCGCGCGTGCTGCGCCGGGTTGACGGACTGCCACTGCAGGCCGAACGGCTCAAGGCCGCCGTCGGTGATCGCCGCGATCATCTGGGTCAGCAGATGGCTCTTGCCGGTGGAGGACTGGCCGACCATCGCGATGGTCAGCGGCTTTCCGTACGTCAGATAGGGCACCGGGATGAAGTGCTCGGGGAACTCCGGATCGGCGGTGCACTTCTGTACGGCGCCGCGCATGATGTCCTGGCGCCGCAGCGGGTTGGCGATGCCCGAGGGGTTGAGCGGCTGGTACTGCATCCTGCTGTCGGTGACGAACAGCGAGCCGAGGTCGAGCTGGATGTTCTCCAGGCAGTACGGGCAGACCACCTCGCCGGCCGCCGCCGCGTCCTGCTCGTCGTACGGTTCGGCGGCGGGCGCCTCCCGCTTGAGGCGCAGCGTCTGCTCGAACGCCTCCCGGTGCGGGAGCGATTCGTCGGCGGGTGCGTCGAGCGCGAGGCGCCGGGACGCGCCGGGTTCCAGCAGGTCGAGCAGCGCGGCGGGCGTCGGCCGGTCCCGGGCGAGCGGGGCGAAGGCGCCCCGCAGCGTTTCGGCCAGCACCCGGTGCGAGGCGAGATCGGCGGGCGCCCGGTCCGCGGGGCCCGGCCGGCCGGTGACCAGCTGGTAGAGCACCTGGGCGGCGCTCCACACCCCGTCGCGGGGGTCTGTCAGCCCCTCCGCGCGGCGCTGTTCGGGCGAGCAGTAGGGCGTCCGGCCCCACCGGATCCTCGGCTGCCCGGTGCGGACCACCGCCTCCAGCCCCCAGAGCTGGAGCGAGGTGCCGTCCCACAGCACGGTGCCCGGCGAGATACCGAGGGGCACCAGGCCCTGGCCGTCCAGCAGGGACATGGCCCGCATCAGGCCGTGGGCGAGGGGCCGCAGATCGGTCGCGGACATCACGTGCGTGCGGGCGGCGGGCAAGCCGCGCGGCGGCTCGTACAGCAGGTACGGCTCCGGCGTGTCCAGCTCGTGGCCGATGATCCTCGGGAAGAGCGACGCGTTCGACGGTTTGCGGAAGTCGCGGAGGTCGCGGGAGTCGGGGAAGAGCCGGTACAGACGCAGGGCGGTGCCCGTCTCCCTGTCCAGCAGGGCGCGGGCCGCCGGGTTCTTGGCGTCGGCGGGGGTCAGCCACACCTGGACGCAGCTCTGGCCCACGTCGTCGAGGATGCCGCTGCGGATCCGCTGGGGCAGCTGCGCGTCGCGGCGGGACTCGCGCGCGGCGAGGCGGGCGGGCGCGGTGCGGCGCCCGCCATCCGGCGTGTTGAACGAGAGCACGGTCCGCCTCGGTCCCTCCGGATCCGCCGATTGCGAGTGAGAGGTGCTGGTCACCAGTCGTCGCCGTCCTTCGCTTCGTACTCCAGCCAGTCGCCCGCAGGGTTCCGGGGGCTCGGGGGGCTCTGGTAGGGCCGGATGTTCTCCACCACGCCGAAGCGCAGCGGGGTGAGCCGGACGAGTCCGGCGTAGCGGCCCGACGAGGTCCACAGCACGTCCTGCGGGTGCGGCGAGCCGATGGCCCGCCAGGCCGTCTCGACCTCGCCGCGGACGGCCTGCGGTGCGAAGCGGATCCATACCGAGGCGTCTGGGTCGCGGCTGAGGAGCGTCCCCTGCTCGGGCGAGGACAGCTGGACCACGGCCCGCCGCTCCGTCTCGGCGCCGACCAGTTCGGCGAGCCCGTGCGGGTCGGTGCCCAGCAGGTTCGCGGAGCTGGTGCGGTTGCGGTGTCCGGCGGCGAACGGGGGCGGTGCCAGTACTCCGTTGTGCTGGAGGTGGTGGCGGGCGGCGGAGAGCAGCTTGCGCACCCGCTCCTCGGTGCTGTGGACGGTGTGGGTGCCTGCCTGGCCGCGTTCCACGGCGCCCCAGTACGGGGTCATCGCGACCATCGCGGCGTCCGCCAGGTCGTCGGCCAGGGTGGCGACCAGCTCAGAGCCGCCCTCCCCGGTCTCGCGGTCCAGCCAGCGCGGGGTCGCGGCGGTGCTGTCCTTCCACGGGTCCGCGGGCATGGCGTCGGCGGGCGCCCCGCCCGCCGGCTCGTCCCAGGCGGGCTCGTCCCAGGCCCGCTCCTCCTGCCAGGAGTACTCGTTCGCCCAGTCGCCGTCCTCGTCGTCGGGCGCGGCGAGCACGTCGTCCTCCAGGGCCGACGAGCTGTCCAGCCAGTCGCCCTCTGCCGACGGGCCGGACACCGGCCCCGCGTGCGCCGGGGCCCGCGCCGGTACGGGTACCGCCTCGGCGTCCGCGGCGGCCGCCGTGGCCCGCAGCATCCCGGCGACGGACCGTGCCGCGTCCGCGCAGTACAGCCGCTCCTCGGCCGCCCAGTGCTCGCGGACCACCTCGGCCAGCAGCCCGTCGAGCCCGTCCAGGGCCCGGCGCAGCGCCGTCGCCCCCTGGCCCGCGGCCCAGTAGGCGGCCGCCGCGTCCCAGATCCTGCGGGCCGTCTCCACCGCGAGGACGGCCCCCACCAGCAACCCGGCGGTGCTCAGCCAGAGCGGCGGGTCCGTCGTGTACGCGACGACCAGCCCGGCCGCGGCGCCGCAGAGCGCCCCGATCCGGGGTCCTGCCGAGCGGTGGGCCGCCGGCTCGTCGCGGAGCCGGGACGCGCCGAGCCCCGCCCCGCCGAAGAACACCACCGGCACGATGACCGCGAGCAGCGCGAGGGGCCACTGCCACAGCGCGCCGAGCGCCCCCGCCACGGCCGCCAGGGCGGTCGCCGCCGGACCGGTGACGAAATCGGGCAGCGGGCCGCCACGCGTCCCTGACCGCCGTGCCACTGCCTCCGCGGAGTGGTCGGCCAGCTTCGGCAGCAGCGCGGAGCCGGGGACCGGTTCCACCTGCCCGGCCAGCCCGGTGAAGCGCTGGGCCACCGCGCGCAGGGCCAGCTTCTGGCCCATCAGCTTGCCCGCGAACTCCCGCAGCCCCTCACCGATCCGCTCGCCCACCCCCTCGGCCGACGGCACCCGCAGCCCGAGGGCCGAGAGCCGGGCCGCCGCCTCCGCGGCCGAGCGCGCCGTGCCCGAGCCGCCGTCGCTGTGCAGGGCGTTGGTGACGAGCTCCCGGTACTGGCCGAGCGCCTCGCGGGCCTGGTCGAGATCCGCCTCGAACGCCTCCCGGTGCGAGGCCCGCAACAGCCCGGTCAGGGAACGCAGTTCGGACAGGGTGCCGCGGGCCTGGTCCAGGGCCCCCGCGCACGAGCCGTACGCGCTGTCCGCCATCCCGCCCGGCTCCCGGTGCCGCTGGTCGCGGCCCGTCCGGCCGGTGGCGAGCCCCCGCAGCGGTTCCGGCAGATCGGCGCCGGACCACGCGGCCACCGGCAGCTCCGCCCCCGGCTCCGTGTCCTCGCCCGCGAACCGCCGCAGCGCGTCGCGCCAGGCCCTGTCCCGTACGTCCGGGGGCAGGTCCTGCTCCAGCAGCCGTATCCCGGGCGTCCCGACGGCCTCCGGCAGCGAGCCGAGGTCTTCGAGGACCCGCAGGAAGACGTCCGGGACCGACAGCAGGTCCACCAGGACGGCCAGGGCGTCCGGGTCGTCGGGCGCGGGCTGCTCCAGCGCGGTGCGGGCGGAGCGCAGATCGCCCGCCCACAGCAGGGCGATCCCGGAGGACCGCAGTATCGACGGCCGTGCCAGCCGCCGGTCCGGCTGGAACGCCTCGTCCTCACCGGCGTACGAACCGGGTGCGCTGCCCACCAGCAGGACGAGCATCCTGACCTCGCCCACGGCGCGGTAGGTGGTGAGCAGTTCGTACTGCCGCTGGTGGTCGAGCAGTCCGGCCGGGGTGTCGACCACCAGGAACAGCGGATCGTCGGGGTCGGGCAGCCCGGCCAGGCCCAGCTGCCGGGCGACCTTGGCCCGCAGCGCGGCGGCGTCGTCGAGCGCCGCCGCGCCGCTGCGCAGGTCGAGGTGGATGACGGTGGCGGCGTCCTCGCGCGGGATCACTCCGCATCACCGTCCAGGAAGCCGCGCCGGTAGCGGTCGCTGTCACTGTCGCGGTCGCCGTAGTCGTCGTGGTCCCGGTACGTGCTCCGGTCGCGGGGGTCCTTGTCCCAGGGCGCCGGCCTGTCGTTACGGTCCTGCGGCGGGGTGCGCCGGGAGCGGCCGCCGGACATCTCGTCGTCCGGGTCCTCCGCCAACGGGTCGTACGTCTCGCGGTCCCGGTACGTCTCGCGGTCCTGGTCCCGGTCCCGGTACGTCTCGCGGTCCGGGCGTGCGAACGGCTCGGGTTCGGGGGCGCGCCGGGGGGCGCGTTCGGGCTCGGGGTACGGCTCCCGTTCCCGGTACGCCGCACTGCCGCCACCGCCACCCCCGCTGCCGCCGCCGTCACCGCTCCTGGCGGCCGCGTAGCCGCTGGAGGCGCCCGGCGAGGTGCCCCAGTCGTCGTCATCGGCCACCGGGCGCCGGGGCTCCGGGAACTCCCTCTGTGCCCGGGGCTTCGGCGTACCGCCGCGCACGTGCTCCAGCAGGGTGCGCAGAGTCGGCTGCACCGCGCGCTGGTCCCCGAACTCGGCGTCCAGCGCGGCCGGCAGCGTCTCCGCCCAGAACTCCCACAGCGGCCGGACCCAGCCCTCGACCCGTTCGCCGCCCCGCTCCCTGCGCTCGGCCAGCAGCTCCAGCTGGCGCGGGGCGATCTTCTCGACCAGCTCGACGAAGAGAGGATGCGGATCGCTGCCGGTCCTGGCCAGACCCAGCGGCTGGGCGCCCATCAGCCCCTGGCAGTAGTCCTCCACGGTCCGCTCGTCGTCGAGAACGGTCCAGCGCTCGTACGCCCGCAACAGCTCCGCCCAGCTCGACACCCCGCCGGGGAAGTCACCGAGCCGCAGCCGGACCCCGGGCACGCTCGGACCCGTCTCCGGGAACAGCCGCAGCCGCACCCGGTCCGGCGACGCCGGGTCACCGTCCACGACGTCCACCTGGCCGTTCCACATGCAGCACAGCAGCCGGTGCAGGATCGTGCGGCGGTCCTCCTCGCTGCTCACCATCCAGCTGTCGCGGTAACCGAGCCGCTGACGCCAGCGCAGCACGTCCTGGGCCTGCTCGGACTCCTTGGCCCTGGCCCACTGCCGCAGCACCTTGCGGGCCTCCGGCACCTGGGTGAGGCTCATCTCGCTGCGGAACAGGACCACCGTGATGGAGTCGCTCTCCACGCCCCGGTAGTCCACCGAGTTCTTCGCGTCGGACGGCAGCCGCAGCGTCTTGCCGAGGTACTCCTTCACCTCGTCCACGGCCTGCACCCTGGGGTGGGTGACCAGCACCCGCAGCGGCCCGGTGCCCTCCGGGGTGAAGCCCACCGGAAGCAGCCCGGTGAGTTTCCGGCCGAACAGGTCGAGGGCCTCCTTGCTGACCTGGTCCGCGGCGTCCGCGTCACCCGCGGCGGCGGCCAGCAGGGTGCCCATCGGGGGCAACAGCGGCCGCTCCTCCAGCTGTTCGCCGCTCTCCGCGAACAGCCGGGTGATCCGCCCCTCCAGCTGCGCCTTGACGACGCCGACGGCGCTGTCCGGGCTGCGCCGGCTGAGCGTGTGGACCTGGCGCCAGGTGTCACCGTCGATCATCTTGAGCAGCAGCGCGGCCTCGTCGTCGTGCTCCCGCAGCCCCTCCCGGCGGATCAGCCGGGTGACCAGGTCCTCGTAGAAGTGGTTGAGGGTGCGCTGCGGCGGCAGCAGGTACGAGATGCCGGTGCGGTCCTCGTACAGTTCGAGGCCCTTCTGCGCAGAGACCTTGCGCTCCTGGTCGGAGTGTTTGCGGAAGGCGTTCACCAGGCGGCCCAGATCGGTGCCCGCGGTGTCCGCGTGGGACTGCCAGCGCTGCTGCTGCTCGCGCCAGGCCTCGTGCCAGACGGTCCGGCTGCGCCACTGGTACCACCGGTCCTGCGCCCGGAGCGCGTCCTGCACGTCGTCGTCGCCCCAGCGCGCCGGGGACATCCCCGCCAGCCGGCCCTTGATCCGGGGGTTCTTGGGCGGCTGCTCCGTCACCCCCTGCGGACGCGGGGGCGCGCCGGCCCGGCTGTTGAGCATGCCCAGGAAGCCGAGCCGGGCGATCCGCTCGTCGGCGCCGGGGACGCCCCGTACGACGCGTTCGGCCAGGAACGGGTCCACGGTCTGGAGGAGTTTGTCGATGGCGGGACGCGGCGAGAACCGGTCGGCCATCGAGGCGGCCTGCCGGTCGGCCTTGAACTGGAGGTCGGAGAGCAGCCGCTGCATGTCCGCGCTGCGCTCGGCCAGCGCCTGCTCGATGGCCTTGCTGCCGCGCGGCAGCGGATCGGGCTCCGGAACGTCCAACTGCTTGCGCTCCCACAGCTCTTCGAGCTGGGAATCGGTGAACAGCTGCCGGATCAGCGGCACCGCGCTCTCCCGCAGCGTGGCGCGCGGCCGTTCCACCAGGTCCGTGACCGCCTTGCGCAGCAGCCGGCCCGCCACCAGATCGGCCAGCTGGTCCATCGGCGCGGTCATGGAGGCCACCAGGCTGGTGGAGACGCCCTGTCTGCCGATCCCGGTCGGGGAGACGGCGCTGCGCTGCACCCCTCGGTTGATGAAGGACGCGGCGAACGTCTGGAAGTCGTCGTCCGCCGCCGTCGCCCGGCCCCTGGAGCGCCCGTCGCCCAGCTCGGTGCCGATCAGCGACATCACCAGGGAGACGATGGAGCGGCGCAGGTCGTCCTGGCGGATGCCCGCGGTCGGGCTGAACAGGAACGCGGTGGGCAGGATGCCGGTCCGCAGCCGGATCGGCGTCATGCCGGGGTAGCGGATGCCGTTCCCGGGGCTGTGGTCCAGGTCGCCGATCTCCTCGCCCTCCGTCGGCGCGTTCTGCCCGTCCACCAGCCGGAACAGGTCGACCAGGGCGCGGGCCGCGTTGAGTTCCGCCTCCCGGCCGCCACCGCCGGACGCGGAGAAGGAGGACGGCATCACGACCAGGGGGTAGATCTTCACCCCGTCGAACCGGCGCAGCTGGAACGCGTAGTTGATCAGGTGCAGATAGTCCAGGAAGATCCCGGCGCCGGTGCCCCCGGCCACCGAGAAGGCGACGAACACATCGCAGCCGGTCGCCTTGCCGCCGCCGAGTTCGGCCAGTTCGCCCCCGGCCCTGGCGATCGCGTCGATCGCCTGGAGCAGCGGTTCCAGGACCGGGGCGAGGCTGTGCCTGAGCGTCGCGAAGAGCGCGGCCCGGCCGACGGTGGGCAGCTGGCCCGCACCGTTGTGGAGCGGGGTGACCTTCGGTTCGTCGACGCGCGGCGGCAGCCAGTCGGCGACCTCGTCGCGCAGGCTGGCCCGCAGCATCTTGGTCACTTCGGGCGAACTGTCGAAGTTGGGCAGCAGGTTGTGGGTGGCCCGGGAGGTGCGGGCGTACGCGGCCCGCAGCGAGGGGTCCACATTGAACTGCGGCAGCCGTTGCAGATCGGTCTCGCTGTAGTCCGCGTAGACGAACTGCAGGCAGTCCGGCAGCTGGTAGGGGGCGTGGCCGCCCAGGTGGCTGAGCGCGACACCGTCCGGACCGCACAGTTCGGCGCGCAGTTTGCGCTCCAGCTCCGCGCCGACCAGGCCACCGGTGCCGCCCAGTCCGACGAAGAGCATCGGCTGGAAGATCTTCATGTTTTCCTCCCCGCTTCCGGCCGGTGTGACAGCCGGGTCGTCCTCGGTACGTCCGTACGTCCTCGATACGTCCATGGGCCCGTGTACGGGGGGCGGGGGTTCCGGCGCACCGGCCCGCCCCCGCGCGTCACAGGTACGTGTCGTCGTAGCTGTTCGCGCCCCCGTCCGCGGCCGGCGCGGCCGGACCCGCGGCGGGGCCTCCCGGCGGGGTACCGAGGGCCAGGCTCAGGGTCTCCGTGAGCTCGACCCGGCCCTGGACGGGCAGTCTGGTGCGCCCGCTGCCGCGCTTGCGCAGGACGGCTCCGCCCTCGGGGCTGCGCTGGACGGCGTACTGGCCGTGGGTGCGGCGCTCGATGCGCGGGCTGCGATGGGGTTCCACCACGGTGAACTCGTACCACTGCTTGTGCCCGTGCCCGGCCGGGTGCTCGCTGAGGATGTCGCCCTCCGGGGAGACCAGTTGGAGCAGCAGGCCGTACGGGTCCCGGTCGCGTTTGCCCTGCTTGCGCCAGGCGATGACGGCCACGGCTACGAGGACGAGCAGCACGGCCCCGGCCATGAACGCCCACCAGTACCTGGCCCAGATCCCGGGCTCCGGCGTCACCCGCACCGACAGCGGGGACTGCACCAGCGTGCGCCGGGAGTCCGTGTCGTCGACGACGGTCAGGGTGCCGCCCAGCGACAGCCCGTCGTCACCGAGCCGTTCCCCGAAGACGTCGGCCGGGGCGACCTCGACGCTCACCTTCCGGGTGCCGGTCTCGCCGGGCTTCAGCACGATCCGCGCCGGGTCGACCGTGAGCATGTCGCGGCCGATGTCGGCGACGGAGAGCCGCAGGGTGTGCGGGGCGTCGCTGGTGTTGTGCACCGACAGGGTGCCCTCGACGGTGGCGCCGGGATGGACGTCGGCGGCGGGCATGGTGAGCCCGGCGACGACGGCCGGCTCGCCCGGCGGGACCTCGCCGCTCTCGCTGCGGACGTCGGCGGTGAGCCCGGAGGCGGTCAGCGTGCCGGTCACCTTCAGCGCCCCGTCGGCCTCCTTCGGGATGCGCACGGTCCCGGTGAAGGAGCCGTCGCCCTTCTTGGGGTCGGCTCCCGTGCCGTCGTCGTTCAGCGTGAGCCCCACCGGCTCGAAGCCGTCACCGGTCAGCTCGCCGCGTACCCGCAGGCCCTCGTAGTCGCGCGGGTCCTTGATCTCGTAGCCCTCGCGGGTCTGCAGCCGGATGGCCACCTTCGTCTGCTGCCCGGCCTGCGGCGACGGCGGGTCCATCGCGATGGAGCCGCGCAGCTCTCCGTGCCAGAGCACGCTGACGCCGACGGGCAGCGAGCGGTGCCCCTCGGGCGCCTCGACCTTCACCTTCCAGACGCCGGGCACCGGGTCGGTGATCTTCAGCGCCTCCACGGGGGAGCCGGACCCCGCCAGCTCGAACTTCGACTTCCGGTACGTGCCGGAGGTGGGCACCTTGTGGCCGCTCGGGTCGAAGTAGGTCGCCGTCACCTCCGGATCGCCCTTGTCGACCACGATGCTGCCGACGGTCGCCAGCGGCGAGACGCCGATCTCAAGCGTGGTGGGCGGCCGGTCGCTGGGGCCCCGGCTGTAGCGCAGGCAGTGGGCCGCGGCGAAGATCTTCTCCAGCATCGGGCCGACGTCCTTCGCCCCGGAGACCTTGCCGGCCTTCGGGCGCGCGGAGGGCAGTTCGACGCAGCCCTTCTGGTAGCCGCCCGCCGCGATCCGGTCGAGCTGCGCCTTGTCGGGGGCGGAGCCGAAGCCCAGCGGCCAGATCTGGACCTGCTGGGCGGCGGCCTCCTTGAGCGCCGCGGTCAGCTGCCGCTCACCCTCGGCCGCGCGGTGCGCCTCGCCGCCGTACTTCTCGCTGTCGCTGACGTCCATCCGGCCGTCGGTGAGGAGGAACAGCACCCGGGGGACCGACGGGTCGGTGCCGGTGCTCAGATCGTGCACCCCCTGGCGTATCGCGCTCGGGAAGTCCGTACCGGTGCCCTCGCTCTTCTTCCGGCTGCGCAGCTTGCCGACGCACGCGCCGATCGACTCGCGCCCCGCCGCGTCGAGTTGGGTGCGCGGGCACACCGGGTCCACCGCCCGCTGGTCACCGGTCTCCGCGGCGGCGAAGCCGAACACGGTGACGTTCGAGGTCGCGGAGACGTCACCGATCGCGATCCGCGAGGCGGCGGCCTTCTCCGCCTTCATGTCGGAGGCCGCCAGGCTGGCGGACTCGTCCACGCCGACCGCGTAGTTGACCGCCGCGGAGGCCGGTTCGGACGCGGCCGCCGGCACCGGATCATGACCGGCGGGTGACAACAGGGACGCGAGCACCGCGGCGCCGCCCAGCGCGCAGCACACGCCCCGGCGCAGCCGGCCCCTTCCTGCCCGCCGTCCTGCCCTGACTCTTCCCACGGCCGTCCCCTTATTCAGTCTCTGTCGCTCTGTGGCTCTGCGTTCTGCGTGATGTGCGCCGCGCGGTGGCACGCACGTCGGTGGAGCCCGGTCAGCGTGCGATCAGGCTCCAGCCCATGGCGAGTGCCGCCGCCGGTGCCAGCGTGCCGACGCCCCAGCGGATCGCCCGGTACTTCGCGGCCAGGATCGAGCTGACGTCCACGGCCTGGACGAGCAGCCACCGGGCCGGATCGCGCCCGGCCTCCGCGACCTCCGAGGACAGCCGCACCAGGTCGTACGGGGCGAGCAGATCGCCGAAGTACGTCACCCCGCGCCCGCTGCGCACCGTGCCGGTACGCGGCATGAGCGCCCGGACCAGCGCGGTCACCGCGATGATCCAGAGCACCCCTGCCGCGATCAGCGCGGCGTCCGCCGGCCCCCGCCAGTCGGGCGCCCCGTGACGTCCGATCAGGAAGGCCGGCAGCGCCAGCGCCCCGGAGAGGAGCACCGCCGCCTTGGAGTCGGCCCGGCCGAGGTCCTCCCGGACCGTGCCGAGCAGCCGTTCGGCGATGCGTTCCCCCGTCCGGTCGTCGCCGTGCGGACCCCCGCCCTGCACGGTGACGACCGGATCGGGGGAGGTCCGTGCCCCGCCGTCGGCGGTCATCAGTCCTCCTCCGCCCAGGACCATCCGTCGTCCGCGTCCCGGCTGCGGCGGCGCGGCGGCTCAGGTGCCCGGTCCTCGGGCTCCCCCGTGGAAGACCGCCGCCCGCGCGGAGCGGGCGGCTCCTCCTCGATCAGCCAGTCGGGGGCGTACGGCTCCGCGTCCCCGGGCCCCAGCTCGGGGGGCGGGGGACGGCGGTGGGCGGGCAGCGTTCCGACCGGCCCCTGCACGGGGCGGCGGCCCTTGTTGAGGAGGGCGAGTGCCTGCGTCTCCAGCTCGTTGGACTGGATCTGGCCGCTGTCGACCATGTCGAAGAGCCGGTCGACGCGGTCCTTCTCGTCCTGCCTGCCCTCCTGGCGGATCTTCTCCAGGAAGTCCTTGGCCGCCTCGGGCTCGGCCGCCAGCATGTAGCTGAGCTGGTCCAGCTCGCCGCCCCGGAGCATGGCCCGGAACTTCTCCTGGTGCACCCGGGTCACCTCGGCGGAGGCGTGCGCCTCCCGGATGTCGTCCATGTGCGTGATCGTCCGGTCGTCCATCCGCATCCTGACGTACAGCCGTACGCGCAGGCCCAGATCGGAGCCCAGATCGGCCCAGCGCCCGCCGGCGCAGTGGCTGGTGATGGCACGGTTGGCCTGCTCCGCCTCGGCCACCGGGAAGTCGGACGAGACCTCGCGCAGCCGCTCCAGGATCGGGGCGGTGAGCCGTTTGGCGACATCGGTGACCACCTCGGTGGCGGCCAGGTGCGGATCCGTCACGGTCCAGTGGATGTCGATCTCGACCTGGAAGAACGCGGCGCCGCCCTTCGCGGGCAGCTCCATCTTCAGCGTCGTCTCGTACGTGCCGAGCGCGATCTCGCACACGGTGTGCGGCCGGGCCAGCGGCCGTTTGTCGAAGTGCTCGATTCCGGAGGCGGTGGCCACGCTGTAGCCGCCCTTCCGGTAGAACAGCACCGATGCCGTGCGGGCACTCATCTGCCGGAACACTCCGGTGGGCGCGTACTCCCGCAGCAGCGGGCCCGCCGGTGCCGGGCCGTCCTTCTTCTCAGCCATTCCTCTCCTCCTCGCCCGTCCGGCCCCGCGGCGGCGCGGCGAGCCACCACAGGTCGCGCGCCTTGGTGTCGGTGAGCCGGTTCTCGGGGTCGTTCATCATCCGGCGCAGCAGCCAGTCCAGCCGCCGCCTGTCCTGCTCCCCGGCCATGAGCACGGGCAGCAGTGCCGCCAGTCCCGGTCGTGCCCGTTCGGAGCCGTTCTCGCGGACGGCGGTGCGCAGCAAGGACTCCAGGGCGTCCATGGCCACGTCGCTCGACCGTGCGGTGTTCAGGGCCGTCCACATCAGGTCGGCCATTGGGCGCACCAGTTCGGGGCGCGAGGCGGCGAGGGCGAGCGCCAGCGGCCGGTCTCCCCGGTCCCGGAGGTCCCCGAGCGGGGAACCGGCGGCGTCGAACAGCACCTCGTCCAGGGAGGTGACCATCAGCCGGACGGCGGTGACCAGTCCGAGGTCCTGGTACGTCACCAGCTTGTGGCGCGTCCAGTCGGTCATCCGCCGCAGCACCCGCGCCCCGTCCGGGAGCGCCAGCAGCCGTACGACGTTGAGCGAGGCGACCGCCATCTGCTCGCCCTCGTCCCGGACCCCGATGCGGGCCAGGGCGTCCAGGGTGTCGTCGGTCGTGGCCGCGGCGTTGCCGTACCCGAGCGCCATCGCCGCGGACCAGCGCAGCGACTCCGTCCCGTGCTTGACCCAGTCGTCGACGAGCTTGCGGACCGCCTTGCGGTGCGAGGCGTGCCCGGCCGCCTGGTCCATCATGGTGGCCGCGAAGAACCTGCGGCGCGCGGTGGACGCCTCGGCCAGCGGCCCGACCAGCTCCGCGTAACCGTGGTCGAAGTCCTGTACGCACAGCTCCCCGGCGGCGACCGCCGCGCGCATCCACACCTGGGGCCTGGGGTCGTCCGCCAGCAGCCGCAGCCAGCGCACGATCGGTGCGCGGGCCGGGAAGTGCCGGTCCCAGACCTCGGTCAGCACCGCGCCGGGCAGGGCGGAGCCCCGATACCAGATCAGCCGGGCCGTCACCTCCGCACCCGCCACCTCCACCCGACCGGTCTTGAACTCGGCCCTGGAGAGCGCCAGATCGGAGTCCGGGTCGTCGCAGAACAGCGGCCTGGCCGGGGTGTTGTCCGGATCGCTCTGGACGGACAGCTCCCAGGTCAGCAGATGGGCCGCGGCGGCCACGGCGCTGTGCGAGGCGCCGCCCAGCACGGCGAGTGCGATACGGAACGCCACCGGGTGGAACAGCGCCGCGGCCCGCGCGGTGGAACCCTCCGCGTCGTCCGGCAGCGCGGCGAGTGCCCGGTCCACCCCGGTGAACCACTCCTGCGCCTGCTCGGCGGCCAGGCTCCGGCAGCCGGCCAGCAAATCCTCGTAGGAGACGCTCCCCAGTACGTGTCCGGCCAGCAGCGCGGCGTACAGCTCGGCCTCCGCGGGGCGCAGGTCCTTCAGCCCGACGGCGTCGCGGACCTCGTCGCGCTCCGTGAGTTCCTCGGCGCGGGCGAGAAGTTCGGAGGTGGACGGGGAGCCTTCGGCGGCCGCGTCCGCACGGTCCTCAAGCCGCTCCCGGAGCCGGGTGGTGAGGAGTTCCTGGGTGGGCGCGGGCGGGCAGAGCATCCCGTACCGGCCCGCCAGCAGCGGGTTCGCGGCGGAGCCGACCGTCACCACGACGACCGCGAAGGACCGGCAGCCGGCCAGGGCCGCGGCCAGCCGGTCCAGGTCGATCTCGTCGGGCGGCAGCACACCGGGCCGGGTGAGGGAGAGTTCCAGCAGGTACCCGGTGCCGGGACGCGCCTCCTCGCCGCCCAGGGAGTCGGCCAGCTGCCGCACCCCACCGTCCGGATCGACCCGGTGCACCCGGACGTCGGCCGGGGCCCCGGTGTCCGGGTCCGTGCCCGCGTCCGTATCCGGTTGCGTGGCAAGGGAGTTGGTGATGTCGTCGAGCAGCGAGAGAGCCGTACTGGTACGGCCCGTGCCGGGCGCGGCGCCGAGGACCAGCAGCCGCCGCGCGGTGAGCGCGTTGCGTAGCTGCCGGTATCCGTCCGGCACCACATGGGCCCGGCGGAGCCTGCGCAGTTCCTCCGCGGGTACGGGGCCGCTGCGCATGCCCGCACGACGCGGGTCCAACTGGACGTAGGTGTCGCCGATATGGGCGCGGCCGATGTGCGTACGGTCGAAGTTGTGCAGGTCCCGGCCACTGCTGAACATCTGCCGGGCGTCGCCGTGGGTCCGCGAGGCGGCGGCGAGGCTGGTGGGCCCGCCCTCGCCCTGCTCCTCCGCGAGCGGGTTGCGGGTGTGCTCCCTGAACCGCCCGGCGGCGCGCTCCCGTTCCGACTCCTTCTCGTCCGCGTCGTCGTCGGACTCCCCGTCGCCGCCGTCCTTCGGCTCGTCGGAAGAGGGCTTGCCGTCCTTGCCCTTCTCCTTCCCCCGGTCCCTGTCCCTGTCCCGCTCCCTGTCCCTGTCCCTCTCCTTGCCCCGGTCGCCGTCCTTGTCGGCGGCTTCGGGGGACGGGTTGTCCGGGGGGCCGTCAGCCTGTTCCTCGTCGCTCATGGGGGTCAGCCCTTCCGACGGCCGATGTGCACGGGCTGCTGGTAGACGTTGCCGGTGTGCTGGGACATGTCGCCCTGTACGTGGTAGCGGGCATCGACGTCACCGGAGTCGGTGGTGCGGGCTGCCTGTTCCACGCCGTCCACGCCGTCCACGCCGTCCACGCCGTCCACGTCGTCCACGCCGCTCACATCGCTCACATCGCCCGCGTCGGGGTGGGCTTCCGGGCGGGTGACCGGGGTGGCGACGGGGATCTCCGGGGCGGGCCGTCCGGGAAGGTGGAACCAGGCCGTGACCGGGCCCTCCTTGAGCTCCAGCCGGGCGGCGGAGTAGCGGGCGGGTTCGATGAACTTGCCGCCGCCGCTGACCACGTCCTCGTACAGCGAACCGGAGACGGCCAGTACGAGATCGGCCCGCTCGGCGTCCAGCACTTGCCGGGCGACGGTGGAGTCGGCGAGGCGGCAGGCGAGGTCGACGGCGCGTCCGGCGATGCCCCGGTCGTCGTGCCGGACCGGCCCGACGTGCATGCCGACGCGCAGCCCCAGCGGTACGCGCAGGGCGCGGTTCTCGTCCCGCAGCTTCTCGTGGACCTCCACCATCCACAGGCCGAGCAGCCTGGCGACCGGGACCTGTCCGGACACCGAGACCAGCACGCCGTCGCCCCGGTCCTCCAGGTGCAGGGAGTCCCGCGCGACCTTGGTGTGGGTGAACGCCGTCTCCAGAACCCGGTAGATCCGGGCACGCATCCGGGTCTTCTCGATGTCGTCGTACTCGCCGGAACGTCTGGCGTCGACGCTGATCACCAGCTCGTAGCGCGCTTCGGCGACATCCGTCACGTCGTGGTCCACCTCGTGCCCCTGTCCTGGTCGCTGTGCCGTCCCCCATCAGCCTCGGGCCCGGGACGAGGGCCGTCTGTAGTCGTTTACACACGACAGCCGGGGAGTTACTCCTGATGGCCGTCCGCGTGACCGTCCGCGAGCAGTGCGAGCAGCTCGGGATCGAGGATCTCGACCTGCCGGGTCCCGGTCCGCACGATGCGCTGGTCCCGCAGCAGCCGCAGCGCCTTGGCGACGGCCTCGCGGGTGGCGCCGACGGTGGCGGCCAGCTCGTCCTGGGCCAGGTGGACGACGGTGCCGGCGGGCAGCCGCCGTGGCGCGGACGGCGTGTAGGGACCGGCGGGTTCGGCCCGGGAGAGTTCGGTGAGCCGTACGGCCAGCCGCTGCAGAACGGTGAGGGAGGCGAGCGCGGACCGCTCCTGGTCGGCGCTGCGGAGCCGGAAGGTGAGCTGACGTATCACCAGACCGCTGACCCGGGGGTGCTGGGCGAGGAACCGGCGGAACGCGTCCCCCGGGATGACCTGCGCCGAGGCGGGCCCCAGTGCCCGCACGGTGGCGCTACGGGGATGGCTGTCCAACGCCGCCATTTCGCCCAGGAGTTCGCCGGGGCCGCGCAGGCCGAGTATCAGCCGGGTGGCGCCACGGTCCGTAGCCACGGAAACGGTCACCCAACCCTCAAGTATGATCATGACGTGACCGGACCGGTCCCCCTCCGACAGGAGATGGGTATCGGCCGCGTAGAGCTTGCGGTTGCCGAGGGCCATGACGTTCTCGTGCTCGTGGGCCGTCAGGGCGCGCGCGAACGCCAGATCGTTGCCGAGCAGCGCCATGGCCCCTCCCCCCGCGGCAGGTCCGGACGGCTGATTTTGATAGGCGTTGATGCTCCCAGAGCGCCGTCTTCAAGGGTGTGGTTCACGCCACATCGAACGTACCGGCCGGTAACGACAGAAGTGCCAGTTGGACGGCCTGGGTGGAGCCACTCTCTGCGGTGCACCTCGCACCTGCCCGGTGGGCCGTGCGCCCGCGCCGACTCCTCGGCGCGCGACGCCCACCCCGGACCATGAGGTCAGGGGCCACATACGGGCGGGGAAGGGCTCATTGGTGCGCGAGGGGGCGCGAGAGGCGGACTTGGCGAAAACTCGGGTTCCTGCCTGGAGCGAGGTTCTGGACCCGGTACGAAGGGAGGTCGCCCACAGGCGCCTGGCCCGGGGGCCCGCACGCGTCAGGGGCGGGTGGTGGGTGCGTCCTCGCCCAGCCGGGCGCGCAGGGTGCCGGCGAACTCCTCCGCCCGCCCGAGCTGCTTGCGCAGGTCGGCGACGCGCTCGGCGGCGGCCTGCTCGAAGTGGCGGACGCGTCCCAGGAGTTCCTCGCGCTCGGCACCGGCCGGGGGCGGGACCGCGTCGAGGTGATCGGTGGCGTCGAGGAGGTCCCGCATCTGGTCGAGGGTGAAGCCGAGGGGCTTCATGCGGCGGATCACCATCAGGCGGGCGACGTCGGTCTCGGTGTAGAGGCGGAATCCGCCCCGGGAGCGGGCCGAGGGGATGACAAGGCCGGTCTCCTCGTAGTGCCGGATGGTGCGCAGCGACAGCTCGGTCCGCGCGGCGACCTCGCCGATCTGCATGTGCTCGCTGCTCACGCGGGCGCCTTCCTCGTCTGGCGATCTCTACCGTAACGTTAGAGTAGAGTGTGCGGCTGTCGGGGGTTGATCCACTGTTGTCGCGTCCATGCGTCGCGTTCACGTGACGCGTTGATGCGTTGCGTCCATGCGTCGCGTTCATGCGTCGCGTGTTCATGGTGCGGGACGGATCCACCAGTAACCAAAAGCCGCTCCGGGGCGGAAGAAGCCCCGGAAGGACCGGCGCCGCACCGGGCCCGGCCCCGCACTCCGTACCGCCCCCTCGCACACACCCCCGCCGCCCCGCACGCCCTTGGTGACTCCGGGCGGGCCCGAGCACGACAGGTTCCGCTTCTCTTGACTTCCTCCGCACTGTCCCCGGCCGCGCGGTGGCGCGGGCCGCTTCCCGACTGGACGCACGACCCGAAGGTCTGGCGCACCGAGATCCTGGCCGGACTGGTGGTCGCGCTCGCGTTGATCCCCGAGGCGATCTCGTTCTCCGTCATCGCGGGGGTCGACCCGGCGATCGGGCTGTTCGCGTCCTTCACCATGGCCGTCACGATCTCGGTCGTGGGCGGCCGCCGCGCGATGATCTCCGCCGCGACGGGCGCCGTCGCCCTGGTCATCGCTCCGCTCAACCGCGAGCACGGCTTCGGCTACCTGGTCGCGGCGGTGATCCTGGCCGGCGCCTTCCAGATCGTCCTGGGCGCGCTCGGCATCGCGAAGCTGATGCGGTTCGTGCCCCGCAGCGTGATGGTCGGGTTCGTCAACTCCCTCGCCATCCTCATCTTCACGGCCCAGGTCCCCGAGATGCACGACGTGCCCTGGCCCGTCTATCCGCTGCTCGCCGGCGGCCTCGCCCTGATGGTGTTCTTCCCGAAGGTCACCAAGGTGGTACCGGCCCCGCTCGTGTCCATCGTCGTCCTCACCGTGATCACGGTCGCCGCGGGGATCGCGGTGCCGACCGTGGGCGACAAGGGCGAGCTGCCGTCCGCCCTGCCGGTACCGGGCCTGCCCGATGTCCCCTTCACCCTGGACACGCTGACGACCATCGCCCCCTACGCGCTCGCGATGGCGCTGGTCGGGCTGATGGAGTCGCTGATGACGGCCAAGCTGGTCGACGACATCACCGACACCCGCTCCTCCAAGACCCGGGAGTCGATCGGCCAGGGCATCGCCAACATCGTCACCGGGTTCCTCGGCGGCATGGGCGGCTGCGCCATGATCGGCCAGACGATGATCAACGTGAAGGTCTCGGGCGCCCGCACCCGCCTGTCGACGTTCCTGGCGGGCTCGTTCCTGATGGTGCTGTGCATCGTCTTCGGCCCGGTCGTCTCCGACATCCCCATGGCCGCGCTGGTCGCCGTCATGGTCATGGTGTCCTTCGCGACCTTCGACTGGCACTCCATCGCCCCGAAGACCCTGAAACGGATGCCCGCAGGGGAGATCGCCGTCATGGCCATCACCGTGGCCTGCGTCGTGGCCACCCACAACCTCGCGATCGGGGTCGTCGTCGGCACCGTCACCGCCATGGTCGTCTTCGCCAGGCGCGTCGCCCACCTGGCCGACGTCACCGCCGTCGTCGACCCGGACGGCACCCAGGTCGTCTACTCGGTCACCGGCGAGCTCTTCTTCGCCTCCTCCAACGACCTGGTCACCCGGTTCGCGTACGCCACCGACCCCGACAGGGTCGTCATCGACCTGACGGCCACCCACATTTGGGACGCCTCCTCCGTCGCGGCGCTCGACGCGATCGAGAGCAAGTACGCCCAGCGCGGCAAGACCGTCGAGATCATCGGCCTGAACCAGCCCAGCGCCCGGATCCACGACCGGCTCAGCGGCGAACTCACCGGCGGCCACTGACCCGTGGCCCGCCGCCGGGCGCGGTGACGGCGGCGCTCCGGTCCGCTACCCGGCTGTCGGTCCGCTATCCGGCTGTCGGTGTGCTGCCCGAGCGCAGGGTCAGCAGCGTGATCTCGCTCGGCGCGAAGACCCGGAAGGGCGGGCCCCAGAAGCCGGCGCCCCGGCTGGTGTAGAGCTGGGTGCGCTCCCCGTGCCGGCTCAGGCCGCTCACCACCGGCTGGTCGATCCGGACGAGGAAGTTGAACGGCCAGATCTGGCCGCCGTGGGTGTGCCCGGAGATCTGTAGGTCGATGCCCGCTGCGGCGGCCTGCGGGACGAACTTGGGCTGGTGGGCGACGAGCAGGACCGGCTGGTCCGGGTCCGTCCCGGCCAGCGCGCCGAGCAGGTTCGCGCTGTGACCGGCCAGGCCGGAGGACTCCGCGGTCACGTCGTCCACACCCGCCAGCACGAGGGCGTCCCCACCGCGCTCCACCACGACATGGCGGTTGTGCAGCGGCTCCCAGCCCAGTTCCGCCATCCGGTCCAGCCAGCCCTGGGCCTCGCTGCCGTACTCGTGGTTCCCGGTGACGTAGACCCTGGCCAGCCGCGACCGGATCGCCCCGAGCGGTGCGGACTGCTCCCGGCGCTGGACCGGGGTGCCGTCGGCGATGTCACCGGCGTGGACGACGACGTCCGCGTCGAGCGCGTTGACCGCCTCGGTCACCCGGGCCGACCAGCGCGCCCGGTCGATCGGCCCGTAGTGCGTATCGGCCAGCACGACGACCCGCGTTCCGTCCAGACCGCCGCCGAGCCGCGGGACGTGGACGTCCAGCCGCTTCACCCGGGGGACCCGCATGGCCTCGTAGTGGCCCCAGGCCAGCAGGGCGGCGGAGACCACGGCGACGGCAACGGAAACGGTCCTGGCCCGGCCGGTGCCGCCGACGCCGAACCCCATCAGCACGAGGTTCACCAAGCCGCCCAGCACGGACCAGGTGAAGAGCACCCAGATCATCCCGAGGCTGGTGTCAGCGATCCGGGCGGCCCGGTCGGAGCGCCGTCGCCCGTGGCCCGCGACCATCAGGAAGGGGAACGAGACCATCCAGGCGAAGAGGACGACGGTCCCGGCCAGGAAGACGGGGAACGGCCAGTCCGCCCCGGAGGCGAACAGTGACCACCAGGGCGGCAGACACAGAACGAGCAGGACGAGCAGGACCATCCCCACCCGCCGGACGGAGGAGCGCCCCCGCCGCGCCGAGGAACGCCCCCGCCGGACCGGAGAGGGTCCTGGCCGGCTCGCACCTTCGCCGGGGCCCCCGGCAGCCGCCCCGGCCTCGCTCCGGGGGCTGTCCCCGACACTTTCCGGCCCGCCGGATTCCGCCCGAAGGCCTGCCCGCTCCGACCCGATGGATCCACTGTCCGCCACTGCGCTGCCCCTCACGTCCGCTCCTCCCATCATCCGGCATGCGCCGGCCACCGGACCAGGGCGGCCCGCGACCGGGACGGACCGCGACCGGGCCAAGCCATTAGTTCGCGACGCGAAGTATAAATATCTCCGATGCTACTCTGGGTGAGTGGATAAGCGTGATCGTGATAGCGATATTGACCGGATCGGGATTGTGGCCGCGCTGGTGCGGTCGTCGTTCCTGGTTGACTCGGTGTACGCGGAGTCAGCCCGTGAGCACGGATTGACGCCGCAGCAGGGTCGGTTGCTGTGCGTGCTGATGCCGAAGCCGTACGGCATGGGCGAGTTGGGGGCGATGCTGGGGCTGGCCAAGTCGAGCCTCACCGGCCTCGTGGACCGCACCGAGCGCAACGGCCTGGTCCGCCGCGAGACGGACGCGCGGGATACGCGATCCGTACGTGTCGCGCTCACCGCCCAAGGCACCGGGCTGGTGCGGGGGTTCTACGACGAGACCTGCCGAAGGGTCGAGGAGCTGCTCCCGGGCCTGGGGCCGGCCGAGCGGGACGCGCTCGCCGGACTGCTCGGCCGCGTCGTGCTGGACAACGAGGTTCCGGTGGTCTTCGCGGCGCAGGAGGAACGGGCACCCGTCGACCGCGAGGACTGATAACGCAACGCCGCATTCCCCAGGAAGGGATTGCAGTTCGCACTACGAACTAATATTGTTCGTAGTGCGAACTGTGAACCTTCTCTCTGTGGAGTGTGCCGTCATGAGCCGTACTGTCGCGGTTGTCGGTGGAGGCTACGGGGGCGCTGCGGTCGCCAAGGCGCTGGAGTCCGAGGCGGACGTCGTCCTGATCGATCCCCGGGACGCCTTCGTCAACGCCGCCGCGTCGCTGCGGGCGCTGACCCGGCCCGACTGGGCGGCCAACATGTTCTTCCCCTTCGAGACCCTGCTCACGAGGGGCAAGGTGATACGTGACCGCGCGGCCTCGGTCGACGGCGGCGGCGTCACCCTGGCCTCGGGCGAGCGCGTCGCCGCCGACTACGTGGTGCTGGCCACCGGCTCCAGCTACCCCTACCCCGCCAAACCCGCCTCCGACTCGGTCAGCGAGGCCCTCGCCGACCTGCGGCGCACCCACAAGGAACTGAGCGGCGCCGAAAAGGTGCTGATTCTCGGCGCGGGTCCGGTCGGGCTCGAACTGGCCGCGGAGATCAGGGAAGTCTGGCCGGACAAGCAGGTGACCATCACCGACCCGTCCGATGAACTGCTCCCCGGCCTCCGGACGGACGTGGCCGAGGACCTGCGCGCCCAGCTGGAGGCGCTGAACATAGGCCTTCGTCTCGGTATCGCCCTCACGACGCCGCCGGGAACCGAGCCCGGCGTGGCCGGCGCCTTCACCGTCACCACCAGCGGTGGCGAGAAGATCACCGCCGACATCTGGTTCCGCGCCCACGGGACGCGCACCAACAGCGACTACCTCGCGGACGGCAGGCTCACCACCCGTACACCGCGGGGCCAGGTCCCCGTGACCGAATTCCTCAACGTCGAGGGGCACGAGAACATCTACGCGGTCGGCGACATCACCGACGTACCGGAGGCCAAGATGGCCGGCTACGCGATGCGGCACGCCGAGGTGGTCGCCAAGAACATCACCGCCCGCCTGAAGGGCGAACAGCCCACCACCACGTACCGGCCGCTGCCCTTCCCCGTAATCCTGATCCCCCTCGGCACAAAGGGCGGCGCCGGCCAACTACCCTCCCCCGACGGTCCGGTTGCCGCCTCGACCGCGATGGTCTCCGAACGCAAGGGCGCGGATCTCTTCACCGGCCGTTTCAGGGCTCAGTTCGGTCCTACCGCCTGAGTGTTCTCGTGGACCGGTCAGCCGGCGAAGCCCGGGACCATCAGGCCGGATTCGTACGCGATGACGACCGCGTGGGTGCGGTTCTGCGCGCCGAGCTTTCAGCGTGTTTCCGACGTGGGTCTTGACCGTCTCCAGGCTCACCGTGGGGGACTCCGTGATCTCCGGATTGGAGAGACCGGTGGCCATCAGGCGCAGCACCTCCTCCCGGCCGGACAGGTCACCTCCTGCCCCCGGCCCAGCCCGCCCGGATGCGCTCTACCGCCCCCGCCGAAGCGACCTTCGGCCCCGGCACCCGCCGAGCCCCATCAGGCTTCGGGACCCGATCATCAAGCTTCTCCGGAAGCACCAGACGTCCAGGTGTGGGAGCGGAGCCAAGCAGGGATCGCAGGGACCGTGCTCCTAGGAGTCCCCGATGCGGTGTCCGACGCGATCATGGACCGGTACCCCGGTGGCTCGGCACGGATGCGCGCCTGGCACCTGCACGTCGCCGGCCCCATGTTGGAGAACGTCGCCAAGTCCAGATGTTCGTACTGGGAAACGGGAACGGCCGCAGGCTTTCTGGCCTGCGGGGCAGTGGTTGTGGCGGTCATGTACGGACGTCCTCGGACGAGGTCGAATGAGACCTGGATCGCTGGTGCTCCGGGCTGCGGGAACTCAGTGGGCCGGCGTCAGCTCGTTCGTCCAAGGGTGAAGCCCATCAGCCAAGGTCCCTTCCTCTCAGCGATCACGGAACCCGTTCCCAGTGAAGTCGTGTCAGTTGAGGGACGGGTCGCCGGACGGTGCCCTCTTCGGGACCACCCGTATTGCCAGTGCGGTGCCGTCCGGCCGGAAGGAATTCGCTCCCCAATCGCCGATGTCGTCCGGCTTCGGCCAGCTCTTGCGCCGCTCGTATGCCCGTCGGCGGTACTCCTCGACCTTGCCGTCCGCGAGCAGGTCGTACAGATCCGCGGCCATGCCGGAAAACGCCTCCACTCGTGTGCCGTTGATGCGGAAGACCTGATCAGTACCCACGTATGGTTCCCCCGCAAAAGTGGCCTTCGCGTCGTGGACACTGGCGGTCCCGGCGAAGGTCTTCTCGCTGAAGTGCTTGCTGCCCTGGTCATCGATCAGGTACTGGCCAACCTTTCCCCCGCCGCCGGCCAGCGAGAGCTGCCCGGCGGCATGGGCGCGGGCGATCACTCGACCGAACCACGGGAACTCCTTCTCGGGGATCAGGAAGGCGTTGTGCCGACCACCCTTGCCCTGCGTCGAGTCGGCTACCGAGTTCACGTACGGCAGAGCCCGACGTCCGATGGCCGCATCGGCTGAATACACACCCGACGACGGCCGTACCGGGAGCCCGATGTCCCCTTCCGCGTGCAGGATGTGGACGGTCACACCGGCGGATGCCAGG
Organism: Streptomyces sp. NPDC057900; assembly: GCF_042887885.1. NCBI lineage: Bacteria > Bacillati > Actinomycetota > Actinomycetes > Kitasatosporales > Streptomycetaceae > Streptomyces > Streptomyces sp. NPDC057900. The sequence goes on from NZ_JBHVOI010000003.1 coordinate 658,711, forward strand.
AACTCGGTCGAAGTGATGAGCGCGGGGGTTTCGTTGCCCTGTCCCAGATGGATCCGCTGCACCCGCTCGCTGCCCCGGTCCAGTTGTCTGTACGTCGTGCGAGAGCTTGCGGATGTCTTCGGCTTCACGGCCTGGTGGTTGCCGTTCACGGTCACCACGAAGATCCTCGATCCCTCCCCGGGGCGCCATGCCTCCAGCAGGAAGTCCGGCCGCGCTCTCGCGCCGAGAGTTGCGGCCGGCTTGGTCCGCGCGAAGCCGGGGAGTAGCACGGTGTCCGTGTCGATGATGCTGATCAGATGGTCCGGATACCGCTCGCGCACCGTTCGTTCCGCGACAGCGAGCCCGAATGCCCGGCCCAGCTCTCTCGCCTGCATACCTCGGTAGGACAGTTCGGGTGCCGTCCCTTCCTCAGTGAGGCGCAGGCTTCCATGCCGGTCGGCGGCGAAGGCCCGGCAGTACTTCAGACCCTGCCAATGTTCCGCGAGCCCTCTGCCCCGACCCTGTCGAGCTAGGGTCGTAGCGCGTGCGAACGTCGCGAGGATGTCCCACGGAGTGATCTGTAGCGGGTCACGCTCGGTTCGGGGCAGGTGACAAATATCCGCCTTGCGGGGCCCGTGGCCCTCGCCCGTGGTCTTCCTCTTCGCCCGCTCGCGGTCGACGGCCGCGGCAGCCTTCCCCACTCCGACGACGAGCTCGGGTGACGAGCGCACCTGCACGGTCAGGGGGTCATCGAGACGCTTGATCACTCTGAAGGCCGTTGAATCCATGGCACAGGACGGTAGGAATCGCAGATAACGACGACAAGAGTGTGATTCAGGCCATGAGGGTGCAGATACCCTTCCTCGTTGGACGCTGAACTAGCCGCTCATGGCTGTCTGTCCACGGGGCGGGATGCGTGGTCGTCGCCATGGTCACGGAAGACGAACGGCACAAGGTCGAAGCGGCGAGTACGCCGAGCCCCAGTCGATGGCGAAGAAGCCGACGATGCGGCAGGGGACTTCGACGATCTGGGCGTCGGCAGCCTTGTCGTCGCTCCACGACGCCCACCACACCGGCGCGACCGCGCCCACGTGCCGCGGCATCGAGAACCCGGGCCTGTGGACAAAAACCAGGACAACAGGGCCTGAGGACGCGAAGAAGGGCCCCACCGCAAGCGGTGGGGCCCTTCGACGTATTGCCCGGTGAGAGCAATGGCGGAGGATACGAGATTCGAACTCGTGAGGGGTTGCCCCCAACACGCTTTCCAAGCGTGCGCCCTAGGCCACTAGGCGAATCCTCCGGGGCAAACAATACAAGACGTTGAGGAGTGCTCGCGAACCCGTTCCCCTTCGGTGGCCCCGAGGGGGTCTCGGTGGGGTCGGGAGGGGTGGGGAGGTGGACTTGTGGGGGCGGGGATCGGCTAAGGTGGGCGTCAGCCCCTCACGTGGCGCTATCTGACTGAACTCCCCCAGGGCCGGAAGGCAGCAAGGGTAGGTTGGCTCTGGCGGGTGCGTGGGGGGTCCTTACGTTTCCGGGGTCGTCCGGGGAGCCGGGTTTTCGGGGTGGTTGTGCCCTCGGAGCCGGTGGTGTGCCTGGCCCGGGGCCGGTTGTCGGTCCGCCCCTATAGCCTCGTAGGTGTGTCGTCCCTTGCGCTGTACCGCCGCTACCGCCCCGAGTCGTTCGCCGAGGTCATCGGTCAGGAGCATGTCACTGAGCCGTTGATGCAGGCCCTGCGGAACAACCGGGTCAATCACGCGTACCTGTTCAGTGGTCCGCGAGGCTGCGGCAAGACGACCAGCGCGCGCATCCTCGCCCGCTGTCTGAACTGTGAGCAGGGGCCCACGCCCACGCCCTGCGGGGAGTGCCAGTCCTGCCAGGACCTGGCGCGCAACGGGCCGGGATCGATCGATGTGATCGAGATCGACGCCGCTTCGCACGGTGGTGTGGACGATGCCCGTGATCTGCGGGAGAAGGCGTTCTTCGGGCCCGCGTCGAGTCGTTACAAGATCTACATCATCGACGAGGCGCACATGGTCACCTCCGCGGGGTTCAACGCCCTGCTGAAGGTGGTCGAGGAGCCGCCGGAGCACCTCAAGTTCATCTTCGCGACCACGGAGCCCGAGAAGGTCATCGGGACCATCCGGTCGCGCACCCACCACTACCCGTTCCGGCTGGTGCCGCCGGGGACACTGCGCGACTACCTCGCGGAGGTGTGCGCCAAGGAGAACAGCTTCGTCGAGGACGGGGTGTTCCCGCTGGTGGTACGGGCCGGCGCCGGCTCCGTGCGTGACTCGATGTCCGTCATGGACCAGCTGCTGGCCGGCGCCGCCGACGACGGTGTGACATACGCCATGGCGACGTCGCTGCTCGGTTATACGGACGGCTCGCTGCTCGACTCCGTCGTGGACGCCTTCGCGTCGGGCGACGGGGCCGCGGCCTTCGAGGTCGTGGACCGGGTGGTCGAGGGCGGCAACGACCCCCGGCGCTTCGTCGCCGACCTGCTGGAGCGGCTGCGCGACCTGGTGATCCTGGCCGCGGTGCCGGACGCCGGGGAGAAGGGGCTCATCGACGCCCCCGCCGATGTCGTCGAGCGGATGCAGGCCCAGGCCTCCGTCTTCGGGGCCGCCGAGCTGAGCCGCGCCGCCGACCTGGTCAACGAGGGGCTCACCGAAATGCGCGGGGCGACCTCGCCCCGGCTCCAGGTCGAGCTGATCTGTGCCCGGGTCCTGCTGCCCGCGGCCTTCGACGACGAGCGCTCACTGCAGGCGCGGCTGGACCGGCTGGAGCGCGGCGCGTCCTTCGCCACCACCGGACCGGGGCCCGCCATGGGGTACGTCCCCGGGCCCGAGGCGCTCGCCCACGCCCCCGTCGCACCACAGCCCGCACAGGCGCCACAGGCGCCGCAGCCCCCCGCTCCCGCCCCGTACCCCGCCGCGGCGCAGCCGGACCCCGGATCGGGACCCGCCGCCGCGCGTGCCGCCGCACGGGGGGACGCCCCGCCGCCCGCCCCGGCGCAGGCCGCCCCGCCCGCGGAGCCCGTACAGCCGCCGCCCACCGCGGCCCCGGCTGCCGGTCAGCGGCCCGGCGCCTGGCCCGCCGCGGCCGCGCCCGAGCAGGGGCGCCGGCCCGGAGGCTGGCCGACCGCCTCCACCCCCGGCCAGGCACCGGCCCCGCAGGCCGCCGCCCCCGCACCGGCCGCGCCGATGGCACCCGCTCCGGGGCCCGCCGCCCCGGAACCGGCCCCCGGCATGACGCAGGGCGCCGGACAGGTGCGCAACATGTGGCCCGACATCCTGGAGGCGGTCAAGGGCCGCCGCCGGTTCACCTGGATCCTGCTCAGCCAGAACGCCCAGGTGACCGGCTTCGACGGCACCACCCTCCAGATCGGCTTCCTCAACTCGGGCGCCCGCGACAACTTCACGAGCAGCGGCAGCGAGGACGTGCTGAAGCAGGCACTGGCCGAGCGGTTCAACGCCCAGTGGAAGATCGAGGCGATCGTCGACCCGTCGGGCGGCGCCGGACAGCCCCCGCCCACCGGGGGCGGCCGTCCCACGCCCCCGCCCGCGCCGCAGCGCCCGGCGCCGGCCGCGCCCCAGCAGCAGTACGAGCCCCGGCCGGCCCAGGAGCGGCCGCAGCAGCCGGGGGGTGGCGAGCCGGCTGCCCCGCCGCCCGCGTCGCCGCCGTACACCGCTCCCGAGCCGCCCCGTTCGGTCGCCCCGGAGGACGACACCGCAGAGGCCGACGACCCGGACCTGGTCGACTCCGCCCTCTCCGGCCACGAGCTGATCGTCCGCGAGCTGGGTGCCACGGTGGTGGAGGAGTTCACCAACGAGTAGGGCGCGGGTCCGGGGGAGACGGTGAGTGGGGGCGTGTGTCCGGGGGACGGTGAGCGGGGCGCGTGTCCGGGGAGACGGTGAACACGGAGCCTGCTCCGGGGAGGCGATGAGCAGGGCCCCTGTTCCGGGGAGACGGTGAGCGGGGCCCGTGCCCCGGTGTCCACAACCCGGCGTCCGTCGAGGCCGCCCCGCCCCGGCGGCTAGGCTCCACCCCGTGAAGGTTCTCGTCATCGGCGGCGGCGCCCGCGAACACGCCCTGTGCCGCTCTCTCTCCCTCGACCCCGATGTCACCGCTCTGTACTGCGCCCCCGGCAACGCCGGCATCGCAGAGGTGGCCGAACTGCACCCGGTCGACGCACTCGACGGCGCCGCCGTCGCGCGCCTCGCCACTGATCTGGGCGCCGAGCTGGTGGTCGTCGGCCCGGAGGCGCCGCTTGTCGCCGGGGTCGCCGACGCCGTGCGTGCCGCGGGCATCCCCTGCTTCGGCCCCTCCGGTGAGGCGGCCCGGCTGGAGGGCTCCAAGGCGTTCGCCAAGGACGTGATGGCCGGGGCCGGTGTCCCGACCGCCCGTAGCTACGTCTGCACCACCCCCGCCGAGATCGACACGGCGTTGGACGCGTTCGGTGCTCCGTACGTCGTCAAGGACGACGGTCTCGCCGCCGGCAAGGGCGTCGTCGTCACCGATGACGTGGACGTGGCCCGTGCCCACGCGCTGGCCTGCGACCGCGTGGTCATCGAGGAGTTCCTCGACGGACCCGAGGTGAGCCTCTTCGCGATCACCGACGGCACCACCGTGCTGCCCCTCCAGCCCGCCCAGGACTTCAAGCGCGCCCTGGACGGCGACGAGGGCCCGAACACCGGCGGCATGGGCGCGTACTCCCCGCTGCCGTGGGCGGACCCCAAGCTGGTCGAGGAGGTCATGCAGTCGGTCCTCCAGCCGACCGTCGACGAGCTCCGCCGCCGCGGTACGCCCTTCTCCGGGCTGCTGTACGCGGGTCTCGCGATCACTTCGCGCGGGGTGCGGGTCATCGAGTTCAACGCCCGCTTCGGCGACCCGGAGACCCAGGTGGTCCTGGCCCGGCTGAAGACCCCGCTGGCCGGTGTCCTGCTGGGTTCCGCCAAGGGCACCCTGGACGAGCTGCCGCCGCTGAAGTGGCGCGACGACGCCGCGGTCACCGTGGTCATCGCCTCCCACAACTACCCGGACACCCCGCGAACGGGTGACCCGATCGAGGGCCTCGGTGAGGTCGCGGCACAGGATGCCCCGCATGCGTACGTCCTGCACGCCGGAACCCGGCGGGACGGCGACGCGGTCGTCAGCGCGGGCGGCCGGGTGCTCTCCGTGACCGCGACCGCCAAGGACCTGGCAGGCGCCCGCGAGCGCGCCTACGCGGCGGCGGCCCGGATCCGGCTCGACGGCTCCCAGCTCCGTACGGACATCGCGAAGAAGGCGGCGGAGGAGGCCTGAGCGGCCCTCCGCCGTAGCGCACACGGCGCGGGTGCGCGTGCGCGTGCCGACACGGGCGAAGGGCCCGCGCCCTCCCGCCCCGGCCCCGGCTCCACCTACTCCGACGCGCCGCTGCCCCATGGACAGCGGCGCGTCAGCAGCTTTGCCCAAAGCCATTCCATCGAGTGACGGCTGAGCCATCCGGATGACGCCCGCCGAAGCCCCAACTAGGGTGCGGCGCAAGCTTTCCGGCACATGGCCCACCGGCATTGCGATGTCAGTGACGGGTGCCACAGTGGGGGAGTGAGCAACACCGTCGCGAGGGCAGAGGGGGTGACATCCAGCCGTGTCCGATACCGGTACAGGTGAGGAGTTGGGTGCGCAGGCCGCGCGCGCCCGTGCGCTGGCCCTGCTGCGCATCCGCAGCAGGGCGACGGCAGCGGCGCTGCTGCCCGCGGCCGTCGCCGTCGTGCTGTTCGCTGCGGGCGCGCGAGGAATCGTCGAAGGCGGTGGCTGGGACGCGGTGCGCTGGGCCGTGACGGCCTGCGCCGTCATCACCCTGCTGGTCGCGGCGGCCGTCGCCGTCGCGGTCGTACGGGCCAAGCCGGCGGTCAGCCCGACCGTCCCGCTCAGCGAGAAGGCGGCCCCGGATCTCTACCGGCTGGTCCGTGATCTCGCCGACCGCCTCGACGTGCCCGCGCCCTCGGCCATAGCGCTGACGCCCGACTGCGACAGCTGGCTGGAGGACCGCACCCACCCGGCCGCGGACCGTGCCGCCAAGGACGCCGCCCGCCGGGATCCGGGCGGACCGGGGCGCCGCAGGGTGCAGGCCGCGCCCGTGCTGGTGATCGGCTCGCCGTTCCTCTGGTGGATGCGGGTCGCGGAGCTGCGCGCCGTGCTCGCCCCGGTCGTCGCGGGCACCGGCCCCTCCGCCCACCCCGACATAGCCGCCGCCCGGCGCTTCGTCCGGGGACTCGACGGGGTCGTCGCCGACGCGGCCGCCCCTGCTCAGGGGGCGGTGCGCAGGGTTCTGCGGCTGCCGCACGCCCTCATCGGCCGGATCGCCCGGCTGCTGCTGCGCAGCTGTCACAGCCACGCCGCGGAGATGGAGCGCGGTGTCGCCGCCGCCGCGTCCACCCGCGCCCAGGCGGTGGACTACGGGCTGCGGATCGTCGCCCAGGAGCAGGTCGGGCTCGCCTACGCAGGCTGGGACCGGCTGCTCACCCGGGTCGCGCTGCCCGCCTGGCGGATGGGGCGCTGGCCCTCCCGGCTGGACGCCGGGGTCGTCTCCGCCCTCACCGAGCTGTCCCGGCGCGACCGGCTGGCCGACGGGTTCACCTCCCGGCTGGGCGAGCGGCCCGCCTGCGATCTCCTGGAGGAGCCGGGAGCGGCCGACGAGGCGGCGTCCCTGCTGGCCGCCCGGCTCTTCCACGGCGGCCCCGCGGAGGCGGGGCCCGGCTGGGCCCCGGTGGACTGGCAGCAGTATCCGGAAGAGGTCGTCGACCGGAAGTGGCGCACCGAGGCGGCCCGCCTGCACCGCGTCCTGGACGACATGGGCGTACCGCCCGCGGCCTCCGCCGGTGCGTCCGATGGCCCCGGTGCGTCCGACGGCGCCGGTGCCGCCGTGCCCACCCTGGCCCGTGTCGTCGAGCACCTCGTCGCGGGCAACGGCAGGGGTGAGGAGCTCGCGGCAGGCATCAGTGCCGCGGTGGCCCGCGACGACTCCGGAACCTCGGGTGGTTCCCCGAGCGCCGGTGGGGACGTGCTGGAATTCTGGGGGCCCGACCCCCTCCCGCTGTTCCCGCTCCAGCCGCCGCGTACGGGCACCGAGCTGCTCGCGGACCACGTCGCGGCGATGGTCTGCTGCGCGGCCGTCGACACGGCGGGCGCGGCCCCCGGGCTCGACTGGCTCGACGGGCCCACGCTGCTGGTCGACGGGGAGCGCCGGTCCGATCTCGGCACCCCGGTGCTCAGCCTCGTCGAGGACGGCGACGCGGGGCCCCTGCGCTCCTGGCTCTCCTCGGTCGGCGTGCGCACCGACAAACCCGTCCGTCTCGCCTGAACAGGTCCGAACCAGGAGCGGTCGAAGCGCGCCGGGATGGTCCAGGGCGATCCGGCGCGTCGCAGGGTGTTCCAGCGCGTTCCAGCGCGCGTTCAGGCGTGTTCCAGGGCGTTCCGGCCCGGTTTCGGGAGCTTCTCGTGCGAGTAACCCGGTTGATCTCGTGCACAACTCGGTTGATATTGAGGTAAATCGCCGGTCGGGAGTGCCCAATACCCGGAAGCTCAAGTTCCGTTAACGTTAATTCGCGACGAACGGTGACGGAGTGGATGCGTTATGTGATGTGCTGGGGACCGGCGCTGACAGTCAGCGCACCACATGTTGTTCCGGGGGCCGAGAGAGGGAAGCGCGTTATGGGGGCGGAGCAGATTCGTCGTTGGGAGTCAGGTGCCCTCGCGCACGCGGTCACCGACCCCTTCGGGCAGGGGCCGCTGCCCTGGCTGCGCGGCAGCGAGAACTACTTCGACGACACCGGCCAGGTCGTGCCCTGGTACGCCGATCCGACGCTGCCCCGCGGCTCCACCGGCGGCGGCACCCGTACCGCCGACGACGTGCACCGGCAGATCAAGGGTTTCAGCTCCACCGGCGCGGCGGCCCCCGGCGAGGCGATCGACTTCCACATCACCGTGGACCCGCCCCAGCAGTTCTCCGTGGACATCTACCGCATCGGCCACTACGGGGGCGACGGCGCCGCGAAGATCACCACGAGCCCGCGGCTCTCCGGCATCGTCCAGCCCGCCCCCCTCACCGCCGACCGCACGGTGTCCTGCCACCACTGGTGGCAGTCCTGGCGGCTCCAGATCCCCGCCTACTGGTCGATCGGCGCCTACGTGGCCGTGCTCACGACGGTCGACGGATACCGCTCCCACATCCCGTTCACGGTCCGCGACGACCAACCGGCCGATCTGCTCCTGATCCTCCCGGACATCACCTGGCAGGCGTACAACCTCTACCCGGAGGACGGCCGTACCGGCGCCAGCCTCTACCACGCCTGGGACGAGCAGGGCCGGCTGCTGGGCGAGGAGGACGCGGCGGTCACCGTCTCCTTCGACCGCCCCTACGCGGGCGCGGGCCTCCCGCTGCACGTCGGCCATGCCTACGACTTCATCCGCTGGGCCGAGCGCTACGGCTACGACATCGCCTACGCCGACACCCGCGACCTGCACGCGGGCCGGGTCGACCCGACCCGCTACCGGGGCCTGGTCTTCCCGGGCCACGACGAGTACTGGTCGGTCCCCATGCGGCGCACCACGGAGCGCGCCCGCGACAACGGCACCTCCCTGGTCTTCCTCTCCGCCAACACCATGTACTGGCAGGTCAGCCTCACCCCGTCGGCGTCCGGCGTCCCCGACCGGCTGCTCACCTGCCGCAAGCGGCACGGACCGGGAAAGCCCTCGCTCTGGCGCGAGGTCGACCGCGCCGAGCAGCAGCTCCTCGGCATCCAGTACGCGGGCCGGGTCCCCGATCCCCACCCCCTGGTCGTGCGGAACGCCGAGCACTGGCTCTGGGACGCGACCGGCGCGGGCGAGGGCGACGAGATCGACGGGCTGGTCGCGGGCGAGGCCGACCGCTACTTCCCGCGCACCACGCTTCCCGAGCACGACAACCGCATCCTGCTCGCCCACTCCCCGTACCAGGACAGCGAGGGCGTGACGCGGCACCAGGAGACGTCCCTCTACCGCGCCCCGTCCGGCGCGCTCGTCTTCGCCTCGGGCACCTTCGCCTGGTCCCCGGCGCTGGACCGCCCCGGCCATGTGGACCCGCGCATCCAGAAGGCCACGGCCAACCTCCTCGACCGCATCTGCAAGCGCGACTGAGAATCCGCGAAGCGACTCAGGACCCGCGAAGCGGCTCAGGACCACCGCACGCCTTCCCGAAGCCCGCAGCCCGAAGCCCGTGGCTGCCCGCAGCCCGTGGCACCGGCGCGCCCGTCGGCGTACCCCTCCGCAGCCGTCCGCACCCGGATACGGGACAATCGGAACGACTCCTGGATCAACCTACGCGGAGGCAGCGTGTCCGGATTTGTAGAAAAGCCCGAGCCCGTGCAGGTTCCGGGTCTCACCCACCTGCACACGGGCAAGGTGCGCGACCTGTACCGGAACGAGGCCGGTGACCTCGTCATGGTCGCCAGCGACCGGATTTCCGCGTACGACTGGGTGCTGCCCACTGAGATCCCGGACAAGGGCCGTGTGCTGACGCGGCTCTCGCTGTGGTGGTTCGAGCAGCTCTCCGATCTCGTACCGAACCACGTGCTGTCCACGGAGCTGCCGCCCGGCGCCCCCGACGACTGGGCCGGCCGCACGACCATCTGCAGGTCGCTGCGGATGGTTCCGGTCGAGTGCGTCGCACGCGGCTATCTGACCGGCTCCGGACTGGTCGAGTACAACGCCTCGCGCACCGTCTGCGGCATCGGCCTCCCCGAGGGCCTCAGCGACGGCTCCGAGCTGCCCGGGGCGATCTTCACCCCGGCCACCAAGGCGGCCGTCGGCGACCACGACGAGAACGTGAGCTACGAGGAAGTGGCCCACCAGGTCGGCACCGAGACCGCCGTGGCTCTGCGCCGGACGACGCTGGACGTGTACGGCCGGGCCCGTGACATCGCGCGCGAGCGCGGCATCATCCTCGCGGACACCAAGTTCGAGTTCGGCTTCGCGCCCACCGCCGACGGCGGCGAGGAGCTGATCCTCGCGGACGAGGTGCTGACCCCGGACTCCTCGCGCTTCTGGCCGGCCGCCACCTGGGAGCCGGGCCACGCGCAGCCCTCGTACGACAAGCAGTTCGTGCGCGACTGGCTGACGTCCCCGGCGTCCGGCTGGGACCGCAGGAGCGAGCAGCCGCCGCCGGCGCTCCCGCAGGAGATCGTGGACGCTACCCGGGCCAAGTACCTGGAGGCGTACGAACTCCTCACCGGCACGCCCTGGACGTAACCGTCCCGAGGTACGAAGAAGCCCCCGGCCGAGAGGCCGGGGGCTTCTTGCTTCTACGAGCGGACGACCAGGTTCGAACTGGCGACCTCAACCTTGGCAAGGTTGCGCTCTACCAACTGAGCTACGTCCGCAAGCGCCGAAGCGCGAGGACCACTATACCCAACCCCGCTCCCGTGCGAGACGCACCGCCGCATGACGGTTCTCCGCCCCGAGCTTCGAGGCCGCGGAGGAGAGGTAGTTCCGTACCGTTCCCTGCGACAGCGAGGCCCGCTCCGCGATCTCCGCGACCGGCGCCCCGTCCGCCGCCAGTTCCAGCACCTCGGCCTCGCGCACGGTCAGTGGCGAGTCCCCGGCCGCGATCGCGTCGGCCGCCAACTCCGGGTCCACGTAACGGTTGCCGGTGTGCACCGAGCGGATGATCCCGGCCAGCTGGCGGGCGCTGACGGTCTTCGGTACGAAGGCCCGCACGCCCGCCGCGAGGGCGCGCTTCAGATGTCCCGGCCGGCCGTGACTCGTCACGATCATGGTGCGGCAGCCCGGGAGTTCGGACCGCAGGGATGTGGCGACGCTCACACCGTCCGCGCCCGGCATCTCCAGGTCCAGGACCGCCACATCGGGGCGGTGCGCACGGGCCATGGCGAGCGCCTCGGGCCCGGTCGCCGCCTCCGCCACCACCACCAGGTCGTCCTCCAGCGCGAGCAGAGCGGCGAGCGCGCCCCGGATCAGGTGCTCGTCGTCGGCGAGCAGCACCCGCACCGTGGTCATCGTCTCTCCTCCAGAGGGGCGCTACGGGGCTCCGTGCGCGGGGTGTGGGTGTGCGGGGCATCCCGAGTGCTCGGGGTGCGCGTGGTACGCGTGGTGCGCGGAATTCTCGCCGTCAGCCGGAAGAGCCCGTCGCCCGCCGTCCCCGCGTCGAGGGAGCCGTCGAGCGAGCCGAGCCGTTCGCGCAGTCCGGGCAGCCCGGTCCCGCTTCCACCCGTCCCGCTCCCGCCGGTTCCGCGCTGCAAGGAACCGTGCTCCAAGGAACCCTGCTCCTCGGAGCCGCTGTCCGAGGACGCGGGCGTCATCGGCGCGCCGTCGTTCTCCACGTTCAGCACCACCTCGTCGGCAGCGGCGGTGAGCCGGATCGTGCAGCGTCGGGGGTCGCCGTGCCGCAGTACGTTGGTGGCCGCCTCGCGCACCACCCAGCCGAGGGCGGCCTGGACGGGCGCGGTCAGCTCCGCGCCGCTGTCGCCCACCACCGCGCATTCGATGCCGGCCGCCCGCAACACGCCCTTGGCCCCGGCCAGTTCCGTGGTCAGATCTGCCTCCCGGTAGCCCCGTACGACATCGCGCACCTCCTGCTGGGAGGCGCGGGCGATCCGTTGTACCTCGACCATCTGGTCCACCGCCTCCGGCATGCCGCGCCGGGCCAGTTCCATCGCCAGCTCGCTCTTGAGCGCGATCACGGCGAGATTGCGGCCCAGTACGTCGTGCATGTCCCGCCCGAACCGCAGCCGCTCCTCCGCGACCGCCAGCCGGGCCTGTACGTCCCGGGCCTCCTCCGCCTGCCACATCACGCTCAGGCTCCAGGCGCTCGGCCGGAAGGAGATCAGTACCAGCACACAGCCGAAGAGCGTGGCCGGCACCACTCCGGCCAGGACTCCGCCCCGCACCCCCGCCGCGGCGAGGACGCCGGTGGACAGGGCGACGAGGGCGAGCGACTGGACCAGGAACGTACGGACCGGGACCAGCAGGACCTGCGTCATCATCAGGGCCAGCGGAACGTTCATGGCCATCATCAGCAGCCCCGGCCGGCCGACGCCGTCCGCGGCGGCCAGCGCCGCGAGCAGCCCCAGCGCCGTCAGCAGCAGGGCCACGGGTGCCGTCATCCGACGCCGGGGGAATTCGGCGGTGCCGTGGTACGCGGCGTACGACGGCCGCACGTTGAGGTTGCTCAGCACGCACTGGGCCACGCAGACCACGAGCAGGGCCAGTGCCAGCGCCATCGGGAGCGGCGCGCGGCGGATCTCCGACGCGAACGGGGCCAGCTGCCACGTCAGGGTGAAGATCCAGGGGATCACCGACATGGTGAGCCGCGTGTACAGGTCGATCCGTTCCAGCTTGCTGCGTTCCTGCCAGCCGCGGCGCCAGCCACGTACGCGTGTCAACACGCCACCACACCCTTCAGCGTCGCGGATCCCAGCGGAACCACCGCTGAACAGCAAACACCGCGAGCACGGTCCAGACCAGCCCGGTCAGCGCGGCCGCCAGCAGCTCCGTGCCCCGCGCGCCGCCCAGCCAGCCCGCCCGTACGAGCGTCATCACACCGGTCAGTGGCAGCAGCTCACACACCGAAGCGAGCCGGTCCGGGAAGATCTCCAGCGGTACGAAGAGTCCCGAGCCCACCAACGAGGCGAAGAACAGCGGGAGGGTCGTCAGCTGAGCCGTCTGCACGGTGCGGGTGATCACCGAGGTGGCCGCACCCAGCGCCGTCAGCAGCACCAGCCCCATCACCAGCCCCAGGAGGAGCAGCTCGGGGTGTTCGGGGGCGCCGAGCCCGAAGAAGGCGGTACCGGCCGCGACGATCAACACGGTCTGCGCCAGGGCCAGCGCGCCCGCGGGCAGCGCGGTTCCGGTCAGGATCTCCCCGTCGGTGACCTCGCCCGTGCGCAGCCGCTTCAGCACCAGCTCCTCGCGCCGCGCCACATAGGTCGCGGCCATGTTCATGTAGACGGCCTGGATCAGCACCGTGCCGATGCCGCCGGTGAGCGCCGCTCCCGCGACGGTCAGCCCGGTTCCGTCCAGATCGATCTGCTCGAACGTCGATTTCATCGCCAGGACCATGGCGGCGGGCATGAACAGGGCTACGAAGACCGCCGTCCGGTTGCGCAGCAGCAGCGTCAGTTCTGCCCGGCCGAGGGCGGCCAGCCGGCCCCGGACCGTGGTGGTGGCCGGGGATCCGGCCGGCACGGTGTTCGCACGCGTTGTCGCCGTCGTCATGCCGCAGCCACCTCTTCCGTTTCGGTCCGGGCGTCGTTCCCGTCCCCGTTGTCCGCCTTGGTCCCGTTCCTGGTCCCGTTCCTGGTCCCGTTCCTGGTCCCGTTCCTGGTCTCGTTCTGCGCCGCGGACCTCGCGATGTCGAGGAAGGCCTCTTCGAGCGAGGCGGACCGGGCGTCGAGTCCGGTGAGCTGGACGTCGGACTCCGTGGCCCAGCGCAGCAGTTCGGCCAGCGATTCCTGGAGGCGGTGGGTGCGGATCTCGATCCGCTGCCCGTCGGCCGCGGCGCGCAGGCTCAGCGGCAGCTGCCCGGCCCCGGTTCCTGCGGGGAGCTCGAACCGGATGCGGGACGGGCGCTCGGCGGTCACCTCCGCGGTGGTGCCCGAGGTCACGATCCGCCCCCGGTGCATGATCGCCAGCCGGTCGGCGAGCGCTTCGGCCTCCTCCAGGTAGTGCGTGGTGAGCAGCACAGTGATGCCGCCCTCCTGGATCCGCCGTACCAGCGCCCAGGTGTCGCGCCGCCCCTCGGCGTCGAGGCCGGTGGTCGGCTCGTCGAGGAAGAGCACCTCGGGCCGGCCGAGCAGGGCCAGTGCCAGGTCCAGCCGCCGCCGCTCACCGCCGGAGAGCTGCTTGACCCGGACGCGCGCCCGGTGGCCGAGCCCGACCAGCTCCAGGGCCTCGCCGGTGGGCCGGGCCCCGCTGGTGCATCCGGCCCACATCCGTACGGTCTCTGTGGTCGTCAGGTCGGAGGGGAAACCGCCCTCCTGGAGCATCACCCCGATCCGGGGGCGGACGGCGGCGCGTTCCTGGAACGGGTCGTGGCCGAGCACCCGCACCGTGCCGGCGTCGGGGCGGGCCAGCCCTTCCAGCAGTTCGACGGTCGAGGTCTTGCCGGCGCCGTTCGTGCCGAGCAGGGCGAACAGCTCGCCTCGCGCCACGGAGAAGGAGACGCCGGTCACAGCCTCGAAGCCGCCCGCATAACTGCGTCGGACACCGGCCGCCTCGATCACGCACTCATGGGGAATTTCGTCGAAGGTCATGGTTCAAGGCTTCCGCCCGGACGGCGTCGGGAGCAGTGCGAGCTGTCACCACAGTGCATGACAAACGTCATGGGAGTGCGAACGCCATGGGGAGAGGGAAGAAGAGGGACCGGATTTGGCAGGGCCGAGCCAGAGCCCGAATACGAACATGCCCCGCGAGACACGAAGAAGCCCCCGGCCGAAAGGCCGGGGGCTTCTTGCTTCTACGAGCGGACGACCAGGTTCGAACTGGCGACCTCAACCTTGGCAAGGTTGCGCTCTACCAACTGAGCTACGTCCGCATTGCAACCACTCGGCTTTCACCGGTGGAGCGAGCACTACTCTACCCGATCCACCGGAGTGGTTGAGGAAGAGTGATGCAGAGCGGGTGACAGGAATTGCACACTGCGCCTTCCCCCTGGAAGGGGGATGTTCTACTACTGAACTACACCCGCACGCTGCTTGGGGCCCGGCTTTTCGGCCTTGCCCTTCGGCGTGCTCCAGACTCTAGCCGACCTGCGGGGGTGTCGCGCAAGTCGGCTCCCGCGAGGTGTCGTCGAAGCGGCCGGTGCGGGGCGGCGTGCGGCCCGCGTCCGGCACCGGCCGCCCGGCGCTTCCGCTCAACTGGCTTCCTGGAACGCCTCGTAGACCTTCTTGGGAATCCGGCCGCGGGCCGGCACCTCCATCCGGTGCGACCGGGCCCAGGCACGTACGGCCGCCGGGTCGGGCGCGAGCGAGGTGTGCCGGTACGAGACGGGAACCTTGCCGTGCTTGCTGGCGTTTGTCTGCTTTCGGCCGGCCGCCACGTACGGGGCCAGGGCCTTGCGCAGTTTCTTTGCATTGGACGGATTGAGGTCGATCTCGTACGACTTCCCGTCCAGCGCGAAGGTGACCGTTTCCGCTGCCGCTCCCCCGTCGATGTCGTCGGAGAGTGTGACCACTACGCGCTGAGCCACGGATATCGGTCCTTTCCTGCGGCATCTGCGCGTCTGACATGCGCGGATGCCGGCCTTCCGGCTGTGAGCGCGGATGAGGGCCGACTGTTGCCGGCCGTTCCGGGGCAATACTGCTTTCCCCGCTAATCATTTGTACAGCGATGAGTGCCGCATTGTGAAGCCCACCCAATTACGTGCGCGTGTCAGTCTGCTATCTGTGCGGCTGGTGGGGATTTTTGTCGCAGGATTTTCCGCATCGGCCGCGACAACCGCTGCCGCATCCGCTACCGCATCTGTCATGACATCGGTCATGACATCTGCCGCGAGATCTGCCGCGAGATCTGCCGTCCATATCCCGGCGTGATCCGGGCGTGATCCGGGCCGCTTCATATCTACCCGCGTAGAATTTCGGGACAGGTACGCTGAGAGGACCCGCGGGGGTCCTGGGGAACCCCCCGGAAAAACAGCCGCACCACACCACCACACCGGGAGTGCCAGTGGCACGCGTCGTAGTCGACGTCATGCTCAAGCCCGAGATCCTCGACCCGCAGGGACAGGCTGTGCAGCGTGCGCTGCCCCGTCTCGGCTTCGAGGGAATCGCGGACGTACGTCAGGGAAAGCGTTTCGAGCTGGAGGTCGAGGGGCCGGTCGACGAGGCCGCCCTCAGCCGTATTCACGAGATGGCCGAGACGTTCCTCGCCAACACCGTCATCGAGGACTTCACCGTGAAGGTGGAGAAGGCCGAGGAGTCGAAGTGACTGCTCGTATCGGAGTCGTCACCTTTCCGGGCACCCTCGACGACCAGGACAGCCTTCGGGCCGTACGGGTCGCCGGTGCTGAACCCGTATCGCTGTGGCACCGCGACAAGGATCTGCACCAGGTCGACGCGGTCATCCTGGCGGGCGGTTTCTCCTACGGCGACTATCTGCGGGCCGGATCCATCTCCCGCTTCTCGCCGGTCATGGAGACGGTGATCGAGCAGGCGAAGGCGGGCATGCCGGTTCTCGGCATCTGCAACGGCTTCCAGATCCTGACCGAGGCGCACCTGCTGCCCGGCGCGATGCTGCGCAACAACCACCTGCACTTCATCTGCCGCGACCAGAAGCTGCGCGTCGAGAACGCCGGTACCGCCTGGACCTCGGACTACTCCGAGGGCCAGGAGATCTCCGTACCGCTCAAGAACATGGACGGCCGTTACACCGCCGACGAGCACACGCTCGACGAGCTGGAGGCCGAGGGCCGTGTCGCGTTCCGCTACGTGGACGTCAACCCCAACGGCTCGCTGCGCGACATCGCCGGCATCACCAACGCCGCGGGCAACGTCGTCGGCCTGATGCCGCACCCGGAGCACGCCGTCGAGCCGCTGATCGGCACCGGTCGCACCGACGGTCTCGGTTTCTTCACCTCGATCATCAAGAAGCTGGTCAACGCATGAGCCTGGACACAGTCAAGCACGCGGCCGAAACCCCGGACACCGGGCAGCCCTGGAAGGAGCTCGGCCTCAAGGAGGACGAGTACGCCCGGATCCGCGAGATCCTGGGCCGCCGTCCCACCGGCGCCGAGCTCGCCATGTACTCCGTGATGTGGTCCGAGCACTGCTCCTACAAAAGCAGCAAGGTCCACCTCAAGCAGTTCGGCGAGAAGGTTCCGGCCAACGACGCGATGCTCGTCGGCATCGGTGAGAACGCCGGTGTGGTCGACGTCGGTCAGGGTTACGCGGTCACCTTCAAGGTCGAGTCGCACAACCACCCCTCGTACATCGAGCCCTACCAGGGCGCGGCGACCGGCGTCGGCGGCATCGTCCGCGACATCCTCGCCATGGGCGCCCGCCCGGTCGCGGTCGTCGACCCGCTGCGCTTCGGCGCGGCCGACCACCCCGACACCAAGCGCGTCCTGCCGGGCGTCGTCGCGGGCATCGGCGGGTACGGCAACTGCCTGGGCCTGCCGAACATCGGCGGCGAGGTCGTCTTCGACGCCTGCTACCAGGGCAACCCGCTCGTCAACGCCGGCTGCATCGGTGTGATGAAGCACGAGGACATCCACCTCGCGCAGGCGTCTGGCCCCGGCAACAAGGTCATCCTCTACGGTGCCCGCACCGGCGGCGACGGCATCGGCGGCGTTTCGGTGCTGGCCTCGGAGACGTTCGAGTCGACCGGTCCGGCCAAGCGCCCGGCCGTCCAGGTCGGCGACCCCTTCCAGGAGAAGCTCCTCATCGAGTGCACCCTGGAGATCTTCAAGGAGAAGCTCGTCGCGGGCATCCAGGACCTCGGCGGCGCCGGGCTCTCCTGTGCCACCTCCGAGCTGGCCTCCGCCGGTTCGGGCGGTATGCGCGTCGAGCTGGACACCGTGCCGCTGCGCGACTCCTCCCTCTCGCCCGAGGAAATCCTCATGAGCGAGTCGCAGGAGCGCATGTGCGCGATCGTCGAGCCGCAGCACGTGGACCGCTTCCTGGAGATCTGCGAGAAGTGGGACGTCATCGCCACCGTCATCGGTGAGGTGACCGAGGGCTCCCAGCTGGAGATCTTCTGGCACGGCGAGCAGATCGTGGACGTGCCGCCGCGGTCCGTCGCCCATGAGGGCCCGACCTACCACCGCCCGTTCGCCCGCCCGTCCTGGCAGGACGCGCTCCAGGCCGACGACGCCGGCAAGCTGGCCCGTCCGGCGAACGGCGCCGAGCTGCGCGAGCAGGTCCTCAAGCTGGTCTCCTCGCCGAACCAGGCGTCGAAGTCCTGGATCACGGACCAGTACGACCGGTTCGTGCAGGGCAACACCGTGCTCGCGATGCCCGAGGACGCCGGAATGGTCCGCATCGACGAGGAGTCCAACCTCGGCGTGGCCATGGCGACCGACGGCAACGGCCGCTACGCGAAGCTCGACCCGTACACCGGCGCGCAGCTCGCGCTGGCGGAGTCGTACCGCAATGTCGCCGCGTCCGGCGCCAAGCCGCTCGCCATCTCGGACTGCCTGAACTTCGGTTCGCCCGAGGACCCGGACGTCATGTGGCAGTTCGCCGAGGCCACCCGTGGTCTGGCGGACGGCTGCCTGGAGCTGGGCACTCCGGTGACCGGCGGCAACGTGTCGCTGTACAACCAGACCGGTGAGACGGCGATCCACCCGACGCCGGTCGTGGCCGTGCTCGGCGTGATCGACGATGTCACCCGGCGCACGCCGGTCGCGTTCAAGGAAGAGGGCCAGCTCCTCTACCTGCTGGGCGAGACGCACGAGGAGTTCGGCGGCTCGGCCTGGTCCGAGGTCGTCCACCAGCACCTCGGCGGCATGCCGCCCAAGGTCGACCTGGGCCGCGAGAAGCTGCTCGGCGAGATCCTGATCTCGGCCTCCCGCGACGGCATGATCGACGCGGCGCACGACCTGTCCGACGGCGGTCTGATCCAGGCGGTGACCGAGTCCTGCCTGCGCGGCGGGAAGGGCGCCCGGCTGGTCGTGCCGGACGGCCTGGACGCGTTCACCTTCCTGTTCTCCGAGTCGGCGGGACGCGCGGTCGTCTCGATCCCGCGCAGCGAGGAGCTCCGCTTCAACGACATGTGCGGGGCACGGGGCCTGCCCGTGAGCCGGATCGGTGTCGTGGACGGCGAAGAGACGGACGGCGCCGGGATCGAGATCCAGGGCGAGTTCAGCATTCCGCTGAGCGAGCTGCGTACGGCGCACGAGGGAACGATCCCCGCGCTGCTCGCGTAGGTACGCCGCACCGCTGCACGCAGGAGCCCCCGCCCGGTCCGACCGGGCGGGGGCTCCTGCGTGTCCGCGTGTTTTTACGTGCGCGCGTTTGCCGTTCGTTCTTGACGGGGATTACGTAGTTACGTAATTTGGATGGATGGAGCTGGAGGAACGGGTCACGGAGCTGGAGCGGCGGCTTGAGTCGCTCATGGGTGACCGCAGGGATGTGCCGCGTCCGACGGGGGCCGATTTCTGGGCCCTGGAAGGGCTCAAGCAGGAGCTGTCCGCGGCCGGGTCCGGGGCCGCGAACGGCGGTGTGCTGTACACCGGAGCGGTCCGACTGCCGACGGGTGAGCAGTACGAGTGGCAGTACGGCGCGCTCACGGAGCAGCTGCTGGGGGCCGCCGGGGAACCGGGGGAGCCGGGGGAGGCTGGTGGTTCTGGTTCCGGTGCCGACTGGTCGGACGCCGCCGAGTCGCTCGCCGCGCTCGGGCATCCGGTACGGCTGCGGTTGCTGCGGGAGATCCTCGGCGGCCGGCGCACGGCAGCAGAGCTCGCCGCGCTCGACGAGACCGGTACGACGGGGCAGATCTACCACCACCTGCGGCAGCTGACCGGCGCGGGCTGGCTGCACACGACGGGGCGGGGGCGGTACGAGGTCCCCGGCGTCCGGGTGGTGCCGCTGCTGGTGGTCCTCACGGCGGCCAGCCCCTGAGAGGCGGAGAGATCGGAGACGGAGAAGGGAACAGGGCCAAGGGCTGAGTAATTCGAGGAACGCGTAAGGCGAAACAGGAATCCGGCGAAACAGTCAATCCAGGGGGAAGTCGTGTCCGTCCGTAAAGCCGTCATGGTGTTGCACCGGGTGTGCTGGATCGCCTTCTTCGCGATGGTGGTCATCAGCCTCCTTCCCCGGCCACCGTTCCCGTACTGGCTGACCTGGGTACCAGCGGTCGCCGCTGTCGCCCTCGCCCTGGTGACAGGGCGCAGGGGCCGGGCCGCGGTCGCTGATCCGCCGCCCGCGGTGGAGGTCGAGCCACCGGTGACGGGGCGCTGGACGGCGCTGAACAGCCCGGCGGACAAGGTGCCCAGCCACGGAGTGCACGCCTATGGGCAGACGTACGCGATCGACATCGTGGCGGAGCCGGACCCGGAGCCGGACCCGGAGCCGGACCCGGAGCCGGGAGCGGAGCCGTCGCCCGGGGCGGAGCCGGAGCCCGGGGCCGAGCAGGTGCTGCCGTCCCGGCCGAAGTTCCGCGCCCTGTGGCCCGTCGCCCGGCGCAACCACCACTTCCCGGCCTTCGGGGCGCTGCTTCTCGCGGTGGGTGACGGCACGGTGGTGCACGCCTCGGACGGCAGCCGCGACCACCTCAGCCGCAATTCCCTCCCCGCGCTCGTCTACTTGATGCTGATCGAGGCGTCCGTACGGGACATGCGCGGTGCGGGTGCCGTCGTGGGGAACCACATCGTGCTCGACCTGGGCGGTGGTACCTATGCGATGTACGCGCATCTGCGGCAGGGGTCGCTCCGGGTGCGGGCGGGGGAGAGGGTCCGGACCGGGCAGCCTCTCGCCGAGTGCGGAAACTCCGGGAATTCCACCGAACCGCATGTGCATTTCCAGCTGATGGACGATCCGGACCTGGATGTGGCGGTCGGAATACCATTCACCTGGAGAGGGGCGGGTGTTCCGTCCAACGGCGAGATATTCACGGTCGGGGCAGCCGCTCATGGAACTCCCGCCGGGGAATAGGCCGGGCGGATCGGGAGGGGCTCAGGCCTCCTGAGCCCGGACGGCCCCCGGCAGCCGGGTGGCCAGGAACACCGCGACGATCATCACGCCGGTGGCGCAGCAGAACACCACGTTGGTCGACGAGGTGAAGGCGTGCAATGCCTGCTGGTGGGCGGCTCCCGTCAGCTCGCCGATCCCGCCGGACGGGCCGCCCGGTCCGCGGGACGCGTACACCCGGCTCAGCACGGTGCCGAAGACGGCAGCCCCGAGAGCGCTGCCGAGGGTCTGGAAGAAGCGGACTCCGGTGGTGGCCACGCCCAGTTGGTGAGCCGGGGCGGTGTCCTGGACCAGCTGGATGAGCTGCCCGACAAGCTGGCCGAAGCCCAGCCCCATCAACAGCATCGCACCACGCACCGTCCACAGGCTGGTCTCCGTGGTGAGGGTGGCGAGCAGGCCGAGGGCTGCGGAGGCCACGACCGTGCCACTGACGACGAAGGTCTTCTGCGACCAGCCGGCCGCGACGAGACGTCCGGAGACGAGACCGACCACCGCCATGCCGACGGCCATCGGGATCAGGAAGAGCCCGGCCGAAGACGCGGCGACACTCCGTACGACCTGGAGGTAGATCATGACGTAGACGATCGAGCCCATCATCGCGGCGCCGACCAGCCCCTGGATGGCGAAGCCGTTCCGCATGGCCCGGACGGTGAACAGGGAGAGCGGAAGGATCGGTTCGGCCGCGGTCGCCTGGCGCCACAGGAAGAGCCCGAGGCAGACGGCGGTGGCGGCGAGCAGGCCCGCGATCAGCGGCGAGGACCAGGCGTACCGCTGACCGCCCCACTCGGTGACCAAAAGCAGCGCGGTGGAGAAGGCGGCGGCGAGCCCGGCACCGAGGAAGTCGATGCGGCGACGCGTGGTGCGGGCGGGAAGCCTCAGCAGGGTGATGGCCGCGACCAGCACGGCGATGCCGACCGGAAGGTTGACGTAGAAGATCCATCGCCATCCGGCGTGGTCGGAGAGGGTTCCGCCGATCCAGGGTCCGAGCGCCATTCCCGCCCCGGCGATGACACCGCCGATGTTGCCGCCCTTCTCGCCCTTCTCGTCCCCGTCGGCCTCGCCGTTGGCCTCGGCACCGGCACCGGCACCGGCCTTCGGCGGCGCCGCGAGTTCACGCAGGACGACCATGGTGACGCTCATCAGACCGCCGCCACCGATGCCCTGGAGGGCGCGGGCGGCAATCAGTTCGCCCATGGACTGGGCCATCCCGCACACGGCGGACCCGGCCAGAAAGGTGGCGAGCGCACCGATGAACACGTTCTTCGAGCCAAGTGAGTCGCAGAGCTTCCCGTACAGGGGGAGCGCGGCGGTCGCGGCGAGTTGGTAGCCCGCGATCAACCACGCGATCCGGTCGACGCCGTGGACCGGATCGAGGTCGCGGACGATCGGCACGGTCGCTGAGGAAACGATGTTGGAGTCGAGCACGGCCAGCAGGATCGTGGTGATGCAGAGGACGAAACCGATGGTGCGGTTCCGGCTGCCGGACCGGGAGGCTCCGGCGGCACTTCCGGCCTTGGCGGCTGGTTCGTCCGGCGTCCCGGTCCCGGTCCCGGCCTTGGTCCGGGCCTCGTTCTCGGTCTCGGTCATCGTTCCGGGCATCGTTTCGGGCATGGCGGTGCTCCCCTCCGGAGCGGCATGGAGCCGCTGTGGCCGGACCACTCTCTCGGCAAAAATATACTGAGTCAAGTTTTCGTCTGAGATTAAGTTTCATCCTGGTACACTCATGTCATGACCGAGGGGTTGAGCCTGCGCGAGCGCAAGAAGATCCAGACGCGACGCCGTCTGCTGAGCGAGGCCACGAAGCTCTTCACCGAGCGCGGCTTCGACCAGGTCTCGGTCGCGGAGATCGCTGAGGCGGCCGACGTGTCGAAGATGACGGTCTTCAACTACTTCGACAGCAAAGAACACCTGGTCTTCGCGCCGCTGGAGGAGCACATCGGTGACGTCGCTCGGGTGGTGCGGGACCGGGAGCCCGGTGAGTCCGCGGTGGCCGCCGTGCGCCGCCAATTCCTGGCCGCTCTCGGGGACCGGGACGCCTCGGTGGGGATGAGCGATTCGCCGGTGGCGCTCGGGATCCTTCAGTTGATCCAGCAGACGCCCTCACTGCTCACCCGGGCCCATGCCTTCTTCGTCCTGTCCTTCGACCAGCTGACCGATGTCCTGGTCGAGGAGGGGGAGGAGCCGGCGATCGCGGCCGTCGTGGCCTCCCAGCTCATCGGCACCCGCAACGCCCTGATCACCGAGAACCACCGGAGGCTGCTGGCCGGGGAGTCGGTCGAGGAGATCGCCGCGGACGCCGTGGTGATCGCCGGGCGCGGGTTCGACCTGCTCGAAAAGGGGCTGGGCGACTACGCGACCCGGCCCCGGGGCGACAGCTGAGTCCCGCGCCAAGCCCGGGGCCGGCCCCACTCCAAGTCCCGCGCCAAGTCCCGGCACACCCCCGAGGTGAAGCCGTAGGCTCCTCGTCATGCCGCCGTCCCAGAAGCGCGCCCGCCGCTACGACCCGGCCAGGACCCGCACCGCGGTCCTGGCGCAGTTCGCCCATGTCCGAGCAGCCGTCGGCGCCCTGACGCCCCAGCAGCTGGAGGGTCCGAGCGGCCTGGGCAGCTGGACGGTGCGTGAGCTGGCCGTCCATCTGACCATGGCGCTCTCGCACGTCAGCCGGAACCTGGAGTCTCCCGAGCCGACCCTCGCCAAGCCCGAGGTCACGCTCCTGGAGTGGCCGTTCTCCACCGCCGGGCGGGCCGAGCGGATCGCGCACGACACGGCGGATTCGGCCGCGGACCACCCGGACGTGGACGCGCTGTACGGGGACGTGGCGGACCGCTTCGAGGCGCTCGTGGCCGATGCCTCCGACGACCGCTTGCTGCCCACCCGGGTCGGCGTGATGCGGCTCGGGGACTTCCTGGTCACCCGGACCGTGGAGCTGGTCGTCCACACGTACGACCTCAACGAGGCGGCCGGGCTCGACATCCCCTACGACCGCCAGGCCCTCGCCGCCTGCACCCGGTTGCTGGCCGACGCCATGGCGGAGAAGGCGCCGGGCGGTTCGGTCGAGGTGCGGGTCCCGCCGTTCGCCGTCGTCCAGTGCGTCCAGGGCCCGAAGCACACCCGGGGCACCCCGCCCAACGTCGTCGAGACCGATCCGGTCACCTGGTTCCGACTGGCCACCGGCCGGACGCGGTGGGCGCAGGCCCTCGACGCGGCGAAGGTCAGCGCCAGTGGCGAACGGGCCGACCTCGCCGCACTGCTGCCGCTGATGGGCTGACCACCTGGCGGTCCGGGAGGACCGGGAAGGGTCGGGGCCGCCTGGCGCCCCGACGCCCAGGCGACCGGACGGTCCGACCGGCCGATGTGAACCGGATCAGCCAGGCCCGCCGCGGCCGGTTCAAGACCGACCGCCCGGTCTGCGACGCCACCACCACAAGGTCTTCCGAAAGCCCGAGCCCCGAAAGCCCAAGCCCGAAAGCCCGAGCCCCGGAAGCCCCGAGCCCCACCCCACTCTCCCCAGATGCCGCATACCGGTCTCCGCGCAGGCTCCGTACAGGCCACGCACGGGCGTCCCGGTGTGAGGCTCACCACGAAACGAGCGTTCGGCCACCCCCTCGTACGGCACGAGGGACCGGCTAACGGAGTGCCACGATCCGGTCTGCCGGGTCCCGGGCCGACTGGCCGGAACCGGTCGGTAATCCGCCGCTGATCCGGGCGACGACTGTCCTGCGGCCCTCGGCGGCCGCCGTCGGCCCGGACGCCATGATCACCGTGCGTGACCGATCCTGTGGCGCTCGGAGGCGGGGGCGAGGGCGCTCGCTCCGGGCTCCGGCCGGGTGTCCCCATTCGGACCAGTGGTCGATCTCGCCTACACTCGGTGGCGTGCCTCGTGGTGATGGACGACTCAACCACGACCTGCTCCCCGGAGAGAAAGGCCCCCAGGACGCTTGCGGCGTCTTCGGTGTCTGGGCTCCGGGCGAAGAGGTCGCCAAGCTCACCTATTTCGGACTGTATGCCCTGCAGCACCGTGGACAGGAGTCCGCGGGCATCGCAGTGAGCAACGGGTCCCAGATCCTGGTCTTCAAGGACATGGGACTGGTCTCGCAGGTCTTCGACGAAACTTCTCTGGGATCACTCCAGGGTCATATCGCGGTCGGTCATGCCCGCTACTCCACCACCGGTGCCTCGGTGTGGGAGAACGCGCAGCCGACGTTCCGTGCGACCGCGCACGGCTCGATCGCCCTGGGTCACAACGGCAACCTGGTCAATACGGCCCAGCTCGCCGAGATGGTCGCAGACCTCCCGCGCAAGGACGGCCGGGCCACTCAGGTCGCGGCGACCAACGACACCGATCTGGTGACCGCGCTGCTCGCCGGCCAGACCGATGACGACGGCAAGCCGCTCACCATCGAGGACGCGGCCACCAAGGTGCTTCCCGATGTGAAGGGCGCCTTCTCCCTCGTCTTCATGGATGAGCACACCCTCTACGCCGCCCGTGACCCGCAGGGCATCCGCCCGCTGGTGCTCGGCCGGCTGGAGCGTGGCTGGGTGGTGGCCTCCGAGTCCGCCGCCCTCGACATCTGCGGTGCCAGTTTCGTCCGCGAGATCGAGCCCGGTGAGCTCGTCGCCATCGACGAGAACGGGCTGCGCACCTCCCGGTTCGCGGAAGCGAAGCCCAAGGGCTGCGTCTTCGAGTACGTGTACCTGGCCCGCCCCGACACCGACATCGCCGGGCGCAACGTCTACCTCTCCCGCGTGGAGATGGGCCGCAAGCTGGCGGCAGAGGCCCCGGTCGAGGCCGATCTGGTCATAGCGACGCCGGAATCCGGCACCCCCGCCGCGGTCGGTTACGCGGAGGCCAGCGGAATCCCGTTCGGCGTCGGGCTGGTCAAGAACGCCTACGTCGGCCGGACCTTCATCCAGCCGTCCCAGACCATCCGGCAGCTGGGCATCCGGCTCAAGCTGAACCCGCTCAAGGAAGTCATCAAGGGCAAGCGCCTGGTGGTCGTCGACGACTCGATCGTCCGCGGCAACACCCAGCGCGCGCTGGTCCGGATGCTCCGCGAGGCTGGCGCCGCCGAGATCCACATCCGGATCTCGTCCCCGCCGGTGAAGTGGCCGTGCTTCTTCGGCATCGACTTCGCGACCCGCGCCGAGCTGATCGCCAACGGCATGTCGGTCGACGAGATCGCCAAGTCGATGGGGGCCGACTCGCTCTCGTACATCTCGATCGACGCGATGATCGAGGCGACGACGATCGACAAGCCGAACCTCTGCCGCGCCTGCTTCGACGGCGAGTACCCGATGGAGCTTCCGGACCCGGAGCTGCTCGGCAAGCAGCTGCTGGAGACCGAGCTGGCGGCAGGCCCTGCGGCGACCGCCGCGGCCGACGCGCTGCGCCGTCCGTGACCCGGACCGTCCGCCGGCCTTCCCACCAGCCCCGTATCTCCACACGAAAGATCCCAGGCAATGTCTGAGACAACAGGTGCTTCCTACGCGGCAGCGGGCGTCGACATCGAGGCCGGCGACCGCGCCGTCGAGCTGATGAAGGAGTGGGTGAAGAAGACCCAGCGCCCCGAGGTCGCGGGCCTCGGCGGCCTCGGCGGCTTCGCCGGACTCTTCGACGCCTCGGCCCTCAAGCGCTACGAGCGTCCGCTGCTCGCCTCCGCCACCGACGGTGTCGGCACCAAGGTCGACCTCGCCCGCCAGATGGGCGTGTACGACACGATCGGCCACGACCTCGTCGGCATGGTCGTGGACGACCTGGTGGTCTGCGGCGCGGAGCCGCTCTTCATGACCGACTACATCTGCGTCGGCAAGGTGCACCCCGAGCGGGTCGCGGCCATCGTGAAGGGCATCGCCGAAGGCTGTGTGCTGGCGGGCTGCGCCCTGGTCGGCGGCGAGACCGCCGAGCACCCCGGTCTGCTCGGCCCGGACGACTTCGACGTCGCCGGTGCCGGTACCGGAGTGGTGGAGGCCGACCTGCTGCTGGGCCCGGACCGCATCCGCAAGGGCGACGCCGTTATCGCGATGGCGTCGTCCGGGCTTCACTCCAACGGGTACTCGCTCGTCCGCCACGTCGTCTTCGACCGGGCCGGCTGGACGCTGGACCGCGAGGTCGAGGAGTTCGGCCGGACGCTCGGCGAGGAGCTCCTGGAGCCGACCAGGATCTACTCGCTGGACTGCCTGGCCCTCACCCGTACCACCGAGGTGCACGGCTTCAGCCACGTCACCGGCGGCGGCCTGGCCAACAACCTGGCCCGGGTCATCCCGGACGGACTGCACGCCACGGTTGACCGCTCCACCTGGACGCCCGGCGCGGTCTTCGACCTCGTCGGCAAGGCCGGTCAGGTCGAGCAGCTGGAGCTGGAGAAGACGCTCAACATGGGCGTCGGCATGATCGCGATCGTTCCGGCGGAGTCGGCCGACGCGGCCCTGACGACCCTGGCCGACCGGGGCGTCGACTCCTGGATCGCCGGCGAGATCACCGACCGCGGCGCGCACGCGACGGGCGCGGAGCTCGTGGGCGGGTACGCGCGCTGAAGCGCGAACAAGGAACACGGTCCCGGACGCCGGGCGGGTCGGTCCGGCCCGCCCGGCGGGCAGGGACGGCACACGCTCCGGATCGGGACAGCACAGAACCCGGTCCGGGACAGGCCCGGACCGGGTTGATGTGTCAGCGCGAGGTCAAGCGCCGCGGCGCTGTGACGACGGACCGGACTGGTCGTCCTCGTCCTCGTCATCGTCGACGTTGTACTGATCCGCGTACTGTGCGTACGGGTCATCTTCCTCGTCGTCGTCCTCGAACGGCTCTGCGTTCGGTGGCTGACTCGAAGGTGATGCGCCCAGCTCATTGGCCAGACGCGACAGGTCAGTCCCGCCGCTGCTGTACTTCAGCTGACGGGCGACCTTGGTCTGCTTGGCCTTTGCCCGGCCGCGCCCCATGGCTCGACCCCCTCGGTGACGGGGCTCGATGGCCCCAGAGTCTTGACACGCGTTCATGTTTCAGGACGGACTCTCGACAGAGAGACCGCGCCTGTAGAGCTTTAACGGTACCTGCTTCCGCGGCCATACGGTACGCCGCCCGCGTCACACGCCCCGGAAGAGGACCCGCGAGGAGCTCCGTCCTCGCTGGTCAACTGCGATTTTAACCTCTTCTGGGCGTGCGACCCGCCGACCGGGGTGAGGCATGTCTCCCTGACCGGCGGGTACGCAGGCTCTGCCCAGGGGATAACGCCCCGTGAGGCCCCCTGAGCGTTCGGCGACGGCCGGCGACGGTCAGCGGCGGGCGGCGTCGGCCATCCGCTGCTCGGCGATCCGGTCGGCCGCCGCGGCCGGCGGAATGCCGTCGCTCTTCGCACGTGCGAATATGGCCAGCGTCGTGTCGAAGATCTTCGCCGCCTTGGCCCGGCACCGGTCGAAGTCGAAGCCGTGCAGCTCGTCCGCGACCTGGATGACGCCACCGGCGTTCACCACGTAGTCGGGTGCGTAGAGGATCGAGCGGTCCGCCAGATCCTTCTCCACGCCGGGGTGCGCGAGCTGGTTGTTGGCCGCGCCGCACACCACGGAGGCGGTGAGCACCGGGACGGTGTCGTCGTTCAGCGCGCCGCCGAGGGCGCACGGGGCGTAGATGTCCAGGCCCTCGGTACGGATCATCGCCTCGGTGTCCGCCGCCACGGCGACCCCGGGGTGCCGCTCGGTGATCCGGCGCACGGACTCCTCGCGCACATCGGTGATCGTGACCTCCGCACCGTCCGCCAGCAGGTGCTCGACCAGGTGGTGGCCGACCTTGCCGACTCCGGCGACCCCTACTTTCCGGCCACGCAGCGTCGGGTCGCCCCAGAGGTGCTGGGCCGAGGCCCGCATGCCCTGGAAGACGCCGAACGCGGTGAGCACGGAGGAGTCGCCGGCGCCGCCGTTCTCGGGGGAGCGGCCGGTGGTCCAGCGGCACTCGCGGGCCACGACGTCCATGTCGGCGACGTACGTACCGACATCGCAGGCCGTCACGTAGCGGCCGCCGAGCGAGGCCACGGCCCTGCCGTAGGCGAGCAGCAGCTCGGTCCGCCGGTCGCCCTCGAAGGCTTCCGGGTCCCCGATGATGACGGCCTTGCCGCCACCGTGGTCGAGCCCGGCCAGGGCGTTCTTGTACGACATGCCGCGCGCGAGGTTCAGCGCGTCCGCGACGGCCTCCTGTTCGGAGGCGTACGGGTAGAAGCGGGTACCGCCCAGGGCCGGGCCCAGGGCGGTGGAGTGGATGGCGATCACGGC
The DNA here is from genome assembly GCF_042887885.1 of Streptomyces sp. NPDC057900. NCBI lineage: Bacteria > Bacillati > Actinomycetota > Actinomycetes > Kitasatosporales > Streptomycetaceae > Streptomyces > Streptomyces sp. NPDC057900. The sequence continues at coordinate 687,609 of NZ_JBHVOI010000003.1, forward strand.
TTTGAGGCCGCTGGCACGGTCCTGACAGAGCACGACTTGTTCGTGGCCACCCTGGTCCGAGTGGAAGAGGGTGTGCAGTGCGTCTACAGGCTCGCCGGTCACATCGGTCACTGTGGTGACTCCCAATTACGAAGCGGCGGGAAGGCCCTCCTGAAGGTGGGGAGAGCCACGGACCGCCAGGTACGGACAGTCCGTGGCAAGAGCTTAAGGCCGCCCGTCCCGCACCGGCGGAGATCTGATCCAGTGGAGCGGATCACCCACGACCGGAGTACGGGCGTGACACGATCGCTGCATGTCGGTGGTGTCTTCGGTGCTCGTCCCATACGCGTCCTACCTCCGGGTCTACGAGCCGCTGGCCGCCTTCCCGGAGGCCGAACGCGCCCACTGGGCGCGCTACGCGGGCCGTGACCTGATCCCCACGGCGCAGGACGAACTGCGCCGTTCGCTGGCCGACTTGGCGGCGACCCCGCCGGTCGGCGTGCCGGCCCACGAGAGCGCCGACGCGTTCGTCGCGGAGGTGGACGGGGTGGTGTGCGTCTGCCCGTGGCGGACCAGGCTGCGCGGCTGGCTGGCGCTGGACGGGCTCGTGGACATGTTCCCCGGGCCGGTGCTCGACGCGGTGCTGCCGCCGGTGGTGCGCGGGCAGGCCGTCGCCGATCACGAGCGCTGGTCGGAGCGGAATCCGGATGCCCGGCCCTGGATCAGGACGGCGGTCTGGCAGGTCCCGGTGCGCTGGTTCGTCCTCGTCGCGGACGAGGAGCGCGAGTACCGGGCGGCGGGCGAGGACGGCGAACCGGCCGTGCTGCGGTACCGGACGCCGATGGTCCAGGCGCGCCGCCGGCTGGCTCGGGCGCTGAAGACGCTGCGCGAGACGATGGACGAGGGTCCGCTCACCGAGGGGCTGGTGGACGTCGGCCGCTGGCTGGAGGAGTTCCATCCGCGCGCACTGGTCGAGCTGGACTACGGCGGGCTGGTGCACGCCCTGTCGTCGAAGCGGCTGGCGGAGGACCGGAGTGCCGCCGATGTGGCCGAGAGCATCGCGGCGCTGCGGGCCGGTGACGCCGAGGGGGCGAGCGAGGCGTACTCCCGCCTTTCGGAGCGCTGGAGGTCCGTCAGGGATCGTCAGTTCGCCAACTGACGGCGGCCCGAGCCGAACCGGCGGCGAACTCGCGGCGAGCCTGAGGGCGAACTGACGATCGATGAACCTGCGTCCTGTGTGACACGTGAGGGTGAAGAGGCGGAAGCGTACTTCCGTTGTCTTAGGACCTACGTCCCGAACCGGGCCTTTGCCTCAAGCGTGATGGATAGCACTTACGGGGCCCTTGCGCCCTTACCTACTCCTCGTGCCAAAATAGGACAAGGAGTCCGGGGAGGACTCTGTTCGTCCAATTATGGGCGAAGTGCTCTGCATTGCGTTCTATGGGGGGTCTGACGACTCCTGATCGCCCTGTGACTGATCGTCACGGTGGTGTGACTGTCCGCTATGGCATGGTCCATCGGCTTCCGTCGCTGATGAACACCTGGGAGGGCAATTCCATCGGTTTGGCCGACGTGGCTGGACGGATGGTGTAGTTGTAGTGCCGAGGACAAGCCGTTCGTCCTATAACCGACTCGGCCCGCGTCCGCCATTTCGGGCAACGTGGGTCAAGGTGCAGAATTTAGAGGAAAGAACCGAGATGGTTCGGTTCTCCCGAGGAGGCCGCTCATGACCGCTCGCACCCCTGATGCCGAGCCGCTGCTGACCCCGGCTGAGGTTGCCACGATGTTCCGCGTGGACCCGAAGACGGTTACCCGTTGGGCCAAGGCAGGCAAGCTCACGTCCATCCGCACGCTCGGTGGACATCGCCGGTACCGCGAGGCAGAGGTCCGCGCACTGCTTGCGGGTATTCCGCAGCAGCGCAGCGAGGCCTGAAAAACCCCTGTCGCCGCAGCACAACTGGGCTTTTGGGTCCCCCAACCCGACTGGCCCACCCATAGCTCCATATGACGGGCGCCCGCCCCAACGGGCGCCATACCTGTGCCATACAGGTCACGTCGTGAGATCGCGCTGGACTCCGCCGGGTCCAGCGCGATCTTTTTTTGTGCCTGCGCGGCCGGCCGCGATCCGGGCTCCGGTCCGCGATTTCCTGCCCGTTCGGGCGTGGGGAAACCGGACGCCCGGTTGGCTCCCGACGGGTCTCGTGCGGGCTTGCTCGGGTCTGTGCGGGACTGTGCGTCCTCGTCCGGGAAGGCCGGGCCGGGATGGTTCGGGGGCTCCTGGGCGGGTCCCGTCGGAGTGGTGCAATTGCACATATTAAATTCGCCAGTTGTAGGAAGGGTGTAAAGCCACCCCTTCTCAAAACTGATTCGGTGACTCCCGTCACACGGCAGGACTCTTGCCAACTACGAGCCTGCCACTGCATAGGGGTGTGGGAGCACGCCATTGGTCACGTGGCGGGAGGACTTTCGTCCTCTGCCCGCCGGGCGGAGGACCAGTCGTCACGGACCGGTGCCGAGGCCCCCGGTGACGGTGCGTCGGCAGCTCCCGATGACGGTGCGTCGACGCGCGGCCGTGGCGGGGTATCGCCGGGTGCCGCCCCGGTGGCCCGCTCCGGGCCCTCCTGCGGCCCTGTGGGCGGCCCGGACGGACCGGCTGGCTCCTCGGCCGGTCCGGCCGTCCGAGAGGCCGTCACGGGCTCCATGGCGAGCCGCAGCAGCCGGGCGCAGACCGCGCAGTGCCGGGTGAGGTGGCGATAGCCGGTCGCGGCCGCCAGATGGGCGCGCAGCAGGGCGCGGATCTCGTGCCGGGGCGCACTCCGCGCGGCCACCCGGCGCCGGACCGGTTCGCCCGCGCCCACGGTGGCCGTCGCGCCCGCGCCCGCCGTATCCGCGCCCGCCGTATCCGTCGCGCCCGTCCTGAACGTGTCGCTCCGGAACCCCTCGTCCGTGGATGCCGCCATTCGCGCCACCTCCCGGTGGATACGCGCTGCCCCGCGCCCGGAAAACAGGGGCAGCCCCTGTTTTCTGAGTACTCGTCGGCGGCCACCGGAGTCAATACGCGCGAAAGCCCGGATCCAGGGGATCCGGGCTTTCGTTACTGCGGTCCTGACGGGATTTGAACCCGCGGCCTCCACCTTGACAGGGTGGCGAGCACTCCAAACTGCTCCACAGGACCAGGTTTTCGCGGCTGCCTTGCGGCTGGCTGCGAAGACAGACTGTACAGGAGGTCAGAGGGTGCGGTCGACCTCACTTCCGGTGGCCGGACGGTCACCCGGCCACCGGCGGGGCGGCTACGGGGCCGCGGCGTCGATCGCCTTCACGATCCGCTTGTCGGAGACGGGGAACGCGGTGCCCAGCGCGTGCGCGAAATAGCTCACCCGCAGCTCCTCGATCATCCAGCGGATGTCCAGGACCTCCTGCGGAACCGGCCTGCCCTGCGGCAGCTGTTCGAGCAGCCAGGCGTACTCGTCCTGCATCTCGTGGACCTTCTCCATGCGCGCGGTGTCGCGCTGGGCGTTGGTCGGCATCTGCTGGAGCCGGCGGTCCTCCGCGACCAGGTAGCGCATCAGATCGGGCAGCCTGCGCAGCCCGGTCGCGGTGACGAACCCGGGCGGCACGAGACGGGCGAGGTGCTCCCGTACATCGGTGACGTTGTTGATCAGGACCAGGCTGTTGGTCGCCTTCAGCCGCCGCTCGCACGCCTGCCAGGCCGCCAGAACCTGCTGCACCTGGCCGACCGTGCGGACGGTCAGGTCCACCAGGTCGGCGCGCACCTTGTCGTACAGCTTCCGGAACGACGCCTCGTCCCAGGCGGGGCCGCCGTGCGCGGCGATCAGCCGGTCCGCGGCGGCGGTCGCGCAGTCGTCGAAGAGCGCCTGGATGGAGCCGTGCGGATTGCGCGACAGGGCCAGCTTCTGCTGGTTGGTCAGCTTGTCCGACGCGAACTTCGCCGGGTTCACCGGGATGTTCAGCAGGATCAGCTTCCGGGTGCCGCGCCACATCGCCTGCTGCTGCTCGGCCTCGGTGTCGAAGAGCCGTACGGCGACGGTCTCGCCCTGGTCGACGAGCGCCGGGTACGCCTTGACCGGCTGTCCCGCCCGCCGCGTCTCGAAGACCCGGTCCAGCGTGCCGATCGTCCAGTCGGTGAGGCCGGAACGCTCGATGGACTCACCGGTGGGGCCCGCGGTCGCCGCGGCGGCCTTGGAGAGCGCCTGCCGGGCCTTGGGGCGCAGCTGGACGCGCAGCGCCTCCAGGTCCTTGTCCTCCGCGACCTTGCGGCGCCGTTCGTCGACGATCCGGAACGTGATCTTCAAGTGGTCCGGGATCCGGGTCAGGTCGAAGTCGTCCGCCGTGACCGGGACGCCGACCATCCGCTGGAGCTCGCGGGCCAGCGTGAACGGCAGCGGCTCCTGGAGCGGAACGGCCCGGTCCAGGAACTTCTCCGCGTAGTTCGGGGCGGGGACGTAGTGCCGGCGGATCGGCTTGGGCAGCGAGCGGATCAGCTCGGTGACCACTTCCTCGCGCAGCCCCGGGATCTGCCAGTCGAAGCCCTCCGAGGTGACCTGGTTGAGCACCTGGAGCGGGATGTGGACGGTCACGCCGTCGGCGTCCGCACCGGGCTCGAACTGGTACGTCACCCGGAACTTGAGCTTCCCCTGCCGCCAGGAGTCCGGGTAGTCGTCCTTGGTGACGTCCCCGGCCTTCTCGTTGATGAGCATCGAGCGCTCGAAGTCCAGCGCGTCCGGCTCGTCCCGGCGCTTGTGCTTCCACCAGGAGTCGAAGTGCGCCCCCGAGACGACGTGCTCCGGGATCCGCTGGTCGTAGAAGTCGAACAGCGTCTCGTCGTCCACCAGGATGTCGCGGCGCCTGGCCCGGTGCTCCAGCTCCTCGACCTCGCCCAGGAGCTTGCGGTTGTCGTGGAAGAACTGGTGGTGCGTGCGCCAGTCGCCCTCGACCAGGGCGTTGCGGATGAACAGGTCCCGCGAGGCCTCCTGGTCGATACGGCCGAAATTGATCTTGCGCTGGGCCACGATCGGTACGCCGTACAGCGTGACCCGCTCGTACGCCATCACCGCGGCCTGGTCCTTCTCCCAGTGCGGCTCGCTGTAGGTGCGCTTCAGCAGGTGCTGGGCCAGCGGCTCGATCCACTCGGGCTCGACCCGGGCATTGACCCGCGCCCACAGCCGGGACGTCTCCACCAGCTCCGCCGACATCACGAACCGAGGCTGCTTCTTGAAGAGCGCGGAGCCCGGGAAGATCGCGAACTTGGCGTTGCGGGCACCGACGTACTCGTTCTTCTCGGTGTCCTTCAGCCCGATGTGCGACAGCAGCCCGGCCAGCAGCGAGGTGTGCACCGACTGCTCGGGAGCGTCGTCCTCATTGAGCTCGATCCCCATCTGCTTGGCGACCGTGCGCAGCTGCGCGTAGATGTCCTGCCATTCGCGGATGCGCAGGAAGTTCAGGTACTCCTGCTTGCACATCCGGCGGAAGCTGGAGGAGCCGCGCTCCTTCTGCTGCTCACGGATGTAGCGCCACAGGTTCAGGAACGCCAGGAAGTCCGACGTCTCGTCCTTGAACCGGGCGTGGTTCTGATCGGCCTGCGTCTGCTTCTCGGACGGCCGCTCGCGCGGGTCCTGGATGGAGAGCGCGGCGGCGATGACCATGACCTCGCGGACACAGCCGTTGCGGTCGGCCTCGATGACCATCCGGGCCAGGCGCGGGTCCACCGGCAGCTGCGAGAGCTTGCGCCCCAGCGGGGTGAGCCGCTGCCCCTTCTTTCCCGCCCCGGGGGACTTCTCCTCCTGCTCCAGCGCGCCCAGCTCCTGGAGGAGCTGCACACCGTCGCGGATGTTGCGGTGGTCCGGCGGGTCGATGAAGGGGAACTTCTCGATGTCGCCCAGCCCGGCCGCGGTCATCTGGAGGATGACGGAGGCCAGGTTCGTCCGCAGGATCTCCGGGTCGGTGAACTCCGCCCGGGTCAGGAAGTCGTCCTCGGAGTACAGCCGGATGCAGATGCCGTCGGACGTACGGCCGCAGCGGCCCTTGCGCTGGTTGGCGCTGGCCTGCGAGATCCGCTCGATCGGCAGCCGCTGGACCTTGGTGCGGTGGCTGTAGCGGGAGATACGGGCGTTGCCCGGGTCGATCACGTACTTGATGCCGGGGACGGTCAGCGAGGTCTCGGCGACGTTCGTCGCGAGGACGACCCTGCGTCCGGTGTGGCGCTGGAACACGCGGTGCTGCTCGGCGTGCGACAGACGTGCGTAGAGAGGGAGCACCTCGGTATGTCTGAGGTTGCGTTTGCCGAGCGCGTCCGCCGTGTCGCGGATCTCGCGCTCGCCGGAGAGGAAGACCAGGACATCGCCCGGCCCCTCCGTCTGGAGCTCGTCGACGGCGTCGCAGATCGCGGTGATCTGGTCGCGGTCGGAGTCCTCGCTGTCCTCTTCGAGAAGGGGGCGGTACCGCACCTCGACGGGGTACGTACGCCCGCTGACCTCGACGATCGGGGCTTCGCCGAAGTGGCGGGCGAAGCGCTCCGGGTCGATGGTCGCGGAGGTGATGACGACCTTCAGGTCCGGGCGCTTGGGCAGCAGCCGGGCCAGATAGCCGAGCAGGAAGTCGATGTTCAGCGACCGCTCGTGGGCCTCGTCGATGATGATCGTGTCGTACGCGAGCAGCTCGCGGTCCGTCTGGATCTCGGCCAGCAGGATGCCGTCCGTCATCAGCTTGACGAAGGTCGCGTCCTGGTTGACCTGGTCGGTGAACCGGACCTTCCAGCCGACCGCCTCGCCCAGCGGCGTATTCAGCTCCTCCGCGATCCGCTCGGCCACCGTGCGGGCGGCGATCCGGCGGGGCTGGGTGTGCCCGATCATGCCGCGGACGCCACGGCCCAGCTCCATGCAGATCTTGGGGATCTGGGTGGTCTTGCCCGAGCCGGTCTCACCCGCGACGATCACGACCTGGTGGTCGCGTATCGCCTCCAGGATCTCGTCCTTCTTCTGGCTGACCGGCAGCTGTTCCGGGTACGAGATGGCAGGCCGCCGCCCGGCCCGCAGCGCGAGCCGCTCCGCCGCCTTGGTGGCCTGGGCGGCGATCTCGTCCAGCACGCCCTGCTGGGCCGCTGGCTTACGAATGCGGCGCGCGCCTTCGAGGCGGCGGCCGAGCCGGTGGGCGTCGCGCAGCGAGAGCTGCCCGAGCTGGGACTGGAGATCGGCAAAGGAAGTAGACATACGGGTCCCAGGATCTCACCCGGGCCCGGGGAACGGCGAACGTATTTAGCGCGGGATCCGTCACGGGATCTGTCATGGGATCTGTCATGGGGCCCGCGCGGTGGGGGTGGTGACGGTCACAGCACGTACCATTCCGGACAGTTGATCTCCCTCCGATCTCCTCCTTCCGGAAGGCCCGTCCCGTGTCCCGTTCGCAGTGGTGCTGCCTGGTGGCGGCGCTGGCGGTGGTGCTCGGGCTGTTCTGCGGACCGTCCACGGCGGTCGCCGAGGCGGCTCCGGTGTCGGCTCCGACGGCTTCGGAGGCGTCGGCGGTTTCGGAGGCGTCGGTGTCGTCCCGGGTGCGCGTCGTGGCCGACGCCAAGGACGACGGGCACGGGGTTCCCGGCTGCGGCAGGAACGGAAAGCGTGACGGGACGGAGCCCGCCGTTCCCGGCCGGGCCCGGACGGCCCACGACCAGGCGCCGGGCCTCGCCGAATGGGGCCTGCCCGCCGCCATCGGACCCGAGCCGGTCCGGCCACCCGCGCCGATAACACCGCGGGGGCCCGACGCTGCGGCGCCGGGCCCGGTGGAACTCTCCGTACTGAGGGTGTAGACGGACCGCCCGCCCCGCGCCGGCCGTCCCTCTCCCTCTTCCCGCACCACCAGTCCGGAGTTCCGCATGCCCGTTTCCCCGTCCAGCGCGTCCCGGAAGCCGCCCCGCAAGCCGGCTGCGAAGCCGACCGCGCAGTCCCTCAAGCAGTCCCGTAAACCGACCGGAAGGTCCCGTAAGCCGCTCGCCTACGGCGCCGGGATCGTCGCGGCCGCCGCCCTGTTCGGCTACGTCTCCTACCGGGCCACCGCCCCCGACTCCCCGGACTCCGGATCCACCGCGGTCGCCGACGTCACCGCGGATCCGGAGGCCGGTGTCTACCCCGAGCTGGCGAAGCTGGCCCGCCGCGATGCCGGGGACAAGCTGGCGCGGGGCCGGGCGGACGCGCCCGTCGTCCTCATCGAGTACGCCGACTTCAAGTGCGGCTACTGCGCGAAGTTCGCCCGGGACACCGAACCCGCCCTGGTGAAGAAGTACGTCGACAACGGCACCCTGCGCATCGAGTGGCGCAACTTCCCGATCTTCGGCGCCGAGTCCGAGGCCGCCGCACGCGCCTCCTGGGCCGCCGCGCAGCAGGGCCGCTTCTGGCAGTTCCACCGCGCCGCCTACGCCGAAGGGGTCAAGGAGAAGGGGTTCGGCAAGGACCGGCTGAAGGCGCTCGCCCAGCAGGCCGGGGTGGCCGACCTGGACCGCTTCCAGGCCGACGCGGACGGCGCGGCGGCAGCGGCCGCGGTGAGCAAGGACCAGGAGCAGGGATACGGGATCGGCGCGACGTCCACCCCCTCGTTCCTGATCAACGGCCGCCCGATCGCCGGGGCGCAGCCGGCCCGGACCTTCACCCAGGCGATCGAGCAGGCGGCAGCACGCGCCACCGCTCCCGCCGACCCCAAGGGCGCCGCGAAGTGACCGCCGGGATCGGCTACTTCGCAGCCCTCCTCGGCGGGCTGCTGGCCCTGCTCAGCCCGTGCAGCGCCCTGCTGCTCCCCGCCTTCTTCGCGTACTCCATCAACTCCGCCTCACGGCTGCTCGCCCGCACCGGGATCTTCTACGCGGGGCTGGCCACCACCCTGGTCCCGCTGGGCGCGGCGGGCTCGTACGCCGGACGGCTCTTCTACGGCCACCGCGACGCCCTGGTCCTCGGCGCGGGCTGGCTGATCATCGTCCTCGGCGCGGCCCAGATCGTCGGGCTCGGCTTCGCCTCGCGGCGGATCGCCGCGCTGAGCGGCCGGATCCGCCCCACGACCGCCGTATCGGTCTACGCGCTCGGCGCGGTCTACGGGCTCGCCGGCTTCTGCGCGGGACCGATCCTGGGGAGCGTGCTGACCGTGGCGGCCGTCAGCGGCAGCCCGGCGTACGGCGGACTGCTGCTCGCCGTCTACGCCCTGGGCATGGCGGTGCCGCTCTTCCTGCTGGCGCTGGTCTGGGAACGGTTCGAGCTGGGCCGCCGGGCCTGGCTGCGCGGACGCGTCCTGCGGCTCGGCCGCTTCGAGCTGCACACGACGTCGCTGCTCTCGGGGCTCTTCTTCATCGGGCTCGGCGTCATGTTCCTGGTGTACGACGGGACGACCGCGCTCCCCGGGCTGCTGGACGTGGACCAGTCGTTCGCGGTGGAGCAGTGGGCCCAGGGCGTCGGTGAGCGGGTGCCGGACAGGGTGCTGCTGGGTGCGGTGGTGGCCGTGGTGCTGCTGGTGCTCGCGGTACGGGCGGTCCGCCGCCGGGCCGCTTCCGGTGCGGACGAGGCGAACACCGCCGACGGGGAGGGTGCCTGACACGGCGAAGGCCCCGTCCATCGGACGGGGCCTTCGGGTGGTGGCTGGGGCCGGGATCGAACCGGCGACCTATCGCTTTTCAGGCGATCGCTCGTACCAACTGAGCTACCCAGCCACGCAGCTCATACGGGCTGCAGCGGTCCTGACGGGATTTGAACCCGCGGCCTCCACCTTGACAGGGTGGCGAGCACTCCAAACTGCTCCACAGGACCAAGCAATGTGCGAGACAAGTCTCGCACACGTTAAAGCGTGCCCCCAACGGGATTCGAACCCGTGCTACCGCCTTGAAAGGGCGGCGTCCTGGGCCACTAGACGATGAGGGCTAAGGGCCCACCTGCGCGCTTCCCAGCGCGTCGGGGACGTCAGAAGCATATGGGATGGCGGCAGGTATCGCCAAAACGGTTTACCGGGAGGCCGTGGGGGCTGTCGGGAGCGGGCTCCGGAGGGCCGGTTTCTCCTCGGGCAGATGGCGGCTGACCTCGGCCGTCGTCAGGCCGAGCCCGCCCAGCGTGATCTCGTCCCAGGCCTGAAGGTGCCGGGTGGAGCGGTCCAGGTAGAGCACAGAGGCGAGCACCTGTTCCGGCTTCTTGTTCTGTACGGCGCGCAGCCCGCCGCCGCCCGTGGAGCCCTCGACCTTCAGCCGCGTGCCGTGCTCCATCACCTCGTTCTGCCGGTGGTGCACATGACCGGCCAGCACGAGCGGGACCGTGCCGTCCGTCTCGCGGGCCGCCGCCGGCTCATGGGTGACGGCGATGTCGACCGGGGTGCCGGCCCGCTGCTGCTCGCGCAGGGCGGCCGCCAGCCGCAGGCCCGCCGTCCGTTCGACGTCCTCCGCCTGTTCTGGCCCGGTGCGGTCCGGGGTGAACTCCGGGTCCCCGATACCGGCGACCCGCAGCCCGCCGACGTTCACCGCCCGGCCGTCGTCCAGCACGTGCACGTTCTTGAACCGCTTGGCGTCGCGCAGGTACTTCTGGGTGGTCGCGGAGTCGTGGTTCCCCCGGACCCAGACATAGGGGGCGCCCAGATCGCTGATCGGGTCCAGGAAGTTGTTCTCGACGGCGGCGCCGTGGTCCATCGTGTCGCCCGAATCGATGATCACGTCGATGTCGTACTGCTCGACGAGCGAGCCGATGATGTGCCAGGCCGCCGGGTTCAGATGGATGTCGGAGACGTGCAGGACGCGCAGCGTGGCGGGGTCCGGGCTGTAGACGGGGAGCGTCGAGGTGGCGTCGTACAGCTTGGTGACGTTGGTGACCAGCCGGGCCAGCTCCTGCTGGTAGACGTCGAAGTCGGTGACGATCGAGCGGGCGTCCCCGACGACGGAGGGGGCGCTGGAGAGCAGTCCGGAGAACTTGGGCTCCAGGACCGACTTCGGGTTCCAGGTGGCGTACGCGCTGACGCCGGAGGCGGCCAGCAGCGTGAGCGCGAGCCCGCCGGCCGCGAGGGCGCGGCGGGGCCTGCGGTAGACGGCGAGGCCCAGTGCGGTGGCCCCGGAGACGACCGCGACGCAGGAGCGCAGGGCGAGCTCGCGGGTGCCGGAGCTGACGTCGCCGGTGACCTCCTCCTCCAGTCCGGACAGCCGTTCGGGGTGTTGGACCAGGGCCTCGGAGCGGACCGGGTCGAGGCGGTCGACATCGACGTCGAGCCGGACCGGGGCGTGGTGGGAGTCCAGTTCCAGGGCGCCGAGCGGGGACACGTTGATCTTGGTGCCGCCGGTGAGGGAGGGGCGCAGGGTCATCGTCGTGTCCATCGGGCCGACGGTCGTACGGACACTGCCGACGGCCAGCAGCCCGAGCCAGGCGCCGAAGAGCACGACGGTGACCAGGCCCAGCGCGCGGGCGAGCGGTCGCGGCGAGACGGCGAGCGCGCCACCGGAGCCACGGACGCGGCGGCCGGTGCGCGGACGGGGCCGGGGGCGGAGGCGGTGCCGGACACGGGCTGCTGCGGCACGGAACGGGTCACGGGCCATTGGGCGACTGTGCCCCGGTCCGCGGGCAGGTATGCGCTCCGGGTGTCCCCGGGTGCCCAGGGTGCTCGCCGGCGTTCCCCGTTCTTCGGCGCGCTTCGGGCGGCGGTACGTGACAATGACGGGGTGCTGGAGATGACGCGGGAAGAGTTCGAGGAACTGGTGGGCGAGGCCCTGGACCGGATCCCGCCGGAGCTGACCCGGCTGATGGACAACGTCGCGGTGTTCGTCGAGGACGAACCGGAGGCCGATGATCCGGATCTGCTCGGACTCTACGAGGGCACGCCGCTGACCGAGCGCGGTGAGTGGTACGCGGGCGTGCTGCCGGACCGGATCACCATCTACCGGGGGCCGACGCTTCGGATGTGCGAGTCCCGCGAGCGGGTGGTGGCCGAGACGGAGATCACCGTCGTGCACGAGATCGCCCACCACTTCGGCATCGACGACGAGAGGCTGCACGCGCTCGGTTACGGCTGAGCGCCGGGGCGCAGAGGTGTGAATGAGGTGTGCGGGCCGGGTCCGGGGGCGTGTCCCCGGCGGGGCGGCGGGAGTTGGGCACAGCGCTCCCCGGCTCGTTTCCGTACCGGCTCGTCCTTCCGCCTTCCTCGCGCTCCCGGAGGTGCCCCCGTGCGCCAGTTGTCCGTACCCGTTCCCGTCCGATGGGCGGCCGTCACCGTTGTGACGATCGCCGCGTCCACAGGCTGTATGAGCGTCGGTGACGGCGGCGGGAAGCCGGCGCCCTCGCGGCCGGCCGCGTCGAAGGGGGCGGCGACCGGCCCCGACGGTTCCACGGTGACCGGTACCGGCCGGTCGGCCCGTACCGGCGGCGCGGAGGCGCACTCGGAGCGTGAGGTCGCCGAGTCCGGTGCTCCGAGCGCCTCCGCGGACGCCTCGCGCAGTCCCGGCAAGGAGTCCGCCGAGCCGGGCCGGGTCCGGGGCGGCCGGCTGTCGGCCCCGCCGCTCCCGCATGCGGAGCCCGGGGTTCCGGAGCGGCCCGAGCGGCCTGAGCCCCCGGCGCCCTCGGAGGCCGAGACCCCCGACCCGCCGGCCCCGCCGGAGGAGCCCGAGCCGGAGCCCTCGGAGCCGCCGCAGGTTCCTTCGGCGTCGCCCGCGGCTCAGCTCCGCAATGAGGCGATGGGGGCGCCGGGCCAGGTGGAGGAGTTGCGGACCCCGGAGGCATCGCCGCAGGTGGGACCGGCTTGACGGGGCCGTTGCGAGGGGCCGGTTTGCGCGATGGTGGGGTGAGTGCGTATGGTAGTAGATCGTTTGATCCATTGCCCGGCGCCGACACAGAAGAGCGCCGTGTGGCGCGTACTCTCCCTTGCCGTGGCTGGACCGCATTGAGGCGGTCGAAATTGCGAAAACACGGAGTTACGGGCGCGTGCCGAGACTCCGGAAGGTTTCGCATTTCGCATGTCAATTTCCAGTTCTGACCACACCGTGCTGCCCGAGAACGACGAGCTCGTCGAGGCGGCGGAGGCCGTTGTCGCAGAGTCCGCCGTCTCCATCGAGGACTACCTCAAGGCTCCTCAGACCGAGCAGGGCGAGCAGGCCGAGGCCGCCGAGCAGACCGGGACCAAGGCCCCCGAGGCCGAGGTCAAGGCTGCTGAGGCCCCCCTGGCCGAGCAGACCGACGCCGACTCCGACTCCGCCGACGAGGCCGACGCCGAGCCGACCGTCACCTTCGCCGACCTGGGCCTGCCGGACGGCATCGTCCGCAAGCTCGCGCAGAACGGTGTGACCGCGCCTTTCCCGATCCAGGCAGCGACCATCCCGGACGCCCTGGCCGGAAAGGACATCCTCGGCCGAGGCCGTACCGGCTCCGGCAAGACCCTCTCCTTCGGTCTGCCGACGCTGGCCTCGCTGGCCGGTGGGCACACCGAGAAGAAGAAGCCCCGCGCGATCATCCTCACCCCGACGCGTGAGCTCGCGATGCAGGTCGCGGACGCGCTCCAGCCGTACGGCGACGTCCTCGGCCTGAAGATGAAGGTCGTCTGCGGCGGTACGTCGATGGGCAACCAGATCTACGCGCTGGAGCGCGGTGTCGACGTCCTCGTCGCCACTCCGGGCCGGCTGCGCGACATCATCAACCGGGGCGCCTGCTCCCTGGAGAACGTCCAGGTCGCCGTCCTCGACGAGGCCGACCAGATGTCCGACCTGGGCTTCCTGCCCGAGGTCACCGAGCTGCTCGACCAGATCCCCGGCGGCGGCCAGCGCATGCTCTTCTCCGCCACCATGGAGAACGAGATCGGCACCCTGGTCAAGCGCTACCTGAGCAACCCGGTCACCCACGAGGTCGACTCCGCCCAGGGCAACGTCTCGACCATGTCGCACCACGTCCTCGTCGTGAAGCCGAAGGACAAGGCGCCGGTCACCTCCGCCATCGCCGCCCGCAAGGGCCGCACCATCATCTTCGTCCGCACCCAGCTGGGCGCCGACCGCATCGCCGAGCAGCTCGTCGAGGCGGGCGTCAAGGCGGACGCGCTGCACGGCGGCATGACCCAGGGCGCCCGTACCCGCGTTCTTGAGGACTTCAAGAAGGGCTACGTCAACGCGCTGGTCGCGACCGACGTCGCCGCCCGCGGTATCCACGTCGACGGCATCGACCTGGTCCTGAACGTGGACCCGGCCGGTGACCACAAGGACTACCTGCACCGCTCGGGCCGTACCGCCCGTGCCGGCAAGTCCGGTGTCGTCGTCTCGCTGGCGCTGCCGCACCAGCGCCGTCAGATCTTCCGCCTGATGGAGGACGCGGGCGTCGACGCCTCGCGCCACATCGTGCAGGGCGCGGGCGTCTTCGAGCCGGAGGTCGCCGAGATCACCGGCGCCCGTTCGCTCACCGAGGTCCAGGCCGACTCCGCGAACAACGCCGCCAAGCAGGCCGAGCGCGAGGCCGCCGACCTGACGAAGCAGCTGGAGCGCATCCAGCGCCGCGCCGTCGAGCTGCGCGAGGAGGCCGACCGCCTGGTCGCCCGTGCCGCCCGCGAGCGGGGCGACGACCCCGAGGCAGCGGTGGCCGAGGTCGCCGCGGAGGCGGAGGCCGCGCTTCTGGCCGCCGCTTCCGTGCCGGAGCAGCAGGCCGCGCGCGAAGAGCGTCGCGACGACCGGGGCAACTACGAGCGCCGGGACAACCGTGGCGGCGACCGCGGTGGGTACCGCGGCGGCAACGACCGTACCGGCGAGCGCAGCGGCCGTCCGGCCGGCAGCAACGGCTACCGGGGCAGCAGCGACCGTCCGTCCTTCCGGGGCAGCAACGACCGTCGCGAGGACCGTCCCGTCGGTGGCGGTTTCCGCTCCGGTGGCGGCGACCGTCGTGACGACCGTGGCGGCCGTTCCTTCGAGCGTCGCGACAACGACCGTCCGTCGTTCAACCGCGACCGTCGTGACGACCGTCCCTCGGGCGGCTTCCGCTCCGGTGGCGGCGACCGTCGTGACGACCGCGGCGGCCGTTCCTTCGAGCGTCGCGACAACGACCGCCCGGCGGGCGGCTTCAACCGTGACAACGACCGTCCGTCGTTCAACCGCGACCGTCGTGACGAGCGCCCGTCCGGTGGCTTCCGCTCCGGTGGCGGCGACCGTCCGTTCAACCGTGACCGTCGTGACGACCGTCCCTCTGGCGGCTTCCGCTCGGGCGGCAACGACCGTCCGACCGGCCGTCGTGACGACCACCGTTCCACGGGAACCGGCACGAGCACCGGCTCCTTCGGCCGCCGCGACGACAAGCCGCGCTGGAAGCGCAACGGCTGAACGTCCGATCGCCTGACTGCTGATCAGGGCCCGCATATCACTTCGGTGGTGTGCGGGCCCTGTTTCTTTGAACCGGGCGGGCCCTGTTTCTTTGAACGGGTTCGAATCTCCCTGTCACCACCTGTGCGGACGCTGTTAAAGTCGGCCCACACGCATGAGGGGTCAGGGCCGGGGGGCTTTCACACTTCGCACAGACCGCGGCGCTCTGCCGCGTCCTCCTCATGCTCTTCGGTAGTTCCCGGGAGGGGCTGGGCGTGAGACGCCACACTGTTGTACGCGGTGCTGTCGCGATGGCGGCGGCACTTGGAATCGGGGCGGGATTCGTGCCCCTGGCGGCCGGCGCCGGGGCTCCGGCCACCGTGGCGACCACCGGGGTCCGCGGTCTCGACTTCGCCGGTGGACGGCTGGTCACGGCCGAGCGGAGCCCCAGTGGTGACGCGATGATCTACGAGCGCCGGGTGTCCGCCGACGGCGCGACGGTGGGGGCGCGGGAGAGCCGGGCGTACGCCGGGCCCCTGGCGAACGGCGCGCACTTCAGGACGGTGCCGTGTGACATGGGCTCCTGTGTGGAGCTGGTCGCCTCGGGGCACAGGGACTTCGGCGTCGTGTTCGTCAACAGCGGTACCGAGAGCGTCCAGTTCTGGGGGCCGGGGAACTCGTACAGCGGGGGCGATGTCCGCTACCCCGAGGGCACCGCGAAGATCGTGGACCTGACGGCCCGCGCCTATGTGGTCAACGGCGGCTCGCCCGTCAAACAGCGGGCCGGCGTGTACCCGGGCTACTACACGACCGCCGCCCCGCTCGTCCGCACCGCCACCGCCGCCTCCGTCTGGGGCACCTCGCTGTGGGCGGCGACTTCCGCCAAGGGCGCGCTCACCGCGACCGACATCGGGAAGAACAAGGTCGTGGAGACGGCCGCCACCGGCGCCCCCTGTGTGATCAAGGAGGTGCGCGCGGTCGGGCGCTGGATCTACTGGAACTGCGGGACGACCGGTGCGGCCGGGGTGTACGACCGGACGGCGAAGAAGTCGTTCACCGTGCCGTCGGGGCCCGCCCTCGTCGGTGACGGATACCTCGTCCGGCACGACAGGACCGCCGGGAAGCTGCTGCTGACCGACTTCCACACGGGCAAGGCCGCGGCTCCCCGTGCGGTGGCCGACCTGGCGGCGGGGAAGACGGCCGACCAGCGTCGGCTGACCTGGGCTGTGGACAGGTTCGGCGGGGACATCGCGTACGTCGACGCCGCGAACTCCGTCCACATCGTGCCCAGCGGTGTGCCCGCGCAGCCCCTCGCGAAGATCGCCTCCGAGGTCGGTGACACCTCCATCGACCTCAAGGGTGTGAACGGCCTGGACGCGTGGCTCAGCACCTGGCAGTTCAACAAGCCCGTCACCTGGACGTACACCGTCAAGGACTGGACCGGCCGCACGGTACGCACCCTCAAGGGGACCGGCTCCGGCACCGAGGCGGACGTCGACTGGGACGGCCGGACGGACGCGGGCGGATACACGGGCAACGGTAAGCACACCTGGACGCTGAAGGCGACGGCAGAGGACGGGTCGGGGACGTACACCACCAGCGGCTCCATCGGGGTGGGCGGCGGCAAGGCGGGCTTCCACGACCAGGGCCGGTACAGCATCGGAGACCTGGTCACCCTCAACTCCTCCGGCGGGCTGACCGTCCAGTTCGGGAAGGGGGCCCCGGGCTCGTTCGACGGGAAGATCACCGGCACCGGCTGGCCCGCCGGCACGCTCGCCGTGCCGTTCGCGGACACCGGCAGCGACCGCTGCTCCGAACTGCTCGTGCGGATGCCGGGCGGCGAACTGCGCAAGTACACCGGCCGCTGCGGCAACTCGGGTTACACGCCGGGCGGCAGCCACACCGTGATCGGCGGGGGCTGGCAGCAGTACGACGTGCTGACCTCGCCCGGCGATCTGAACGGGGACGGCCGGGCCGATCTCGTGGCCCGGCAGACGTCCACCGGCGACATGTACTTCTACGCGGGCGTGGCCGGCGGGAAGTTCGCGCCGAAGGCCAGGATCTTCACCAACTGGAAGACGTACGCCCACATCACCGGTGTCGGTGACATCACCGGCGACGGCCGTCCCGACCTGCTCGCCCATGACCGCAAGGGCGGCCTGTGGCGTTACAACGGCCTGGGCAACGGCCGCTTCGCGCCGAGGGCGAAGGTGTTCTCGGACTGGGGGAGTTCGTACAACCTGATGGTGGGCGTCGGGGACCTGAGCGGTGACGGCAGGAACGACATCGTCGTACGCGACAAGGCCGGGAAGCTGTACCGCAACAACGGCAACGGCAAGGGCTCGTTCGGGCCCCGTACGCAGATCGCCACGGGGTGGACGTACAAGGGGATCTTCTGAGGCGCTGACCGGCTCCGGCCCCGAGGGGGCGGCGACCGGTGCATGTCGTGCCCCCGGCGAGGGAATCGCTGGGGGCATGACAAACAATCCCCGCAGTGCCCCGTCGGAGCAACCCGGCGGGGGCGAGCCACCGACCGCGCCGTCCGTGCCATCCGGGTCGCCCGCGCCGTCTGCGCCGACCGCGCGGCCTGGGCCATCCGGGTCGCCCGGGTCGTCCGTCCCCGGCTCGGACGAGGAGCGGCTGGCCGAGCTCGGTTACACGCAGACACTCGCCCGCCGGATGTCCGCCTTCTCCAACTACGCGGTCTCGTTCACGATCATCTCGGTGCTCTCCGGCTGCCTGACGCTGTACCTGTTCGGGATGAACACCGGCGGCCCGGTCCTGATCACCTGGGGGTGGGTGGGCGTCGGGCTGATGACGTTGTTCGTCGGGCTCGCGATGGCCGAGATCTGTTCGGCGTACCCGACCTCCGCGGGCCTCTACTTCTGGGCCCACCGGCTGGCCCCGCCGCGCTCGGCGGCGGCGTGGGCGTGGTTCACGGGCTGGTTCAACGTGCTCGGCCAGGTCGCGGTGACCGCCGGGATCGACTTCGGGGCGGCGTCGTTCCTGGGCGCGTACCTGAACCTCCAGTTCGACTTCGGGGTCACGCCCGGCCGCACGATCCTCCTCTTCGCCGCGATCCTGTTCCTGCACGGCCTGCTGAACACCTTCGGGGTGCGGATCGTCGCGATCCTCAACAGCGTGAGCGTGTGGTGGCACGTGCTCGGCGTCGTGGTCATCGTCGGCGCGCTCACCTTCGTACCGGACCACCATCAGTCGGCGTCGTTCGTCTTCACGGAGTTCGTGAACAACACCGGCTGGGGCAGCGGGTTCTACGTGGTGATGATCGGGCTGCTGATGGCCCAGTACACCTTCACCGGGTACGACGCCTCCGCCCATATGACCGAGGAGACCCACGACGCCGCGACCGCCGGGCCGCGCGGCATCGTCCAGTCCATCTGGACCTCCTGGATCGCCGGGTTCGTCCTCCTCCTCGGCTTCACCTTCGCCATCCAGTCCTACGACGGAGCCCTGGCCTCCCCGACCGGCGCCCCGCCCGCCCAGATCCTCCTGGACGCCCTGGGCGCCACGACCGGCAAGCTGCTCCTCCTGGTGGTGATCGGCGCGCAGCTCTTCTGCGGCATGGCGTCCGTGACCGCCAACAGCCGCATGATCTACGCGTTCTCCCGGGACGGCGCCCTCCCGTTCTCCCGCGTCTGGCACACGGTCAGCCCCCGGACCCGCACCCCCGTGGCGGCGGTCTGGCTGGCCGTAGCCGGGGCGCTGGTCCTCGGCCTCCCGTACCTGATCAACGACACCGCGTACGCGGCCGTCACCTCCATCGCGGTGATCGGCCTCTACATCGCGTACGTCATTCCCACCCTGCTCCGCCTCCTGCGCGGCGACGACTTCCGGCGCGGCCCCTGGCACCTGGGCCGCTGGTCCCGGCCCATCGGCATCGTCGCGGTGGTGTGGGTGGCCGTCATCACGGTGCTCTTCATGCTGCCCCAGGTCTCACCCGTCACCTGGGAGACCTTCAACTACGCCCCGGTCGCCGTCCTGGTGGTCCTCGGCTTCGCCGCCACCTGGTGGCTGGCCTCGGCCCGCCACTGGTTCCTCAATCCGGATCACAAGCGCACGATCGCCCGCAATACCCCCCGCTGACCGAAACGCCTCCACGATGACGGGGCCCGGCAACCGATACCCGATCGGCGGCCGGGTCGCGGCGGGCTATGCTCGTGGGGTGATTGCCGGGGGCCGTTAGCTCAATTGGTCAGAGCAGCGGACTTTTAATCCGTTGGTTGTGGGTTCGAGTCCCACACGGCCTACCTCCGGCGGGGCAGGGCTTCCCTGCGACCCGCTCCTCAGTGCCTCGACCGGCTCCGGCCGGCCGAGGCACTTCTGGTTTTCCGGCCTCCCGGGGTGGGCGGTCCCCGGCCCGGCGCCGCGGGTACCGCCGGTTCCTCGCAGTCAGGGTGTGAGCATGTTGTAGGCGGGGTCGAAGTCGTCGAGGGTGATCTTCCCGGACCGGGCGAGCCGCGGTGCTGTGGGGCCGGCCGGGCAGGTGGGCCGTCCGAGTGAATGGTCGGCGGCCCACCTGCCCGGCCGTCATCCACCGGGACGGTTATTCGCCCGTGACGCCGTCGATGGCCTCGCGGAGGAGGTCCGCGTGGCCGACGTGGCGGGCGTACTCCTCGATCATGTGCTCCAGGATGAACCGCACATCGGTGTTACCGAATTCCGGGTTCGGCGCGATGTGCGCGAGGTCGGCGGTCACCTCGGCGAAGACCTGCCGCGACTCCTCGCACGCCTTGAGGTAGTCCTCGTACACGTCATTGGCGGGCGTGGCGTCCGACTCGTCGTACCACTCGCCACCGTCAGCGGTGACGTAGGTCCGGTAGGGGAAGAAGCGGGGCGTCGTGCCGGCCAGTGTCAGCTGGAACCAGGCGCGTTCAGCTCCTTGCAGGTGGCGCATGAGCCCCAGCAGGGTCAACGCGGAGGACCGCAACGGGCGAAGCCGCAGCTGTTCGTCCGAGAGGCCCTCGCACTTCCACAGGAAGGTCGCGCGGTGGTAGTCGAGATTCGAGGCGATCACCTCCAGCCACGGCCCCGACAGCACGCGCTCGGGCCGGACGATCTTCTGGACCACAATGCCGCTCACTCCGGAGGCTCCTCACAGGTCATTGAGCTCGGTCGACTTCGCACGCGTGCCTCGCGAGCGCGTCTCCCGCAAGACTCCTCTTCTTGCCACAACTCATCGGGTGCAGGGCGGCGTACGGGGCAACCCCCCGCCCCGCCCTGCGGACAGCGCGTCGGCACATCGGGGGGAACGCCGGATGGAACGGACCCCGTGGCGCTGATGGGATGGTCTTCCGCCACCCGTTCCGGGGCGCGGCGACAGCGGGCCACGGGATGAACGGCCCCTCGGCGCGTGGGCGGAGCCGAACTGAAGAGGGGTCATCATGTTCGCGTTACGCGGGAACCGGCGAAGCAGCCTCGTCCTGACCGGCTCGGCGGCCGTCCTCCTCGCCGTCTCGACCGGGCTGACGGCGGCGGCGAGTGAGCAGCGCGCCGATCCGCTCCAGCGGGCCGGTTCCCTCCAGCGGGAGGTGGACGCGGTCTACGCCTCCGGGGCCGTTGGCACGACGGCCGAGGTGACGTCACCGGGCGCACACGGCACCGCGCGTGCCGGGACAGCCGAGTCGGGAACCGGGAAGCCGATGCCGCAGGACGGCAGGTTCCGGATCGGCAGCGCCACCAAGACGTTCACCGCCACGGTCGTACTGCAACTCGTCGGCGAGGGGCGGATGTCGCTGGAGGACACCGTCGAGCGCTGGCTGCCGGGTCTGGTGCGGGGCAACGGCAACGACGGCAGACAGGTCACCGTGCGGCAGCTGTTGCAGCACACCAGCGGCATCCCTGACGTGCTGCCGCAGATAGCGGCGTTGCACAGTGCGGCCGGCTACCGGGCCGAGCGGTTCCGGACCTACACGCCGCAGGAGCTGGTCGGGCTGGCCATGCGGGATTCGCGGACGTTCGAACCCGGCACGGACTGGTCGTACTCCAACACCAACTACGTGCTCGCCGCGATGATCATCCGTGAGGTGACGGGCCACAGCTGGGCACACGAGCTGAACAACCGCATCATCCGTCCGCTGGGCCTCAAGGGCACCAGTACGCCCGGTCTGTCCCCCTTCATCCCGGGACCGCGCGCCCGCAGCTACGCCTCGTACGGCACCGGCACCAGCACCGATGTCACGGTGCTCAATCCGAGCATGGGCGTCGGCTCCGGTTCGGTCATCAGCACCACTCACGACCTGAACCGGTTCTACGCCGCACTGCTCGGCGGCCGTCTGCTGGCGCCGGCGCAGCTCGACGAGATGACGACTACCGTGGACGCGCCCGAACTGGGTGTCCGGTACGGGCTAGGCCTGGGCGAGCTCCCGCTGCCCTGCGGCGGCAGTTACTTCGGGCACCCGGGCGAACTGCTCGGTTATCACACCTGGAGCGGCGTCACCCGGGACGGCACCCGGACCGCCGTCGTGTACGTCACCAGTGACGGCGGCCCGGACATGCAGCAGGCCATGAGCACCCTGGTGGAGAAGGAGCTGTGCCGGACCGGGTCCTGAGAACGGACCGGGCCGGCGGCGGACGATGTGACGCGCCGGTGCGGGCGCCGGCACTGATGTCGGCGCCCGCACCGTGCGGCGCGGTGGGTCAGACCAGCAGCTTCGTCTTCGCCTGCTGGTACTCCTCGTCCGTGATCGCGCCCTTGTCCTTGAGATCGGCCAGTTTCGCCAGGTCCTCCACGTGGTTGCCCTTCGCCGCGCCGCCGCCCGCGTCCGTTCCCGCGGCGTCTCTCACGTACGCCTTGAAGGCGGCATCCCGTTCCTTCGCCTCTTTCGCGTCACGGGCGCCCATGGACTTGCCGCGGGCGATCACGTAGATCAGGACGCCCAGATACGGCAGTACCAGGGCGAGGATCAGCCAGCCGGCCTTGGCCCAGCCACCCAGGTCGTGGCTCCGGAAGATGTCCATGATCACGCGGAAGAGGAGGAACAGCCACATGACCCAGAGGAAGAACCAGAGCATGGTCCAGAAGAGGTTGAGCAAGGGGTAGTCGTCCATCGTCCACTCCAGGGAGCCGCGTCGAATGGGTGAATACGAAATAATTCATACCACCGCAATTCGGACTCCGCGCGGCGGATGCCGCACGCGATCCCTGGGGAAGGGCGGCGTGACGTGGCGGACTACCTCTCCGGTGCGGAGACGGAAGGGGAGGGGGAGGGAGAGGGGGAGGGGGCCGGTACGGGTGCAGGTGCGGCTGTCGCCGTCGCCGTCGCCTCCGCGCGTGCGGCCGAGGAGACCTTGCGGTGGTGCGCGAGGATCCCGATGAAGCCCGCGAGGAAGCCGCTGACCAGGCCGGATACCGCGTGGTTGACCGCGTTGACGGATTCGCTGTCCGGCACTCCGATGATCGCGTAGTTGACTCCCGCGCTCATCACCGCCCCGATCACTCCGCCGATCACGCCACTGATGACGGCACCGCGCAGCGGTGACACCGGAGTGGCCACGGGGGAGGAAGTGGAGGCAGGGGCGGGAGTGAGCGGTGCGGTCATCGGCGGAGGCCCTCCAGACAGGCTGCGATGAGAGACCGGGAGCACCCTGCGGGCACGGTGAAACGCGCGCTCCGGGGCCGCTCGCACGGGCAGCCCACCGGTCCGGGGGATGCAGCAGATACCTTGCGGCAGAACACGTGTCCCCCGCAATACCTTCTCGATTTCGCCACGTTGAGGTTTCCGGCGCGGTCGGTGAGCAGCCGCGCCGGGTGTCGAGAAGCGCGCCGGGTGCCGGGGAGCGCGTCGGATGCCGGGAAGCGCGGGGTGGTCATGAGTGCGTCGAACATGCCGTAGAGTTGTGTTTACCGACGCGGGGTGGAGCAGCTCGGTAGCTCGCTGGGCTCATAACCCAGAGGTCGCAGGTTCAAATCCTGTCCCCGCTACTGAAGAATCAGGCCCGGCACGCATAGCGCGTGCCGGGCCTGATTCGTTTCCGTACGTGCCGCGCCGTGCGCGTCATCCCATTGGCCGTCGAGCACTCGCTCCGCGACCGTGCTCCGGGAAGTCTGGGAGTGGTGCGCGGTACCGTCCGCGGCCCTGAGCGCACCGGGCAGGAGAGGTAGAGGTGGGGAAGCGGGAGCAGCGGCGGGGGAGGCGCACCTACGAGGTCCGGAACCGCCGGCTCGTCCGGGTACTGCCCGGGGCGATGCTCATCGGCGGGTTTCTGTTCGACTTCCTCACTCCGCCCGCCTTCACCGCCGTTCCCCTGTTCGCGGCGGCCCCGCTGATCGCCGCACCGTTCTTCTCGCGGGCCGGCACGATCCGGGTCGGGGCTGGTGCGCTGCTCTGCGTGGCCGCGCTGCGGCTCTACGGCGGAACGCTGATCCGGGTCGTGCCGTTCATCGAGCTGCTCACCGTCCTCACCGTCTCGGTCCTCGCGGTCTACATCAACGGAGTCGTCCGGCGCAGCAACGAGCAGCTGGCCTCCGCCCGGGTCATCGCGGCGACCGCCATGCGCGCGGTGCTGCCGACGCCGTCCGACCGGATCGGCGGGCTGTACGTGGCCGCGCGGTACGAGGCGGCGCAGGCGGACGAGTTCGTCGGAGGTGACCTGTTCTCGGTCACGGACACCCCGTACGGGGTCCGGCTGGTCGTGGGGGACGTGCGCGGCAAGGGGCTGGACGCGGTGGAGGCGGTGGCGGTGATCATCGGGGCGTTCCGGGAGGCCGCCGAGCAGGAGCGGTCGCTGGAGGGGGTGGCCCAGCGGCTGGAGCGGGCGCTGGCGCGGGAATCGAGCAGGCGCGGCGGGCTCGACGCGGTGGAGGGGTTCGTCACCGCCGCGCTGGCGGAGATCCCGCAGGGCTCCGGCCGGGTGCGCGTCGTCAACCGCGGCCATCCCGAACCGCTGCTGCTGCACTCGGACGGGGCGCTGGAGCAGCTGCGGCCCACGCTGCCCGCGCTGCCGCTGGGGATGGACCTGGGCGTGTGGCCGGACCGCTCCGACGAGTGGGAGCTGCCCGCCGGGTCGACGCTGCTCCTCTATACGGACGGCCTCTCCGAGGCCCGCGACGCCGACGGGGTCTTCTACGACCCCGCGGAGCGGCTGCGCGGACGGATCTTCCCCGGACCCGAGGAGCTGCTGTCGGCGCTGACCGATGACGTACGGCTGCACACCGGTGGGGTGACGACCGACGACATGGCCCTGCTCGCGGTCGTGCGCCCGGCCGAGGGGCAGCCGGACCGGCGTACGACCGTGAAGATCGTGGGGCTGGACGGCGGAGCCGGGTGAAGGTGAGGGGCCGGGCGGGGAGAGTGCGGACGGATGTGGGGGGAGAGTACGGACGGATGTGGGGGAGAGGCGCGGCCGATGCCACCGTGGGTAACCGTAAGGAACCCCTCCGCATAACATTTGACGCAACGTCAGAAAACGGCTAACGGTTGAGGGGTGATCAACTCGCCCGATTCCACCCGGTTGTGTCCCGTAAAGTCCAGGCCAAGGATCGGAACGATCAGTTGGAACGGCTTGGAATCGGGCCCGTGTGTCTATTAACGTTCGATAACGCAGCGCGGTTGTCCCAGCCGCCGTCAGTGGCGGCACCGTGCGCGAGCGCCGAATTCCGCAAGGGAACCGGGGAACCACCTACATGGGGTGAATCGGGCATCTCTGTCTCGTTGAGAGGCGGAGGAGCCCGTAGGAGACCTTCCTGCTCCGAACCCGTCAGCTAACCCGGTAGGCGAGAAGGAAGGAAAGGAGCGCGCCCCAGTGGCGTCCAACAAGCCTGCCCCCGAAGCCCCCTCCCGGTTCGCCCCCGAACACGGAAACGACTTCGGAACCGGGCCCGGTGCCGCTTACGGCGCCAACCACGGAACCGCCTACGGCGCCAACCACGGGACGGCCTACGGACCCGATCACGGGGCCGACTACGGAACCGCCTACGGGACCGACCGGGGCAGCGAGTTCGGCAGCGGCCTCCGCGCCGACGAGGCCGGGTCCGACCGGGCGTGGGAGGAATGGAACCCCACGGAGGAGTCCATCCGCCCCGTGCGCGGCAAGCACCGCGTCGCCAAGCAGCGCAACGGCCTCGCCCGTAGCTCCACCGTTCTCGGCGTCGGCGTCATCGCGGCCGTCGGCGCGGGTGGCATGGCCTCCGCCCAGAGCAAGCCGCCCGTGTCTATCTCTCTTCCCGACGCCATCTCGGACAAACTTCCCGAGGCCAAGTCCCTGCCCGGCGTCGGCGCGTTGTTCTCGGGTGAGTCCGAGGCGGAGAAGACCGAGGTCGCGGCCGCCGCCGCCCCGCTGACGACGGCCGGCATCACCACCACAGAGGCTGAGCAGGGCACGACGGACGCCGGCGAGGCGCTCCGCGCCCGCATCCTCCAGCAGGCCGAGCAGCAGCAGGACTCCGCCGACGCCGAGGCCAGGGCGGCCGAGGAGAAGGCCGCCGAGGAGAAGGCCGCCGCAGAGGCGAAGAAGCAGCAGGACGCCGCTGAGGCCAAGGTCGCCGCCGAGAAGAAGAAGGCCGCGGAAGAGGCGAAGAAGAAGGCGGAGGCGGTACGGCTCGCCAAGCTCGCCGCCAGCTACGCCATCCCCACCTCCTCGTACACGATCACCTCGACCTTCGGTGAAGCCGGTTCGATGTGGTCCTCCGGCTACCACACGGGCCTCGACTTCGCGGCGCCGACCGGTACCCCGATCAAGGCCATCCACAGCGGCACCATCAAGTCCGCCGGCTGGTCCGGCGCGTACGGCTACCGCACGGTCCTGGAGCTTGAGGACGGTACGGAGCTGTGGTTCTGCCACCAGTCCTCGATCGGCGTCAGCGTCGGCCAGCAGGTCACCACCGGGGACACCATCGGACGTGTGGGCGCGACCGGCAACGTGACCGGCCCCCACCTCCACCTTGAGGTCCACACCCCGGACGGCACCGGCATCGACCCGATGCCGTGGCTGCGCGCCCGGGGCCTGACGGTCTGAGTCCACCGATCCCCGGCAGTCCTGACGCTCACCCCCCGACGTCAGGGCTGCCGGTCCCGGCCGAGTGCGCAGGTGCGCAGATGTACGGGTGCAGTCCGGGTGCAGCTGTAGCTGTAACTGCCATGGAATAGCGCGTGCGGTGCCGTGGGTTGTTCCTTTTATGACTTCTCTCCGCAAACTCGGTTCCTCCGGCCTCCAGGTCTCCACGCTCTCCCTCGGCGGCAACGTCTTCGGCTGGACCGCCGACGAGGCGCAGTCCTTCGCCGTTCTCGACGCGTACACGGCGGGCGGCGGCAACTTCGTCGACACGGCCGACACGTACACCTCCTGGATCCCCGGCAACGTGGGCGGCGAGTCGGAGACCCTCATCGGCAAGTGGTTCGCGGCGCGGGGCAACCGTTCCGACGTCGTCCTGGCCACCAAGGTCGGCTCCCACCCCGAGTACAAGGGGCTCGCCGCCGCCACCATCAAGGCCGGGGCCGAGGAGTCGCTGCGCCGGCTCGGCACGGACTACATCGACCTGTACTACACGCACCACGACGACGAGACCGTCCCCGTCGAGGAGATCATCACCGCCCTCGACCAGTTGGTGAAGGAGGGCAAGGTCCGCGAGATCGCCGCCTCCAACATCAGCCCGGCACGGCTCCGCGCCTCGCTGGACTTCTCCGAGCGCGAGGGCCTGGCCCGTTACGTGGCGCTCCAGCCGCACTACAACCTCGTCTCGCGCGACACCTACGAGGGCGAACTCCAGGACCTGAGCGCCGAGGCCGGCCTCGCCGCCGTCCCGTACTTCGCCCTCGCCTCCGGATTCCTGACCGGCAAGTACCGCCCCGGTACGACCGTGGACAGTGCCCGCGCCGGTGGCGCCGCCCAGCACCTGGAGACGGAGCGCGGCCAGAAGGTCCTCACCGCGCTCGACACGATCGCGCGGGAGCGGGACGCCGAGATCGCCACGGTGGCGCTGGCCTGGCTGGCCTCCCGGCCGACCGTGGTCTCACCGATCGCCTCCGCCCGCACGGTCGAACAGCTTCCCGCGCTGCTGGCCGTCGACGATCTGCGGCTGACGGACCAGGAGCTGACCGCCCTCACCGAGGCGTCCGCCTAGACCACCTGGTCGGCCCGGTCCGCCTAGGAAGAGGACTGCGGCCCGCCGCCGTACGGCTGCTGCCCGTACTGCGCCGGGCCGTACTGCTGTTGCCCGTACGGGTAGGCGGGGTACGGCTGTTGACCGTACGGGGCCGGGCCCGGGTGCGGGGCGGGGCTGCCGTACGGCTGGTACGGGGCGTACCCCGGGTAGGCGCCGGGTCCGGTGCCGTACGGCCCGTGCGCCGGGCGTATGTGCCGGGCGCGCAGGCGGCCCGACGCCTGCGCCGCGTACGCCAGGGCGGGTCCGGCGATCTCGCGGCGCTGCCACAGGTGGTGCAGCAGCTCCAGCTCGCGCTCGGCCAGATCCGGGCCGGCCGTGCCGCGGCGGGCCTGCCGACGCAGAAACGCCAGTGACGTGGCGAACGACTCGTACTCGGCGACCGCGCGCGCCGCCGCCTTCCCCCGCGCCTTGGCCTCGGCCTTCGCCTGGGCGCTGACCACGCCGCTGACCTGAGCGCTGACCCGAGCCGTGATGTGGGAGCTGACGTGGGCGTGGGCGGCGACCGGGGCCGGTACGTAGCCCTGGTGGCCGTACGGGCTGTACGGGACGCCCCTCGCTGCCGCCGCCTGCCACCGCCGTGCCGTGTCCCTGGCCATGCCGCGGGCCCGCATCGACGAGAGGGCGAGCGGCTCCGTGGGGGAGAGCCAGCCGGCCGCGGCGTAGGCGGGCAGCTCGACGGCCAGGGTGCGCAGCTCGCGCTGCCGGGACCAGATCGCCAGCCAGGTCACCAGACCGAAGGCGGGCACCATGAACACGCCGTACACCACGTAGAAGCCGTACGGGCCGAACGTCGCGGAGCCGTTCCACAGGGCGTGCATGCCCATCGCGAGGACCAGTCCGAGCAGCGGCAGCGCGATACGGCGGAATCGCCGGTGGCGTGCGCTGCTCGCGGCGATCCCGAAGCCGATGCCGGTCATGACGGTGAAGAGCGGATGCGCGAACGGCGACATGACCGCCCGGACGAAGAACGTCGCGACGGTCACGGAGGCGAACCCCGAGCCCATCTGCTGGTCCTCGCCGAAGGCGTTGCCCAGGTAGAGGATGTTCTCGGTGAAGGCGAAGCCCGTCGCGGCGAATCCGGCGACGACCAGGCCGTCGACGATCCCGTTGAAGTCCCGTCTTCGGAACAGGAAGAGCAGCAGCACGGCCGCGCCCTTGGCGCTCTCCTCGACGACGGGCGCTATGACGGTGGCGCCCAGCGTGTCCGCGCTGCCCGGGTCGGCGGTGGCGGTGGCGATCCACTGGGTCGCGAAGGAGTTCGCGAGGATCGCGACGAGCGCGGCCGCGCAGGCGCCCCAGGCGAAGGCGAACAGCATGTTGCGCCAAGGTCCCGGCTCCACCCGGTCGAGCCAGCGGAACGCCGTCATCAGCAGCGGGACCGGCAGCACCGCGAGACCCAGCCCGACGAGGAACCCCTGAGTGCCCGTCTGGTCCCGTACCAGCGCGAGGATCACCAGGCCGCAGAGGGCCAGCACGGTGAAGACGGCGACGACGCGGAGCGTTTTGCTCCGCCACAGCATGCCGACGCGGCGCGGCCGGTAACGCCACTGGCCCCGCTCCGGCACGGCAGCCAGGATCTCGCCGACCCGCTGCTCCTCAAGCACCGGGACGGCCGGCTGCGACTGCCGCTGCTGCGGAACAGAACCGTCGGACACCCCATGACCCTAACGAGGAGGACTGACAACGGCCATGGCGTATCGGCCCCCCGGAAGCGGCCGGCGCGGGGTGACCGGGACCCTGGGGGGGAAGGGGTCAGTGGCGGGCGAAGAGCAGGTCGTGCACGACATGGCCCTTGTCCAGGCCCTGGCCCTCGAACCGGGTCAGCGGCCGGAACTCGGGCCGTGGCGCGTAACCGCCGTCCGCCGCCGTGTTCTCGAAGCGGGGGTGCGCGGTCAGCACCTCCAGCATCTGCTCGGCGTACGGCTCCCAGTCGGTCGCGCAGTGCAGGACCGCGCCGGGCTTCAGCCGCTGTGCCACCAGGTCGAGGAACTCCGGCTGGATCAGCCGGCGCTTGTGGTGGCGGGACTTGGGCCACGGGTCGGGGAAGTAGACCCGGAGCCCGTCCAGCGAGTCCGGCGTCAGCATCTCGCGCAGCAGGATGATCGCGTCACCGTTGGCGACCCGGATGTTGGACATGCCGTTCCGGTCCGCGAGACGGAGCAGATTGCCCTGGCCCGGGGTGTGCACGTCGACGGCGAGGATGCCGGTCCCCGGATCGTCGGCGGCCATCTGCGCGGTGGCCTCGCCCATGCCGAAGCCGATCTCCAGGACGACCGGCAGCCCGTCGAACAGCTCGGGGAGGTCGAGGACGCTCAGCCCGTCGATATCCAGGCCCCACTTCGGCCAGAGCCGCTCCAGGGCGTCCTGCTGGCCGGGCGAGACCCGGCTGCGGCGCGGCTGGAAACTGCGGATCCGGCGCTCGTGGTGCGAACCTGCGGGGTCGGCCGCCGGGCCGCCGGGGAAGCGGGGCGCCTGCCGCAGCCTGCGCTGGCGGTCCAGGGCCGCCGCGCGCAGCTCGTCCGGGATTCCGGCGGTGGCGGACGCGTCGGATGTGCCGGACGCGCCGGGCGTCGTGGGGGAGGGGTTCATGGGCTCAGACACAATGCCCTGATTCTACGGCGGGCGGCTTCCACCCCGTCCCCTCCGCCCGTAGGAGCGCCCGGCGCGCCACCTCGCGCCCGATGGGCAGCGACGCCGTGGCGGCGGGCGACGGAGCGTTCAGCACATGCACGGTGTGCGGGGCCTCGCGGATCAGGAAATCGTCCACCAGGGTGCCGTCCCTGAGGACCGCCTGGGCCCTGACCCCGGCCGGGGAGGGCCGCAGATCGGCCTCCGTGACCTCGGGCAGCAGCCGCCGGACCGCCGTCGTGAAGGCGTGCTTCGAGAGCGAGCGGTGTACCTCGCCCGCCCCGTACCGCCAGTGTCTGCGCGCTATCCGCCAGGAGCCGGGCCAGCTCAGCGTGTCCATCAGCTCGCGGGGGCGCACGACCGGCCAGCCGTAGCCCTCTCGGGCCAGCGCGGGCACCGCGTTCGGCCCGACGTGCACACCGCCGTCGTGGCCGCGGGTGAGGTGCACGCCGAGGAACGGGAACGCCGGATCCGGCACCGGATAGACCAGGCCGCGCACCAGATCGGGCCGGGCCAGCTCGTAGTACTCCCCCCGGAACGGCACGATCCGCATCCCCGGCTCGTCGCCCGCCAGCCGCGCCACCCGGTCGCAGTGCAGCCCCGCGCAGTTGACCAGCACCCGGGCCCGTACCACCAGGCCGTCCGCCGTGCGGACCGCGACGCCCCACGGCCGCCGGTCGATCGCGGTCACCTCCGCGCCGAACCTGATCAGCCCGCCGCCCGCCCGCACCTCGGCGGCGAACCGCTCGGTGACCGCCCCGAAGTCGCACACCCCCGTCGTGCCCACCCGGATCGCGGCGAGGCCGCGCACCCTGGGCTCGTACTCCGCGATCTGCGCCGGCCCCAGCTCGGCCACCGGCAGCCCGTGCTCGCGGCCGCGCTGCACCAGCGCGTGCAGCCGGGGCAGCTCGGAGCGCCCGGTCGCCACGATCAGCTTGCCGGTCACCTCGTGCGCGATGCCGTGCTCCCGGCAGAAGTCGATCATCTCCGCGCCGCCGCGCAGCGCGTACCGCGCCTTGAGCGAACCCGGGCGGTAGTAGATGCCGCTGTGGATCACCCCGCTGTTGCGGCCCGTCTGATGGCGCGCCGGGCCCCACTCCTTCTCCAGCACGGTCACCCTGGTGCCCGGAGCGCTCCGCGTGATCGCGTACGCGGTCGACATGCCGACGATCCCGCCGCCGATCACCAGCACATCGCAGTCGTACGCCGCGTGCGTCATCATCACGCCACCTCCCACCCCGATAGTGCACTGACCCACTGACAACGCACTCAAACCCGATAGGGCCAGCGTGGCGCCCGAGGCCCCGGTGGCGGGGTCCGCGGGCGCACCGGCACGGCCCCTCGGTACGAAGGGCGCAGGGCCCTTCGTACCGTAGGCCCCTACGCCGGTGCGACCAGCAGCGGGCGGGCGCGTTCCCGCAGCTCAGCGACGCGCGGCTCGTCCCCGTAGGGCTCCAGCCGGTGCAGCAGGTCGCGCACGTACTCGGTGGTACGCGCCGACGAGATGCGGCCCGCCACCTCCACGGCACGGGTCCCCGCCGCGCAGGCGGCGTCCAGATTCCCCGACTCCAGTTCCGCGACGGCCGACACCACGAGGCGCAGCCCGTGCGAGCGGACGAACTCCTCTGTCGGTCTGGACAGCGCCTGCTCGGTGAACCTCCGGACCTGCCGGGGCGCCTTCAGATCGAGGTGGCACTCCGCCGCGTCGGCCGCGAACCGGTCGTACGAGTAGAAGCCCAGCCACGACGGGTCGGCGTCCCCGTCCCGGGAGCGCTCCAGCCACCCCTCCGCGGCCTTCAGCGCGGCCCCCGCGGCCGGTGCGTCGCTCGCCTTGGCGTGGGCCCGCGCCTCCACCAGACGGAAGAAGCTCATGGTGCGCGCCGTCGCGAGCCCCCGGTTGCGTTCCACGGCCGCCTGCGCGAGGTCGACCCCCTCGTCGGCGAAGCCGCGGTAGGTCGCCTGGAGCGACATGGAGGCGAGGACGTAGCCGCCGAGCGGTACGTCGGCCGCGGCGCGGGCCAGTCGCAGCGCCTGGATGTAGTAGCGCTGCGCGGCCTCCTGCTGGCCGGTGTCGAAGGCCATCCAGCCGGCGAGCCTGGTCAGTTCGGCCGCGGCGCCGAAGAGCGCCCGGCCCACCTCGTCACTGTACGAACCGAGCAGCAGGGGTGCGGCGTCGACGCGTAAGCACTCCGGGACCATGGACGAACGCCAGTCCCCGCCGCCGTACTTCGAGTCCCAGCGCCGTGCGTCCTGGGCCGCCTCGCGCAGTTTGGACACATCGCTGTGGCCGACCCGCAGCGGGGAGACACCGTGCGCGGAATCCGGACCCGGCTGGGCCGGAATCGACACGCTGTGCCCCGGCACCGGCGGCGCACCGTGCCCGTGCGCCGGTGGCGCCCCCGACTGACCCGGTACGAGCGGTGTTCCGGACAGGAGGTGCTGCCCGGGTACGCCGGGCGGCGCCAGGGAACCCTGCGCCCCCACTGCGCCCCGTGCGCCCTGCGTGCCGAGCACCGCCGCCTCCGCGGCGGCCGACGCGCGGGCGACCGACGGGTCGGCGGGGGATATCAGCCAGCGGGACGCGGGAGTGGCGTACGCACTCACCGAGAACGAGCCCGCGAGCGACTGCCAGATGCCGCCACTGCCGGCCCGCCGCCCGGCCAGATCCAGCCGGTACAGCTCGGTCGCGGAGCGCACCGCTTCGCCCACATCGCGCGGGAACGTCAGACCGACCTCCGGCGCGGGATCGGCATCGGCGAGCCCGATCTCGTGCAGCGGGACCGGCCGGCCGAGCTTGGCCCCGATCGCCGCCGCGATGAGATGGGGCGCGGCGCCCTGCGGCACCATGCCCTTGGAGACCCACCTGGCCACCGAGGTCTTGTCGTACCGAAGTGTCAGTCCGCGCTGCGCCCCGAGGTCGTTGACCCGCCGGGCGAGCCCGGCGTTGCTGATTCCCGCGAGGGCGAGAACGGTTCCGAGCTTGTCGTTCGGTCCGCGTTGCTCCCTGGACATGCGCCACCCCTCGACACACAGACGGCAGCCGCGACACCGTTGAGGCGCGCGGCATTCGTACCGTGTTCTCCCCAGGGACGAACCCTCGCACTCCGACCGCACACGCATTTGGCCGAGCCCCGAGGAATATGCCGCTCTGCTGAGAACATCAGTAAACCCAGCGTAGTTCGCCGCATCCCTACCGTTAAGGGGCGGACGTCCGTATGGCGGGATTGTTGTCCGCCCGGAGCCTTCGGGCGGCGAAGCGCGTCG
The DNA here is from genome assembly GCF_042887885.1 of Streptomyces sp. NPDC057900. Lineage (NCBI taxonomy): Bacteria > Bacillati > Actinomycetota > Actinomycetes > Kitasatosporales > Streptomycetaceae > Streptomyces > Streptomyces sp. NPDC057900. Next base: position 720,878 of record NZ_JBHVOI010000003.1, read on the forward strand.
AGCGGCGGCCGGCGGCCGGCGGCAGGGGCGAACAGCGGCGGACGGCGGCGAGCCCATCGAGGCCTCTGAGGTGTGAGTGACCCGCGTGACGGACGCGGCGGGCAGCGGGGGAGGAGGCGTGAAGGCGGGACGGAGAAGGCGTGGAAAGGGCGTGGACGGGGCGTGGGCAGGGCCCCGAAAGGGCGCGGGCGGGGAGTGCCGGGACGGCGCGGTCGGGGCGCTCGGGCCGGGTGCCCGGGCCGGGCGCGGGGCCGTCGGTCACCCCCTTGTCTGCCCGCTGACCAGGGCCGGGTCCGCCCTCCGGATGGCGCGGCGCCTCATGGTTCGCGGGGTCCGGCCGGCCCTCGCGCGGGCGCTGTTCCGGGTGTTCCGGCGTGCTCCTCGCGTGTGGCCGTGCGCCTGGCCGTGCGCTCTGGCCCGGTCCGTACGGAAGCGCTTCCATGGGTGCTGCGTGGGTCGGCCCGCCGCATTGGACACTGCGGGCTGGGGGAAACCGCCGCCTCATTCCCCGCAGGCGGTGGACCGGTCCGGGAGGCCAACCGCGTCTCCCGGACCGTGCGTCGAGCCGTACGCCGGGCCGGGGCGGGCGAGGGCGCCCGTGTTCGTGTGGGAGTTCGTGCGGAGGGCGGCGCGGGGGTCGGTACAGGAGTGCCCGCCGTCCGGCCGAACCGTTCCAGGGTCTTGAGGCGGTCCGCGGCAGCCCATGGCCTGTCCGATGCGGCATGGAGCGAAACGGCGGAAAAGCGGACGAAGGCAGCCGCGCAGTTCTGGTGATCCGGTTCCAAGGCGCCCCGAGAATGGCCGAATGTCGTCGGTCGGACGAGGTTGGGCCGACGGGTTCGCGGAAATCCGGTCGGCTGTCCGGACGAGGGTACGCACCGTGGCCGGATCGGGGCCGTGGAGCCGGTGCGCACGGGAGGGGCAACGCGCTGAATCCGTAACTCCGTTGCTGCCGGGAGCGACGCGCGCGGGCGATGTACCCGCCCATGCGGCCGGTGGTCCCGCTCCGGCCTTTGCCAGGGGCGCATGCGCTCACGACGTGCGCCGTCCGTAGCCACTCCTGCACGCCGTTGTCGTGGCAGCATGTCCGCAACGGCGCCGCGCGTTACCGGAGTTCTCCCGATACCGCCCTGCCGCGCCGTTTTGTCCACAGCCTGTGGAGGCGGCGATGCGTTGGTTGGTGGGATGGAGCAGTATCGCCGCGAGCTTCGGCACGGCCGGAGCGGTCGGCGCGAGTGACGAGGGGCGCACGATGCACCCCGTGGGCTCCCAACTCCTGTGGGGAGACCCGGATCCGCTCTGGGCCGTCGGGGACTGGCGGCCCGACGAGATCCGCACCGTCCGGGTGGACACGGCCGAGGGCGCGCCCACGGTCCGGCTCGCCGTACTCGGCTGCTGCGGCGCCACCGACGAACAGCTGCGCGTCGGACTGCTCGCCGCACGCGGGGGAGCCCTGCGCCACCTCACCGCATGGACCGGCAGCTACACGGCGGTCGTCCAGATAGGCCGCCGGATCACCGTGGTGGGCGACCTCGCCGGCGCCCGCCCGGTCTTCTACACGCCCTGGGCCGGAGGCACGGCGTACGCCACCGCAGCGCTGCCGCTCGCCGACCTCATCGAGGCGCAGCTCGACATCGGCCACCTCGCCGCGCTGCTCGCCTGCCCGGAGACCCCGGAGGCGCTGCGCGACGGCACCCCGTACGCCGGGGTGAAACGCATCCCGCCCGGACACGCGCTGATCCTCCGCGAGGGCTCGCGGGAGATCACCGGGTACGAGGCGGTGGCCTCCCTCGCGGTGGCCGCGCCCGAGCTCGATCCGGTGAGCGCGGTCGACGGGGTGCGCGACGCCCTGGTCGAGGCCGTGCGCGCCAGGCTGCTCGCGCCCCGCCACGCCCCGGAGACCGCGCCACCCGACCCGGGGCCCGTTCCCGGCATGGGCCCCGCCGAACGCCGGGCCGCACGGGGGGCGCCCGTCCCCGGCATCGGCTCCGACCTCTCCGGGGGCAGCGCGTCCGCCACCCTCGCCCTGCTCGCCGCCGGGCTCCCCGGACTGCCCGGCACCCTCCTGGGCCACGGCACGGGGGCGGGCGAACGGCTGCTCGCCGTCACGTTCAACGACCTGACCACCCGCGCCCACGAGGACGAGCTCGAACGCGCCCGCGTCATCGCCGCCAACCCGCGACTGCACCACGTCGTCGTCGCGGCCGGCGAGGAGGCGCTGCCGTTCGCGGAACTGGAGAACGGTCCCCTGACCGACGAGCCGGCCCCGTCCCTCGTCGTCGTCGAACGCCATCGCCGCCGGCTCGCCGCGGGCAGCGCCGACCACTTCGTGGGCGACGGCGCCCGGCAGGTGCTCGACGCACACCCGGCCCGGCTGGCCGACCTGCTGATCGACCGCCGCCGACGCCATCTGCTGCGCCCGGTCGCCGCGCTCGCCAAGGCCGAAGGACCCTCCGCGCACTCCCTGTTCGTCCCGCTGACCGTCTACCGGGCGGCCCGGCGCCTGGCCCGCACGTCGTACCGCAGCGGGCTCGAAGCCGCTGCGGCGCGCCTTCCCGACGCCAACCGCCTCACCCCGGACCTCGACACCCCCACCGATGCCTCGCTCGCCGCCCTGACCTGGTCGCGCCCGGGGCCCGCCGCCCGCTGGCTGACCGGGGAGGCGCTCGCTGAAGTATCGGTTCGCCTTCAGGAGGCGGCGATCCGCCCCGCCTCCGTCCAACGCCCCGGCGAGGCCCGCGCCAGGGCCGCGCTCGCCCGGAACGCCGCCGACCACCGCATCCTGGAACAGGCCGCGGAGGTCCGCAGCCAGCGGCTGCACGCCCCCTTCCTCGACAACCAGGTGGTACGCGCCGCCCGCGCGCTCCCCGAGTCCCTCCGGGTCCAGCCGGGCGCCCGCGCGGCGGTCCTGCGCCGGGTCCTGGCGGGCACCGGCATCCACGAGCTGCCGCCCGGCTGGGGCGCCCCGTCCCAGGCCACCTCGACCGAGGTCACCCGTACCGGCCTGCGCGCCTCGCTGCCCGAGCTCATCGCCCTCTTCGACGCCCCGCTGCTCGCCGACGCGGGCCTGGTCGAGGCTCGCGTCGTACGCAAGGCCCTGCGCGCGGCGGCGGACGGCGAACCCCTCCCGCTGGACGGCCTCGCGGACCTCGCCTCCACCGAACTGTGGCTCCGCCGCCTCGTCTCGCGCCGCGGCACCTGCTGGACGGGCACGGCGGCACCGCGCCAGCGGGCCGTCGCCGGCGGGGTGGTCCCGGCACGACGGACGCTCCAGCCGTAGGCGGGGACCGGGGAATGGGCTGAAGCGCGTTGCGCCGCCCGCGTCCGGTTGTCGTACCGGCGGGACTCAACGACGTTGTCGTACCGGCGGGACACAATGGCGGGGTGCGGTATCTGATCCTGGGCGTCACGGAGGCGCGAGACGAGAAGGGCGGGGCGCTGCCCCTCGGCGGCATGCGCCTGCGTGCCCTTCTCGCGTCCCTGGCGCTGCGGCCCGGCCGGTCCGTGTCGATCGCCGAGCTCGTCGACGACGTATGGGCGGACGATCCCCCGGCGGACGCCCCCGCCGCGCTCCAGGCCCTGGTGGGCCGTCTGCGCCGGGCGCTGGGGCGGGACGCGCTCGCCAGCACCCCCGGCGGCTACCGGCTGGCGGCCACCCCGGCGGACGTGGACCTGCACGTGTTCGAGCAGCTCGCCCGGCAGGGCGCGGCCGAGCTGGAGGCGGACGCCCCGCAGGACGCCGCCCGGACGCTCCGTACGGCACTCGCCCTGTGGCGCGGACCGGCCCTGGCCGACCTGCCCGACCGCGACCACGGCCACGCGCTGCGTCCGGAGGCCCACCGGCTGGCCGCACTGGAGCACCGCATCGAGGCCGACCTGCGATGCGCGGCGGCCGACGGGCCTACGGGGCCGATGGCGGCTCTCGTGCCCGAGCTGGTGGAGCTGACCGCGGCGCACCCGTACGACGAGCGCTTCCGGGCCCAGCTCATCCGCGCCCTGCGCGCCGCCGGACGGCAGGCCGACGCGCTCGCGGCGTACGAGGACGCGCGCCGGACCCTCGCCGAGGGGCTCGGCACCGACCCCGGACCCGAGCTGGCCGCCCTCCACCGCGCCCTGCTCAACCCCGCACCCCCCGAACCACTCACACCACCGACACCAACCGCTTCACCAACACCATCCGCACCACCCTCCCCATCCGCACGCGGGACCGAACCGCCGGAATGCCGGGGCAATCTCCGCCCCCGGCTCACTTCCTTCGTCGGGCGCGAGCCCGAACTCCGCGCCATCCGGGACGATCTGACCCGCTCCCGGCTGGTCACCCTCACCGGTCCGGGAGGCTCGGGGAAGACCCGGCTGGCCGAGGAGTCCGCGGCGCACGGGGGCCGTGCCGCCGACGGTGACGTCTGGCTCGCGGAGCTCGCCCCGGTGGAGGACCCCGAAGCCGTACCGGGAGCCGTGCTCTCCGCGCTCGGGCTGCGCGAGACGGCCCTGCTGCGGGACAGCGCCCACGAAGGAACGCATCCGCGCACCGGTCCGGTGGACCTGCTCGCGGATCACCTCGCGCACTGGTCCAGGTCCCGCCCCTTCCTCCTCATCCTCGACAACTGCGAGCACGTGATCGACGCGGCGGCCACGCTCGCCGAGACCCTGCTGACCCGCTGCCCCCGGCTGCGCATCCTCGCCACCAGCCGCGAACCGCTCGGCGTGCCCGGCGAATCCGTCCGTCCGGTCGATCCGCTCCCGGCCGGTCTCGCGCACCGTCTCTTCACCGAGCGGGCCCGTGCCGTGCGGCCCGGGTTCGACCCCGCGCGGGAGGCCGCACACGACGCGGCCGCCGTGGCCGAGATCTGCCGTCGGCTGGACGGACTGCCGCTCGCCATCGAGCTGGCCGCGGCCCGGCTGCGGATGCTGAGCCCGCGCCAGATCGCCGACCGGCTGGATGACCGGTTCCGCCTGCTGACCAGCGGCAGCCGTACGGTACTGCCGCGCCAGCAGACCCTGCGCGCGGTCGTCGACTGGTCCTGGGGCCTGTTGGACGAGGGCGAGCGCACCGCCCTGCGCCAGGTCTCGGTCTTCGCGGGCGGCTGGGACCTGCCCGCCGCGGAGGCCGTGATCACGACGCCGGGCAGGTCTGCAGGGCACAACGCCGCCGGCACAGCCGAGCCCGCCGCCACAGCCGAGCCCGCCGGCACAGCCGAGCCCGCCGGCACGGCAGACACGGCGGACCTCATCGGGGCGCTCATCGACAAGTCCCTCGTCGTCGCCACCCCGGCCGCCGACGGCGGCATGCGCTACCGCCTGCTGGAGACCATCCACGAGTACGCCATCGAGCGCTGCGCCGAGACCCCGGACGTACGGGCCGAGGCGGGGCGGGCACACACCGCGTACTTCCTCTCGCTCGTCGAGGAGGCGGAGCCGAAGCTGCGCTCCGCCGAGCAACTTCCCTGGATCCAGCGGCTGGAGACGGACCTCGACAACATCAGGGCCGCGCTCCACCGCACCACCACCCCTCCCCCCGGCCCGCCGGGTCCATCGGCCGCCTCCGCCGAATCGGATGCCGCGCGGCTGGTCCTGGGCATGGGCTGGTTCTGGTGGCTGCGCAACTACCGCACCGAGGGCCTCAACTGGACCGCGCCGGCCCTGTCGTTCGGTCCGGAACCCACCGACGCCACCGACCCCCGCTACTGGCCCTGGATGAATCTGCGCATGCTGCGGTTCTTCCTGGAGGCGGAGCGCGGTTCGTCGGACGCGGACCGCGACGGCGGGCCGGACGAGGCGCTGGTGCGGAGGCTGGCCGACGCGTTCATGACGTCCGGGCCGCAGGCAGCCCGCTTCCCCGGGCTGCTCTGGCCGATGACCTCGTTCATCACGCTGGGCACGAAGGACATGGAGGACGTGCACCGGAAGATCGACGCCGTCGTCGACAACGCCCGCGTCCACGGGAACGACTGGGGGTACGGCGTCTCGCTGATGTTCCGTACGCACATGATCGTCGACATGCCGGGCGGCATGCCGGGGGTCGACGACGACCTGGTGGAACTGCGGGCTCTGAGCCGCCGCGTCGGGGACCGCTGGATGCGCGCCCAGGTCGAGAGCGCCGCGGCGGAGGCGGCCATGATGCGGGGCAGGTACGAGGAGGCGCGTCCGGCCTACGAGGAGGCGCTGCTGCTCGCCCGTGAGGTCGGCGCCCACGCCGAGGCCCCGTTCCTCCTGGCCCGGCTGGCCGAACTCGCCTACCGCACCGGCGACGTGGCCGCCGCAGAGCGGGGCCTGGACCGCTCTGCGGCCGAGGCGGAGCGCTACCAGACACACGACGCGACCGCGTACGTCCACTACCTGCGCGCCACCATGGCCCTGGACCGGGGCGACATCGCGGTCGCCCGGCGCAGGCTCGACGAGGCGCGGGGGACGGAGGAGGAGAACAGCCCGCCCACACAGATGCCCGCGCTGCTGGACGGACTCTCCGCCCGCATCGCCGTGTACGAGCCGGAGCCCCACGGCGGCCCGGCCGTCGGGCTGCGCGGGCTGGTGGCGGCCCTGGCCGCGGCGCGGGACGGGCAGTACTCCGAGGTCATCACCGGATACCTGGCGGACGCCCTCGCGACCGTGCTGCCGAAGCTGGGGCACCACGCGGCCGCCGTACGCGTCCTGGCCGCCGCCGACAGCTGGCGGCTCTGCGGTCCCAGGACCGAGGTGGAGCAGGCGGCGGTCGACGAGGCCGGGCGGCTGGCCCGCGAGGCGCTGGGGGAGCGGAGTTACGAGAAGGAGCGCGCGGCGGGCCGCGCGCTGACCATCGACGACGTCGTGAGCCTGCTCGCGGAGATCACCGGCCCGGCGGTCAGCGGCAACTGATGCGGGATTGGGCCCAGTTCGCGAGGGCCACCCCGCCGAACGGCGAAGTCGGCTCCACGACGAGCCGGATCCGGTCCTGGCCCTCGATGCCGACGCCCACCGGTACGGCCGGATCGTCACCGTTCATCACGGGCGACTGCCACAGCCGCGCCCCGTCACCGTTGAACACGGAGAAGCGCACGGAACCGAGCCCCATGGTCAGGTCGTCGACGCCGACCATCGCCTCGTAACGGGTGCACTGGCGGTTCAGCTGGATGACGACCGACGAGCGGCTGTGGACGGTCACCCCGTGGGCGTACCGCGTGCCGCCGATCGACATCCCGGACCGCTGCCAGACCCAGCCGCTCTCCCCGAGCACCACCTCGGGGCCGGAATGGTCCCCGAGAAGGCTGTAGCTCAACTCGTTGACCTGGTAGACCTCCGGTGCCGGTGCGGGCGGCGGCGGGGGAGTCGGGGTGGGCGTGGGTGTGGGCGTAGGGGTCGGCTTCGGCGCGGGTGGCGGCGGTGCGGGCGCCGACGGCGTGGGCTTCGGGGGCGGTGTGGGCGTGGGCGTGGGAGTCGGAGTGGGCTTCGGGGCGGGCTTCGGCGGTACGGGGGCGGGCGGCGCCGGCTTCGGGGGCGGGGTGGGCTTCGGCTTCGGCGGTGCGGGCGAGGGCACCGCGGGCGCCACGGCCGGCGGCCTGGCCACCGGCTTCGCCTCCGGCCGGGGCTGCTCGTCGCCGACCAGCGCCCACACCAGCCCGGCCGCGGCCGCGACGGCGACCGCCGCCGCGATACCGGCCTTCGCCGGAGCGCCGAGCCCCTCGGAGGCGGCGGCGCCACCGGCCGAGCCGGCGGAGGAACCCCCGCCGGTCGCCGCGGCCGCGGCACCCGCGCCCGCCGCACCGGCCGCTCCGCCCGCCACGATCCCGGCGGCCTTGAGCGCGTATCCGGCGGCGAACCAGCCGATGACCGCGACCGGGAGCAGGGCGGGAATCCCGGCATTCACATGGGCCAGTTCGCCTGCCGCGAGCCGGCATTTCGCGCACTCGTCCAGGTGTCCGCGCAGGCCGCGCTCGGCACGCATGCGCAGCCCGCCGCGGGCGTAGGCGCCGAGCCGGTCGGCGTAGCGGGCGCAGTCGCCGCCCGCGGTGAGCGCCTGGCTCACATGGGCCTGCAGATAGGCCTGCTTGAGCCCTTCGCGGGCCCGGCTGGCGAGCACCGAGGTGGCGTTGGCGGTGAGCCCGAAGAGCGGGGCGATGTCGCTGGGCGACTCCTCCTCGACGGTGGTGTGCCACAGGACCGCCTGCCAGCGCTCCGGGAGACTGCGGAAGGCCTGCATCGCCATCGACTGCTCGGCCTCGTGCATCGCCAGCACATCGGCGCCGAGATCGAGGGTGTCAGCGTCGGAGACCTCGGAGGAGCGCGAGGCCTCCGCGGCGAACGCCGCGAAGTCGTCGACCAGTTGCTCCCGCCTCGCGGTCTTCGTCCATGCGGCGCCGACGTGCCGCACCGCTGTCATCAGGTAGGCGCGCACCGCCTCCTGCGGGCCCTTGCCGCCCCGTACGGCCTGCAGTGTCCGGGCGAAGACCTCGGCCGTCAGGTCGTCGGCGGTGTGCGCGTCCCGGCAGCAGGTGCGCGCGTACCTGCGCACCGCGTCCGAGTGCCGGCGGAACAGCTCGTCGTACGCGAGGTCGTCGCCGTCCCGCATCCGCTGGATCAACTCGGCGTCGGCGGGGGCCGTCCCGGTGGCATCGGCAGCGTTCCGGCCGCCGCCCACCCGCTGCATGGGGACCGCGTCCGTACCCGCCGGTGCCGGGTTCTCTACCGGTGCGGGGGGCCATGGTCCGGGCAGGACCGTGCCGCCGTCCTCCTCGTCCGAGCCCTGGCGCCCCGGTCCGGCCTGGCTCGGCACCTGCTCTGCGGGCAGGCCGCCCGTGCCGGAGCCGTCGCCCGTGGTGGAGACACCGTCGAACGGCTCTTCCTGCTGCCCGTCACCGCTCATCACGGTCGCCCCCGTATGCGCTTTCGGACCCGAATACCGGGCAAGCGTGCCACAGAGGGCGGCAGTGGCGGCCTCTCAGCCCCGGCAACCACTCATCCGGGGCGTTCTCCCGAATATGAGCACTAGCGGACACCCGTTCGGGGAAGGGGTAACCGGTTGTTCCGATGGGGCAGTTGAGCGCCATGAGTACGGCCGAGCCGAACGCGACCACGGCGACCACAGCGACCACGGAGTGCCCGGAACCCGGCGCAGGGCCGGGCCGGCGCCGGGGGCGGTCCGCCGAGGTGGCCGACAGCCCCCGCGCCCCCGCTCACGCAGGCCGCGAGCGCAGCCCCTCCAGCAGGATGTCCAGCAGCCGGGCCGAAGCCGCCGCCTGCTGAGCCGCGTCCGGCAGCGAGGGTGCCGCCGTCGCGATGACCAGCAGCACATCGGCCACCGTCACATCGCGGCGCAACTCACCCGACGCCCGCGCCCGGTCGACCAGCCGGCCCACGACCTCCAGCAGCTCGGCCGCTCCACTGCCGACCTCGTCGACCTCCGCCGCCTCCTGCCGGGGCTCCGCGACCCGCAGGCCACCGCCCTGACCGGTCTCCTGGCGCTGCTGAGGCACCCTGGGCTCGTCCCTGGCGGAGCCCGCATCGCCGATCACCGTCGAATCGTCGCTGTCCACCCCGACGCGCAGTATCTGCGGCGGCAGCAGCCGCCCCGCACCGGAGGCGACCGACGTCCGCAGGAAGCGCGACAGCGCCGACCACGGCTCCTCCTCCTGCCCCAGCGCGGACCGCGCCTGGTCGGTCAGCCGGGAGGTCTCCTCCTCGGCTATCCGCCGCACCAGCACGTCCTTGCTGGGGAAGCGCCGGTACACCGTGCCGACACCGACCCGGGCGCGACGCGCCACGTCCTCCATCGGAGCGCCGTACCCGAGCTCACCGAACACTTCGCGGGCGGCCCGCAGCACATGTTCCAGATTGCGCTGCGCGTCCACCCGAAGCGGCGCCGAGCGGCCGTGCGCTCCCGCGCCGACGGTGCCCGAGCCGAGTGCGGCACTCAGCGTGCTCACTGCTCCCGGTGATACGGGGGTCCCTGATGACCCGATGCCGCTCACCGTTCCGACCGCACCGGCTGTACCGGCGGCACCGACCGCACCGACTGCCTCGATTCGCCCGTTTCCTTCGGGCGCGACGGCAGCAGTTGGCCAATGCGATTCCTGAATATGCATAACTGATCCCCCGGTTATGACGTCTCCCCCCGGAGACTCCCGCCGTGTCCGCCGGGTTGAGCGATGGTCACATCCGTCACCCCGACGACACACGAACATAGTTGAGCCAGGACCAATTCAGAAGGGGGCAGTTCCGCCCGGAGCGCCCCCCGATCGGAACAAGGACCGGTTGATCACCGATTCGCCCACTGTCCGTACCCTCCACCGCAACCCCTGACCTGCGGGGCGTCCGTAATGCCGCGACGATCAACCGGAGCGGCCTGTTCGGGAGCTCCGGTCACACAATTTGCCGGGGCTGTGGACAAACTCCGGAGCGCGTTGCGTCATGGGGTGGTGATGGCTTCAGATTCCGGGGGAACACCCCCCGGCCCCTCGTCCGGCGCGCGCATTCTCGTCGTCGGCGGCGGCTACGTAGGGATGTACACCGCGCTGCGTCTCCAGCGGAAGCTCAAACAGCGGCTGAGAAGCGGCGAAGCGGAGATTGTTGTCGTCACCCCTGACCCCTATATGACGTATCAGCCGTTCCTCCCGGAAGCCGCCGCCGGTTCGATCTCACCGCGCCATGTGGTCGTCCCGCTGCGCCGGGTCCTGCCCGACTGCACGATCGTCATCGGTGAGGCGCGGCGGATCGATCCGGTCAAGCGCGTCGCGACCGTCACCACGCTGGCCACCGGCGAGGACGGCACCGGAGCCGTCGAGATCCCGTACGACGAGATCGTCATCGCGCCCGGCTCCGTCTCGCGCACCCTCCCGGTCCCCGGTCTCGCCGACCACGGCTTCGGCTTCAAGACCATCGAGGAGGCCATCGGGCTGCGCAACCACGTGATCGAGCAGATGGACATCGCCTCCGCCACCCGCGACCCCGCCATCCGCGACGCGGCCCTCACCTTCGTCTTCGTCGGCGGCGGCTACGCCGGGGTGGAGGCGCTGGCCGAGCTGGAGGACATGGCCCGCTACACCGCGCGGTACTACCACAACATCAAGGCCGAGGACCTGAAGTGGATCCTGGTCGAGGCCACCGGCCGCATCCTGCCCGAGGTCGGTGAATCGATGGGCAAGTACGCGGTCCGGGAGCTGCGCGGCCGCAATATCGACGTACGGCTCGACACCCGGCTGGAGTCCTGCGAGGACCGGGTGGCCGTGCTCAGCGACGGCTCCCGCTTCCCGACCCGCACCCTCGTGTGGACGGCCGGTGTGAAGCCCGCGCCGCTGCTCGCCGCCACCGGACTGCCGCTCAACGAACGCGGCAGGCTCGTCTGCACGGCGCAGCTCACCGTCGAGGGCGCCGAACACGCCTGGGCCGCCGGTGACGCCGCCGCCGTCCCCGATCTGACCTCGGACGAGCCGGGACGGGAGACCGCGCCCAACGCCCAGCACGCGGTCCGCCAGGCCAAGGTCCTCGCGGAGAACATCGTCGCGTCCATGAACGGCGAACCGCTCACGGAGTACCGGCACAGCTACGCGGGCTCCGTCGCCTCGCTCGGCCTGCACAAGGGTGTCGCGCATGTCTACGGACGCAGGCTCAAGGGCTACCCTGCGTGGCTGATGCACCGCGTGTACCACCTGAGCCGGGTCCCCACGTTCAACCGCAAGGCCCGCGTCCTCGCCGAATGGACCCTCGCGGGCCTGTTCAAGCGCGAGATCGTCTCCCTCGGCTCGCTGGAACACCCCCGGGCCGAGTTCGAACTCGCCGCCGGACGGCGCCCCGGCGGCGACGGCGACGACTGTCAGTAGGGTCCGACACACTGGACGTGTGACCATAGGTGGGCTCACATCTGCACAGAGTGACCCGGCAGGCGGCGACCGAAAGTAACCAGCAGCGGCGGGCTCCGGCTGCGCCCTCCCGGCAGTCCGGCCCCCGGACCGGCGGGAAGAACAGCCCGGCAGGAGAACAAGCAGAGGACCGGCAGCGGAAGCAGCCCGGCAGAGGAAGCAGCCCGCCCGAGCGGACCAGACCGACACACGAGGCCAGAAATTCCGTGAACTTCACGCGCTGGAGCGCCCGCCTACCCGGTACGCAGCGTCGAGCCGCCCGGGACGACCACAGTGCCGTACCGGCGGCCCGCGCCGAGTACGCACAGGACGAGACCGGATCCGGCCCGCCCCAGGACGGACCCGACGCCCCGGCGACCCGCCCCCCGGCGCCCGCCCTTGAGGACCTCTCCGCCCGCGACATCCTCGGCCGGCTGCCCGCCCTCGTCGCCCTGCTGCACGGACCCGAGCACCGCGTCGCGTACGTCAACGACGCCTACGCCGCGGCCTTCGGCCCCCGCCCCTCCGGTGTCCCGGCCGCGGAGGCGATGCCCGAGCTGACCGAGCTGAGCCTGCTCCCCCTGATGGACCAGGTCCTGCGCAGCGGCACACCCCGCACGGTCAAGTCCCGCAAGGTGGCCGACGGCAGCTCGTACACCGTGACCTGCACCCCGGTCCGGCACGACAAGGACAAGGGGCAGCAGGGCGGAGTGCTCGTGTACGCCGCCGATGTCACCGACCACGCGGAGGCGGCGGAGCGGCTGCGCACCAGCGAGCGGCGCCACCGCGAAACGGCCGTCACCCTCCAGCGCTCGCTGCTCCCGCAGGAGCTGGAGCAGCCCGACGACCTGCGGATCGCCGCCACCTACCAGCCCGGCGGCACGGACGCCGCGGTCGGCGGCGACTGGTACGACGTCATCACCCTCGGCGCGGGCCGCACCGCCCTGGTCATCGGGGACGTGATGGGGCGCGGGGTGCGCGCCGCCGCGGTGATGGGCCAGCTCCGCACGGCCGTACGCGCCTACGCCCGCCTCGACCTCCCGCCGCACGAGGTGCTCCAGCTGCTCGACGGGCTGGCTGCCGAGATCGACGCCAGCCAGATCGCCACCTGCGCCTACGCGGTCCACGACCCCAACGAGGGCCTGCTCGTCTACTCCTCCGCAGGCCACCTGCCGATCCTGGTGCGCGACGAGGACGGCACGGTGCACCGCGCGGAGGGCCCGACGGGTCCGCCGCTCGGCACCGGCGGCTGGATCCACACGTCCGGGACGATCGCGCTGCCGCCCGGCTCCACCGCAGTCCTCTACACGGACGGCCTGGTCGAGCGCCGGAGCGAGGACATCGACGAGGGCGTGGCCGCCCTTGAGCGGGCGCTCTCCGGTGCGAAGGGCGCGCCGCAGGTGGTGTGCGACCGCCTGATGCGCTCCCTCAACATCACCGCGGAACACGACGACGACGTCGCGGTCCTGGTGGTCCAGCACCCCGCCCGCACCGGACCGGTCGCGGAGCTGTTCCACAACGCCTCGCTCGATCTGCTCGGCGGCATCGAGGCGGCCCCGCGCGCCCGCGCCTTCGCAACGGGCGTGCTGACGTCGTGGCGGTTCCCGGTGGAGCTCTGCGACCTGGGTGTCCTCGCCGCGGGCGAGCTGGTCGCCAACTCCCTCCAGCACGGCACACCGCCGATGCGCCTGGGACTGCGGCGCACCGACCGCCGCCTGATCATCGAGGTCACGGACGGCGACGACCACCTGCCGCGCCGCCGCCGCGCAGACCCGGCGGACGAGGCGGGCCGGGGCATCTCCATCGTCGCGACGATCGCCACGTCCTGGGGCAGCCGCCGCACGCCGGGTGGCGGCAAAGCGGTCTGGTGCGAGTTCGCCCTGCCCCGGTAGGAGCAGGGCGCGGTCCCGGCCTCAGCGCACGACGGCGACCGGGACCGGAGCCTCGGCCGCCGCGCCCTCCGGCAACGACACCGCCACCACCCGCGACGGCACCGCCGCGAGCGAAGGCTGGTCCTGTACGGGGGTGAGCCGCCGGCCGAGCCGCAGCGCGAGCATGGTGATCCCGAGCGAGAACAGTACGAACGTCACGATGTACGGCCCGTGCAGGGAGGCCCCCATGGGTCCGCCCACGGCGGGACCGACCGCCAGCGCCAGCTGCTTGCACAGGGCGAAGGCCGAGTTGTACTGCCCGACCATCGACTCCGGTGCCAGATCGGCGACCAGCGGCGCGACGGTCGGCGAGAGCATCGACTCACCGAGCCCGAACAGCGCGTACGTGGAGATCATCGCGGCCGTCGCCATGGTCTGGCTGCCGTGCCCGAGCCCGGCGTACCCCGCCACGATCCAGGCGAAGGCCCAGATCAGCCCGACCGCCGCGATCACCCGGCTGCGACGGCGGCGCTCCACCAGCCGCAACACCACGAACTGGGCGACGACGATGACCGCGGTGTTGGCGGCCAGTGCGATCCCGAGCGTGGAGGGCTCGATCCCGGCGGCCTCCGTGCCGTACGCGGCCAGCCCGGACTCGAACTGCCCGTAGCAGGCGAAGAACACCACGAACCCCAGCACACAGAGCTGCACCATGGCCCGGTGCGAGAGCAGCGCCCGCATCCCGCCCCCCGGCGCGCTGTCACCAGCACCGGACACCCCCGCCGCGACGGCGGGCGTACGAGGCATCCGCACGGTCGCCGTGATGGCGCCGAGGACGAGGAACATCACCGCTTCGATCAGGAACAGCAGGGTGAAGGACGCCGGCCGCTCGGTGTCGACGATCTGTCCGCCGACCAGCCCGCCGATGCCGAGGCCCAGGTTCTGCAGGAAGAACTGCATGGCGAAGGCCCGGGTGCGGGTGCCGGTGTCGGAGCACCGCACGAGCATGGTGGCGAGGGCCGGCTGCATGACGGCGGTCCCCGCGCCGAGGACCGCGGCCGACAGGACGGAAGCGGTCACCTGCGAGGAGAAGCCGAGCGCGACCGCGCCCAGGGAGGCGACGACCGAGGCGGCGAGCAGGACGGGCAGCGGACCGCGACGGTCGATGACCCGCCCGGTGAACGGCAGGACGGCGAGCGCTGCCATGGCGAAGACCGCCAGCACGACACCCGCCGTACCGGCACCCAGATCCCGTACCTGCGCCACGTAGACGTACAGATACGGAACGGTGAACCCGAGCCCGAACGCGCTCAGCGCGCTCCCCAGCTGGATCCGCCGCAGTGCTGCACCCATTTCCCTGGTCACACTCACCTACCTCAAGGTCTCGAAGCCATGTGATCGAGCGAACCGAACGACTCGAACCCGAAGACTTTAGCACTAAAGTTAGAAGCTCAACAATACAGATTGAAGGACTTCGACGGCTATGGGCGGCGTGCCATACTGCGCGCCATGTCTGACACCACCGAGCCCGGTCTCCAGGAGCCGAGCCTCGACGAGCAGATCGCCGCCTATCAGCGCGAGTTCCGGGACCTGGACCCACAGGTCGAACAGGTCGTCTCGGCGCTCGGCCGGCTGAACCGCCGGATGAACGTGGCGTACGGACGCCAGGTCGCCGCCCTCGGCATCAGCAACACCGAGTGGGAGGTCCTCAAGACCCTCGTGCTCGCCGGCACCCCGTACCGGCTGGGCCCCGGTGAGCTGGCCAAGCGGCTCGGACTCACCCCGGCCGCGATGACGCACCGCATCGACCGCATGGCTGGCGAGGGCCTCGTCACCCGCGACCGCGACGAGAGCAACCGGGTCCGCGTCATCGTCGAGCTGACGGACGAGGGCCGGGCGAAGTGGCTGGAGGCGATGCGGATGGCCACCGACTTCGAGGAGGAACTGCTCCAAGACCTCTCGGGCGACGAGCGCGGGAACCTCGGCGAGATGCTGATCCGGCTGCTGCGCCGGGTGGAACACGCCCAGCCGGATGCCGGCGGCCGCCTCACCGACCTGGACTGACCCGCCCCTGCGAGGGCGGGCCGGGGAGGGGTTGACACACCCCACCGCGATCCGTAAGGTTCTTCGAGTTGTCACGGAGCCGGAACGGTTCTGTGGCGACCGATCCCGCCGCGAATGCGGCAACCAAAACTCAGCACGATCTCCCGCCCGGGAGAATTTCGGTATGCCGAAATTGATTTCGAAGGCTCGATTATGAGCCGCCGGGAAGATCCGCTAGAGTTTGAGACGTCGGAACGGCCCAACAGCCGGGAAGACAAACCCCGCTGACTGGGAATCAGGCCCGAAAGGATCTGATAGAGTCGGACTCGCCGGAAAGGGAAACGCGAAAGCGAAGAACTGGAAAGCGAAAATGCGAGGCCCGCTTCGACCGGGAATCGGACACGAAAGAGTCTGATAGAGTCGGAAACGCAAGACCGAAGGGAAGCGCCCGGAGGAAAGCCCGATGAGGGTGAGTACAAAGGAAGCGTCCGTTCCTTGAGAACTCAACAGCGTGCCAAAAGTCAACGCCAGATACGTTGATACCCCGACCTGCTTCGGC
>NZ_JBHVOI010000004.1:0-601418 GCF_042887885.1 Streptomyces sp. NPDC057900
GTTACATTCCGAACCCGGAAGCTAAGCCTTTCAGCGCCGATGGTACTGCAGGGGGGACCCTGTGGGAGAGTAGGACGCCGCCGAACTCCTTTTAAATAGTTAAGCCCCGTGCCCTTGTGGCACGGGGCTTTTCTGCGTTCCCTACAGTTTAAGGTCGTGACATGCGCTACGAACTGGTCATCTTCGACAACGACGGTGTGCTCGTGGACAGCGAGCCGATCTCCAACACCCTCCTGGCCGGCTACCTCACGGAACTCGGCCACCCCACCACGTACGAGGAGTCCCTCCGCGACTACATGGGGGCCGCCATGCACCGGGTGCACGACCTCGTCGAGGAGCGGGGCGGGGAGAAGCTGCCCGCGGACTTCGACGACACGTTCCACTCGCGGGTGTTCGCCGCGTTCCGGCAGGAACTGCGGCCCGTACCCGGTGTCGAGGAGGTGCTGGGGGATCTCGTCGCCGAAGGGGTCCCGTACTGCGTCGCGTCCTCCGGCAGCCACGAGCGGATCCGGGTCGGGCACCGGACGACCGGGCTCGACCAGTGGTTCGAGGAGGAATGGATCTTCAGCTCCGAGGACGTGGGGCGCGGGAAGCCCGCCCCCGACCTGTTCCTCTACGCCGCGGACCGGATGGGGGTGCCGCCGGAGAGGTGCGTCGTCATCGAGGACAGCCCGCTCGGAGTGGAGGCGGCGAGGGCCGCGGGGATGGATGTGTACGGGTTCACGTCGATGATGCCGGCGGACCGGCTGGCCGGGGTGACCGGGCATTTCTCCGACATGGGACAGCTGCGGGAATTGCTTGCCTGACGCGTCTACCCATGGGTAGAAAGTGGCTCTACGCTCGCGCCCATGACAGATGCACGTTTGCGGCACGGCAGAGCTTCCCTCGCGTTGAGCTTCTTCGTGCAAGGGGTCACGTTCGCTTCGCTCGTGACGCGGATCCCGGCCATTCAGGACCGGTACGGGATATCCGACGGCCTGCTGCCCGTGTTCCTCGCCGCCGTGCCGATCCTGGCCGGTGTGGGCAGCGTGGTCACCGAGAAGGTGGTCGCACGGGTACGGCCGCGCGTGGTTCTGCGGTGGACGCAGCCCGTAGTGCTGCTGGCGCTCCTCGGCGTCGGTGCCGGGAACGAGCTGTGGGCGGCGGCCTTGGCGCTCGGCGTGTTCGGGCTGGCCGTCGGCGCGCTGGACGCGTCCACGAACATGATGGGGGTCAGCCTCCAGCGGGCGTACGGACGCTCCATCATGCTCGGCTTCCACGCCGCGTACAGCCTGGGCGGGATCGCCGGGGCGTCGATGGCGTGGGCCGGGGCGCACTGGGACCTGTCGCTGCTGATCTCGTACCTGCCGGTCGTGGTGGTGCTGTTGCCCGCCGCGTTCGTCGGGAGCCGGTGGTACGTCGAGGGGAAGCAGGAGGACGAGGGGCCGGCCGCGCCCAAGGGGAAGGCCGGGGCTGTCTCGTTCAAGCTGCTGATGCCGCTGTGCCTGGTGATGAGCTTCGCGTACATCGGGGACTCGACCGTCTCCAACTGGAGCGCCAAGTACCTCCAGGACGTGCTGGGGAGTTCGGAGCAGCTGTCCACCCTTCCGTACAACGTCTACATGGTGACGACGTTGCTGGGGCGGGCCGTCGGGGACTTCGGGGTGCGGCGGTTCGGGGCGGTGGCCGTGGTGCGGCTCGGGAGTGTGGTGGCCGCGGCCGGGTTCGGTGTGGTGGCCGTCGCCGGCGGGGCCTGGATCGGGATGCTCGGGTTCACCCTGCTGGGGTTCGGGCTGTGCGTGATCGTGCCGCAGACGTTCGCGGCGGCGGGGCGGATGTTCCCCGACGACAGCGACACCGCGATCGCCCGGCTGAACATCTTCAACTACGTGGGATTCCTGGTCGGCTCGCCACTGGTGGGGGCGATCGGGGACGCCTGGAGCTACCGGGGCGCGATGCTCGTACCGATGGTGCTGGTGCTCGCGATGCTCGTGTACGCCAGATCGTTCGGCGCGGAGCCCGCCCGATACGGTGGCGGGCATGAGCGGCCGCGCACAGCTGATGTGGGATGACGCAGTAACGGGATACGACTTCGGGGACAGCCACCCCATGGACCCGGTCAGACTCGCGCTGACGATGGGCCTGGTGCGGGCGTTCGGCCTCGACCGCGCGGTGGACGTGGTGGCGGCCAAGCCCGCCGGGGAGTCCACACTGCGGCTCGTCCACCGGTCCGACTACGTGGCCGCCGTGCGGGCGGCCTCCGCGGACCCCGCCCACGCCGACCAGAAGTACGGACTCGGGACGGTGGACGATCCCGCGTTCGCCGGGATGCACGAGGTGTCCTCGCTGATCGCCGGGCAGTCCGTGGGCGCCGCGGAGGCGGTGTGGCGCGGGCGGACCGCGCACGCGGTGAACTTCAGCGGCGGGCTCCATCACGCCATGCCCGGCAGCGCGTCGGGCTTCTGTATCTACAACGACCCGGCGCTCGCCATCGCCCGGCTGCTGGAGCTCGGCGCGGAGCGCGTCGCGTACGTCGACGTGGACGTGCACCACGGGGACGGCGTACAGGCGGCGTTCTGGGAGGACCCGCGGGTGCTGACCGTCTCGCTGCACGAACACCCCCGCACCCTCTTCCCGCAGACCGGCTGGCCGGAGGAGACCGGCGCCGGGGCGGGCGAGGGCGGCGCGGTGAACGTGGCGCTGCCCGCCGGGACGGGGGACGCGGGGTGGCTGCGGGCGTTCCACGCGGTGGTACCGGAGCTGCTGGCGGACTTCCGGCCGCAGGTCCTGGTGACGCAGCACGGGGCCGATACGCACTTCGAGGACCCGCTGGCCCATCTCGCGGTCTCGCTGGACGCCCAGCGCGCGGTGATGGCGGCCTGCCACGACCTCGCCCACGAGTACGCGGACGAGGGGCGCTGGGTGGCGCTCGGCGGGGGCGGTTACGCGGTGGTGGACGTGGTGCCGAGGTCCTGGACGCATCTGGTGGGGATCGCCGCCCACGCGCCCGTGGACCCGGAGTCGGTGATCCCGTCCTCCTGGCGGGACGAGGTCTACGCCCGGACCCGGCAGCTCGGTCCGGCCCGGATGACGGACGGCCGCACCCCGTCGTGGAAGTCGTGGGACGAGGGGTACGACCCGGCCGACCGGCTGGACCAGGCGGTACTGGCGAGCCGACGGGCGGCCTTCCCGCTGCGGGGGCTGCTGACCTGAGGCTGCCGGCCTGTTCCGGCCCGCGGACCGGCGGTCCGGCACGGGTTACTCCAACTGTGGGGCGTATTCCGGCTTTTGGCCCCCGGGCGGTGCGGGTACGGGAGCATCGGCAGGGTGTTGAGCACCGGAGCGCTGCGCGCGCATCTGCTGGCGGCCCGGCTGGCCGGCCCCGTGGCGACCTCGCGGGAGGTGAGCCTGCGGAGTTATCGGCTGTTCGCGGCCAGGGACCCCCGGGTGACGCTCGGCCTCGACCCCGGACGGGGCTGGGGTGAGCTGGACCTGCTCCGGCTGATGGCCGACAAGTGCGGGGTCTCGGCCGATCCCGCGCATGTATCGGGTCCCGATGTGATCGACCCGGAGCGGACGCTGGCGGGGCTGGACGCCTTCGCGGGCCGGCTGGCGGACGCGGCCCGGCGGCGGGCTCCGGTGCTGTTCGGTACGGGGCACCCGCACCGGCTGATCGGTTTCTACGCAGCGCTGGCAGACGCTTTGTCGTCGGTCGGGTGCACCGTACTCACCCCCGCGCAGGGGCGATGTATCGACATAACGACCCGGTTCGGCGTACGCACGTACAACCTGGACTACGTACGGGGAGTCGCGCTGGTGCGCGAACCAGGCGTGCGGCTGCCCGGTGGTGGTACCGGCGCACACTCCCACTCCCCGCTGCCGGTCAGGGTCGTCCTGGAGGCCGCCGCGGTGGGCCGGGGGCCGCTCCCGGAACTCGTGGTGGGCGACCACGGATGGGTCTGCGGGGCAGGTCAGCTGGGCATTGAGGCGATCGGGCTGGCCGATACGGACGATCCCGCGCTGTTCGTCGGTGAGGCCGAGGGAAGGGTGTCGGCCGTCGTCCCGGTGGACGACGCCGTGCGGTCCGCCTACTACCTGCCGCTCACGCGCTATGTACTCAATCGGGCGGCTCTGTCACAGTAGGCGGCCGATCGTCTCTCCTCTTCCCCACTCGCATCACCCGCCCCTAATCTGGGCAGTGAGCGCACATCGACGAAGAGTCACCGGAGGGGAAGCCGGTGCGCGTCGCGTGCGGAAGGTACAGGTGGATCATGGCTGCTGACAGCGAGAGGCCTCTCAACGAGGTCAAGTTTCTGACCGTGGCGGAAGTCGCCTCTGTCATGCGAGTGTCGAAGATGACCGTGTACCGCCTGGTGCACAGCGGTCATCTGCCGGCGATCCGGGTGGGCAGGTCCTTCCGGGTGCCGGAGCAAGCGGTTCACGAGTATCTCCGGGAGTCCTTCGTGGGGGTGGGGTCGGCCTGACATTCCCCTCGGATTACGTCCCTCACCCGGTGGCGGGTAGGCTAGGCCGACGTAGGTCGTGTGGGCCCAGACGCCCCGCACCAGTGAAGAAGAAGTGAGCGAGGGTAGTCGTGGGCTCTGTCATTAAGAAGCGGCGCAAGCGGATGGCCAAGAAGAAGCACCGCAAGCTGCTCAAGCGCACGCGCGTTCAGCGTCGCAACAAGAAGTAAGCGAACGCAGTTCGTGAAATCCGCAGCCCTTTCGCCGTTCAAGGCGGGAGGGCTGCGGTGCTGTGTACGGGGGGTGTCGAACCGCTACGGTGACGTGCGAGGGGCGTACTCACCTCTCGCACGGGAGACCGACGGAAGGCGCTGATCTTGGGGAAGGTCGTGCTCGTCACGGGAGCTGCCCGGCAGCTGGGCGGCCGCTTCGTGCGGCGCATCCAGCGTGATCCGGACGTGGACCGGGTGATCGCGGTCGACGCGGTCGCGCCCGGCCACCAGCTGGGGGACGCCGTCTTCGTGACGGCCGACATCCGCCAGCCCGCCATCGCCAGAGTCCTCGCGGAGCACTCGGTCGACACGGTCGTCCATCTGGACGTCAGCGCGATGGGCCTCGGCTCCCAGGGCCGCAGCGCGGTCAAGGAGACCAACGTCATCGGCACCATGCAGCTGCTCGGAGCGTGCCAGAAGGCCCCGGCCGTCCAGCGCCTGGTGATCAAGTCCAGTACGGGTGTGTACGGCTCCGCGCCCCGCGATCCGGCGGTCTTCCACGAGACCACCCAGCCCAAGTCCCTGCCGAGCGGCGGCTTCGCGAAGGACGCGGTGGAGGTCGAGGGGTACGTACGGGGCTTCGCGCGCCGCAGGCCGGACGTGGCCGTGTGCGTGCTGAGGTTCGCGAACATCCTGGGCCCCGACGCGGACTCGCCGCTGGCCGACTACCTGTCGCTGCCGGTGCTGCCGACCGTGTTCGGGTACGACCCGAGGCTCCAGTTCGTGCACGAGGACGACGTCATCGACGTACTCGGCATCGCCGCGAGCGAGCCGAGGCGGGGCACGCTGAACAGCGGCACCTTCAACATCGCCGGGGACGGCGTGCTGCTGCTCTCGCAGTGCTCGCGGCGGCTCGGGCGGCCGACGCTGCCGGTGCTGCTGCCCGCGGTCACCTGGGTCGGCCAGGCGCTCCGTGCGGTCGGTATGACGGACTTCTCGCCGGAACAGATCCGGCTGCTCACCCATGGCAGGGTGGTCTCCACGGTCCAGATGCGCGAGACCCTGGGCTTCCGGCCCCGGTTCACCACGGTGGAGACGTTCGCGGAGTTCGCGCGCAGCCGGGGACCGGGTCTGCTGCCGCCCGAAGCGGTGGGCCGGGCCGTCGGCAGAGTGGCAGCGATGCCGTTCGCCGGGGGGACGACCGGCGGGGCTCCGGAGATCACCGGGGCCGGCGACGACACACACCCGACCCCGAGCGGCAGGTAGAGGAGCGCACCGACGATGGCGGATGCCAAGGTCATTCCGTTCGACGACGACCGTTCGCGGTCCGGGGGCTCGCCGCGTGGAGCGCGACGGCGCGGACCCGGACGCGGCAGCGGGTCCGTGAGCGCCCTGCCGGGCCGGCCGGACGCCGGGCTGCCGGAGAGGCGGGCGGGTGAGCCGGACGCGTCCCAGGAGGCGGCACCGGAGGGCGTGGGGCGGTCCGGCTGGGAACGGCGGATCGCGGGCGGTCTGGCGTTCCTGCGGCGGCGGGTCACGGGCGAGTACGACGTCGACGAGTTCGGCTACGACGAGGAACTCACCGACCAGGTGCTGATGTCGGCGCTGCGGCCCCTGTACGAGAAGTACTTCCGGGTCGAGGTGAAGGGCATCGAGAACATCCCGTCGGACGGCGGGGCGCTCATCGTGTCCAACCACTCCGGGACGCTGCCGCTGGACGGGCTGATGCTCCAGGTCGCGGTGCACGACAACCATCCGGCGGGGCGGCATCTGCGGCTGCTCGCCGCGGACCTGGTGTTCATGCTGCCGGTCGTCAACGAGCTGGCCCGCAAGGCGGGGCACACCCTCGCCTGTGCGGAGGACGCGGAGCGGCTGCTGAGGCAGGGCGAGGTCGTCGGCGTGATGCCGGAGGGCTTCAAGGGCATCGGGAAGCCGTTCAGCGAGCGGTACAAGCTCCAGCGCTTCGGGCGGGGCGGCTTCGTGTCGACGGCGCTGCGGGCCGGGGTGCCGATCGTGCCGTGCTCGATCGTGGGGGCCGAGGAGATCTACCCGATGATCGGCAACTCCAGGACGCTGGCGCGGCTCCTGGGCACGCCGTACTTCCCGATCACGCCGACGTTCCCGTGGCTGGGGCCGCTGGGGGCGGTGCCGTTGCCGACGAAGTGGACGATCCAGTTCGGTGAGCCGATTCCGACGGATGGGTATCCGGTGGAGGCGGCGGAGGATCCGATGCTGATGTTCAATCTGACGGATCAGGTGCGGGAGCAGATTCAGCACACGCTGTACAAGTTGCTGGTGCAGCGGCGGTCGGTGTTCTTCTGAGGGCGCCGGACGGGCTCGGGGGCCCGTCCGGCGGTCGTTCGAGGTGGTTCGGGGTCAGTTCTTGTCGGGCCTGCTGTCGATTCCCAGGCCTCCGATCAGGCCGGGGATCAGCGGGGGCAGGGTGATGTCCGGTGTGGGCGCGGTGCTCGGGGTGTCCTCCGACGGTTCACCGGCTTCCGGTGACGGCGGGTCGAAGAGGTCGTCCGCGCTGCCCCCGATCAGGCCGTCCGCCGGGGTACTGCCCGTGTCCGAGGGGTGGGGCGAGGTGCTGCTGCCCTTCTTGCCCTCGTGCGCGCCCGCGGGTGAGGACGAAGAGGGCGACGGCTTGTGCGACGAGGACGAGGGTCCTGAGCCGGTACCGGTGCCGGTGCCCGAGTCGGTCGAGTCGGACCGCTGGGATCCGCCGTTCTTCTCCGGGGCGCGGGGGAACAGCGACTGCAACGGCGCCACTTCCTCGTCTATGGCCGCGAAGACCGAGCTCACCTCGTCACCGAGTTCGGTGAGCTGGACGGGCAGCCGGTCGCGGAGGCTGGTCCAGCTTTCGCGGTGCGAGCGGGAGAAGGAGTCCAGGGTCTGGATCGGGCCGATGGCTCCGTCCCGCTTGTAGGCGGCGTGCAACAGGCGGTGGCCCTCGGTGGCGTCGTGCGTCATGCCGTTGAGCGTGCGCCTGACCTCCCCGAGCTGCTCGTGGTCCATGTCACCGGAGCGGCCGCGCTCCATCAGCCTGCGGGCCTCGCTGAGCCGGGTCGATGCCTGGTCCAGGTAGACCTCGCCCCGGCTGGTGTCGCTGCCCGCCAGGTTGAGGTGGATGTCCTCCATGCCGCGCTTCAGCCCGTAGAGCGAATCGCCCGGGAGCGCGTCGGAGCTGGCCGCGGCCACTCCGCCGAAGGCTCCCGCGGCCACGCCGACGGTGAGTCCGCCGGCCGCGAGGCCCTTCGTCCAGCGCGATTTGGGGCGCAGTTTGCGGAGGGGGGAGGCCCGGTGGGCCCCCTTGCTCCGCTGTTCGGGTACTGCGGGGGCCGCGGGCGTGCCGCCCGCGGCGAACATGGCCTCCATGGCGGCGACGAGCTGGGCTCGCTGCACCACTTTGACCTCGGGATCCAACGCCGGCTTCGGTAGCTCACCGAGGCCGTTCGCCAGGGCCAACAGCGGTCCGCGGTCGGCCGGTTCGGCCGGGTCCTCGGGCTGTACGGCCGCCGCACCGCGGAGCGACTGCTCCTCCACGGCCTGGGCGAAGGCGTTCGCCCGCCGGTGTGCCGAAACGTTTGCGATCACTGGCGGCACCTCCTCTCGTCATGACGGTCGACTCCCCTGAGGGTCCGGAAGGTTGCACACCTTGAGCGCATCCACACGATTGAGTGAGTGTCTGCGGACAGGGGGTGACGACAGGGGGCCTGCAACCGGCACAACGAGTGGCGCGGCACTTGGGTTACGCACGAAGGATGATCGGACCAGTGCGTGATGAACGTATCGCCGAGAGTGATTCGGCTCGGGTGGGATCAGCGGGCATCGTCCGGTAGGAGGCGGGCAAGGGTGCGGACGGCGCGGTACTGAAGGGTCTTGATCGCGCCCTCGTTCTTGCCCATCACCCGGGCTGTCTCGGCGACCGAGAGCCCTTGCAGGAAGCGCAGGGTCACGCACTCCTGCTGCTGGGGGTTGAGTCGGCGCACGGCTTGCAGCAGTGCGGCATTGGAGAGGGACTCCAGGACGGAGTCCTCGGGGCTGCGCTCGACCTCGTTGGCGTCGAGCATTTCGCCGGTGGTCACTTCCAGCCGGAACCGACTGGATTTGAAGTGGTCGGCGACCAGGTTTCGAGCGATCGTGACAAGCCAGGCGCCGAAGTCACGGCCCTGCCAGGTGAACGTGGAGATACGCCGCAGGGCGCGCAGGAAGGTCTCACTGGTGAGGTCCTCCGCCGTCGCCTTACCGCCCACGCGATAGTAGATGTAGCGGTACACGGTGTCGCTGTACTGGTCATAGAGGCGGCCGAAGGCGTCAGCCTCACCGGCCTGTGCGCGCTCGACGAGATCCATCATGCGCGCGCTGTCGCTGTCGGCCGTCGGCCGACGAACGGTGGACGTGGTCGTTGCGCCGCGGTTGCTGCGTCTTCCGACCGCCGCACCGCGTTCGGCCAGGGCGTAGCAAGGGCCGGCAGGTGCAGGGGTGGCAAAGGCGGGTACGGCGTACGCGGTGGGGACGAAGCCGCGCAAGCGGTCGCCGACCGTTGCGCGCAGCGTAGCCAGGCCCGAGGCGTCAACCCCGACGTGTGGGTACACGGGACTCCCAGAGGCAGAGCTTCCATCACGTGCAGTGCGAAACCGTCACTCGTCGTAGTGAGTGGTGGGTTCCGGAATGCGTCTGAGGAGAATAACGCTTCGTACAGGCAGTGCTACACCCAGTTGCTCAAATCACCGGTTACGTCGCTTCTCTAGCGACTATTCGACACATCAAGTAGCACATGGTGACCGGTTATTGATCGAATTATTTCGAGATCTGCCAGGAGCCGCGACAGGTTGTGGTCGGGCGAGGGCTGCCCCGTCGACCGGGCGGCCCGGGTCAGCGACGGCGGCGGTGCAGGGCGACGGCTGCGGCGGTGCCGCCCGCGAGGGCGCCCACTCCCGCCGCGGCCGGGATGCCGACCTTGGCCGCCTTGCGGCCCGTCCGGTAGTCGCGCAGCCGCCAGTCGCGGGCCCGCGCGTGCTTGCGGAGCTTGCTGTCGGGGTTGATCGCGTACGGGTGGCCGACCAGTGACAGCATCGGGATGTCGTTGTGCGAGTCGCTGTACGCGGCGCAGCGCGCCAGGTCCAGGCCCTCCGCCGCCGCCAGGGCGCGTACCGCCTCTGCCTTCGCGGGGCCGTGCAGCGGCTCGCCCACCAGCCGTCCGGTGTAGACGCCGTCGACGGACTCCGCGACGGTGCCGAGCGCGCCGGTCAGGCCGAGGCGGCGGGCGATGATCGTGGCCGTCTCCACCGGGGCGGCGGTGACCAGCCAGACCTTCTGTCCGGCGTCCAGGTGGGCCTGGGCGAGCGCGCGGGTGCCGGGCCAGATGCGGTCGGCCATGTACTCGTCGTAGATCTCCTCGCCGATGGACATCAGCTCGGAGACGCGGTGGCCCTTCACGATGGACAGGGCGCTGTCGCGGGCGTCCTGCATGTGTTCCGGGTCCTCGACGCCGGCCAGCCTGAACCAGGCCTGCTGCCAGGCGAACCGGGTCAGTTCGCGGCGCTCGAAGAACTTCCGCTTGTAGAGGCCGCGGCCGAAGTGGAAGATCGCGGCGCCCTGCATCACGGTGTTGTCGAGGTCGAAGAAGGCGGCGGCCCGGTCGTCGCCGACGACGGGGAACTCCGGTTCCTCGGCGGGCGCGTCGGGCGCGCCGCCGGCCTCGGCTTCGGTGCCGTCGGGGCGCTCGGCGTCGAGCGACGACTTCCGCGCGGCTTCCGCCGCCGCCTCGCCTGCCAGCACGCTCCGTGCTGTCGCGGAGCGCCTACGGGGTGTGAGCCATCCAAGAGCGGCCATGTCGTGAGCATAGCCAGTCGGTTCGGCCCTTCCCGACCTGCCGGGATGCGAAGGCGTGAACTCTCGGGGACCGGATTGTTAAACGGGTGATTCCGGGCACCGGGGACGAGGCGCCGTCCGGCTCCGCGCGCGGCGCAGAATGAGAGGTATGAGTCCCCTGTTGCGACGTACGAAGAAGAAGCCCGCGGACCGGGTGGTGACCCTGGTCGGGAAGCCGGGGTGCCACCTCTGTGACGATGCCCGGCTGGTGGTGCGGAAGGTCTGTGAGGAGACCGGCGCGTCCTGGGAGGAGAAGGACATCACCCTGGACGATGAGCTGTACCGGGAGTACTGGGAGCAGATCCCCGTGGTCCTCATTGATAACGAACAGCACACGTTCTGGCGGGTGGACCCGGCGAGACTGCGCAGTGCGCTGATTTCCTGAGTGAAACCCGGTTACCATCGTGGGCGTTTTGAGTGGTCCCGGGGGCGTAGTTGTGAGGAGTGTGTACCACCTTGCCCCCTTCGGGCCTGCAACGGGCTGATGCGATCGGCGGTTCCTGGATCGCGCGACGAATGCGCGTGACCCCGGTCACTTTGACCGGACAAATCGGACACTATCTTTGTGCACGCGTTCACAAAGACATAGCCTGCATTCGACGGGGCGGCCATGGGACATACGGCCGCCTGCAGCCCCGCTCATCCCGCAGGAGCACCGTGGCAACTGGCCGAAACCACCGACCGGCGACCCGTAGCCGAGGAATTCCCGAGGCCACCGTCGCCCGACTTCCGCTGTATCTCCGTGCGCTGACCGCGCTCTCCGAGCGCTCGGTCCCCACGGTCTCCTCCGAGGAGCTCGCCGCGGCGGCGGGGGTCAACTCCGCCAAGCTGCGCAAGGACTTCAGCTATCTGGGTTCCTACGGGACGCGCGGCGTCGGCTACGACGTCGAGTATCTCGTCTACCAGATCTCCCGCGAACTCGGCCTCACCCAGGACTGGCCGGTCGCCATCGTCGGCATCGGTAACCTCGGCGCCGCGCTCGCCAACTACGGCGGTTTCGCCTCCCGCGGCTTCCGGGTCGCCGCGCTGATCGACGCCGACCCGGCGATGGCCGGAACGCCCGTCGCCGGTATCCCCGTCCAGCACGCGGACGAGCTGGACCGGATCATCAGCGAGAACGGCGTGTCGATCGGTGTGATCACCACCCCGCCCGGCGCGGCGCAGCAGGTCTGCGACCGCCTGGTGGCCGCCGGGGTCACCTCGATCCTGAACTTCGCCCCGACCGTGCTCTCGGTGCCCGACGGCGTCGACGTGCGCAAGGTCGACCTCTCCATCGAGCTCCAGATCCTCGCCTTCCACGAGCAGCGCAAGGCGGGCGAGGACGCCGCCGCGGACGACGGCCCCGACCCGGCCGCGCCGCCCGTGCGGGCCACGACCACCAGCCGGAAGGGACCTGACGGGGACATGCCCGCCGTGATGCCGGCATGAGTCTCCTCGTCGTAGGGCTGAGCCACCGCAGCGCCCCCGTCTCCGTACTGGAACGGGCCTCGCTGGCCGCCGACGCCCAGGTCAAGCTCCTCCAGGACACGCTCGCCGCGGAACCCGCGACCGAGGCCGCCGTGCTGGCCACCTGCAACCGCATCGAGCTGTACGCCGACGTGGACAAGTTCCACGCGGGCGTCGCGGAGCTGTCCACCCTGCTCGCCCAGCACAGCGGCGTCGGTCTGGACGAGCTCACTCCGTATCTCTATGTGCACTACGAGGACCGGGCCGTCCACCACCTCTTCTCGGTGGCCTGCGGGCTGGACTCGATGGTCGTGGGCGAGGGGCAGATCCTCGGCCAGATCAAGGACGCGCTGGCGCTGGGGCAGGAGCTGCACACCGCCGGACGGCTGCTGAACGACCTCTTCCAGCAGGCCCTGCGGGTCGGCAAGCGCGCCCACAGCGAGACCGGGATCGACCGGGCCGGGCAGTCGCTCGTCACCTTCGGCCTGGAGCAGCTCGCGGACGGACGCGACCCCGCCGCCTGGGCGAAGGGCAAGCGCGCCCTGGTGATCGGCGCGGGCTCGATGTCCTCGCTGGCCGCCGCGACGCTGGCCCGTACCGGTGTCGCGGAGATCGTCGTCGCCAACCGCACCCGGGCCCGCGCCGACCGGCTGGTGGAGATCCTCAGCCAGGCCGGAAGCCAGGCCGGAGGCACCTCGGTGGCCGCCCACGCGGTGGAGATGGCCTCGGTCTCCGACGAACTGACACGTGCCGATGTCGTCGTGTCCTGCACCGGCGCGACCGGTCTGGTGCTGAGCGCGGAGGCCGTCGCCGCGGCGCTCGGCCTCGACTTCGCCCCGCACGAGGCGCCCACCGCGCCCGTCGCCGCACCGGCCGTCGAGCTGGACCAGCACGCGGCATGGGTGGAGAACGGTTCCGCCACCGCGACCGCGCAGGCGCAGGCCGTCCGCCGGGTCACCGTGCCCGCCCAGTCCACCGGACCGGTCAGGCTCGCCCTGCTGGACCTCGCGATGCCCCGCGACATCGACGGGGACGCCGCCCGCCTCGACGGTGTGCGCCTCGTCGACATCGAGTCGCTCGCCGAGGCGTCCGCGGACGCCCCGATGGCCGCCGATGTGGACCAGGTGCGCACCATCGTCGCCGACGAGGTCGCCGCCTTCGGTGCCGCCCAGCGCGCCGCCCACATCACTCCCACCGTCGTCGCCCTGCGCACGATGGCCGCCGGAGTGGTCGCGGGCGAGATCGCACGGCTGGACGGACGCCTCCCCGACCTGGACGAGAAGCAGCGCGCCGAGATCTCGCAGACCGTGCGCCGCGTCGTCGACAAGCTCCTGCACGCGCCCACCGTGCGGGTCAAGCAGCTCGCCAGCGAGCCCGGCGGCGCCGGGTACGCCGACGCGCTGCGGGAACTCTTCGACCTCGACCCGCAGACGGTCGCCGCCGTCTCCCGGGCAGACCTGAACGACCCGAATCGAGGGCGGTCATGACCGACAACTCACCCCTGGGCGCGGGGGCCACCGAGCCGCTGCGGCTGGGGACCCGGCGCAGCAAGCTGGCCATGGCGCAGTCCGGCCTGGTGGCCGAGGCCGTCAGCGAGGTGACCGGGCGGGCCGTGGAGCTCGTCGAGATCACCACGTACGGGGACACCTCCAAGGAGCAGCTCTCGCAGATCGGCGGGACCGGCGTGTTCGTCGCCGCGCTGCGCGAGGCGCTGCTCCGCGGTGACGTGGACTTCGCCGTCCACTCGCTGAAGGACCTGCCGACCGCGCAGCCCGAGGGGCTCGTGCTGGCCGCGGTGCCGGCGCGCGAGGACCCGCGTGACGTGCTGGTGGCGCGGGACGGGCTGACCTTCGGGCAGCTGCCGCCCGGTTCCCGGATCGGCACCGGCTCGCCGCGTCGCATGGCGCAGCTCAACGCGTACGCCCGCAGTCACGGCCTCGGCATCGAGACCGTGCCGATCCGCGGCAACGTCGACACGCGTATTGGTTTTGTACGAAGCGGTGAACTGGACGCGGTGGTACTCGCCGCGGCCGGACTCAGCCGTCTCGGCCGGACCGGTGAGGTGACCGATTTCCTGTCGGTCGACACCGTTCTGCCCGCTCCCGGCCAGGGAGCACTGGCGATCGAGTGTGCTGCCAGCAGCACCGACCTCGCCGCCGCGCTCGCGGAGCTCGACGACCCGTACACCCGGGCCGCCGTGACTGCCGAGCGTGCCCTGCTCGCCGCCCTGGAGGCCGGCTGCTCCGCACCTGTGGGTGCGCTGGCCGACCTCCTGGCCGACGGTCAGGCTGTCAACGAACTGCGCCTGCGCGGAGTCGTCGGGTCCACCGACGGTTCCTCGCTGGTACAGCTGTCCACCACCGGTCCCGTCCCCACGTCGCACGACGACGCGGCGGCCCTCGGTCGCGAACTCGCGGCCGAGATGCTCGCCAAGGGTGCGGCCGGTCTTATGGGGGAGCGAGCACTTTGAGCCCCACCGGCCCCGCCGCATCCGATTTTCCCGTCCTGTCCGCAGGGCACGTCACCTTCCTCGGCGCCGGTCCCGGCGACCCGGGACTGCTGACTCTGCGCGCCGTCGAGGCGCTTGCGAGCGCGGACGTTCTTGTCGCAGAGCCGGACGTTCTCGGCGTCGTCCGCTGCCATGCGCGCGCAGGTGTAAGCACGCCTGAGCTGACGGTTGTTGACGCGCAGTCAACAGCCGTCGGAGTGCCCGTTCTCAGGGACGCGGCCAATCTTGTCATGGAGGCCGCGAAGGGCGGCAGGCGGGTCGTCCGTGCCGTCGCCGGTGACCCCGGCCTGGACGGGAACGCGGGCGGCGAGATGCTGGCCTGCGCCGCGGCCGGGATTCCCTTCGAGGTCGTGCCGGGTGTCGCCAACGTCGTGGGGGTGCCCGCGTACGCCGGGGTGCCGCTGCGGGACGCGCAGGGCGCGGACGTCCGGTTCGTGGACGCCCGTACCGCCTCCGACCGCTGCTGGAGCGAGGTCGGCGCGAGCGACGCCACGTGCGTCATCTCGACGACGCTCGACGCGGTGGCCGCGGCCGCCGGTGAGCTGGTCTCCGCGGGCCGCAAGCCCGACACCCCGCTGACGGTGACGGTCGGCGGCACCACGACCCGGCAGCGCACCTGGACGGCGACGCTGGGCACCATCGCCCAGCTGTTCAAGCAGGCCAAGGTCCTCCCCTCGCCGGAGGGGCACCGGCCCGTCATAGCCGTGGTCGGGGAACGCAGCTCCGCCGCCCAGCGCGACCAGCTCGCGTGGTTCGAGTCCAAGCCGATGTTCGGCTGGAAGGTGCTCGTGCCGCGTACGAAGGAGCAGGCGGCGTCGCTCTCCGACCAGTTGCGTTCGTACGGCGCGGTGCCGCACGAGGTCCCGACGATCGCCGTCGAGCCGCCGCGTACGCCCCAGCAGATGGAGCGCGCGGTCAAGGGCCTGGTCACGGGGCGCTACGAGTGGATCGCGTTCACCAGTGTCAACGCCGTGAAGGCGGTCCGGGAGAAGTTCGAGGAGTACGGGCTCGACGCCCGTGCCTTCGCCGGGATCAAGGTCGCGGCCGTCGGTGAGCAGACCGCCGCCGCGCTCGTCGACTTCGGTGTGAAGCCGGACCTGGTGCCCTCCGGTGAGCAGTCCGCCGCCGGGCTGCTGGAGGACTGGCCGCCGTACGACCCGGTCTTCGACCCGATCGACCGGGTGTTCCTGCCGCGCGCCGACATCGCCACCGAGACGCTGGTGGCCGGTCTCATCGAGCTCGGCTGGGAGGTCGACGACGTCACCGCGTACCGCACGGTCCGCGCCTCGCCGCCGCCCGCCGACACCCGTGAGGCCATCAAGGGCGGCGGTTTCGACGCGGTGCTCTTCACCTCGTCCTCGACGGTGCGCAACCTGGTCGGCATCGCCGGCAAGCCGCACAACGTGACCGTCATCGCGTGCATCGGCCCGGCCACGGCGAAGACCGCGGAGGAGCACGGCCTGCGTGTGGACGTGCTGTCCCCGGAGCCCTCGGTGCACAAGCTGGCCGAGGCCCTCGCGGCCTTCGGCGCGCAGCGCCGGGACGCGGCGAAGGAGGCCGGTGACCCGGTGACCAGGCCGAGCGAGCGGCGTCCGGGCGCGCGGCGTCGTCGTACGACGACCTGACCGTCCGGCGTGCTGTGTGCGGGGCCCGGCCGCTTCTTCGTGAAGCGGCCGGGCCCCTCGCTTTCCCAACACCGGTGTCGGTAAGAGCGTGATGTGTACGGGTCTAATCTCGAAGGATGACTGTGTACGGAAACTTCCCCGGCTCCCGCCCCCGGCGGCTGCGGACGACCCCCGTGATGCGGCGGATGGTCGCCGAGACACGGCTCGACCCGGCGAACCTGATCCTGCCCGCCTTCGTGCGCGAGGGCATCGACGCCCCTGTCGACATCTCGGCCATGCCCGGCGTGCGGCAGCACACCCTGGACACCCTGCGGAAGGCCGCGGTCGACGCGGTCTCGGCGGGCGTCTCCGGGATCATGCTGTTCGGTGTGCCGCTGGACGAGAAGAAGGACGCCCGGGGCACGGCGGGCACCGATCCCGACGGCATCCTCCAGCTCGGTCTGCGCGCGGTCCGCGAGGAGGTCGGTGACGATCTCGTCGTCATGTCCGACCTCTGCCTGGACGAGACCACCGACCACGGCCACTGCGGGGTGCTGACCGAGGACGGCCGGGTCGACAACGACGCGACGCTGGAGCGGTACGCCGAGATGGCCCAGGTCCAGGCCGACGCGGGCGCCCATGTGGTGGGCCCCAGCGGCATGATGGACGGCCAGGTCGGCGTGATCCGCGACGCGCTGGACCAGACCGGCCACGAGGACGTGTCGATCCTCGCGTACACGGCGAAGTACTCCTCCGCGTTCTACGGCCCGTTCCGCGAGGCCGTCGGCTCCTCGCTCCGGGGCGACCGCAAGACGTACCAGCAGGACCCGGCCAACGCCCGTGAGTCGATGCGCGAGCTGGCGCTCGACCTGGCCGAGGGCGCGGACATGGTCATGGTCAAGCCGGCCGGACCGTACCTCGACATCCTGGCCAAGGTCGCCGAGTCGGTGGACGTGCCCGTCGCCGCGTACCAGATCAGTGGCGAGTACTCGATGATCGAGGCCGCCGCCGCGCGCGGATGGATCGACCGGGACGCGGCGATCCTGGAGAGCCTGACCGGGATCCGGCGCGCGGGCGCGCAGATGATCCTGACGTACTGGGCGACGGAGGTCGCGCAGAAGCTGGGACGCGTCGGAGCCTGAGGGCGCGGATACGGGTGCTCAGAGCGCCGGTTCGCCGCCCCAGGCCGTGAGGATGCGGGCGGCCTCCCGGCCCAGCGTCCGGTCGCCGGCCAGCCGGTGCAGCACCTCGGCCCGGTCCTCGCTCGGGCCCGCGTGGCTGAGGGCGGCCAGGGCGTTGTCCCGGACGAGCTGGTCCTCGTCGGTGAGGACGGCGGCGGCCATCGCGTCGTGGACCGCCGGGTCGTCCGCGTAGGGGCCGAGCGCCATGGCCGCGTACTGCCGCACCAGGTCCTCGTCGGGTCCGCGCATCACGGCGAGCAGGGCGCGGGCGGCCCGCTGCCGGTGGGTGTTGTCCGTGGGCGGCCACAGCCGCAGGGCGGTCGCGGCCTCGATCCTGGCGAGCTCGTACTCCTCGGTGTCCTCGGTCACCGAGGCGAGGAACGTCAGGGCCGCCGGGTGGTCGGGCCGGTCCGCGAGTATGCCGCCTATGCCCGCGACGAGTTCGCGTCTCCGGTCGCTCTCGGGGGGCTGTGCGCGGAACTGGTCGATGAGGCTCTGTGTCCGGTCCATTGGTTGTGGCTTCCCCGTGGACGGCCCCGCACTCCCGGCCCGGCCGTCGACGTGGACGGCCGGGCCGGGAGTGCGGGGGCTCGGTGACGGCGCTTTGCGGGTTCAGCGGGCTCAGTAGGTGAGGGCGTCGGACATCTCGGCCTGCCAGTAGGTGACGAAGCCGTTGTCGTCCCAGACCGTGTCGGCCGGAAGGTTCAGCTGGGCCGGGCTGCCGGTGGAGCCCACGTTGCTGCGGCCGGCGAAGTTGACCTGGAGGTGGGTGGCCTTGCGCGGGGCCGGGCCGGCGCCGGGCTCGCCGGTCAGGCCGATGGAGGCGTAGGCGGACTCGCCCGGGTTGAGCGTCACGACGGCCTGCGGCTTGCTGTCCTCAAGGATCGGGAAGACGGCCTGTGCGTCGTCGAAGCGGAGCTTGGGCGCGTAGTAGGCGTTGCAGGCGGTGCTGCCCGTGTTGGTCACGGTGAGCAGCAGGTGGTTGATGGGGCGGGTCACCTTGCTGACGCGGGTCTTGGTGTTGCCGCCGGTGCATGCGTCCGACGTGACCTTGGAGCTGCTGCCCGCCTGGCCCGTGGAGCCGGTGGAGCCCTTGTCGGTCTTCCCGGCCTTGGCGGCGTCCGCGTCGGGGTTCGACGTGCCGTTGGAGGTGCCGTTGGACGTGCCGCCCGTCGTGCCTTCGGCGGCGGCGTCGGCGTCGGTGCCGTCCTTCTGCGGTGCGGCGTCCGGGGACTGGGACTGCTTCGCGCTGCTGTTCGATGCCGGGACGGACGCTGCCGCCTTGCCGTTGTCGCTCGTGCCGTCGTTGTCGCCACCGCATGCGGTGAGCGAGAGAGCGGCCAGGAGGGCGGTGGCGGCGATGACAGTGGTGCGGATGCGGTTGCTGCGCATGGTGGTGCTCCCCGTGAAGTAAAGGTGCTGGATCAGCGGAATCGGATCAGCGCTGGTGATCAGTGCTGGTGTATCAGTGGCGGTAGGTCATTGGCGGTGGATGAGGATCATGACGACCGTGCCTGCCACGATCACCACCCCGATGGCCAGAACATCGATGAGCTCGATGCGGAAGAGGGTTCGCATTTGCTCGTCCCCCGTGTTCGCTGCGGTGTGGTCTCAGATTGCGGGGCGGCGGATTCCGGCCGCAACACCTGCCGATCCATTGGGGATGCTGGAACGCCTGCGCGTACTGTGACCTGGGCAGATTCCACGTCCCTGGAACGGTGTTCCGGGACGGACCAGGAGGGGGAACGCTGCAGTGGCGACGCCGGAGGCCGAGGATTTCGCGGCCCTGCTCAAGGAACTGAAGGACCGTTCGGGACGTAGTTACGGGGTGCTCGCCGCGAAACTGCACGTCAGCACGTCCACGCTCCACCGGTACTGCAACGGGGACGCCGTCCCCAACGAGTACGGCTCTGTGGAGCGGCTGGCCCGGCTGTGCGGGGCCACGTCGGACGAACTCGTGGAGCTGCACCGGCGGTGGATCGTCGCGGAGGCGGCCCGGCGGCGCGGAAAGCAGGAGAGCGGGGCGGCTTCGGCGGCTCCGGTGGCCGCGGTTCCGGCTCCGGCGGCTCCGGCGGCTCCGGCGGTTCCGGCGGTTCCGGCTGTCGAGCCCGAGCCCGGGCCCGAGCCCGATGCGGTTCAGTCACCTGAGCCCGCGCCCGTACCCGCACCTGAGCCCGCGCCCGTTCCGCCGGTCTCGGAGGTGGAACGTGAGCATCTGGTCGAGCCCGCCGCCTCGGGCAACCGGTGGCGGCGCGCGTCCGCCCGTACGCGGGTGCTGCTGGCGGCGGCCGCCGTTGTCGCGCTCACCGTCCCCACCGCCGTCGTCGCCAACCAGCTCGCCGGATCGAGCGAGGACCCCGCCGTGAACGCGGCCCCGGGCGCGACGGGCCACGGGGACGGCAAGAAGGCGGACGCCGTGTCCGGCGCCTCGGAGAGCGCCTCGCCGTCGTCCAGCCCGTCGCGGAAGCCGAGCCCTTCCGCGACCACCGGGTCCGCGAGCCCGTCCACGGATCCATCGAAGGCCGTCTCCTCGCCCGAGGCGGGGAGCGAGCCGAAGACCGCCACCGGCCGGCCGCCGACCGTCACCATCAGCTCGTACAACTGGGAGGAGCCCTGCGGGCAGTACTACCTGCTGGACGAACCCGCCGCCAACGTGCCGCCGCCGCCCGTACCGCAGGACACCCGTGGCTGGGCCCGTGCGCTGGGCGGGGTGGACGGCGGCCGGATGCGGCTCGAACTCACCGTGCAGGGCACCTCGGAGCAGGCGGTCGTCCTGAAGGACCTGAACGTACGGGTGCTGAACCGCAGCGCGCCCCTGAAGCGGTCCGCGTTCTCGATGGGCGAGGGCTGCGGGAGCGGGATCGAGCCCCAGTCCTTCGACATCGGCCTGGACAACAGCCGCCCCGCGCTCACCCCCGTGCCGGGGCTGCAGGCCGGCAAGAAGGTCCCGGCGAAGGACTTCCCGTTCCGCGTCTCCTCCAACGACGTGGAGGTCTTCGACCTGGACGCGCACGTGGAGGGCCACGACGTCACCTGGTACCTGGAGCTGGAGTGGAGCAGCGGCGGCCAGACGGGCACCCTGCGCATCGACGACGGCGGCCAGCCGTTCCGTACGAGCAGCATCGCGGGGCGGCCGGAGTACCTCTACAACAGGCAGAGCTCCAAGTGGGAGGCCGCCGCCTCCTGACGCGGTGCGGGTGCCCCCGGCGGTCCGGTCCGGTGGGCGCTGGTGCGACGATGCGGGGATGCGCGAGGACCATGAACTGATCGACGTCGACGATCCGGCCTGGCCGCTGCTCCTCAAGGAGCTGTCCGGCGCCGAGGTACCGGTCGAGGTGCTGCCCGGTGACGTCGGGAAGGGCCAGGCCGCCCTGCTCCAGCTGGGGGTGTCCGCCCGGTCGAACCTGGGCGGCATCGTACTGAACTGTGGCGGCCTGCTCGTGGACGGTGGCCGGCTGAGGATCCTCGGAAGCCCGCGCGGCGCCGGGCTGCCCGGCCTGGCGAGATGCTCTACTTCGCCCCCGATACGCTCCGCTGGGAGGCCCTCGGCGCCGGGCACTCGGCGTGGCTGTCCTGGATCCTGTCCGGAGGGCTCCGGAAGTTCTGCCAGGGGCTGCGGTGGGACGGCTGGAGCGCAGAGGTCTCCGCGCTGAACGGCAGGCAGGGGCTCTCGTTCGTCCCGCCGCTGTGGTCGGCCGAGGCCCGTGGGGACCTGTCGGCGACCAGCCGTCGCGCGGTGCCGATGGCGGAACTCCTGGGCCTGTACCGCGACACGTGCGTCCAGCTCGACGGCAGCGACCCGGGCTTCCTCGGAGTCGTCTGCGAGTGAAGTGACATGGGAAGACCGCGAACGGGCCACCCTGTAAGTGGCACGACGCGCGGCGGGTGCGGCAGTGCGAAGGCCGCTGACAGTGAGAGTGGGCGTGGGCCGGTGGACGCAGCCGAGGCGGAGAAGCAGACGGCCGGGCGCAGGTTCGCGTGGCCGTGGTTCCTGGTGGCGGTGCTCGTCTACCTCGGGATCATCCAGGGACTCGGACAGCTGATCGGCGTGGACACCTCGTCCTCCGACAGCCGGTTCCCGACCACCGAGTCGCTCGTCCGCAACGCGCTGATCCCGATCGGTGCCTCGATCGTCTTCGTGGCCGCACTGGTGACCTGGCTCGGCTGGTGGGGCGTGGTGCTGCGCTACCGCGTACCCGTACGGCGCTGGGTGCGCTGGGTCCCGGTCTCCATGCTCCTCGCCTCCCTTGTCGCCATGAACTACGGCCACCTCGGGGACCAGAGCGGCTCCCTGGTCGTATGCCTCCTGCTGCTCGGGCTGTTCGTCGGTGTGGGTGAGGAGCTGATGTTCCGGGGCGTCGGCGTCCACGTGTTCAAACGCGCCGGACTCAGCGAGGGCAAGGTCGCCCTCTGGTCATCCGTGATCTTCGGCCTGGCCCACGTCAGCAACGCCATCGGCCAGGGCGCCCAGGCGATCCTCCAGGCCCTGGTCGTCTGCACCTCGGGCTACTTCTTCTACCTGTGCCTGCGCGTGGGCGGCGTGATCCTGCTGCCGATGCTCGTCCACGGGCTGTGGGACACCAGCCTGTTCTCCAGCATGATCGGCGCCGAGCCCGCCGTGTACCCCGGCGCCGTCCTCCTCGTCGTGCTCCAGGTGGCCCTGATCGTCGTACTCGTCCGACGGCGTCGCAACGTCAGTCCCACCAGAACGCCCACGTCTCCTGTTTGAGCAGCGCCTTCTCCGCGTAGGCCTGGAGGGTTTGGCGCGCGATTCAGCGCAGGGCGTTCATCAGCCGGCGGCTCAGTTTCCGCGACGTGATGGTGTCCACTCCCAGCCACGCCGCAGCCGTGACTTCCTCGGTTTGGAGCGTGCTGATGTCAGCGTTCTCCGTGCGGAAGAGGAAGCGGAAGTCGACGTGCTGGTGGTCGGGCTCTCCTTTGGCGCCGTTTGCCGGGATGGGGTGTACGTCGATGTCGATCGGGGCGGAGCCCGCAGGGGTCACCGACATCGAGGAGATACCGGTCTCCTCGCACAGCTCCCGGAGGGCGGCCGCCTGAAGGGTGGTGTCCTCCGGCTCCAGATGACCGCCGGGCAGGAGCCACTTGTCGAGCGCCAAGTGGTGGATGTGGAGGACACGGGCGTCGGGGCCGACGAGGGCCGCGCCCGCAGTGGCATGGGCGCGGAATTCCTTACGGGAGGTGAGGTCCGCGTCCGTGTTCAGGAGGGCGAGCACCGGGGCCAGACCGGGCTTGTCCTCGGGGTGGACGCCGAGGTAGCCGTTCAGGGTCGTGCGGATGTGGTCCTTGCTGATGGGCATGTCTGTCACCTGTTGAAGTAGGAGAGCCAGGTCGTCGCGATCGCGGCGCGGTCGTATGCGGGGATCTCGTGGAGTCCAGGAGCGAGGTGCTGGTCGGTGAGCAGTCTGATCGCTGCGAGGATCTCCGCCTGAACGAGGAAGATGAACGGTCCAACGCTGGCGCCGTGCAGGAAGTTGACGGCGTTCCCGCCGTTCGCCAGATAGAAGTAATGGCCGGTGGTCCGGTAGCGGGTGACGTGGTCGCCGACGGCTGTCCGGGTGTATACCTCCGGCAGGGAGTCAAGTTCCAGTTCGTCTTCGCTGCTCGTCACGGTGGCTACGTACGCCCCGTTGCGAAGGTGTCCGAAGTCCTCCCCGCGCAATGAGACCGCACCGGTCGCGCAGAGGACGAGGCCGGCTCCGGTCAGGGCGGCCTCGCGGTCCCGCGCGACGGCGAAGCCCTGAGAGAGCGCCTGTGTGCGTCGTACGGGATCGATGTCGAAGACGGTCACGTGCACGCCCTTCGCCTGGAGCAGCCGCGCGATGGAACTGCCCAGCTTGCCGAACCCGATGACCAGCGAGGGCCGGCCGTGGAGGATGTCGCCCCGGCCGCGCATCACCGCCTCGGTGGAAAAGACGACCGACTGACCGACGAGGTAGTCCTCGGGGTCCTTCAGCGGTGAGCGAGCTACCGAGACGACCGGGCAGGGGAGTTTGTCCAGCGCGGCATACCGGCGGTGTCCGTTCTCGGTGTCCTCGACGACACCGGTGATCTCCCCGGAGAACCGCTCGTGGAGATGGGCGAGAACGGGTGCGAAGTAACCGCCGACATCCAGCAGAACCGTGCGCTCACCCCCAGCACGGGATTCGATGTAGTCGAGCGCGGAGTCCGGGTCGTTGAAGAGATCGCGCGAGAGGGCGTCGACGGTGACGGACCGCTCGACGTCACGCCGCGCTGCCGCGTCGATCGACTTGGGCTTGGGCAGTACGGCACGCACATCACTGAGGGACGCCACCGCGCGGACGAAGCTGGGGCGTTCGGCCAGGAGGTGGGTGATCAGGAAGGCGGTGGTGCGTTCCCGGGGCAGGAAATGAGCGGCGATCTTCGTGAAGTAAGCGTCCAGTCTGGCGCGCTCGAAGGACTCCATGGCAGTTCTCCTTTCTCGTTCTCGGATATGGGTTCCATCGCAGGCCGTCTCGTGAGCGGTGGCTGGTCCGTCGAGCCTGTCGTGAGCAGCGTCCTGTTCCAAGGGCCGCCTGTCGCACTTTCGTGGCACTTTCGTCCCCTGCCGTCGGTCGGCGTGCTTGCATGAGAGCAGGAGAGGAGGGGCCCGTGGCGACCGTGCACCACTGGACCGGCTTGGAAGCCAGAGCACTGCGGCTTGCCCTCCGGATGAGTGTCCGGACCTTCGCGGCTCATCTCGGCGTAGGCACCCGGACGGTCTCGAAGTGGGAGAAGCTCCTCTCCTCCACCGCGCCGAGGCAAGACACCCAGGCCATCCTGGACACCGCGCTGGCGCGCGCGGAGGGCGCCGTGCACCTTCGCTTCGAGACCAACCTCTCCGAGGCTGGAAGACCTGGTGCCAGTTCCGTCCGGCGGGTCACCGCTAGCGGCCCTCAAGCTTGGGAGTACGAGACTTGGGCCGACGACCTGGAACGAGCCGCAGTCTGCCTGAGCCGCCAGGACTTCAGCTTCGCCGGATCCCTCCTGGGCCGGTGGCTGCGGTGTACTCCCCGAGAGCTCGACGAGAAGGGGCGGTATCTCTACGCCCGGTCCCTGACGCTGGCCGGGGACAGGCGGCGCCTGGAAGGCAGCATGCAGGATCTGCTCACCGCGACATCCCTGTACCGGGACGCACACGGCATGTTCATGGAACTCGGTATTCCGCGCCGGGCGGCTCAGATTCAGTTGACACTCGCCGTGGTCGCGGAGATGTCAGGACGGCTGTCGGCCGCGGCCTCCCGGTATGAGGACCTCACCAGCGACGAGCGGCTGAGTGCTCGCGATCGTGCGCGGGCCCGGCTCTGGATCGGTACGGCACTGGCCAAGCAGGGACATGCCGAGCCGGCGATCGCCCTCATGCGTTCGGCCGCAGAAGACTTTCACGATCTCGCGGAACCCGAGGAGTGGGCAGTATCGCAGCAGAAGCTGGCCCTGGCTCACCGGGGCGTCGGCGACCTCACCCGTGCTCTGTGTTTCATGGACACAGCGCGCTCGGTCGGCCGCCCCAACTCACCTTTGGAACACGTTCAGATTGACACCGCGCGGGCGCACATTCTGCTCTCCGACCCCGCCACCGCCGACGAGGGGCGGGCGATCCTGGTTGGGGCCGCCAACATGGCTGGGAAGTATGGGCTCAAGCACCAGTTGCGCAGCATCGAAACCATCCGCGACACCGAGGAGTACGCATGGCCCCGATCAACGACGCGGACCGGGACGACGCTCGCACGCTATGGGACTTCAACACATTGAATCAGCGCGCCCGTCCTGTCTCCGCCGCTGTCGCCCTGGGCGGCTGCGACATCGGGGTCGTCACCGCGGTGGCCACGCTCTACCGTGCGCGCCTCTTTCCGACGGTGGTCTTCACAGGGGCCGTGACCGAGGCCACGTTGGGGCGCTTCCCCCGGGGCGAAGCCGTCCATTTCCGAGAAGAGGCTCTAGCCCTCGGCGTGCCGGATGAGGCGATCCTCCTGGAACCGCGCGCGACCAACACCGGGCAGAACATCACCTTTGCCCGCACTGTACTGGAGGAGGCCGGGAA
Source organism: Streptomyces sp. NPDC057900 (assembly GCF_042887885.1). Lineage (NCBI taxonomy): Bacteria > Bacillati > Actinomycetota > Actinomycetes > Kitasatosporales > Streptomycetaceae > Streptomyces > Streptomyces sp. NPDC057900. The sequence goes on from NZ_JBHVOI010000004.1 coordinate 25,331, forward strand.
GCACGTGGACTCGGTGTTGCTGGTCTGTATGCCCTACATGCAGCGCCGGGCGTACGCCACGTGTCGCAGGCAGTGGCCGGAGGTGGAGGTCGTCTGCGTATCCGAGACGGTGTCCTTCGACGAGTACGCCAAGTATCAGGAGGACGAAGCAGCGTTCGTCGCCATGATGGTGGGCGACACGCAACGCGTCATGGAGTACCCGCAACGGGGCTTCGCCATCGAGCAGGAGGTGCCGGAGCGTGTCCACGACGCCTTCGAGCGACTGTCAAAGCGCGGCTACGACGCCTGGCTCCTCCGCGACTGACCCCGAGTGCTCCGCGACGCCGGAGGCAACGCGCTGCGCCATCCATCAGCCCAATCTCTTCCCCCGACTCTCCACGTTGGCGAAGCTGTACTCGGCAGACTGCTGGGTCGTGCTCGACGACGTGCAGTTCGCCCGGCGGGACTTCCAGCACCGAGCCCGTCTCGCGACACTGGAGGAACCGGCACAGCGGCAGTGGCTCACTCTCGCGACCCACCTGCCGCACGGACGGCAGAGCCGTATCAATGAAGCCCTGATCGTGGACCCAGGGCTCAGTCGCAAAAGAGTGGACCTGCTGCTGCGGCAGTACTACGGCCGGAGCCAGTACTGGCCCACGCTCTCTTCCGTGATCACACCCGTCCTGGAACTCATGGCGGTCTCCGACCGCACGGCGGTGATCGCGGAAGCCTCCACCCGACTGCTGCTCGAACTGCTCGGCTGGCGCGGCTCCGTCGTCCACAGCAGCGCTCACCCCGCACGCGCCGGCCGCTCACAGAGGCTCGCAGACCTGGCCAGGGCGGTCGGTGCTGACACGTACCTCTGCGGAACCGGTGGCGCTCGCTACCTATGCTCCGACCCCTTTGACGCGTACGGCATAGACATTGACCTCTTCCGCGCTCCGACCGGTGAAGGCGCCTGGACAGGAGCACGGGAGAACAGCGCTCTGTGGGCACTGGCGACGTACGGCCCTCAGCACCTCGCGGGTCTTCTACGCGATCATCGAGGGTTCAGTCCCACCAGAACGCCCACGTCTCCTGTTTGAGGAGCGCCTTCTCCGCGTAGGCCTGGAGAGTGTTGAGCGTCGACTGCTGGATGTTGTCCGGGCAGAACGCGAAGTGCTCGGCCGCCAGTGCCTCGGCCTCTGCGGGGGTGGTCGGCGGGCGGCTCACGGAGACGACCATCGTGTCGAAGCCGAGCACCACGACCCTGGCCCCGAAGCGGTCCTCCCAGGAGCGCAGCACCGCGCAGAGCCGGGCCACGTCGTTCTCGTGGTTGAGCGGTCCCGACCAGCCGATCGCCGCCGGTATGTCCGCGCTGCGCCGTGCGGGCACCAGCCCCGCCCGCATTCCGGCCGGTGAGAAGCCCATCCCGGTCAGCTGGTCCGCGATCTCGGCCGCCAGTCCGTCCGGGGTGTCGGGGCCCGCCTCGGCCGGCACGGGAGCCAGGCCCGGCCAGTCGGCCGGTGCGTCGTTCAACTCGTCCTCGGCGTACGCCTCCCACGCCTCGCTCAGTACGTCCTCGGCGTCGTGATCCCCGGCGTACGTCGTCCGCGCCGGGGCCAGGTCCCAGCGCTCGGGCCACTGGGTGCGCATCCCGCCGTCGATCAGTACCGGCAGCAGCCCGACGGGCCGCCCCGCCGCACGTATCGCGGCCCACGATCCGGGGGACGCGGACTCGTCCCCGTACCAGAGCAGGGGTTCGGTCCACGTGCCGTCGACCGTGTCGTCGACGAGTCTGCCGGGCGGGAGTTCCAGCCCGGCAGCGGCCGGGGAGCGCAGAGGGTTCGGGAGCGTTGCCATGCCGAAACCCTAGGCGCCCCCACTGACAGTCAACCCGTCAGTTACCTACGTGCCCGGTGAACGCCGCCCAGGCGGTCGGCGCGACGGTGAGCGCGGGGCCCTCGGGGTTCTTGGAGTCGCGGACGTGCACGGCGAGGGGGTGAGCGGCTACCTCGACGCAGGCTCCGCCCTGTTCGCTGCTGTAGCTGGACTTCCTCCAGTCGTAGGCGACTTCGAGGCATTCGCCGCCCTCGCTGCCGCTGTAGCTGGACTTGAACCACGTGTATGCGGTGCTCATAATTCTCCTAGCAGCCGGTGCAGCAGGCGCTTCGTGTCCTCGGTGTTGAGAGCCTGCGTCCGCAGCATCGCATATTTGCGTTCCAGGATGCTTACTTCATCTGGCGAGGAGATGAGCTGGCTGCCGCGCTGCGTCTCGGTGTATCCGAGGCGTTGATGCTCAGGAGTTTCGAGCAGGATGAACGGACCGGACAGCCCTGCGTGTGTCTGCCGTCCCAGAGGCATCACCTGGATCGCGACTCCGGGGATGTCGGCGCATGCGAGCAGGTGGCGCAACGTCTCGGCGTATACGTCGTCGCCGCCGAGGCGGTCGATCAGGACGGCCTCCGAGATGATGAAGGATGTGGTCGGAGGCTCGCTGCGATGCAAGATCTCCCGGCGCTCCATCCTCGCGGCGACGCGCTGGTTGATCTCCTCCTCACTCAGCGCTGGTACGTCGGTGCGGAACACCGCCCGCGCATAGTTCTCCGTCTGGAGCAGACCGGGCAGTACCTGGTTCTCGAACCACGACAGCGCCAGCGCCGTCCGTTCCAGATCCATGTACTGCTCGGCCCACGCCGGGATCAGGTCGACCTCCGGCATGTACTCCAGGGCCGTGCTCAGCGCTCCCTTCGTCTCCAGGACGTCGTCCAGGAGGCAGGCCAGCGGTGGGAGGAGGGCGCGGCGGCCCTGTTCGATGGAGGCGATGGTTTCCGGCTGGGTGTTGGAGCGGTCGGCCAGTTGGCGTTGCGTCATTCCTGCCGCTTTGCGGAAATGAGCTACCAGCGCTCCTACGAGCTTCATTGCCGACGCGTTCTTGCGCTGCCGATTCCTGGGGTGCATGCGGCCCCACTCCCCACTCTCGTCCGTACTTCACGCATGATCGGCCCGTACAAGAAAGGTGTACGGGTGCGCGCAGGGCGACAGCCTAGTCACAGAGTGTGACTCTTGTCTCATGAACGAGACGATGCAACTCGTGCTCCTGCGCGAGCGGTTCTACCGGCGCGAGCGCCGATCGGTGCGGGCGGCGCGGGAGTTCGTGCGGGCCGCCGCCGATGACTGGGGGTACGGGGCGCGGGCCGACGACGTACTGCTGTGCGTGAGCGAGCTGGCGACCAACTCCCTGGTGCACGGGGTGCCGCCGGGGCGTGGGTACCTGGTGCGGTTGCTGCTTCAGGAGTCGGGGCGGCTGCTGCGGGTGGAGGTGCACGACAGTGGGGACGGTACGCCCGTGGCACGGGAGCCCGCCGGGGAGTCGGGGCGGGGGCTGCTCATCGTGGCGGCGTACTCCGACGGGTGGGGGGTGGGGGAGCGCAGCCCCGGCAAGGTGGTCTGGTGCCAGTTCCGCAGGGAGGCGTGAGCCGTGAGCCGGGGCGGTGGCGGCGGCGCGATTTCGCCAACTGCTCTGCTCGGGAGCATATTTGAATGATTTTGGCTTGCGTTGATCGAGGGTGCGGCGCTTAATGGTCCTTCGCGCCGAGCGGATCATTCAAGGGGGAGCCATGGAGCCACCGGCCGTACCGCCGCGCCCCATGGGCGCGCCTCCGCCGCCGCTCGCGCACGCGGTGGATCTCCGGGTCAGCAAGCGGCTGCTGTGGGTCGGGCCGGCCGCGTACCCGCTGGAGAACATCGCCCGGGTGTTCACCTTCGTGCTGCGCCCGCGCCGCAAGGAGGCCATCGCGCTCTTCTGCAAGCGCGTGGCGCTGACGCTCGCGCTGGCGGTCGGTATGACCGTGCTCATCCTGCTCGTGGACACGGTGGCGTCCATCGGGCGGGACGAGAGCAGCGGGGGCCCGTTCATCACCATCGTCTGGCTCGGTACGGTCGGCGCGCTGATCTACTACCTGCTCGAACTGACGAAGGTGCTCTCCGCGCCCTCCTACTTTGTGCTGGCCGTCGAGACGTCGGGGCCGTCCACGGCGATGGTGACCAGCCATGACCCGGCGCATCTGATCGAGCTCGTGGGCCGGATCGCGTACGCGATCGACCATCCGGAGGCCGAGTTCACCGTGCGGGTGGAGGGCGTCAGCGTCAGTCCCCAGATCTATCACTTCGGGGACAACGTCAACATGTACGGCGGAACCGGGAACGTGGGGATAGCGAATTCATCATGAGCGGCGACAACGTCAACATGTACGGCGGCTCGGGCAACACGGGCATCCAGAACAACAACTTCGCCGCGCCCGCCGCCGATTCCGGTTCTCCCGAGTTGCAGGAGGCGGTACGGGAGCTGCTGCGGCTGGTCGGTGAGCTGCGGGCGCAGCTGCCGCCCGTCAGCGCCCGCGCGCTCGACGACAATCTGCCCGCCCTCACCGGTGGGGCCGACACGGCGCAGGCGCCGGAGGAGCGGCACCGCGCGCTGCTGGCGGTTGCCGGGATCGCGGCCACCGTGTCGACGGTCGGGGAGCCGGTGGTGGAGGCGGTCCGGAAGGTGCTCGGGCTCCTGGGTGCTGTCTGACCCGTCACATGGGTACGAACGCTTGAACGACACGGTCACGGGAAGGTGAGCGGGGTTGCTTCCGCGGGGAGCGGCAGCACGGAACCCAGTGACGACCGCCGGAGGCGACGTATGACCAGCACCGTGGACAGCAGACCGGAGCGCGTCGGTCCCGAGGAGCAGGAGACCGATCTCCTCACCGGACGTGCGCTCAGGCTGCGGCGGCGGTTGGAACGGCTCATCGGGATCGCCGCGACCGAGGGGAACGAGCTGGTCCCGCTCCGCAACGGGGACGCGATCTTCGCCGCGATGCTGGAGAGCATCCGGAGCGCCGAACACACCGTGGACATGATGACCTTCGTCTACTGGCGCGGCGACATAGCCGGGGAGTTCGCCCGGACGCTGGCGGACCGGGCCCGCGCCGGGGTCAGGGTCCGGCTGCTGCTGGACGGGTTCGGCAGCCGGCTGATCGAGAAGGACCAGCTCGCGGCGATGGAGGCGGCGGGTGTCCAGGTGGCGTGGTTCCGCAAGCCGCTCTACCTCTCGCCGCTGAAGCAGAACCACCGGTGCCACCGCAAGGTCCTCGTGGTCGACGAGGAGACCGCGTTCACCGGGGGCGTCGGCATCGCGGAGGAGTGGTGCGGGGACGCCCGTAACGAGAACGAGTGGCGCGACACCCACGTACAGGTGCGCGGACCGGCCGTGGACGGGCTGGCGGCGGCGTTCGCGCAGAACTGGGCCGAGTGCCACGAGGAGCTGTTCGACGAGCGCGACCGGTTCATGCGGACGCGGTCGCGCGGGGAGTCGGTCGTCCAGGTCGTGCGCGGTTCGGCCAGCTTCGGCTGGCAGGACATGCAGACGCTGATCCGCGTCGTACTGGAATCCGCCGAGGAGCGGGTGCGGCTCACCACGGCCTACTTCGCGCCCGACGCGTACTTCGTGGAGCTGCTCTGTGCCGCCGCGCGGCGCGGGGTGGAGGTGGAGATCCTGCTGCCGGGGCCGCACACCGACAAGCGGGTCTGCCAGCTGGCCGGACAGCTCCACTACGAGGACCTCACCGCCTGCGGAGTGAAGATCTTCCAGTACCAGCCGACGATGATCCACACCAAGGCCATCACCGTCGACCGCGTCGCGTCGCTGATCGGCTCGACCAACTTCAACCGGCGCTCGTTGGACCACGACGAGGAAGTGATGCTCGCGGTGATGGACAGCGCGTTCACCGCGACCCTCGACGGCCACTTCGATCAGGATCTGGAGTCCAGTGTCCTGATCAAGGGCGGCCGGTGGAAGCGGCGGTCGGTCGTGCAGCGGATCCGGGAGGCGTCGGTCGTGCCGTTCCGCCGCTTCCTGTAGAGCCGCTCGCCGAGCCGGTCAGCGGGACAGCTCAGCGGGCCAGCGTCGCCAGGATGGTCTTCCCCTGGGTTCCGTGCCGGTGGACGGTGACGCTGCTGGCCAGCCGGAGGACCATCGGCCAGCCGAAACCGCCTGCCTGGCCGGTCAGGTCCGGGACGCGGCACTGCGGATGCGCGGGGCTGGGGTCGACGACCCGGACGTGCAGGGCGCCGTGGTCGGCCCCGAACGAGAGGGCGGTGACGCCTCCGGCGTACCGGATCGCGTTCGTCACCAGCTCCGAGACGAGCAGCACCAGGTTCTGGACGGCACGGGCGGACGGCGCCGGGCTCAGCCGTGCGACAAAGGCGGCGGCGGCCGCGCGGGCCTCCGAGGCGCGCAGTGGCGGAGGCGCGGGTTCCGAGCGGACTTCCTCTGCGGAGAACGTGGGCGCGATACCTTGGTCGGTCATGTGGATTCACCCCTGAGGAACGTGGCGCGGTGGCCGGTCCTCGCTGCGTGTACCCGGGACGGTGCCGGATATACGGGATTGGGCCGTACGGGTGGCCGTTTGTTCCGAGGCGTGCGGCGGTCTTCCCGGGGCAGATGAGCGGGACCAGACAGTGCTGCGAAGGGAAAAACCCATGAACGAGTCCGTCGATCTCGCACCGGACTCGACCGCGGTGATCACCGAGGCGGTGCCCGATCTCCAGCTCCAGCTGCTGATCCAGCTCCTCGACCGGGAGACACGCTCCGGTCTGCCGCTCACGCTGACCATCCCGGCCGGGGTGCTGCACGGTGACGTGATCGGGCACGAGGCCTGGAAGGCCGAGTGGTCCAGGAGTCTGCGGCAGGTCGAGGGTGAGGGCGCCAACCTCATCGCGGCGTTCCCCGAGACGGTGGACCAGGGCATCCAGGAGCTCCGCGGCGGCGAGGACAGCCGGCAGCTGCCCCGGTGGATCCATCTGCGTGACGCCACGCTCGTCTTCGGCGGTACGGCTCCGCTGCGGCTGCCGCTGTGGCGCGGGCGGCTGTCCGACGTGTCCGGGTGGGCGCTCGGCCGGCCCGAGTAGTACGGCTACGCGCCCGGTGGTACGGCAGTGGTGACTCCGTGCCGCGAGTGCGCCGTCCTCGAATGACTGTCCGTAATCGATTTTCGGCTGACCGCCCGTCACTCCTTCTGTGTGTCAGGGGCTTCAGCGCGCGATCGTGACGATGTCCCCGTCCGGGGCGGTATGACGGTTTCGGCCAGTTGGTCCGAGTGATCTGGTGGGCCGGTCCGGAAGTCGATCAGGCTGGATCGGACCGATCGCTTCTGCCCGATCCTCAGAGGAGTCGAACGTGCGTAGTCACCACCGCGTCGCAGCTGTCGCCGCATCCCTCGTGCTGGCCGGCGGGGGGCTGCTGGGCCTGGCCCCGGCCGCCGCCGCGGCCCCGGCCGGGCTCTCCTGCAGCACCCCCAAGCTCCTGACCGGGAGCGGGGGACACCACGGCGCCTCCGTCAGCTGTACGGGCGGGGCGTTCACCGAGTTCATCGACTGCTACAAGGCCGGATACGGCACGTACCGGCACTTCGGCAACCGCGCGGTGTCCGGCGGTACCTCCACCACCTGGTGCGACATCGGCGCCGACGTGACGAAGGTGGGGGTCTCGCCCTCCTGAGGCGGCGCCGTGCCGGGACCGTGCCCGGCACGGACGCACGCGAAGGGCCGCTGACAGCACTCCGGGTCAGGAGGTGTCAGCGGCCCCGTACGCCGGGAACGTGTGGTGCTCAGAGCCGCTCGGGGGTCCTGATGCCGAGCAGCGCCATGCCCCGGTGGAGCGTGCGGGCGGTGATGTCGCAGAGGAACAGCCGGTTCTCGACGACCTCGGCCGGGTTGTCCTTGCTCAGGACGTGGCACTGGTCGTAGAACGTCGTGTAGAGCGAGGCCAGCTGGTAGAGGTACGCGGCCAGCTTGTGCGGCTCGTAGCCCGCCGCCACCTCGGACAGCACCTCGCCGAACTGGTCCAGGTGCAGGCCGAGCGCGCGCTCGGCCGGGGCCAGCTCCAGCTCCGGATGCGCGACCGGCTTCGCCTCACCGGCGTTGCGCAGGATCGACCGGATACGCGCGTACGCGTACTGGAGGTAGACCGACGTGTCGCCGTGCAGCGCCACCATCTGGTCCAGGTCGAACTTGTAGTCCCGCACGGCGGAGGTCGACAGGTCGGCGTACTTCACGGCGCCGATGCCGACGTACCGGCCGTTCTCGACGATCTCCTCCTCGGACAGGCCGATCTTCTCGGCCTTCTCCCGGACCACGGCCGTCGCCCGCTCGACCGCCTCGTCGAGGAGGTCCTCCAGCTTGACCGTGACACCCTCACGGGTCTTGAACGGCTTGCCGTCCTTGCCGAGCACCGTGCCGAAGGCGAGCTGGTGCGCCTTCACGTCCTCGTTCAGCCAGCCCGCCCTGCGGGCCGTCTCGAAGACCATCTTGAAGTGCAGGGACTGCCGCACGTCCACCACGTACAGCAGGGCGTCCGCCTTGAGGTTCGTCACCCGGTCGCGGATCGCGGAGAGGTCGGTCGCCGCGTAGCCGTAGCCGCCGTTCGTCTTCTTGACGATCAGCGGGGTCGGGTTGCCGTCCGGGCCCTTGACGTCGTCGAAGAAGACGCAGAGCGCACCCTCGGAGCGGACGGCGACGCCCGTCTCCTCCAGGATCCGGCAGGTCTCCTCCAGCATGTCGTTGTAGCCGGACTCGCCGACGATGTCGGGGTCGGCGATCTCCATGTCGAGCTTGTCGAAGACCGAGTAGAAGTAGATCTTCGACTCGTCGACGAACCGCTGCCACATGGCGAGCGTCTCCGGCTCACCGGCCTGGAGCGCGACCACCCGGTCCCGCGAGCGGGCCTTGAACTCCTCGTCGGAGTCGAAGAGCGCCCGGGAGGCCTTGTACAGCCGGTTCAGGGACGACATGGCGGCCTCGCCGTCGGCCTGGCCCGCTTCGTCGTCCTTGTGGTCCAGCTCGTGCGGGTGCTCGATCAGGTACTGGATGAGCATGCCGAACTGGGTGCCCCAGTCACCGATGTGGTGACGCCGGACGACGGACTCGCCGGTGAACTCCAGGATCTTGACCATCGCGTCACCGATCACGGCGGACCGCAGGTGACCGACGTGCATCTCCTTGGCCACGTTCGGCTGGGCGTAGTCGATGACGGTGGTGCCCGCGGCGCTGTTGTACGGGACGCCGAGCCGGTCCTCGCTGTCCGCCGCACGGGCGGCGAGCGTCTCGGTGATCGCCCTGTCGGAGAGCGTGACGTTCAGGAAGCCGGGTCCGGAGACCTCGATGTCCTTGATCAGCTCGCTCGCCGGGAGGGCGGCCGTGACCTGGGCGGCCAGCTCGCGCGGGTTGCCCTTGAGCTTCTTGGCGAGGGCCAGGATGCCGTTGGCCTGGAAGTCGGCCCGGTCGCTTCGGCGCAGCAGCGGGTCCGCGGTACCGGCATCCGGCAGGGCTGCCGTCAGGGCGTCCGCCAGCTGCTGCTGGAGCGTGGAAGCGAGGGAATGGACCGAGGCCATGGGATGGCTGCCGTTTCCGTAGGAGTAACAAGGGATGGACCCAAGTATCCCACGGTGTGTAAAGCCGTTTTCGCGCTGTGGGTGGTACCTGGGAGAATGGCCCCTGCCCCTATGAGTCCTACAAGAGAGAAGGACGTGCCGACCGTGGCTCAGAGTCAGAGCAGCACCGAGACCGACTGGGTCTCCCGCTTCGCGGACGAGGTCATCGCCGAATCGGAGCGTCGTGCGCCTGGCAAACCGGTCGTCGTCGCCTCCGGCCTCTCCCCGTCGGGCCCGATCCACCTGGGCAACCTCCGCGAGGTCATGACCCCGCACCTGGTCGCCGACGAGATCCGCCGCCGCGGGTACACCGTCCGGCACCTGATCTCCTGGGACGACTACGACCGGTACCGCAAGGTGCCGAACGGCGTCCCGGGGATCGACGAGTCGTGGGCCGAGCACATCGGCAAGCCGCTGACCTCGGTGCCCGCCCCGGCCGGGTCCGCGTATCCGAACTGGGCCGAGCACTTCAAGGCCGCCATGCTGGCGTCGCTGGACGAGCTGGGCGTCGAGTACGACGGAATCAGCCAGACGGAGCAGTACCTGGCGGGGACGTACCGCGAGCAGATCCTGCACGCGATGCGGCACCGCGCCGACATCGACGCCGTCCTGGACCGCTACCGCACCAAGAAGGACGGGGCGGCGGGCGCCAAGGGCAAGAAGCCGCAGCAGAAGAAGGCCGACGAGGCCGAGCTGGAGGCAGAGGCGGGCTCCGGTGCCGCGAGCGAGGACGACGGCAGCGGCGGTTCGGCCGGCTACTTCCCGTACAAGCCCTACTGCGGCAACTGCGAGAAGGACCTGACCACGGTCACGTCGTACGACGACGAGAGCACCGAGCTGAACTACACCTGCTCGGCCTGCGGCTTCGCGGAGACGGTCCGGCTGAAGGAGTTCAACCGGGGCAAGCTGGTCTGGAAGGTCGACTGGCCGATGCGCTGGGCGTTCGAGGGCGTGATCTTCGAGCCGAGCGGCGTCGACCACTCCTCGCCCGGTTCCTCGTTCGTCGTCGGCGGCCAGATCGTCCGCGAGATCTTCGACGGCGTACAGCCGATCGGTCCGATGTACGCGTTCGTCGGGATCTCCGGCATGGCGAAGATGTCCTCCTCCAAGGGCGGGGTGCCGACCCCGGCCGACGCGCTGAAGATCATGGAGGCGCCGCTGCTGCGCTGGCTGTACGCGCGCCGCAGGCCCAACCAGTCCTTCAAGATCGCCTTCGACCAGGAGATCCAGCGGCTCTACGACGAGTGGGACTCGCTGGAGCGCAAGGTCGCCGACGGCTCCGTGCTGCCGGCCGACGCCGCGGCGCACGCCCGCGCGATCGGGACGGCCGCCGGTGAGCTGCCGCGCACCCCGCACCCGCTGCCATACCGCACCCTCGCCTCGGTCGCGGACATCACCGCAGGGGCCGAGGACCAGACGCTGCGCATCCTCAGCGAGCTGGACCCCTCGTCCCCGCTGACCTCGCTGGACGAGGCCAGGCCCCGGCTGGACCGGGCCGAGAACTGGATCACCACCCAGGTCCCGGCCGAGGCCCGCACCATCGTCCGGGACCAGCCGGACAAGGAGCTGCTCGGCTCGCTCGACGACGAGGGCCGCGCCTCGCTGCGGCTGCTGCTGGACGGGCTGGACTCGCACTGGTCGCTGGACGGGCTGACCACGCTCGTCTACGGCGTGCCGAAGACGCTGGCCGGGCTTGAGCCCGACGCCAAGCCGACGCCCGAGCTGAAGACCGCGCAGCGGTCGTTCTTCGCGCTGCTGTACCGGCTGCTGGTCAGCCGGGACACCGGGCCGCGCCTGCCCACGCTGCTGCTCGCGGTCGGGGCGGACCGGGTGCGGGGGCTGCTCGGCGGCTGACCCGACGACGACGCGAAGGGCCGCCGGCGGTTTCCGGCGGCCCTTCGCGTTGTCACTCCGTCGTTCTCAGACGGCCGGGGCGGCGGCCAGGGACTTCGTCGGGTCCGAGAACGTGTCGCGCGGTACCCGGGGGACGGTGGCCTTGGCCAGACCCGTCAGGGTCCGGCCGGGACCGATCTCCATGAGGCGGTCGCAGGCCAGCTCGGCGGTGAGCGTGTGGAGCGTGTCCGACCAGCGGACCGGTGCCGTGAGCTGGCGGCGCAGCAGCTCCGCCCAGTGCGGCCCGCCCCGGTAGGCGCGGGCGTCCACGTTGGCGACGACCGCGGAGTGGCCGGGCATGAAGCGGGCCGTGGCCAGGGCCGCCGTGAAGGGCTCGACCGCCCCGGCCATCAGCGGGGTGTGGAAGGCGCCGTCGACCGTCAGCGCCACCACCTTGACCGCCCCGGCCCGCTGCGCCGCCCGCGAGCAGCGCTCCACGTCGGCGGTCCGGCCCGCGACGACCGTCTGCTGCGGGGAGTTGAGGTTGGCCAGCCACACCTGCCCGCCCGTCGCGTGGATCTCGTCGACGAGCTCCTGGACCCGGTCGGTGTCCAGGCCGAGGACCGCGGCCATCGCGCCCTCGGTACGTTCGCAGGCCGCCCGCATCGCGTCGCCGCGCGCCATGATCAGGCGCACCGCGTCCTGCGGATCCAGGATTCCGGCGGCGACGAGCGCGGAGTACTCGCCCAGGCTGTGTCCGGCGCAGGCACCGGGGAAGGTGGCCAGCGGGTGCTGGCGGCGCAGTTCCGTCATGGCGACCAGCGCCAGGGTGAAGGTGGTCAGCTGGGCGTTGTCGGTGCGCCGCAGCGTCGCCGTGTCGGCGTCCAGCAGCAGGGTCTCGATGTCCCGGCCCGCGGCCTCGGAGACCTCCGCCACCACTGACCAGCCGGGGGTGTGGGTCCAGGGCAGGCCCATACCGGGACGCTGGGCTCCCTGGCCGGGGAATGTGAGTGCCAGTCGGGTGCTCGTCATCGTCTTCCGTCTCCTTCCTGCGGCCGGGGCGTGGTGCTGACACACGGTGAGGAGCGCGTTCCGCTCCGCCGTTACGCGAGTATTTCTCCACCGGCGTCAGCGACACTTTCATTCCCGGAGTCCGCGGTCCGGACCGCATTTTTGCGATCCGTTGCTTTCTCCGGTGATGAAATCACCTCAACCACCCCGTACAGCAGGTACGTTGCACTTGAGTGGTGGGTGAATGTGCCTTTGGAACGGGGGCGGTGTTCCTTTGTGTTTCCAGGGTGGGTACGGGCGTTGAGCCGAATGGCAGGGGCGGCCGCGAAGAGCCTCTGACCGGCGGAGACCGTGCCGGTCAGACGAGGGCCTGGGTGAGCAGCGCCAGATGCGCGGCGTGCTGCGTGACCATGAAGTAGCGGTACGGGCGCCGCCGTTGGTGGCGGCTGTCGGTGGCGCGGCCCGCGAGCGTCACGGCGGACAGCGCGAGCCCGCCCACCAGGACCACGCACGCGGTCGGCAGCTGTTCCGGGGCCCAGCGCAGCGCTCCGGCGGTGAAGCCGCCGCCGACGGCGCAGGCGCCCAGCGCGACCAGGACGCGGGTGCGGCGTTCGCCCAGCGCGACCGCCCATGTCCGGCGGCCCGCCGCGGCGTCGCCCGCGATGTCGGAGAAGTCCTTTGCCACCGCCCCGACCAGCGCCATCCACAGGGACATGGCGAGGGCCGTCAGGAGCAGGGCCGGGGACTGGGGCTGGACGCCGAGGGTGAGCGGACCGGCGGCGTAGGTGAGCAGCCCGGACACGAACACCACGGCCATCACGGACGGAGTCCGGTTCTTCCAGGCGGTGCGCGGCGAGGAGTAGGCGTGCCCGAGGAGCAGCATGGCCGCGCAGAGCACCAGCGTGCCGAGGCCGGCGGCCGCGGCGGACAGCAGTGCGGCGGCGGCGGAGCAGCGTGCCACGTTCAGCGCGGTACCGCGGGACAGCCGGCCGCTCGCTATCGGCCGGGCCGAGCCGTTGACCCGGTCCTCCCGGTAGTCCATGCACCCGTTGTAGAGGTACGTGTAGAAGATGGCGCCGAACCATGCCGCGGAACCGAATACCGCCTGGAGTACGGAGCGGCCGCTGATCTCCGGGACCGATGCGATCGCCAGGGCTGTTCCGGCGAAATAGCGGAGCTGAAATGCCGCCAGGACGGCGGGGCGCGATTCCTCGAAGCAGAGCCGAAGAATCCGGGAAGTCCGAGCGATCCGACTGGTTCGAGTAATTCGAGGAGTCCGAGGATTTCGAGGAATTCCGTGCTTCGGGCCGCTGGGTGCAGTCACAGGCAGTGGCCGTATCGTCGCCGTAGGCATGTCCAGGAGCCTAGGCATTAGCGGTCCGCCCTGACTGTTCCGCAAATGAGCCATGGCTACCACTAAAGAGGCACGCAAGACCGGTTGGTCGGATTCCGAATAATCCCAGGTCCCGCACCCCGCGCCCGGTGTCCCGTTCGTCCCGGCCGTTCTCCCCGTCCGGGAGGCGGCTGCGCCCTTCTGGTACGCCGGACCACCGCCGAAGTGGACCCCCCGCCCGCCCCGCCCCAGCGCTTCGCTGGTGAGCAGGCGGGCGCCGTCCTTTCCGGCACCCCGCTTCCCGTAACGGGCCGTTGGCAGCCCTGGTCCATTTCCGACCCCGGGAAGCCGACATGCATACCCCTACGCCCCTGTCCCTGAGTCCGGCTCGCGCGCTCCTCGCGCCGGACGAGATCCATGTCTGGTCCGTCTCCCTGGACCGGGTCCCGCCCGATGGCGCGGACACGGTCCTCGACCTGGCCGAACGCGCCCGTGCGGCGCGGATCCGGCACCCCGTGGCGCAGTGGCGCTACCGCCGCGCGCATCTCGCCCTGCGCGCCGTGCTCGCCGGATATCTCGGCGTCCCTCCGGAGCTGCCGCGCTTCACCCGGCGCTGCCCGGAGCCGGAGGTGTGCGGCGACTGCGGCCGCGGCCGGCCGGTGCTCGTGGACGGGCCCTGGCCGGACCTCGGGTTCAGCCTGTCGCACTCCGGGGCGGCCGCCCTGGTGGGTGTGACGGGGCCGCCGGGTCCGGTCGGGGTGGACGTCGAGCGGGTCCGCCCGGTGTTCGACTGGCGGCGGGTGCCGGAGGTGGGAAAAAAAGACCGGATAAACGGATTCCGAATGTGGACGGCGATTGAAGCTGTGGGCAAAGCCGCCGGAACCGGACTCCGGACCCCGGTCTCCGTCGGTGAGCCGGGAACGGACGGGCTGCGTCGCGCGCGCCGTTCCGGCGATCCGGTCGAGTGGTACGTACACGCTGTGGACTGCCCCGATGGATACGTCGGATCCGTCGCCACTGCGATGCCCGGGGCCGAAGTAAGCGCATTCTCATGGCCGCCGGAAGACTGAGTCCGGGATGTGGGACGGGAGGAGCCGTGTTGACATGCCGTAACCGTACGATGATGATCCGAGGGTCGGTTTCTGGTGAGGGTGGGGGCTCTTTAATGATGCATTCAGGTTTTATTGAATCCGACACAGCCGAACAACTTCTGGCTCGGACTCCGGAATTACTGTCCGACTACCGGAGCCGGCTCGAAGAGATCAAAAGCCCCTTGGTCGCGACTGACGGCGCGTGGCATACGTGCGCGCTGCAGGCCGAGCGGATCATCCGGGACTGCGCGGACAGCCTGCAGCACGGCCGGGCCGACGTGCGGGACACGCTGATCCAGCAGGTCGCGGGGCTGGGGGTGCAGCGCGCCACCCAGGGCATCGACGCCGTGCACTCCATCCGGGCCGGGCTGCTCCTCTTCGACATCGTCTTCGACGCGCTCGGCAAGGCCATGGTGAACTCGCCCTCCGCGTTCGACGGGTTCCAGGCCGGGGTGCGCACCCTGCAACGGGGGATCGGCAGGCGGCTGGAGGCCGGCGCGCTGGGGCACGACACCTACCTGCTGAACACCGTGCGCGAGGTCAACGCCGCCACCCAGCGGCAGCTGGCCCGCGAGATCCACGACCACCTGGGCAACCACGTCAGCCTGGCCCTGCGCCGGATCGAACTGCACGAACTGACCTGGGAGTCCAGACCCGACGAGGTCGCCGCCCGCATCGGCTCCGTCAAGGACACCCTCACCGAGTCGCTCGGGATCATCCGCGACCTGGTCACCCAGCTGCGCCGGGCCGACCGCGAGGGCACCCTGGAGTCCGCGTTCACCGCGTTCCTGGAGTCGATGGAGATCACCCCCTCCAAGGTGCGCATCCAGGTCAACGGCAGCGAGGAGTGGGCCCCGCAGGACGTCCTCGACGAGGTGTTCCTCGTAGTGCGGGAGTGCCTGCGCAACTCACTGGCCCACGCGGAGGCCGAGCACGTGCTCGCGGCGATCGACATCGCCCCGTACAAACTGCAGGCCCTGATCGAGGACGACGGCCGGGGGTTCGACGTCTCGGCGGTCGCTGTCGCGGGCAAGGCCAACGGCATCGCCTCCGCCACCGAACGGGTCGAACTCCTGGGCGGGACCATCCTGTTCACCAGCGCTCCCGATGCCGTCGGCACCCGGGTCACGATCACGATCCCCCTGATGGACCTCCCAGGTGATTCCGTTGAACGCGCGACCTGAACTGATCCGCATCCTCGCGGCCGACGACCACACCCTGCTGCGCACCGCGCTGGCCGAACTGCTCAACGCGGAGGACGACCTCCAGGTCGTGGCGGAGGCGAGCAGCGGGCGGGGCCTCGTCGAGCTGGTGGAGCGCCACCAGCCGCACGTGGTGCTGCTCGACGTGGAGATGCCGGACCACCACCCCAGGGCGGCCGTACGCGGGCTCCTGGAGCGTTTCCCGAGCCTGCGCATCATCATCCTGACGATGTATGACGACCAGCCGCTCGTGCACGAACTGCTCCAGCTGGGCGCCCGGGGCTATCTGCACAAGAGCGTGTCGCGCGCGGCGCTGCTCAGCGCGGTGCGCAACGCGGCGCGGGAGGACGACCAGATCACCATCCTGGTGCCGCGCTCGGGCTACACATCGGGCGGGTACCAGTCCCAGGAGCAGGACGCCGGACCGGTCTCGCCGCGCGAGCGCGAGGTGCTGACGTGCGTCGCGGAGGCCATGAGCAACCGGCAGATCGCGGCCCGGCTCGGCATCACAGAAGGCACCGTCAAGCGTCATCTGCGCAACATCTTCGACAAGTTGGAAGCTGTCTCGCGCATCGACGCGGTGAACAAGGCGCTGGCCCAGAAGCTGATCGCCGCCCCGCGCGGCCGATCGATGCGCTGAGGTCCCGTAGTCTCAGCCGCTTTCAGCCGCGCGCGGCCTCGCGGTAGGACGCGCCGATCGCCTCGATGGCGTCCGAGATGCCGGTGAGGGGCAGCGAGCCGTACCCCAGGAGCAGCCCCGGCGCGCCGGGCATCCCGCTGAACCGGAACTGCCGGCCGCTGCGGACCAGGACCGAGCGGCGCTGGGCGCCGTGCACCACGGCCGCCTCGTCGGTGCCCGGGGGCAGTACGGCGTAGCTGTGCAGTCCGGCCGCGCAGCCGATGAGCCGGGCCTCCGGCAGGGACTCGTGGACCGCCGCCGCCAGTGCCTCGCGGCGGGAGCGGTAGCGGGAGCGGACCCGGCGCAGGTGCCGGTCCAGCAGTCCGCTGCGCATCAGCTCGGCGAAGGCCAGCTGGGTGAGGGTGTCGGAGCCCTGGTCCTGGCGGGAGCGGACCCGTTCCATCAGGGGGTACAGCTTCGGGGGTATCGCCAGCCAGCCCAGCCGCAGTCCCGGCACCAGCACCTTGCTGGTGGTGCCCGCGTACACCACCCGCTCCGGGTCGCCCTCCTGGAGCGCGGTGGGCCTGGCCCCCCGGTCGAACCAGAACTCGCCGTCGTAGTCGTCCTCGATGATCCAGCCGTCCCGCGCCCGCGCCCAGGCCAGCAGCTGCTGCCTGCGCTCCGGCGACATCATCACCCCGGTCGGGAACTGGTGCGCGGGGGTGACCAGGACCGCGCGGGCGCCCGTGCGCTCCAGCGCCTCGACGATCAGGCCCTCTTCGTCCACCGGCACCCCCACCGGGGTGATCCCGGTGTCCAGGATGAACCGGCGCTGTCCGTTGTGCCCCGGCTCCTCGATGGCCAGCTCATGGATGCCGAGCCGCTGGAAGGAGTCGGCCAGCAGCGCGAGGCCCTGGGCGAATCCCGCGGTGACCATCACCTGCCCCGGCTCCGTGTGCACCGAGCGCACCCGGCCCAGATAGGCGGAGAGTTCATTGCGCAACTCCGCGATCCCGGCGACCGGCGGGTAGTCCATGCCTTCCCGGCCGACATTCTGGAGCACCTTCGTATAGGAGTTGAGCCACTCCTGGCGCGGGAAATTCGAGAGGTTCGCGATCCCTACCCGCAGGTCCCAGCGGGCACTTGTCGCCGGACGGGAATCCAGCAGCGAGGTGTCGCCGGCGCTCTCGGGCAGTTTCCGCGCGACGAGGGTGCCGGAGCCGCGGACCGCGTCGAGGTATCCCTCGGCGATCAGCTGCTCGTACGCCTCGACCACCACACTGCGCGAAAGCCCCAGGTCCAGGGCGAGTTGACGGCTCGAAGGCAATCGTGATCCGGGGTGCAGAACCCGGTCCTCGACCCGGCTCTTGATGGCGTTCTGCAGTTGCGCGGTGAGCGGTACAGCCGAGTCTCGGTCCACTTGGACCGACAGGTACCAGGCCATCTGGTCTGCTCCGTCTCCCCCGCAGTGGTCTGGGTGGTCCCCCCGGCCCACTGGCCTAATTGATCACGCCAACGGCCTTTATTTATAGCACTCAGAGGGAGAATCCCATGGTTGCAATGACTGGCGTAATCGCTCCCGCGATTCACGGGCGGGACGGCGCACAGGTCTTCGACGAGAAGATCGAGAGCCGTACCCTGCGCGTGGGAATCGTCGGACTCGGCTACACCGGTCTCCCGCTCGGTCTCGGTTTCGCCACGGCGGGCCTTTCGGTCCGCGGGCTGGACACGGACGCCGAGCGGGTCGACCGGGTGGCGCGCGGCAGTTCCTATCTGCCGGATGTGAGCGACGCCGAACTGGCCTCGGTGAGCGAGCGGTTGAGCGCCACCACGGAGCCGGGCGAGCTGGCCGGCTCGGATGTGCTGATCGTCTGCGTGCCGACCCCGGTCACCGGCGACCAGCAGGCCAACCTGGATTACGTCAACTCCGCGATGGATTCGGTGGCGCCGCTGCTGCGCCGGGGGACGCTGCTGATCCTCCAGTCCACCGTCCCGCCGGGCACCACCGCCGCCGCCGCGGCCGCCCTCGCGGACGCCACCGGCCTGGAGCCGGGCACCGACTTCCACGTGGCGATGGCCCCGGAGCGGGTCGACCCCGCCAACACCAACGGCTGGAACCTCACCAACACCCCCAAGGTGGTGGGCGGTCTCACCGAGGAGTGCACCCGCCGCGCCGCCGCCCTGTTCGGACTGGTCTGCGAGACGGTGGTGCCGGTCTCGCGCACCGAGGTCGCCGAGCTCTCCAAGGTCTTCGAGAACACCTTCCGACTGGTCAACATCAGCCTCACGCTTGAGCTTTCCGACCTCTGCCGCCAGCTCGACATACCGGTCCGCGAGGTGATCGACGCCGCCTCCACCAAGCCCTACGGATTCCTCCCGCACTACCCAGGACCGGGCGTGGGCGGCGAGTGCATCCCGGTCGACCCGCTGTTCCTGCGCGAGGCCGCGGACCGCCTCGGCACCGACATGAAGCTGGTGGCCGCCGCGTTCGACCGGGTCGAGAAGCGACCCGGCCAGGTCGTGGAGCGGCTGGCGGAGCTGATCGGGGCCCGCGACTCCACGCTGAGCGGCGCCAAGGTCCTCGTCGTCGGGGTCAGTTACAAATCCGGCGTCGCCGACCTGCGCAACGCCCCCGCCCTGGACGTCATCCGGGGTCTGCGCGCCGCCGGGGCCACCGTCTCCTACCACGACCCGCTGGTCCCGGACCTCGTCGTGGACGGGGAGCCGGTCGCGGCCGCCGCGTGGGCGGCGGCGGAGCTGGCGCAGCTGGACGCCGCGGTCATGGTCACCGCCGTACCCGGGCTGGAGCAGGACCTGCTGTGGGGCATCCCGCCGGTCGTCCTGGACACCCACAACAAGCTTGAGGCGGCCAGCAATGTGGCGGTGCTCTGATGGCGGCCACCCTGCTCGGCGGCCGTGCCCTCCCGGCCGTCACCAGGGACGCGGTCGCGGGCCGGACGGTCTCCGCGCAGGCGGCCGAGGACGCGGTCGCGGAGCTGCTGGACGAGACGACGGACGAGGTGGAGGCCGCTGCCTTCCTGACCGCCGTCGCGGTGGGCGGGGCCACCCCGGTCCTGGTGGCGGCGACGGTGCGGGCGGTGCTCGCGGTGGCCAGGCCGGTCGGCTGGACGGGCCCGGCGGTCGATGTGGTCGGCACCGGTGGTGACGGCAGCGGCTCGGTCAACATCTCCACGCTGGCCGCCCTGGTCGCCGCCTCCGCCGGGGCGACCGTCGCCAAGGCCGGCAACCGGGCGTCGACCTCGCAGTGCGGGAGCGCCGACCTGCTGGAGGCCCTGGGCATCGAGCTCGACCCCGGGGAGCGCATCGGGGAGCTGCTGGACGCGGACCGGTTCGCGTTCCTCTTCTCCCCGGCGCTCCACCCGGCGCTGCGCCGGCTGGCCCCGGTCCGCCGCAGGCTCGGCTTCCGCACCCTGTTCAACCTGTCCGGGCCGCTCGCCAACCCCGTACCCCTGACCGGCCGGCTCATCGGCACCGCGACCCGGCAGGACCAGGAGGTCATGGCACAGGCCGCGGCACTCCTCGGCTACCGGCGGACCTGGGTCATCCAGGGCTACGACGGGATGGACGAACTCACCACGGCGGGCCCCGCACGGGTCCTCCAGGTGGACGGCGGCGACGTCACCGAGTCCACCGTGGACCCGGCCGGGCTGCCCCTGCGCCCGGCGGGCCGCGCCGAACTGGCGGGCGGTGGCCCGGCACGCAACGCGGTCCTCGCCCGCCAGGTCCTGGCCGGCACGGCGCCCCGCCCGCTGCTCGACACGGTGCTGCTGAACGCGGCGGCCGTGCTCCACCTCGCCGGGCAGGCACCGGACCTGCCCGCCGCGCTCGACCTCGCCCGGCACGCCGTACAGCGCGGAGCACCGGCCGAACTGGCCGCCCGGCTCGCCGCGCGGCAGCCCGCCCCGGCCGGGCCCGCAGCCCGCACCGACCGCACCTCGACCACCCGGGAGAGCCTCTGATGGCCACGCACCTCGACGAGATAGTCGCCGCCAAACGCGCCGCCTGGAGCGGCCCGGCGGCAGCCGACGCGGCCGCCAGAGGGCGCCGTACGGCCGCCGTACCCGGCCGGTTCGCCGCCGCACTGAGCGGCCCCGAGATCTCGGTCATCGCCGAGATCAAGCCGAAGTCCCCCTCCAAGGGACAGCTGCTCGACCCCGCGATGGCGGTCCCCATGGCCGGGAAGTACATCGACGGAGGGGCCTCGGCCATCTCCGTACTCGGTGACACGCCCTTCTTCGGCGGCTCGCCGGAGCTGGTCCGTACCGTCGCGGAACACCCGGACGTCACCGTCCCCGTCCTGTTCAAGGACTTCATGGTCGACATCCGGCAGATGCACCTGGCCCACGACAGCGGCGCCGACGGCGTCCTGATCATCGCCCGCGCCGTCGGTGACGCGCTGCTCACCGATCTGGTGCAGACCGCGCACGGACTCGGCCTCGACGCACTGGTGGAGACCTTCACCCAGGACGAGGTGGACCGGGCGCTGCGCTCCGGGGCCCGCATCATCGGCATCAACAACCGGGATCTGCAGACCTTCTCCGTGGACCTCGACAACTCGGCCAGGCTGCGCCGCGACATCCCGCGCGGCGTGCTGACCGTCAGCGAGAGCGGCCTCGGCGGCCGCCCCGACATCGAACGCATCGCGGCGCACGGCTTCGACGCCGCGCTGATCGGTGAATCCCTGCTCAGCAGCCCCGACCCCGCCGCCCAGCTGCGGTCCTTCACCGGGGTCCCGATTCTGGAGGTGGCCTCGTGAACGGCCGATTCGGCGAGTACGGCGGACAGTTCGTCGCGGAGACCCTGGTGGGCCCGCTGCAGGAACTGGAGGAGGAGTACCACAAGGCCCTGATCGACCCGGAGTTCAACGCGGAGCTCGACCGGCTGCTCAAGATGTTCGTCGGACGACCCACCCCGATCACCGAGCTGCACCGGCTCGGCGTCACCGAGAACGGCGTCAAGCTGTGGCTCAAGCGGGAGGACCTCACCCACACCGGCGCCCACAAGATCAACAACTCGGTCGGGCAGGCCCTGCTCGCCCGCCGGCTCGGCAAGAAGCAGATCATCGCGGAGACCGGCGCCGGCCAGCACGGCGTGGCCGTGGCCGCCGCCTGTGCCTACCTCGGCCTCGAAGCCACCATCTACATGGGCCGGGTCGACGCGGAGCGCCAGGCCCCCAACGTGCAGCGGATGGAGCTGCTCGGCGCCCGCGTCGAGCTGGTCGACCTCGGCACGGCGACCCTGAAGGACGCCATCAACGCGGCGATCCGCGAGTGGATCGCCCGCCCCGACACCACGCACTACCTGCTCGGCTCCGTCGTCGGACCGCACCCCTTCCCCACCATCGTGCGCAACTTCCAGTCGGTCATCGGCCGCGAGGCCCGCGCCCAGTTCCTGGAGGAGAACGGCCGGCTGCCCGACGCGGTCGTCGCCTGCGTCGGCGGCGGCTCCAACGCGGCCGGGATGTTCAGCGCCTTCCTCGACGACCCGGTCCGGCTCGTCGGCGTACAGGCGGCGGGCGAGGGCAAGGGCGGCCAGGGCGGGCACGCGGCCCCGCTGCTCTACGGCGACCCCGGCGTCCTCCAGGGCACCCGCACCTACCTGCTCCAGGACGACGACGGGCAGATCCAGCTGACCCACTCCATCGCGCCCGGCCTCGACTACGCGGGCGTCGGCCCCGAGCACTCGCACTACAAGGACACCGGGAAGGTCGAGTACATCTCGGCCTCCGACAACGAGGCGCTGGACGCGTTCGCCGCGCTCAGCTCGCAGGAGGGCATCCTCCCGGCCCTGGAGTCCGCGCACGCGGTGGCCGGCGCCCTGAAGGTGGCCCGCGAGTCCGCACCCGGCAGCACCATCCTCGTCAACCTCTCCGGCCGCGGTGACAAGGACCTCACCTCCGCCATGGCCGCCCTGAAGCAGCGTGAGGAGACCACCCGATGAAGCGCCTCGAACAGACCTTCACCGACAACCGGGCCAAGGAAGAGACCACCCTCGTCGCCTACCTCACCTCCGGTTACCCGCACCTCGGGGAGACCGTCGGCCTGATCTCCGCCGCGGTGGACGCGGGCGCCGACGTGATCGAGCTCGGGGTCCCGTTCTCCGACCCGCTCGGCGACGGCCCGGTCATCCAGGCCACCGGACAGGCCGCCCTGGACACCGGCACCACCACCGCCGCCACCCTCGACGTGGTCGCGGAGGCGCGGGCCGCCGGGGTGGAGGCGCCGATCGTGCTGATGGGCTACTGCAACCCGTTCCTGCGCTACGGCCTCACCCAGCTGTACGACGACGCCAGGTCGGCCGGCGCCGACGGATTCGTCGTCCCGGACCTGCCGGTCGGTGAGGGCGCCGAATGGCTGGCGCAGGCCGAGGCCACCGAGCTCGGCCAGACCTTCTTCACCGCCCCCGGCAGCTCACCGGAGCGGATGGCCGCCTCCGCCGCCGCCTCCCGCGGCTTCCTCTACGTCCTCGCGGCGAACGGCGTCACCGGGGTCCGCTCCGAGCTCGACCCCGGCATCGACGCCTACCTGGAGCGGGTGCGGGCGGCCGGCGACACCCCGATGGCCGTCGGGTTCGGCATCTCCCGCCCGGACCACGTCGCCGCGCTGCACGGCAGGACGGACGGCGTGATCGTGGGCAGCGCGCTGCTCCAGGCGATCGGCGCGGCCAGGGACGCGGCGGGCCGCCGCCAGGCCGTCACGGGGCTGATCTCCTCCCTGAAGGCGGCCACCCGATGAGCGACGCCACCGCCATCCCCTTCTTCAGCGGCGCCGCCTCCGTCCGCCGCGACTGGCCCCGGCTTGAGGCCCGCATCCGTGAGGTCGCCGCCTCCGGCCGGTTCACCTCCGGGCCGGTCACCGCGGAACTGGAGGCGGCGATCGCCGCCCGCACCGGCGCCCGGCACGCGGTGGCCGTCGCCAACGGGACCGACGCCCTGGTGATCCTGCTCCGGGCGGCGGGCATCGGCCCCGGCGACGAGGTGATCGTCCCCGCGTACACCTTCTTCGCCACCGCCTCCGCCGTCCTGCACGTGGGCGCGGAGCCCGTGCTCGTCGACGTGCTGCCCGGCAGCTACGCGATGGACCCGAGGCGCGCCGAGGCCGCGATCACCGAGCGGACCAGGGCGATCATGCCGGTCCACCTGTTCTCGCAGATGGCCGACATGGAGGTGCTCAAGGACCTGGCGGACCGGCACGGGCTGATCCTGCTGGAGGACAGCGCCGAGGGCATCGACATGTGGGCCGGCGGGGTGCACGCGGGCCTGTGGGGCAGCGGTGGCGTCCTCTCCTTCTTCCCCACCAAGACGCTGGGCTCGCTCGGCGACGCGGGGATGCTGCTCACCGACGACGACGGGATCGCCGCCGCCGCCCGGCGGCTGCGCTTGCACGGCCAGGGCACGGACGGCGCGTACGCCACGGACGGCGCCTACGTCTACCAGGAGCTCGGCTACAACAGCCGGTGCGACGAGCTGCACGCGGCGTTCCTGCTGCACCGCCTGGAGCGGCTCGGCGAGGAGACGGAGCGGCGCGCCGAGCTGGCCGCCCGCTACGACCGGCTGCTCGCGCCGCTGGCCGGGACGGTCGACACCCCCTGGATGGCGCCCGCCAAGACCCCGAGCAACCAGGTCTACTACGTCTACCTCATCGAGTGCGACCGCCGGGACGAGCTGGCCGCCCACCTCGAAGCGAACGGCGTCGGCACCGAGGCGTACTACCCGCGCCCGCTCACGGACCAGCCGCTGCTGGCCCCGCTGCCGGGCTCCCGCCACCCGGTCCCGGTCGCCGCCGCCGCGGCGACCCGGGCCCTGGGGCTGCCGATGTACCCCGACCTCACCGACGAGCAGGCCGACCGCGTCGCCGCCCTGATCCTCGCCTTCTACGGAGCCGCATCGTGACCACTGCCATCCCCTACTTCGACTGGCCCGCCCGCTCGGCCGACTGGGCCGACGACATCGTGGAGGTCTTCCAAGAGGTCGCACTGAGCGATGAGTTCATCCTGAAGTCCAGGGTCGAGCGCCTGGAGTCGGAGATCGCCGCGCGCACCGGGGCGGCGCACGCCATCGCGGTGGCCAGCGGCACCGGAGCGCTGAGCGTGATCCTGGCCGCCCTCGGCCTCGGTGACGGCGACGAGGTGGTCACCCCCGCGTTCTCCTTCGTCTCCACCGCCTCCACCGTCGCCCTGCGCGGCGCCCGCCCGGTCTTCGCGGACGTCGAGTACGAGACCGGCCTGCTCGACCCGGCCGCCGCCGAGGCCGCCGTCACGGACCGCACCAGGGCGCTGCTCCCGGCCTACCTGTTCTCGAACTCCCCGAAGATGGGCGCCTTCGCAGAGCTCGCCGCCCGGCGCGGACTGCACCTGGTCGAGGACAGCGCGATCGCGCTCGGCGCCACGGTCGACGGCAGGCCCGCCGGCCGGCACGGGCACGCCGGGGTGTACTCCTTCTTCCCCGCCAAGCCCGCGGGCGGCATCGGGGACGCCGGAATGATCGTCACCGACGACCCCGAACTCGCCCGCACCGCACGCATGCTGCGCAACCACGGCCAGCCCGCCGGCAAGCGCTTCTACCACGAGCTGCTCGGCTTCAACTGCCGGATGGACGAGATCACCGCCGGTTTCCTGCTCCGCAAGATCCCGCACCTGGACCGGCTGCTGGAACGCCGCCGCGAGATCGCCGCGATCTACGAGGAGGGGCTGCGCCCGCTGGGCCCGGCACTGCTGCCGCCGCCGGCCGGCTTCGAGGAGCGCTCCGTCTACACGTACGTCGTACGCGCCCAGCAGCGCGACGAGCTGCGCGACCGGCTGGCGCGGGAGGGCATCGAGACGGCCGTCTACTACCCGCGCCCGCTGCACCTCCAGCCCGCGTTCGCCCACCTCGGCCACGGGCCCGGCGACTTCCCGGTGGCCGAACGGCTCTCCCGCGAGTCCCTCGCGCTGCCCCTGCACCCGGACATGGCGCCGGGCGCGGCCGAGCGGGTCGTGGCCGCCGTCAACCGCTTCTGCCGAGCCGGGGGTTGAGAAGGATGTCGGCAGCGAAGGACCTGGTCATCACGGCGGACCGGCTGTGCGGGATCGGGGACGAGGCCGCCCCCGACCTGGCGGGACAGCTGGCCATCCACCACGAACTGGGCATGCGAGCGATCGAGTTGCGCACCGTCGGCGGCCTCGGCCTGCACGAGCTGGAGCCGGGTGACGCCGCCGACCTGGCCCGGCGCACCATCGTCGCCGGGCTGCGGGTGCCCGTCGTCGACACCCCGGTGGGCTCCTGGTCCACCACCGTCGCCACCCCCATGAGCGACGAGCTGGCGGCCCTGGAGCGCTCCGCCAAGGCGGCCGCGCTGCTCGGCTGCGACCGGCTGCGGGTCATGTCGTACCCCGGCGACGGCCGCCCGGAGCGCGACTGGCGCGCCGAGTCGCTGCGCCGGATGAAGACGCTGGCCCGCGAGGCCGAGCAGCTCGGCGTGACCCTGCTGCACGAGAACTGCCAGGGCTGGGCCGGGCAGAGCGCCGCGCACACGGTGCGGATGCTGGAGGAGGTCGCGAGCCCCCGGCTGCGGCTGCTCTTCGACACCGGCAACGGCCTCGCCTACGGCTACGACTCGCTCGACTTCCTGCGGGGCGTGCTGCCGTGGGTGGAGCACGTGCACATCAAGGACGGCGTCCGCACCGGCTCGGAGGCCGAGTTCACGATGCCCGGCGAGGGCACCGCCCACGTCGCGGAGTGCGTGGCCCTGCTGGAGCACCACGGCTACCGGGGCTTCTACAGCCTGGAACCCCACCTGGCCCGCATCCCGCACCTCGGCCTGGCCGGCGACCCCGCCGCACTGGCCGACGGCTACCGCGAGTACACCCGGCGCTGCACATCGCTGCTCGGCATCGACACCACGGACAGCCGCGCGTTCATCGAATCCACGGACAGCCCCATGTACTGGGAGGGCAGCCACCATGGCTGAGACGGCCCGCACCACCCGCACCCACGGCGGCCTCGGCGCCGGTGACCTGGAGTGGCTGACCGAGCTGATGGCCGTCGACTCGGTCTCGCCGCTGGAGGGCGGCCCCATGGACGGGGCGGCCCGCGCGCAGCAGGTCTTCCTGGCCGGTGCCGCCGAGCGCGGATTCCGCACCGCACTGCACCGGGCACCCGCGCCCGGACTCCTGGAGCGCCCCGAGGTGCCCGCACCGGTCCGGGAGGCGGCCGCCCGCGATCTGCCCGCGTTCTTGGCCGGGCAGCCCTCCGTGGTCGTCGCCCACGGGGCCCCGCAGCCGCAGGAGCGCCGCCTGGTCGTCAACTTCCACGTGGACACGGTCGGCCCGCACGTCCCGCCCCGGCTGGACGGGCGGATCCTGTACGGCCGGGGCGCCGTCGACGACAAGGGCCCGGGTGTCGCCGCCGCCGCCGGGATCGCCGCCGCCTTCGCGGAGGACCCCGGGCTGGACGGCCGGATCGAGGTGCAGATCGCCTCGGTGCCCGGCGAGGAGGGCGGCGCGATGGGCACGTACGGCACCCGCGCCCTGGTCGACGCCGGGTTCACCGGGCGCCTGATGGTGTTCGCGGAGCCCACCGGCAACACCTTCATGGACGGCTGCACCGCCGCGATGACCCCCCGGATCACGGTGCTCGGCCAGGACTCCACCGACGACCACCCCGCCGACGGCCACAACGCCACCGTGCTGCTGGGCTTCCTCGCGGACTTCCTCGCCCGCCGGCTCGGCCCGCTCGCCCACGGCATGGGAGCCAAGCTCTGCGTCTCCGGTCTGCACACCGGCACCGCGCACAACCGGGTCTACGGCGGTGGGCAGTTGCTGCTCAACATCGCCTACCCGGCGACCGAGCAGGCCGAACTGCTCGCCGCCTCCCTGGAGGTGCTGATCGAGGAGGCCAGGACCGAGTTCGCGCATCTGCACGCCCACGACCCGTTCAGCCGCCGCACGGTGAAGGACTGGCGCCGCATCGTCCGCCTCGACTGGCTGAAGCAGGGCCTGCCCACCCTGAACAACCGGGACGCGGAGGCCGAACTCGTCCTGAACGAGGCCGGGTTCCACCGGCACGACGGACTTGCCGACGGCTCCGCGTTCACCTGCGACGCGATCTGGGCGCCCGGCCCCGGCCGCTACGTGGTGGCCTGCGGGCCGGGCCAGCTCGACGCCAACGGGGCGCACACCGCGAACGAGTTCGTGCACCTGGACGACCTGGACACGTACGCCCGGCGGATCAAGGAGCTGGTGCACGCCTTCGCCGCCCAGGCCGCCTGACCCGTCCTCCCGCTCCACCTCCCTCCGGAGAACCTCACCCAGAAAAGGATTCGCCATGACCGTCCGTGTCCCCCTCGCCGAGCTCACCACCTTCGTCAACGACGTCCTCACGGAGTGCGGCCTGGACACCGAGTCGGCGCGCACCGCCGCCGACGTCATCACCTACGCCGACGCGAACGGCTTCACCACCCACGGCACCAACGGCCTGGTGAACATCTACGCCCCCCGGCTGCTCGACGGCCGGATAGCCGCGGCGGCCGCCCCGCGCGTCGTCCAGGAGACCGCCGGGGCCGCCCTGCTCGACGGGGACCGCGGGCTCGGCCTCGTCACCATGGACCTGGCCATGGACATCGCCATGGCCAAGGCGCGGCAGACCGGCATCGGCATGGTCGCCGTCCGCAACAGCACCCACTTCGGCAGCGCCGGTTACTACACGCAGAAGGCGGCGGCCGCCGGGCTGATCGGCCTGGCGATGACGAACTGCGGCGCCCAGGGCGTCGCCCCGCCGCTGGGCGGCACCGTGCGGATGCTCGGCACCAACCCGCTGAGCGCGGCCGTGCCGGTGACCGAGGGCGCCCCGTTCGTCCTCGACATGAGCACCACGGTGGTCGCCACCGGAAAGATCAAGGCCGCCCACCGGGAGGGCCGGCAGGTCCCGCAGGAGTGGCTGGTCCGGCACGACGGCACCCCGACCTCCGACCCGGCCGACTTCATGGCGGAGGAGGCGGACGTCGCCTGGCTCGGCGGGCCCGCCTCGACCGGCGGCGCCAAGGGCTTCGGCCTCGCCCTGCTGGTGGACCTGCTGTGCGGCCCGCTGTCCGGCGCCGCCTACGGCCCCCGGCCCGGCGTGCTGAAGGGCGAACCGGCCGGCGACGACAACGTGGGCCACACCGCGATCGTGATCGACCCCTCGGCGTTCGGCTCGGCCCACGCCATCGCCGCGGAGAACCGCCGCCTCCTCGACACGGTCGTGAACTCCCCGGCCGCCGGGTACGCCACGCGGGGCGTCACCTACCCGGGAGCCCCGGAGGCCGCGCGGTACGAGCAGTCGCGGCGCGAGGGCGTCGAGCTGCCGGGACCGGTGGCCGACGGCCTGGCCGCGCTCGCGGAGCAGCTGTCCGTGGCCGCGCCGGACGCGCTGGCCGTCCGTACCCTCGCGCCCGCCGCCTGACCCCCAACGACCCGGGAAACGGAAAGGACCGAACCGTCATGCGTATCGGAGTGATCGGCCTGGGCGTCATCGCCCCCTTCTTCCTTCAGGCCATCGAGGACGATCCGGAGCTGCGGCTGACCGCCGTCTGCGATCTGGACCGCCGGAAACTGGACGGATTCGCGCCGGGGACCGAGGTCTTCGCCGACCACCGCGAACTCCTCGCCTCCGGACTGGTGGACGGCGTCGTCGTCACCCTGCCCAACCACGCGCACGCCCCGGTCGTGGCCGACGCCCTGCGGGCCGGTGTGCACGTCTGCTGCGAGAAGCCGCTGACCGTCCGCGCCGAGGACGCCCACCACCTGGTGCGGCTGGCCGAGGAGCACGCGACCACCCTGTTCACCGCCTTCCACCGCCGCTACAACACCCATGTCCAGGAACTGGCCGCCCAGTTGGCCGACCGTTCGGAGATCTCGCACGTCACCAGCCGCTACCAGGAGAAGATCGAGGAGCACAGCGGCAGCGAGGGCTGGTACCAGGACCTCGACCGCTGCGGCGGCGGCTGCGTCATCGACAACGGCCCCAACGCGCTGGACGCCCTGGAGACCGTGCTCGGCCCGCTCACCCTGACGGACGCCACGATCGGAGACGTCCGCACCGGCGTCGAGTTCTGCGCCGAACTGCACCTGGCCACCAACGACGGCATCCCGGTCCTGGTCGACCTGGACTGGGCGCTGGAGACCGGTGAGCGCAAGGACATCACCGTGCACCTCAAGGACGGCCGGCAGCTGTACGCCGACATGCTGGACGGATTCGAGGCGTTCAAGTCCTCCCTCGACCACGAGTACGCCGGGATCATGGCGGACTTCCACCGCACGGTGCGCGACGGCCGCAGCGGACCCGACCGCGGCCCGCACATCGTCGACCTGGTCGAGGAGGCGTACGCCATCGGCCGGACCCGGGAGGAGCGGCTGCGGATGCCCGCCAAGGAGCCGGTCCCGGCCCAGCTGGTGAAGCTGCTCTTCCACCGGCGCACCGACCGGGGCATGCGGCTGTCGCCCTGGCAGTCGCGCTGCGTGCGCGCCGGTGACGTGCACGAACTCGTCACCACCACCGACCTGCCCGCCGTCACCGGGGACCGGGTCGACCACGTGGGGTTCCTGGGCTTCGCGGAGTTCGGGGCGGGCACGGTGATCGAGCGGGGCGACGTGGTGACGGGCCCGCACGGGCCGATCGGGCGGGTGGCCGGATTTGACGAGTGCCACGCGCCGAACCACTACAACATTCTCATCGACACCGAACGCGTCCTCACGGCAGAGGACTTGAACCTGCATACGCTGGACACCCTCACCTTCTCCGGAGGAACCCGATGACCGCCACCGCACAGGGCACCCCCACCTTCCGCAGGGTCGACGTGACGCCGGAGGCCCGCGAGCGGGTGCCCGGGGTGCACGTACTGACCCTGGAGGCGGACATCGGCGCCACCGGCCCGGCAGCGGCCGAGGCGGTGTGGACCGAGGCCCACGACCGGTGGAACGGCAAGAGCCGGGCCGAGGTGCGCGCGGCCCCCAACGTCGCCGCCTACCGGGAGCTGAGCCGGCTGCTCGGCACCCACCCCGACAAGCGCCCGCCCTCCGTCCAGGCCCTGATCGACCGGGGACTGCGGGCCAAGCCGCTCGGCGCCTGGCCCCGGATCAACCCCGCCGTCGACGCGGTCAACGCGGTGGCGGTCCGCACCCTGGTCGCGCTCGGCCTGTTCGACCGGGACGCGCTGGTGGGCGAGGTGGGGCTGCGGCTGACCGACGGCACCGAGGAGTTCACCGCCCTCGGCGCGGACGGTCCGGTGACCCTGGAGGCGGGCGGGCTGGTCCTCGCCGACGACGAGCGCGTGCTGTCGCAGTTCGCGCACCGCGACGGCGTGCACCAGGCGGTGACCGGTTCCACCCGCCGGGTGCTGCTGCTGGCCTGCGCGGTCCCCGGCGTCAGCGAGGACACCTGCCGGGACGCGCTGCTGGAGGCCGCCGCGCTGCTGCGCGGAACGGTGGGCTGAGGACCGGCGGCGAGTGGTCCGCCGCCACCCCGGACCAGTGGACTGCTCCACCGGTACGCGCAGTTGGTTGGCTGGTGCCAAGCCACCGCCCCCCTCGCGTACCGGAAAGAGACCGCCCACGATGACCATCACCGCAGTCGAGCCCGCCGCAGCACCGACCGGGGCGCACCCCGCACCCGTGCGGGTGCGCGTGGCGCGGACCCCGCTGCCGCCGCACGCCCCGCTCGCCCTGGCCACCGAGCTGCGCAGGCTGCTCGGTGATGATCAGGTCTTCCTCTTCGAGAGCCTGGCCGGGCCCGACGAGGACTGCCGCTTCGCCGCCGTCGGCGCCGAGACCCTCGCCCGGATCACCGTGCGGGACGGACAGGCCGTGCTGGACGGGGCCCCGGAGCTGGTGGACCGGCTGCGCCCCCTGGTGGACCGCGCCGCCGGGAACGTCCAGCGGCTGCTGGAGACCCTGCACGGGGCCTTCGCCGTGGAGACCGGCGTACCGCTCGACAGCTACGCCTTCGGCTTCCTCGCCGTACTCGGCTACGAGGCCGCCTGGCACCTGGAGCAGCTGCCGCCGCGCGCTCCCGGCAAGGACCCGGAGATCACCCTCACCCTCTTCCGGCACGTCGTCACCTACCGCCTGGACACCGGCGAGAGCGACCAACTCCAGGCGTTCGCGTCCGAGTTCGGCGGCCCGGGAATCCTGCGCGACGGCCTCGCGGAGCTGGTACGGGCCCTGCCCGACGACGAGGACGGCACGGACGACCCGCTGCCGGCCGCGCCCAGGCCGTACGCGGTCCGCCGCACCGTCCACCGCGAGGAGTTCGAGCGGCGGGTGGAGCGCTGCCTGGAACACATCAGGGCGGGCGACGTCTACCAGATCCAGATCGGCCACCGCGTCGAGGTGACGACGCCCCTGGCGCCCCTCGACGCCTACCGGCGGCTGCGCCGGAGCAACCCCTCGCCGTACATGTACCTGGTGCCGTGGGCGGGCCGCACCCTGGTCGGGGCCAGCCCGGAGCTGCTGCTGCGGATCGAGGGCCGGACCCTGGCCATGCGGCCCATCGCCGGTACCACCGCGCGGGCCGCGGACCCGGCCGAGGACGCCCGCCGGGTGGCCGCGCTGCACGCCGACGAGAAGGAGCGCGCCGAGCACATCATGCTCGTCGACCTGTGCCGCAACGACGTCGCCAGGGTCTCCGTACCGGGCACCCTCGCCGTCGAACGGATGATGGTGGTCGAGCACTTCGCCCAGGTGCACCACCTCGTCTCCACGGTGAGCGGCCGACTGGCCGACGGCGCCGACGTGTTCTCCGCGCTGCGCGCCACCTTCCCGGCCGGCACCATGACCGGCGCGCCCAAGGTCCGGGCCATGGAGCTGATCCAGGAGATCGAGGGCCGGCCACGCGGCGCCTACGCGGGCGCGCTGGGCCTGATCGACGTGCGCGGACAGGCGGCGACGCTCGCCCTGTGCATCCGTACCGCCGTCCACGACCCCGACACCGGCAGCTACGCGCTCCAGGCGTCCGCCGGGGTGGTCGCGGACTCCACGGCCGACGGCGAATGGCGCGAGACGCTGATCAAGATGAGCGCCGTGTACGCCGCCCTGACCGGCGAGGTGCTCACCGCATGAGAATCCTGCTCGTCGACGCACGCGACAGCTTCGTCCACATCATCGACCACTACCTGCGGCAGCACGGCGTCCGCACCGACCTCGTCACCGCCCACGCGCACACCCCTGCCGAGCTCGCCGCCCGCCGCCCGGACGCGGTGGTCCTCGGACCCGGCCCCGGACACCCCGCAGACTCCGGCCACCCGGAGCTGGTCCGCCACTTCGCGGAGAAGGTCCCGCTGCTCGGGATCTGCCTGGGCCACCAGGCCATCGGGCTCGCCTTCGGCGGCCGGATCGAGCGGGCCGCGCGCACCGTGCACGGCAAGACCAGCCGCCTCGACCACGACGGCTCCGGGGTCTTCGCCGGACTCGCGGACGGCACAGAGGTCACCCGCTACCACTCACTGGCCGTCGCGGACCCGGCGCCCGCCGCGCTCACCGTGACCGCGCGGGCGCGGGAGGACGGCTGCGTGATGGGACTGCGCCACCACGAACTGCCCGTCCAGGGAGTGCAGTTCCACCCCGAGAGCATCACCACACGGACCGGACAGGCGTTCATCACCAACTTCCTCGAAGGGATACAGCCATGACAGACCACGGTCCGTGGGCGTCGATAGCCGCCCTGAACGGCTCCGAGCGGCCCGACGGGCTCACCGGACGGGTCCTGCGGATGCTGGCCGCACAGGCCGCGGAGCACGGCGTGCACCTCGATGTGATCCCGCTCGCCGAGTACGACATCACGCCCTGCGGGCCCTGCGGCGACTGCAACATACGGCCGCTGCCCTGCGCCCAGGACGACGACGTCCCGGCCCTGGTGGACCGGATGATCCGGGCCGACGGAGTGCTGTACGCGGCGCCCGTCCACGGGTTCGGACTGGCCGGCGTGATGCAGAACTTCATCGAGCGCGCCGGGGTCGGACACCTGCGCTTCGACCGCCCGCTCGCCAACAAGGTGGCCGGGGTCGTGGTCACCGGACGCCGCTACAGCCACGACCGGGTCTACGGACAGCTCATCGACAACGTCCTGCTCAACCGGATGATCGTGCCGGGCAGCGGCTTCCCCGCCTTCGTCCAGGACCAGTTCGCACCGGGCGAGGACGTGGAGGGCCTGGCGGCGGCGCGCGGGCTGATGGACCGCATGATCGACCTGCTGCGCATCCTGCTGCTCCCGCACGCCGGACGGGGCGACACCGCCCGGCTGCTGTCGCTGCCCCGCAACGAGCGGACCGGGCTGCTCAGCCCCACGGGGTGAACAGCCCGGCCTCAACGGAGAATCAGGACGCGGGAGGCGCCACCGGGCCCGCCACGTGTTCCCCGCCGATCAGCACGGACCGCAGCGACTCCTTGTCCTGGAGCACGGTCAGGTCGGCCGCGGGGTCACGGTCCCGGACCACCAGGTCCGCGAGGCGGCCGGGCGCCACCACTCCCGCGTCCGCACCGCGCCCGGCCAGCTCCGCGCCGTGGGCGCAGGCCCACTTGATGACCGTCTCCGGTGCGATGCCGGCCCGCTCGGTGTACATCACCAGCTCGTCCGCGTACGTGCCGTGCGGGGTCCAGGCGAAGCCGAAGTCGTCACCCGGCACGATCTTCAGGCCGAGGCCCTCCGCCCGGGGCAGGAAGCGCAGGGTGTTCTCGATCTCGTCCTTGAAGTCCAGGGACTCCAGGTAGTCAGGGGCCTTGCCGAACCGTTCGCCCAGGGCCAGCAGCCGGTCGGGCTGGAACAGGCTCGGCACGACGAACACCCCGCGCTCCGCGATCTCGTCGAGCGCCCGGTCGTCCGCGTAGGTGGCGTGGTCGATGACGTCGACCCCGGCGGCCAGCGCGTTGCGGATGCCGGCCAGCCCTCGGGAGTGGGCCCGCACCCGGGCGCCGCGCCGGTGCGCGGTCTCCACGACCGTGGTCAACTCCTCGCGGGTGAAGAGCAGTTCCTCGGAGCGGGCGTTGGGGAAGGTGTCGTCGCCGGACGAGAACACCTTGATGATCTCGGCGCCCTCGTCGACCTCCTCCTCGGTGTACTTCACCAGGTCCCCGAGGACGTCCACCACCGGCATCAGCTCCCGGGGCATCCGCTCCTTGAGCTCGGGCGAGCGCCGCCCCGGCGGGCCGGACACCATCAGGTCGCGGCTGCACGGGGTGATGCGCGGTCCCCGGATGGCGCCGGCCGCGATGGCGTTCTTCAGCGCCATGTCGATCCCGGCGACCGATCCGGCCCCGACGAACGCGGTGTATCCGCAGGTCAGCAGGTCCGCCGCGTGCCGGGCGGCATGCATGGCGACCTCGGGCACCCGGTACTTGAACAGGGTCTCGCGGCCGTTGGTGACATTGACGTACGCGATATGGGTGTGGCCCAGCGTCATGCCGGGCAGCACGGTGGCGCCGGCCAGGTCCCAGCGGACGAAGTCGCCCTCCGCGGGCGCCTGTCCGGCCGGCAGGACGGCCTCGATCCGCTCGCCGTCCAGCAGTACCGAGCGGGCGGGCAGCGAGGCGCGGCCCAGACCCTCCTGGACGGTGACGTCGTGCAGCAGCAGTCGGCGGTCAGTGGTCATGATCAACTCCCCAGGGTGTGTCGGAGGGTGGACTCGGGCCGGGCGAGTACGGCGGGTCCGAACACCATCCAAACCATCGGGACGCCCGGCCGCGAGACCTGGAACCGCAGCCGGTGCGCGGCCCGGCCGGGCTCGTTGGTGACGGCGGCGTCCGCGCGTCCCTCCGAGACCAGCTGGGCGGCGTGGATGGTGGACTCGGCGGGCACCCAGGCGATCTCGTAGCCGCCCCGCCCGCCCTCCACCCCGTCCAGGAGCTCCACCAGGCGCCGGGTCTCGTGCAGGGTCGCCAGCCGCAGGACGCCCTCGCGCAGCCCGGTCCCGTAGGAGGCGATGCCGTACTCGGGGGTCGGGGTGGAGAACGTGGCGTCCAGCCGCAGCCGGGGCGACCAGAAGAACCGGGTGGCGCACTCGGCGGCCCCCGGCACCAGGGCGTAGGCGGGGCCGCCCCGGCTGCCGACGGCCGCGAGGAGCTCCTCGAAGGAGTCGTACGGCACCGCCTCCACCTCGGGTCCGCCGAGGTGGGCGAGCCGGTAGCCGAGGCGGCCGAGGGCGACCATCGAGGTGGTGCCGTCCGGGCCGAGGGTGCCGATCCGCAGGGTGCCGGAGCGCAGCAGCGGCGAGTGCGGTATTCGGGCGGGTTCCCACAGGATGGGGAACGGCGTCGGATCGGACCGGTCCCCGGTGTCCAGGGTGTAGCCGTGAGGATGCAGCATCGGCTCTGTCATGCGCGGTGCCCCCGTGCCCCGGCCAGCCGGCGGGCGGCGGCCGTCTCGTGATCGACGGCGGTCCGCCGGTCGTGGATGCGTGCGGCCTTCCAGCTGACGAAGGCGCCGGTCGTGGTGACCGGGTCCAGCTCCTCGGGCAGCTCCACCCGGCAGCGCACCCCGAGGGAGTCCGCGACCCGCGCCGCGTGCGCGGCCGCAAGGCCGGGTTCGGGTCCGTCCGGCAGGTCGAGCCGTACGGTGATCAGGTCTTCGCCGTCCGCGTCCCGGTCGATGACGACCTGGTAGCCGTAGCTGTGGTCGATCCGCTGGAGCACGGCCCGCTCGACCTGCCAGGCCTGGAAGCTCCGGCCGCCGAGCACGATCCGGTCGCGGGTGCGGCCGACGACCCGGATCACCGGACCCCGGATGCCGCAGCCGCAGTCGTTGGCGGCGAGTTCGACGAGGTCGCCGGTGCGGTAGCGGATCAGCGGCTTGATGCCGTCGATCAGCATGGTGACGACGAGTTCGCCGGTGCCCCGGTCACCGAGCACGGCTCCGGTGTCCGGATCGACCAGCTCCGCGATGTAGTTGGGCCGGGCCAGGTGCAGCCGGCCGCGGGCGCAGGCGGAGGCGACGACCAGGGTCTCCTGCGAGCCGTAGAGCGCGTTGTACGTACGGGCGCCCCAGGCCTGGTCGATCTGCCGGGCCAGGTCGGGCGTGCACATCTCCCCGGTCACCAGGAAGACCTTCACGCCGAAGTCCCGGCGCGGATCGAGCCCCTGGGCGCGGGCGGCCTTCGCCAGCGAGAGCGCCACGTTCGGGGTGCAGAACACCACGTCGAGGGCCAGGTCCCGGATCAGCTGGAGCGCCTTGGGGAAGCCGATGACGGGGGAGTACGGCCAGATCTTGGCGACGGCGGAGCCCACGTTGCGGGCCACGTCCCCGAGGGTGTCACCGAGCGAGTGCACCTCGGTGGGGCCCATCACGCCGACGCGCGGGGCCCGGTCGCCGAAGACGTCCGCGAAGATGTTGCGCCAGCTCTCCGTCACATGGGCGTTGGAGGCGATCACCTCGCGCGGGTCGCGCGGACAGGGGGTGGCCGGTCCGGTGGTGCCGGTCGTCTCGTAGTAGAAGCACGCCTCGTCGAGATCCCGGCTGAGGATGTCGGACATGGCCGTGCGCAGATCGTCCTTCGTGGTGAAGGGCAGCGCGCTCAGCCCGTCGAGGGTCAGCTCCTGCGTGGACACACCGGCCAGGTGCCGGGCGTAGAAGGGCGACCCGCTCCGGGCGAGCGCGACGACCTCGCGCAACTGCCGCCGCGCCCACGCACGCCACTCGTCCTCACCGAGTTCACCCGAGGTGTACCGGTCGTGCAGAGCGAGATAGCGCTCGACGAAGTCGTGGTGCTTCCCGGAAGCGGGCAGCCACATGGATCCCCCAGGTGGATCGGCGGTTGAGGTGGACGAAGTGCCGTCACCAGGTGGGTGCCCGGGTGCTCCCATACGGGTCCGGGAAGCGGCCATCCGATAGTGCGGGCCGCGTCGGCCCGTCCTCAATCCGCCTTAGGAGGCAGTCCGTTCGCACTTGGAGGCAGTGCGGTGGCGGGGTGTGGCGGAGTGCTTACGCGAGCGCCTTGGCCTCCGCCACGAACCGCTCGATGAGCGCCGGGTCCTTCACCCCCCGGGAGCTCTCGACGCCGCTGGAGACATCGACCCCCCAGGGCCGCAGTCCCGCCACCGCCCCGGCGACGTTGTCCGGGTCCAGCCCGCCGGCCAGCAGCCACGGACCGGCGGGGGAGCCGCCGAGCGCGGCCGGGTCCCAGCGCTCGCCGGAACCGGGGCTGGGCGAGTCGATGATCAGCAGGTCCTCCCCGTACGCACCGCTCTCCAGCGGCGCCCCGCTCCCCGGTGACGCGGCCCGGATCAGCCGGAACCCGTCGGCGCGCAGCGCGGCGAACGCCTCGGGCGGCTCCGAGCCGTGCAGCTGCACGGTGTCGACGCCCGCCTCCGCGGCGGCCCCGCGCACCTCTTCGAGCGGTTCGCCCCGGAACACGGCGACCGTGGCGGTGCCCTCCGGTACCTCCGCGACCAGCGCGCGGACGGCGGCCGGGGTGACCTGGCGGGGGCTCGGCGTGAGGACGAAGCCGATCGCGTCGGCCCCGGCCCGGACGGCGGCCGCCACATCCTGCGGGCGGCTCAGGCCGCATACCTTGACGTACACATCTGCCTCCTGGAAGCGGAACGGGAAACGGTTGATCACCGTACGGCGGTCATGAACGTACGGCGGCTCATGAACGTACGGCCGTGCGGGAGCACAGGAACACCAGCGCGCCCGCGGTCAGCCCGCCCGCCGTCACGGCCAGCGCGGCGCGCGGGCCGACCGCCGCCGCGAGGAGTCCGCCGAGCAGCCCGCCCAGCGGGATCACCGCCCAGGTCAGGAACCGGAAGGTGGCGCTGACCCGGCCGATGAGTTCGGCGGGCACGGTCGCCTGGCGCAGCGTGATCGAGTGGATGTTGAAGACCGAGATGCCGAAGCCGTTGAGGACGTAGCCGACCCCGAGCAGCAGATGGCCGGAGGTGCTGCCGGAACCGGGCGCCAGCGGCAGCAGCAGGGTCGCGGCGGAGGCCACCAGCATGCCGAGGACCATCGTGCGGCCCACCCCGAGCCGCGCCCCGAGCGGGCCCGCGGACAGGGCGCCGCCGAACGCGCCGAGGCTGCCGACCGCGATGATCACGCCGAGACCGGCCGGGCCGAGGTGCAGTTCCCGGATGCCGTAGAGCGGGAAGACGACCAGGACGATGTCCCAGAGCAGGTTGTACCAGGACGCGTGCAGCATGATCACCCGCAGCAGCCTGCTGTGCAGCGTCATGCGCAGCCCGGCGGCGATCTCCTTGCGGATGGAGGGGCGGACACCGTCCGGGCGGGCCGGCGGCGTCTCCGGTGTACGGATGCGCAGCAGCATCACGGCCGAGAAGAGGTAGCCCGCGCAGTCGACCAGGATGGCCACGGGCGCGGTGAGCACCTGGATCAGTGTGCCGCCGAGCCCCTGTCCGGCGGTCTCCGCGACCGAACGGCTCGCCTGGAGCTTGCTGTTGCCCTCGACCAGCCGCTCCTTGGCCACCAGCGAGGGCACGTACGCCTGGTACGCCACGTCGAACAGGGCGGTGAGCACCCCGGTGGCGAACGCCACCGCGCACAGGGCCCAGAC
Organism: Streptomyces sp. NPDC057900; assembly: GCF_042887885.1. NCBI lineage: Bacteria > Bacillati > Actinomycetota > Actinomycetes > Kitasatosporales > Streptomycetaceae > Streptomyces > Streptomyces sp. NPDC057900. The sequence continues at coordinate 64,383 of NZ_JBHVOI010000004.1, forward strand.
GCCGAGCCCGCCCAGCCAGGCGAGCAGCGGTACCGCGGTGAGGATGGAGGCCCGGCCGAGGTTGGCGGCGATCAGCAGCGGGCGGCGGCGCACCCGGTCGGCCAGTACGCCGGCGAACAGGGTGACGCAGAGCACCGGCAGGTACTGGGCGCTGTTCAGCAGCCCCAGCTGCGCCGGGCCCGCGTCGAGCAGCACGATCGCGGTGACCGGCAGGGCCAGTTCGGTGACCCGGGAGCCGAGCAGCGAGACCGTCTGGCCGGCCCACAGCCTGCGGAAGTCCCGGTGGTGCCAGAGTCCGCGCGGTGGCTCGGGGGCCTGCTGTCCGGACCGGTCCAGGAGCTCAGAGGACGACATGGGCCGCCTCCCGGACTGCCGGACCCCTGGTGTCGGTGGAGTGCGCGTCGAGCGGGTGCCAGTCGAGCCGGTAGGCGGCCATCGTCCGCCGGATCGCCGCTTCGACCTGCTCCGAGGTGGCCGCCCGGTAGCGGAACGTCCCCGCGGTGTGCACGGCGCCGCCGTTGCCGCTGAGCACGGTGCCGGGGGGCGGCAGCGTCTCCGCGTACAGCTCGGGCACCCGGTCCACCAGGGAGGTCACCGATTCCACCACGGCCGGGCGGACGGGCGGTTCGGGCATCATCAGGTACCCGGCGACCGGTCCTGCCAGGTCCATCGGCTCGATGCCGAGCTCCTCGCCGAGCTGCACCAGCGCGGAGGCGGCGACCAGGTCGACCCCGTACACCTCCTCCCAGACGTAGCGGACCTGGCCGCCGCCGGCCCGCGCCCCGATCTCCAGGAACACCAGGTCGTCACCGTCGGCCTCCGGGGTGCGGAACACCTCCAGGTGGAAGACGTCGTCGGTGAGCGCGAGGGCGGCGCAGACCCGCTCCGCGAAGGCGGTCACCCGCCGTTCGAACTCGGGGTCGTCGTTGGCGACCGAGCTGAAGGCCGTACCGGTGGCGAAGTCCAGGCAGCTGGCGCCGCAGCGCCAGGCGCGCGAGGTGAGCAGTTCGCCGCCCCTCACCACTCCGTCGATCTGGTAGAGCACCCCGTCGACGAACTCCTCGCACTGGGCGTCGGACAGCTCCGCGCCGTCCAGCAGGGCCTCCAGCCCGTCCTGCGAGCGGACCACGTGCACGCCCTGGCTGTCGGCGCCCGCACGCGGCTTGAGGACGAACGGGTAGCCGTGCCGGGCGGCGAACTCCCGTACCGCACCGGCGTCCGGCGTCCCCGCGAACGCGGGCACCCGCAGCCCGGCCGCCGCGACCAGCCCCTTCATCACGACCTTGTCCCGCACGGCGGCGACCTCCGCCGGGCCGCGCCCGGGGATGGAGAAGTGCCGGCGGATCTCGCCCGCCGCCTCCAGATCGAACTCGGAGAGCGCCAGTACGTGGGTGAACGGGCCGTAGAGGCCGATGAGCCTGGCTGTCTGGGCCAGGACCTCCGCGGTGTCGGTGAGATCGGAGACCACCCGGACGGACTCGGCCAGTTCCTCGTCGATCGGCTGCCGCCCGGCGGCGGTGGTGAGGTAGGCGATGCGGTCGGTGGCGTGGTCGAGGTAACGGTGGTACTCAGCGAAGGAGTTGGCCCAGCGGTTGAGGATCAGGACATGGCGGTTCATCGGTTCTCCGGATGGTCGGTACAGGCGTGCGGGTCGTTCAGGTGAAGGTCACGGCGCGCTCGGCACGCCGCAGTACCCCCGCGGTCTCCCGGTACGAGGCGCCGGCGGCGAGCACGTAGCCGAGCCGGCCGGACGAGCTGCCGGGCTCGGAGAGCGCGCTGCCCGGCGGCAGCAGGACGGCTATCTCCCGCACCCGGGGATCGGACTCGATCACCGGGTCGACGCGGAACTCGCGGTAGGTGTCGAGCCCCGGCCGCAGGAAGTAGCGGATACCGGCCCGGGTACCGGAACGGGCCGTGGCCGGTGCGGGGTTGGGCAGCCCCAGATAGCAGCGCAGCATGATCTCGTACAGGTCGTGGCCCCGGGCCAGGCGCAGCAGCTCCGGGATGCGGTCGCCGGGCAGCCGGGCCGCGACCTCCATCAGCAGCGGGCCGCGCGCGGACATCCGCAGCTCGGCGTGGAACGGGCCGATGCCCAGGGCGACGGCCTCCAGGACCCGGACGACGTACGAGCTGATCCGGTCGGCCGTCCGCGCCGCCAGCCGGGCCGGCACGATGTGCCCGACCTCGACGAAGTGCGGTTCCTGCCCGAGGATCTTCTCCGTGATGGCGAGCACGTGCACCCGGCCGTCCTCGACGTACCCCTCGACGCTGTACTCGGGCCCCTGGACGTACTCCTCGACCAGCACCAGTCCCGGTCCGTCCGAGCCGGCGGACCGGCCGGTGCGCAGCGCCCGGCGGAACGCGTCGACGGCCTCCCGCTCCGAGCCCACCCGGCGCACGCCGAGGCTCCCCGACTGGTCGACCGGTTTGACCACGCAGACCGGGCCGAGCTCCGCGTACGCGGCGGCGGCGGAGCGCGAGCAGGAGACGGCCCGGTAGCGGGGCTGGTCGAGGCCCGCCGCGTCCACGGCCCGGCGCATCCGGTGCTTGTGACGCAGCGGCGCCACGCCGTCCGGCGGGATGCCGGGCAGGCCGAGCGCGGCGGCGGCGTGGGCGGCGAGCGAGACGAAGCGCTCGAAGCCGGGCAGGACCGCGTCGACCGGGGTCTCGGCGTGCAGGTCGCGGAGCAGGCCGAGCACGGCGGCCCGGTCGTGGGTGTCCGCGTGGATCACCCGGTCGGCCTTCCCCGGGTCCTGGCCGGGCCCGGTGGCCGAGCTCAGGACGATGACGGTGTGCCCGAGTTCGTGCGCCCGGGTCACCAGCTCCAGCCCCGAGGAGCGGGGCTCGATGATCACGACGGTGCTCATGCCGCTTCCTGCGGGACGGTGGCACCGGAGGCCGCGAACGCCGCGGTGCGGGCGGTGTCCAGGAGCTCCATGGACTCCAGGTGCAGGGCGAGATCGCTGCGCGGTGCCGGGCGCTCGCCGCGGAAGTGCTCGTAGGCGTGCTCGATGAACCGGGTCAGCGGGGCGTCCTGGACGACCGTGCGGACCGGCCGTCCGGCGATGCGGACCTGGCCGAAGTCGTCGTCCCCGGAGACGGGGTAGTCGGCCACGAGGGTGCCCTCTGAGCCGTGGATGTGCAGCCGGCGGCGGCGTACGGGCGAGGCGAGATCGGTGTACAGCGTGGTCCGGACACCGGAGGTGTGCAGCAGCTCGACCTCGGCGCCGCCCATCCGGTCGAGCCGGCCGAACGGCAGCGGCAGGTCCCAGCCGCGCGACTCCGTTACCTCCGCGACGGACCCCGCGAGGTGCAGGGCGAGCAGCAGCTGGTGCGGCAGCTCCACCTCGAAGGCGCTGCCGTGGCCCTGGGTCTGCAGCGAACGGCGGAAGCGCGGCTTGCTCTGCTCCATGTGGTAGGAGACCGGCTCGCCGATCGCCCCGGAGGCCACCAGCTCCTCCGCGGCCTCCGTGACCCGGCTGGACGGCCAGACGCTCATCGGCAGCACCACGGTGCCGGTCGCCTCCGCCAGGTCCACCAAGTGGGCGGCGTCCTCGATGGTGTTGGCGATCGGCTTCTCCAGGATGAAGCGCTGGGCCCCGACGCGCAGGAGCTGCTCCATGCAGTCCCGGTGCGCGTTCGGCGGCACGGCCACGTGGAAGACGGCGTCGGCCACCCGGTACCCGGCCGCCCACAGCTCGGCCACCGCGCCGCGGATGTCCGGTACCCACTCCCCTCCGATCACCTCCGCGGGACGCGGGTCGACGGCGATCACCAAGGACCGGCCGCCGGTGATGTCCCGCAGCGCCCGATGGTGGAGATCGCGGCCCGCGTGCCCGTATCCGACGATGACGGAAGGTGAATTGCCTTTCTTCCTCATCTGTTTACCGCCCTTCGCTGTCGTAGTGAAAAGAGCGTCGCAGTGGTCCGGCAGATGCAGCCAGGCCAATTCCCGCAACCCGCGCCGGACCACTTGGGAATGGTTCGCCCCGCATGCCGGTGCACCGAAAGGAACACGGCGGGACGCCGAGGTGGCATCGGAAGGACGGCCTCCACCCCGGGGTCGCTGGATACGCTTGTTCGGATATTCGGTATTCGGTATTTGCTTTTCCCCTGCACGTAATTCACTGAGCGTCATATTCCGCTCACGGAATTACCGCGTCCGCTCAATTCATCTGGAGAAGGAGACAGTCGATGACCCTCGAAGGCCGGGCAGCTCTGGTCACCGGTGGTTCCCGCGGCATCGGGCGGGCCATCGCGCTCCGTCTCGCCGCCGACGGGGCCGCGGTCGCCGTGAACTACCGCTCCCGCAAGGACGAGGCCGAACGCACCGTCGAGGAGATCACCGCACTCGGCGGGCGGGCCATCGCCCTCCAGGCCGACGTGGCGGACCCCGAGGCCGCCCAGCGGCTGGTGGACGAGACGACGGCCGGCCTCGGCGGGCTGCACATCCTGGTGAACAACGCCGGAGTGGCCCGCGACGGGCTCATCTTCGACCAGTCGCCCGAGGACTGGTGGGAGGTGCTCCGGGTCAACATCGGCGGCGTCTACCACTGCACCCGGGCGGCCGCCGGGCACTTCATGTCCCAGCGCGACGGCAACATCATCAACATCTCCTCCGTCATGGGCGAGGGCGGCTGGATAGGCCAGTCCAACTACTCCGCCTCCAAGGGGGCCGTCAACTCCTTCACCCGGGTCGCCGCCGTCGAACTGGCCCGCTTCGAGGTCCGGGTCAACGCGGTCCTCGCCGGGTTCACCGAGACGGAGCTGATCGGCGGACTGCTGGAGAAGGACGGCGGCCGGAGCATCAAGCGCCAGCTGCCGCTGCGCGAGTTCGCGACGCCCGAGCAGGTGGCCGGCGCGGTGTCCTTCCTGGCTGGCGAGGACTCCTCGTACATCACCGGCGAACTGCTGCGCGTGGACGGCGGCTGGGCGGGCCAGCTCGGTCTGGGACGCGCCAAGTAGCGCCTCCGCCCCACGCGGCAGGCCCCGTAACCGATGAGCGGTTACGGGGCCTTCCTGGTGCCGGTCCGCGGCATTCAGCCAATCCGGGCCAGGCCGCGGGCGTTACGGCGCTGCGAGCCGCGCGAGACGGCCAGCGGGTCCCAGCCGTCCGCGCGCTCCGGGAGCAGATCGGGGTCGCCCAGGAGCGCGCCCCCGTGCACCTCGGCCATCAGGGCGCGGCCCAGGATCTGCCCCGCCAGCACCATGCCGCCGACCGCGGAGCCGGTGATCCCGGTGCCGTGCCGGGTGTTGGTGCCCACCATGTGCAGCCCCTCGATGGTGGTGCGGGTGTCGGGGCGGCTGCCCGTACCGCCCCACTCGGCCAGCCCGTAGGGCGTCCCGCCGGTGGCCAGCGTGTAGCGCTCGTGGGTGATCGGGGTCGCCGTCTCCAGGTGCACGATGTGGTCGCGGAACGGGCCGAGCACCTCCTCCGCCGTACTCAGCATCGACGCGGTCAGCTCGGCCTTGCGCTCCTGGTAGCCCCCGTTGCGCCGGTAGCGCTCACCGGCCGCGGGCCCCTCGTTCACCCCCCAGTACTCGTATCCGGGCGGACACAGCGTCATCACCTGGAAGTTGCTGTGCCCCGGCGGGCAGACGGCCGGCGTGTCCGGGTCCTTCAGCGACGCGAACGACGCGAACAGGAACGGCACCGGGCTGATGCTCTCCTTCTCCAGCTGCTCGTAGTAGCCCTCGATGTCGGCGTCCCGGTACCACCACAGATTGGCGTTCGGGCGGGCCGGCAGCTCCTTGTCGAGCGCGACGTAGAGGGTGGCCAGCGGCAGCGCCATCTTCGCCTGCCGGGTACGGGAGACCACCCGGCGGCCGAAGTGCTCCTCGCCCACCAGGTCCAGCACCGTCCGCGAGTAGTCCGCGTTCGACACCACCAGCGGGGCGCGGAGGACGTCGCCGTCCTTCATCCCCACCCCGGTGACCCGGCCGTCCTCGACGAGGATGCGCTCCACCCGGCTCTTGGTCCGAAGCTCCCCGCCGTGCGCCTCAAGCCCCTCGACCAGTGCGGCCGCGAGCACCTGGCCGCCGCCCTCCGGGTAGTAGGCGCCCCGCAGGTAGTGGTCGGTGACCGCCGCGTGGGTGGAGACGGTGGCCTGGCGCGGCCCCATCCCGTAGTTGGGCGACTGGGCGGCCAGCACGGTGCGGGCCCGGGGCGACAGCCCGCAGTGGTCGAACAGCTCGGTGAGCGTCCGGCGGCCCCACTCGGCGGTGACCGGCGTGCGCGCCAGCAGGTCCGCCAGCGAGGACCCGCCGTCCGACAACATCATCGAACGGGTCTCCCCGGCCACGGACCGGCAGATCCCGGTGAACCGCACGATGCCCGCGCTCTGGTCCGGCAGCGCCGCCGTCAGCCGCTTCGTGTAGGCCTCCCAGCCGACCGGCACGTCCACCGTGAGACCCGGGACCTCGATCCGGTCGAAGCCGTTCCGGTCCATCTCCCGGTAGGAGACCCGGCCGTCGAGCCCCAGCCCGGAGAAGATCGCCGGCAGCACTCCGTCCGGCCCGCAGTCGCCCAGGTAGTGGACGCCCACATCGAACTCGTAGGCCCGGCGGCGGCGGAAGACATGACTGTTTCCCCCCGCCACGTCGTGCTGCTCCAGTACGAGGACGCGGCGCCCGCTCACGGCCAGGTACGACGCGCACACCAGGCCGCCCATGCCGCTGCCGACGACTATCGCGTCCCACTCATCCCGCTTCACCATGGGGCTCAACCGTCCTGTTCTTGTAGGCGGGACTCAGACCCGCTCGCGTACGACCAGCGCACCGGCGTTGCCGTCGTGGCCGACCGAGGTGATCAGGCCGACGCGGGGGCCGTTGCCGCCCGGCGCGCTCTTCCAGCGGGCGAGCAGCGCCGCGAGCTGCAGGGCGCCGCCCGCGCTGTACGTCTCGCCCAGCACCTCGGTCACCCGCACCGGCTCCGGCAGCCGGCCCAGGGCGAGCCGCACCGCGCGCTCCTCCAGCCGGTCCAGCCCGATGTGGTCACCCGCGCCCAGGGAGACGGCGGCGACGTCCTCCGCCGCCACCTGGCTGCGCTCCAGGGCCCGGGTGATGGCGTCGGCCAGCCCGTTCGTCAGGCCGCGGCGGAGGCCGGCCCGGCCGCTGACCCCGGCCCACCCGTGGAAGCCGACCTCGCAGGCCAGCAGCTCCGCGAGGACCGGTTCGCCGGGGGTCTCCTCGGACCGGACGACGAACACGGCGCTGCCCTCGCCGACCGGTGCGGTCTCCCGCAGCGTCCCGGCGTGGTGCCAGGCCCAGGCGACCGGGGCGCTGAGCTCCTCCGCACCGCCGACGAGCAGTTCCCCGGCGCGCCCCGCGGCCATGGCCAGCCGGGCGTGCCGGAAGGCGTAGAGGCTGGCGCTGCGGCCGCCGGCCACGGTGGCGTTCAGGCCCTTGAGGCCGTGCCGGATCGCCATCTGCCCGGCACTGCAGTTCATGACGCTGCCCGCGAACTTGCCCGGGTTGATCAGGTAGGGCTTCTCCAGGGTGAGGGTGTCGTACAGCAGGTCGGAGTAGCCCGCGATGCTGCCGGTGTTGGTGGCCAGCACCACGCCGGTCCTGGCCGGTTCGGTACCGGAGGAGGCCGGGCCCGCCTCTTCGAGCGCCTGCTTGCAGGCGACCAGGCTGAGACCGGCCAGCCGGTCGAGGATCTTGGTGCCCTTGCGCCCCAGGTGGTCTGCGGCCCGGAAGCCGGACACGGACCGGACCGGACGCGGCGGGTAGGCCGCGTCCCGCCCGGCCGCGTCCGGTTCCCCGGCCTCCTGCGGCACGGAGCCCCGGTCCAGCGCTCCGGCCAGGGACGCCAGTCCGTAGCCCGCGCTGGAGACCACTCCGGCGCCGACGACCGGCAGGGGCTGCACGGGCGCGGCCGTGGTCACAGGTACCTCCCGAGGATGGTGATGACGTTGTTCCCGCCGAAGGCGAAACCGTGGTTCTGGACGATCTCCACCCGGGCGTCCCGGCCCACACCCGGCACGCAGTCCACGCCGGGGCCGAGCTCCGGGTCGGTCTCGACCAGGTTCGCGGTGGGCGGCAGGAACCCCTGCTCCAGGGCGGCGCAGCAGGCGATCGCGCCGAACCCGCTGGCCGCGCCCATGGTGTGGCCGAGCATCGACTTGATCGAGCTGATCGGCGGCAGCCGGTCCCCGAAGACCTGGCGGACCGCCCGGACCTCGGTCGCGTCGTTGGTCGGTGTGCCGGTGCCGTGGGCGCAGATGTAGTCGATCTGCTCCGGTACGACACCGGCGTTGAGGTGTGCGGCCCTGATGCAGTCCGCGATGCTGGTGGCGTCCGGGTGCACCATGTGGGACGCGTCGCAGTTGGCGGCGTACCCGAGCACCTCCGCGTAGATCCGGGCGCCGCGCGCCAGCGCGTGGTCGAGCGGTTCGAGCAGCAGCGCCGCCCCGCCCTCGCCGGTGATGATGCCCGAGCGGTTGGCGTCGAACGGCTGCGGCAGGTCCTCCGCCATGGCGCCCAGCGCGTAGAACCCGGCATGGGTCAGCCGGTTCACCGAGTCGGCGCCGCCGGCCAGCATGAAGTCGGCCTCGCCCAGGCGCACCATGTCGAAGGCGTACCCCAGCGCGTAGTTGCTGGCCGAGCAGGCGGTCGGGATGGTCTGGGCATCGCCGCTCAGGCCGAGTTCGGCGTTGACGGCGCCGGCGATCTGACCGGCCGGCAACTGGCCGACCAGCCGGGGCTCCAGGCCCTTGAGGCCCTGGGTCACCCACTGGCCGCCCAGGCTCTGGGCGACCGCGGACTCGCCGCTGGTGGTGCCCATGATCGAGCCGGACCGGGCGGCGGAGAGCAGCTCCGGGTCGATGCCGGAGTCCTCGACCGCCAGCCGGGAGGCGGCGGCCGCGAGGAGGGCGCTGCGGCCCCACCGCTCGGGGTCGAGGTGGTTCAGGAGGGCGGCCGGTTCGAAGTCCTCGACCTCTGCGGCCTTTCGGCTGGGGAACGGGGTGGCGTCGAAGCTGCGGGCCGGCCCGATGCCGACCCGGCCCGCCCGGAGGGAATCAGCGAAGAGCTCGACGCCGATTCCCACCGGGCTGACCGCTCCGAGTCCCGTGATGACGACTCGGCGCAAGGTCGGCTCAGGCATTCCGTGCGCATCCCTCGACGGCGAGCAGCAGCGCCCTGAGCGTGGTCAGCGACTCCAGGTCCGCCTTGGGAAGGACGAAGCCGAGCTCCTTCTCTATCCGGGAGACGACGGTTATCAACGTGAGCGAGTCACTGTCGTAGTCCTCGATGAAGTGGCCGTCCTCGGTGAGCTCGTCGTCGTCCAGCTCCAGTTCCTCGTTGACGATGTCGATGACACGGATCCGCAGCTCGGCATCCAGTTCCACGGTCTGCACGGTCATGATGGGTCCTTTCGTGAAGAGAAAACGTGAGTGGTTCGCGTCCACTGGTGGTGGGGGGTGCGGGTGGGGGCGCGGCTGTTGTGGGGGCGTGGGGCTGAGGGGGGAGTGGGGGTGAGGGGGGGAAGTGGGGGAGTGGGGTGGGACGGGTCAGGCGGCGGCCGGGGTCGGCGGCTTGAGGGTGATCGCGCCGATCTGGGTCAGCAGCAGGAGGTCCTGGCGGAAGCCCCAGTGCTCGACGACCTTGCCGTCCTCGATCCGGTAGATGTGGGTCTGCTCGACGTCCACATCCGCGCCGGACGGCTCGAAGCCGAGGAAGTCACCGGTGTGCTTGCCGGTGAAGCGCAGCCGCAGAACCGCGCGGTCGCCCTCGGTGAAGCTGTCCAGCTCCTCCCACTTGGCGCCCTCGAAGGCGCTGTGGACCCAGCGGGCGGTACCGAGGTAGCCGTACGGGCCGCCCGGGACGCCGGGCTGCGCCTCGTGGTCGACGAAGGAGTCGGCGACGTACTTGAGCGCCGCCTCCTCGCTCAGGTCGTTGAAGATCAGGCCCATGTTGATGGAGAGTTCGAGTGCTTCGCTGCTCATCTGCTTGCTCCTCAATGGTGGGGAAAGGCCCGGGGATTCACCCCCGGAGATCTGTGGGTGGGCTCAGTGACCGGCGCCCAGGCCGCCGGTGACCGGGATGACTCCGGCGGTCACGTACGAGGCGTCCTCGCCGGCGAGGAAGCGCGCGGCGGCGGCGACTTCCTCCGGGGTCCCGGTACGGGCCAGCGCCGTCCTGGCGAGCGCGGCCTTCCGGCGCGCGTCGGTGACGTCCTCGACCATGTCGGTCTCGATCATTCCGGGAGCCACCACGTTGACGGTGATGTTGCGCCGGCCCAGCTCGATCGCGAGCGACCTGGCGAATCCGATCAACGCCGCTTTGGAGGACGCGTAGTTGGTCTGCCCCGGAGCGCCGGACATGCTGTTGATGGACGACATGTAGATCAGCCGGCCCCAGCGGGCCTTGATCATCGCGGGGACGACCGCCCGGGTGACGCTGACGGCTCCCTGGAAGTTGGTCTCCATCACGGCGCGGAAGTCGTCCTCCGGCATGCCGATCAGCAACTGGTCGCGGGTGATGCCCGCGTTGGAGACCAGGATCTCGATGTCGCCCTGCTGGATGGACACTTCCTCGACCGCGGCCTTGATCTGCGCCGGGTCGGTCACGTCGCACCGTACGGCGAAGAAGCCGGGCGGGGGCTCACCGTTGCGGTAGGTGATGGCCACCTTGTGGCCCTCGGCCGCGAGGGCGCGGGCGGTGGCGAGGCCGATGCCCCGGTTTCCGCCGGTGACGAGTACGGAGCGGCTCATACGGACTTCCTCCTGGTCTCGTCCCACAGGGACGCGAGCTGGTCGCCGGCGCTCTCGGCGTCGGTGAAGAGCACCGCCTGCCAGCCGAACGCCTCGGCACCGGCACAGTTCTGCGGGAGGTCGTCCACGAGCACACAGCGCTCCGGGGGTACGCCCGCCCGCCGCGCGGCGAGTTCGAACATGCCGGGGGACGGCTTGCGGTGACCCACCTCGAAGGAGAGGAGCACGTCGTCCCAGAGCCCGTCGGGCTCGATCATGCGGCGCCAGTACGGGTCCCAGGCCGGAACCATGTTGGAGAGCATCCCGACGAACGCGCCCCGCTCCCGCATCTTGCGCAGCTGGGCCAGCCAGGCGTGGTTGGTCTCCCGCCCGTCGAACCAGGCGTCCGCCATCGTGGTGAGCCGGAGGTGGACGCCGTGCTCGGCCTCCAGCACGTCACCGATCTCCTGGAGCCACTCCTCCTCGGTCACCAGCGGGGTGTCGATCGGCAGCATGATGTCGGTGGTGCCGTACCGGGCGGTGACCGTGGCCAGCGCCCGGCCCAGGACCACCTGGTCGAGGCCCATCGAGGCGCAGAACGTCTTCATGGTGTGGCCGAGCGGAGGGGTGAGGACCCCGCCGAAGTCCGACCAGACGGCCAGTGGGGGCGATGAGGTGTCAGACATGCCGGGTCCTCAGAATCCGTGGAGGTGGGAGACGTCGACGACGGTGACGGTGAGTTCCGCGATCTCCTGGTCGTCCTGGCGGAATGCGACCCGTACCGTGTGCCGGCCGTCGCTCGCGGGAGTCCGCTCCGCGGTCGCGGTCAGGGGGACGTCCAGTTCCGCGAACCGCTGGAACCCGCCCTCGTAACCGGCGGCGTAGAGGCCCCCGGAACCGGAACCCGAGCCGGACGCGGAGCCGGAGCCCGGTGCGGCGGCCGCCGTCAGCAGCGCCAGCTGGCGGGCCGCCTCGACCAGGGCCATGGCCGGCAGGTGGTCGTAGGAGTGGTCGAACAGCGCCGGGTTGTCGAAGCGCGGTACGACCTGCGCGGAGACGGACCCCTCGGTGAACTCCGGTTCCGTCAGCACCACGTTCAGCGGGTTGTCGCGGCCCACCAGCTCCGGGGCCACCCGCCGGACGACGCCCGGCCACTCGGTGAACTCCGTACTGAGCGGCGCGGGCGTGCCGCGCTGGGCGTGGCGCAGGATCTCGTTCTCGTCCCCCTTGAGGAAGAGCACGTCCATGGAGTGGTCGCCCACGTGCACGTCACCCATGTAGATCCGCTGCTCAAGACGGCCCTTGCGGAACCGGCCGCTGTGCCGGGCGGTCTTGCCGAAGAAGTCGGTGTCGATCCGGGGCGGCCCCGGCTCGCCGCCCACCCGCAGCGCGGACAGGTTCCGCAGCGAGAACTGGAAGGCGTGCACGATGGCGACGGTTCCGGCCGGCACCCCGGCGTTGGTGTGACCACCCGCGATCGAGGCCTGCCGCCCGGCCTCCAGCAGCAGCAGGGAGTCGTGCAGCTTCGGCCTCGGCCGGTGGTCGCTGTAGTAGAGGTGGGTCAGCGGCAGGTGGATGCCCGCGGTCACCGCCATCGGACGTACGTTCTGGACGTCCGTGACGAAGACCTCGGATATCGCGGACCGGTGCGCGAGGGAGCGCTCGATGGTGCGCCCGTATTCGAGGACGGGCCGCACGCTCTGCGTGGCGTCTTCCAGCGCCTGGGTGGTCATCGGGTTTCCTCCAGACCTGTTCTCGGGGTGGATCTGCGGGGCGGTGGGGCGGGGCGGGGCCGGTCGGCCGGCCCCGCCCCACCCGGGGGCGGCTCCGGTCAGGCGACCGTGACCGCCGCCGAGCTGTCCTCGGCGGCCGCGGTGTCGTGCGCCGCCTTGTCGCCGGCCAGCTCCGAGCTCCGCCGGATGAGCAGACCGCTCACCGCGCCGAGCGCCACCACGATCACGCCGACCCACAGCGCGGCCTCCAGACCGTCCGTGAACGCCGAGGCCGGGTCGCCCGAGGTGTTGTCGGCGAACTGGCGGGAGAACACGGTGGTGAGCGCGGCCACACCGAGCGCGCCACCGAACTCACGGCTGGTGTTGTTGGCACCGGACGCCTTGTTCTGCTCGTTCTCCGGCACCGCCGAGATCACCGTGGCGGGGTTGCCCGCGAAGACCAGCCCCATGCCGATACCGGCCAGGGCCAGCGCGGGCACCATCGCGCCGTAACCGACGTCCGGTGTGATGACCAGGGCGATCCAGCCGAGGCCGATGCCCTGGAGGGCGCAGCCCGCGGCCTGCAGCACACCGCCGCCGATCCGGTCCACGAACTGGCTGGCGACGGGCACCACGAACATCGGCGCCAGGGTCCACGGGATGGTGCGCAGACCCGCCTCGAAGGGGGTGTAGCCCATCGGGCCCTGGAGGAACTGGGTGAGGTAGAAGATCGACCCGAAGACACCGAAGTACATCGTGATCGACACCACGTTGCTCAGCACGAACGCCCGCGCCCGGTACAGGTGCGAGGGAATCAGCGGCTGGCTGCTGGAGCGCTCGGACACGATGAACGCCACGGCAAGGACCACCGTGAGGGACAGCCCGATGATCGTGCTGGTGCTGGTCCAGCCATGGTCGGCGGCGGAGACGATGCCCCACACGGCGGACACGACGGAACCGGTCACCAGGACCATGCTCGGGACGTTCAGGCTGCGCTCCCTGCCCCGGCTCTCCTTGACCGCCCAGAGGGCCAGCGGCAGGGCGATGAGACCGACGGGCACGTTGATCCAGAAGATCCAGCTCCACGAGATCTTCTCGGTGACCAGACCGCCCGCGAGCGGACCGGCCGCGATACCGAGGCCGTTGACCCCGCCCCAGACCCCGACCGCCAGGTTCCGCTGCGCCCGGGAGACGGCGCCGACGGCCAGCGTGAGCGAGACCGGAAGGATGGCGGCCGCGCCCGCGCCCTGGAACACCCGGGCGATGACCAGCGTGACGACCGAACCGGCCATCGCACAGGCCACGGACGACACGGTGAACAGGGCGATCCCGCCGAGGAACACCCGCCGGCGGCCGAACCGGTCACCCAGCGCCGCACCGGCCAGCAGCAGACCCGCGAAGGCCAGCACGTAGCCGTTCATCACCCACTGCAGTTCGGACTGCTTGACCTCGAAGTCCTTGCCGATCTCCGCCAGCGCGTTGGTGACGACGAGGTTGTCCAGCGAGACCATGAACATGGGCAGCGACGTGGCGATCAGCGCCCAGAGAACGCCGTTGCGTTTGGATTCGGTCATCGGTGGTTCCCCCTGTTGCTCGTGGAGTGACGGCTCACGGAGTGGGAGCCGGTGGCGTGGTGCTTCGTGCCGGCGCGGGCGACACGGCGCAGCGTGATCCGGTCCGAGGTCTCCCCGGCCAGCACCACACCGACCTCACCGCTGAGCACGTAGTCGCCGTACGGCGTGACGGCCACCGTCGTGGGACCGGAGACCGGCCACGGCTCCTCACGCGAGCGGACGGTGGCGCTGCGCCAGCCGTCCTTCGAGCCCACGACCGTGACGGCGTCCACTCCGCCCGGCGCGCCGACGGCCTCACCGATGGAGTTGGTCACCACGACCAGGGAGCCGTCCGGGCGCAGCGCGAGGCCGTCCGTGCCCACGAGCGGCCGGTCGAGCTTCACTTCGGCCACCTTGCGGTGGGCCGGCGCGTTCGGGCTGATCCGGAACATGGCGCCGTTGTCGTAACGGAGGGCCAGCAGATAGCCGTCCGGGTGCCAGGTGATCCCGTTCAGGCCGACGATGTCCGCGGCGAAGCGGGGGTCGGTCACCACCGGATGTACGTGGCCGGCCAGGTCGATCCGCTGGAGCGTCGCCGACACGGAGTCCGTGACGTAGATGTTGCCCCGCGGGTCGAAGGTCAGGTCGTTGGCGAAGGTGCGCGAGAGCCCCTTGGCGACGTCGATACGGCGCTGCAGCTTGCCGGTGTCCAGGGCGAAGATGGCCACGCCCGAGGTGGGCGGCTGGTCACCGACGTCCAGGCGCTGGCGGATCCAGAAGTCGCTGTAGGCGACCAGGATGCGGTTGCGCGCGGTGTCGACCCGGACCCCGAGTGTGGACACCATGCCGATGCTGGGTGCCAGCTCGGTGACGGTGCCGTCCAGCCGGACCACCGAGAGGGTGCCCTTCAGGGCGGAGCCGACCAGGAAGGCGCGGCGGGTGGGGTCCCAGGCGACGCCCTCGGGGTAGACGTCGGCCGCCCGGGTGTTGATCACGTCCGGCCCGGTGTGACGGCCGGCGGCAGCCGCGGTGTGGGAGGACGAATTCGCCATGGCGGGGGCCGGGAGGGCTATCGGCGCGATCGCCGTGAGAACGGCCGCGGAGGCGAGCACGGCTCTTAGCGGAATTGCGCGGGACACGGTGTTCCTCTCATGGTGGGTCGGCTGGAAATCCGGAGTACGCGTGCGGTGAGGGGAGTACGGGGAATACCGGAAATACGGGCACGGAGAACTACGGATTCCGGCTTCGCGGTGGGTCATGCGAATGGTCGGTTCGACGAATGGTTCAACGGGCGTCTGGGTATTCACTGATGCGATGTACTTGCGGTACACGAATGAATCTAGGCCTGTGACCGCGTGATATGTAGACGACCTAGGACGTACCGGGACTGTCTCCTTCGAGACATCCGGAGGCACGCGGGCGCGCGAGTGCGCGGGGCGCGCACAGCGCTGAGGGCCGCCACCCGGTGATACGGGGTGACGGCCCTCAGGAGCTCAGCGGCTCAGCGGCTCAGAGACTCAGCGGCTCAGAGACTCAGTGCTCACTGGCTCACGCGATGTGGTCGGCCTCCAGCTCCGCGTGGTAGCGGTTCTTGAAGCCCTGGATCAGCTGACGGAGCAACGCCGCGCTGCGCGGGTGCCGCACGTTGTGGCCGTCCGACAGGTGTATGTCGAGGACCTCGATGCTCGGGTACGTGCTGTGCTGCGTCACGAAGGCGGCGAACACCTCGTAGGCGATCTCGCTGAACTCCGCGTCCTCCTGCGCCCACTCCTCGGCCCATTCCTCGGCCGCCTCGGCGACGGGCTTCTGCTCCTCCGCCACCCGGACGTCGTCGGCAACAGGCGCACCGAGAGCCTCGGCCGTCTCGGCGGCCTCGTGGAAAGCCTGCTGCTGCGGCTGCTGCTGCTCGGTACGGGGGCCGGGGACGCCGCCGATGGTGCCGACGTTGCCCAGCGGGCGGGTGCGGCCGGGTCCCGTCGGGATCATGACCGGGCCGGGCTCCTGGACGTCGAGGTACGTCGGGTTGTACGAGCCCTCGTACGCGCCGTCCGGCGACTGCGCCGCGAACCACGGGCTCTCGTGCGAGTCGGGGGCGGGCTGGAGGACCGGGGCGTGCGGCTGGAACGCACTCCGGTGCTGCGCCTGGGCCTGGGCCTGCGCCTGAGGCTGGAAGGCACTCTGTGGCTGCTGGTTCTGTTGGTTCTGCTGGTGGTCCTGCTGCTGGTGCTGCGGCCCGGCGTGCTGCTCCTGGTCCGGGGCGCCGACGAGTTCGGGCTGCTGCTGGGAGGCGGCGTCGACGGCGGCGACAGCCCCGGCGACGGGCGCCGGCGGCAGCAGCGCCGGCTCGATGCCCGCGGCGGCGAGCCCGGCCGGGCCGGTCTCGGCCAGCGGAACGCCGAACTTGGCGAGGCGCAGCGGCATCAGGGACTCGACGGGGGCCTTGCGGCGCCAGCCGCGGCCGAACCGGGCCTGGAGGCGGGCCTGATAGATCAGCCGGTCCTGTTCGAGCTTGATGACCTGCTCGTAACTGCGCAGCTCCCACAGCTTCATCCGCCGCCACAGCCGGAACGTCGGCACGGGGGAGAGCAGCCACCGGGTGAGGCGGACCCCCTCCATGTGCTTGTCGGCCGTGATGTCGGCGATCCGGCCCACGGCGTGCCGGGCGGCCTCGACGGCGACCACGAACAGCACCGGGATCACGGCGTGCATGCCGACGCCCAGCGGGTCCGGCCACGCGGCCGCGCCGTTGAACGCGATCGTCGCGGCGGTCAGCATCCAGGCCGTCTGGCGCAGCAGCGGGAACGGGATGCGCAGCCAGGTCAGCAGCAGGTCCAGCGAGAGCAGGACGCAGATGCCCGCGTCGATGCCGATCGGGAAGACCAGCGAGAAGTTCCCGAAGCCCTTCTCCAGGGCGAGTTCGCGTACCGCGGCGTACGAGCCCGCGAAGCCGATCGCCGCGATGAGCACCGCACCGGCCACCACGAGCCCGATGAGTATGCGGTGCGTGCGTGTGAGCTGCATCGCGGCCACCCGCGATCCCCTTCCCGCTTCTTCGTCTCCGGCACCCGGTCCGGAGGAACGATGTGAGTTCTGGCGGGCACAGCCTGGCACATGCGTGGGAGCCGTGTTGCGCGGGGAGGGGCGAAGCCCGGCTCCCCGAGGAGGGCCGGGCTTCGCAAATCAGCTTCTGGGCTGGGGAGTTGGGGCTCCCGGGGGCCCGGGGAGGGTGCCGGTGAGGACGCTACTCGGCAGCCTTGTCCGACGCCTTGTCCGACGCCTTGTCCGTGGGCTTGCCGGACGACTTGGGCGCGTCGGGCGACGCGCTCGTCTTCGGGCTCTCGTTGGCGGTGGCGACCGAGGCGACGGCGTCGCGCGCGCCCATCTTGGCGCCCGTGGTGATCTTCTCGGCCGAGGGGGTCTTCGACCCCGCGTAACCCGCGCCGTTGTAGGTGAGGGTCACGACGACGTTCCCGGTACGGGCGACGATCGTCGCGTAGCGGAAGTCCTCGCTCGTCTTTTCGAGGTCGTAGGTGATCAGGGTGGCCTGCTCGCCGATCCCGCTGACGGGAGCCGCGACGAGCTTCTTGGCGCCCTCGGTCGCCTTGACCTTGGCGACCTGCTTCGTCAGGTCCTCGCCGGCCCGGTCCGCGCCGCTGCCCAGGGCCTGGTCGGAGGCGAAGCGGGTGAAGCCGGTGTCGAGCCAGCGGTACTGGGAGCCCTTGACGCCGTTGTCGTCCAGGCCGTTCCAGGAGCAGCTGCCGCGGGCGGCGGTGTCGCTGGACCTGCCCTGCGTGCCCTGCTTGTCCTTGACCGCGGGGACCAGGGACTTGACCGTCTTCGCGGTGATCGACTTGCACGGGTCGGGCAGCGCGGCGAACTTCGCGGCCGCCACCTCGGGTTCCGTCTTCGTGGCCTCCGGTGCGGCGGACGAGGCAGAGGCCTTGTCCTTCCCGCTGTCGGAGTCCGACGAGCAGCCGGCGACGACGAGCATCACCGGAACGGCGGCGCAGGCGAGTATGCGGGTGAGTCGCGGGGCTGATCGGTGCATGGTTCCTTCACTCGGGTGGCGCGGCGTTCGGGCGGCCGGACGGTCGGTGGACAGGGACGCGGACGGTGGTTCCGGAGGGCCACGGTACGACGGACGGCGGCCGGATGCCGCCTCGGCCGGTCGGCTCACGGACCCGCCGCGGGCCGGACCGGACCGGCCGGGGACGGGGTCACTCGCTGAAGCCGTCGACCAGCTTCCGGCCCAGCGCCTGGGCCTTCTCCTGCAGTTCCTTGCTGTCGGGGATCTCCGTGGAGAGGGCCGGCTGCGCGGTGTACTGGATGGTCACGATGACATTCGATGTGCGGAATACCACGCTCACGGTGCGGTGCTGTGCGGTAGAACCTGCCCGGGTGAGCAGATCGTCCAGAAATGCGCTGTCGCCGAGCGAATCGAGGACCCGGGGCTGGAGGTTCTCGGCGGCGCCGCCGTCCCCGGAACCACCCGGGTCGGCGCTCTCCCCCGCGTCCGGATCCGAGCTCTTGCCCGCGCCCTTGCCGCCACCCTTGCTCCCCTTGTCTCCCTTGTCCCCCTTGCCCGGCTTTCCGCTCGCGGTCGCGGACGGGGAGTCGGAGGCGTCCGGAGTGCCGCTGTCCGTGCTGCTGCCGGGCTGCGCGGAGGGCAGGTCGGCAGCGGCCTCCTTCTTCGCGTACACCTCGCGGGCGCGGTCGTCGTCGCTCACGGATGGGTCGTACGAGACGACCCGCTCGAAGTCGACGAAGAGGCTGTGCGCGCCGTCGGGCGCCTCGGTCTTCCAGCGGCAGCCGACCCGGCGGTCGGTGTCGTACGTGACGGCGGGCGAACCGTCGAAGACCTTCTCCTGCTGGGCTTCCGGCAGCTCGGCGGAGCCGGGCAGCAGGTCCTTCAGGGTGGCGGGCGAGACCGAGCGGCAGGCCTCGGGAAGCGTGCGGTACTTGCCCGGGGGCGCGGTGGAGGAAGCCACGGCACCGGGTTTGCTGTCGGTGGCGGAATCGCCGGATCCGGTGCCGCTGCTGCAGCCGACCGCGAGCGCTGCAATGAGCACGGCGCCGGGCGCGTACGCCATTCGTCGCACGTTCCTGGGCTCCCTTCGTGCGAAAAACGGTTGCCGCTCGTCGGCGGCCGGTGGACACAATGTGTATCGCACGCGCTGCCGTGGTCGCCGGTCGGCCGATACTTTTGCCGACCTTGGTACCGGTTTTGCGCTTTCAGACTTTTCGGGGGAATCGAGGAGCTATGTCGTACGTAGAGGTGCCGGGTGCGAAGGTACCCATCCGCATGTGGACCGACCCGGCCAAGGTCGAGGACGTCGCGATGCAGCAGCTGCGCAACGTCGCCACCCTGCCGTGGATCAAGGGCCTGGCCGTCATGCCGGACGTCCACTTCGGCAAGGGCGCCACGGTCGGCTCGGTCATCGCGATGCACGGCGCGGTCTGCCCGGCGGCGGTGGGCGTGGACATCGGCTGTGGCATGTCCGCGGTCAAGACCTCGCTGACCGCCAACGACCTGCCCGGGGACCTGACCAGGCTCCGGTCCAAGATCGAGCAGGCCATTCCGGTCGGCCGGGGGATGCACGACGATCCGGTGGACCCGGGCAGGCTGCACGGGCTGGCGGCGACCGACTGGGACGACTTCTGGGGGCGGTTCGACGGAGTGGCCGAAGCGGTCAAATTCCGTCGGGAACGTGCCACGAAGCAGATGGGAACGCTCGGAGCGGGGAATCACTTCGTCGAGTTCTGTCTCGATGAGTCGGGTTCGGTCTGGTTGATGCTGCACTCCGGTTCCCGGAACGTCGGCAACGAACTGGCCGCCTTCCATATCGGCGAGGCGCAGAAGCTGCCGCACAACCAGGATCTGATCGACCGCGACCTCGCGGTCTTCATCGCGGACACGCCGCCCATGGAGGCCTACCGCAACGACCTGTTCTGGGCGCAGGAGTACGCGAAGCACAACCGCGCGATCATGATGGCGCTCTTCCAGGACGTGGTCCGCAAGGAGTTCAAGAAGGCCAAGGTGACCTTCGAACCCGTCATTTCCTGTCACCACAACTACGTGGCGGAGGAGCGGTACGACGGCATGGACCTGCTGGTCACCCGAAAGGGCGCCATCCGGGCCGGCTCCGGTGACTTCGGGATCATCCCGGGCTCGATGGGCACCGGCTCTTACATCGTGAAGGGCCTCGGCAACGAGAAGTCCTTCAACTCGGCCTCGCACGGGGCGGGCCGGAAGATGAGCCGGAACGCCGCCAGGAAGCGCTTCTCGACGAAGGACCTGGAGGAGCAGACGCGGGGCGTGGAGTGCCGCAAGGACTCCGGTGTCGTGGACGAGATCCCCGGTGCGTACAAGCCGATCGAGAAGGTCATCGACCAGCAGCGGGATCTGGTGGAGGTCGTCGCGAAGCTGAAGCAGGTCATCTGCGTGAAGGGCTGACGCGGGGCCGCTGCCGGAGACCCCGCGTCGGGGGGCGCGGGGTCAGCTCGTGCGGTGGACCTTGGAGTTGGAGGCCTGGGCGCGGGGGCGGACGACCAGGAGGTCGATGTTGACGTGGCTGGGGCGGGTGACGGCCCAGGTGATGGTGTCGGCCACGTCGTCCGCGCTGAGGGGGGCGTCGACGCCCGCGTAGACCTTGGCCGCCTTCTCGGTGTCGCCGCGGAAGCGGGTGGTCGCGAACTCCTCGGTCTTGACCATGCCGGGGGCGACCTCGATGACGCGGACCGGGGTGCCGACGATCTCCAGCCGCAGGGTCTCGGCCAGGACGTGTTCGCCGTGCTTGGCGGCCACGTAGCCGCCGCCGCCCTCGTAGGAGGAGAGGCCCGCGGTCGAGGAGAGGATGACCACCGTGCCGTCGCCGCTCGCGGTGAGCGCGGGGAGCAGGGCCTGGGTCACGTTGAGGGTGCCGATGACGTTGGTCTCGTACATCTGGCGCCAGTCGGCCGGGTCGCCGGTGGCGACGGGGTCGGCCCCGAGCGCACCGCCCGCGTTGTTCACCAGGACCGCGAGGGAGCGGAACGCGGTGGCGAACTCGTCGACCGCGGCCCGGTCCGTGACGTCCAGGGCGTAGGCCGTGGCCTCGTGGCCCGCCCCGGTGATCTCGGCGGCGAGCGCCTCGATGCGGTCCTTGCGGCGGGCGGTGACCACGACGCGGTAGCCGGCGGCCGCCAGCTGCCGTGCGGTCGCGGCACCGATGCCGCTGCTCGCTCCGGTGATGACGGCGATGGGGGATGCGGCCATGGCGGGCTCTCCTCGGACAGCTGATCGGTACGGGCCCAGGATAGGCAGGGGCGCGCTCAGTGATTGCGGGGGGCGTACATGATCACGGCCATGCCGGCCAGGCAGACCAGTGCGCCGGTGACGTCCCAGCGGTCGGGCCGGTAGCCGTCCGCGACCATGCCCCAGACGATCGAGCCCGCGACGAAGACCCCGCCGTACGCCGCGAGCACGCGCCCGAACTCGCCGTCCGGCTGGAGCGTGGCGACGAAGCCGTATGTGGCCAGCGCGACGATCCCCGCACCGATCCAGGCCCAGCCGCGGTGTTCCCGGACGCCCTGCCAGACCAGCCAGGCGCCGCCGATCTCGAAGAGCGCGGCGACGACGAACAGGGCGATGGAGCGGACCACAGACATGTGATCAGCGTGTCATGAGCGGGGCGGCGGGATGGGGGAGGGGACGGAGTGCGGAGACGCGCCGAACCGGTCGGAACATATGGATAATTCGTGCAGATCTGTATCTTCAGGACATGGCAGTGACGTGCAAGGCCCTCCTGAGGGTGTCCGCCGCGGCGGCCGTGGCATCGACTCTGGCGCTGGGTGCGGGCGGGACGGCCGACGCCGTCCCGCCGACCGCCGCGCCGAGCATCGCGCCCGAGGCGGATGTGTCGCACCACGGGCACGTCTCGCTGTGGGGCACCGGGCTCGGCGTCTGGCTGACCAGCCGGAACAGCGGACCCGCCGACCTCACGGGTGCCACCGTCCGGCTACGGGTGTCCGTGCCGCTCTCCGGCCGCCAGGTGCTGCCCGCGCAGTGCCTCCAGGCCGACGCGCAGACCGTGCTGTGCCGCACGGGCCCGCTGCCCGCGGACGGCTCGCGGCAGCGGCAGCTCGCCCTCGAACTCCAGCTCCAGGGGCGGCCTGCGGAGGTGGTCGTCCGGATCGACACCGCCTGGAACGGCGGGGCGACGGACCGGAACGCGAAGAACAGCGAGCACGAGGTGCTGGCCCCGGCGACCGGTGACGAGTACGTCTTCTGAGGCCGATGTCCGCGCTGGACGCACCCTCTGCTTGGTGCACCCTCTGCTTCGTACACTCTCTGTATGCCGCAGAAGTCCGTCCCGCCCCGCCGTGCCGCGATGCTCGGTGAGCTGTCCGTCGTGTCGCGCCGCTACATGGCCGCCTACGCCCTGTTCAACCAGGCCGTCGCGGACCGGCTGCGGCTCCACCCGACCGACCTCCAGTGCCTCAACCTGCTCAGCCTGGAGGCGGCTCCCGTCACCACGGGGCGGATCGCGGAGCTGACCGGGCTCACCACGGGCTCCGCGACCCGGCTGGTCGACCGGCTGGAGCGGGCCGGTTACGTCACCCGCGCACGGGACACGGTGGACCGGCGGCGGGTCCTCGTCGCGACCGTGCCGGAACGGATGGCGGAGTTCGGGGCGGTCTGGGAGCGGCTGAACGGCGGCTGGGCGGCCATGTTCGAGCGTTACGGCGACGACGAGGTCGCGCTGCTCATCGCCCATATGCGGCGGACGGTGGAGCTGAGCGCGGCGCAGGTCGCGGAGTTGCGGGAGGGCGGCGAGGAGCGGTGAGGCGGGGGCCGGGACCGGTGGCGCCCGGCCGCGCTCAGCCGCCAGAGCGGTTCGGCCATACGGCGGGGGAGCCGCCGAAATCGCGGACCGCCTCGGTGACGATCGCCTCCAGCCGGGCGTGGTGGGCGCCGCGCCAGTACACCCGCTCGCACTCCGTGCACTGCGCGAAGACGTCGTACGAGCGTTGCGTGCCGCTCTCCAGCCGAGTGCCCACGCTGTCCTTGTCGGCCGCCGCCAGCCGTCCGTTGCACGCGGTGCACCGGCTCCACGGATCGAGCGCGGGCGCGAACCGGCCCAGCACGTCCCGCAGCTGCTCCTCCGGCCGGTCGCTGTAGACGTACGCCCCCGCCCAGATCTCCCGCCGGTGGAGCAGCCCCCGGTCCCGGGAGAGCAGGACGCGCCGCTCCCGCGCCGAGCGGGTGGCCAGCGCGGGGTCGCCGATGTCCTCGTACTCGTAGGCGGCGTCGACGCCGAGCAGCCGCAGCCGCCGCGCGAGGGTGCCGAGGTGGACGTCGAGGAGGAAGCGCAGGGGCGCGCCCGGCACCTGCTGCGGGCGCTCCACGGCGAGGACGTCGACCACCTCGCCCGCGGCGGGGATGTGCGAGAACGGGACGGGGCGGCCGTCCACCAGGAGTTGTCCGGCCTCGGTGAGCGGGACCCCGAGCGATTCGACGACATGGCCGAGGGTGGACGAGCCGTCGGTGGTCACGGCCGTCCGTGCCCCGCGGCGGTGGTGCGCCACGAAGAGCCTGAGTTCGGGGGCGACTTCGAGGTGGATCTCCGGTCCGTTCACCCGGTCAGGATGTCACCGGTCCGGGTGCGCCTGCCAGGGAATTCGGGCGGTGCGGGGGCGTGCGGGGTCGGCGCGGGCTTACGGGCGGAAGGCGGCGGCGTGTTCGGCGGCCCAGGAGGCGAACGTGCGCGCCGGGCGCCCGATGAGCCTCTCCGTGTCGCGGGTGACCTCGGCCGGTGAACCGTCGGTGGCGGCCCAGTGGCTGAGCAGCCCCTCGGCGAACTCCGCGGGCAGGAAGGGGGAGACGGACTCCTTCCAGGCCTCCCGGCTCACGGCGTTGACGGTCGTGGCGCTGCCGGAGGCCGCGGCCAGCAGCTCGACCTGTTCGGTCGCGGTGAGGGATTCGGGGCCGGTCAGGTGGTACGAGGTGCCCTGCAGCCGGGTCTCGGTGAGCACGGCGAGGGCCGCCTCCGCGATGGAGGTCTCGTCGATCGGACTGGTCTGGCTGAGGGGGTAGGGCAGGTCGACGGGGCGCCCGCCGCGGAAGGCGCCCGCCCACTGGTAGGCGTTGCTCGCGAAGTCGCCGGGGCGCAGGAACGTCGAGCGGAGGGGCGAGGCGGTCAGGGCCTCCTCGACCGCGTGGTGGGAGGCAGCGACGGGGTTGGCGGCGGGGTCGGGGGCCAGCACCGAACTGGACGAGAGCAGCACGATGTGACCGACCCCGGCGGCCCGTGCGGCGGTCAGGAAGTCGTCGATGTGGGACGGCTCCGCGTACAGGAACACGGAGTCGACGCCGTCCAGCGCGGCCGGGAAGGTGCCGGGGTCGCCGAGGTCGCAGGCCGCGGCCGGGACGCCGGCCGGCAGCGCGAGTTCGGCGGGATTGC
The DNA here is from genome assembly GCF_042887885.1 of Streptomyces sp. NPDC057900. Taxonomy (NCBI): domain Bacteria; kingdom Bacillati; phylum Actinomycetota; class Actinomycetes; order Kitasatosporales; family Streptomycetaceae; genus Streptomyces; species Streptomyces sp. NPDC057900. The sequence goes on from NZ_JBHVOI010000004.1 coordinate 88,787, forward strand.
GGGAGGCGGCGCGGACGGGGTGGCCGCGGTCGTGCAGGAGGGCGGCGAGCGTGGAGCCGACGCGGCCTCGGCTGCCGGTGACGAGAGTGAGCATGGCGGGTGGGTCTCCTCGGGGCGTCCGGGCTGTCCGGGGTCATTGAATGCGTCACGCATAAGCTGCGCAACGCAGATAAATATCCAGGAGGCCGCCCCGATGGTCAAACGAGTTCCGCGGAACCCGGCCCTGGGCCCTGTCAGCGCTCCGGATGCAGATCGAGCCGCCAGTCGTTCGTCAGCAGCGGATGGCCGGGCGGGTACTCGATCTCGCACTCACCGAGCAGGGTGAACCCCGCCTTGCGGCACACCGCGTTCGACGCGCCGTTGGCCACGGACGGATAGGCGTGCAGATAGCGGTGCTTGTGCTCGGCGCGCGCCTGCGCGGCCACCGCCGCCGTCGCGGCAGAGGCGATGCCCCGCCCCTGGAACCCCGCGAGAACGGCCCACCCCGTCTCGTACACCTCCTGGCCCCGCCAGCCGCGCTCCCAGAAGCCGATGGTGCCCACGGCCTCGTCCTCGCCGCTCAGCGTGATGCGGAACATCCGGCCCCGGCCGGTGCGGTCCGCGCTCAGTGCCACGTAGCGGGCGTGGCGGCCGACGAGCTGCTCCTCGGACTCGGGGCCGCCCAGATGGTCCATCAGCTCCGGGGCGTTGGCGCGGCGGAGCAGCTCCAGATCGCTGTCCGACCAGGGCTCGATCCGTACGGATGATGTTTCGGTGCGCTCCATGCCGAAACTGTAGGACGCGGCACTGACAGTCAGCGGGTGCTCAGCGCGGTCGGCGGCACGCCCACCGTCGCGGTGAAGTCCCTGACCAGGTGCGCCTGGTCGCTGTAGCCGAGATCCGCCGCGAGCGCCGCCCAGTCCACCTCCGGCTCCGATTCGGCGCGTTCCAGCGCCTCGTGGATGCGGTAGCGGAGGATCACCCACTTCGGGCCGACGCCGACGTACGTGGCGAACAGCCGCTGGAGCGAGCGGACCGACACCCCCTCCGCGCGGGCGAGTCCGCCGACCCGGCGGACCGTGCGGTCGGTGCGCACCAGCTCGACCAGGGCCATCGCCCGGTCGGCCTGCGGATCCGGTGCGGGACCGAGCGCCAGCAGGTACGCGTCGAGCGCCGCGATCCGCTCGTCCTCCCCGGCGGGGTCCAGGACCGAGGCCGGTGCGGCGGGCGGCGTGAACAACTCGGGCGCCGGGACCCGCCGCCCCGTCCACTCGGACACCGGCCGGTCCGGTGCGAACGGGTGGAAGCCGCCGGGCCGGAACTGCACCCCGCAGACCCGCCCCCGCCCCTCCAGCTTCTGCGTGAACAGCTCCAGGCCGATGCCGGAGACCTCCGCGAACCCGGCCTCGTCGTCACCGCGGCCCGGGTACCGCTCGAAGACCAGGTTGACGCTGGGGTGCGGGACCAGGTGGGAGAGGTAGGGCTCCGGCAGGTCCCAGTCGATCAGCCAGTAGTGCTCCAGGTACGGGCGCAGCTCGGGCGCGGGTTCGCGACGCCGGAACGTCACGTGCGTGAACAGTTCGGGGGCGTCGACGATGCCCCGGGTGTCGCGCCGGGGACCTGTGTGGCCAGCCATGACGGCCGATCCTATGGCCGGGACGGTGCCTGTGTCCCGGTCGCGGTGTTCCGGCTGTCGTGTTTCTTCAAGACCTCCGCGGCTGCCGCGTGCAGGGTCGAAGCATGAAGAAGATCAGCGAATTGCTGGAAGCGGCGGCGGCCGGCGCGGTGCCCGTGGTCCGGGGGATCGACGACAGCCGGCTGGCCGCTCCCACCCCCTGCGCGGAGTACGACGTCCGCGCCCTGATCAGCCATCTCAGCCAGGTGGTCGTCAACTTCACGGCCCTGGCGGCGCGGGAGGAGGCGGAGTTCGGCGAGACGCCGGACGCGGTCACCGGGGACTGGCGCGACCGCTTCGGGGAGCGGACGGCCGCGCTGGTCGACGCGTGGGCGCGGCCCGGCGCGGAGGACGGGACGACGGGCGCGATGGGGTTCCCGGCCCGGACCGTCGGTCACATGGTGCTCGGTGATCTGACCGTCCACGCGTGGGACCTGGCCCGCGCGACCGGCCAGGAATTCGTGCCGGACGCGGACGTGGTGGACGAGCTGGCCCCGGCGATGGCCGCGATGGCGCCGAAGGCCAGGGAGGCGAAGGTGTTCGGTGAGCCGTTCCCCGTACCGGAGGGGGCTAGCCCCTTCGCGCGGGTGCTGGCGCTGACCGGCCGTGACCCGGACTGGCGGCCTGCCCGGGGGTGACACCCGTGGCCGAAACAGGTGCGCCCGGCGCACTCGGCCCGTCGTAGAGCGCCCCGACGCATCCGTACGCGCTGTCCACGATCCTCTCGGCGTCCACCAGCATCGCCCGCTCGGCCAGCCGGGCCGCCTGGTGGGTGTACGGGGACGGCGGCGCCGGATGCCGACGCCGCCACCAGCTCTCAGCTGCGGCGTAGACGCCGGAGGCGAAGACCAGCACGGGGATGGACAGGGTCAGCAGAATGTCGCCCATGGCAGGCCTCCCTCAGTTTCTGTGCCTCCTGCATCGGCAGGTTCGGCAGGTCAGCTGAAGATCATTCTTCGGCCAATGAATGGCCGGATACGGCTGGCCGACGGGCGCCCTCCGTGCAGGTGGGCGCGCGTTCGGCGGGCAGGTGTTCAGCGGTGGCACCCGCACGCCTCGTTCCCGTGGTCTCCGTGGTCTCGGCGGCCCCCCGGCACCAGTGCCCCTGGATGACCGGGGTGCGCGCGCCCGGCAGATCCGGGGTCGCGAAGAGCGGGGGAAGATCTCGGCCGAGCAGCTGCCGGGTCGGTGTCATGGTGCTCACCTGCTGTGCGGGCCGTGCCCGCCGGGAGTGACCGTCGTGGTGATGTGCCGTCGCGGGAGTGCGTCGGCCCACGTGAATTGTTCGGCACGGACGCCCCGCCGGATTGGTCCGGCGGGGCGCCGCGGGCGGGTGGCGGGCGGTTCACGCCGCCAGGAGGACCTCGCAGGAGCAGTGGCGGAATTCCAGGCCGAGCTCGTGGTCCACGGCCGCGCTCGAACGGGTGGCGGCTTCGGTGACCTGCTCCCAGGAGCCGTACTTCAGGTAGAGCTGGTCCGCCGTCGGGCCGAGCGGGTTGCCGTACTTCTTCTCGTTGCGCGCCTCCAGCTCCGCGACCTGCTCCGGGGTCATCCCGGCGCGGACGATGTCCTTGGCGTCGTTGCGCATCCGGACCAGCGTGCGGGCGATGTCCTCCTCCGAGCGCCCCTCTGCGCGCATGGCGCACTCCTCGCGCTCCATGTCCTCAAGGAGCTGGTGGTACCGCATCCGCTGGTCACGGGCGACCTCGCGCTGCTGCGGGGTCTCCCGCCGGATCAGGCAGACGACCGGCTCCGGGCTGGCGCACTCACCGTCGTCGGGTGCGGCCTGGGAGACCGGGGCGACGACGACCGAACCGCAGCCGGCGGACGAGCGGCACGGGTGCGCCCCGTGTCCGGCGGCGGAGGCGGGCTGGAGCGGGAGGAAAACGGCTTGGGCGACCAGCAGCGCGGGAACGACGCGTCCGGCCAGCGAACGCAGGGTAATCAGTGACATGCGCCCATCGTTGGGCGGCCCGCGACGGGAGCGGAGCACGGCGAGGCCGAAGTCCCCCTCGCGGGCGGCCGACTCCACTCCGCAGAGTGAAGCGACGGTCCCGAAGGTGCCGCCCGCCCGGACTCCCGCCCGTCCCCTCAGCCCCCCTCAGACCCCGGTCAGGGCCACACGAGGCAGTACGCCTGATGTCCCGCGTCGTGCAGACGGTGGGAGAAGTCCTGCCACTCGTGCAGCAGTTGGTAGACGTTGTACGCGTCACGCGGGCCGCCGCGGTCCGGGACCGTGGACCAGATGAAGGCAGCGGCACCCACCGACTCCTCGCCGACTCCGCGCAGCGGGTCCACGACCGTCATCGGGAGCCTGACCACCGCGTAGTCGGGGTGCAGGACGACCAGCTCCAGCGGCGGGACCTTGTGCAGGGGTATGCCCTGTATGCCGGTCAGGACCATCGCGGCCACCGTCTCCGGCTTGATCTTGCTGAACATGCCGCCCATGCCCAGCTCATCGCCGCCGAGCTCCTCCGGGCGCATGGAAATCGGCACGCGTGCGGCAGTGGCGCCATCGGGAGCCCCGAAGTACTTGTAGGTCACCCCCACCCGGCCACTACTCCTGCTTCCGGCTCCGTCGCCCACCTGCGCACCACCGGCCTGTATGCCCTGTCCGCGCTCAGCCTCGCGCCGGTGCCGACCCCGCCGGGCAGGCTCGGGCCCCAGGTCGTCGGTCCCTTCGCCCACTCCGCCACCGCGATGCATATCTCATCCACCCGACTACTAACTAGGAGACACAGCCCCCGCCGCGCAACCCGATCATCGTGTCAGTGACCTCCCCCACGGGCGTGCGGTGAAACACCTGTCCGCAAATACCGTCCGTGGCTCTGACACCATGGCATGTGTGAGCTTTCCCTATGACGCCCCAGTTTCGCAGACGCTTTTCGACCGCGCGTCCCTCGTGACGCCCGGCGGCGTGAACTCTCCGGTACGTGCTTTCCGGGCCGTGGGCGGTACACCCCGCTTCATGGTGTCCGGCACCGGCCCGTACCTCACCGATGCCGACGGCCGTGAGTACGTCGACCTCGTGTGCTCGTGGGGGCCGATGATTCTCGGCCATTCCCACCCGGAGGTCATCGCCGCAGTCCAGGAGGCTGTCGCCCGCGGCACCTCGTTCGGTACGCCCGGTGAGGGCGAGGTCGCGCTCGCCGAGGAGATCGTCGCCCGGGTCGACCCGGTGGAGCAGGTGCGGCTCGTGTCGTCCGGCACGGAGGCGACCATGTCCGCGATCCGCCTCGCCCGCGGTTTCACCGGCCGGGCCAAGATCGTGAAGTTCGCCGGCTGCTACCACGGTCACGTCGACGCGCTGCTCGCCGCCGCCGGGTCCGGGGTCGCGACCTTCGGGCTGCCGGACACGCCGGGGGTCACCGGCGCCCAGGCCGGCGACACGATCGTGGTGCCGTACAACGACCTGGAGGCCGTGCGGGCCGTGTTCGCCGCGCACCCCGGCGAGATCGCCTGTGTGATCACCGAGGCGTCGCCGGGCAACATGGGCGTCGTGCCGCCGCTGGACGGTTTCAACGCCGGGCTCAAGCAGATCTGCGCGGACGACGGCGCGCTGTACATCTCCGACGAGGTCATGACCGGATTCCGTACGTCGAAGGCCGGCTGGTTCGGCATCGACGGGGTGCGGCCCGACCTGATGACCTTCGGCAAGGTGATGGGCGGCGGCTTCCCGGCCGCGGCCTTCGGCGGGCGCGCCGACGTGATGGCGCACCTGGCCCCGGCCGGCCCGGTCTACCAGGCGGGCACCCTCTCCGGTAACCCGGTCGCGACGGCCGCCGGTCTCGCCCAGCTGCGACTGCTGGACGACGCCGCCTACGCGAAGGTCGACGCGGTCTCCGCGGAGATCCGGGGGCTGGTGAGCGAGGCACTCGCCAAGGAGGGCGTCGCGCACACCGTGCAGGTGGCGGGCAACATGTTCTCCGTCTTCTTCACGGACCGGCCGGTCCGTGACTACGAGGACGCCAAGCGGCAGGAAGCGTTCCGCTTCACCCCGTTCTTCCACTCGATGCTGGCGCAGGGCGTCTATCTGCCGCCGTCGGCGTTCGAGTCGTGGTTCGTCTCCACCGCCCACGACACCCGGGCCGTCGAGCGGATCGCCGCCGCGCTGCCCGCCGCAGCCCGCGCCGCATCGGAGGCCACCGCATGAGCGAGAACAGCAGCGAGAAGAGCAGCGACACCGGGCGCGAGGACATCACCGTCGTCCACCTGATGCGCCACGGAGAGGTGCACAACCCGGACGGCGTGCTGTACGGACGCCGCCCCGGCTACCACCTCTCCGAGCTCGGCCGGCAGATGGCCGACCGGGTCGCCGAGCACCTGGAGAAGCGCGACATCACCCATGTCGTCGCCTCTCCGCTGGAGCGCGCCCAGGAGACGGCCACGCCGGTCGCCAAGGCGCACGGGCTGGACCTCGCCACCGACGGGCGGCTCATCGAGGCCGCCAACGTCTTCGAGGGCAAGACCTTCGGCGTCGGTGACGGGGCGCTGCGCAAGCCGGACAACTGGAAGCACCTGACGAACCCGTTCCGGCCGTCGTGGGGTGAGCCGTACATCGAGCAGGTCGTCCGGATGATGGGTGCCCTGGACGCGGCGCGTGACGCGGCCCGCGGGCACGAGGCGGTGTGCGTCAGCCACCAGCTGCCGATCTGGATCGTCCGGAGCTTCGTGGAGCGGCGGCGGCTCTGGCACGACCCGCGCAAGCGGCAGTGCACGCTCGCCTCGCTGACCAGCTTCACCTACCGGGGCGACAAGATCGTGTCGGTCGGGTACTCGGAGCCGGCCCGGGACCTCGTCCCGGCGCACCTCCTCGCGGGCGCCAAGCCGGTGAAGGGGGCGTCCAAGGGGTTCGGCGCGTAACCGGCCCCCGGCCCGGGGTTCTTCGGGCCGGGGTTCTCCGGCCCGCGGTTCGCCGGATCTCGGGTTGTTCGAAGCCAACCGGGTGGAGTTCTCGCACCCGGGGTTTCGGTATGCCCTTTTTGGCGTGATTCCATAGTCGATCTTATGTTCGGTCATGGTCGGGGTCTGGATCCGTAAAGAATTGTGTGCTATTTCGGGGAACCCTCGTGTTGCTTCGCCCATCTAAGCCTTCGGCAGTTTGTATGGACTTAAGGCAAAACGACCGCAGATGGGAACCGCATGCGTGACATCAGCCGAAGGGGTTTGCTCGGAGCCGGGCTTGGGGCCGCGGCCGCCATCGGGGTGGCGGGCTGCAGTTCGTCCGACTCCTCCGACTCCGGCCGAGCGGGTCCGGGCAAGGGCGAGAAGGGTGCCGACGGGACCGCCAAGGGGACCGGGCCCGCGAAGAAGGACGTGAGGTCCATCGGGGACGGTTCCACCGCCGACACCGGGAAGCAGCCGCACCAGCCGGCCGCACCGGTCCCGCTGGAGCCGGGCCAGAAGCCGCCGCAGTTCGTGATCTTCTCCTGGGACGGTGCCGGAGAGGTCGGCAACGGGCTCTTCCCGCGCTTTCTGAAACTCGCCAAGGAACACGACGCGGCGATGACCTTCTTCCTCTCCGGGCTGTATCTGCTGCCCGAATCGAAGAAATCGCTCTACCGCCCGCCCAACAACCCCGTCGGCGCCTCCGACATCGGATATCTCACCGACGAACACCTCAAGGCGACGCTGACGAACGTCCGCCAGGCCTGGTTCGACGGCCACGAGATCGGCACCCATTTCAACGGGCATTTCTGCAGCGGCTCCGGATCCGTCGAGAACTGGTCCGCCTCCCAGTGGCAGAGCGAAATCGACCAGGCGATCTCCTTCGTCACCGAATGGCGCACCAACACCGGCTGGACGGACGAGGATCCGCTCCCCTTCGACTACCGCAAGGAACTCATCGGCGGCCGCGCCCCCTGTCTGCTCGGACAGGAGAATCTGCTTCCGACGGCGAAGAAGCTCGGCTGGCGCTACGACGCCAGTTCGCCCGGCGGCACCCAGGTCTGGCCCAAGAAGCGCATGGACGTCTGGGACCTGCCGCTCCAGGGCATGCCGTTCCCCGGCCACACCTTCGAGGTCCTCTCGATGGACTACAACATCCTGGCCAACCAGTCGCAGAATTCGACCAAGGGAATGCCGTCCCGGTATCCGGGCTGGCGCGAACAGGCCACCCAGTCGTATCTCAGCGGTTTCAAGCGCGCGTACGAGACGAACCGCGCCCCGTTCTACATCGGAAACCACTTCGAGGAGTGGAACGGCGGCATCTACATGGACGCCGTGGAGGAGACCCTCAAGCACATCGCGGGGAAGCCGGATGTGCGCCTCGTCTCATTCCGGCAGTTCGTCGACTGGCTCGATGTCCAGGACCCGGCGGTGCTCGCGAAGCTCCGCACGCTTGAGGTCGGACAGGCACCGGAGGGCGGCTGGAACACCTTCTTTAAACAAGCCTGACAACGGGCTTTACGGGCACCGAGGGGGGTGCCCAAGATCCCCGAAACCGCCATGCGAAACTTTTCACATGAGCCATGGCCGCGCATCCCGACGCCGCTTCACCCCGCTCGCCGCACCCGCGGTGGCCGCCGCGCTCGCACTGACGCTGAGCGCGTGCGATTCCGGCAACAAGACCAGTGGCGGTGGCGACACGAACTTCGTCACGGGCAACAGCGGAATCTCCACCGCGGCCAAGGGTGAGCGCGCCGAGGCCCCGAAGCTCGACGGCGAGAGCCTGGACGGCAAGCAGCTCGACCTCGCGGACTACAAGGGCAAGATCGTCGTCCTCAACGCCTGGGGTTCGTGGTGCGCCCCCTGCCGGCTCGAAGCGAAGTACTTCACCAAGGTGGCCAAGGCCACCAAGGACCAGGGCGTCCAGTTCGTCGGGGTCAACACCCGCGACCCGGAACGCGCCCAGGCGGTCAGCTTCGAGAAGGACTTCGGCGTCACCTACCCGAGCTTCTACGACCCGACCGGCAAGCTCCTGCTGCGCTTCCCCAAGGGCACGTTCAAGCTCCAGTCCATTCCGTCGACCGTCGTCATCGACCGGGACGGCAAGCTGGCGGCCCGGTACGTGGGCCCGCTCGACGACACCAACCTGCGCAAGATGCTCGACCCGCTGATCGCGGAGAAGTGATCAGGTGATCGCCCTCGCCGCCGCCACACAGAACGAGACGGTCATGAGCGGAGCGCTTCTGGTCGCTCTGCCCATCGCCCTGCTCGGCGGGCTCGTCTCCTTCTTCTCCCCGTGCGTCCTGCCGCTCGTCCCCGGATACCTCAGTTACGTCACCGGGGTCAGCGGCGCCGATCTGGCCGATGCCAGACGGGGGCGGATGGTCGCGGGCGCCTCGCTCTTCGTCGCGGGCTTCACCGCCGTGTTCGTCTCCGGCGGCGCCCTCTTCGGCTACTTCGGCGACACGCTCCAGGCGAACAGCGGCCCGCTCACCAAGATCCTCGGCGTCCTGATGATCCTCATGGGGGTCTTCTTCATGGGCCTGATGCCGTGGATGACCCAGCGCGAGTTCCGCATCCACAAGAAGCCGGTGACCGGCCTGGTGGGTGCCCCGCTGCTCGGCGCGCTCTTCGGGATCGGCTGGACGCCCTGCCTCGGCCCGACACTGAGCTCGGTGAGCATCCTCGCGATGGACCAGGGCACCGCCGGGCGCGGGGCGATACTGACCGTCGCCTACTGCCTCGGCCTCGGCATCCCGTTCGTGCTCGCCGCCGTCGCCTTCCGCAAGGCACTCGGCGCGTTCGGCTGGGTCAAGCGCCACTACGTCTGGGTGATGCGCATCGGCGGCGGAATGATGATCGTGACCGGGCTGCTCCTGCTGACCGGAGCGTGGGGCAGCATGATGCAGGAACTGCAGGGCTGGTCCGCCGGCTTCCAGGTGGGGATCTGAGTACCGAATGAGCAACACCAAGTCCAACCCGTCCCAGGAGCGCGAGCGCCCCGACGAGCGCGAGGTGCGCGCGGAGCAGGACCGGGAGACCGCCCGTGAGCTCGGCGCCGCAGGCTCCCAGCTCTCCACCGCCCCCCGCGAGGAGGCCCTGGCGAATCTCCCCGCCATGGGCATCATCGGCTGGATCCGCTGGTTCTGGCGGCAGCTGACCTCCATGCGGGTCGCCCTGATCCTGCTCTTCCTGCTGTCGCTCGGCGCCATTCCCGGCTCGCTGATCCCGCAGAACAGCGTCGACGAACTCAAGGTGCAGACCTTCAAGGGCCTGCACACCACCGTCACGCCGATCTACGAGAAGCTCCAGTTCTTCGACGTCTACAGCTCGGTGTGGTTCTCCGCGATCTACATCCTGCTGTTCGTCTCGCTCATCGGCTGCATCGTGCCGCGCACCGGGACCTTCATCGGCCAGCTGCGCAGCCACGCGCCCGGCGCGCCCAAGCGGCTGACCCGGCTGCCCGCGTACACCACCTGGCGCACCGAGGCCGCACCCGAGGACGTCCGGGAGGCCGCGCGCGTGATGATGCGCAAGCGCCGCTACCGGGCCCATGTCGACGGGGACGCGGTCGCCGCAGAGAAGGGCTATCTGCGCGAGGCCGGGAACCTGATGTTCCACATCGCGCTCATCGTGATGCTGGTGGCCTTCGCCTGGGGGCAGCTCTTCAAGTCCGAGGGCGCCAAACTGATCGTCGAGGGCGACGGGTTCTCCAACACGATCACCCAGTACGACAACTTCAAGTCCGGCTCCCTCTTCGACGAGGACTCGCTGGCCCCCTTCAGCTTCACCCTCGACAAGTTCATCGGCACGTACGAGCGCAGCGGCCCGCAGATCGGCACCCCCCGGACGTACGAGGCGCACGTGACGTACGCCGACGGCGCCTACGGCAAGCCGAAGAAGACCGTGATCAAGGTGAACGAACCGCTCGTCGTCGACGGTACGAAGGTCTACCTCAACGCCCACGGCTACGCGCCCGTCGTCTCCGTCAGGGACGGCAGGGGCAAGGAGGTCTACAAGGCCGCCGTGCCGCTGCTGCCCCTCGACAACAACGTCACCTCGTCCGGCGCGATCAAGGTGATGGACGGCTACCGCGACAAGAGCGGCAAGAAGGACCAGCTGGGCTTCCAGGCCTTCTTCGTGCCGACCTTCGCGGGCAACGGCAAGGGCACGATGTTCTCGCAGTTCCCGGCCGCCGACATGCCGGTTCTCGCGCTCAACGGCTACCACGGCTCCCTCGGCGTCGACTCGGGCCTGGCGCAGAACGTGTACCAGCTCGACAAGTCCAAGATGAAGGAGTTCAAGGACTCCAAGGGCAAGCAGCTCAAGCAGCGCCTCCTGGTGGGCGAGACGATGAAGCTGCCCGACGGCGCGGGCTCCATCAAGTTCGAGGGCATCCAGGAGTGGGCCAGCTTCCAGATCTCGGAGCAGCCCGCCAGCGGCTGGGCGCTCGTCGGGGCCATCGGCGCGATCGCCGGTCTGGCGGGCTCGCTGTTCATCCAGCGCCGCCGGGTCTGGATCCGTGCCGTGCGCGGCGCCGACGGCGTGACCGTCGTCGAGATGGCGGGACTCGGCCGCAGCGAGTCCGCGAAGCTTCCAGAGGAGCTGGCCGATCTCGCGGTCACGCTCAACGCCGCGGCGCCGATGGCGCCCGGCCCCGACAACGACCCCGACACCGATCCGGACCCCGACGTCGTCGCCGCGTCCTCCGCAGAACCTTCCGAAGGGGCTGAGAAGTGAATCTCGCCGCCGCAACCAACGAGAATCTGGCACACACCAGCAATGTGCTGATCTATTCGTCGATGGCCGTCTACACGCTGGCCTTCTTCGCGCACATCGCGGAGTGGGTGTTCGGCAGCCGCAGCAAGGTGGGCCGTACCGCCGCCGCGCTGACCGCGCAGGAGGCCGCCGCCGCGACGGTGAAGGTCGAGGTCGCGCAGAAGTCCGGCGGTACCGCCGTACTGGAACGGCCGAAGATCGTCACCCGTTCCGCGGCCGGCTCCCGCGACGTCCCGGACGGGCCCGGCGCGGCCGGCGGCACGTTCAAGGGCGACCTGTACGGGCGGATCGCGGTCTCCCTGACCGTGCTGGCGTTCCTCGTCCAGGCGGGCGGGGTCATCGCCCGCGCGATGTCCGTGCAGCGTGCCCCCTGGGGCAACATGTACGAGTTCTCCATCACGTTCTCCGTGGTGGTGGTGGCCGCGTACCTGGTGCTGCTCGCGCTGAAGAAGAACGTCCGCTGGATGGGGCTGCTGCTGGTCACGGCCGTGCTGCTGGACCTCGGCATCGCGACCACCCTGCTGTACACCTCCAGCGACCAGCTGGTGCCCGCGCTGCACTCGTACTGGCTGTGGATCCACGTCTCCACCGCGATCATCTGCGGTGCGGTGTTCTTCATCGGCGGCGCCGGCACCCTGATGTACCTCTTCCGCGACAGCTACGAGTCCAAGCTCGCCAACGGCGGCAAGCCGGGCGCGTTCGCGGAGTCCGTGCTCTCGCGGCTGCCCGCCGCGTCGAGCCTCGACAAGTTCTCGTACCGGATCAACGCGGCCGTCTTCCCGCTGTGGACGTTCACGATCATCGCGGGCGCGATCTGGGCGGGCGATGCCTGGGGCCGCTACTGGGGCTGGGACCCCAAGGAGGTCTGGTCCTTCATCACCTGGGTCGCGTACGCCTGCTACCTGCACGCCCGCGCCACCGCCGGGTGGAAGGGCCGCAAGGCCGCCTACCTGGCGCTGATCGCCTTCGCCTGCTGGATCTTCAACTACTACGGCGTGAACATCTTCGTGACCGGCAAGCACTCCTACGCCGGAGTCTGACCGCCGGGAACACCGCGACGGCCCGCACCCCTTCCACTCGGGGTGCGGGCCGTCGCCGTTTCGCTCCTCAGGGCATCGGAGTGTCCAGGACCGCCTTGCGGTGGCTGAACGTCTCCAGCGAGTAGCGGCCGTGGTAGCTGCCCATGCCGCTCTCGCCGACCCCGCCGAACGGCAGGTCGGAGACGGTCAGATGGGCCAGCGGCAGCCCGATGCCGACGGCGCCGGAGGAGGTCTCCGCGACCAGCCGTTCGCGTACGGTGTCCGATTCGGTGAACGCGTACAGCGCGAGCGGCTTGTCCCGGTCGTTGATGAACGCGATGGCCTCGTCGAGGCCGTCCACCGTGACGATCGGCAGTACCGGCCCGAAGATCTCCTCCCGCATCACGGGCGCGTCCGGTGCCACATCGGCCAGCACGGTCGGGGCGATGTACTTGGCGTCCCGGTCGTAGGTGCCGCCGGTGACGGTGCGGCCCGAGCCGAGGAGTCCGGTCAGCCGGTCGAAGTGGCGCCGGTTCACGATCCGGCCGTACTCGGGGTGCGTGGAGGCGTCCGCCCCGTAGAGCTCCTGGACGGCGGCGGCGAGCGCCTCCGCGAGGGCGGGGGCGGTCTCCGGGTCTGTCAGTACGTAGTCGGGGGCGACGCAGGTCTGGCCCGCGTTCAGGAACTTCCCGGCCGCCAGCCGTCCCGCGACCGCCTTCGGGTCCGTGTCCCGGTCGACGAAGACCGGCGACTTGCCGCCCAGTTCGAGGGTCACCGGGGTGAGGTTCTTCGCCGCCGCCGCCATCACGATCCGGCCCACCGTGCCGTTGCCGGTGTAGAAGATGTGGTCGAAGCGCTCGGCGAGCAGCGCGGTGGTCTCGGGGACGGCGCCCTCGACGACGGCGACCGCGTCCTCGTCCAGATAGCGCGGCAGCAGCCGGGCCACGGCGGCGGAGGTCGCGGGCGCCAGTTCGCTCGGCTTGGCCACCACGGTGTTTCCGGCGGCCAGCGCGCCGACGACCGGGGCGAGCAGCAGCTGCACCGGGTAGTTCCAGGGCGCGATGACCAGTACGACGCCGAGCGGATCCTGCACGGTGCGGGCGGTGGCCCCGCCCAGCCGGGCCGGTACGGGGGCGGGCTCGGGCCGCAGCCACTCGGCCAGGTGCTCCAGGGTGTGGTCGATCTCGCGGACCGTGAAGTCGATCTCGGTCCGGTAGGCCTCCTTGCGGCTCTTGCCGAGGTCGGCGTGGAGCGCGTCGGCCAGTTCGTCACCGCGTTCGGTGAGCAGCGCGCGCAGCTGCCGGAGCTGGCCGGTACGCCAGTCGAGGCTCCTGGTGCGCCCGGTGTGGAAGGTGCAGCGGAGGCGGTCGACGGTCTCGGCCGGGGTCTCGGCGGGGGCGAGCGCGGCCACGATCTCGCGGGCGAGCCGCTCGGAGGAGGCCGGGTTCTGGCCGGTGTGCAGAGTGCGGTCGGTGACGGTGTGCGGGGCGAAGGCGGCGGCGGCGGTGTAGTCGGCGCCCAACTGGACGAGCCGGTCCTCCAGCAGCCAGGGCGCCTTGTCTGCGAGCCCTCCGATGGACTCCTCGGCGTTGCTGAACCCGGTCATGCGGTAGCCGGCGAAGGGCCAGGAGCCGTCCTCGCGGCGGGCGGCGAGGAGTGCGGCCGGTGCGTGGCAGAGCACGCCGAGGTGGGTACCGGCGTCGAGCGCGGTGGTGAGCAGCCGCCCGGAGAGCTCGCTGACGGCCAGGTCCTCCATGGGCCCGTGGCCGCCGGGGTAGAAGACGGCGTCGTACCGGTCGGGGCGGATGTCCTCCAGCCGGGCCGGGGCACGCAGCTCGGGGCCGATCGAGTCGAGGTACGCGGCGACGGCGTCGGCCTGCTGCTCCCCGCCGTTGGCGGCGGCGGTCAGGCTGCCCGCGTCGACGGTGGGGGTGACGCCGCCGGGGGTGGCGAGGGTGACGGCGTAACCGGCCTCGGTGAAGACCCGGTGCGGTGCGGCCAGCTCCTCGGCCCAGAACCCGGTGGGGTGGGTGGTGCCGTCGTTGAGGGTCCAGTGGTCGGCGCCGGTGAGAACGAACAGTACGGAGGGCATGGGGGTACTCCCTGCAAAGCTGGCGAGCGGGTCTGGCTCAGAACTTGATATGCTCAAGCAATCCGTTTCATGTAACTGCCAAATATTGAGCATGTCAAATAAATGTCGGCGGATGCCGATCGAAGAATGGCCGACCATGACCACCGAACCGACACCCCGCGCCGACACTGCTCCGGACGATCGGGCCGCCCCCACCCCGGAAGACCTCCTGGAGCCGCTGGCCCTCGTCGTGCGCGGCCACCACGACGACCTCACCGCCGTCGCCGCCCGCCACGGACTGTCCACCTCGCAGGCCCGCGCCCTGATCGCGCTCAACGAGCCCATGCCGATGAGCGCCCTGGCGGCTCATCTCGTCTGCGACGCGTCCAACGCCACCGGCCTCATCGGCCGCATGGAGACCCGTGGCCTGGTCGTCCGCGCCCCCGCCCCCGGCGACCGGCGCTCCAAGGTCGCGAGCCGCACCCCGGAGGGCACCCGGCTCGCCCACACCATCCGCGCCGAGATGCGCGCCGTACACGGCGCGCTCGAAGCGCTCACACCGCAGGAGCGCACAGCGCTGCTGCCCCTGCTCAACCGGCTTGGGCAGCTGCTGTACGCCCGATGATCGCGGAGCGCGTTACGGAGCGGGCGGCGCCGACTCCTCCGGACCCGCCCCGCTCTCCCGCCGCTTGAGCTCGTCCTCGCGGCGGCGCAGGTCCGCCTCCCAGTCCTTGAGGACCGCCTCGTCCTGCTTGTTCTCTTCCCGCAGCGACTTCAGGAAGTCGGGATTGTCATCCGGCGCCACCCACCGGGAACGCCCGTTGCGGTGCCACTCGGAGGGCGTACGGCCGTCGGCCGGCACCTCGCGCACCTTGCCCGCGGCCAGCCACACGATCGGCCCGACGATCCAGAACAGCAGGATGATGAAGACCCAGGCGATCTTCGGCAGGTGCTTGGCCTCGTCCTCCGGGGTGTTCAGGCAGTCGATGAACGCGAAGATCGTCAGCGCCAGCGGCAGGAGATAGATCAGGGCCCGGAGCATGGTGGAAGTTTCCCCCCGAGGAGAGTTGGCGGGGCAAAGCCCCGCCCCGGTGACGGGCCCAGGGTAGCCGGTGTCAGTTATGCCCCACGGCGAGCAGGTGGGAACTGGCTGCGAGCAGATCCGGGTACGGTTCGGCCATGCGGGCGGCCGCCAGCGCGGAGGCGAACATGCGCGATCCGGTGAGGGATTCCCGGGTGTGCCGCTCGGTCGCTTTCAGCAGCGCCCAGGTGGGACCTTCGATGCCGTAGACCTGCGTCCCGGTGAAACCGGCTTCGCGCATCTCGGCGTCCAGCTCGGCACCTGTGTGGAAGTGCGCCTCCGTGAAGCCCTTCTTCCCGTCGTGCGAGCCGGTCGCCAGGATCTTGGCGATGCCCTCCTGGAGCGAGGCGCTGTCGAGGTGGGCGAGGGCGGTGTGCTCGAAGAGTGAGGCGTAGCGGTTGATGCCGGCCGCGGCGACGAGCCCCCCGGGCCGGACCACGCGGCGGGCTTCGGTGAGGGCGGTCCTCCGGTCGGCGGCCTCGACGAGGTGGTACAGGGGCCCGAGGAGAAGGACGACGTCGTACGAGTCGTCGGCCGCGCTCAGATCGCGGGCGTCACCCAGTTCGACGCTGCAACCGGAGTCCCGGGCCTCGGTGACGTGGCGCTGAACGGGGTCCACGAGGTGCACGCGGTAGCCGTCCTCCGAGAGCCATCGTGCATGGGTCCCGGGGCCTCCGCCGACGTCGAGTACGGATGCCGGGGCGGGTGGGAGATGGCGGCGCAGGAGTTCCTGGGTCCGGACCATTTCCAGTACGCCGTCGGCCGGGACGGAGAGCCGGTCGGCCTCGTTGATGGTGGAGGTGTAGAACTCGATTATTCCCGGCGGGACTTGGTGAGCCGTCATGAGACCGTCCTGTTCCGGCAGAACAACGTGGCGCGTGCATCCCTCGACTAACCTAGCCGGTTGACCTGTCCAGTCACCAGGAGGCCGCTGTGCCGCAGTTGAAGTACGAGCAGATCGCCGAGTCCCTGCGCGTCAGGATCTCGGACGGCGACTTCGGGCCGGGAGACCTGCTTCCCTCCGGGCGGGATCTGTGCGAGCAGTGGTCGGTGTCGCGTGCCACCGTCATCAAGGCGATGGATGTGCTGCGCGGGGACGGGCTTGTCGTCGCCCGGCAGGGGTCGGGATTCACCGTCGTGGAGGTTCCCGTGGCTCGAACGGCCGGGCGGCGGTCCGCCGGGTCGCCTCGCGTCTCCGGCGGAGGTCCGTTCCGGCGGCTGGGAGTGCCCGGGAAGGAGGTGCCGTCCAGTCGTGTGGCCGATGCGATGGGGGTCGGCGCCGGAACGGTCGCTCTCCGCCGCGACCGGCTGATGCTGCTCGACGACGGGTCTCCGCTGTCGCTGGTCACGGCATGGTTTCCGGAAGAGGTCGCGGACGCCTGCCCGAAGCTCTCCCAGAAGGGGCCGATTCCGGAAGGAACGACCCACTACGTCGCGCGGACGCTCGGCAGGTCCCCGGCCCACGGAACGGACGTGACCTCAGTACGCCTCGCGTCCGCCGGTGAGGCCGAATGCCTGGGCCTCGGAATGCCGGCCGCGGTCGTGGTCGTCCTCCACGCGGCGAGCGACAGCGCCGGTGAGGTTCTGGTGTGCGAGGAGGGAGTGACCCCGGCGCACCTCTGGGAGCAGGTGGACAGCTACCCGATGGGTGGAAGAAGTCGCGAATAGCTTGACTGGACCGGTCCACCGGTCCAATCTCGGTTTCATGAGCCCCTCGGAGCAACACGACGCCCTCCACGCCCGGTTACTGCCCTGGACCCGCCCCGATGGTGGACCTTGCTATCTGCGTACCGACGGCCATGGATACGTATCGCGCGTGGTGGACCAGATGGATACCGTGCAGCTCGCCATGGGGGTGGAGGTCCTCGACTGTGCCCGGCCGATCGTTGCCGCTGCTGGTGCGACAGTGATGGAACTTCGCTTTACGGCAGTCCGGTTGGCCGAGTGCCTGACCGATGCACTACGGATCGCGGAGAGCCGAGGCGGACGCCTTCAGTGCGACGGCACCAATGGACGAGGTGCGGAGCCCGGCTGTGTTCGCCGGCCGTAAGTACCGGGCGGAGCTGACGGATGAGCAGCGTGCCGCTGCTGAAGGCTACGCCGGAGTCTGCCGGGCGGTCTGGAATACGGGCCTGGAACAGCGCCGTCACTACCGGCGGCGAGGCGCGTGGATCTCCTACCGGGAACAAGCCGGGCAACTGGTTCAAGCCAAGCGGGACGCGCGGTTCGAATGGCTGCGACAGCCGCCGGGGCACGTGCTTCAGCAAGTGCTGATGGACCTGGACAAGGCGTGCCGTACGCACGGGACGTGGGCCGTGCGATGGAAGTCGAAGGCGAGCTGGCAACCGTCGATGCGGTTCCCCGATGGGCAGAGCTTGCGGGTGGAACAGCTCTCACGGAAGTGGGCGCGTGTGAAGCTACCCAAGTTGGGGTGGGTCCGCTTCCGTCTGTCGCGGGCGTTGGGCGGAGTCGTCCGTTCGGTGACGCTGCGGCGTGAGGGCTGTCACTGGTACGTGTCGATCCTGGTCGACACACCGGAGAGGGAGCGAACGGTCTCGCTGGAGCGTGGCCGCATCGGGGTGGATCGCGGCGTGGTCTCAGCCGTTGTTACCTCGGATGCGGATCAGGTGTCGGGTCGGGGTTTCTTCGACCGGGCATTCATCACGCCCGGTGAGGCGGAACGTTATGTGCGACTTCAGCGGCGACTCGCACGGGCCCGCAAGGGGTCTGGGAGGCGCTCGCGGATCAAGGCGGCCATGGCTGTGATCATGGGACGGGTGAGCCGCCGACGTCGGGACTTCCAGGCGCAGACAGCGCGAGTTCTGGTGCGCGGTAACGCCCTGGTTGTGATCGAGGACCTGAATACGCGTGGCATGACAGCCTCGGCCAAGGGGAGCCCGGACCGGCCGGGAAGGATGGTCGCGCAGAAGAGCGGCCTGAACAGGGCCATTCTCGACAAGGGCTGGTGCGGACTGGAAACGGCGCTCCGCAGTGCGGCGCGGACGACCGGCACCCGCATCAGGAAGATCAACCCCGCCTATACGTCCCAGACGTGCCCGGCGTGCAGGCGTGTGGACGCGGCCTCTCGCAAGAATCAAGCAGAGTTCGTATGCACTTCTTGTACCCATGCTGAGCACGCGGATGTCGTCGGAGCGAAGAACACATTGGCCGCCGGGCATGGCGGTTACAGGACGTGGAGCCCTCCAGGCATTGGCCGGGGCCGTGAAACGTCAACCGGGCCGCCGGATTCCCGGTGTGCAACCGCACCAGCCGATGGCTGAGGTGGGGGAGCCCTGGCAGCTGATGCCAGGGAGGATGTCAAACTGGACGGCATGGCTTACGACGATCTTCGATCCCTCCTCCGGGCTCTGGAGCGCGAGGGCGAGCTCAAGCGCATCAAGGCCGAGGTCGACCCCTACCTGGAGGTCGGTGAGATCGTCGACCGGGTGAACAAGGCCGGCGGGCCCGCGCTGCTCTTCGAGAACGTCAAGGGCTCCTCGATGCCCCTGGCCATGAACGTGTTCGGCACCGACAAGCGGCTCCTCAAGGCGCTCGGGCTGAAGTCCTACTCCGAGATCAGCGACAAGATCGGCGGGCTGCTCAAGCCGGAGCTGCCGCACGGCTTCGTCGGCGTCCGGGAGGCCTTCGGCAAGCTCGGGACGATGGTCCACGTACCGCCGAAGAAGGTGAAGGCGGAGAACGCCCCGGTGCAGGAGGTCGTCCTCACCGGCGACGACGTGGACCTGGACCGGCTGCCCGCGCTCTTCACCTGGCCCAAGGACGGCGGCTCGTTCTTCAACCTCGGGCTCACCCACACCAAGCACCCCGAGACCGGCGTGCGGAACCTGGGGCTCTACCGGCTCCAGCGCCACGACCGCCGCACCATCGGGATGCACTGGCAGATCCACAAGGACAGCCGCAACCACTACCAGGTCGCCGCCAGGCGCGGGGAGCGGCTGCCGGTCGCCATCGCGTTCGGGGCGCCGCCCGCGGTGACGTACGCCTCCACCGCGCCGCTGCCCGGGGACATCGACGAGTACCTGTTCGCCGGGTTCATCCAGGGCAAGCGGATCGAGATGGTCGACTGCAAGACCGTTCCGCTCCAGGTCCCGGCCAACGCCGAGGTCATCATCGAGGGCTGGCTGGAGCCCGGCGAGACGCTGCCGGAGGGGCCGTTCGGCGACCACACCGGCTTCTACACGCCGCAGGAACCGTTCCCCGCGCTGACCATCGACTGCGTGACCATGCGGAAGCGTCCGCTGCTCCAGTCGATCGTGGTCGGCCGGCCGCCGACCGAGGACGGGCCGCTGGCCCGGGCCACCGAGCGGTTCTTCCTGCCGCTGCTCAAGATCATCGTGCCGGACATCGTGGACTACCACCTGCCCGAGTCCGGCGGGTTCCACAACTGTGCGATCGTCTCGATCGACAAGAAGTACCCGAAGCACGCCCAGAAGGTGATGAGCGCCATCTGGGGGGCGCACATGATGTCGCTGACCAAACTGATCGTCGTGGTGGACTCCGACTGCGACGTCCACGATCTGCACGAGGTGTCCTGGCGGGCGCTCGGGAACACCGACTACGCGCGGGACCTGACCGTGGCCGAAGGTCCCGTCGACCATCTCGACCACGCCTCCTACCAGCAGTTCTGGGGCGGCAAGGCGGGGATCGACGCGACGAAGAAGTGGCCCGAGGAGGGCTACACCCGGGACGGGGGCTGGCCGGACATGGTCGAGTCCGACCCGGAGACGGCGGCGAAGGTCGACCGCCGGTGGAAGGAGTACGGACTGTGAGCGCCTCCGCCGCTGCCGTGCCGCAGCCCCGCAGTAAGCCCCGCGCGTTCCTGCGGCTCGTCATGATCGAGCACTCCGTCTTCGCGCTGCCCTTCGCCTACATCGCCGCCCTCACCGCGATGTTCCACGACGACGAGTCGATCCACTGGGTCACCCTGCTGCTCGTCACCGTCGCCATGGTCGGGCTGCGCACCTTCGCGATGGCCGCGAACCGGATCATCGACCGGGAGATCGACGCCCGTAACCCGCGCACCGCAGGCCGTGAGCTGGTGACCGGCGCGGTCTCCGTGCGCTCCGCGTGGACGGGGGCGCTCATCGCCGTCGTCGTCTTCCTCGGCGCGGCGGCGCTGCTCAACCCGCTCTGCCTGGCGCTGGCGCCGCTCGCGGTGATCCCGATGGTCGTCTACCCGTACGGGAAGCGGTTCACGAACTACCCGCACGCGATCCTGGGCATCGCCCAGGCCATGGGGCCGGTCGGCGCCTGGCTGGCGGTGACCGGGAGCTGGTCGTGGGACGCGGTGATCCTGGGGCTCGCCGTCGGCATCTGGATCGGCGGCTTCGACCTGATCTTCGCCTGTCAGGACGTGCAGGCGGACCGGGCCCACGGGGTGTTCTCCGTCCCGGCCAGGTTCGGCGTGCCGGCCGCGCTGTGGGGCGCGCGGGTCTGCCACGTGGTGACGACCGGGCTGCTCGTCTGGTTCGGACTGGCCACGGAGGCGGGGCTCTTCTACTGGATCGGCATGGTGATCGTCGCCGTCGCCTTCGTGTACGAGCACCGGGTGGTGCGGCCGCACGATCTGTCGCGGCTGAACCGGGCGTTCTTCTCGGTGAACGGGTTCATCGGAATCGCCCTGTTCGCGTGTGCGCTGCTGGACCTGCTGGTGCGGGGCCTGACGGTCTGAGCGGCCGGGCGTCCCGGCGCAGGACGAACGCGGCGAGCGCGCCGCCGAGCAGGCCGAAGAGGTGGCCCTGCCAGCTGACACCCGAGTCGGTCGGCAGGACGCCCTGGAGCAGCGAGCCGTACACCGCGGCGACGATCACGCCGATGATCACGTCCAGCGGGCGGCGGTCCACGAAGCCGCGGACCAGCAGGTAGCCGAAGAGGCCGAAGACCACGCCAGAGGCGCCGAGCGTGACCGTGTGCGCCGGGGCGGTGAGCCAGACGCCGAGGCCGCCGACCAGGATCACGGTGAGCACCACGCCCGCGAAGCGGCGCAGACCGCCCAGCGCGGCGATGAAGCCGAGGACCAGCAGGGGGACGCTGTTCGACGCGACGTGCGCCCAGCCGCTGTGCAGGAAGGCGGCGGGCACGATGTCGAGCAGCTCGCCCGGCTCGCGCGGGCTGATCCCGTGACCGTCCAGGCTGTGGCCGGTCGTGAGGTCGATGCCCTCCAGCACCCAGAGCAGCCCGACCCAGCCCAGCATGACCGCGCCCGCCGCGAGGGCACGGGATCCGGCCGTCATGCGCATGTTGCTCATGGGACGCCCCCCTTCATACGTCGCGACGTATTCACACCTCGCAACGCACGGAGCCCCTGACTCGGTTCCGGGTGGTGCGTGCCGGATAGGCTCGGTTCTGTGGATTCCGGGATTTCAATGAGTCAGCAGCAGCGACAGCCTTGGATTGTCGGGGTTTCGGGCGCTTCGGGCACACCATTCGCCGCCGCGGTGCTGCGTGGTCTGCTGGCCGCGGGGGAGAGCGTCGATCTGGTGGTGAGCCGGGCGTCGCGCCTCACCCTGCTGGACGAGACCGGGATCGCGTTCCGTGACGCGCACTGGCAGGAGGACCTGCGCGGCTGGCTGGCGCGGGGCGCGGACGGCAAGCCGCACACCTTCGACGTGGACGTGTCCGGCGTACGGCACTGGCCGGCCGGTGACCTGGCGGCCGGGCCGTCCTCCGGGTCCTACCCGGCGAAGGGGATGCTGATCGTCCCGGCCTCGACGGCCTGTGTGGCCGGAGTGGCGCTCGGGCTCTCGAAGGACCTGTTGCAGCGGGCCGCGAGCGTGACGCTCAAGGAGCGGCGGAAGCTGGTCGTCGCGGTGCGCGAGACCCCGCTGAGCGGCCAGACGCTCAAGGCTCTGGTGGCCCTGGACGAGGCGGGCGCGGTCGTGCTGCCCGCCTCTCCGGCGTTCTACGCGGGTGCGACGCACATCCAGGATCTGGTGGATTTCGTCGCGGGGCGGGTGCTGGACGCGGCAGGGGTGCCGCACCAGCTGTACCGCCGCTGGGAGGGAGAGCTCGGTGGCGGCTCCCGTGGCTGATCCGGGCGGGGTCAGCGCTTCTTGGGCGCGCGCGGGG
The DNA here is from genome assembly GCF_042887885.1 of Streptomyces sp. NPDC057900. Classification (NCBI taxonomy): domain Bacteria; kingdom Bacillati; phylum Actinomycetota; class Actinomycetes; order Kitasatosporales; family Streptomycetaceae; genus Streptomyces; species Streptomyces sp. NPDC057900. The sequence goes on from NZ_JBHVOI010000004.1 coordinate 111,367, forward strand.
TGCGGGTCCGGTCGACCCGGTGGGCGGCGGCGGGCTGGTGGGCACGCGAGCGGTTGGCCAGGTCCTGCAGCTCGCGCATCCGGGCGTAGGCCATCTCGATCGTGTACACGGTGTTTTCACTCCTGAAGATTCGAAAGCGCTTTTTGGATGTTCGGGAAGATTTGCAGGCTCCGGGGCCTGCATGCCTTAGATTCTACACATAGACTCGCGATACTGCTGATTAATGGAAGGTTCCATTCACATGGACGCGGTGGACAGGCAGCTCATCCAGGCCCTCAGGGAGAACGGCAGGGCCTCGTACGCCGAGCTGGGCAGGCTCGTCGGGCTCTCCGGGCCCAGCGTCACCGACCGCATCAACCGGCTGGAGTCCGCCGGAGTCATCACCGGCTACCGCGCCACCGTCGACGCGGCCTCGCTCGGGCTCGGCGTCACGGCCCTGATCGGCATCTCGCTCTCCGACGCCGCCGACCACGAGGACGTCGCGCACCGGCTGAAGGACCTCGCCGAGATCGAGGACGCCTGGTTCATCGCGGGCGACGACTCCTACATGCTCAAGGTGCGCGTCGGTGACGTGGACGGCCTGGAGAAGACCATCCGCCGCCTCAGCGGCACCCGGGGCGTCTCGCGCACCCGCACCACGATCGTGCTGTCCACCAAGTGGGAGAACCGGGTCGGCGAGCTGCCGGAAGAGGACTGACGGGAGGGCCGACGGGGGGTCCGCGGGGTGCGCCCGGCGGGGGAGTACCGTGAGCGAAGTCTGTTACGTAGAGAAATGGGAGGCGCCCTAGTGGACGCGGGACTCAAGCGCGAGCTGGAGCAGAAGGTCCGGGCCGGCGAGCGGCTGACCCGCGAGGACGGGATCGCGCTCTACGAGTCCGACGACCTCGCCTGGCTCGGCGGTCTGGCCCATGAGGTGCGCACGCGCAAGAACGGCGACGTCGTCCACTTCAACGTCAACCGCCACCTCAACATGACGAACGTGTGCACCGCGTCGTGCGCGTACTGCTCGTTCCAGCGCAAGCCGGGCGAGAAGGACGCGTACACGATGCGCATCGAGGAGGCCGTCCGCCTCGCGAAGGCGATGCAGGGCGAGAACCTCACCGAACTGCACATCGTCAACGGGCTGCACCCCACCCTGCCGTGGCGCTACTACCCGCGCTCGCTGAGCGCGCTGAAGGAAGCGCTGCCGGAGGTCTCCCTCAAGGCGTTCACCGCCACCGAGATCCACCACTTCGAGACCATCTCCGGGCTCTCCGCCTCCGAGATCCTCGACGAGCTGATCGACGCCGGTCTGGAGTCGCTGACCGGCGGCGGCGCGGAGATCTTCGACTGGGAGGTCCGCCAGCACATCGTGGACCACGCCACCCACTGGGAGGACTGGTCGCGGATCCACCGGCTCGCGCACGAGAAGGGTCTCAAGACCCCGGCGACGATGCTGTACGGGCACATCGAGGAGCCCCGTCACCGCGTCGACCACGTGCTGCGGCTGCGTGAGCTCCAGGACGAGACCGGCGGCTTCCAGGTCTTCATCCCGCTGCGCTACCAGCACGACTTCGTGGACATGAAGGACGGCAAGGTCCGCAACAAGCTCCAGGCGCGGACGACGATGGCGACCGGCGCCGAGGCGCTCAAGACCTTCGCGGTCTCCCGGCTGCTCTTCGACAACGTCCCGCACGTCAAGGTCTTCTGGGTGATGCACGGCGTGCAGACCGCCCAGCTCGCGCTCCAGCACGGCGCGGACGACATGGACGGCTCGGTCGTCGAGTACAAGATCACGCACGACGCGGACAACTACGGCACGCCCAACAAGCTCGGCCGCGAGGACCTGCTCGACCTGATCCGCGACGCCGGCTTCCGGCCCGTCGAGCGCAACACCCGGTACGAGATCCTCCGCGAGTACCCGGGCCCGGACGCGGACCGGCGCGAGTCGCCGCAGCCGATGCGGGTCTGACGCGGCGCGCCCCTCCGGGGGCGCGTATCGCTCCACTGCTCCACGAAAGCTCCGGCCGACGTCCCCGGCCGGAGCTTTCTCGTGTTCGTGACGGGTTCTCCGACGGGATTGAGCGCAGCGCCCGTAATGGTTAATCTGCATCTATGACACTTACTTTTGAGTTGGACCCTCCCTTCGACAGGCCCCTGCGGGACGGCATCACCTCGCTCTGGGCCGATGTGTCCAACGCGGGCGGCGCGGTGGGCTTCGTGCCGCCCGTCACGGCCGAGGACGTCCGGCCCGAACTGGTCAAGCACCTCACCGCCATCACGGAGGAGCGCACCCGGCTCCTGGTCGGCTACGACGAGGAGGGTGCCGTCGCCGCCACCGCCTTCCTGACCCGCAACACGCACCGGCTGATGTCGCACTGGGTCTGGCTCTACACGGTGATGGTCCACCCCCGCCACCAGGGCCGGGGCTTCGGGCGCGACCTGATGGCGGCGGCCGCCGATGCCGCGCGCTCCATCGAGGGCATCGAGGCCATCCGGCTCACCTGCCGGGGCGGCACGGGCGCCGACCGGTTCTACGCCGCCTGCGGCTACAAGGAGGTCGGCCGGGTGCCGGGGGCGATCCGGGTGGCAGAGGGGGACGACCGCGACGACATCATCATGCTGCTGCCCCTCGGCTGAGAGCGCTGGTCCGGGCCGCCGGGCGGCCCCCTTTTCGGAGCCCTCCGAACCGCTCGATTACGGGGCATGCTTCACTGGACGGGCAGGACTGTCACGTAGAGAGAAGGCGAGCTGTGTCCGCTGCAAAGCCGAGCGCAATGATCCGGTACACCGCGATGCGTCTCAGTATCTTCGTCGGCTGCTTCGCGATCGCCGCCGTGGCCGTCAACTACGGGCTGCTGCCGTCCGGAGCGGGGGGCTCGAACATCATCTGGGTCATCCTGCTCGCCCTGGTGCTCTCCGCGCCGCTCAGCTACGTGCTGCTGCGCAAGCAGCGCGACGAGATGTCCGAGCAGATCATCTCCAAGGTCGACCGGACCAAGGCCCGCCTTGAGGCGAACCGCACCCGCGAGGACAGCGTCGCCCAGTAAGGGACGGCCAGGGACGGTAAGGGAAATGTAAGCTCCCTCACACCCGTACCAATTCTTCCTGAAACCCCAGCGCCGGAGCACACGCTCCTGTACTGGGGTTTCCGTGTGTCCAGGGTCAGTTGGGGGTGCCCGCCCACTGCCGGGCGCCGGGTGCGGGCCGGTGCGGGCCGGTCCGGGCCCAAAGAAGACCTTTGAGGTTCTCAAAGTTCAAGTGTTAACGTGTTCGCCATGAAGACAGCTGTGCGCCTCCGACCTGCCGCGAGCATCCCGCTCGTGGCGCGCCTGCATGTCGATCTCTGCCGCTGTATGTCCGCGGTCTGTTGCCGCAACGTCTGAACGGCATCATGCAGCGGCGCCGCCTCTGACGCGGGCGCCGCACCCCCGTCCCCTCCGCACACCGTCCCCGTGCGTCCCGATGTGTCACATCTGGAGTGTGTCCGTGTCCGCGAACCCCGCGTCCGCCACCACCGATGAGCCTTCCGGCTCCGGTTTCCGCATACCCAAGGTCCCGTTCTGGGCCCAGATCGTCGCCGGTCTCGTCCTCGGTGTACTGCTGGGCTGGCTCGCCCGCAGCCAGGACATCGGCTGGCTCTACACCACGCTCGACAAGGTCGGCCACATCTTCGTCCAGCTGCTCAAGCTGGCCGTCGCGCCCCTCGTCTTCTTCGCGATCCTGGTGTCGATCACCAACCTGCGCAAGGTCAACAACGCCGCCAGGCTGGCGGGCCGCACCGTCCTCTGGTTCATGATCACCTCGCTGATCGCGGTCGCCATCGGCCTCGCGATCGGCCTGATCACCAACCCGGGCTCCGGTACCGGTCTCACGCCGAAGGACGGCAAGGCCCCCGAGCACGCCGGCTCCTGGCTCGACTTCCTGACGGGCATCATCCCGGAGAACGTGATCACGCCGTTCACCGACCTGAACGTCCTCCAGATCGTCTTCATGGCCGCCGTCGCCGGCATCGCCGCCCTGCAGCTCGGTGAGAAGGCGCAGCCCATCCTCACCCTCAGCGAAGCCGTCCTGGAGCTCCTCCAGAAGGCCCTGTGGTGGGTCATCCGGCTCGCCCCGATCGGCACCATCGGCCTCATCGGCTACGCGATCGCCGACTACGGCTGGGACCTGATCGGCAAGTACGCCACGTTCACCGCCGACGTCTACATCGGCTGCGCCCTGGTGATGTTCGGCGTCTACCCGCTGCTGCTGGCCACCGTCGCCAAGGTCAGCCCGCTCCAGTTCTTCAAGGGCGCCTGGCCCGCGATCCAGCTCGCGTTCGTCTCGCGCTCCTCGGTCGGCACCATGCCGGTCACCCAGCAGGTCACCGAGCGCCTCGGCGTCCCGAAGGAGTACGCCTCCTTCTCGGTCCCGTTCGGCGCGACGACCAAGATGGACGGCTGCGCCGCGATCTACCCGGCGCTGGCCGCGATCTTCATCGCGCAGATCTTCGACGTCCAGCTGGGTGTCGGTGACTACATCCTGATCGCGTTCGTCTCGGTGATCGGCTCCGCCGCCACCGCCGGTCTCACCGGCGCCACGGTCATGCTGACCCTGACGCTGTCGACGCTGGGCCTCCCGCTGGAGGGTGTCGGCCTGCTGATGGCCATCGACCCGATCCTGGACATGATGCGGACCGCCACGAACGTCGCCGGCCAGGCGCTGGTCCCGGTGCTCGTCTCGGCGCGCGAGAAGATCCTCGACCACGACCTGTACAACTCGGCCTCCGCCTCCCCGGTGGAGGACGCCGAGGTCCAGGACAGCGAGCCGGCGAAGGTGCCCGTCCCCGCCTGATCGACCCGGCCCCAACGGCTGTGCCCCGTACCCTCACACGCACCTGGGTACGGGGCACAGCCGTTTTGCGAACGCGCCGTACTCTTACCGGGGAGTGGTGCAGCGGGGGCGGGAGGAGTCCGGCATGGGTGCTGTGAAGGGCAAGCGGATGCCGCGCGCCGTGCGCGAGCAGCAGATGATGGACGCCGCGGTGCGGACGTTCGGGCGGCGCGGCTACCGGGCCGCCTCGATGGACGAGATCGCCGAGCTGGCCGGGGTGTCCAAGCCGCTGGTGTACCTGTACCTGAATTCAAAGGACGAGCTGTTCACCGCGTGCATCCGGCGCGAGGCGCGCGAGCTCCTCGCGGCCGTCCAGGCGGGGGCGGAACCGGGACTGCCCGCCGACCGGCAACTGTGGTCGGGGCTGCGGGCGTTCTTCACGCACACCGCGCAGAACCCGGACGGCTGGGCGGTGCTGTACCGGCAGGCGCGTACGCACGGGGAGCCGTTCGCCACCGAGGTGAGCGTGATGCGCGACGAGATCGTTGCGTTCGTGACGGGTCTGATCGGGGCGGCGGCCCGCGAGGCCCATCACGACCCGGCGCTCCCCGACCGCGACGTGGCGGGGCTCGCGCAGGCGCTGGTGGGCGCCGCGGAGTCGCTCGCCGGCTGGGCGAACGAGACCCCGGGCGTCTCGGCGAAGGAGGCGGCGTCCACCCTGATGAACTTCTCCTGGGCGGGCCTGGAGAACCTCATGAACGGGCGCTCCTGGCAGCCGAGGGGGCCGGGGCGCGCGCGTCCGGCGTGATCCGTTCCTCCTTCCGGGCTTCCCGGGCTTCCGGGTCTTTCCGGGCTTCCCGCCGGGGCGGCGGGTGTCAGGCCTGGCCCGTGATGGTCACGACCACCCGTACCGCGTCCTCCTTGCCCGGGAGCAGGGTGGCCAGGCAGGTGTCGACCGCTCTGCGGGTGGCCCGTGCGACCTCCAGCGCGCGGGCGTCGCGGCGGGCGACGATCTGGATGTCCAGCCTCGGGGGCGAGGATGCGCTGCCCCGGCTCATCCGCACCCCGGCGTGACGGGTGCCGGCCGTGGTCCGGGGCGTGGAGGGCAGGGCCGAGCGCAGGAGTTGGGCGACGCCCGGTTTGAGGAACGCCACGCCCTCCACGCCCTCCACGGCCCTGGCGACCTCCTCCGTGAGCGTGGCCCTTCGGGTCCGCTCGGTGTCGTGGTTCATCGGGCGGCCCTTTCCTCGGGGGTGTCCTCTTCGGGGTCGAGCAGGTCGGTGATGCGGATGTCGAGTTCCGTGACGCCGAGGCCCAGGCCCTCGTCCACCGCCTCGCGCACCCGCCGCCGTACCCGGTCGGCGAGTTCCGTCAGGTCGTCGCTGAGGGGGACGTGCAGTTCGAGGCGTACGTCGATCCCGGCCGGGCCCCGGGAGTGCGGGGCGCGGGGGACGATCCGGCAGGAACCGGCGCGTACGCCGGGCACCGTCTCTGCGGCGGTGCGGACGGTGCGCGCGGCCACCGCCTCCATGACCCACAGGTCCTCGGCGGGGTCGCCCAGCGGCAGCGGACGCCCCGGGCGCAGTTCGAGCCGTACGACGTCCATCACGCGCTGGGTCAGCGGCGTGGCGTCGTACGTCTCCGTCGTGTCGGTCTCCTCCCGCAGACCACGTACCGCGGACTCCAGGCCCGCCAGCTCGTCGACGGCGCGTCGGCAGTGCGGGCACTCGTCCAGGTGCGGATCGGCCGTGCCCTGCTCCCAGAGATCCCAGACGTGGGAGAGCAGACGGCCGCAGGGCAGTCGCTCGTCGTCCGCGTCATCGGCGGACTCGGGGTGGGGCGGGTCGGTGTGGGTGGTCATCGCCAGGCCCCCAGTTCCTGTGTCAGACAGCGTCGTGCGCGGAAGACGCGCGCCCGGACAGCCTCCTGGCTGATGCCGACCGCGGCCGCGATGAATTCGTAGGACTGGCCGTCCAATTCTCTCAGCACCCAGCAGGTGCGCTGCTCGGGAGAGAGCGAGGACAGGGCCGCCTGGAGGTCCCCGGCGGCGGCCCGCGACTCCGCGAGCCTGGTCGGGGAGACGGCGTGCTCGGGCGCCGCCACCTCGCCCGCGGCCTCCAGTGGCGCGAGTGGTCTGCGGCGGCGCAGGACGTTCAGGCAGCGGTTGGTGACGATGCGGTACATCCAGGTCCCGAACGACGACTGGTGCTGGAATCCGGGCAGTTTGCGCCAGGCGCTGATCAGCGCGTCCTGCACCGCGTCCTCCGCCTCGGGCACGCTGCCCAGGAGCCGGGTGGCCAGGCGGATCAGCGGCGGCGCGTGGCGGCGTACGAGGGTGGCGAAGGCCTCCTCGTCGCCCTCCGCGGCGCGTACGGCGAGCAGGCCGTCATCGGTGTCGGCCCGGTCCTCGCCGGCCGCTGATGCGATCTGTCTGCGGGCCCCCGGCACAGGGCGGCTCCTCTGTTGTTCGGTCGTCGGGCGGTCGTCGGGGCGGTGGGGCGTTGTGCTGTGCGTCTGTGGGTGGGACACATCAACTCCGGTTCTGTGACGCGCGGACCGGGCGGAAGGAAGTGCGGAAGGAAGTGCGGAAGGAAGTGCGGGAGGGAGAGCGGAAAGAAAATCCGGGATTCCGCGTCACGGACGGCGCCCGCCGGGGTCGAACGGTGTGAGAGCAGTTCACAGATCCCGCAGAGAGGACCTCCTGATGACCACGCAGACGGCACCAGTATCCAAGAACGCCTCCGCTCCCCAGGCGGTGAAGGCCCCCCAGGGCACGACCGCACTCTCCGGCGGGGCCACCGGTGCGGACGAGCCGGCCGCGACGCGCGGCCGTACCTCCATCGCCGATGTGGTCGTCGTGAAGATCGCGGGCATGGCGGCGCGGGAGATCCCCGGGGTCTTCGACATGGGCGGCGGGCTGTCGCGCACGCTCGGCGCGGTCCGCGACCGGGTGCCCGGCGGGCGCCCCAATGTCGGCCGCGGGGTCAAGGTCGAGGTGGGCGAGCGGCAGACCGCGATCGATGTCGACCTGGTCGTCGACTACGGCGTGGCCATCACCGACGTGGCCCGCGACGTGCGGGAGAACGTCATCGCGGCCGTCGAGCGGATCACCGGCCTTGAGGTCATCGAGGTCAACGTCACCGTCAACGACGTGCACCTCCCCGACGACGGCGAGAGCGCCCCGGCCGACTCCCGGGTGGAGTGATCCCGCGGCCTCGGAGCCGGCCGGGGATCGCGCCGGCCGGGCACCGCGGCAGTCGCGCGTCGCGGCAGCCGGGCGGCGCGCGGGAGTTGGACATCATCGGGCCATCGCGTGAGGGGTGAAGCAGGATGAGCAGTGCGGCCGTCGGAATGATCGCGGGTATGGCACTGGCGTTCGCCGGCTGGTTCGGCGGCTTCGGGGCGTTTCTGCTCGTGGCCGCCCTCGGCGCGGTCGGCTGGCTGGCGGGCCGCCGGCTCGACGGCGAGGGCCTGCCGGAGGATCTGCGGGCGCTGTTCGAGCGGAGCCGCCGATGACCACGCCGGGGCAGCTGGGCACGACCACCGTCTCGGACCGGGCGGTGCGCAGGATCGTCGAGCGCGCCGCCGACGAGGCCACGCCCGGCCGCACCGGTCGGGCCGCGCGCGGTTCGGTCGCGGTGCACGGGCCCCGGGCACAGGTGCGGCTCACCGTCGGCCTGGGCTATCCGGCGCCGCTCGCCGACACCGTGCGCCGGGTCCAGGACCACGTCACCGAGCGCGCCCGGCACCTCGCGGGGCTCGACGTGCGCAGGGCCGCCGTCACGGTGGACACCCTGACGGTCCGCGCGGCCCCGCTCCCGACCGTCAACGCGGAGGTGGACGAGCCCGCGCGGCGCCCCTCGCGGCGCTCCTCGGGCCGGCTCCGCGCCTCGCGGCGTGGGCCCGTGGCCGCGCTCCTGCTGGCCGCCGCTCTCGGCTGCGGCGCCGTGGCCGTCGACGTGGTCCGGGTGCGCACCGGCCAACCGCCCGCCGTCTGGCGCACGGCGGCGGTGGACTGGCTGTCGGGGCACGGACCGGGGGACCTGTCCGTGGTGGTGGGCGGCTCCGTCGCGGCGCTCGCCGGGCTGTGGCTGCTCGCGCTGGCCGCCCTGCCGGGCCGGCGGAACCTGCTGACCGTCGCCACCCCGGACGCGTACCCGGACACCGCCATCGACCGCCCGGCGCTGGCCGCGCTGCTCCACGCCGCGGCGAGCGGTGTCGCCGGGGTCGGTGCGGTACGGGTACGGGTGCGGCGCCGGAGCGTCATGGTCCGGGCCGCGCTCGCCTTCGGCGCGGTGGACGCCGTGCGCGACGACGTCACCGCCGCCACCCGCCGGGTGCTGGCCGACTGCGTGCTGCGCCGCCCGTTGCGGCCCCGGGTGCGGGTCCGGCCCGAGCCGACGTGGCGCCCGCCCGAGCCGGACCTCCCGAAGCCGCGCGCGGCCGGGACGCCAGGGAGTCCGGAAACCGCCGAGGCGACGCGGTTCGTGCGGGCGGGTGGTGACGCGTGAGCGCGCGGCCCCGCCCCGGCGCGAACCGGGCCGTTCTGGCCGTGGCCGGACTCGCCCTCCTGCTGGGCGGTGTCTGGCTGGCCGCTACCTGGCCGGGGCTCGGCTCCCGGCTGCCCGGCTGGTGGCCGGCGGCCCGCCCCGGCAGCGTCCTGCTGGACCGGGAAGGGCTGGCCGGTCTGCGTACGCACGGCTGGTGGACGTCCGTCGCCGTCGCCGGTCCGGCCGTGCCGGCCCTGCTGCTCCTGTGGCGGTGCGCGAGCCGCTTCCGCGGCGGCGCCAGCACGTCGCTGGACCTGCCCTCCGCGGGCGGCGCGGTGCGCGCGGGCGCGCTGGCCGAGGCGCTAGCCCAGCGGACGGCCTCGCTCGCCGGGGTCTCCCGCTGCCGTGTGGACATCACGGCCCGGCGGACCCGGCTGCACGTCCGTACGCACCTCTGGCTCGATCCGGACATGCCCCCGGCGGCCGTTCTCGGTCCGCTCGCCGCCCTGCGCGACGAGGCGGAGGAGTCGGCGGCGCCGTACCGGATCGTCGGCAGCGTCCGGATCAGGAGCCGGGCCCGCCCGGCGCCCCACGTCCGCTGAACCGGCCGGGCCGGGGGCGGGGCGTCCCGGTCAACTCCGGTGCGTGGCCGTCCCGGTGAGGTGGACGCGGTCGCCGCCGCGGAGCTGGAAGCGGGTCCCGTCGGATGCGTAGGTGACGGTGCCGGGCAGCAGGACGGGAGCCCTGAAGTCGGCCCGTACCGTGTGGATCAGGTCGGGCCGGGGGGCCTCGGCGAGGCAGCGGGCCACGGTCCACATGCCGTGCGCGATGGCGCGCGGGAAGCCGAACAGCCGTGCCGTCAGCGGGTACAGGTGGATGGGGTTGCGGTCGCCCGACGCAGCGCCATAGCGCCGGCCGAGGTCTGCGGGGAGCCGCCACTCGGCGACGGCGGGGAGCGCCGGTCCGGGGGTGGTAGGGGCCGGGGGCGTGTCCGTAGGTGTCGCGTGCCGGGACAGGTAGCCGCTGCGGGACTCCCATACGAGCTCGCCCGAGAGCCGGGCCTCGGTGACCACGGTGACCTCTGTGCCGCGCCGGTGCGGCCTCAACTCAGATGCGTACACCGTCAGTTCGAGCGCGTCCGTGGGGCGCGGGGACCGGTGGGCGGTGATCTCGATCCAGGTGTGGACGAGTCCGGTGACCGGCAGCGGGAAGCGGCGCCGGGTCATCAGCCGCATCGCGAGCGGGAAGGCCAGGACGTGGGGGTAGGTGACCGGCAGGGCGTCCGGCTCCGTGAAACCGCAGATCGCGCGGTACGCGGCCAGCGGGCCGGCCGCGGGGCGTGCGGGCGGTGCGGTCGCGCGGTCGGGCGGCAGTACGGCGTCCGGGCGGCCGGGCCGTTTGAACGGGGACATGGCGGCGCCGCGCGCCAGCGAGAGGATCAGGCTCGGCACCGGGTCACGCCCCCAGCAGGCTCTGGCCGCAGACCCGGACGACCTGGCCGTTGACGGCACTGGAGGCGGGCTGGGCGAACCAGGCGGTCGTCTCGGCGACATCGACCGGTAGGCCGCCCTGCGAGAGGGAGTTCATCCGGCGGCCCGCCTCGCGGATGAGGAGCGGCACCGCGGCGGTCATCTTCGTCTCGATGAAGCCGGGGGCGACCGCGTTGACGGTGACGCCGTGCTCGGCTTCCGCGCGCGGGGCGAGCGAGCGGACCAGGCCGATGACGCCCGCCTTGCTCGCCGCGTAGTTGGTCTGGCCGTTGTTGCCGGCGATGCCCGCGATGGAGGCGGTGGCGACGATCCGGCCGCCCCGGTTGACGGTGCCGGTCTTCAGCAGCGCGTCCGTGGTGCGCAGGACGCTGTCCAGGTTGACGTCGATGACCGGGGCCCAGCGGTCGGCGGGCATGTTGGCGAGCCGCCGGTCGCGGGTGATGCCCGCGTTGTGGACGAGGACGTCGAGGCCGTCCGGGGCGGCGGCGGTGATCCGGGCGGCCGCGTCGGCCGCGGTGATGTCCAGCGGCAGCGCGGTCGCGCCGAGCCGGGCGGCGGTGCGCTCCAGGTCGTCCTGGGCCTGCGGGACGTCCAGGCAGATGACGTGGGCGCCGTCCCGGGCGAGCACCGAGGCGACCGAGGCGCCGATGCCGCGCGCGGCTCCGGTGACCAGCGCGGTGCGTCCGGCGAGCGGGGCGGCCCAGTCGTCGACCGGGTCCGGGGCGGCGGAGGTCACCTCGATGACCTGGCCGCTGATGTACGCGGACCGGGGCGACAGCAGGAAGCGCAGGGTGGATTCGGCCCCGGAGAGCGCGCCGGGCACGACGCGGACCAGCTGCGCGGTCGAGCCCTTCCCGAGCTCCTTGCCGAGGGAGCGCACGAAGCCTTCCAACGCCTGCTGGGCGGCGGCCTGGTGGTGGTCGTCCGGGGACGGCCGCACGCCGAGGACGACGACGCGGCCGCCCGGTGCGAGGGAGCGGACGACGGGGTGCAGCGCGCCGTGTACGGCCCCGAGCGCGGCGGCGGTTCCGACGGCCGTGGCGTCCAGCACGAGTGCGGCGGGCCGTTCGGCGCGTGCGGCGACCTCCAGGCCGGTCGTGGCGAGGACCGCGCCGAGCTCGTGGGTCACGGTGGAGTCCCCGGCGGTGAGGTGGAGGACGGGGCCGGTGAGCGACGGGGTCTCCAGGGACCAGCGGCGCAGCGGCGCGGGCTGCGGGAGGCCGGTCCGCCGGGTCAGGAACCGGCCGGTCGCTGTGCCGGTGAAGTGCAGATAGCGGTCGGCCATTGTCCAGACTCCCTGCTCGGTCTTAGATTTACTCCAGAGTAAGGTTACTCAAGAGTCAGGAGTTGGTCGAGATGAGTTGGTCGAGTTGATCCCCCTCGCACTCCCGCAGCCCCGCAGGGTCGCGGTCATCGGCGGCAGCCGTATCCCCTTCGCCCGCTCCGACGGGCCCTACGCGCAGGCCTCCAACCAGCAGATGCTCACCGCCGCGCTGGACGGACTGGTCGAGCGGTTCGGCCTCCAGGGGCAGCGCGTCGGGGAGTTCGCGGCCGGCGCGGTCCTCAAGCACAGCCGGGACTTCAACCTGGCCCGGGAGACCGTGCTCGGCTCCCGGCTCGACCCGCGCACCCCCGCGTACGACATCCAGCAGGCCTGCGGCACCGGCCTCCAGGCCGTCATCGCCGCCGCCAACAAGATCATGCTCGGGGCGGTCGACTCGGCGGTCGCGGGCGGCGCGGACACCACCAGCGACGCGCCCCTCGGCGTCAACGACGAGCTGCGCAGGCTGCTGCTGTCCGCGCGGCGCGCGAAGTCGGCGGGCGGCCGGGCGAAGGCCCTCGCGGGCGTACGTCCCCGCCATCTCGTCCCGGACATCCCGCGCAACGCGGAACCCCGCACCGGTCTCTCGATGGGCGACCACGCGGCGGTCACCGCCCGGCAGTGGGACATCGCCCGCGCGGACCAGGACCTGCTCGCCGCCACCAGCCACCAGCGCCTCGCCGCCGCCTACGAGCGGGGGTTCCTGGACGACCTGGTCGTCCCGTACCTCGGCCTGGACCGGGACCAGAACCTGCGCCCCGGCTCCACGGTGGAGAAACTCGCCACCCTGAAACCGGTGTTCGGCACGGACCACCCGGACGCGACGATGACCGCGGGCAACTCCACCCCGCTCACGGACGGCGCCGCGACGGTGCTGCTGGCGAGCGAGGAGTGGGCCGAGCGGCACGGGCTTGAGCCGCAGGCGTATCTGTCCCTGTACGAGACGGCCGCCGTCGACTACGTGGGCGGCGGGGACGGGCTGCTGATGGCGCCCGCGTACGCCGTGCCGAGGCTGCTGGAGCGGGCCGGGCTCGGCATCGAGGACTTCGATCTCTTCGAGGTCCATGAGGCCTTCGCCTCCCAGGTGCTCGCCACGCTGGCCGCCTGGGAGAAGGCGGGCCTGGCGCCCGTCGACCGGGAGAAGCTCAACGTGGCCGGCTCCTCGCTCGCCACCGGCCACCCGTTCGCCGCGACCGGCGCCCGGATCGTCGCCACCCTCGCGGGGCTCCTCGCGGAACGGGACGCCCCGGGACGGGGGCTGATCTCGATCTGCGCGGCCGGCGGCCAGGGCGTCACGGCGATCCTCGAACGCGCCTGACCCGTAACCCCGTACGCGTAGTCCCGTGCGCGTAATCCCGTACCGGAGGCGCGTACCCGCCCCCCGCACACGTAGGCACGTCCCGACCCGTTCAGAGCCCGCCCGACCCCGATGTCCGAGGAGCCGCACGTGTCCACGCCACCCGTCACCACCACCGCGCCCGTCCTGGTCGAGCCGACCAAGGTCAGGGCCGCCGACGGCACCGTCCAGCAGGTCTCCGTACCGGCGTTCGCCCCGTCCGTCCGGCGCGGCTCGCTCGCGGAGATCCCCTTCGACAACGCCCGCGAGGCCCCGGCCGACGCCGTCCTCAGCCGCAAGCAGCCGGACGGCGGCTGGCAGGACGTGACGGCGGCGGAGTTCGCGGCCGAGGTGCTCGCCGTCGCCAAAGGCCTGATCGCGGAGGGGCTGCGGGGCGGCGACCGCATCGCGATCATGGCCCGTACGACCTACGAGTGGACGCTGCTCGACTTCGCGGCGTGGGCCGCGGGGCTGGTCACCGTCCCCATCTACCCGACCTCCTCCGCCTTCCAGGCCCGCTGGATACTCCAGGACTCGGGCGCCGCCGCCTGCGCGGTCGAGACGGCGGAGCAGGGCCGCCTCATCAGCCAGGAACGCAAGCAGCTCGGCGGCCTCGCCCACCTCTGGCAGTTCGACACGGGCGTGCTGGGGCGGCTGAAGACGGCCGGCCGGGACGTCCCCGACGACGCCGTGGCGGCCCGCCGCGCCACCCTGGAACCCGAGACCCCCGCCACCCTCATCTACACCTCCGGCACCACCGGCCGCCCCAAGGGCTGTGTGCTGACCCACGGCAACTTCTACGCCGAGGTCGACAACGCCATCGAGCTGCTGCACCCGGTGTTCAAATCGGTCAGCAAGTACCCCGCGTCCACCCTGCTGTTCCTGCCGCTGTCGCACGTCTTCGGCCGGATGGTCGCGATCGGCTGCCTGCGCGCGAGGGTCCGGCTCGGCCACGCCCCGTCCATCCGGACCGAGGACCTGCTCGCGGACCTGGCCGGTTTCAGACCGTCGTTCCTGCTGGCGATCCCGTACGTCCTGGAGAAGGTCTACAACATCGGCCGGGCCACCGCCGAGAAGATGGGCCGCGCCTCGTCCTTCGACCGGGCCGCCCGGATCGCCCAGCGCTACGGCCAGGCCGTCGAGGCCGCGGAACACGGCACCGGACCGGGCCCCGGAATCGGCCTGCGGGCGGCCCGCGCGCTCTACGACCCGTTGGTCTACCGCCGTATCCGGGCCGCGCTCGGCGGCCAGGTCCGGTACGCGATCTGCGGCGGCTCCCCGCTCGGCAGCCGGCTCGCCGCCTTCTACGCGGGCGCGGGCATCGAGATCTTCGAGGGCTACGGACTGACGGAGACCACCGCGGCCGCCACCGTGACCCCGCCGCTGCGGCCGAGGCTGGGCACGGTCGGCTGGCCGCTGCCGGGCACCGCCGTCCGCATCGCACCGGACGGCGAGGTGCTGCTCAGCGGCGGCCAGGTGTTCCAGGGCTACTGGGACGCGGAGCGCGGCGAGGCCGTGCCCGCGCTCGACGGCGGCTGGTTCGCCACCGGGGACCTGGGCGCGCTCGACGCGGACGGCTACCTCACGATCACCGGCCGCAAGAAGGACATCATCATCACCTCCGGCGGCAAGAACGTCACCCCGGCCCCGCTGGAGGACTGGCTGCGCGCCCATCCGCTGGTCAGCCAGTGCATGGTGGTCGGCGACAACCGCTCCTTCGTCACCGCCCTGATCACCCTGGAGCCGGACGGGCTCGCCCACTGGCGCCGGATGCGGAAGAAGGAGGGCGTCCCGGTGCGCGAACTGATCCACGACGAGGAACTGCACACCGCGCTGCAACGCGCGGTCGACGAGGCCAACCGGCTCGTCTCCCGCGCCGAGTCGATCCGGAAGTTCACCGTGCTCCCGGTGGACTTCACCGAGGAGCGCGGCCATCTGACCCCGTCGCTGAAGCTGAAGCGGGACGCGATCAGCCGGGACTTCGCGGCGGAGATCGAGGAGCTGTACCGCAAGTGAGACGGGCTTGGCGCGGGGGCCCCGCCTGTGCGGGTGCGCCTGGCCCGGTGGGTGGGGGTTCGGGGGCCCTCCGGGGAGACTCCTCGGACGACGAACGTGCGGCGGGGCCGCGTCGCGTACCCGGGTCTGTGTTCGTCGTCCCGCGGGGACTCCCCTGCACGCCCCCGAACCCGGCCGTCGCGCGGGGCGGGGCCCGCCGCGACCTTCGTCCCCCCGTCCGGATACTTTCGTCCGGCGGTCCTGGCCCATCGGCCGATGCCCGCCGCCGGGTGTCCGGCCCAGCATCGGATCCATGGCCTCCGCACGCGCACACCACCACCGCATCCGCTCCGCGCTCGGCCTCTTCCTGCTGGCGCCGCTGATCGGGGAGTTCCTGCTGGGCAACCAGCCGATCACGGCGCTGCCCTCGGTGTTCCTGCTCGCGCCGCTGTACGGGGGCGGCGCGCTGCTGGTCCGGGAGACGGCCCGCCGTGCCGGGCGCGGCTGGCCCACCATGATCCTGCTCGGCGCGGCGTACGCGCTGATCGAGGAGGGCCCGGTCGACCAGATGCTGTGGAACCCGCACTACGGCGGCTTCGACCTGGGGGCCGCGTACGCGGGAGCCAGGGTGCCGCTGCTGGACACCGGCGTCCAGCTGCTCCAGGACGTGCTGACGCTGCACACCGTGTGGAGCATCTGTGTGCCCATCGCCCTCGTCGAGGCCTTCGCCCGTGACGGTGACCGCACCCGCCCCTGGCTCGGGCTCCCCGGCCTCTCCGTGACCGTCCTCGTGTTCACCGCCGGCTCCGGCTTCCTGGCCCTGGCCCAGGTGGAGTCCGAGGACTTCGTGGCCACGCCCGCGCAGTTCGCCTCGGCGGGCGTGCTCATCGCGCTGCTGATCGCCGCCGCCTTCCGGTGCCGGGCGCCGGGAGCGCGTCACACCGCCGGGCGCACGCCGCCCGCGCCCTGGGTGGTCGGCGCGCTGTCCTTCGCCGCCACGAGCGCGTACTGGGGGCGGGAGTACCTGCCGGACGGGGTGCCCGCGGCGGTGCCCGTGCTCGGCTGGGCGCTGCTGGTGGCGGCGGTCCTGGTGCCGGGCGTGCGGTGGGCGCGCGGGCCGGGGTGGACCGGGGCGCACCGGCTCGGGCTCGCCGGGGGCGCGCTGCTCACCTACGCCTGGGTGGGGTTCGAGCAGGTGCGGTACCTCGATGTGTCCCGCACGACCGGTCTCATCGGCAACGCGGTGTTCGCGACGGGTGCGCTGGTGCTGCTGGCGGCGGCGGTGCGAGCGGGCGGGCGCCGGCGGACGGGTTCGCCCCGCCCCTTGTCTGATGCAGCGTCAGGTACGACGATGGCCCCGCGCGTCGTTAAGTGACGGTGCGTCAGATCTGGTCCAGGGGAAGGAGGCCGGACGGTGCCGATACTGCCCGCCGGGCCGCTGTCGTACGGGATGCAGCTCCCGATCCAGTCTCAGAGCGCCATTTACGCGGAGCCGTGGGAGGCCGGGGCCACCCCGGCGGACCTCGCCGAGATCGCCCGCACCGCCGACCGTACCGGGTTCGCGTACCTCGCGAGCTGTGACCACGTCGCCATCCCGCGCCGGCTCGCGGAGGGGATGAGCACGGTCTGGTACGACCCGGTGGCGACCCTCGGCTTCCTCGCCGGGGTCACCGAGCGCGTGCTGCTGATGAGCCATGTCGCGGTCGTCGGACTCCGTCATCCGCTGGCCACCGCCAAGCAGTACGCGACCCTCGACCACCTGAGCGGCGGCCGGCTGATCCTCGGGGTCGGGGCCGGGCACGTGCGCGAGGAGTTCGAGGCGCTCGGGGCGGACTTCGACGGGCGGGGCGGTGTGCTCGACGAGACCGTGGACGCGCTGAAGGCCGCGCTCGGACCGGAGGAGTACCCGGAGTTCGCGGGGGAGCGGTTCTCCTTCAGCGGGCTCGGCCAGCTGCCCAGGCCCGCCCAGGAGCGGGTGCCGATCTGGGTGGGCGGCTCCTCGCCCGCCGCGGTGCGCAGGGCGGCGGTGCGGGGGGACGGCTGGCTGCCGCAGGGTGATCCGCGCGGCAAGCTGCCGGAACAGATCGCCCGGCTGCACGCGCTGCGGGAGGCCGCTGGGGTGTCGGAGCCGATCGTCGTCGGGGCCATCACGGAGCCGCTGTACGTGGGCGAGCCGGACTGGTCCGTGGGGCGGCGCACCCTCAGCGGGAAGCCGGAGGCGCTCGCCGAGTCGCTGCGGGAGTACGCGGCGATGGGCGTGCACCAGATCCAGGTGCGCTTCCGCAGCCGCAGCAGGGCCGAACTGACCGATCAGATGGCGGCGTTCGCCGCCGATGTCGCACCTCACCTCGACAGGTAGGAGTCAGGCCATGGGCAAGCTGGACGGGCGGACCGTGCTGATCAGCGGCGCGGCACGCGGGCAGGGCGAGCAGGAGGCGCGGCTCTTCGCGGCGGAGGGTGCCCGGGTGGTGATCGCCGATGTGCTCGACGAGCAGGGCGAGGCGCTCGCGAAGGAGCTGGGGGAGGGGACCGCGCTCTTCGTCCACCTCGACGTGAGCCGGGAGGAGGACTGGCAGGCGGCGGTCGCCGCGGCGAAGGGCGCCTTCGGGCGGATCGACGGGCTGGTCAACAACGCGGGCATCCTGCGGTTCAACGAGCTGGTGTCCACGCCGCTGGAGGAGTTCCAGCAGGTGGTGCAGGTCAATCAGGTGGGGGCCTTCCTGGGGATCAGGACCGTCGCGCCCGAGATCGTGGCGGCCGGCGGCGGGACCATCGTCAACACCTCCTCGTACACCGGGCTCACCGGCATGGCGTTCGTCGGCGCGTACGCCGCGACCAAGCACGCCGTGCTGGGCCTGACCAAGGTGGCGGCGGTGGAGCTGGCGGCGAAGGGGGTCAGGGTCAACGCCGTCTGCCCCGGAGCCGTGGACACCGCGATGTCCAATCCGTCGGTGCTGGACCCGGACGCCGACCAGGAGGAGTCGAAGGAGGCCGTGGAGGCGCTCTACCGCAAGCTCGTCCCGCTCGGCCGGATCGGCCGGCCGGAGGAGGTGGCCGCCCTGGCGCTGTTCCTGACCTCGGACGAGTCCTCGTACATCACCGGGCAGCCGTTCGTCATCGACGGCGGGTGGCTGGCCGGGGTCAGTCTCTTCTGACCCGCCCACGGAGCCTGGCTGACGAAGCGTCAGCTATTGACGGCTCGTGGTGTCGGTGGAACAGTCGGACACATCAGAATCTGACGATGCGTCAGAAACGATTGAGGACGGTGAACCCCCTTGGAATTCGGGCTCTTTGTACAGGGGTACGTGCCCGCCGCGCGGGCCGAGGCGGACCCCGGGGCAGAGCACAAGGCGCTGATCGAGGAGACCGAGTACGTCATCCAGGCGGACAAGTCCGGCTTCAAGTACGCCTGGGCCTCCGAGCACCACTTCCTGGAGGAGTACTCGCACATCTCGGCCAACGACGTGTACCTGGGCTACCTCGCCCACGCCACGGACCGCATCCACCTCGGATCCGGCATCTTCAACCCGCTCGCCCCGGTCAACCACCCGGTGAAGGTGGCCGAGAAGGTCGCCATGATGGACCACCTCTCCGAGGGGCGCTTCGAATTCGGCTCCGGGCGCGGGGCGGGCAGCCACGAGATCCTGGGGTTCATGCCGGGCATCACCGACATGAACCACACCAAGGAGCTGTGGGAGGAGACCATCGGGGAGTTCCCCAAGATGTGGCTCCAGGACGAGTACGTCGGCTTCCAGGGCAAGAGCTGGTCGCTGCCGCCGCGCAAGATCCTGCCCAAGCCGTACGGGAAGTCGCACCCGGCGATGTGGTACGCGGCCGGCTCGCCGTCCTCGTACGCCATGGCGGGCAGCAAGGGGCTCGGCGTGCTGGGCTTCAGCGTGCAGAAGGTCTCCGACATGGAGTGGGTCGTCGAGTCCTACAAGACGGCCGTCAAGGACGCAGAGCCGATCGGTGACTTCGTCAACGACAACGTGATGGTCACCTCGACGGCGATCTGCGCCGAGACCCACAAGAAGGCCGTCGAGATCGCGGTGGGCGGCGGGCTGAACTACCTCCAGTCGCTGCTGTTCCGCTACCACGACACCTTCCCGCGCCCGGAGGGCATCCCGGAGTGGCCCGAGCTGCTGCCGGAGTACTCGGAGGAGATCATCGAACTCCTCATCGCGGAGGAGCTGATGATCTGCGGCGATCCGGACGAGGTGCTGGCGCAGTGCCGCCGGTGGGAGCGGGCGGGGGCGGACCAGCTGAGCTTCGGGCTGCCGATCGGGATCAGCCGCGAGGACACGCTGAACTCGATCAAGCTGATCGGTGAGCACGTGATCCCGAAGATCGACACGGACCCGGTCCACCGGACGACGCGGTTCCGCGACGCGGCGTGACATCGCGGGGGCGCTGCCCCCGTACCCCAAGGGGCTTGATCTGCGGGCGGCGTCTTCCCGGACCGCCGCTCCGCGAGCCGGGGTGCGTACCGCGGCCGTGCGCACCCCGGCGCACACCCACGTTTGGACACCACGGAAGGGACCCCGTCATGCTCGACCACCTCATCCGCGGAGCGACCGTCGTGGACGGCACCGGCGGGCCCTCCTACCTCGCGGACATCGGCATCCGGGACGGCCGGATCGCCGTCATCGCGGAGCCCGGCACGGCACCCGGCCCCGCCGCGACCACCGAGGACGCCACCGGGCTCGTCCTCGCGCCCGGGTTCGTCGACCCGCACACCCACTACGACGCCCAGCTCTTCTGGGACCCGTACGCCACCCCGTCGATGAACCACGGCGTGACCACCGTCGCCGGGGGCAACTGCGGGTTCACCCTCGCCCCGCTCCACCCGGACCGCCCGGAGGACGCCGACTACACCCGGCGCATGATGTCGCGGGTCGAGGGCATGGCGCTCAAGGCGCTGGAGGAGGGCGTGGACTGGACCTGGTCCAGCTTCCGCGAGTACCTCGACGCGCTCGACGGGCGGATCGCCGTCAACGCCGGGTTCATGGTCGGGCACTGCGCGCTGCGCCGGCACGTCATGGGCGCGGACGCGGTCGGCGGACAGCCGACCCCCGCCCAACTCGACGCCATGCTGGCCCTGTTCCACGACGCGATGGACGCCGGGGCGTGGGGCCTGTCCACCACCCAGTCCTCCACCCACGCCGACGGCGACGGGCAGCCGGTCGCCTCCCGGCACGCGCTGCCCGAGGAACTCCTCGCGCTGTCCCGCGCGGTCGGTGAGCACGAGGGCACCCAGATCGAGGCGATCGTGGCGGGCTGCCTCGACCAGTTCTCCGACGACGAGATCGAGCTGTTCGTCGACATGACGGCGGCCGCCGGACGCCCGCTCAACTGGAACGTCCTGACCATCGACGCCGCCGTCCCCGAACGCGTACCGCGCCAGCTGGTCCCCAGCGAACGCGCCCGCCGCGCGGGCGGCCGGATCGTCGCGCTCACGATGCCGATCCTGACCCCGATGAACATGTCGCTCGGCACGTTCTGCGCCCTCAACCTGATCCCCGGCTGGGGCGACATCCTCGCCCTGCCCGTCCCCGAACGCATCGAGCGGCTCCGCGACGCGGACACCCGCGCCGAGATGCTGCGCCGCGCCAACAGCAAGGAGGCCGGCGTCTTCCGCCGCCTCGCGAACTTCGGCCGGTACGTCATCGGGGACACCTACAGCGCCGCCAACGAGGGCCTCAGCGGCCGGGTCGTCAACGACATCGCCGCCGAACGCGGCCAGGACCCCTTCGCATGCCTCGTCGAGATCTGCGCGGCCGACCAGCTGCGTACGGTCCTGTGGCCGATGCCCACCGACAACGACCCCGACTCCTGGGCGCTGCGGCAGCGGACCTGGGAGCACGAGGACGTCATGCTCGGCGGCTCCGACGCGGGCGCCCACCTGGACCGGATGTGCGGAGCCCCGTACACCACCCGGTTCATCGGTGACTGCCTGCGCGGCCGCAAGCTCGTACCCCTGGAGCGGGCCGTCAAGATGCTCACCGACGACCCCGCGCGCCTCTTCGGCCTGCGCGACCGGGGCCGGATCGCCGAGGGCTACCACGCCGACCTGGTGCTCTTCGACCCCGAACGCATCGACGCGGGCCCGGCCACCCTCGTCCACGACCTGCCCGGCGACAGCCCCCGGCTCGACTCCAAGGCCCTCGGCATCGTGTCGGTCCGGGTCAACGGGGTGGAGACGCTGCGCGACGACAAGGTGACCGGCGCGGTCCCCGGCACGGTGCTGCGCTCCGGACGCGACACCCGGACGGTGAGCACGCAGTGACCACGACACCCCAGCGCCTCTTCATCGGCGGCGAGTGGACCGAGCCCGCGAACGGCCACTACGAGGTGATCAACCCGGCCACGGAGGACGTCGTCGGCCTCGCCCCGGAGGCGAGCCGTGCGCAGGTGTACGAGGCCGCCGCGGCGGCCCGCGAGGCGTTCGCCGCCTGGTCCCGCACCCGCCCGGAGGACCGCTCGGTGATCCTCGACCGCGCCGCCGACCTGATGCAGCGCGACTTCACCGCCAACGCCGCGCTCGCCCAGGCGGAGAGCGGCGCCACCACCGGCACCGCGCGCGGAATGCAGGTGGCGGTGGGCGCCGCCCGGTTCCGGCGGTACGCGAAGGGCGCCCTGGAACCGGCGGAGGAGGCGGTCCCGCCGCAGATCAACGAGGCCGGCCCGATGGGCCGGGCCGGGATCTTCGGGGCGCTCGCGATCCGCCAGCCGGTGGGCGTCGTCACCTGCGTCACCTCGTACAACAACCCCTGGGCCAACCCGGCGGGCAAGATCGCCCCGGCGCTCGCGATGGGCAACACGGTCGTCGTGAAACCCGCGCCGCAGGACCCGCTCTCCGTCTACCGGATGGCCGAGGCGCTCGCGGAGGCCGGTGTTCCGCCGGGCGTCGTCAACGTGATCAGCGGCTCGGGGGCGGAGGTGGGCGAGGCCGCCGTGGACTCGCCCGATGTCGACATGGTCAGCTTCACCGGCTCCACCTCGGTCGGGCAGCGCATCGCGGAGGTCTGCGGCCGGTCCATGAAACGGCAGCTGATGGAGCTGGGCGGCAAGGGCGCCGCCGTGGTCCTCGACGACGCCGACCTCGACTCGGCGGTGGCGGGCATCGGCACCACGTTCTCGTTCTACAGCGGTCAGATCTGTACGGCTCCGACCCGCGTCCTGGTCCAGCGGGCGGCGCACGACGCCCTGGTCGAGAAGCTCACGGCGTACGCCGGGTATCTGACGGTCGGGGACCCGACGGCGAAGGGCACGGTCGTCGGACCGGTCATCTCCGCCGCCCACCGGGACCGCGTCGAGTCGTACGTCGAGCTGGGCCGCAAGGAGGGCGCCCGGATCGTCACGGGCGGCGACCGCCCGGACCCGACCGGCCGCGGCTTCTACGTGGCGCCGACGCTGCTGGCCGACTGCACCAACGACATGCGGGTGGTGCGGGAGGAGATCTTCGGCCCGGTCGTGGTGGTCGTCCCCTTCGACGATGAGGAGGAGGGCATCGCGCTGGCCAACGACAGCGACTACGGACTGATCGACTACGTCTGGTCCGGCGATGTGGCCCGCGCCTTCCGCGTCGCCCGCGGACTGCGCGCGGGCGGGGTCGGCGTGAACACCATCGGCCGGAACATGGAGGCCCCGTTCGGCGGGTTCAAGCGCAGCGGGGTGGGACGCGACGTCGGCTCGTACGCCCTGCACGCCTACAGCGAACTCCAGGCGATCGTCTGGCCGGGCTGAGACCGGCTGGCGTTTGGTACGCCCGCCCGTCTCAGCCCCTCTCCGGGGCGAGGCGGGCGTCCAGCCGTTCCAGCACCCGCCGGCCCGCCCGCCCCACGCCGACCGGGACCAGCGCCGCCCGGCCCGGGACGCGCACCCCGCCCGTGAAGGCGACCAGGGTGTGGCCGGGGGTGGTCGCGGACGGGGTGGCCGCGATGCCGATCAGGACGAAGCGGCTCTGCAACCAGAGCCAGCCGGGCCGCCGCACCCCGTGGAAGCGGGCGTGCATCCCGAACCGGCTGCGGGCCACCGCCTCGACCCGGTCGCCCTCGGCACGGGTGAGCCGCAGCCGCCTCATGTCCGGTACGAGGAGGGCCAGTTCGCCGCCGATGTCGGCGATGAGGGGCTCGACGGCGGTGCGGGGGGCGGGGATCTCTCGGGTGCTGACCCGGGCGCCGCGCACCCCGGCCGCGAGGGCGTGCAGCCGGCGGACCGGGTCCAGGGGGGCGGCGTCGGGCCACTGGGGGAGCGGGCTGTCGGTCATGACGTCCATGCCTTCCGGAAGGAGTCCCGGGCCCGGGACAGACGGGACTTGACGGTGCCCACGCGCAGACCGAGCAGGGCCGCCGCGGACTGCTCGTCGAGCCCCTCGACATCGCGCAGCACGAGCACGGCCCGGTGCTCGGGCGAGAGCCGGGTGAGCACGTCACCGATGTCGGCGGCGAGCTGCGGATCGCCGCGCTGGGGAAGCGTGCCGAGGTCCGCGGGCACGGACCTGGTGGTGCGCCGGGCGACCCGGACCGCCTCCCGGCA
Organism: Streptomyces sp. NPDC057900; assembly: GCF_042887885.1. NCBI lineage: Bacteria > Bacillati > Actinomycetota > Actinomycetes > Kitasatosporales > Streptomycetaceae > Streptomyces > Streptomyces sp. NPDC057900. The sequence continues at coordinate 135,331 of NZ_JBHVOI010000004.1, forward strand.
GGCGATGGACCGCACCCAGCCGTACAGCGCGGCCGGCTCCTTGAGCGAGCGCAGCCCCCGGAAGACGGCGACCAGGGTCTCCTGAACGGCGTCCGGCCCGTCGGTGAGCGCGATCGGGGCGCAGATGCGGCCCACGTACGGGGTGAGGAGGTCCAGGAGCTCGTTCATGGCGATCGTGTCGCCGCGCCGGGCGGCCACCACGAGTCGCACCGCGCGGTCGCGGACGTCGTCATCGGGCACGGATCGACGCTTCCTCCCTGGCCGCGACCCGGAGCGCGGCTGCCGCGAGCACCAGGCAAAGGGGCGTGTACAGGGACCAGTTGAGCAGACGGAAGGTGTCGCCCGCCCCGGCGTCCAGCCCGGTGCGCAGCCCCGCCGCCCAGCCGAGCCCGGCCAGCGCGCGCAGCGCCATACCGCCGGCGACCGCGAGCGTCCCGGCCTGGAGCAGCCGCCCGAGCCGGTGCGCGCGGCCCAGCCGGGCGCGGGCGGTGACCAGCGCCGCTCCGCCGAACAGGACGGCGGCCAGCGGCAGTACGACCGGCGGGGTGAACGGGGCGTCGATGCCGAGCACCGCGTACGAGAGGGCGGCGGGGTCCCGGGCGGGCCAGGTGCGGCCGGTGGACCAGAACACGTGCAGCAGTCCGTCGGCGGTGAGCACACCGGCGACGGCGAGGGCGGCGGTGCGGCGGGTGGGCAGCAGGCGGTCGGGGATCACGGGGCTCCTCCGGAGGGCGGTGGGCGGCGGTGACGGGTTTCGCGTCACCCCACAGAGGAGCCGGACAGCCGATTCGTTCCCACGGACGTCGTTTCCACGGGCATCGTTTCCACGGACCGCGAGGAGGGCCGGCCAGAGTCTCTCGTCATCAAGTATCTTGACATCGAGATTAATTCGCGACAGGCTTCCCCGGTCTGCTGAGCCGTGGAGAGATTCGGGGGTGGGGCGGTGCGACGCGCCACGAAGGCCAAGGGCGAAGACGAGAGGCGTGGGCCGGGGCTGCTGGCGCAGCTGCGTAACCCGCCGGGCGGCCGTAACGCCCGGATCATGCTGCTCGCCCTGTCGGTCGACCGCACCGGATCGGGGCTGTGGGCCGCGTCCTCGGTCCTGTACCTCACCTTCGTGACGCATCTCAGCGCCCAGCAGATCGGGGTGCTGCTGGGCGTGGCCGGGGTGGCGGGCATCGCCGGTTCACCGCTGGCCGGGCGGCTGGCCGGACGCTTCCCGCTGCGTCCGCTGCTGATCGGCTGCCATCTGCTGCGGCTGGTGACCCTGACCCTGGTGCTGCTGTGTCCGGGGTTCGAGGCGCTGCTGCCCGTCGTCGCCGCGACCTACCTGGGGGACAGGGCGGCCAAGACGCTGGAGATGCTGTTCGCCACCCGCGCGGCGGGCGAACAGCGCTCCGCGTACCAGGCGTTGTCGCGCAGCGCGGCCAACGCGGGGTACGGGGTCGGTGCCGGGATCGCGGCCGTCGGGCTGGCCGTGGGCACCACGGGCGCCTATCGCGCCCTGATCCTCGGCAACGCGCTGTCGTTCGTCGTGGCGGCGGTGCTGGTGTGGCGCACCGGCGAGCTGCGGGAGGCGTCGGTCGAGGTGGCGCGGTCGGCGGCGGGGCCCGAGGCCGTGTCTACGTCCGCCGCAGGGCGTACCCCCGACCGGCCGAAGAGCCCCTGGCGGGACCGTGGTTACCTCAGATTCGTCCTGCTCGACATCCCGATGAACCTCGACGACTCCGTCCTCGGCGTCGGACTGCCGCTGTGGCTGGTCAACCGCACCTCCGCGCCGCACGCGCTCGTACCGGCCTTCCTGGTCATCAACACCGTGCTGGTCGTCGTGCTCCAACTGACCGTGTCCAGAAGGGCCGAGGGCCCGCACCGGACGGTCCGGACGCTGCTGCTGTACGGCGGCCTGATGTTCGCGTGCTGCGCGCTCCTGGCCGGGGCCGTCCGGTGCGGGACGTGGACGGCCGCGGCGGTCCTGCTCGGCGCGGCGGTGCTGGTGACGCTGGCGGAGCTGATGCGCTCCGTGAGCTCGTGGGAGCTGGCCGTCCTGCTGGCGCCCCCGGAGTCGCGGGCCGCCTACCTCGGGGTGGCGGGCATGTCGCAGTCCATCCAGAAGTCCGCCGGGCCCCCGCTGCTGACCGGCGTGGTGATGGCCGCCGGACCGGCGGGGTGGCTGGTGCTCGGCACGGTGATCGCCGGACTGGCGGTGGCCCAACGGCGTTCCTGCGCCCAGCGGTTCCGCACCCTCGCACCACCCGCCCCGGACCGCGCGCGGACCGCCGCACCGGCCATGCCTGCCGTGCCTGAATAGCGGGCGGGCGGCCGGGCGGCCGGTGTCCGAGGAGTGCAGTGGCGGTGCCCCGTGACCACCCCCGGGGACCCTTGGCCGGGCGGGCGGGACGCGGTATCAATGGCAGGGACCGATGGCTGGAGGCACCGTGCACGAGCAGGAACGCCGCACCACCCGCGCCGGGCGCCCGCGGGGGCGGGACCAGGAGTCCGACCGTCCGCCGGGGCCGGTCGCGGCGCCGGGGGGCCCGGCGGAGCTGTCGGTGCTCCAGCGGACGGTGGGCAACGCGGCCGTCGCCCGGATGCTCGCGGACCGGGAGCGGGACCGCGAAGCGGACGCGGGCCGGGGCCCGGAGCAGCCCGTGCAGCGCTCCGCGGTGCACGATGTGCTGGGCACGACGGGCCGCCCGCTCGACCGGCCGGTGCGCGAGGACATGGAGGCCAGGTTCGGCACGGACTTCTCCGACGTCCGGCTGCACACGGACGCCACCGCCCAGCGCTCCGCCGCCGAGATCGGCGCCCGCGCGTACACGTCCGGCAGTCACATCGTGCTGGGCGGCGCGACGACCGACGCGCACACCCTCGCCCACGAACTGACCCATGTGGTCCAGCAGCGCTCGGGCCCGGTGGCGGGCACGGACAACGGGACCGGGCTGAAGGTCTCGGACCCCTCCGACCGCTTCGAGCGGGCGGCGGAGGCCAACGCGCACCGCGTCATGGCCGCACCGCACGCGCACGACGACGCCGAGACCGGGGTGCAGCGCAGCACCGCGACCGCCGCGCACGACCACGCCGTGCAGCGCGCCCCGGCCACCGGCGGGCCCGCCCCGGTCCTCGCCGCCCCGGTCCAGGGCGCCTACAACGAGGAAGGGGTCTGCGGCAACTTCTCCCGGGTACGGGAATGGCAGCTCGCCAACCCGCAGCAAGGCGTGATCATCCAGCAGGTGACCAGGCAGTTCGCCGTGGAGCGGCACACCGGCCAGGGCTGGGCACCGATCGACGGCCCCGGACTGGACGCCTATGTGTCGGCCGCCGGCGGGACGGCCAACGGGAGCGAGCTCCAGTACTGGGAGCTGTGGGTGGTCAACGCGGACGGCACGATCAGCGACCAGGGTGACGACACCTTCGGCATGACGTCGCTGATCCAGGACGCGGGACAGATCCACAACACCACCCGGGGAGCCTTCACGATCGGCGGCGAGGCGTACTTCTTCGCCACGAACCAGGCTCCGGCGGCCCTGGGGTTCCAGCGCGGCGGGGCGGTCTCGGCGGGCGGCCTGTACAGCCGCACCACCGATCCGCAGTCGGACCTGACCGCCCTCGGCCTGACCCCGGCGGCCGGGCCGGTCCGGTACACCGCCCGGTCCACCTGGGACAGCTCGGACCTGAGGACACCCGCCGCGGCGGCCAAGCCGAGGAACACCGTGTACACCCCGAAGGCGGCGTGGTCCAAGGTGCAGGAGAGCACCACCTGATCCGGGGGCGGCGCGGCCTCAGCCCTCCAGGAACACCGGGTTGGTCAGCGCCGCCAACGCTCCGGGCAGCCCCGGTACCGTCGCCGGATGCCGGACCTCGGCCCGCACGTAGGCGGCGTTCGCGGGCGTCGTACGCCACTGCGCCGTCCCCGTCCCCGACTTCGGGAGCGTCGCGGTGAACAGCGTGCCCTGGTCGGTGACGAAGTGCGCGGTGCAGTCCGGGGCGCCCGTGACCTCCAGCCGTACGGTGACCGGGGTGTCGTCCCCCGGGGCGCGCAGCCGCTCACCGATCCCGGCGTGGTGCCCGCGCCCGTCCGAGGCGCCGAAGGAGAGGCTCACGGCGGACGACTCCGCGAGGTAGGAGCGCCCGGCCCGGATGCCCGCCACGATCGCCTCGCGGGACAGCTCCTCGGCCAGGACGACGGTCTGCGGGAGCCCGATCCGGTCCGGCTCCCGGTGCGCGTCGCTGTTGCCCATCGCCGGAATCCACGGCTTCGACGAACGGGCGGCAGCCACCAGGGAGTTGTCCCACTCGGCCAGGGCGATCTCGTCCTCCGGGGTGTAGGCCCCGTTCCAGACCTCCACCGCGTCCGCCTCGCCGAGGCCGAACTTCCAGTGGCAGCCGATGCAGGTGGCGTGCGGGTGGGCGGGCACGACCAGGCCGCCGGCCCGCCGGACCGCCTTCGCGTAGCGCCCGAAGCGGTTGTCCCTGGCCCGGTAGCGCCAGTCGACGAACGTGCCCGGCTCCGTGGCGATCGCGAGCACATGGCCGTTGCGGGTGGTGATCTCCTCGCCCGTGAGGACGAGCAGGTCGTCACCCCACAGCCCGCCCCAGGCGCCGTGCGCGGACGTGGTGTTGTGGTCACTGCTGTTGATGAAGTCGAGCCCGGCGGCGCGGGCCCCGGCGGCGATCTCGGCCGGGGCCCGCCCGCCGTCCGAGTGCACGGAGTGCAGGTGGCAGTCCCCCCGGTACCAGGCCCGCCCACGCCCCTTCGCGCGCTCCGGCGGATACCCGGGGCGCGGCGTGGGCGCCGTGGGCCCGGACCGCAGGGTGACCGTCACCTCGTACGGCAGCCCCTCGGGGGCGACGGTGTACGGGCCGAGGGCGATGTGCCAGGTCCCGGCCCGCACGGGCCCCGCGAGATAGCCGGGGGTCGCCTCGTCGCCCCGGATGAAGAAGCCGGAGCGCGCCCCGCCGGACCACCCCCGGAACCCGGGCCCGCCCAGCTCCGTACCGCGCTCGTCGAAGATGCCGATGTCCAGGGCGTTGCCCTGCGTCCCGGCCGGTACGGGCGTCTTCTCGTACGTGTACGAGACGGCGATCTCCGCGACCCCGCGCGGGACGTCGACCGGCAGGTACACATAGTCGGGGGACCCGGGCGGCAGGACGCCGCGCACGGTGCTGGACCGGGTGCCGCCCTCGTCGGCGGCGGCGAAGCTCACGGTCCCCAACGTTAGGGCGGTGGCGGCCGTCCCGACGAGAAGGCCACGCCTGGCGATCGGGCGGTCCACGGGACGTGGTGCGGTCATCGGTACCGGAGTCGGTTCTGGCATGGGCGCTCCCCGGGAGGTGGTGGACGGGACGAGATCCGCGTACCCGTCCACCGTGGTGGAGGGCGGTGAATGCCGTATGAACGAGGTGAGTTCGGGGAGGGGACGGACCGGGGTCGGGCCGGACGGGCCCGCCGCGCCCGGCATCCCCGGCCGCTCGGTACGGTGGCTGCCGACCGCGCCGGTACCCGTAGGCCCCGCGGGGACGAAGGAGAAGAACGATGAGCAGGCGGCTCCCCGTCCCCGTCCGTCTGGTGCCGCTCCTGGACCAGTTCGACTTCGGCTGCGAGCGCCTGCTCGGCCGCATCGGCGGACCGGTGGTGGACAGCGGCAACGGGGTGGCTGTGGCGGCCGCCCCGATGACCGACGCGGAGTACCTATGGGAGCCGGTCCCCGGCTGCTGGTCGGTCCGCCGCCGGGCGGACGGGCCCGGCGCCCGCGCCACCCAGCTGGTCGGGGCGGGCGACTGGGGCCGGGACTCGGCGGACCAGCCGCACCCCGTGCCGCCGCCCTTCACCACGATCGCCTGGCGGCTGACCCACCTCGCGGAGATGCTGGCCGTCCGCGCCGACCACACCGGCGGCGCCCACACCCTCACCAAGGACGACTACCGGGCGAGCCCCGACGCCGCCGGGGCGATCACGGGCTTCTCGGCCGCCGCCGGGGCCTGGCGCGAGGCACTGCTCGCCGCCGACGACGCCGTGCTCGACCGGGTCGGCCACTGCACGTACCCGCACGGCAGCGACCCGGAGGAGCCGTTCATCGACGTCATCTGGTGGGTGAACCAGGAGGTTCTGCACCACGGGGCCGAGATCGCCCTGCTCCGCGATCTCTACCGGTACCGGCCGCAGCGCACCGGGTAGGGGCAGGCGTTCTCCGTATGTGCCGAAGGCTCGGTTTCGCGGACCGGACGGCATACCTTTGGGCCGTCACTCGACGACGACGGAGGTGTCCTCGCATGCGGATCGGCACAACGATCTTCCTCACCGACGAGACGATCACACCGGTACGGCTCGCGCGCCAGCTCGAACAGCGTGGCTTCGCCGGGCTGTACCTCCCGGAGCACACCCACATTCCGGTGAGCAGGAAGACCCCGTACCCGCAGGGCGGCGAGCTGCCGCCCGAGTACGGCCGTACCCTTGACCCCTTCGTGGCGCTCGGGCAGGCCGCGGCCGTCACCGAACGGCTGACGCTCGGCACCGGCATCACCCTGATCGCCCAGCACGACCCGATCGACCTGGCCAAGCAGATCGCCACCCTCGACCACCTCTCCGCCGGCCGCTTCACCCTGGGGCTCGGCTTCGGCTGGAACGTCGAGGAGGCCGCGGATCACGGCGTGGACTGGCGCACCCGCCGCGACCTGGGCCGCGACCGCATGGCGCTGATGCGCGCGCTCTGGTCGGCGGAACCGACGTCGTACGAGGGCGAGTTCGGCTCCGTCCAGGCCAGTTACGCGTACCCGAAACCGTTCCAGCAGCCTCGGGGCCCGGTCGTCGGCCCGCGCACCCTGCTCGGCGGTGCGGCCGGACCGAAGCTGTTCGCGAGCATCGCGGAGTACGCGGACGGCTGGATGCCGATCGGCGGCGGGGGCCTGACGGAGTCGATGCCCCGGCTCCGTACCGCCTGGGAGTCGGCGGGCCGCGACCCGAAGGACTTGCGGGTGGTCCCGTACGCGGTCCAGCCGGACGCGGGCAAGCTGGCGCACTACGCGGACCTGGGCATCGAGGAGGTCGTGCTCCAACTGCCCCCGGCGGGCGAGGCGGAGGTGCTGCGGACGCTGGACGCGTACGCCGAGTACCTCTAGGGCCGGCTACTTGGTCGTGTGCGTCGGGAAGACCTGCACGCCGACGTAGGAGCCCTTGACCTTGCCCGCGCCCTCGGGCCACTTCAGGTCGATGGTGTGGGTCTCGTTCGGGGGCGTCACCAGGATGTCGGTCGGGTTGGTGAGGCTGTCGTCGCTGTTGTCGATGTCGTAGGCGATGTCGAAGACAGCGGCGTCGCCGGGCTTCAGGATGGTGATGCGCGGCTCGGCGTGGCCGCGCTCGACGGGGCTCGACGTGTGGTCGGTGTCCTTGATGTCGACGCCCGGGAAGCCCGTCGCCGAGCAGGTGGTCGAAGCCCGGTTGATCATGGTGACGTTGATCCTGCCGGAGACGTCGTCGGGCGCGGCGTTCACGGCATCGATGGCCAGGTCCTCCGTCTTGCAGAACGGGGTCTTGCCACTGGTCCCCGAGGCGCCGCTCGCGCTGTCGGAGTGGGTCTCGACGCCGCCGCCGGAGTCCGGCTTCGCGTTGCTTTCCTGCGAGCCGCCCTTCGACTCCGAGCTGTTGTCCGAAGAGGACGAGGAGTCCGAGGAGTCCGAGGAGGAATTCGAGGAGGCAGCGGAGGAGCCCTTGGCGGCCGAGGTCTTTCCGGAGCCGTCATTGCCACAGGCGGTGAGCGAGAGGGTGGCGGCGAGCCCGACGGCGGCGATAGCTGCGATGCGGGTGTACTTCACGGTGTTCCCCCAGAAATTGCGCGGTGCGTGTGGTCGTAAATATTTGTATCGCGCACCGAGTTACAGGCGGTCTGCGACGGCGTCTTCGTTCTGTCACAGCGCCGAGGGCCCTCCGCGTGCTCCTTACTTCCCTTTTCCTCCTCCCTACCTCGTCCGGTCCGCGCGCATCAGCAGGTGTCCCCGGCGGAATCGCTCGCCTTCGAGGGGCTCGCGCAGCATGCGGCCGATCTCGACGAACCCGGCCTCGCGGGCCAGCCCGGCGAGTTCGTCGATGGGCCACCGGTAGGCCGTCGTCACCTTGTGGTCGAACGCCTCCACCGGCCCGTCCCCGGCCTCGAAGAAGGCGAACAGGAGGACGCCGTCCGGGGGCAGTACCCGGCGGAACTCGTGGAAGCACGGGGGGAGTTCCTTCGGCGGGGTGTGGATGACCGAGTACCAGGACACGATTCCGCCCAGCTCGCCGTCGGCCAGGTCCAGGGCGTCCATCGAGCCGACCGCGAACCGCAGGTCCGGGTACGCCTCGCGGGCCAGGCCGACCATCACCGGCGACAGGTCGACCCCGAACGCGTCCAGTCCCAGGTCCCGCAGATGCGCCGTGAGGTAGCCGGGTCCGCAGCCCAGCTCTGCGACGGGTCCGGTGGCCCGTGCCCGTACGAGGTCGGCGAAGGCGGCGAGCATCGCGCGGTCCAGCGGGAGGGCGGAGAGGCTGTCACGGGCGAAGTCGGCGTAGACGACGGCCATGGCGTCGTAGGCGTCCGCCGTCGCCCGGAGGTAGGAGGAGGGTTCACTCATGGGGGGCGACCCTAGAGCGTTCCCGACCGCCCCGCCGCCGGAAGTGGAAGAAGAAGCGGAAGGAGAAGTGGAAGAAGGGGCCGGCGAAGGGAATGCGGCATTCCGGATGCCTGGTGACCCTTGTGGTGACTTGCCCGAAGTTACGGTACGCGCCGTCAGTTCGCGGCTACGCGTTGTGCGGTGTGACCAAAATAAGTACCCCTTGTGGAGAGAATCCACCGGCGTCGATTGAACTGATTACGAGATGGTCACTATGGTTGGCCCTCGAACCTTCGCACGGTTGGTCACCCATCCGGGGTGGCAGCGAAGGAACCGCCGATTCCGTGACGTGTGCGGAGCCGGGGCTTCGCGTCCCCCCATAGCCCGGTAGGCGGCTCCAGGAAGAAGGAGCTCGCCTTCGTGGCGTCCCACCGTCGTCCCAAGAACCCGAGCCGCGCCCGAGTGACCGTGCTCACCGCGACCGCCGCCGCGGCCGTGGCCCTGACCTCCCAGGCCGCTCACGCCGACCCGAAGCCGACCAAGGGCGAGGTCAAGGCGGAGGTCGACAAGCTCTACCACGAGGCCGAGGTCGCCAACGAGCACTACAACGCGGCCAAGGAGAAGCAGGAGAAGCTGGAGAAGCAGGTCGGCGCGCTCCAGGACAAGGTCGCCCGCGGTCAGCAGGAGCTCAACACGATGCGGGCCGGACTCGGTTCGCTCGCCGCCGCGCAGTACCGCTCCGGCGGCATCGACCCCTCGGTGCAGCTCTTCCTCGCCTCCGACCCGGACAGCTTCCTCGACCAGGCCTCCGCACTGGACCAGTTGACGGCCAAGCAGACCGAGGCGCTGACGAAGATCCAGGGCAAGCAGCGGACCCTCGCGCAGGAGCGCAAGGAGGCCCAGGACAAGCTCAGCGACCTGGCCGACGTCCGCAAGACGCTCGGCGCGAAGAAGAAGCAGCAGCAGGGCAAGCTCGCCCAGGCCCAGAAGGTGCTCAACACCCTGACCGCCGCCGAGCGCGCGAAGATGCGCGAGGACGACGCACGCGCCAGCAACGCCGCCGCCGACAAGGTGCGCGCGAGCCGTGGCGCCGGAGACCGGGTCGAACTCGGCAACGAGGCCCCCGCGTCCGGCCTCGGCGCCGCCGCCCTCCAGGCAGCCGCGTCGCGGATCGGGATGCCGTACCAGGCGCGCGCCACCGGCCCCGGCTCGTTCGACTGCTCGGGCCTGACCCAGTGGGCCTACCACCAGGCCGGTGCCGAGATCACCCGCACCACATACAGCCAGATCAACCAGGGCACCCGCATCTCGACGAGCCAGCTGAAGCCGGGCGACCTGGTCTTCTTCAACGGCAACTCGCACGTGGGGCTCTACGCGGGCGGCGGCAGCGTGCTCCACGCTCCGTACCCGGGCGCCTTCGTCCGCTACGAGTCGATGGGCACGATCGGCTCCATCTACGGCGCGGTGCGCATCTGATCACGCGTTGACGGGCGGACTTCCGCGCCCGGCAAGGTCTTTCCCTGCCCGTCGGTGACCACAGGTCGCCGGCGGGCAGCGCGCGTTCATGGGCGCGATCACGGCCGCGGCCCGGTGCGGGACAGCCTCGGTGGTAGCTTGGCGCGCCGATATTTTGACGTGCACATTTGATACGGGGGGACGCATGCGGCAGTCGGGACGGAGCCGGACAGCGGTGCGAATAGCGGCTGGGGCGCTGGCGGTGCTGTGCGCCGCGGGCTGTTCGGCGAGCGTGGGAAGCACAAAGGCGGTGAGCAAGAAGGAGGTCGCGAAGCAGGCCAAGGCGGGCCTCGCCAAGGAGGTCGGCCGGGAGCCCGACGACGTCACCTGCGAGCACGACCTCAAGGCGAAGGTGGGCGAGACCGTCCGCTGCACGCTGACCGCGGACGGCAAGAAGCAGGGCATGACGGTCACCGCGAAGTCCGTCGACGGCGACAACGTGCACATGGCGTTCAAGGTGGACGACGCCCCCGACGGCGGTGGCGGCAGCGGCGGCGGGGCGAAGGCCGTGGACAAGGCGGAGGTCGCCCGCCAGGGCAAGGCCGCCCTCACGGCGCAGGTGGGCCAGGAGCCCGACACCTTCACCTGCCCGGAGGACCTCCCGGCCCGGGTGAACGCCGTGGTCCGCTGCCAACTGGGGGCGGACGGGAAGCAGTACGGCGTGACGGCCACCGCGACATCGGTCGTCGACGGCCGGGTCAAGATGGACTTCAAGGTCGACGACGCCCCGAGCGGCTGACCCCGTCAGCGGGTCCGGGGAACCGGGGCAGCGGCCTCGGGAACCCGGATCCGGGCGGGGCGCGAAATCGGCCGCGCCGGGGGCCGGGCGCTGTTAGCTTGCGGTCGTGGACGACTTCTCACGCTCCTGGACAGCACTGCTCGCGGCCGTGGCCGGACTCGATGACGCGGACTTCGCGCGGCCGTCCGGCTGCACGGGGTGGCTCGTGCGGGATCTGGTGTGCCACCTGGTCATCGACGCCCAGGACATCCTGATCACCCTCGCCACCCCCGCCGCCACCGAACCCACCCGGAACGCGGTGACGTACTGGGACGTCGCCGGTACGCCGCCGACCGGCGAGGACCCGCTCGACGCGCTGACCGTCCGGCTGGCCGGCGCGTACGAGGAGCCGTGGCTGCTCAAGTTCCACCTCGACGACGTCGGCTCCGCGGCGGGCCGTGCCGCCGGCCTCGCCGCCCCGGACCTCAGGGTGAGCACCCGCGACGAGGTGTTCACCCTGGCCGACTACCTCTCGGTGTACGTCCTGGAGAGCACGCTGCACCACCTCGACCTGATCGCCCACCTCCCGGACGCCCCGGCGCCGCCCCCCGAGGGCCTGGCCCGGTCGCGCGAGCTGCTGACCGCGATCGCCGGTACGCCGTTCCCGTCGTCGCTCTCCGACAGGGACGCCCTGCTCATCGGCACCGGACGGCGTTCCCCGACGGAGTCGGAGCGGGCCGAACTGGGTTCCCTCGCATCGAAGTTGCCCCTGATCCTCGGCTGAGTAGCGAGTAGCGAGTAGCTTTCCGGCCGGTCCACCCTGCCCGACCGGTCCGGCGTCAGCTCCGGGTCACCCGGTCGACCAGTTCGGTCCAGCCTGCCTCCACCCGCTCCAGGGGCATTCCGCGCTGCTCGGTCAGATGGTGGATCAGGGAGGGGTCGAGGTAGGCCAGGAGCGCCTGGGCCTGGAGCTCGTAGTCCGCGTCCGGGGCGACCTCCTCCAGCAGCGAGGTGACGTGCGCGAGGAACGCCTGGCGGATGGGGTGGGCGAGACGGCGGGCCGGGTCCGACTGGGAGGCCAGGATCAGCTCCAGCTGCTCGGCCGACCAGCGGATCACCGCCACACCGAACGCCCGCAGCCGCTCGACACCCGGCGCGCCCGGACCGAGCGGCGGCGGGCCGCTCAGCCAGCCGGCCTGGAGCCGCTGGGCGGAGCGGTCGAGGAGGGCGAGGAGCAGGCCCGCCCGGTCGCCGAAGCGCCGGAAGACGGTTCCCTTGCCCACGGACGCCGCCGCGGCCACCGCCTCCATCGTGACGCCGGCCGCACCGCGCTCCGCCACCAGGCGTCCGGCGGCCTCCAGCAGTCGCGCACGGTTACGGACCGCGTCGGCGCGCAGGCACGGCTCGCCCGTCGTGGGGTCGGCGCCGGGCTGTCGTGCCCTGCTCGGGGCCGGGTCTTCTGCGGGTTCTACCGGGCGCCCTTCCGGCGGCGGACAAGGGGGCGGGGTGCTGGCCATGTACTCAGCGTAAGGCACTCCGGGGGAAATGGACCGCGGTCCGGTTCTTCTGGTACACAGTAAACGGACCCGGGTCCGTATGGTCGCAACGGTGCACCGCCCGCCCGAGCTCCGCAGAATCCGTGACGCCCCATCCCCCTTGGAGCCCCCATGTCTGTCCGCATACTGGCGCTCGTCGGCAGCCTCCGCGCCGGTTCGCACAACCGCCAGCTCGCCGAAGCGGCCGTACGGCTCGCCCCCGAAGGCGTCGAGGTCGAGCTGTTCGAGGGCCTGGCCGATGTCCCCTTCTACAACGAGGACATCGACATCGAGCGCAGCCTCCCGGCCGCCGCCGGCGCACTGCGCGAGGCGGCCCTGGGCGCCGACGCCCTGCTGCTCTTCTCGCCCGAGTACAACGGCACGATCCCGGCCGTCCTGAAGAACGCCATCGACTGGCTGTCCCGCCCCTACGGCGCCAGTGCCATCAGCGGCAAGCCGGTCGCCGTCGCCGGTACCTCCCTGGGCCGGTTCGGCGGCGTGTGGGCACACGACGAGGTCCGCAAGTCCGTGGGCATCGCCGGTGGCACCGTGATCGAGAACGCCGAGCTCTCCATCCCCGGTTCGCTGACCCGCTTCGCCACGACCCACCCCGTCGACGACACCGAAGTCGCGGCACAGCTCACCGACATCGTCGCCCGCCTGCACCACGCCTCGAAGGAGAGCGCCGCGGTCTGACGGGGTCGGCCCGCCGGGTGAACGAACCGGGACGCGATGATGGGGGCCTGTCCGCCCCGGTTCCGGGGGCGGGACCGAGCGGAGGACGATGCGCGTGTACGACGTAAGCGGCTTCAAGGACATTTCCCCGACCACGCTCGCCGACCTCCTGGGGCGCGGGCAGGTCATGGACGCGGGTATCCGTCCGCTGTGGCCGTCGCAGCCGCGGGTCGCCGGTCCGGCGTTCACCGTGCGGTGTCCTGCGGGCGACAACCTCATGCTGCACGCCGCCATCCACCGCGCCGAGCCCGGTTCCGTCATCGTCGTCGAGTCGGGGGACGTGGACTACGCGCTGGCCGGCGGGAACGTGTGCGCGGTGGCGCGGCGCAGGGGGATCGCGGCGTTCGTGACGGACGGGGTGATCAGGGACCTCGCGGAGGTCCGGGAGATGGGCTTCCCCGTCTTCGCCCGGGGCGTCATACCCATTCCGGGTACCAAGAAGGCCGTGACGCCCCTCAACGAACCCGTGCGGTGCGGCGGGGTGACCGTGCACGCGGGGGACATCGTCGTCGCGGACGAGGAGGGCGTCGTCGTCACGCCGGGGGCCCGGCAGGAGCAGGTGCTGCTCGACGCGCGGGCGAAGGCGGCCGGGGAGGCGGCGGAGGACCTCGACGCGTGGGAGGCCGCCCACCGCGCCCGGATCGACAAGATCCTCGCCGCCGACGGCTACCGGGGCTGACGGACCGCCGCACCGGCCACGCCCCGGCCCGCGTAGGCGCCGACGTTCGGCGGGTCCGTCACGGCGTTGCCGTACAGGTCCCGCGCCACGCCGGGTACCGGGGTACCGGCGCCGATCGCGGGCGAGCCCCGGCGCAGCCGCAGTCCGTCGGGAAGTGCGCCGGTGCGGTCGGTCAGCAGGGGGTCCGCGGTGGAGCCGCCGGGGTTCGCGGGAGCGCCGGTGACGTTCACCAGGGTGTTGTGGGAGAGCGAGACGCCGGTGCCGTCCCTGAGGGCGAACGTCGCAGTGCCCGTACCCTCCTTTACCACGATGTTGTTGGTCAGCGTCAGACCGTGGCGGCTGTCCGTGTTCTCGTTGACGACCGTCTGGCTGACGCCCTCGCCGATGTAGACGGTGTTGTTGTGCGCCCGTACGTCGTCGAAGGAGCCGGAACAGGTCTCGATGCCCCGGTAGTGGTCGTCGCGGCTGACGTTGTACCGGATGACGGCGTCGGAGAGCGTCCCCGTCGCCGTGCAGACCAGGAAGAAGCCGCCCGCGTTGTCATGGCTGACGTTGTACTGGAAGACGGTGCCGAACGTGCCCTCGTCGACGTCGTACGCCATTCCGTCGCGGGTCGTCTCGCCGCCGGACACCTCGTTGTACTGGAAGAGCGTGTTGTCGGCGTTCCAGGGCCACATGCCCGCGTTGTAGCCGGCCGAGCGGCGCTGGAAGCCGTCGAGGCGGTTGTGCTCGACGAGGGCGCCGTCGGTGGCCGTCATGACGATGCCGTCGCCCGCGAGGTCCTTCAGTGTGTTGTTACGGACGACGATCCGGGTGGACGGCAGGTAGGCGGGCCCGTCCGGGTCGTAATCGCCGTGCACCGGGCGGTTGTTCCAGGTCGAGCCGAAGTAGATGCCCTCGCGGTCCACGCCGGTGACGGTGTTCCCGGAGACCTCGACGTCGTCGAACCTGGTGGGTGTGGCCGAGCCCGTGACGGAGAACAGGATGCCCGCGGAGCCGGTGGTGCCCTTGGTGTCGTCGCCCCGGATGTCGTGGATGTCCAGACCGGTCAGCCGGTAGTGGGTCCCGGTGCCGTAGTCCTCCAGCTGGACGCGCACGCCGCGCTTGTTGGAGCCCGGGTTGCCCGAGTTGGTGATCGAGAGGCCGCTCGCCTCGACCCACTGGGTGTTCTTCAGCAGCAGCGTCTCGGGGTTGCCGCCGCCGTCGATCACGGGCTTGGCGCCGCTTCCGTAGGCGCCGATCACCATCGGACGGCCCGGCGCCCCCGAGCCGTCGGGTGCCAGGGTGCCGGTGCAGCGGGTGGAGCGCCTGAGCCGGATCTGGCTGCCGGTCCCGAGCTTCAGCCGGTTGACCCGGTCCAGGCTCTGCCAGGGCGCGGCGACGGAACCGTTCTGCCGGCTCCCGGTGGCGGAGCAGTCGACGTACTGGACCGCACGGCTGCTCGCGTGCGGGGCGGCGGCCGACGCCGGGGCGGAGACGGCCGGCAGCGAGAGGGCGGCCGTGGCCACGATCACGGCGGTCACGGAAGCCGCGGTCGGCCTCGTGCGCGGTAGCGGCCTCGTGCGCGGTAGCGGGGGATGCATGGGCTTCCGTTCTCTCGGTACTCGGCGCGGGTGCTTTCGCACAGCACTATGCGGCGAGGAGCGGGAGGTCCGGAAGTGTGCCGTCGGAGGTTTCTGTTTGTTTCTGTCGGCTCTTCGGGGTCAGGGTGGGGCGAACTGTGCTCAATCGGCGCGTCGTTCCTGGGAGAGCGGGCGCGCTCGCGCGCAGGGATCCGATGAATCCCGGTGTTCTACAGCGCCCGCAGGGCCCTCGGCCGGGGCGGGTCCGGCACCCTCTCCAGGAGCGCCGGAAGGTCCGTCAGCGCGTCGATCCGGAAGTCCGCGGCGGCGACGACATCGGGATGGTCCGCCCACCAGTACCCGCACGCTCCCCGCCGCAGGTGCGCGGCGAGCAGCCCGCACGACTTGGCCGGGAACAGATCGGAGGCCGGGTGGTCACCCACGTACAGCGTCGCCCCCGGCTCCGCGCCCGACACCTCAAGCACCCGGGCGAAGAACTCCGGGTCCGGCTTGGCCACGCCCCACTCGTCCGAGGTGACGACGAGGTCCGCGGGCAGGTCCAGCGCCCGCAGGAGCTCCCCCGCCAGCACCGTCCCGTTGCCCGCGATCACCACCCGTACGCCCAGCGTGCGCAGCTCCGCCAGCACCGGCCGTACGTCCGGGTACAGGTCCGGCTCCGCCAGGTGCTCGCCGCGCCCCGCGGCGGTCCGGGCGAGCGAGGCCTCGTTGATGTCTATGTCGGGGCGCAGGAGGCTCAGCGCGTCGGCGCTGTCCCGCCCCTGGGCGACCGCGGCACCGACCAGCGCACTCAGCGTGTGCGGCGGGACGCCGAGCCAGTTGGCCCAAGAGGCCCAGTAGCGGTCGTCGCGGATGAGTGTCTCACCGATGTCGAAGACGATCGTTTCCATCACCGTGCCGACCCTACGGGGCGCGGACCGCTGCGCGGCCGAGGCGCCAGGGGCGGGTGTGGCCTGCGGGAGATCCAGCCGGTCAACGGCCGGCTACCCGCTCGTATCCTCGTTTCATGACCGATCCTCAGAGCGGACGCCCCACCACCAATTCCATGCGCCGTGCCCTCAGGCGGGCCCGCGACGGTGTCGCCCTCGACGTGGCGGAGGCCGCCGTCCTCCTCCAGGCGCGCGGCGAGGATCTGACGGATCTCGCCGCCTCCGCCGCCCGGGTCCGGGACGCCGGACTGGAGGCCGCGGGCCGGCCCGGTGTCATCACCTACTCCCGCAAGGTGTTCATCCCGCTCACCCGGCTCTGCCGTGACAAGTGCCACTACTGCACCTTCGTCACCGTCCCCGGCAAGCTGCGCCGCGAGGGCCACGGCATGTTCCTGTCCCCGGACGAGGTCCTCGGCATCGCCCGCGAGGGCGCGGAGCTGGGCTGCAAGGAAGCGCTGTTCACCCTCGGCGACCGGCCGGAGGACCGCTGGCCGGAGGCGCGCGAGTGGCTGGAGGCCGAGGGGTACGACGACACCCTCGCGTACGTACGCGCCATGGCGATCCGGGTCCTTGAGGAGACCGGGCTGCTGCCCCACCTCAACCCGGGCGTCATGACCTGGACGGACCTCCAGCGGCTCAAGCCCGTCGCCCCGTCCATGGGCATGATGCTGGAGACCACCGCGACCCGCCTGTGGTCGGAGCCGGGCGGCCCGCACCACGGCTCACCGGACAAGGAACCGGCCGTCCGGCTGCGCGTCCTGGAGGACGCGGGCCGCTCCAACGTCCCGTTCACCACCGGCATCCTGATCGGCATCGGGGAGTCGTACGAGGAGCGCGCCGACTCCCTCTTCGAGCTGCGCAAGACCGCCCGCGCCTACCACGGCATCCAGGAGGTCATCGTCCAGAACTTCCGCGCCAAGCCGGACACAGCGATGCGCGGCATGCCGGACGCGGAACTGGAGGAGCTGGCCGCGGCCGTGGCCGTCGCCCGGCACATCCTCGGCCCGTCGGCCCGCATCCAGGCCCCGCCGAATCTGGTGGACGCCGAGTACGCGCTGCTCATCGGCGCCGGGATCGACGACTGGGGCGGGGTCTCGCCGCTCACGCCCGACCATGTGAACCCCGAGCGCCCCTGGCCGCACATCGACGAACTGGCCGCGAAGACCGCGGAATCCGGCTTCCGGCTCCGCGAACGGCTCACCATCTACCCGGAGTTCATCCAGCGCGGCGAACCCTGGCTGGACCCGCGCCTGCTCCCGCACGTCCGCGCGCTGGCGGACCCGGAGACCGGGCTCGCGAAGGAGGGGGCGATCCCCGCCGGGCTGCCCTGGCAGGAGCCCGACGAGGGCTTCAACGCCTCCGGCCGTACCGATCTGCACCGCACCATCGACACCGAGGGCCGCACCGCCGACCGCCGCGACGACTTCGACGAGGTGTACGGGGACTGGGAGGCGCTCCGCGAGGCCGCCGCGCCCGGGATGGTCCCGTCTCGCATCGACGGAGACGTGAAGACCGCGCTGAGCCAGGCCGCCGACGACCCGACGAAGCTCACCGACGAGCAGGCGCTCGCCCTGCTGCACGCGGACGGGCCCGCGCTGGACGAGCTGTGCCGGATCGCGGACGCCCTGCGCCGGGACGTGGTCGGCGACGACGTCACGTACATCGTCACGCGCAACATCAACTTCACCAACGTCTGCTACACCGGCTGCCGCTTCTGCGCCTTCGCGCAGCGGCGCACCGACGCCGACGCGTACACCCTCTCCCTGGACCAGGTCGCGGACCGGGCCGCGCAGGCCTGGGACGTCGGCGCGGTCGAGGTCTGCATGCAGGGCGGCATCCACCCGGACCTGCCCGGCACCGCGTACTTCGACATCGCGCGGGCGGTGAAGGAGCGCGTCCCCGGCATGCACGTCCACGCGTTCTCACCGATGGAGGTCGTGAACGGCGCGACCCGTACGGGGATGTCCATCCGGGACTGGCTGACCGCCGCCAAGGAGGCCGGACTCGACTCGATCCCCGGCACGGCGGCCGAGATCCTGGACGACGAGGTCCGCTGGGTCCTCACCAAGGGCAAGCTGCCCACGGCGACCTGGCTGGAGGTCATCAGGACCGCCCACGAGGTGGGCCTGCGCTCGTCCTCGACCATGATGTACGGCCATGTCGACCAGCCCCGCCACTGGCTCGGCCACCTGCGCACCCTCGCCAACCTCCAGCAGGAGACCGGCGGGTTCACCGAGTTCGTGACGCTGCCGTTCATCCACACCAACGCGCCCGTCTACCTGGCCGGCATCGCCCGCCCCGGCCCGACCGACCGCGACAACCGCGCGGTGACGGCGATGGCCCGCCTCCTCCTGCATCCGCACATCACCAACATCCAGACCAGCTGGGTGAAGCTGGGCACGGAGGGCGCGGCCGAGATGCTCCGCTCGGGCGCGAACGACCTGGGCGGCACGCTGATGGAGGAGACCATCTCCCGCATGGCCGGGTCGAGT
The DNA here is from genome assembly GCF_042887885.1 of Streptomyces sp. NPDC057900. Taxonomy (NCBI): domain Bacteria; kingdom Bacillati; phylum Actinomycetota; class Actinomycetes; order Kitasatosporales; family Streptomycetaceae; genus Streptomyces; species Streptomyces sp. NPDC057900. The sequence goes on from NZ_JBHVOI010000004.1 coordinate 154,094, forward strand.
TACGGCTCGTACAAGTCCGTGCAGGACCTGGTCGCGGTGGCCGAGGCCGCCGGCCGGCCGGCGAAGCCGCGTACGACGCTGTACGGCGAAGTGCCCGAGGAGCGGGTGGCGGCGGCCGAGGCGTCGGACGGCCACCTGCCGCAGCTGCTGCCGGTGCTGCCCGCGTAGGTGGGGCGGGGGCGGCCGCTGAGCCGCCGGCCCGTAACCCGGGCCGGCGGCTCAGCGGATCTACTCGCTGATCAGGCGCGCTTCGAGCGGCGGCGGGACGCCACCACCAGTCCGGCGCCCGCGGCGAGCACCACCGCGGTGCCGGCGATCAGCGGGATGGTGCCGCTGCTGCCGGTCGAGGCGAGGTCGCCCTCCGCGGGGGCCGTGCTGCTCTGCGACGGGGTCGGCGTGCCCGCTCCCGCGGGCTGCGAGGCGGAGGCGGAGGGGGTGCCGGACGGGGAGGCGGAGCCCGCCGGGGTGTCGCCCGGCGAGGGCGTCGCGGAACCGGACGGGGTGCTGACGACCGGCGGGGTGGTGCCCGGGGTCTCGCTCGGCGACGGGGTCTCCCCGGTCTCGGGCAGGCAGCCGCTGAACGGGAAGTGATGCGTCTCCGCACCGCCCGAGCCGTGCAGGGAGGCCACCCACACCGAGCCGTTGACCGGCGCGGCGGTGCCCAGTTCGAGGTGGGCCCGAGGCGCCAGCACGCTGCCGGGCCAGGCCGCCTGGCTGTTCTTGGTGATGGTGCGGGCGTCGGGGAAGTTCCACAGCAGGCGGGCGCGGACCTTGCCGTCGGAGGCGCTCTGGAGCTTGTCGTCCAGCACGAAGTCCTGACCGCCGGAGAGGAAGAACCCGGTGGTGCCGGCCGTGGCCATGTCGTAGCTGTCGCCGCTGACGTTGACGAGTGAGGTGGCACCGGCCGGGACCTTGAGGAACACCTCCTTGGCCTGCTCCAGCTGCCCCGCCGTCACCCGGAAGACGTTGCGGGTGGCGTTGGAGCCCGTGAGGGTGAGCCGGTTGCCGTCCGCCTTCACCTGGGTGCCGTCGGTCGCCGCTTCCCCGGCCAGCGCGGCGGAGTAGCCGCGGAGCTTGGTGAACTCGCCGTCGAAGTCGATCAGCCCGGCGTCCTTGCGGAAGGACCCGGAGTGCAGTTCGACGGCACGGTCGGCGACCTTGCCGCCGACGACCGCGTTGCCCTTCATCACGGCGGTGACCGAACCGCCGTTGAGGAGGTCGCCGCGCACGACGAGTGACGCCTGTCCGGGCAGGGCGGCGACCTCCGCCGCCGTCAGCTCGTTGGCGACGCTGAACCCGCCGCGGAAGTCGGCGTTGCCGCCCACGGCCACCGCCCCTTCCGCGTCGGGGGAGTGGACGTCGTCACCGAGGACGAACTCGCCGTACTTACCGGCGACTCCGAACGCGTCGGTGGCGCATTCCGACGGGCCGGCAGGCGTGGCCTGGGCAGCAGGGACGGATATGAGGCCCAGGGCGAGGCTCCCGCCGAGCACGGTGGCCGCGGTGACTGCGGATATGCGCATGGTGCGTGGTTCTCCTGCGGGTCGATGCGAAGAGTGAATGCGAAGGCCTGGTGAAGGCGTCGCACATGATCTCCGCATCCTCGCGCATTGGTCAAGACCAATGCGCGAGGGGGGTCCCGCGGGGAACCGGCCGGATCAGTCCAGCCGGCGCGGCACGCCGAGGAGTCCGGCCTCGATGTCGGTCGGCTGGAGCTTGACGAGCTTGCGGTGCTGGGTCGTGCACCACAGCACCATGTCGTCACCGAGCGAGGGCAGCGCCTCCGCCTGCACCTGCGGCAGCCGCAGGATCCGGCCGAGGACCGCGGCCTCCTCCGGGGAGACCCGCTGAATCCCGACCAGCCCCGCGTTCTCGATCAGCTTCGGCGCCGTCGGACCCAGGAACGGCATCAGCGTCAGCACGGACTGCCACGGCCCCGTCGCCAGCCGGCTGCGAGGCGGGCGCATTCCGCAGTCCCGTACGACCAGCACGGGGCTGGTGACCGAAGCGCCCTGCGGGCCCACCTGCTTGACGTCGTGCACCGTCATGCACTGCTGACCGCCGCCCGCCGCCTGCGCGAGCCCCGTCCACGCCTGCGGCCTGGCCGTCTCGACGGCGACGCGCGCACCGGTACCGGCCGTGCGCAGCGCCAGCACCTGCGCCGTCCACACGCTGCCGATCACCACGACGTCGAGCTGGGTGGGGCGGAACAGGCCGAGCACCGCGGGCTGCCCCTTGGCGTCGACACCCGCCACGACCCCGTCGTCACCGAGCGGCAGCCGCAGCGCCGCGAGCTGCTCCACGGGCAGTACGTGCCGGTCGCGGCGCGGGCCGAGCAGCCCGAACCCGGGCCTGCTCCTTCCGACCGCCCGAGCGACGGCGGGAGCCGGACCGTTGGTCCCGGCGGGCGTCGTACGGTGCGTGCTCAACGGGTACCTCCGAGGGGCAGGGTGGCCAGCACACCGGGCAGCTGCTCGCGGTCCAGCCGGACGAGGCTGACCTTCACCCCGCGTGCCGCGCGCTCCAGCTGCCGCCGTACCGAGACCAGTTCGTTGCTGCCGCGCGCGGTGAGGCGGACGTGTCCGCTGACGGCCGGTGCGCCGCCGGTCCCGCGCGACACCGCCAGGCTGAACGTGCTGGCCAGCGCCGGCATCGAGGTGAGCAGCGCCACCAGTTGCGCGGTGGGCGCGGCCCCAGCGCCCAGGTGCGGCCAGCGGCCGACCCAGTAGGTCGTGTGCCAGCGGTCGTCGCAGCGCCAGGCACGGGTGGACTCCGTGGTGCGCCGCAGCGGGGCGTCCGCCCGTACCGCCAGCGCGCTGGCCTGCGGGCTGACCCCGGCCGAGGTCGCCAGGGCGGACGTCACCTGCGCCTCTGTCATGACCGAGGCGTCGAACCCCGCCCCCGTCAGCCGGCTCGCCAGCTGGTCCGTGGCCCGCAGCAGCGCGCGCTGCGCCCCGCCGATCCCGCCGCCGCGGGCCCGCACCGCCTCCGGGCACAGCTCGGGGGCGAGCTTCAGCGCGATCCACGTCAGCCGGATCGCGGGGGTGCCCGCCTGGGCCTGGAGCGGGGCGTAGGACCGGGCCGCCGCCGCCTGTTCCGGCAGATGCGGACCGGGCGCGGGCTGCGTGTGCTGGACGACCTGGACGGACTCCAGCCGGATGTCGTCCACCTCAAGGGCGTCGTGCAGCAGGCCGAGCTCCAGCGGCCGGGCGTCCCTGGCCGTCCGCAGCGGTTCGTCGCGCGGCTGCACGAGCAGCAGAGCCGTCAGGAACGTCCCGTCACCCACCATCCCGATGGAGCGCTCACGCTGCCGGTCGGTGTAGGTGTACGTCCGCAGGGCCGCGTCGCACTCGATGACCGGCGCCAGTCCGGGATCGATCCCGTCCGCGGACCACGGCTGCCGGGCGGCCCGCAGCCGCCCGCGCAGCGCGATGACCGCGTTCAGCCACTCCACCACCGGACGTCCCCGCCGCCGCGCGACGGCCAGCAGCACCAGCACCGCCGCGACCAGGCCCAGCGGCACCAGCATGACCCTGTTCGTCACCCACGCGATCAGCATCAGCGCGCCGGCGACCTCTATCAACACCACCTGGTGCAGCCGAACCCCGCCGATGCGTCCTGGCTTCGGGTGCACACTCATCACTGCGGTCGTCGCGCTGCTCATCCCCCGGTATGTCCCTCCGTGTCACGGCACTACGGCGTGTGTGCGTGGACCGACGCGCTTCGCACACCGGCCCGCGACCGCCAACTGTCCCACGACCGGCACCGGGGCGTTCGAATGGGGGCTCGGGGCGCACGGCCGGACAGGAGCGTTTGGCAGACTCCCTGAATCATGTACCCGCACAGCGGCGGACGAGCCTCTGCGGGCATAGTGGTGGCGGTTCGCGAGGCATCTACAACCACGGGGAGAAGTCGGGCAGATGGCATCACGGCGGGACGAACTCAACGCCTACACCTTCGCGAAGAAGCGGCTGGTCGCCGCCTTTCTGCAGCCGTCCGCAGCCGGTACGGACGAGGCGGCGCCGCGCCCGCTGCGCGCCATGGTGCCGGGAGTGGTGGTGGGCGCCCTGCTGCTGGCGGGCTTCGGAGCCTGGGGGATCTTCAAGCCGAAGGTGCCGGACGGCTGGGACGACCCCGGTGCCCACGTCATCGTCGGCAGTGATTCGACGACCCGCTACGTCGTCCTGGAGACCAAGGGCGTCAAGCGCCTGCACCCGGTGCTGAACTTCTCCTCCGCGAAACTCCTCCTGGACCCGAGCAACTCCTCCGTGCTCCAGGTCAAGGAGTCCGAGCTGGACAGCGGGAAGCTCCAGCGCGGTCCGATGCTCGGCATACCGTACGCGCCCGACCGGCTGCCCAGCGCGGACGACGCCGGCCGGAACAAGCTCTGGGTGGTCTGCGAACAGCCCGGCGCCGGGGCCGGGGGCGCCGTGCAGAAGGCGGTCTTCCTGCTCGCGGACCGGGACGCGGACAAGGTCGGCGGCAAGAAGCGGCTGCGCGGCGGCCAGGCCCTCTACGTCGAGGCGGACGGCGGCAACGGCACCAGGTACCTGGTGGACGCGGACGGCACGCAGCACGCCATCGGGACCAGCGGCGGCGACAAGCCCTCCGCCCGCGACGAGGTACTGCGCCGCTCCCTGTTCAGCGAGGGCGCACAGCCCCAGAAGGTCACCAAGGACTGGCTCGGCACCCTGCACACCGGCGCACCCATCGACTTCCCGAAGCTGCCCGCCAAGGCCGGTACCCCGGCCGGCGTCGACGGCCTGGACGCCCGCCTGAACAAGGTGGGCACGGTGCTGAAAGCCGTGGCCGGTACGGGTATGCAGCAGTACGTCGTCCTGCCGGGCTCCGTCGCGCCCGTGTCCGACCTGGTGGCCAGGCTGCTCCTGACCAGTCCGGAGGCGGCGGTGCTGGGCCAGAAGGCGCAGGCCACCGAGGTCGGACCGCAGTCCTTCACCTCTTCCCCGGACGAGTTCTACGCGAAGTACGGCTGGCCGGGGAACGTACCGACCCAGGCCAACGACACCGCGTCCCCGACCGGGACCGTCTGCAACGTGCTGCACGGCGTCACCGGCAAGGGTGTCCCGAAACTCACCACTTGGGCCGGTTCCGGATACCCCGTCCGTTTCCTGGACGGTGCCACCAGCGCGTACGTCACACCGGGCAGCGGTGTGCTGTACCGGCAGTTCAACGGAGCGTCCCCCACCACCGGCTCACTCTTCCTGGTGACGGACACCGGACTGCGCTACGCCGTACAGACGAACAACGACAGCAGCTCTGACCCCTCGAAGATCGGGGCCACCGAGAAGCCCACGACCCCGGAGGAGCAGGCCGCCGAGGTCAACCAGGCCCAGACCAGGCTCGGCTACAAGGACGTCAAGCCGCTGCCGGTACCGGACAACTGGTCCAACCTGCTGCCCAAGGGCCCCCGGCTCGACACAAACAGCGCCAAACAGCCGCAGAGCTCCTGAGGACGGAGAGGAGGAAGCACGTGATGACCCCTCGCAAAACTCGCACGCATCGCACCACTCGCCACGGATTGCGTTCCTCGGCCATCGTGCTGCTCCTGACGGTCGCGGCGGGCGCCGCCCTGCCGGGACTCGCGGCGGCCCCGGCGGCCGCGGACGACGACGCCCCGCAATCGGGCTCGGAGGCCAGCGGTGAGTGCACCTTCCCCATGAAGAAGCAGATCCAGGGCCGCCCCTGGGCGCTCCAGCGGCTGGTCTTCGACCAGCTCTGGCAGGACACCAAGGGCAAGGGCGTCCGGGTCGCGGTGATCGACACGGGCGTCGACGACACGAACCCGCAGCTGAAGTCCGCCGTCGACCGGGCGGCCGGGACCGATCTGCTGCCGGTGCCGAAGGACGGCTCCCAGGACCCGGACGCCTCGAAGGGCAAAGGCAAGGGCAAGGGCAAACCGAGCGGCGGTGACGGCACCGTCGACCCCGTCGGCCACGGCACCAAGGTCGCCGGCATCATCGCGGCCCGCCCGCGCTCGGGCACGGGGTTCGTCGGTCTCGCCCCGGAAGCGACGATCATCCCCATCCGGCAGAACGACGACAAGGGCACCGGCACCGCCACGACGATGGCCGCGGCCATCCGCCACGCCATCGCGCAGCACGCCCGGGTCATCAACATCTCCCAGGACACCGCCAAGCCCCTGCGAGCCGACTCCGACCTGGCACTCGCGGTGACCGAGGCGCTGAACAAGGACATCGTCGTGGTCGCGTCCGCCGGTAACGACGGACTCGCCGGCGCGGTCAAGGTGACGTACCCGGCCGCCTACAAGGGCGTCCTGGCGGTGGCCGCCTCCGACCGGAACGACGAGCGGGCGCCGTTCTCCCAGACCGGTGACTTCGTGGGGGTCGCGGCGCCGGGCGTCGACATGGTGTCCACCGTCCCCAAGGGCGGCCAGTGCGTCGACAACGGCACCAGCTTCTCCGCCCCCTACGTCGCCGGGGTCGCCGCGCTCCTGCGCGCGAAGCACCCGGGCTGGAAGCAGTACCAGGTGGTGGCCCAGATCGAGCAGACCGCCGAACGCGCGGTCAACGGGCGGGACAAGTTCGTCGGGTGGGGGGTCGTCGACCCGGTGCGCGCCCTCAACGACGACGAGCATCCGGTGAACGCCCCCACCCCTGACCGCGCGGTTTCGAATGGTCCCGCCGGACCGGAACCAATCGCGCTCCAGATGGGTGAAACAAGGAAGGAACGCATCGCCCGGATCTCGATCTACGTGCTGGCTACCACAGGCCTTCTCGTGGCAGTGATCGCGGGCGCCGCGATCGTGTTGCGGGACCGTCGCAGCCGCGTAATTAGGTGAATATCCAACAAGTCAAGCCAAGACTAAGGCTGTTGGATTGAGTGGCGGCCGCAGCTAAACTGATAATTGACAACTTTGGTCCGATGTACGCGTGGTAGCGACACTCAAGCAGCCCGCGACATCCGATTCATGGGGGAAGGTGCGTTATGACAGACAAGCTCAAGCACTCAGCTGATCAGATTGACAGTCTGATCCGCGAGCTCGGCCACATGCACGACACACTCCAGGGCAGGATCACGCACCTCAACGGAGTCATCGACGCCGTTGAAGGTCACTGGAAGGGCGTCGCGGCCAACGCGTACAACGGCCTCCAGACGCAGGTCAACCTCGACGTGCGGGACCTGAAGGATCTCCTCGACTTCACCCAGGAAGCCGTCCGGATGAGCAAGGACGGTTTCGACGCGGAGGAGGTCGAGCAGCTCAACAAGTTCAAGGGCATCGACGGCGTCGGCAACACGGGCAGCAACGGAGTCCTGGACCGGTTCCAGGTCTCCTAGCGACCCGCCCTCACAGTCGTCCGTCCTCACTTCGCCTCGCATCAGGAGACCGTTCCATGGAGATTACGTACTCAGGGGTCGTAGAAGCCTCGAACCAGGTCAAGTCGACCGCCAACACCATCAAGGGTCAGCTCGACGACCTCAACGGCAAGGTCAAGGCCGTCGTCGCCACCTGGGACGGCGAGACGCAGCGCGCGTTCTACGACCGCCACAAGGGCTGGGACATCAAGGTCAACCACATGCACGAGACGCTGCTGACGATCTCGACGCGGCTGATGGAAGCCACCGAGGGCTACCGGGCGAACGACCTCGCCCAGTCCCGGCGCTTCCAGGGCTGACCCAAGCTCAGATGAATCACGACGGAACCGGCACGATGTGGATGTGGGATGCGGCCGACGCATCCCACATCCACGCCTGCGGTTCCGCGGCACTTTAGGGGAGGTGCTTGCATGAGACCTGAACTTCCGGGCGACGGATCACCCGCGTCCGATCTGGACACGCCCAGCGAGTCTCTGCAGAAGTTCAAGATTCGCGTGGACAAGCTGCTGACGAAGCTCGACGGCTCACCGGCCGCGCACAGCCGCATCACCGAACAGAAGGTCGACAGGACCGCCTACGGAAGCGCCGACTTCCCGGAGGCGATGGGGCTGGACATGGCCTACACGAAGGTGCACGAGCGCTTGACGCTGCTGTCCAAGACGCTCAGCGATCAGCTTGAAGCGATGGGCATCACCGTCGACCTGGCCGACCGCGGCTACGAGAACGTCGACCAGGAGCACTCCGAGCGCCTGCACGCCATCCAGCAGCGCACCGAGATCTACTACAAGAAGCCGGACACCGGCAAGGATCCCGGCGCGCACGGCGGCGACAAGAGCAGCACCGGCGACGGTTCGTCCAGCGGTTCAGACGGCTTGTAACACGTAGAAGTGAACGGGGGACAGGGATAACCATGGGCGAGAAGCTGCCACCACTCAACGCCTGTTACAACACCACCAACTTCGAGCATGCGTCGTACCAGGAGATGCTCAACATGGTCCGCGGCGTCGACGCCGCGGCGATCATGGCTCGCGGCACGGCTCTCGTTGATGCGCAGACCGAGATCGAGAAGATCGGGACCGAGCTCAAGGAGCACGTCGGCCGTACCACCTGGAAGGGCGCGGGCGGTGATGCCTTCCGCGAGTGGGGCGACGGATTCGCCAAGGAGACCCTGAAGCTGGCCGACTACGCCGGCACCGCGGGCACCTCGCTGCAGACGGCCGGCCAGGCCCTCAGCGAGGTTGCCAAGGTGGTCCAGGGCCACCCTGACGCCGTGTCGATGTGCTACGCGGACGAAGCGAAGGAAAAGGCCCGGCTCAAGGCCGTCGAGACGGCGCGGAACGAAGCCATTCCGCAGATGAACAAGCTCGCCTCGTACTACCTGATGGCGGAGCAGTCGATCTCCTCGCAGGAGGAGCCGAACTTCAAGCCGCTGCCGGACGCAGCGGTGCCGAAGAGTCCGTACGACAGCTGGAAGAACGGCTACGACTCTCCGGGAGGCAACTCCGGAACCAAGGACTCGGTCGCAGGTACTCCGGGCGGTAGCACGTCGAAGGTCGATCACCAGTACAGCACCGTGCGTCCCGATGCCGTCAGCCCGTCCTCCCCGGACGGCACCCCTGTCGTCCACACGCCGCAGCACGTCAGCGCGGTACCCGGGGCCCCGGACAACACGGGCACGAACATCGACACGGTGACGATGCCGCAGACCCCCACGCCCACCACGGGCCCGCCCACCGGGCCCCTGCCGCAGGGCCCGGGTGGCGGCGGGCACCAGTCGCCTCTTCCGCCGGTGATCCCCCCGCGTACGGGACCGTTCGGTCCCGTAGGCGGCCCGGGACGCACTCTGCCCACGGGGCCGGGTGGCAAGGGTGACGTCGGACGCGTGCGGCCTCCGACGACCAACCCCGAAAGGAGCACCGTGTCTCCGACGGGCACCCCGGGCAGGGGTGGCGTCGACGGTGCCCGGCCTCCCATGGGCACGCCCGGCAGGGGTGGCGTCGAAGGCGTACGGCCTCCCATGAACACCCGGACCGACACCGGCATCCACGGCGGTACGCCGGCTCAGGGCGGCCGGGGCGGAGTCGGCCCGGCCCGGGGCACCGGGCGCGGGACGGTCATCGGTGGGGAGAAGCCGTCGACCTCGACCGGCCGCGGAATGATGCAGGGTCACGCCGGTGGCGCGCCGGGGATCGCCGGCGGGCGATCGGGAGCCAGGGGCGCTGGTGGCAACGCGCAGCGCCTGGTCAACGAGCCGGGCGGCACCGTGCGGGCACCACGCGGAACGCAGTCGGGGGCCGGCGGAGAATTCACCCCGGGCGGCACCGGGCTCGTCCGCGAATCGCCGCGACAAGGCGGAGCGATGGGCTCGATGGGTGGTGCGCTGGGCGGGTCCCAGGGCAAACGGCGACGTCCTCAGCGGCGTGACGGCGAGATCCCGGACTATCTTGCCGAGGACGAAGAGACCTGGGGCACGGGGGACGACGGCGTCGTTCCCCCCGTGATCGACTAGAGCCGGTTCCGAAGCAGCGACGCCGGACGGCGCACAGAGAACGAGTGGGTGGCATGAGGTCAACGGTCAGGCGTCACCGCAGGCGAGCGTCGGCGGTGGTGTCCGCGCTGGGTTCTCTGCTCTTGCTCGGTGGCGCCATCGCCCCGGCCGCGTCCGCGGACACCATGCGCGACCGCGAGTGGTACCTGGACCGGATGCAGGCCGCCGAGATGTGGAAGGTCAGCACCGGTAAAGGGATCACTGTCGCTGTTCTTGATACCGGTGTGATTCCTTCTGTTTCCGAACTGACAGGAGGAAAGGTCCTCCCGGGGAAGAACTTCGTCGATCCGAAACTGGGTGCGCACATCGACGTGGAAGGGCATGGCACCGCCATGGCGATGCTCATTGCCGGGAACGGTGTGAATGGTCAGGGTGTGAAGGGCCTCGCGCCGGATGCGCGCATTCTCCCTCTGACCGTTTTCGGCTCCACTAAGGAATCGGTCACCAATAGCGTTCCGGCTGTCATCGCCGCTATCCGATATGCCGCCGACAGCGAAGCCAAGATCATCAACATGTCCCTGGGGTTCGAGGACTTCGCACTTGAGGGGGGTGAGAAGGGTCAGATCCAAGAGGCAGTCGATTACGCCGTGGGGCGTGGGAAGCTGCTTCTGGCAGCGACCGGCAACAGGGGCGACAAGGACAATGGCGTGTCGTACCCGTCGGCGAACCTTGGCGTCGCCGGCATCGGGGCCGTCGACAAGACGTCCTCGGTCACGAAGTACTCGGTGTCAGGCCCTCAAGTGGCGCTCGCCGCCCCGGGCGAGGAAATTCCGATCCTCTGTGGAGGCGGTCAGGCAGGCTACTGCAACAGCGGCGGCACCAGCCAGGCAACCGCCATCGCCTCCGCCTCCGCCGCCCTGATCTGGTCCAAGCACCCGTCCTGGACCGGCAACCAGGTCCTCCGCGTCCTGATGAACACCGCGGGCAAGCCGACCAAGGGCAAGATCCCCAGTCGCTACATCGGCTACGGCACGGTCCGCCCCCGGCTGGCCGTCCTCGGGGATCCCGGAGACCCGGGCCCCGCCGATGTGAACCCTCTGGTAGCCGCCCGGACCCCGAAGAAGTCCCCGACGCCCTCGGCGTCCGAGTCGAAGGCCGGCGGTTCCGGCTCCTCCAACGCTTCGAAGCAGCCCGGGTCGTCCGCGGCCTCCGAGAAGTCGGATGACGGCAAGGGCGTGGGCGCGATCGTCTGGATCATCGTCGGAGTCGGTGTGGTGGTCGTTGTCGGCGCGGTGCTCCTGCTGCGCCGGAGAACCGCCGGTGCCCGGCGCTGACCGGCGCTGACCGTGTCATCGTGCACCACCACCCCATCATCCAACGCACCTGTACGCGCACAGGCCAGGAGGAGGCATTGTGAACGACGAATTCATAGAAGGCCTGCGGCAGTTCCAGCAGCAAGCAATGAACCTGCAGAGCATGATGACGGACATGCAGCAGCGGATGCCCCAGGGTGTCGAAGGAACTGACGCACAGGGCGCCGTGACCGTCCGGATGGCGGCGGACGGGCTTCCGGAGTTCATCCGGGCCGCACCGGGCTGGCACCACCGACAGGAGCCCGAGGCTGTCGGCGCTGCTGTCAGCGAGGCCTACGGGGCGGCCATGAGCCAGCAGATGACGACGTGGGCCCAGGCGTTGGAGGACGCCAACTGGCAGGCCAAGGCGGACCAACTGGACAGCCAGGCGGGTCAACCGGCCCCTTCCACGGGGCAGCCCGACATCCCCGAACGGGACCTGCGCTACGTCATCTCCCGCCCCCTCGACGAACTGGCCGAGGATGTCCTTTCGGCCTTCGACGCGGTGGACCGGATGGACGAGACGGCGTCCGAGCCGGCCGAGGTCGAGGGGACGTCCGCCGGCCGCCATGTGACCCTCGTGGTGACCAAGGGCGCTCTGCGCTCCTGCGAGGTGGATGGGCAATGGGCGGCCGGACAGTCGCACATTGGACTGAACCAGGCTTTTGAAGAGGCTCTCGGTGATGCCAGGGGCAAGCTGAACAGCGCTGAGGCTGCCGGCGAGGACGCCTTTGCAGGCCTGCATGTGGACAGCTTGCTCGATGAGGCGCTGGCCATACTCCAAAATCCGCAACGTTTCATTGACTGAGTTTCGAAGGGTAGGTCGAAATGGCAGATCTGAAGCACATCACCGATGCGCTGCGGACCGAAGCGGGTATGTGGGACAAACAGAGCGCTTCCATGGGGGAGGTGTCCCGCGCGGCTGACGGGATGAGGCTCACACGCCTTGAAGCCGGCCTGTTCCAACTCGTTGTCAGCAACTACAACGAGGCCATCGATCACATCTCGGCCCGATGCTCCGAGGGGCAAAGTCGCATGGCGGAGGTCGCGGATGCATTGATCAAGAACGCGAACGCCTACGACAATCACGAGGCGGAAACCACCAAATCCGTCGAAGACGCCTACTGATAAGAGGAGTTCGTAATGGCGTTCAATGTGGCTCAAACGCAGGCGACGACAGAGAAGTTGAACACCGGCGTTACGACGATGTCGGCCAAGTTGGATCTCATCGGCCCGGCCGTCGAAAAGGCGATGAACCACTGGTACATTCCGGATGCCATCGCCAAGCCGGTGATCTGGGCTGCGAACAAGCTGATCGAGCTCGGATCCTGGATCCTGAACAAGGTCGTCGAATGCCTCAAGGGCGTTGCCGCGCCAGTGATGTTCTTCTTGGACGCGCAGGACTGGCAAGGGGCGTCGATCCGGGGGAAGGCCTCGGGTGTTGCCGGGAACGTTGCGGGGGAAGCGCTCAAGGCGCCCCTCACCTGGACGGGCGAAGGCGCCACAGCGTACACCGGGGCCGTGAAGGGGCAGCCCACCGCGGCCACTCAGATTGAGACGACCTCCGACAAGCTTGCCACGGCGTTGACGGTTTGCGCAGTGGCCGGAGCGGCATTCTATCTGGCGCTGCTGGCCGTTCTGATCAAGGCCATCCTTGTTATGGTCGCCGCAGCCGCTGCCGCGGCCACCGGCGTAGGGGCGCCGGTGGGCTTCGCAGCTGCCGTAGGCGAAGCGCTGTCGGATGCCGGCATCATCACTGGACTTGTGGTAACGCTTGTGGGCGTGCTCACAGCGCAGGCTACTCAAATGGCCGTTATCAAGGGTGAAGCAAACGACGGCAGCGCCTTCCCGGGCGGCAAGTGGCCGTCCGCGACTGTTTGATGCAGGTGCGGCGCTGCCGAATTGATTCTGCCGGCTCGGCAGTGCGTGACGACGCCGGGAGGGCAGGATCTTCTGAATGACGGGTGATGGTTTCGCATGTCCTGGATTCGAGTACCGCTTTGGTGTGCCTCCCTGGCCTGCTTTTATGTGCTGTTCGCCGTTCGGCCGCATAGCCTGCCGCTGCTGATTCTTCTTTGGGCCCTGTTCGTTATCCTCCCGAGCCTTGCCGAGGGGTACGCGCAGCGGCAGCGCCAGAAGGACTGGTACGAACAGTTCGGGTCCACCGACGCATTGCGGTCGATCGTGACGGACGAGGCGGAACTTCGCCGGATCCGCGACGAAAAGGGGTTGCTGGTGGCTGCCCGCAGGTTCAGGCGCCAATTTCCTCGGTGCCCCTTGCCCGAAGCCCTGAAGCTGGTTCAGTCGCTGTGACCGCTCCCGGCCCTGCCCCGCGGTCGGGGCAGGCCGGCGAAGGGCTATTGATCCCCGCCGAGCGGGCACGGCGTGGCTGGTTCTATGCCGGCTTGGTCCTTGCCGGGATGCTCTGTCTGATTCTCCTGGAAGTACTGACGGCAGTCGTGACCGCCTTGCTGATGATGGATGACGTCATGGACGTGGTGGGCTCGCCGGGAGTCCTCGGGTATGCGGCCCTACCGGTGTTCGCGGCAGTGGTGACCGTGTCGTGGCTGACCGTCCTGGTGAGCCGGCGCTCGGCGCTGCGCATCGATGCGGCAGGTGTCAGCAAAGTGTGGAGTGACCGCACCCGGACCGTACCGTGGGCCGCTATCGACAGGGTCCAGTTCAACAGCAGGCGGAGCTACTTGCTGCTGGTGCTGAAGCCGGGCGGGTACCCGGCGGCGCCGAACGGCGCTGTCGGGGAGCGGGCGATTCTGATCCACTCGCTCGGACACGCCCTCTGGAGCCGCCGGAGGCCGACACACCCGAACTTGATCATTGAGGCGGTCGAGCGGTTCGCCCCCGGAAAGTTCACCGACCCCTGGAACCCGGGTAGGGGTCGCGTCAAAGGTGCGGGCGCCTAGGTTATGCCTGGGCAGGGAGCCTGTCTCCCAGTTTTGGACTTGCAGGTCCATTTTTGTCGTCGCACAGTGGCAGAGCGCCCCGACAGCCATGGGGGCGCCCCGTCCGGTCGAACGCTGCCGGCGGTCCGGCCGTGCGGGTTCGCAGCGGCGACCGAACAATGGAGAGAACCATGTCTGTGCGGCTTGCGGGCAAGACCGCCCTTGTCACCGGAGCGACCAGCAACCTCGGGCGTGCGATCGCCGAGGCCTTCGCCGCCGAGGGGGCGTACGTAGCCGTCTCGGGCCGCAGTGCCGAGCGCGGCGCGGAGGTCGTCGACGGCATCCGTGCACGTGGTGGCCGCGCGGAGTTCGTGCGGGCCGACCTGGACGGCAGCGCCGCGGCCTCGCGGGCGCTCGCGCAGGACGCCGCGCGGGCCCTCGGCGGACGTATCGACGTCCTCGTCAACAATGCCGGGATCTACCCCCGCAACACCACGCCGACCGTCGACGAGGAGACGTTCGACCAGGTCTACGGGGTCAACGTGAAGGCCCCGTTCTTCCTGACCGCCGCCGTCGCGCCCGCCATGGTGGAGGCCGGTGGCGGGGTCATCGTCAACCTGGGTTCCTGGATCGCGCGGCTGGGCATTCCCGGCGCCCTCTACAGCTCCACCAAGGGGGCGGTGGAGACCCTGACCCGGGCCTGGGCGGCCGAGTTCGGGCCGCAGGGCGTCAGGGTCAACGCGATCTCTCCGGGCGTCGTCCAGACGCCCGCGCCCGGTGAGACCCATCCCGGCGAGATCATGATGAAGGGCACCCCGGCCGGAGGGATGGGCGTCCCCGGCGACATCGCGAACGCCGCCGTCTACCTCGCCAGTGACGAGTCCTCGTTCGTGCACGGCATCGTCCTCGACGTCGACGGCGGCCGCACCACAGTCGCCGTCATCGCGGCCTGAGACGCGCGGCACCGGCCCGGGAGGGCAGCCGCCCGGGTCACGCCGCAGGGCCGCCCGCGCGGCGCAGGTCCGCGATCCCCTGGTCGAGCGCGGCGCGCAGGTGCGTGGACCGGCCCGTCGACAGCAGGATCGACACGCCTCCCTGGATCCCGGCCAGCAGCGCCGCGGCCCGCACGTCGGCATCGACATCGGCGGGCAGCGCCCCGGAGTCCCGCAGCGCCCGGACGCCCGCCGCGAGGCTCTCCTGCCAGCGGCGCAGCAGCTCGACCACGATGGCCCGCGCCCCGGGGGTCGAGCGCCCGATCTGGAGGAACAGCGAGCCGAGCGGGCACTGGTCGCCCTGCGCCTCGTAGCGCTTGATCACCGCGTCCCGCCACAGTTCCCAGGACTCCCACGAGTCGAGGCGGCCCAGATAGGGCTGCTGGTCCTCCAGGACCTGGTCCGCCTCGAACTGGGCGACGGCGACGAGCAGTTCGTCCTTGCCCGCCGGGAAGTAGTGGAAGAGCTGGCTCTTGCTGGTGCCGGTCCGCGCCATGATGTCTTCCAGGGTCGCCCAGGCGACGCCCCTCTCCCGCAGCACCGCCGCGGCCCCCTCGACGATCCGGCTCCGCGTCGCCTTCCCCTTCGCCGTCAGCTTCCCGGGCACGAGCCACCTCCACGACCGTAATGGACCAGTTAGTCCATTGTAGGGGTGGACGCGGAGGAGGGGGCCGGCCCTCGGTCGGGCCGACCCCCTCCTCCGTACTCGACAGCGCCCCGCTCAGTCCAGGTCCGTCGGCAGCCAGCCCGTCTGGATCAGGGAGGGTGCGCTGCGGCGGGAGACGAACAGGCCTCGGCCCGGGGGCAGGGGGCGGGCCTTCACGTCGCCGAGGAGTTCGCCCTCGCCGGGGTGGCCGGACAGTACGACGCCCTGGGCGCCCAGCTCCTTGAAGCGCTGGATGAACTGCTCGTACGAGGAGCGGCCGGCGCCCGCGCTGTTGCGGGCGATGATGAAGTTCACCCCGGCGTCGCGGGCGTACGGGAGGTTGTCGACCAGCATCGCCATCGGGTTGTTGGAGGACGTGGCGACCAGGTCGTAGTCGTCGACGATGATGAACGCCCTCGGCCCCCGCCACCAGCTGCGGTTGCGCAGCTGCTGCGGGGTCACGTCCGTGCCGGGGATGCGGCTGGTGATGAGGGTGTTCATGTCGTTGAGGTACGACTCGAACGCGTTGTGCGTCGTCGCGTAGCCGACCAGGTACGGCTCGGGCACGCACTCCAGCAGGCTGCGCCGGTAGTCACCGACGCAGATCAACGCCTCCTCCGGGGTGTACCGCTCGGTGATCTGCTTGATCAGCAGCCGCAGCAGCGCGGTCTTCCCGGACTCCGACTCACCGAAGACCGCGAACAGCGGGTCGGTGTCGAAGTCGACCAGGACCGGGGCGAGGTTCATCTCGTCGATGCCGATCGCGATGCCGCCGCTCGACCGCTCCGGGCCGCTCGGCAGCTCGCGCGCGGACAGCTTCCGGGGCAGCATGCGGACCTGCGGGGCGTGCGGGCCCGGCCAGTTGTCGACCGAGGCGCGGACGAAGGCGGCGGTGCCCTCCGACAGGTCGTCGCCGGCCCCCGCGGTGTCGTCGATGCGCGGCAGCGCGCCCATGAAGTGCAGCTTCTCCGCGGTCAGACCACGGCCGGGTGCGCCCACGGGGACGTTCACCGCGATCTTGCGGTCCAGTTCGGAGTCGGTCGGGTCACCGAGGCGCAGCTCCAGCCGGTTGAGCAGCTGGTCCTTGAGCGCCGCCCGCATCTCCATGTACCGGGCGACGGTGGCGACCAGGTGGATGCCCAGGCCGAGGCCCCGTGCGGCGATGTCCGCGACGACCGGCTCCAGGAACTCGTAGTCCGTCTTGAAGGACTGCCAGCCGTCGATGACCAGGAAGACGTCGCCCCACGGCTCGCCCGGCAGCCGGCCGGCCGCGCGGAGCTGGCGGTAGGTGGTGATCGAGTCGATGTTGTTGTCCCGGAAGAACTCCTCGCGGCGGTTGAGGATCCCGGAGACCTCCGCGACCGTACGGCGGATCTTCTCCGGGTCGAGCCGGGAAGCCACCCCGCCGACGTGGGGCAGGCCCTCGACGGCGATCATGCCGCCGCCGCCGAAGTCCATTCCGTAGAACTGGACCTCGTGCGGGGTGTGCGTGAGGGCGAAGGAGCCAATGAGGGCGCGGAGCAGGGTGGACTTGCCGGAGCGGGGGCCGCCGACGATCAGCATGTGACCGGCCGCGCCCGAGAAGTCCCGCACCAGCGGGTCGCGCCGCTGCTCGAAGGGCTTGTCGACCAGGCCGAACGGAACGACCAGGGAGCCGTTCTGCCCGTACTGCGGGGCGTGGAGTCCGCGCTCCGGCGTCACCGCCAGCGGCGGCACCATCTGGTCGAGGGACGGCGCCTCGGTGAGCGGCGGCAGCCACACCTGGTGGGCGAGCGGCCCCTGGCCCTCAAGGCGGCGGGCGATGACGTCGAGCACGGTGTCCGCCAGCGCGTCGGAGGTCCGCTGTCCGGGCGCCAGGGAGACGTCCGGATCGGGCTCCGGGTAGTGGACCGCCACCGGGGTCGCGGTGAACAGCACGGGGCGCCGGTCGATGGGGAGCTCCCCGGAACCGGTGGTCGGGGCGACACCCGGCCGGTAGGTCCCCGACACATACGCGGCCTTGAACCGGGTCATCCCCTCCGTGCCGAACTTCAGGAACCCGGAACCGGGGACCGAGGGCAGGTGGTACGCGTCGGGCACACCCAGGGCGGTACGGGATTCGGCGGCCGAGAACGTACGCAGACCGATCCGGTACGACAGGTAGGTGTCCAGGCCGCGCAGGCGGCCCTCCTCCAGGCGCTGCGAGGCCAGCAGCAGGTGCACGCCCAGGGACCGGCCGATGCGGCCGATCTGGATGAACATGTCGATGAAGTCGGGCTTCGCGGTGAGGAGCTCTGAGAACTCGTCGATCACCAGGACCAGCGAGGCCAGCGGCTCCAGCGGGGCGCCCGCGGCGCGCGCCTTCTCGTAGTCGGTGAGGTTCGCGTAGTTGCCGGAGGAACGCAGGAGCTCCTGGCGGCGCTGGAGTTCACCCGTGATGGAGTCCCGCATGCGGTCGACCAGGGTGAGGTCGTCCGAGAGGTTGGTGATGACCGCGGCGACGTGCGGGAGCTCGGACATCCCGGCGAACGTCGCACCGCCCTTGAAGTCGGCCAGGACGAAGTTGAGGGTCTCGGAGGAGTGGGTGACGGCCAGACCCAGCACCAGGGTCCGCAGCAGTTCGGACTTGCCGGAACCGGTCGCTCCGACACACAGCCCGTGCGGCCCCATGCCCTCCTGCGCGGCCTCCTTGAGGTCGAGCATGACGGGCGAGCCGTCCTCACCGATCCCGATCGGCACCCGGAGCCGGTCGGCCGTGGAACGCGGCCGCCAGACGGTCGCGGTGTCGACGGCGGCCGGGTCACCGATGCCCAGCAGATCCGTGAAGTCCAGGTTGGCGAGCAGCGGCTCGTCGTCCTCCGCGCCGATCCCCATCCGCAGCGGGGCGAGCTGGCGGCCGAGCGCCTCGGCGGTCTCGACGGGCAGCAGGTCGGGTGTGCCGTGGTAGGTGGCCGCCGCCGACTCCAGTCGCAGCCGGCCCGGCCGTACCGCTATGTTCAGCCCGCCGCGGGGCTCGTCCAGCTCCTCCGGGACGATCTCCACGACGGTCACGCCCTGGAGCCCCTCCGGAGAGGCGAGCAGCGACTCCGCCGGTACGAAGGTGCCGTCCAGTACGACGACGATGTGCGGCTGGTCCAGGAGCGGCGCCCCCTCGCGGTTGAACCTCGACCGGCCCGACAGACGGTCTTCGAGCAGCGCCTCGACCTCCATCAGGTTGTCACCGAACAGCCGCTTCGTACCGGCCCCGTCGGAGGACCCCGGAACCTGGGTGTGCGGAAGCCACTTCGTCCAGTCCCACTGGTCCGTCACGTCCCGGGAAGCCGCGACCGCGACCAGGAGGTCGTCGGGGGAGTGCAGCGCGACCAGCCCGGCCACCATCGCGCGGGCGGAATCGCGTACCGAACCGGGCTCGCCCGACACCACGACGTGGTAGAAGGCGCGCAGGGACACCGCCATGGGAAGCCGGTCGAGCGAACCGTGCGCGGCCAGGAACTGGTGCATGGCACCGGCAGAGAGCGGCTCCAGCTCGTCGAGCGGCGCGGTGCTCGGCGCCACCAGCGGAGTCCACAGCTGCTGCGGCCCCAGACCGATGCGGACCTGGCCGAAGTCCTTGTCACCGATCCGCCGCTCCCACAGCCGGCTGCCCTCGGCGACGAGCGACCAGAGCTGGTCCGGATCAGGGTGCAGATAGAACTGCGCGTCCCGCTGTGCCCGCGCGGTACGGCGCACCTTGCGCCGGGTCTGCGCGAGGTACTTCAGGTAGTCCCGGCGGCCCTCGGACGCCTCGCCCTGACTGCCCTTGCGGGCCCGCATCACCTGAGCGATCGCCATCGCCACGGTCGACAGCAGCATCATGACGCCCATGATCTTCATGAAGGGCTGCGAGCCCGGCATGAAGAAGAACACCACGGAGGAGCCCATGCCGAGCATCGGCAGCAGCTGCATCGCCATGCCCTCCTGCTGCCCGCGCGGGAGCTCAGGAGGCGATTCGAGCCGCAGCTCAGCCGTGGACGTCTCAGGTGGCATGGCTCGCGGCTGGCGTTTGACGACAATCTGGGTCACCGGCGAATCAATCCCTCAGTGCGGCCCGGAGAGTTGCGGGCCGGCACCCCCGTGGCAGCGACCTACCTCCGCGCGCCGACAATCCTACGTGTAGACCATGGGAGGGACCCCGATAGGGTGGCGCCCTTGGCCTGGAGCGTGGTGTACAGCGAACGAGGGGGATGGATCAGGTGAGTTCGACCCTGACAACCGGTTTCTGCCGTGTAACGGTGGTGGCGCCGGACAGCCGTATCGATGTCGCCCTGCCGGACGACGTCGCCGTCGCGGACCTCCTTCCGGAGATCCTGCGGCTGACCGGCCAGGCCACACCGCCGGGGGCGCCCCCCGGCTACCACCTGGCCCGCCGCGACGGCACCCTCCTCGACGTCACCCATCCGCTGTCCGTCCAGCGGGTCCTGGACGGTGACGTCCTGCGGCTGAGGCCCTTCGCCGAATCGCTCCCCCCGGCCGTCTTCGACGACGTGTCCGACGCCGTCGCGTCCGCCGTCCGCCGCGACCGCGCGCTCTGGAGCGATCAGCTGTTCGGCGTCTCCGGTCTCTTCGGCGGCGCGCTCCTCCTCGTACTCATGGGCTTCGTGCTCTGGTTCGCGGACCCGGTCAAACACGACATGCACGGCCTGCCGGGCATCGTCGCCGCCGCCGTCGGCGTACTGCTCGTCACGCTCGCCGGTATCAGGGCACGGAGTTACGGGGACCGGGCCTCCGCCGTCGCGCTCGGCCTCGCCGCCCTGCCGCATCTGATGATCGCCGGGTCCGGGCTGCTCGCGCTCGACCCGGGCACCGGCATCGGGCGCCTCCAGTTCCTGCTGGGCTGCGCCGCGGTGCTCCTCGTCTCCGCCGGGCTCGTCGCCGCGATGCCGACCGGCGACGCACCCTTCGTCGCCATCGTCTTCGCCTCCGCGGTCGGCACCCTCGCGACGTTCTGCGCGATCCTCACCGATTCCAGCCCCAGCGAGACCGCCAGTGTCTGCGCGGTCGTCGCGATCGGCGCCATCGCCTTCCTGCCCGGCCTCTCCGCGCGCGTGGCCCACCTGCCGATCGGCTACGCCGCCCCGCGACCCATGACGGACGCCGACCTCGACAACGAGACGGGCGTCGTCGCGGACCCCGACCCCGTGGACGCCGAACGCATCGCCACGCAGGCCCGGCGCGGGCACGAACTCCTGCTGGGTCTCGTCGGTGGCTGCTGCGTCGTGGTCGTCGCGTCCGCCGCCGTCCTGGGCTTCTCCAGCAACGTCTGGGGCCAGACCCTCGCGCTGGTCGCCGGTCTGGCCATGCTGCTGCGGGCCCGGCTCTTCCGCTACACCGCGCAGGTCGTCGCCGTCCTCGGCGCGGGCCTCGCCGCCCTGGGCCTGCTGGTCCTCGGCCTGTCGCTCAACCCGCCGGCCGACGCCGTCATCAAGCTCCTGATGGAACACGACCGGGGCCCGCTCGACATCCGCACCCTGTGGCTCGCCGCCGCCGTCACGGCCGGTGCCGCGCTGATGGTCGGAATCGCGCTGATCATCCCGAAGAAGGGTCTCTCCCCCTTCTGGGGCCGCCTCTCCGACCTGGCCGAAGTGGTCCTTCTGCTCGCGCTGGTCCCGCTGTGCCTGGCCGTACTGGACGTGTACTCCTCGGCGCGGGGGATGACGAGCTAGCTGGTACGGACCCGGCCGGCGGCCGGGTCCACTGTCTCCCGCCTCAGCCGGATTCCGGCCAGAAGTCCGTTGTGTGCGGGGTCCCGTCGAGCGTGGCGTCGACCCGGCCCCGGATGTAGTCGCCGGTCATCGGGCAGTCCAGTGCCCTGTCGGTACGGCAGCCGAGCATGTGGTCGAGCACCGCGACCGCGCCCCGCATCTTCTGGATCTTCTCCAGCATCGCGTCCCGCTGGGCCGCGATCAGCTCCAGCCGGTCGACGAGCCGCTCGCTGTCGACGATCGCGCTCGTCTCCGTCAGCGTGAGCATGCCGTCCTCGTGCCAGAGCTGCGCGTAGGCGAGCCGGGCCAGGTCCTCGCGGCTGTACTGGCGTACCCGGCCACGGCGTTCGCTGTGCCGGATCAGCCCTCTGTCCTCGTAGAACCGCAGGGTCGCGACCGTGAGGCCGAACGCCTCCGCGACCTCGGTGATCGAGTACAGCCTCTCCTCGGACATTTCGCGCACCTCCGGTTGCGCTCAAGCTTACTTGAGCGTGAACCCTGGTGGGATCGCCCCGCCACCGGAAGGTTCCCGTGTCCGCTCCCACCCCGGCAGTCCGCCCCGCCGATCCGCCCGCGCCGCGCACCACGGGTGCGCCCTCCCGCACGACGCTCTCCGCCGCGGTGCTCGTCACCGGATTCGTGCTGCTCAGCCTCAATACCCGGGTGGCGTTCGGCCAGCTCGGCCCGCTCGCGCCGGTCGCGGGTTTCTCCACCGGGGCCGTGACGCTCCTGGGCCTGATACCGCCGCTCTGCATGGGCCTCTTCGCCCCGCTCGCCTCGGTGGTACGACGACGGTTCGGCGAGGAGCGCGGACTGTTCTGGGCGAGCGTGCTGCTGCTCGCCGGGGCGGTCGTACGCATGCTGGGTCTGCCCGGTCTGTTCGCCGGCACCGTGCTCGTCAGCATCGCGACAGCTGTCGTGAACGTACTGGTGCCGGTCTTCGTGCGCAGCAGGTTCGAGCACCGCAGGGTCGGCGTGATGATGGGCGTCTACGCGCTGTCGATGGGCGCCGGCTCCGCGCTCGTCGCGGCGTTGACGGTGCCGGTGTGGCAGGCGGGCGGGCACTCCTGGGAGCTGGCCATCGGCCTCGCGGTGGTCCCGGCGGCCCTGGCGGCGGCCGGGATCGCGCCGCAGCTGGGCCATGCGCACGGCCGACGTCCGGCGGGACCCGGTACGGGGACGGGGACGGGTACGGGGACGGGCGGGGGCAGTGGGAAACGGGCCCAGGTCGCGGCGGGTCCCGGCGGGCGGGGGCTCGTGTGGAGCCCGGGCGGGCGGGGTCTCGTGTGGAGCCTGATGGCGTTCTTCGGGTTCCAGACCCTGCTCTTCTACACCACGCTCGCCTGGCTGCCCGCGATCCTGGTGGACGCGGGTGTGGCCAGGGCGGTCGCGGGCGGCATGCAGTCCCTGTTCATCCTCGGCGTCGCCCTCGGAGGCTTCCTGCTGCCCGTGCTGGCCGCCGCCCGCACCGATCAGCGCCCGCACCTCGTCGCGGTCGTCCTGGTCTGCGCGCTCGGCTACGCCGGTCTGCTGGCCGCGCCGGGAGCCGTCCCCGCCCTCTGGGCGCTCGTCCTCGGAGCCGGGCTCGGCGGCGGTCAGGCGGTGGCCGGTGTCCTGTACGTGAAGCGCGGACGGGACCACGAACACGTGGCGGCCCTCTCCGCGGTGGCGCAGACCGGGGGCTACCTCCTCGCCGCCACCGGACCGGTCGCCGCATCCGTGCTGCACACCGCGACCGGGTCGTGGACCGTGCCGCTGCTGGCCCTGACGGGCGCCCTCGCGCTGAGCCTGGTGGCGAGCCTGCGCGCGGGACACGACAAGCGGTGACCGGCGGGGGACGATGGCCCAGTCTGTGATAACTCTGTTTGAAAACTGGGAAGTTGACTCCACAGGTTCGGCCCGGATCGAATGTCCGGGTCTGCGGGAAGGGCTCTGGATTTGAACTCGTCACTGATTCCGCGGCGTCGGCCGGGAAGCGTCGGCCCCGAAGTCTCCGCGTTGGGGCTCGGCTGCATGGGAATGAGCCAGACCTACGGAGTTCCGGACGACAGGGAGTCGATCGCGACGATCCACCGGGCACTCGAACGAGGCTGCTTCTTCTTCGACACCGCGGAGGCGTACGGCCCCTTCGTCAATGAAGAACTTCTCGGCCGCGCGCTCCGCGGCCGCCGGGACGAGGCGGTCATCGCGACGAAGTTCGGGTGGGAGTACGAAGGAACACGACGCGGAGAGCTGAACAGCAAGCCCGAGCACATTCGCAAAGTGGTCGACGAATGCCTGGGGCGGCTGGAAACCGACCGGATCGACGTCCTCTATCAGCACCGCGTGGACCTGGAAGTCCCGATCGAAGAGGTGGCCGGCACGGTCGGTGAGCTCATCCAAGAGGGAAAGGTGCTCCACTTCGGCCTGTCGGAGGCCGGTGCGGGAACGATCGCCCGTGCCCACGAGGTCTGTCCCGTGGCCCTGCTGCAGACGGAGTACTCGCTCTGGGAGCGCCACATCGAGCGGGAGATCCTGCCGGCGGTACGGGAGCGGGGAATCGGTCTCGTGGCCTACTCGCCCCTGGGGCGCGGGTTCCTCACCGGCACGGCGCTGCCGGCCGAGGAGTATCCGGAGTCGGACTACCGCCGCTACGACCCCCGGTTCCAGGGGGACAACTTCACCGCCAACTCGGCGGCGGCATCGGTGGTACGCGAAGTGGCCACGAAGCACGGGGCGACGCCGGCCCAGATCGCCCTCGCGTGGCTGCTCCACCGGGGCGAGGACATCGTGCCCATTCCCGGCACCAAGCGCAGGGTCACGCTGGAGGAGAACCTCGCGGCCGTGGACGTGGCGCTCGACGCCGAGGACCACCAGCGGCTGGACGAGGCGCTGCCTCCGGAAACGGTGGCGGGAACCCGCTACCCGGAAGCCGTCATGTATATGAACGGCCGCTGACAGCCGTCGGCGGGAGAGCCTCAGCCGAACCGCTCGTGGTCCTCCAGCACCGCGTCGATCACCCGGAGCTCATGCGCGGCGCCGACGGGGTCCGTGCCGATGTCCCCGGTCAGGTTCAGCAGCGCCTTCCACAGCGACCACCCGCGGGCCCGCGCCCAGGTACCGGCGTCCTGGCCGACGGCCTGCCGGAACGCCTCCCGGCTCTCGCCGGAGAACAGCCCCCAAGCGATCACCAGGTCGCAGGCGGGGTCACCGACCCCCGACGTGCCGAAGTCGATGACGGCCGTCAGCTCACCGCCGTCCACGAGCAGGTTGCCGTGGGCGATGTCGCCGTGGAACCAGACCGGTTCCCCCTGCCAGGGCGCGGCGAGCGCGGCCTCCCAGACCGCGCGGGCCCGCCCGGTGTCCACGCGGCCCTCCAACGCGGCCAGGCAGCGCCGGGTCTCCGCGTCGTAGTGGGCGGGCGAGGCGCCCCGGTACCAGCTGTGCTCCCCGGCGGCCGGCCCGTCCGTCGCGTCGCACCGCTGGAGAGCGAGGACGAATTCGGCCACGGAGCGCGCGAACCGGGGAACGTCGTCGATACGGTCGAGGGCCGCCGTCTCACCGCGCAGCCAGCGGCGGACCGACCACGGATACGGATAGCCCTCCCCCGGAGCGCCCAGGGCCAGCACCGGGGGAACGGCGACCGGCAGCGACGGGGCGAGGCGCGGCAGCCAGTGGTGCTCCTTCTCCACGGCGGGCACGTAACCGGCCGCCGTGGGCAGCCGCACCGTCATCGCGTCGCCCAGGCGGTACGTCCGGTTGTCCCAGCCGTCCACCGCCACGGGCGTCACCGGAAGACCGCTCCAATGCGGGAACTGGGCGTCGATCAGGCGTTGCACGAGCGCGGCGTCGATTCCGGCGCGGCCGTCGGGGTGGGGGGATGCCATCCGGCGATCATCACGCCGCACGATCGGCCGAAGCAACCGGATTTGGCCCGAGGGCGCGGTTCACGCCGAGTGCTCCTCCCGGATGCCCTCGATGAACACGGTCCAGGCGCTGGGCCCGAAGGTGAGCGCGGGTGCGGTGGGGTTCTTGCTGTCGCGGACGGGGACGAGGTTGGGGATGGCGTCGGACACCTCGACGCAGTTGTTGTCACCGCCGTCGCTGTAGCTGGACTTGCGCCAGGTGGCGGTGGAGAGGTCGGGGGCAGGGCTCATGATCTGTGCTCCTTCAGGACACCCCTGATGAACATGGCGGATTCCGACGGGGGCAGCGTCAGATCCCGGAGCCGATCGTAGGACAGCCGGTAGCGCGTCACGGCAGCCGCGTCCTCGATCAACTCGGCGCATCCGTTGCCCTCTGTGTAGGCAACGGCACTCGCGTCGTCCTGCCACAGCAGTGTCAGGGAGCCGTCCATCAGGTGGTGTGCCCCGACGGTGAAGGGGAGGACCTGGAGGGCGACGAAGGCCATCTCGCTCATGTCGACGAGATGGGCCAGCTGTTCGTCCCACGCCTTGGAGTCCGCGACCGGCCGCCGGAGCGCGTACTCGTCCATGATGATTCGTACGGACGGAGGCGGTGTACGGTGCAGCAGCTGCTGGCGGCCCATGCGCGCTATCACCTGCTCCTCCACCAACTCGGCTTCCGCGTCGGTCTCCTGGGCGCCAGACAGTAGGGCGCGCGCCACCTTCTCGGTCTGGAGCAGACCAGGGATGCCGAGGGCGAACTTGTGCATGATGCGAGCCGTGTTCTCCAGCCGCATGAACTCCTTGTACCGGTCCTTGAAGACCTCCTTGCGCGCCACCTTCCAGAGCTGCACCAGCAGCCCCCCGGAGTCGTAGAACCGGTCCAGGTCCTCCATCACCGCGAGCTTGGACAGGCGTTGGCTGACCTCCAGGCGGTACAGGTAGCTCTTGTCGTAGCGGGTCTCCTCGGCGAGCTGGCCCAGGGACCGGCCCGACTTCTCGCGCAGGTACCGCAGCGCCCGCCCGAGCGCGGCGCGGCCGGACTCGTCGTCGGTGGTGGTCGGTTCAGTCATCAACGGCCCTCCGTTGTCCCGTGCGCGGGCAATCGCGTGCCCCTGTCCGAGCGTACGGCGCAGGCGTAATCATCGAGTCACGATCCGTCATCGCCACCCGATGGTGGGACGCACCCCCACCGCGTCAGGAGCAGTCATGGCCCACCTCCCTCCCCGCCTCCTTCCCTGGCTCTCGCCGGAGGGCAAGCCGTGCTGGCTGAGCACCGACGATCCCGACAGCCGGATGTCGCGGCTCGCCGATGACGTGGAGGACGAGCAGATGGAGTGCGGCGAGCAGGTCTGCGCCGGGGCGCGTGCCGTGCTGGCGGACCGGGCGGCGGGGGAGCGGGCGGTGCGGTTCGCGCTCAGCCGGGCCACGGAGTCGCTGGCCGACGTACTGCGCATCGCGCACAGCAGGGGGCTCCGGACGCAGTGGGAATCCCCGGAGAATGCCGCGCAAAACTGAACCGAACCGCCACTTCGTACATACTGTTCCGCCCCCTTGACCACATGGTCGTTCGATTACAGTGCTGCGCAGTTACCGCGCGGTCACACCTGGGCGGTCCTACGGGGAGGGGCACGGTGAGCACAGGGACCACGGCTGTCTGGGGCCGTGCCGAACAGCAGGACTTCCGCAGCCGGGTACGTGGCGCGCTGCTCGGCGGCGCCATCGGGGACGCGCTCGGCGCGGGCGTCAGCGGGCTCTCGCTGGAGGAGATCCGCGAGGCGCACGGCACCGACGCGGTCACCGATCTCGTCCCCGCGCACGGCGGACGCGGCCTCGTCACCGCCGTCACCCAGCTCAACCTGTTCACCGTGGACGGGCTGATCCGCGCCCAGGTCCGCCGCGACATCGGCGCCTGGCACCCGCCCACGGATCTGCACCGGGCGTACCTGCGGTGGGCCGCCACCCAGCACGACTGGGGGCCCGACGAACGCCGCGAGGACAACGGCTGGCTCGCCGGGCAGGAGTGGCTCTACGCGCGCCGCGCCCCCACCCGGGAATGCCTCAACGGCCTCGGCGACACCGTCATGGGCACCCTCGACCGGCCCAAGAACCCCGCCGCGCACGATGCGGCGGCGCTCACCCGGTCCGCGCCGTTCGGGCTGCTGGTCGGCTGGGAGCCGCAGCTCGTGCTCCAACTGGCCGTCGAGTGCGCCGCCCAGACCCACGGCCACCCCACCGCGCTGCTCTCCTCCGGCGCCCTCGCCGTGATGGTGCACGGGCTGGCGCGCGGCGAGACGCTGGACGGTTCCGTGCAGCAGGCCCTCGCCCTGCTCGCGGAGCGGCCGGGGCACGAGCCCGTCACGGAGGCGGTCCAGCAGGCCCTCGGGACCGTGCGGCAGGGCATACCCGGGCCCGCTCTCATCGAGTCCCTGGGTGCCACGGACTCCGCGGAGGAGGTGCTCGCCGTGGCGGTGTACTGCGCGCTGGTGGGCGAGGACGTCCGGCACGGACTGCGGCTGGCCGTGAACCACGGCGGACCGTCGGCGGCGACCGGGGCCCTGTGCGGGGCGCTGCTCGGCGCGCTGCACGGCGAGACCGCGCTGCCGCCGGCCTGGCTGGCCGAACTGGAGGGCCGGGCGACGCTGCTCGAACTCGCGGACGACTTCGCCATGGAGATGACCCAGGGCCCCGCCCTGCACAGCCCGGCCGCCGTCGCGGCGGGCTGGCTGGCGCGCTACCCGCGCGGCTGAGGACCGGAGGCCGAAGGAGGGGTGCGGGGCGGGTTACGGGACGCCGCCGCATCCCGTGACCCACCCCGCACCCCCGTTCCGTGGAACCGCGCGGGTCAGTCCTTCGCGCCGTTCGCGCCGGGGCCGCCCCGCACGTTCTCCGTCTCCTCGGCGAGCGCCACGCCCTGGGGGCCGGCCTGTGCCGGTACGGTCGCGCCGATGCCGGGGCCGTCGCCGTCCGTGTTGATCCGCTCGATGATCGCGTCGCGCTCCGGGGTGTCCTCCGGCTTGATGAAGCCGATGACGATGAAGAGCACCAGTGAGATCGCCAGCGGCAGCGCCACCTGGTACTGCAACGCCACGTTCGTCTTCGTCGAACCGTCGAAGTTGTAGTTGGTGAAGTAGAACGCCAGCAGACCGGCCGCCCAGCTGACGAGCGCCGCCGTCGGCCCCGACTTACGGAATCGGCGCAGCAGGCCCAGCATGAACGGGATCGCGATCGGACCCATCAGACCGGCGACCCACTTGATGACGACGGAGATGATGTCCTTGAACGTCGGCGAGTTGATCTGGGTCGCCAGCGCCATCGACAGACCCAGGAAGCCGAGCGTGGACAGGCGCGCGGCCAGCAGCCCGGCGCGGGCGCTCCAGTTGCGGGCGGCCTTGGAGAAGACCGGGGCGATGTCACGCGTGAAGACGGCCGCGATGGCGTTGGCGTCGGAGGAGCACATGGCCATCGTGTGCGAGAAGAAGCCGACGACGACCAGGCCCAGCAGCCCGTGCGGCAGCAGCTGCTCGGTCATCAGCGCGTAGCTGTCGGAGGCGTCCGGCTTCTCCGCGTGGACCAGCAGCGGGGCGCACCACATCGGGAAGAACAGGACGGTCGGCCAGACCAGCCACAGGATGGCGGACAGCCGGGCCGAACGGGTCGCGGAGGCGGCGGAGTCCGTGGCCATGTAGCGCTGGGCCTGGTTCCACATGCCGCCGTTGTACTCGAAGGTCTTGATGAACAGGTAGGCCAGCAGGAAGGTCACGGTGTACGGGCCGGCCGTCGGGTCCGTGTGGCCCTCGGGGAGCTTGTCCCAGACCGTCCACAGCGTGCTGAAGCCGTCCAGCTTGCTCATCGCGGTGACGAGCATCGCGACACCGGCGAACAGCTGGATGACGAACTGCCCCAGCTCGGTGAGCGCGTCGGCCCACAGACCGCCGACCGTGCAGTAGATGGCCGTGATGATGCCGGTGATGAAGATGCCCTGGGTCAGCGTGATGCCGGTGAAGACGGAGAGCAGGGTGGCGATGGCGGCCCACTTGGCGCCGACGTCCACGATCTTCAGCAGCAGACCGGACCAGGCGAGCGCCTGCTGGGTCTGGATGTTGTAGCGGTTCTTGAGGTATTCGAGCGGCGAGGCGACGTGCAGCCGTGAGCGCAGCCGGTTGAGCCGGGGCGCGAAGAGCTTGGCGCCGATGCCGATCCCGATGGCGATCGGCAGCGACCACGTCACGAAGGACGTGACGCCGTACTGGTACGCGATTCCGGCGTAGCCGGTGAACATCACCGCGCTGTAGCCGGACATGTGGTGCGAGATGCCGGACAGCCACCACGGCATCTTGCCGCCGGCCGTGAAGAAGTCGCTGACGTTGTCGACACGCTTGTGGGACCAGAGTCCGATCGCGATCATCACGCCGAAGTAGCCGATGAGCACGACCCAGTCGAGACTGTTCATGTGCCCCCTCCTGGGGTCCGCCTTGTGAACGGGTACGCACTTCGTCAGTACGGCCGCTCAGCGGGGCCCCCGTGCGGGAGCGGGGACATCGGGGATTGAACCGCCTGTCCGGTCCCCCGGTCAAGGTCTCTCGCGGTCAGGGATGTGAACGCGGATCAGTAAGACGAACGATTTTACGTGTTCTTGACTCGCGGGGGCGTTGTCGCGAACGTGACGGCGGCCACACCATGAGCAGGCGCTTCGTCAGGCTGTGCAGAGAACGAGGACACGTCCAGGAACGCCGAAGAACGCAGAGAGACCGCACGGGATGCGGGTCCCGTGCGGCCGAGAAGGAGGAGAGCTCTGTACGAGAGTCTCAGCGCATCAGCTCGCCCGCGTTGACCAGCAGGGACTGCCCGGTGATCGCCCGCGCCCGGTCGGAGGCCAGGAACACCGCCGCCTCCGCCACATCGCCGTCCGTGGCCAGCTCCGGAAGCGCCATGCGCTCGGAGAGCCTCCCCAGCACCTCGGCCTCCGGTACGCCCTCGGTGTGGGCGGTGAACTGTACGTAGGCCTGCACCGGCGGCCCCCACATCCAGCCCGGCAGCACCGTGTTCACCCGGATCCGGTGCGGCCCGAACTCCCGGGCCATGGAGTACATCGCGGAGGTCAGCGCGCCCTTGGAGGCCGCGTACGCCGCCTGCCACACCTGGGACGGCGCGGCCACCGCGGACTGCGTGCCGATGACGACGACCGAGCCGCCGCGCTCCTTCAGGGCGGGCAGGCAGGCGCGCGTCATCCGCAGGGTACCGAGCAGGTTGACGTCGATGACCGACTTCCAGGTGTCCAGGTCCGCGTCCTCGACACCGCCGAAGTAGCTGTCCCAGGCGGCGACATGGACGACCGCGTCGATCCGCCCGAACCGCTCGACGGCCAGTGCCGCGAGCGCGTCGCACTGCGCCTCGTCGGTGATGTCGGTGGGCAGGTGCGCGGTGTGGAGCCCCTCGGGATCGATCTCGGCGGCCGACTTGGCGAGATTGGCGGCGGTGCGCGCCCCGAGCACGGCGTTGCCGCCGTCCCGCACGACCGTGGCCGCGACCTGGTGGCCGAGTCCCGCGCCCACCCCGGAAACGATGACGGTCTTCCCCGCGAGCAACATCGGCGCCTCCCGGCCCTGGCAGTATTTCTGACGGGGCGTCAGAGTAGGTGGCTCCGGCGGAGTACGGAAGGGGAACGGCATGAGCGAGGAAACACGGGACGAGGCGGCGGGCGGGACGTCGCGGGACAGCGGGACGCGGAGCGACACCTACGCCGAACTGGCCGCGCTGGGACCGTACGGGGTCCGTCCCGGCCACGCGCTGATCACCATGGTGGAACCGCACCCGGGCCATGAGTACGCGTACAACCGCTGGTACGAGGACGACCACTACTACGCGGGCGCGATGGCCATGCCCTGGATGGCCGCCGGGCGGCGCTGGGTGGCCACCCGGGAACTCCAGGAGCTGCGGTACCCGGAGAAGTCCGCGATCGCGACACCGGTCGGCGCCGGCTGCTACCTGTCCACGTACTGGGTGACGGAGGGGCGCTACGACGACCACATGAAGTGGACCGTCGGGATCAACAAGCGGCTCAACCGGGACGGCCGGGTCTACCAGGACCGCACCCATGTCTTCACGGCGTTCCAGGACCACGAGGCGACGGTCTACCGGGACGGCGCCGCGGGCCCCCGCGACTTCCACGCCCTCGACCACCCCTACCGCGGACTGGTCCTGGAAGTGATCGACGCCGAAGGGCCCGAGCAGCGGGCCGAGTTGCTGGAGTGGCTGCGCTCGCGGCATCTGCCGAAGCGGCTGAGCGGGTCACCCGCGGCGATGGTGACGGTGTTCCGGCCCACACCGTTGCCGGGCGACCGAATGACGTACGTGAAGCAGGTCGAGGGCGTCGACACCCGGCTGACCCTGCTCTGGTTCCTCCAGGAGGAGCCCGGGCGGTGCTGGGACGAACACTTCACGGGGCTCGACGCGGCGGTCGCGGAATCGGGCCTGGGGCGGGTGGAGCTGGTGGCGCCGTTCATCCCGACCGTGCCGGGCACGGACCGCTACGTCGATCAGCTGCGCTGACGACATCCCCTCGATGGCGCTCCCCGCGGCCTCGCGGTGAGCCCCCTCGGCCAGGACGGCGAACCGGGCGAGAGGGCTACCCGCAGCACCGGGACCGGTGCGGCGACACAGCGTGGGAACTCATCGGTCGGGCGTCGAGTCGGTCAGGCGTCGAGCGCGCCCTTGGCGACATCGCGCACGAACGCGTTCCACGCGCCGGGGACGAAACCGATCGAAGGGCCCTCGGGAACCTTCGAGTCACGTACGGCGATAGCGCGCACGAGAGGGGACCTGACTTCGACGCAGGCGCCGTTGCCCCCGGAATACGACGACTTCGTCCACTTATCCGTAGCACCCTGACGAATGGCCATGTTCACTCCGGTTCAGAGAGTTGTGTGAGTGGCGCCAACGATGTTCAGCTGGCGTGATCGACGCTACTCGCCAAGCTCTCTGTGTGAAGGGGCCATTCACTCGACCGGATGGCATATACCATGCGGGTCTTCCATTACGAGGTGGCGGCGGTGTACCGTGCCGCCGCCCCACTCGTCACATCACTTCTCTTCTCTCGTTCCGGGGTTCAGGACGGGTCCAGCCGGGTGTAGCTCTTCGCGATCTCGTCGATGAAGATCCGGGTCTGCTCCACATTCAGGGCCTGCGCCCGCAAATGCTCGTACATGACGCTGTACAGCTGGACGTCATTCGCCTTCTCCAGATAGAGATCGCTGGTGACTCCCTCGATGTAGACGACGCTGGAATCCGCGGCGTCCGGGAATTCGAGGATGGCGTACTGCCCGTTGATTCCGGGGTGGGCGCCCATGTCGAAGGGCAGCACCTGGACGGTCACGTGCGGCAGGTGCGACAGCTCGACCAGGTGTTCCAGCTGCTCGATCATCACCTGCTTGTCGCCGACCAGCCGGCGCAGCGCGGACTCGTCGATCACCGCCCACAGCCGCAGCGGATGCTCGGGAGAGCTGATCCGGTCCTGGCGGCGCAGGCGGACACTCACGCGCTTGTCGATATCGCTCTGCGGCGCCTCCGGCAACGCACCCCTGATCAGCGCCTCGGCGTACTGCCGGGTCTGCAGCAGGCCCGGGATCACCTGGGGTTCGTACACCCGCAGCGATTCGGCATCGGTCTCCAGACCGATGTAGACGCTGTACGGGATGTCTCCGAAGGCATGCCACCAGCCCTGCTGGCGGGAGTCCTTGGCCATCTGCATGAGCGAGTCGACGACCCGGACGTCCTCTACCTCGTACACCCCGCAGAGGTCGCGGACATCGCGCTGGCTGATGGAACGGCGGCCGTTCTCCAGGCGGCTGATCTTCGACTGCGAGACCAGCAGTCGCTCCGCCACCTCTTCTGCGGTCATGCCCTTGATCTCGCGCAGGCGGCGCAATTCCTGACCCAACCGGCGTCGTCTGACGGTGGGATTGACGTTGGACGGCACGGAAACGGCACCTCCGGCTATGTAGCTGTGCGTATCTACTGCTCAGCAGATTGCCACCCTCGGCCCCGGCCGCGCTGGAAAACGCACACACGCAGCGGCGCGGGGCAGCCGGTGGTACCGGCTGCCCCGCGCTTGGTGCGGCTCCCGGACCGGGTCTTTGGGGGACGTCGGTGCGGCGGTATTCGGTTGTTGCGATGGTGCTGTGGTGCGGTGCTGCTGTGCGGGTGCTGCGTCGGCGCTCGTGCCGCCCTAGTGGGCCGCGGTCTGCGCCATGCTGTCGCGACGTGACTGCGACTGTGCTTGCGGTTGCAACGGAACGCCTGCCGCCTGATTGCGGCGCGGCTGTGCGACCGCCCCGTTCTGGACGTCCATGACGGCGTGCGCCACGAGACCGCCCATCGGGTCGTGTCTGATCAGATCCCGGAGCCGGGAGCGCGAGGAGCGCCCCTCGTTCCCGGGGTACAGGTGCTTGCCGAGTCCGACCGCGTGGGCCAGTGCGGCGAGCGCCGCGGTCCGCGGGTCCGGCGGTACGCCGGTGCGGATCGCGCTGTCCAGCCGGGCCTTGATGTCCCGGCTGATTGCCGTGTCCGTCGCCTGGTAGCGAGTTGTCGGCAGCACTCCGCACATCTGGCCCGCCACGGCATGCACCATGCCGCACCGCTCCAGATGAGCGAGGTAAATCTGGCGAAGCCCCAGTCGGGGTCCGCCGATCCAGTGGACGGCCCGGACCGGGCTGCCGCGTCTGCGCAGCAGTTCCAGTGCGGAGTCCAGAGTCGGATCTCCTGTCGGCCGTGGCATCACCACGGCGATACGATCCCCGTCAGGGGCTATCCGTCCTGCCAGGGCCAGCTCTACTAGCTGGGCTCCGGCGAGGCCGAGGTCGAGCGACTGCGGCTGCGCTGTGGTACCCGTGGTCGGGTCCAGAGCGAGCAACAGAAGCTCCTCCGGAATTGTTCTGCGGCTCCTGCCCATCCATGCCTCCCCGCGTGGATGAGTGACAGGGTGACCCCTCTCACATCTGTCTGTCGAGGGTGCCTGGGTGCTTTGTACTGGAACCAGTAGGTATGTCGTTCTCGTCTAGCAGCTCAGCCGAGGGTTCACACGGGACACTGGTAGATGGTTCGGACAGCGCGGGGATGTCCCCGTGCCGCATGGAGGAGGCATCGGTGGCGGGCGAGTCCCCCGACAAGTCGGAGCAGCGGAAGTCGTCGGGAACGGCTCGGAGCGAGCACGATCCGCGGCTCTCGGTGTTCCGCGAACCCGCCGCACCGGCGGAGTCCGGCGGCAGGACGGACACGGCGACGGCCGTCTTCGGTACGCAGCGGTCCGAGTCGCCGGCCGACGGCGAGTCCTCGGCTGAGCCCGCGGCTGAGCCCTCGGACGAGTCTTCCGCGGCCGCGGCGGAGGCCCCCGAGGCCCCCGAGGGCCCTGGGAGCCCGGTGGAGGCCCCTGAGGCCGCGTCGGGCGCCCCGGAGGAGCCCGGTGAGCCCGAGGCGCCCGCAGAGCCCGCAGAGCCCGGGGAGGGCGACGAGCCCGCTGGGGCGGAGAGCGATGCGGCGGAGGCCGAGGCCGATGCTGAAGCCGAGCCCGAGCCCGAGGAGGGCGATGCTCGGCTGCGTGCGGCGGTTGCCGCCTGGGTGTCGACGGACGGCGAGGCGCGGGACGACGAGCCTGGCGAGGGCCCGGCTGACGGCGGCCCGTCCGACGAGGAGCCTGTGGCGAAGGCCGAGGACCCCAGCTCGGAGCCCGACGAAGACGGCGAGGACGACGAGTCCGGCGACGGTGACGGGGAATCCGAGCGGGAGCCCGACGCGAAGTCGGACGTGAAGCCGGACACGAAGCCGGACGTGAAGCCGGACACGAAGCCGGACACGAAGCCGGACGTGAAGTCCGACGAGAAGTCCGAAACGGAGTCCGACCCCGACGAAGACTCCGCCACAGAGTCCAAGTCAGACGCGGAATCCACCCCGGCGCCCGACGAAAAGGCTGCCGAAGAGCCGAAGCCCGACGAAGAGCCGAAGCCCGACGAAGAGCCGAAGCCCGACGCGGAGCCCGGTATCGACCAGGCGACCGCCGTCTTCAAGGCGCCCAAGCTGCCCCGCGTCGACCAGCCGACGACCTCGCTGAAGATCAGCCCGACGTCAGCCGGGAAGTCGAAGCAGAAGCCGAAGTCCGAGCCCGAGCCCGAGTCCCCCGCGGAGCGGACCAGCAAGTTCGTACCGCTGCGGGCCGACGACGTGCGGCCGGCGCCCGCCCCTGAGGCCGGTCAGGACCGGCCGGGGGCCACCCCCGCGTGGGGTGCCCAGCTGCCGAGTGACGCGTCGCTCGGGGGTGCCGAGCGGACCAGGCAGCAGCCGATGCCGCCCAGGCCGCCGCTCGACCTGCTGGCCGAGCTGACGAACACCCCGCCGCCGCCGGAGACCCCGGTCCGTACGGCCGTGCGGAGGGTCAAGATCTGGACACCGCTGGTGCTCCTGCTGCTGATCGCGTTTGCAATCGTGCAGATGGTGCGTCCGCTGCCGGAGCCGGCGCTCGTGATGTCGGCGGAGTCCACGTACACGTTCAAGGGCGCGGACCTGAAGCTCGAATGGCCCGCGCAGGGGCAGTCGGCGGTCAGCGTGGACGGGGTCGGTTCGCTCGGCTCCGCGGGAGCGCAGAAGCCGGCGCCGATCGCCAGCGTCGCCAAGATCATGACGGCGTACGTGATACTCCAGGGCCACCCCCTCGCCGGCAAGGACGAGGGCGAGAAGATCACTGTCGATCAGCAGGCGGAGGACGAGTCCAAGGCGGAGGACGAGTCCAAGGTGCCGATCAGCAAGGGGCAGCAGTTCACGGAGAAGCAGATGCTCCAGCTCCTGATGATCCCCTCGGGCAACAACGTGGCGCGGCTCCTCGCCCGCTGGGACGCCTCGTCGGAGGCCGCCTTCGTCACCAAGATGAACGACGCGGCCAAGAAGCTCGGCATGAGCCACAGCACGTACACGGACCCGAGCGGCCTGAAGAAGACCACCGTCTCCACCGCCGACGACCAGCTCAAGCTGGCCGCCGCCGTCATGAAGAACGAGGTGTTCCAGGGGATCGTCGACACCCCGCAGATCAAGATCGACGGCATCGACACGACGATCTACAACAACAACACCATCCTGCTGGAGCCGGGCGTCAGCGGCATCAAGACCGGTTCCTCCACCCCGGCGGGCGGCAATCTGATCTGGTCGGCCAACACCGTCGTGGACGGCAAGAAGCTGTGGATCTACGGCGCCGTCATGGGGCAGCAGGCGGGAACCGGCCAGCCGTACGACAGCCTGGTGATGTCGCTGTCCAACAGCCTCAAGCTGATCAAGGGCGCGCAGGAGGCCGTGATCTCCGCCAAGGCGGTCCACAAGGGCGACGTCGTCGGATATGTGGACGACGGGTTCGGCGGCCACACCCCGCTGGTCGCGACCGCGGACCTGAAGGCGATGGGCTGGCAGGGACTCAAGGTGGAACTCTCCGTGACGGGCAACGGCAAGGAGATCTCGCGCACCATGAAGGCGGGCACGAAGGTCGGCATGGTGACGGTGGGAACGGGCAGCGGCCGGGTCAGCGCACCCGTCGCCCTCCAGCAGGATCTGACGGAACCGGGCTTCGGACAGAAGCTGACCCGCATCAGCTGATGCGGCGGACGGAGCGGACAGGGCGGCCGGTGCGGCCGGGCCCCTGAAGGCGCGGCCCCCTGTGTTCACGTGACGCGGTTCACGTGGGCGCGGGGGGTCCGGAGCCTTTCCGACCGGCGTCAGAGGCTGCGTGCTAGCGTCCCAGGGGCAACGCGTGTATCCCGGAACGCGTTTTCCGGCACTGACGCCCGCGCTGCCAGCAGGTCGGCGGTTCCACCGCGTCCGGGGAAGGACGGGGAGAGTCGCAGTGACCACTGCTGAGCCGACACGTGCGAAGAACGGCGCAGGCCGGGCGCGCGGTCCGGGCGGGCAGACCGTACCGGAGGGCGCCGGTCGGTTCGAGGGTTTCAAGCGGCGCTGCGTACGCCATCCGGTCCTCCTGACGACCGCGGTGGCCGCGGTCGTGCACATCCTCTGGTTCTTCTTCTTCGCGAACAGCGGCGGCGACATCGCGGCCCAGGACGCCTGGGCCGAGTTCGTCGGCCGACACCCCGGGACGGCGTACAACCTGGCCTGGTACGGGGGGATGCACCCCGTCTCGTACAGCGTCGTTTCGCCGTATCTGATGTCGCTGCTCGGTGTCCGTACGACGATGATGATCGTCGGTACGGTCTCTTCGGCGCTGACCGCGCTGATCCTGGTCAGGGTGCGGGCGGTCCGTAATCCGATCGCCTGCTCGATGGCCGGTGTCTTCGCGTACCTGTGCAACGCGCTGTCGGGCCGGGTGACGTTCGGGCTCGGCATGATGTTCGCGGTCGGTGCGGTGGCGGCGGTGTTCTGCTGGCCGTACCGCTGGCGGTACAAGCGGTGGGCGAAGGCGGCTGTCGCCGCGCCGCTCGCCGGACTCGCGACCGCCGGCAGCCCGGTGGCCGGGCTCTTCCTCGGTGTGGTCGCGGCGGCCCTGTTCCTGAACAAGCGCCGGCCCGGTGCGTACGCGCTGGGGGTGGCGCCGGTCGTGGTGGTGGCGCTCTCCGCGTGGCTGTTCCCGTTCTCGGGTACGCAGCCGATGTCGATCGCGACGCTGTCGCTGCCGTTCGTCTTCGCGGTCCTGGTCTTCTTCCTCGTGCCGCGCGACTGGAAGACGGTGCGGACGGCGGCCGCGGTCTACGGCATCGGGACGCTGCTGACGTACGTCGTGGACTCGCAGATCGGCTCGAACGTGTCGCGGATGGCGATGCTGTTCGCCGGGGTAGTGCTGCTGGCCGCGCTGCCGTACGTGGAGCCCCGTTCCCGGCGGTGGTACGCGCTGGTCCTCGCGTTCGCCGGGCTGAACTTCTGGATCGGGTTCAAGGGCGTGGACGACATAGTCCGCACCGCGCCGGACGCGTCCTGGGCGCGGTCGCTGGCTCCGCTGGTCAACCAGCTCCAGACGGTCGGTGCCGAACGCGGCCGGGTCGAGGTGGTCCCGCCGAGCAGCCACCGGGAGGCGTCCGCGCTGGCCCCCGTGGTGAACCTGGCCCGCGGCTGGAACCGGCAGGCCGACATGGAGCGCAACCCGCTCTTCTACGACGACACCCTGAACTCCGTGAACTACCGGCAGTGGCTCGACCGCTGGGCCGTGCACTACGTGGTGCTGCCGCAGGGCTCGCCCGACTCCAGTGGCGCGGTGCAGGAGGCGGAGCTGGTCAGCAAGGGGCTGCCGTACCTGAAGCCGATCTGGTCCAACTCCAACTGGCGGCTCTACTCGGTGGACAGCCCGGTCCCGCTGGCCGACCCGCCGGCGACGGTGGACGAGGCCGGTGCGGGGGAGCTGACCATCCACGTGAAGAAGGCGGGCCGGGTGCTGATCCGCATCCCGTACTCGCGTTGGCTCGCCGTGCTCGACGAGGAGGGCCGCAGCGTGGAGCGCCCCCAGGAGACGGAGGAGTCCAAACGCCGCGCGGACAAGGACATCCCCAGGGACTTCGTCAACACGAACGGCTGCCTGATCAAGCTGGAGGAGGACCAGTACGGCGACGAGTGGACGGAACTGCTGGCACCGCGCGCCGGCGTGTACCGGCTGGGCGCGCCGTACCAGCTGTCGCCGGGGACACCGTGCCCGGAAGAGCTGCGCTGACGGGAGCGGTGGGCTGACCGGGAGCGGCGGCTGACCGGAGCGGCGGATGTCGGAGGGGCATTCACTTTCCACCTCGGAAAGTTCATGCCATCATGGCAAGCGTCAGGCCGTTCGTGTCGTGCGTCCTCGGGAAGGATTCGGTGTGCCCATGTCGTCGTCGCTGGAGAACAAGTCCGCGCTCCCGGAGGGCGGTGGCGGGACGACGGTGTGCGCCGAGGACGCGCTGAGAGGTGTGGAGAGCGCCAGGGAGCGGGCTCGCCTCAAGGCCGGGCTGGCTCCCGCGTGGTACGGACCGGCCGCGGCGGTGACTCTGGTGCTGCCGAGCGTGGTGCAGGCCTGGAGCAGCGACAGGGGCGGCTGGGCGACGGCGGTGGCGCTTCTGGTGTCGCTCCTCGGGCTCGCGGCCGTGTTCGCGCTCGTCCGGGCGGCGAGGCGGGCGGTGGGAGTACGGGTGACGCGTTCCCTCTCTTCGCGCCTGAGCCGGAGCCGGATCGCGCTTCCGGCCGTCCTGGCGGCGGGTCTGGTGGCGGGCGGCTGCTGCTGGACGTCGGGGGCCGGGGCGGCTACGGCCCGGATCACGGCGTTCGCCGTGGCGGGGCTCGGGGTGTGGGGCGTATGCCTCGTCCGTAACGCGGCGATCGGTCGCGCGCTGAGAGAGCTCGCGTGAGGGACGATCCGCCGGGACGGGAGCGGGCCGCCCTTGACGAGACCATCCACCACCCGACCCGGCTGGCCGTGGTCGCCTTTCTCTCCGCGTGCGACGAGGCCGACTTCGCCGCCGTCCGCGACGGCTGCCAGGTGTCCGACTCGGTCCTCAGCAAGACCGCGTCGGCGCTGGAGGCCGCCGGCTACCTGCACGTCCGCAAGGGGCACGTCGGCAAGCGCCCCCGGACCTGGCTGTCCCTCACCCCTGCCGGCCAACAGGCCCTGGCCGGCCACGTCGCGGCCCTCCAGAACATCGTGACCACGGCCCGGGGAGCGGCCACGACCGCCCGGGGAGCGGCCACGACCGCCGGGGGAGCGGAGGAGCCGACGGCGCGACCTGTGCCGTCCCCCGAGTGAACGGCCGCTGACACCGGGAGGCGCGACAGTCCGTTCGCGAGGGCTGACGTCGCGCGGGTCACCGCCAACCAACGCGGGCCGGTGCCCGGCGGTTGTCCGCCGGGCACCGGCCCTTCCGTCCATCGTCCGTGTTGTCAGGGCCTCAGCGTGACGGCCCCGGCATCAGGGCGCCAGCGTCTGGCCGAGGTGGGCCGCCGCCGGGGTGCCGAGGTTGGAGCGGCCGTAGTAGACGGTGCTCTTGGGGGAGATCCCCGCGCTGCCGCTGTCCATCTGAAGGAAGACGCCGTCGCCGGCGTTCTCCCCGTCCGCACCGATCGCCAGGTCAGCGCGGCCGTAGCCGGACAGGTCCTGGAGGAGGACGGAGGACCCCATCCGGTCACCGGTCTCCGTGTCACCGGAGACGTCGGCCGTGTCCTGGCTGTAACTGACAGAGCCGGTACCGGAGATGCCGGTGGAGGTGCCCTTGAAGAGGATCACCGCGCCTGCGTCCACCCGGCTCACACCGGCCCGGGTGATGTCCTCGTTCGGGGATCCGGCCATGACGTCCGCGTACCCGTCGAGGTCGTAGTCGCCGACGGCGACGGAGGCGCCGAGTTCGTCGCCCGCCTCGCCGCCGCCCGGCACATTGGGGGAATCCTGTCCGAGAGTGATCGCGCCGGTCGCGGTGAGGCCGGTCGTCGTGCCCTTGAGCAGGGTGACCGAGCCGCCCTTGTCGGTCGTACCGGACTCGGTCGTGCCCGGCTGGCCGACGACCAGGTCGTCGATGCCGTCACCGGTGACGTCGCCGGCGGCCAGGGAGCGGCCGCCCTTCGCGGAGAGGATCCCGACGCGCTGCAGCCCGCCGGACGAGCCCTTGAGCCACAGGATGCGGGAA
The DNA here is from genome assembly GCF_042887885.1 of Streptomyces sp. NPDC057900. Lineage (NCBI taxonomy): Bacteria > Bacillati > Actinomycetota > Actinomycetes > Kitasatosporales > Streptomycetaceae > Streptomyces > Streptomyces sp. NPDC057900. Next base: position 195,055 of record NZ_JBHVOI010000004.1, read on the forward strand.
ATGCCGCTCGGGTCACGGAAGTTGACGGCGGCGTCCGCGTAACCGTCCCGGTTGAAGTCGCCGGTGGCGACGGCCGCGTAGGAGACGGCCTCGGTGTAGGCGGTGGTGTTCAGGTACCCGGACGTGGCCGCGCCGGTGCCGGAGTCGTACGACCACCAGCGGCCGGGCTTGCCGGGCGCGACGGAGAAGATGTCGGACTTGCCGTCCGCGTTGAAGTCGCCGGTGGCGACGGAGGTGCCGAGCTTCTCACCGGCGGCGCGGGTCGCGGTCGCGGTTCCGTACGACGTGCCGGTGTTGAGCGCGGGGCCGTACATCACGGAGATCAGGCCCGAGTCGGCGTGGCCACTGGTGTCGTCCTCGCCGGGCGAGCCGATGACCAGGTCGCCGTATCCATCACCGTTGACATCGCCGTACGCGTTGGACGCGCCGAAGAGGTCGCCGGACTCGCTGCTGCCGGGGACGCCGGGGCTGTTCTGGTCGATGATCCGCCCTGCGGAGGCGACCGGGCCGTCGTCACCGCCCGGCACGACCGTGAGCGAACCCGCGCTGCTGCCCGTCTGCGGAGTGCCCGCGACCAGGTCGGTCACGCCGTCACCGTCGAAGTCCGAGCGGGTGAGGGCATGTGAGACGCCCGGCGAGGCGGCGAGGGTACGGACCAGCGGCAGCTTGCCGTACAGGGCGTCGCCGGGGCACAGCGTCGCGTTGGTGTCGCGGTGGCCGAAGACCCGGGGCAGCGTGATCGAGTCGCCCTGCGGGACCTTGTTGCCGTCCTGGCCGAGCGGTGAACCGGACACCAGGGTCACGTTGGAGCTCGGGCTGATGCCGTACATGCCGAACTTCCAGGCGACCACCCGGGAGATGGCCTCCAGGCCGGCCCGGGTCGGCTTCAGCGTCATCGTGTTGCCGATGTACGAGATGCCGACCGTGTTGGTGTTGAAGCCGACGTCGTGGGCGCCGATCACCGGGAGGTCCATGCCGCCGCTGCGGCCCTCGAAGATCTGGCCGCAGCGGTCGACCACGAAGTTGTAGCCGATGTCGTAGTACCCCCGGGCGAAGTGCTCCTGCTGGATGGTCCGCATCCGGGCCTTCGACTGGCTGCACGGGACGCCGTTGTCCTGGTCGACGCCGGTGTGATGGACGACGGCGGCCTTGATCTCCTGACCGTATTCGGGCGTGCCGTCGTAGTCCGTGGAGGCACCCCACTGGGCCTGGGTGATGATCGGCGGCTTGACGACGGTCGAGGGCAGGGGAGCCGGAGCGGCCGGCGCCCCGGAGGCCGTCGCCGTCGCGCTGGGCGTGGCGGGGACCGTCGGGTTCGCGGGTTCGGTGGGCGGTGCCGTCGGGTTCGCGGGTTCGGTGGGCGGAGGGGTGGTGTCCGTGGGTACGGGCGTATCGGTGCCCGTGTCCGACGGCGCCGGCGTGACGTCCCGCGCAGACGCGGCCGGCTTCGGGGCGCGGCCCGTCGGGTCGGTGCCGGGATCGAGGAGCTTCACGTCCATGCCGGACGGGAGCGCGGAGGCGGAGCCGTCGGCGGCGACCACCCGCACCTCGATGCCGTCCGACGGCCCGGTCCACACCGCGGAGGTGCCGCCGCGGGTCGCCGCGTCCTCGGCCTCCTTGCCGTCGGCGGAGAAGGGATCGTCCGGCAGCGCCTGCCAGCCCGACCACTTACCGGTCCCGACCCCCTTCGAACGTATCTGGGCCGTCCCCTTGAGCTCGGCCTCCGGGTCCGACCAGGTCAGCAGGGCGGCGCTGTACTCCTTGGTGTCCTGCTTCGGCAGCCCCTTGCGCCCGGCACCCTGTCCGGCGAGCCCCACCGTACGCACGGCCGCGGCCCGCGCCTTGTGCTCACCAGCCGCTCCGATCCCCGCCGTTCCGTTCCCGGCCGGACCTCCGACGGCGTAGGCCGCTGACCCCGCCCCGCTGAGGACGACGATGCCGACGGTCAGGAGTGCCCGTCTCCTCAGGCCCCGCGGTCTGTGCGTGTGCTTCTTACTCGTGCTCAATTCCCCACCCCATTGGTCTGGTTCGTGGTCACGTGAGTACTGCAAGTCTTCTTGTGAGTCTTGGAGTTCAGCGTCTGTGAAGCGTGGAGCGTCACACCAAGAGGCAAGTCCGGCCCGGCTATTGGGCGCGGCGGCCCGCGAGAAGCGGCGTCAGCCGCTGCTCGGCCCCGGTTCTCAGCGGCTACGCCTTGACGGTGTCCGACGTAGCCGCCCGGAACGACCCGGTCGCCGCGGCGTGCGCCGCCGGGACGCCGGCCAAAGGGATCGCGGTGGTGCCGATGACGGCCCAGGCCGCCCGTGATCTGAACATCAGTCCCCCCAGGGATGCCGAGATGCGCGCCGCGATCCCACCAGGTGTGACGTGGAGGCCGCGGCTGGAAGGCCTTTCTATCGGACGGCTCTGACATCGGGCTGGGGTTTTCGCCATCGCCTCGGCGCGCGCGGTGATTGCTGCCGTCCTGGCGCCGGGGGTGGGCAGCCCTTCCCCTTCCGGACGAGGGCTGCCGTCTGGAGAAGGCGGCCGCCGGGCACCCCGGCAGGTTCGGCCTCGTCGAAGCGCGCGGTCCAGTAGATTGCGGTCGGGGCGGAGCCGTAGCGCAGAGGTCGTCGCGCGCGGTCTCCAAAACCGCGAGGACGCCGGTTCGAATCCGGCCGGTTCTGCCTTCTCGCCTTGTCCGGCGTGGCTTCTGAGCGTTTCGTCCCGGGCCAGGATCAGGCTGACGGGTCCCTCTTCGAGGGTGACGCCGCCCTCACTGTGTTCGTGGTACCCGTCCCTGAGTTCGGGTCTGGCTCCGTGGCCCCCCGGCCTGGCCCGTCAGGGCATGCGCAGGCCACCGGCCGGGAGGCCCAGTTCGGCTTCCGCGAGGGTGCGGGCAAGGTTGGTGAGGGGGGCCGTGCGCCGGTCGGCGCTGGTGTTGATGTACGCGCTGGCTCCGTCCACGACGGCGAGGATGCGTACGGCGGATGCCCACGGATCCGCGCAGCGGAACGACTGCTCCCGCACGCCCTGCGTGATGATCTGCTCGATGCGGTGGCACCAGCGCAGCTCCTGGCCGACCACCTGGTCGTGCAGTACGGGGCGGTAGCGGGACAGGTGTCGCGCGTTGAGCCAGAGCTTGCTCACGTTGTCGAACTCGGTGTCCGAGATCAGGGTGAAGAAGCGCTGGAAGGTGCTCAGGGGGCCGCCGCTTCCGGGCTCGGCGGCAGCTGCCTCGGGCAGCAGGCCGTCCAGCTCCGCCGTGGTGGCGCTGGTGAACGCCTCGGCCACGAGTTCCTCGACCACGGGGAAGTAGTGGTGGATGAGTCCGGACTGGACTCCGAGGCCGTCGGCGATCCGCTGCCGGGTGACGCACTCCAGGCCGTCCTCAAGGCCGACCCGCGCGGCCGCCGCCACGATCTCGCGTCGGCGTTCGGCCGCCGCTTTGCGGACTTGCCTCTCAGGACCCCTTGACGTCATGGCAAGGATGTTATTGGCTGTGCAGCCAAATAACAATTGGCCCTACAGCCAATAAATGGATCGCCGCTCGAACGGCTGCCGTGGTACCAGCCCGTAGCGGGATGAGAACGGCACGCCGAAGACGGCCTCCACCGTGTGAGCGCCGCCGGACGCGCGCCCAGCAATGCCAGGAGACGAACGTGGACCACAACCGTGCCGATGCCGGTGATCTGGCTGAATACGGCTACGAACAGGAGCTGAAGCGCACCCTGTCCGGGTGGGCCGTGTTCGCTCTCGGTTTCGCGACGATCTCCCCGGTGGTCGGCATCTACGCCGTCGCCCAGCTGGGGTTCGTCTTCGCCGGTCCCACCTGGATCTGGGCGGTCGTCGTCGCCTTCCTGGGGCAGCTGCTGGTCGCCACGGTCTACGCCGAGCTCTCCTCGCAGTTCCCGATCACCGGCGGGGTCTACCAGTGGGTCCGGCGGCTGGGCGGACCCCGGCTGGGGTGGCTGGTGGGGTGGATCTATCTCGCCTCGGCCATCGCGTCCCTGACCACCGTGGCGTACCTCGGTTCCAGCTGGCTGCACATGCTCTTCAGCGACTCGGCGCTGTCACCGGTGACCCATGTGCTGCTCGGAGTGGTCTTCATCGCGGTGGCCCTGGGCATCAATCTGCTCGGCGTCAACCCCGTCAAGCACTTCCTCAACGCGGGCATCGTCGCCGAAGGCGTCGTCTCCATCGCCGTCAGCGTGTTCCTGCTGCTCTTCGCCCGCCACCACGGCTTCAGCATCCTCTTCGACACCCTGGGCGCGGAGTCCGCCTCCGGCGGGTCCGTAGCGGCCGGGTTCGTGACGTGTCTGGCCGTGGCCGGCTGGGCCTTCCTCGGGTTCGACGCGACCACCCAGGTCGCGGAGGAGACCGAGCAGCCGCGGCGCAGCGTGCCCCGGGCCCTGCTGCGCTCCTACGTGTTCGTGGCGTTCACGGTGCTGCTGACCTCGATCGCGGTGACGTTCGCGCTGCGCCGCCCGGAGGACGCCGTCTCCGGGAAGACCGTGGACCCCGTCTTCGACGCGGTGACGCAGGGCCTGGGCAGCTGGAGCGGGAAGCCGTTCATCGTCGTCGTCCTGGTCGCGTTCTTCGCCTGCGCCATCTCGATCCAGACCTATATCGGGCGGGCCGTCTTCGCCTTCGCGCGGGACCGGCAGCTGCCCTGCTCCGCCCAGCTCGCCACGGTCGGGGAGCGCCAGATCCCCTGGGTCTCGCTCACCGTGACGGCCGTCCTCGCCGGGCTCGGCCTCCTGCTCGGGCTCAACGGAAACGCGGCGGCCACGCTGATCTCCTTCGGTTCCGGTGGCTTCTACTTCATCTTCCTGGCGGTCGCGCTCGTGGCGCTCTTCGCGCGCCTGCGAGGCCGCTGGAATCCGGCGGAGGGCCAGTTCCGCCTGGGCCGGGCCGGTCTGGTGATCAACGTGGCCGCCGTGGTGTGGCTGCTGTTCGAGGCGGTCAACATCGCCTGGCCGCGCGCCGAACTCGCCCCGCCGTCGGGCAGCTGGATCCAGGTGTGGGCCGTGGTCCTGGTCTTCTCCGCGCTGCTGGTCGTCGGCCTGGTCTACGTAGCCGTCGCCAAACCGCACACCCGGCTCTCCCCCAACCCGTCGACCGAGGAAGTCAAGGCTCTCTGATGTCCGCGCAGCTCTCCCCCTCCACCTCCACCGCCCCTGACCCTGCCCCTGCTCTTGTCTACGAACCCGTCGCGGGACTGCACACGCGAGAGATCGCCCACCGGCCCGCCGGACCGGGCGAGGTCGAGATCGACATCCGGGCTGCCGGGGTGTGCCACTCCGATCTGCACATCCTGACGGGGGACTGGCCCAGCGACCGCCCCCTCGTCATGGGCCACGAGGCCGCCGGCGTGGTCACGGACACGGGTGACGGCGTCGGCGCGGTGAAGGCGGGCGACCACGTCGTCCTCTCCTGGTTCGCGCCCTGCCGCCGCTGCCGCAAGTGCCTGGCCGGCATGGCCTGGCTGTGCACCGGCACCCAGGCCGTGGCGAACACCCTGCCCGACGGCACGACCCCCATCACCGACGCCCAGGGGGAGGAGGTCTGGCCCTTCCTCGGGCTCGGCGCGTTCACGAGCCGGGTCGTCGTGCCCGAATCGGCCGTGGTCAAGGTCCCCGACGAGCTGCCGTTCGGCATCGGGGCCCTCCTGGGCTGCTCCATCTCCACCGGTATCGGCGCGGTCCTGAACACCGCGGGCGTGCGGGCCGGCGAGTCCGCGGTCGTCGTCGGCGCCGGAGGGGTGGGCCTGTCCGTGGTGATGGGCCTGCGCCTGGTGGGGGCCGATCCCATCATCGCCGTAGACCTCTCGCCCGAGCGGCTGGCCGCCGCCGAACGGTTCGGGGCGACCCACACGCTCGACGCCGCCACGACCGACGTGGCCGCCTGGTGCCAGGAGGAGCTCGGCGGGGTCGACTACGCCTTCGAGGCCATCGGCAGCCCCAGGGTGATCGAGACCCTTCCGGACATGCTCACCTCCGGCGGGGCGGCCGTCCTGGTCGGCATGGCGGCCGACGGCGCGACGGGCGCGTTCAACCTCTTCGACCTCGCCGACCAGGGGAAGCGCATCCTCGGCTGCAACTACGGCTCCAGCGTCGGCGCGATCGACATTCCGAAGCTGGCCCGCCTCTATCTGGCCGGCCGGCTGCCGCTGGACGAGCTGATCGGCAGGGTGCGCCCCCTCCACGAAGCGGCCGCCGCCTTCGAGGACCTCAAGTCCGCCGTGGGCGCCCGCACCATTCTGGAACCCTAGGCCTGTCGTCAAACTGCCGTCTGCCGGGCGACGCCATGCACGCACTCTCGCCGCACCGGCCCCAGACCCCGGTACGTCCAGTACAGGGGACTGGGGCCGGCACGCCGATAGCACGCGCCTGACGCCGTCCGGCCGCCCTCCGGGCAACGACGGCAGTTTGACGACAGGCCCTAGGATCCGCGACGTCGGCCTCGCGGCACACCAGCGAGCGAGACCGGCGCCGCACCCCCGCCCCTTTCCCCCACACTTCCTGGAGACCTGATGTACGCCGTCACCGACCCGTCCACCGGCACGACCGCGCAGACCTACCCGACCGCCACCGACGCCGAGATGACCGCGGCCGTCGACGCCGCCCACGCGGCCACCGCCTGGGGACGCGGCACCTCCGTGGCCGAGCGTGCCGCGCTCCTGCGCCGGCTCGGGGATCTGCACGCGGAGCACCGGGCCGAACTGGCGGCGGGCATCGTGCGCGAGATGGGCAAGCCGCTCGAAGAGGCGGAGGGCGAGATCGACTTCTGCGTCGACATCTACCACTACTACGCCGACCACGCCGAGGAGTTCCTCGCCGACGAGGAGCTCTCCGTCACCTCCGGCCCCGGTCGCGCCGTCGTCCGGCGCAGCCCGGTGGGTGTCCTGCTCGGGATCATGCCGTGGAACTTCCCCGCCTACCAGGTAGCCAGGTTCGCCGCCCCGAACCTCGCCCTGGGCAACACCATCGTCCTCAAGCACGCCCCGCAGTGCCCTGCCACCGCGGCACTGCTTGAGCGGCTGGTGACCGAGGCCGGGTTCCCCGTCGGCGCGTACGTCAACGTGTACGCCACCAACGAGCAGATCGCGGAGGTGATCGCGGACCCGCGCGTCCACGGCGTGTCCCTGACCGGCTCGGAGCGGGCCGGCGCCGCCGTCGCGGAGATCGCCGGGCGGCACCTGAAGAAGGTCGTCCTCGAACTCGGCGGCTCCGACCCGTTCATCGTGCTGTCCGCCGACGACCTCGATTCCGTCGTGGACGCCGCCGTGTCCGCCCGCCTCGACAACACCGGCCAGGCCTGCAACGCGGCCAAGCGGTTCATTGTCACCTCCGGTCTCTACGACGCGTTCGTCGAGAAGTTCACCGCCGCACTCCTCGCCCGCCAGTCCGGAGCGCCCCTGTCCTCGGTCACCGCGGCCGACACCCTGGAGCGCCAGGTGGCCGCCGCCGTCGCGGAGGGCGCGACGCTGCACACCGAGGGCGCACGCAGCGGCGCCCACTTCCCGGCCGGGGTCCTCACCGGCCTCACCACCGAGCACACCGCCGCACGCCAGGAGCTCTTCGGCCCGGTCGCCATGGTCTTCCGGGCGGCCGACGAGGAGGACGCGCTGCGGATCGCCAACGACACCCCGTACGGCCTGGGCTCGTACGTCTTCACCACGGACCCCGCACAGGCCGCCCGCGTCGCCGACGGCATCGAGGCGGGCATGGTGTTCATCAACGGCGTCGGCGCGGAGGGTGCAGAGCTGCCGTTCGGCGGCATCAAGCGCTCCGGCTTCGGCCGCGAGCTCGGCCGCCCGGGGATCGAGGAGTTCGTCAACAAGAAGCTCATCCGCACGGTGGCGTAGGGCGGTGGCGTAGCACGGGGGCGGGCCGGGCCGTGACCAGACGGCCCAGGCCCGCCGCACGATCAGGAGCTGAACAGCGGGTCATACCCAGGTCTGACCCCACGGTTCAGCTCCTGGTCCGACGCCCCGCGGGGACGGCGCGGGCATCGTCGTCGGCATGACGAACCCGACGACACCCATGGCCGCCCCGGTCACCACGATCGGCGCCCGACTGCGCGCCGCACTGCCTGTGGAGTGGCCGGAGGGGACCGGCTTCCCCGGCCGGTGGGCGGGTGGCACCGCCATGGTGCTCGGCCCGCTCCTGATGCTGGTCGGCGCGTTGTTGCGGGCCCGCTTCCACTTCTTCTATCCCGATCAACTCGCGGCGTACGAGCGGCACCCCACCCTGATGGCCACCGCATACGGCCTCTTCGCCGCGGGCAGTCTGCTGCTCTGGCCCGCCGTGGCCGTGCTGGCCGCACGGATCGGGGCCCGCGGTGCCGGATGGGGCCTGTGGGGCGGGGTGCTGGTCATGTTCGGGCTGTTCGCCCGCGCCTTCCACGCGGGGGTGGACCATCTGGCCTTTCAGCTGGCGCGTTCCCAGGGAGTCGGGCCCGCCACCGAAGCGGTCTCCGCCGGTTACGGCGCCTTTCATGTCTTCGCCACGCTGAACCTCGCCATCCTCGCCGGGTGGACGGTCCTTGCCCTGGGCGCCTGGCGCACCCGGGTGCTCGGCCCGGCCCGTGCCGCCGCACTGGCCCTCACCTCGGCGCTGCCCCTCGGGGTGCTCAAGGGGACCACGCCCATGTCGCTGGTGGCCCTGACCGGACTGTGCGCGGCGCTGGTGCCGCTGGGCGTGGCGCTGCTGCGTGAAGCGCCGCGTCCCAGCCGGGCGGCGGTGCTGCGCTGGGTGCCGCTGACCCTGGTGACGCTCGGCCTGATGGTGCTGCTGGGACAGGCCGGTTGAGTGGACGGGTACAGGTACGGTCGGGTCATGAAGCCCAAGGGGCGGCGCCATCTCTACGTCCTCGACCTCGGCGCGGCACTGGCCCTGACCGCCGTGTACCTCGGCTTCGTCCGGCTGACCGGCGACGACGGGCAGCCCGCCTACACCGGACCGGTCTGGCTCGGCTGTCTGATAGCCGCCGCGGTCGGCCTGCCGATCGCCGTACGCCGCCGCCGGCCGCTCGCGGTCCTGGCGGCCGTGCTGGCCGCCCTGGCCGCGGCATCGCTCCTCGACATCCCGCGTGAGCCCTACGCCGCCGCCGGGTTCGCGGCCTACCTGGTCGGACTGGCCGAGCCCGCCCGCAGGTCCGTGCCCGCACTCGCGGTGGCGCTGCCGGTGGCGTGCGGCGCCGTCTTCCTCGGCGAGGCGGTGGTGACTCCCGCAGAGGACTGGCGGGGCGCCGCCGGGGTGGCCGGGCTGGTGCTCCTGGTGATCGGCGGGGCCTGGGGCGCGGGGTTCACCGTGCGCGGCCGCCGGTCCGGGGCCGCCCGGGAACAGCGGCGCAGGTCGGAGCACGCACTGGACGCGGAGCGGCTGCGGATCGCCCGTGAGCTGCACGACATCGTCTCGCACAACCTGAGCCTGATCGCCGTCAAGGCGGGTGTCGCCGGACATGTGGCGGAGGCCGACCCGCAGGAGGCGCGGGCCGCCCTCAAGGTCATCGAGGAGACGAGCCGCCGCGCACTGGCCGAGATGCGGCGCACGCTCGGCGTGCTGCGGACCGAGGGCGCGCCGCTGGGACCCGTACCGGATCTCGACGGCCTCGGCTCGCTCGCCGCGCAGGCACACCAGGCCGGGGTGGACGTCGACCTGACGGTGCACGCCACGGAGGACCTCGCCGAGGGCACGCGGCTGACCATCTACCGGATCGTCCAGGAGGCCCTCACCAACGCGGTCCGGCACGCCGCCCCGACCCGCTGCCGGGTCACGGTCGAGGCGGACGCGCGAGAGATCCGCATCGACATAGCGGACGAGGGACCGCCGTCCGCACGCGGCCAGGCCGACCGCGAACTCCCGCGCGGGCACGGCCTCCTGGGGATGCGGGAACGGGCGATGATGTACGGCGGAAGCTGCGAGGCGGGGCCCCGGCCGGAAGGCGGCTTCGCGGTGTCCGTCCGCCTGCCGGTCGAAGGGAACCGATGACCATGACCGACGCGACCCCGGTCCCCCCGGTCCGGGTACTGATCGTCGACGACCAGGCGATGGTGCGCGGCAGCTTCCGCGTCCTCGTCGACCACACGCCCGGCATGACGGCCGTGGGCGAGGCAGCGAACGGAGCGGAGGCCGTCGAACTCGCCCGCCGCGAACGGCCGGACGTCGTGCTGATGGACGTCCGCATGCCGGACCTCGACGGCATCGGGGCGACCCGGCAGATCTGCTCGGACCCGGCCCTGTCCGGCGTCCGCGTCCTCATCCTCACCACCTTCGACCTGGACGAGTACGTCTACGCCGCCCTGCGCGCCGGCGCCGCGGGCTTCCTGCTCAAGGACACCCCGCCGACCGAGGTCCTCACCGCCATCGGAGTCGTCGCCGCGGGCGAGGCACTGCTCGCCCCCTCGGTGACCCGTCGCCTGATCGCGGAGTTCGCCCGCCGCCCCGAACCCGCGCGCCCGCCCAGCCGCTCCCTGGACGGCATCACGGACCGGGAGTTGGAGGTGCTCGGCCTGATCGCACGGGGGCTGTCCAACACGGAGATCGCGGAACACCTCCATCTCGGCCTCGCCACGGTCAAGACCCACATCGGACGCCTGCTCGCCAAGCTGCGCTCGCGCGACCGCGCCCAGCTCGTGATCGTCGCCTACGAGACCGGCCTGGTGGGCGACCGCCGACGCGGGGTGTGAGATCCACCGGACGGACGCGCCCCAGCCCACCAGGCCGAAGGCCCTGCCGCCCGCTGGGCGACAGGGCCTTCGACCTGCTGTTCCGCTGTGCCCCCGGCAGGATTCGAACCTGCGACACCCGCTTTAGGAGAGCGGTGCTCTATCCCCTGAGCTACGGAGGCGCGGGCTTGGAGTGGCCTTGCCGGCGGCCCGGTGGACGGGGCGTTGGCAAGGGCTGCGAGCCCACTGGCCGGACGCGGTGTGGCGCCTTCTGCGATCTTGCCGGTGCAGGCGGCGGGGCATACCGATGAACGACCAGGGACAGCGTAGCGGATCCGTCCCCGTGAAGGGCTTCCCCATGGGGTCGGTGGCATTGGGTGCCGGGTGTCCGGTTTCTGACCTGCGGTTTCTGTGGGGCGGGGGTTCTCCGGAAGGGTTCGGGCGCGGTCTTGTCGCCGGCGGGCTTCATCGCGGGCGGCGCACGGTGAGTTGATGGTGTGGCGTGGTGCGGGTCTCGGGTCCCTTGACGGGGTGCGGGCGTGGGCATAGCGTCACGAAAGCCCTGAGCAAGCGCTTAGAGAGGTCGTTCGTGCCGCACCCCGACCCGACTCCAGCCACCCCCGCCGCCGAGCCCGGCCAGGCCGCGGCCAGAGCCGAGCGGGTGGTGGCCGCGCTGACCGGGCCCGGGGGGCCGTTCGCCGTCGTGCGTGCCGAGGACGGGCCGCAGGCGGGGGCGCTCGTGTACGCGGACGGGCCGGGGACGCTCCGCGAGTTCGTGGAGACCACCTGGGCGTTCGGGGACCAGCCGTTCCTGATCTCGGAGGAACGCGGCTATACGTACGGGGAGTTCTTCGCCGCGGCCTCCGCGCTGGCGTGCCGGCTGAGCGAGGGGTACGGGCTCCGGCCGGGGGACCGGGCCGTGGTGGCGATGCGGAATCATCCGGAGTGGCAGATCGCCTTCTGGGCCGCCCAGTTGGCCGGGCTGGTCGCCGTACCGCTGAACGCCTGGTGGACCGGGGACGAGTTCAGGTACGCGCTCGACAACTGCGGGCCTCGGGTCCTCCTGGTCGACGGGGAGCGGTTGCCGCAGGTCGCGGAGTGGGCCCGTGACGCCGGGGCGCGCGTCATCGTCTTCCGGGACGAGGAGCGCGGGGCCCGTGGCGCGGAGCCGGCGGACGGGGTCGAGTGGTACGCGGACCTGCCCGATCCCGATCCGTACGCCGCACCGCCCGAGGTCGGCATCCGGCCGGAGGACGACGCGACGATCATCTACACCTCCGGCACCACCGGCAGGCCCAAGGGTGCCGTCGCCACGCACCTCGCCCAGGCGGGCGCCGCGCGCAACCCCCGGTTCCACGCGGCGGCCTCCGCGCTCGCCCGGGGCGTCATCCCCGGGCAGGGGCCGGCGCCCGTCACGCTGCTGACGTTCCCGTTCTTCCACGTCGCCGCGTTCACCAGCTTCTACGCCGCGATGTCGGCGGGCGGCGCCCTCGTGCTGATGCGCAAGTGGGACGCGGAGGAAGCGCTGCGACTGATCCGCGAGCACGGGGTGACGCACTACGCCGGGGTGCCGGCCACCGCGCTGCAACTGCTCGCCGCGGCCGCCCGGGAGCGGGACGGGCTGGAGAGCCTCCAGATGCTCAACACGGGCGGGGCCGCCGCCCCGCCGGATCTGGTGGCCCGGCTGACCGCCCGTTACGGGGAGCGGATCGAGCCGCGCAACGGGTACGGGCTGACCGAGACCAGCGGCGGCGTCCTGGCGAACTTCGGTGCCGAGTACCGGGCGCATCCCGGCAGCGTCGGCCGCCCGACCCCCACCACGGAGGTGCGGATCGCCGGTCCGGCGGGCGAGGAGCTGCCCGAGGGCGAGGTCGGCGAGCTGTGGCTGCGCGGACAGGCGCTGGTGCGGGGCTACTGGCAGGACGCGGAGGCGACGGCGCGGGCGTTCAGCGGCGGCTGGTTCCGTACCGGGGATCTGGCGGTGGTCCACGAGGGCCGGGTCGATGTCGTCGACCGGATCAAGGACATGGTGATCCGGGGCGGCGAGAACGTGTACTGCGTCGAGGTCGAGGGTGCGCTGCACGGCCACCCGGACGTCGAGGACGCGGCGGTCCTGGGTGTCCCTCATCCGGTGCTGGGTGAGGAGGTCGCGGCGGTCGTCCGGCTCCGGTCCGGTGCCGTGGCCACGGCCGAGGAGCTGCGGGCGCACGTGGCGCGGAGCCTGGCGGCGTTCAAGGTCCCCGCCCATGTGCTGTTCTCGGGGGAGCCGCTGCCCCGCAACGCCACCGGGAAGATCCTCAAGCGCGAGCTGCGCGGACCCGCCGAGGAGGAGATCCGGGGGACGGGGGCCGGAGGGCCAGGAGTCAGGGGCGGGTGACGCGGACCCGGTAGTCGCCCCTGGAGTCCTTGTCGACCACCGATATGCGTATCCCCGTGGCCCGGTCGGTGAAGGTCTGGCCGGGTTGGAACGGGGCGTCGGAGAGCTCGGCGTGCACATTGGGCAGCCGGGTGCAGCCGCTGCTGTCCTTGGTGCTGTCCGCGACGGAGATGGGGCCCTGGCCGGTGTCGACGTCCGAGCTCACCTTGTAGATCAGTACGCCGGGACGGCAGACGGCCTGGTCGTTGCCCGCCTGGGTCCGTACCTCCACCGCGTAGCCGGACTCCGCGCTCAGCGGCACGAACGCCAGCTTGGTGCCGCCCCTGGTGGACAGCGGCTCCAGTACGTGGTCGCTGGTGCCGGTCCGCGAGGCGCAGCTGATCTGGTTGTTGTCCAGCCAGCCGAGCTTCCACTTGTGCCAGCCGAGCAGGTCGTTGTTGGCGCCCCAGTCCTCGGACATGATGTCCCAGTGCCCGACCGAGCCGCCGCCCTCCATCGTGTAGAGGTCCGGGAGGCCGAAGACGTGGCCGTTCTCGTGCGGCAGGACCCGGTATCCGGTCTGGGCGTAAGACCCCGAGCCGTCGTCCTGGCGGCTGTAGACGAAGGACGTGTTGGCGAGCGGCACGCCGTCCGCGTACGGGGCGTCGTCGTTGCCCGAGAAGGTCACGGAGAGCACGGTGTCCAGGGCGGAGGGCCCGGCGTTCGGGCTGACGAGGATGTTGACCAGGTCGTACGCGCTGAAGTCCACCTTCGGGTCGGCGGCGGCGACGATGTCCTGGACGAGGTGGCGGTAGCCAGGTTCGTACGGTGATCCGCGCTCGATCCCGTAGCCCGAGAACGGCAGTGGCATCCGCAGCCAGGATTTCACCGGGGCTTCCGGCACGTAGGTGAGCCGTCCGTACGAGCTGGTGCGGAACCAGTCGGTGGTCTGCGGGAAGAACTCCGCGAGCCGGTCCATGGCCGGCTCCGTGCCCGGTGCGTCCGGGAAGTCGACCATCAGGTTGAGGGCGTGGATCTGGCCGGTGGAGCGGGCGTAGCCCGGCTGGGTCGGCATGCCCTCCGACATCTGTACGCCCATGGACGCCGATATCCGGCACGGGCCGACCCCGGCCGTGCCGGTGCTGGACACCGAACCGGCGGAGGCCCGGCTGGGGAGGGGGAGCGTGCTGCTGGCCGAGGCCAGTGCCGCGATGACCAGGGCTGTTGCCGCGCCAAGGACGACCGGGTGGCGGTGGTTGCGTATCCGGTGGCGGGGCTGCTGCATGAAGGCGCCTTCGGGGCCGCGGCAGCCGGCCGACCCCGGCTGCGCTCTGTCGATCAGCCTCTGCCGGGTGCTGCGGGGGCGCGCGTTGGGTGCGCCGAAGGGGTGGGATTCCCCCGATTCCGCATGGCGTGACTCAGGTCACATTGGGCCGGGAAATAACCGGGGACGGTTTCCCCGTTTGCACCCGTGTCCCCGCGAAACGGGGAGGCGGTCCCCGGTTACGCGGAGAGGTCGCCGAAGTAACGCACGCACCAAACGTACGTACCGGACGTAGGTACCTGCGCACGCACCAAACGTACGTACCAACAGCTACCGGAAGAGAAGGAGCGCCGTCGTGGACACCGTCACCCCCGCGGTCACCGGAACCGCGCAGCCGCGTACGCCCCGCCCGCGGGCCGACGCGCTGCGCAACCGGGAGCGGATCGTGACGGCCGCGCGCGAGATGTTCGTCGAGTTCGGCCCTGATGTGCCGCTCGACGAGGTCGCCCGCCGCGCGGGCGTCGGCAACGCCACGCTCTACCGGAACTTTCCCGACCGGGCCGCGCTGACCCATGAGGTCGTCCTCGCGGTCACCTCCCGCACCACCGAACGTGCGGAGGAGGCCGCGAACGAAGAGGGAGACCCCTTCGTCGCGCTCAGCCGCTTCGTGCACGCGGCCGCCGACGAACGGATCGGGGCACTGTGCCCGATGCTGTCCGGCGGCTTCGACAAGGACCACCCCGAACTGCTCGCCGAGCGGCGGCGCCTCGAAGAGGCCGTCGAAGGACTCGTCGGGCGTGCCATGTCCGCGGGGCGCCTGCGTACCGACATCGCCGTCGGTGACGTACTGGTCGCCCTCTCCCAGCTCACCCGGCCGCTGCCAGGCATCGCCTGTATGAGCATCGACCGGTTCACCCACCGCCACCTCCAGCTGTTCCTGGACGGACTGGAGGCCCCGGCCCGGTCCGTCCTGCCCGGCACGGCGGCGACCATGGAGGACCTGCGGCGCCGGACCTGACCGGCGTGCCGGGCTCCTGAGACGGCTGCCCGGCCGCGCGTCCGCCCCGCCCCGATCACCCCGCCCCTTTCTTCCCGACCCTCGCCCCACCCGACCCTCACCCTTACGGGCCCACCGCATCCACGGTCCACGGCCCGGTTCACGGTTCATGACTTCGCGCGCCCGAACGCGCCCGAACGCGCCCTTAGGTGGCTACTCCCATGTCAAAAACAGCTGATATCCGACTCCCTGATCCGAGTCGCTGGAAAGCGCTGGCGTTCATCGCGCTCGCCCAGTTGATGGTCGTGCTCGATGCCACGATCGTGAACATCGCGCTGCCGCACGCCCAGACGGACCTGGGCATCACGGATGCCAACAAGCAGTGGGTCATCACGGCCTACGCCCTCGCCTTCGGCGGACTGCTGCTCTTCGGAGGCCGGATCGCCGACCTCTGGGGCCGTAAGCGCACCTTCGTCGTCGGTCTGATCGGCTTCGCGCTGGCCTCCGCGCTCGGTGGAGCGGCCCAGAACCAGGGCATGCTCTTCGGCTCGCGCGCACTCCAGGGTGTCTTCGGCGCCCTGCTCGCCCCCGCGGCCCTCTCGCTGCTCGCGGTGATGTTCACCGACGCCAAGGAGCGCGCCAAGGCGTTCGGCATCTACGGTGCGATCGCCGGTGGCGGTGGCGCCGTCGGCCTCATCCTCGGCGGGTTCCTCACCCAGACGCTGAACTGGCGCTGGACGTTCTTCGTCAACATCCCCTTCGCGGTCGTCGCGGCCCTGGGCGCCTACTTCGTGATCCGTGAGCCGGCCGGCGGCCGTAACCGGTCCTCGCTCGACATCCCGGGCGTCGTCCTGTCCGCGCTGGGTCTGGTCTCGCTGGTGTACGGATTCACCCGTGCCGAGTCCAGCGGCTGGTCGGACGCGCTGACCATCGGTACGTTCGTCGCCTCCGGCGTGCTGCTGCTGGCCTTCGTCCTGACCGAGTCCAGGGTCAAGTCCCCGCTGCTCCCGCTGCGCGTCCTGATGGACCGCAACCGCGGCGGCGTCTACCTCTCGCTGGGCCTCGGCGTCATCGCGATGTTCGGCCTGTTCCTCTTCCTCACGTACTACCTGCAGGTCGTCCAGGGCTTCTCGCCGATCAAGACCGGCTTCGCCTTCCTCCCGATGATCGCGGGCATGATCACCGGTTCGACGCAGATCGGTGCCCGGCTGATGACCCGGGTTCCGGCCCGGATGCTGATGGGTCCCGGCTTCCTGACCGCCGCCGTCGGCATGCTGCTGCTCACCCAGCTCCAGGTCGACTCGTCCTACGCCGCGGTCATCCTGCCGGGGCAGCTCCTGATGGGTCTCGGCATGGGTACGGCGTTCATGCCCGCCATGTCGCTGGCCACGCACGGCATCGAGCCGCGTGACGCGGGTGTCGCCTCCGCGATGATCAACACCTCGCAGCAGGTCGGCGGTGCGATCGGCACGGCGCTGCTCAACACCATCGCCGCCTCCGCCGCCACGGCGTACGCCACCTCGCACGCCGCGCTCGGCGCCACCGACCCGGAGCAGCTGAAGCTCCAGTCGATGGTGCACGGCTTCACCGGCGCCATCTGGTGGGCCGTCGGCATCCTGGTGCTGGCCTCCGCGATCGCGGCGACCTTCGTCAACGCAGGGCGCCCCTCGGCGACCACGACGTCCGGCGGTACCGGCACGGGTTCCGGTACCGGTTCGGCCGACGGTGTCGAGGACGAGGTCCGGATTCCGGTCGTCGCCCACTGAGCCACCGACTCAGCGAGTCGCTGCTCGCTGAGTCACCGCTCAGGGCGCTGAGTCACCCGTACAGGCCTCTGCCCCGGTTCCGTCCGACGGAACCGGGGCAGAGGTGCGTGCGGTGGGTGGGCCGGGTCAGCGGAGCCAGGGCAGGTCGGCGTCCGTGTCCTCCGGCTGGAGCCCCGCCGCGACGACCCGCATGATCTCTCCGAGCGAGCTCACCTGCTCCGGGGTGAGGCGGTCGAACATGGCCTGCCGTACGGCGCTGACGTGGCCCGGCGCCGAGCGGCGGAGCATCTCGTGGCCCTCGTCGGTGAGGACCGCGTTCTGGCCGCGCTTGTCGGACGGGCAGTCCTCGCGGCGCACCCAGCCGCTCTTCTCCAGCCGGGCGACGGCGTGCGAGAGCCGGGAGCGGGTGATCTTGGCGTCCTTGGCCAGCTCGGTCATCCGCTTCTGGCGGCGGGGTGCCTGGGAGAGCTGGACGAGCAGCCCGTAGTAGATGTGCGGCATACCGGCATCGCGCTGCAACTGGCGGTCGAGGTGATCCTCCAGGAGCGTGGCGGCGTGGAGGTACGCCCGCCAGACGCTCTGTTCTTCGTCGGTGAGCCAGCGCGTCTGCTCACCGGTGGATGCCGTGGTCATGTACTCCACTGTACGACCTTTTCTTGAAAGTTGAACTAGATAGAGCTAAGGTCTCCGAAGGTGGGAACTTGAAGGTTAAAGAAGTTTTCCTTCTGAAAGCCCCACTAGAAGACTTACCTTGAGCAGCAGTGGATGGGGAGTGTCATGACAGTCACCGCGGAGCGCATGCCCGCCCTCTACCTCTCCCACGGCGCCCCGCCGCTGGCCGACGACCCGGTCTGGCCCGGCGAACTGGCCGCCTGGTCCGCCGGGCTGCCCCGGCCCACCGCCGTCCTGATGGTCTCGGCGCACTGGGAGGAGGCCCCGCTCGCCCTCGGCGCCACCGAGACGATCCCGCTCGTCTACGACTTCTGGGGCTTCCCCGAGCACTACTACCAGGTGCGGTACGCCGCGCCCGGCGCCCCGCAGCTCGCCGAGAGCGTGCGCAAGCTGCTGCGCGGCGCCGGTACCCCGGTCCAGGACATCCCGGACCGGGGCCTCGACCACGGGGCGTACGTCCCGCTGGTGGAGATGTTCCCGGCGGCCGACATCCCGGTGCTGCAGATCTCCATGCCGACGCTGGACCCGCAGAAGCTGATGGACATCGGCCGCAAGCTCGCGCCGCTGCGCGACGAGGGCGTCCTGATCGTCGGCAGCGGCTTCTTCACCCACAACCTGGCCGCCCTGCGGCATCAGGGCGGCGGCACTCCCGGCTGGTCGGCGGAGTTCGACGACTGGGGGAGCCGCGCGCTCCAGGCGCAGGACATCGACGCGCTGCTGGACTTCGAGAACAAGTCCCCGGCGGGCCGGCTCGCTCACCCGCGCACCGAGCACTTCGCCCCGCTCTTCGTGACGCTGGGCGCCGCCGAGCAGGAGCTGGACCAGGGGCGCAGCGTGATCGACGGGTTCTGGATGGGGCTGGCCAAGCGCTCGCTCCAGTACGGATAGGGCTTGTCCCGTCGGCTGGACCGTCGGCTGGACCGCCGGCCGGACCGCCGGCTGGACCGCCGGCCGGGCTCAGAGCACCGGAGGGTTCAGCTCGATCGAGCGGAGCGCGGCCGCCAGCGCGGCCGGGCCGCCGACGTCCAGCGCGGTGTCGGTGAACTTGATGGTGTGGTCGTCGCCGTGTGCGGCGGCCCGTGCGAAGACCTCCTCGGGGCTCAGCCCCTCGGGCGCGGCCGGGTAGTCGGCGGCCCGCGCCGGGGCGTACGCGGCGGTGACCGCCGCGCTGGCCGCCCACGCCGCGTCCAGGCTCGGCGCCCACAGCTCCCGGGGGAGCGCGGGCAGCGTCCGCAGTACGGCGTTGGGCGCCGTCGCGGCGTGCACCAGCATGACCGGCGAGCCGTGCGCGTAGGCCGCGTACCGGTGGGTCGCGGCCCGCACCAGCTCCTCCAGCCGGGCACGGGCGAGATCCGGGTCCGTCGCGGGCCGGGGGCGGGCGGAGTCGGCGTCGGTCACGGTCAGCGCGTGCTCGGCGCCGGTCACCGGCCGGGGTGGCCATACCGGGAATCCGGTGAGCTGTCCCAGCCGTTCCCGGATGCCGCCGCTCTGGTCCGGCACCCGCTCCACGGCGTCCAGTGCGGCCGCCGCGCCGGTCGCGGGGGAGCGCGGGGTCAGCGGCGGCAGCGGCTGGTGGCGGGCCGCCCAGTAGCCGAGGCCGTGGGCGAGCTCCGCGATGCGGGGCGCGTTCTCGCCGGAGGCCAGCAGGGTGCGTACGCAGTGGCCGACCCGGATCACCGGGTGCGTGGCGCCGGCCGCGATGCCGGGGAGCAGCCGGGGCCACCACTCGGCGAGGACCTCGCGCCAGGGCCGGTCCGCGGTCTCCCGCTCGAAGTACGCCGTCCAGTCGGCGATGCGGCGGGGGTCGCCCAGGGCCTCGCGCCAGTTGTCCGGGGTCACCTCGGTGAACCGGTCCGGCATCTCCTCCAGCTTCGCCCGGTAGTGGTCCAGCCAGCGGTGCACGCCGGGCGCCTGGCCGTGGTGCACCAGCGCCTCGACCGCCATCGGAGCGTGGTTGCTCAGCCAGCCGTTCCGCTCGGGGCCGAAGGAGTGAAGCCGTTCCAGCGCCTCGTCGAGCGTGCCGGAGGTGTCGGGTGAGTTGCGCGTCGTGTCGTCCATGCCGCATCACGCTAGGCACGGCGACCGCTCTCCGTAACGGGCTGCGGACCTAGGGAGACCCCCGGCGCCGGTCCTAGGGCGGCCCCCCGCTCCGGTCCTAGGGAGGTACTCGGGCGGGACTAGGACGCGGGGCCCAGGTGTTTCTCGTACCAGGCGACGTCCCAGTACCGGCCGAACTTCCGGCCGACCTCCGCGTACGTGCCGAGGTGCCGGAAGCCGAAGCGGTCGTGCAGCCGGACCGAGGCCTCGTTCGGCTGGGTGATACCGGCGTACGCCCGGTGCAGGTCCTCGCCTGCCAGCGCCTCGAAGAGCGCCGTGTAGAGGAGGGTGCCGATGCCGCGCCCGGCGGCGCCGGGCGCGCAGTACACGCTCACCTCTACGGAGGTGGAGTACGCCGCCTTGGGGCGGAACGCGCTGCTGGTGGCGTACCCCAGGATCCGGGGAGCCGGGCCATCGGCACCCGGCGCGTCGACAATACGGACATCCTGAGCAACCAGGAGCCGGTGCGGGCCGTCTACAGGGTGGGAGCGCAACCAGGGCAGACGCCGGTCCGGAGTGAAGGGAGCCGTGTCGAATGTGAGGGCGGTCTCACGGACGTAATGGTTGTAGATCTCGGTGAGGGCCTCCAGATCGTCCTCGATACCAGGCCTGACCTGCGCCTCCGTGCCTATCTGTGTCATGTGCCCTCCCTTGGTGGCGCGACAGGGTACTGCATGATCGCGAAAATGAATGCCAGGCATGGGAATTCTGTCCGGATTCCAGTCGTTGTTTCCATCGGAAGCTGGGCACCCGAAAGGGTGTCGCGACCTACTCAGCAAGGAGCACGCATGGCAACCCGTGCCGTCGCCCGACGTTCGTCCTCCACCGGCGGGACCAACCGGGCAAGCAGTGTTCGCGCCGTGGGCGGGGAGATCGCCGATCGCGACCTGGTCGGCATGTATCTGGACGAGATAGCGCGCACGCCGCTGCTCGATGCCGCCAAGGAGGTCGAGCTGTCGCAGACCGTCGAGGCGGGCGTCTTCGCGCAGCGGATCCTGGACGGCGTGGTGGAGAGCGATGCCGGCGGGGCCTCGCGCGAGGAGCTGGAGGCGCTGGTCGCCGACGGCGAGCGCGCCAAGGACGTATTCATCCGGTCCAACCTCCGACTCGTGGTCGCCGTGGCCCGCCGCTATCCGCGGGCCGGGCTTCCGCTGCTCGACCTGATCCAGGAGGGCAACGCGGGCCTGGTGCGCGCGGTCGAGAAGTTCGACTACGCCAAGGGTTTCAAGTTCTCCACGTACGCCACGTGGTGGATCAGGCAGGCCATCACCCGCTCGATAGCCGACCAGTCACGCACCATCCGGCTCCCCGTACACCTGGTGGAGGAGCTCGGTCGGATCCGCCGGGTGCAGCGCGAGTTCAACCGCGAGCACGGGCGCGATCCGGAGCACGCGGAGATCGCCGCCGAGCTGGATTCCACGACATCCCGCGTAGGTGACGTGCTCGACTGGGCCCGTGACCCGGTCAGCCTGAACATGTCCGTGGACGACGACGGCGACACGCAGTTCGGAGACCTCCTGGAGGACACCTCGGCGGTGTCCCCCGAGCAGTCGGTGATGACCCTGCTGCGCAGCGAGGAGCTGGAGGAGCTGATCGGCAGGCTCGACAACCGCACCGCCTCCATCATCCGGATGCGGTACGGGATCGAGGACGGCCGTGAGCGGACGCTGACCGAAGTGGGCAAGCAGCACGGGCTGACCCGGGAGCGAATCCGCCAGATCGAGAAGCACGCGCTGCTCGAACTGAAGCGAATGGCTCACGACACGGGCTTTGACGCTGCGGCGTGAGCCCAAGTCCAGTAACCTCCGAATTGGGCCACTTCATAACGGCCCCCCTGAGCTGAGTCCCGGCGCCCACCCCCCCCTGGCGCCGGGGCTCATCCCTTTTCCGGGCTCATCCTGCCTGCACGGCCTACTGTCCGGCCGACTGTCCTGCCGCGCGGGTGAGTCTGCCGCCCAGGTCGTTCAGATACGCCAGCAGCTGCGGTGGCCCGTGCACGGTGAATTCGCAGTCGACCAGCGCCAGCCGCACCGCGACCCACTCCAGCGAGTCCGACAGCGTCGCGCGCAGCCGGCAGCTGTGCTCACCGGTCGCCTCCGGCGGGCCGATCGAGGCGGGCAGCCGCGAGGCGACGAACTCCGCCGGGGCCGCGAACCCCACATCGATCGCCAGCTCCGGCTTGATGCGCGCCATGGAGCTGCTCAGGAACTCCGCCGCGTCGCCCGCCGGCAGCTCCCGGGGCGTGAAGCGGGACCCCGTCGGATACGGATCGCTCACCCGGTCGACCCGGAAGGTGCGCCAGGCCTCCCGCTCCAGGTCGTACGCGACCAGATACCAGCGCCACCCGGTGCTCACCAGGCGGTACGGCTCAACCTGCCGCCGCGTCTCGGCGCCGTCCCCCGCCCGGTAGGCGAACCGCAGCCGCTCCCGCCCGGTGACGGCGGAGGCCATCACGGTCAGCGTCTGCGGGTCGATCGTCGCCCCGTCCCCGCGGGTCAGCGGCACCGTCGCGTTCTGGAGGACGGAGACCCGGTGGCGCAGCCGCGAGGGCAGCACCTGCTCCAGCTTGGCCAGCGCCCGGACGGAGGCCTCGTCGACGCCCTCGATGGCGTGACCGGCCCCGGCCCGCAGCCCCACCGCGATGGCCACCGCCTCCTCGTCGTCCAGCAGCAGCGGCGGCATGGCCGTGCCCGCCACCAGCCGGTAGCCGCCGATCGCACCGCGCGAGGCCTCCACCGGATAGCCCAGATCACGGAGGCGGTCGATGTCCCGCCGGATGGTGCGCGGGCTGACGTCGAGACGGTCCGCGAGTTCACTGCCCGGCCACTCGCGCGGCGTCTGGAGCAGTGACAGCAGATTCAGCAGTCGTGCCGGGGTGTCGGTCATGTCACCCAGGATGCCCACCCATTGGGTCACGAGCTGACCTAATGGGCCTTTAACTTCTTCATATGACTTCTTCCGCACCCCAGCCGTCCGGGACGGCCGCCGCCGCGATGTCCCCGGACGCCTCGGACCGCCGCCGGTGGTTCGCGCTGGCCATCGTGATGACCGCGGCCTTCATGGACCTGGTCGACGTCACGATCGTCAACATCGCCATCCCGAGCATCCAGCGGGACACCGGCGCCTCGTTCGGTTCGATCCAGTGGATCACCGCCGGATACGCCCTGGCGTTCGCCGCCGGGCTGATCACCGGCGGCCGGCTCGGTGACATCTACGGCCGCAAGCGGCTGTTCCTCATCGGGATCGGCGGCTTCACCGTGGCCTCCGCGCTGTGCGGCTTCGCCGCCAACCCGGAGATGCTGGTCGCCTCCCGCATCCTCCAGGGCGGCACGGCCGCGCTGATGGTCCCGCAGGTGCTGTCGATCGTGCACGCCACCTTCCCGGCGCACGAGCGCGGCAAGGTCTTCGGCCTCTTCGGCGCGATCGTCGGCCTCGGCGCCGTGTCCGGGCCGCTGCTGGGCGCGCTGCTCACCGAGTGGAACATCGCCGGTCTCGAATGGCGCCCGATCTTCCTGATCAACCTGCCGGTCGGCATCGCGGGGCTGATCCTGGGCCGCAGGTTCATCACCGAGTCCAAGGCCCCCAAGGCGCTGCGCCTGGACCTGATCGGCGTGGTCCTGGTGACGGTGGGGATGCTCATGCTGATCTACCCGCTGACCCGTGGCGAGGAGCTGGACTGGCCGCTCTGGGGCTACCTGTCGATGGCCGGCAGCCTCGTGGTCTTCCTGGTGCTCGTGCTCTTCGAGCGGCGGAAGGCGCGCCGGGACGGTTCGCCGCTGGTCGAGCTGTCGCTGTTCCGGGTCAAGAGCTTCGCCGCCGGTATCGCCGTGCAGCTGACCTTCGGTGTCGGTCTCGGCATCTTCTTCCTGGTCTGGACGCTCTACATGCAGGAGGGGCTCGGCTGGAGCGCGCTGCGGGCCGGTACGACCGGTATCCCGTTCTCGGTCGCCGTCTCGGTCGCCGCCGGGATCTCCGTACAGAAGCTTGTGCCGCGCTTCGGGCGCAAGGTCCTCCAGGCGGGTGCGCTGCTGATGGTGGCGGGTCTGCTGCTCTACATCTGGGAGTCCGACCGCTACGGCATGGGGATCACGTCCTGGCAGATGGCGTTGCCGCTGGTGGTGATGGGGCTCGGGATGGGCCTGATCGTCGCCCCGCTGGCCGACGCGGTGCTGTCCGAGGTGCCCAAGGAGCACTCCGGCTCCGCCTCCGGGCTCTTCAACACCGTGCAGCAGATGGGCAACGCGCTGGGGCTCGCGCTCGTCTCGGTGATCTTCTTCGGGGCCATCGGCGACCGGCTCACGCCCGCGCAGCTGGGCCCGGCGTTCGCTGACGCCTTCGAGCACTCGCTGTGGTGGGTGGCCGGTGTGCTCGCGGCCATCTTCCTGCTGATGTTCGCGCTGCCGGCCCGGCCGAAGCAGCACGTGGAGGGCGGCGAAGAGGCGGCCGGGGCCGCCTTCCCCGCCGGACCTTCCGAACCTGCCGACGAGCCCGTGCTCACGCACTGAGCCGGACGCAGGACGTGAGCGGTGCCCGTACCCCCCGAGGGTGCGGGCACCGCTCGCGTTCCGGGAGGGCTCAGCAGATGCGCGTACGGCTCTCCATCGCGCCGCGCGCCGTCTCCTCGTCGGCGTACACCTCGCACATGTGGCGGCCGTCCGGCGTCGCCGTGTGCTCGACCTCCCAGAGGCTCGTCTCGCTGCCGTCCAGGAGCAGGAAGGCGTGCTCGTACAGGGTGAAGCCCGCGTCCCGCCCGTCCACCTGGCACTGGCGGCCGAAGATCTGCGTGATGTGGTGGGCGAAGGCGGCCCGCAGCAGCTGGGCGGTCTCCTCGCCGGGGACGTCCCTGTTCTCCGCGCGGCGCAGCACGCGGCGGGCGTGGTCCGCGGAGTTGTCCGGGGCGTACATCCGGGGGAGCGGGGCCGGGGGCGCCGCCATCAGGGCCGTGAGGATCTCCAGGTCGCCCTGCGGCCCCTCGTCCCCGAAGACCGGGGCGTCGCGGAAGCCGCCGGCGAGGCGGGCCGCGGCGATGTGCGCATCGGCCTCGTCGTCGTACAGCTCGTGCTGCCGGTCGCCTGGCTGCGAGCCGCAGCGGGGGCCCTCCGGGTCCCGCTGACCGCAGTGCACCAGCTCCCAGAGCGTTAACGGGCTGCCGTCGGACAGCAGATACGTATGCCGGTACGTCTCGCGGTGCAGCGTCGAGCTGTGGTGCGAGGAGTGCAGGGAACTGCTGTGGGCGAGGGCCGAGCCGAGCCGCTCGACCGTAATGTCGGGCAGGTCGAACGAGTTGAGAGCCCGACGCAGGAGTCGTTCGAGGTGCTGCTCGGTTGTCTCGTACGGATCGCTCAAGGTGCTTCTCCAGGCCGTCGCCGCGTGTTACCCGATGCGTGCTTAACGTAGTCCCTGGGTCTGACATCGTGACCGGGGTTCAGCAAAACGTACGACGCACGCAGAAGGTTCCCGGCGTTTTGCCCTAACTTCCTTGAGCGGAGGGTGAGTCGGCTGCGGGGCCGCTGCCGTCCGCCGGGCGTCGCGGCCGCGGTTGTCGCCGTTGTTCCGACTGCTACTGCGGTCGCCCGCCGTAGAGATCGCTGTACGAGGGATATGTGCTGCCGCCCTCGCGGCCGTTGACGCCCGTGGCCGCCCGCACCGCCTTCACGATGGCGCGGGTCACGGTCTCCGCACCCGCCGCGAGCAGGTCGTTCAGCGCGATCGGGTTCGCCGGGTCCAGCGTCCGCCCGCCGGTGGCCAGCGCGAAGACGGTGTCCCCGTCGGTCAGCAGATGCACGGGCCGGATCGCGCGCGCCAGCCCGTCGTGCGCGGTGCCCGCGAGCTTCTGTGCCTGCGCCCGGCTGAGATCGGCGTCCGTCGCGACGACGGCGAGCGTGGTGTTGAGCGGGGGGCGCGCGTTCTCGTCGCGCGCCTGTGCCAGGCGCTGTTGCGCCGTGCGGTGGACGTCCGGCGCGGGGGCGACAGCCGGTTCTGCGGCCCCGTACTCCCCGTACAGCACCCCGGTACGGGGATCGAGGACAGACCCCGCCGCGTTCACCACGACCAGCGCGCCCACCGTGATGCCGGACGGCAGCAGGACGCTCGCCGTCCCCACCCCGCCCTTCAGCTGCCCGGCGACCGCGCCCGTGCCCGCGCCGACGCACCCCTCGGCCACCGCCGCCCCCGGCTCCGTGCGCGCGGCGTCCTCCACGGCGGCCCGGCCGGTCGACGCGTCCGGGCGGGCCCGCCAGTCACCGCCCCGGCCCAGGTCGAAGACGCACGCCGCCGGGACCACCGGAACGACCTGCGCCGGATCGGCCCCGACCCGCACGCCGCGCCCCTGCTCCTCCAGCCAGGCCATCACCCCGGACGCCGCGTCGAGCCCGTACGCGCTGCCCCCGGTCAGCACCACGGCGTCGATGCGCTGCACCAGGTTGCGCGGGTCGAGCGCGTCCGTCTCCCGGGTACCGGGGCCGCCGCCGCGCACATCGACGGCGGCGACCGCACCGCCCTCGGGGGCGAGGACCACGGTGGTGCCGCTGAGCGCCCCCCGGCCCGCGAGCGAGGCGTGCCCCACCCGGATCCCGGCAACGTCGGTCAGCGCGTCCATCCGGTGCTCCTCTGGGTCGTGATCGTGGCGGGGCCGTCATCGTGGCGGGGACGTCATCGTGGTGAGCGGTGCGGGTCGGCGTGCGGTACGGGGTGAACCTACCCGCGAGGGCGGGAGAGCGGAGGGCGCCCAGGCATCCGGGCGTCGTCCCACGGCGACGCGCTCACCCCGTAGCGCCGCAAAACAGGACTAACGCCCCCTTATGTCCCTACGGTGGCGGGGTGACCGAGCCACCAGAGCCCTCTGCCGACAGGCCCGCCCGCCTCGCGCCCACGGGCACCCGGTCCGCCACCTCCCGCGCTACCGCGGCCGGCGTCATCGTCTCCCTCCTGCTCGTCATCGCGATCGTGCTGGGCAGCAGGCTGCTGGAGAACTTCGACTCGGCCCTCCTGCCCTACGCCGTGGCCACCGTCTTCCTCGCCTTCGGCGTGGCCTACCGCTACACGGTCTGGGTCTCCGCGCCCGGGGCCCGGCGGCTGTTCAAGAAGGGCTGGGGGAGTCTCTTCTCGGTGGCCAACTTCCGCAAGGCCCCCACCGCCCTGCCGAAGATGATCGCCACCTACCTCGGCTTCCAGAAGTTCCTCGGCGCCCGCTCCCACGCCCGCTGGGCCGCCCACCAGCTGATCTTCTGGGGCTGCGTCCTCGCCTCCCTGATCACCTTCCCGCTGACCTGGGGCTGGTTCACCTTCACCTCCGGCAGCGGCTCCGGGCCCGGCTACGAGATGCGTATCTGGGGATTCAAGATCATCGGGTTCGACTCCCTGAACATCCTCGGCTGGCTGATGTTCCACGGCCTGGACATCGCCGCCGTCCTCGTCATTCCGGGCGCCTCCTACTTCCTGTGGCGCCGGATGAAGGACCGGGGCGCCATCACGGGCCAGCGGTTCGCCTACGACCTGGTGCCGCTGATCGCGCTCATCGTCATCGCCGTCACCGGGCTGCTGCTCACCTTCTCCTCGATCTTCCTGCACGGCGGCGGATACGAGTTCCTGGCGATCCTCCACATGGTTTCGGTGGTCTTCACCCTCATCTACATCCCGTTCGGGAAGTTCTTCCACATCGTCCAGCGGCCCGCCGCCGTCGGCATGCAGCTCTTCAAGTACACCGGCCGGCAGGACCAGCAGGTCTTCAGCTGCCGCCGCTGCGAGGAGCCCATCGACACCGCCCCGTACGTCGAGAACCTCCGCGGCACCATGCGCGACCTCAGCCTCGACTTCGACGCGTGGGCCGAGTACTGCCCGCGCTGCAAGCGGGTGCTGCGCGGCAGTGCCTATCTCTCCCAGGTGAAGAAGGGCTTCAAATGACCGCGGACCCCCGACCGGTCGACCCCCGACCGGCCGACCCTCTGGCCATCGTGCCCCTCGACCCCTCCCTCGCGCCGCCTGGCACCCGCGCCTTCCGGGACGCGGGCGGCATCCCCGCCGACCAGTGGCACGCCGACCAGAACGGCGAGACGCTCGTCCCCACCCACTGCTGCTTCTGCGGTGTCCAGTGCGGGATGTATCTGCGCGTCGACCGGGCCGGCAAGGTCTTCGGCGTCGAGCCCCGCAACCACGACATCAACCGGATGCGGCTGTGCCCCAAGGGCATCAACGCCTACCAGCAGGTCAACCACCCCGACCGGCTCACCGCCCCGCTCATGCGCCGCTCCCGCGACGAGGACTTCCGCGAGGTCTCCTGGGACGAGGCCCTCGACTTCACCGTCGCCGAGATCAAGCGCATCCAGCAGACCCACGGGAACGACGCCTTCGGGCTGCTCGGCGGGGCCAGCCTGTTCTCCGAGAAGACCTATCTGGTCGGCAAATTCGCTCGGGTCGCCCTCAAGTCCCGGCACGTCGACTACAACGGCCGGCTCTGCATGGTCAGCGCCGCCGGCGCCAACAAGCTCGCCTTCGGCATCGACCGGGCGGGCAACCCCTTCTCCGACATCCTGCTCACCGACTGCCTGCTGATCGCGGGCTCCAACGTCGGTGAGTGCTTCCCCGTGATGACCCAGTACGTCTGGGGCGCCCGGGACCGAGGGGCCAGCCTGATCGTCATCGACCCGCGCGAGACGGCCATCGCCCGGACCGCCGACATCCACGTCGCCCTCAAACCCGGCACCGACTCGGCGTTCTTCAACGCCGTGCTGAACGTGGTCATCGAGGAAGGGCTCACCGACGAGAACTATCTCGCCGCACACGCCACCGGCTGGGAGGAGGTGAAGGCCAAGGCCGCCGAGTACCCGCCGGCCAGGTCCGCCGCGATCTGCGGGGTCCCCGCAGAACAGATCGTCCAGGTCGCCCGCACCTTCGCCCGCGCGCCCAAGGCCATGGCCTGGCACGCGCGCGGTATCGAGCACCACTCGCAGGGCGTCGAGAACTGCCTCACCGTGATCAACCTCTGCGCCGCCACCGGGCACATCGGCAGACCCGGCGCCGGCTACGGCACCATCACCGGCCAGGGCAACGGGCAAGGGGGCCGCGAACACGGCCAGAAGTCCGACCTGCTGCCGGGCGGCCGCTCCATCACGAACGAGGAGCACCGCCGGCAGATCTGCGAGATCTGGGGCATCGAGGAGTCCGAACTCCCGCCCGCCGGAACCTCGATGATGGAAATGGTCTGGCAGATGCAGCGCCGCGAGATCCGCGGGCTGATCGGCATCTGCAACAACCCTTTCGTCTCCCTCCCCAACTACAAGGTGGTCAAGGAGGGGTACGACGCGACAGAGTTCCACGCTCAATTCGACTTCTTCCTTTCCGAGACCGCTGCCAACGCGCATGTCGTCTTCCCCGTCACTACCTGGGCCGAGGACGAAGGGGTGATGGCCAACGCCGAGGCCCGGGTGGTCAAGCACAACAAGGCCCAGGACCCGCCCCCCGGCGTACGGACCGACACCTGGGTGATGTGCGAACTGGCCAAACGCCTCGGCGCGGGTGACAAATTCGCCTTCACCGACTCCCGCGAGGTCTTCGACGAACTGCGGATCGCCTCCGCCGGCACCGTCAACGACTACTACGGCATCACCTACGAACGGCTGGAGGAGACGGGCGGCATCGCCTGGCCCTGCCCCTCCACCGACCACCCCGGCACCCCCCGCCTCTTCGAGGACGGCAGGACCTACCACCCCGACGGCAAGATCCACATGCAGGTCGTCGAGTGGCACCCGCCGATGGACCCGTACGACGACGAGCACCCGATGTCCCTCACCACCGGACGCACCGTCGCGCACTTCCTCTCCGGCAACCAGACCCGTCGGCTGGGCGCCCTCGTCGAACAGACCCCGCGCCCCTGGGCGGAGATCCACCCCTCCCACGGCTTCCGCAACGGCGAACCGGTCCGCGTCGTCACCCGGCGCGGCAGCGAGGTCTTCCCCGCCCTGGTCACCGAGGCGATCCGCCCCGACACCGTCTTCATCCCGTACCACTGGCCCGTCCCCACCGCCGCCAACGCGCTGACCATCGACGCCCTCGACCCCCGCTCCAAGATCCCGGAGTACAAGGTCTGCGCCTGCCGCATCGAGCACGCGGAAGCCATCGACGTGGTCCCCGCGCCCCCGGTCGCGCCGGGCCATGTCGCCTACCCGGAGACCCAGGTCTCCCGCACCGACCCGCTGCCGCCCACCGCGCCGCAGGGCCGCGGCACCTCGGAGAGGAGCTGATGCCCGCATGATGGGCAGAACGATCTTTATCGACCCGGGGCGCTGCATCGGCTGCCAGGCCTGTGTCTCCGCCTGCCGCGAGTGCGACTCGCACCGGGGCAAGTCGATGATCCACCTGGACTACACCGACGAGGGCCAGTCCGTCGCCTCCCTTCCCACGGTCTGTATGCACTGTGAGGACCCCGTCGCGCCCTGCGCCGAGGTGTGTCCCGCCGACGCGATCCTGGTGACGGCCGACGGGGTGGTGCAGCAGGCCGACACCACCCGCTGCATCGGCTGCGCCAACTGCGTCAACGCCTGCCCCTTCGGTGTCCCGAAGATCGACCTCCAGGCGAAGCTGCAGATGAAGTGCAACCTCTGCTACGACCGCACCGCCTACGGTCTCGCCCCCATGTGCGCCACCGTCTGCCCGACGGGCGCGCTCTTCTACGGAACCGTCGAGGAGCTCCAGGCCGAGCGCCCCGGCGTCAAGGTCGCCGACACCTTCGTCTTCGGTGAGAGCGAGGTCCGGACCGGCGTGGCCATGGTCGTCCCCGCCGACCGGGTCCAGTGGCCGGTGCCCGGCGGCCTGCCCGTCGTGGAGATCAACGGGAAGGACGTCCGCCGATGAGCGTCACCGACCAGCCGCCCTCCCCGCCGCCCGCCGGGGACCCGCGCGAGGCCCTGCACGACCGGATCGCCGCGGACTCCCTCACCACCAGGCGCGACTACCTGCGGATCGTCGCCACCGTCTCCGGTGGACTCGCCGTCGGCGGCCTCGGTGTCGCCGCCGGCATCCTCCCGCGCCACGGCGACCCCGACGACGCCAAGGCTCCCCAGCCGAAGAAGGTCAGTGCCCAACTGCTGCCCGGGGAGTCCGTCGTCTTCCACTACCCGGACGAGGAGGACCGCGCGGTGGCCGTCCGGCTCAATGACGGGACGCTCGTCGGCTACTCCGCGATCTGCACCCACCTCGCCTGCGCCGTGCTCTGGAGGAAGGACCGGGGCTCCGAGGGCGAGCTGTACTGCCCCTGCCACGAAGGTGTCTTCGACGCCCGTACCGGCGAGGTCACCGCAGGACCGCCGCCTCGCGGTCTGCCCAAGGTGGTGCTCACCGAGCAGGCCGACGGCAGCGTCTGGGCGGTGGGTACCGCGTACTCCGGTGAGAGCGCCGAGCACGGGCTCTGCCGCCAGCTGGGCGAGGACCGCCCGGACCTCGCCTCCCGGATCGGCTGCCCCGGAGCCAAGCGGGGCGCGGAGGCTCCGGACGCGGGCGCCGACGCCACCGGGGCCACCGCGTCCGCCGATGCCACCGGGGCCGCTGACTCCGAGACCTCCGGCAGGCGGACATGAGCGACGCCCAGCAGCCGGAGCCCGGCCCGCACTACCCCGAGTACCACCCGGGCAGCGCCCGGCCCGAACTCAACCGGCCCGTCCACGAGCGCTATCCCCAGATCCGGCCCACCAGCGGCTACGGCGACCCCCGCGTCCGCCGTACCGGACCGGGACCGGGGGCCGGCACCGACCAGGAGCCGGAACGCTCCTCGAAGCTCACGGCCCGGCTGACCCTCGCCATGACCGTGGTCATCGGGCAGCTCTGGGGGCTGACCGTGATCGTCGACGAATGGATGGAGGGCAACTCCGGCACCGCCTGGTGGGGAGCCGGATTCCTGTGCCTGTCGTTCCTGGTGGTGCTCGGCCTCTGGGCGCTGGACCCGAAGGACCGCTGAGCGAGGGCACGCTCC
Source organism: Streptomyces sp. NPDC057900 (assembly GCF_042887885.1). Taxonomy (NCBI): domain Bacteria; kingdom Bacillati; phylum Actinomycetota; class Actinomycetes; order Kitasatosporales; family Streptomycetaceae; genus Streptomyces; species Streptomyces sp. NPDC057900. The sequence continues at coordinate 226,823 of NZ_JBHVOI010000004.1, forward strand.
GGAGGGCGGCGATTCCGGACGTCGGCCGTACCCCGGAGGGCGGCCGTACCCCGGAGGGCGGCCGTACCCTGGAGGCATGAGTACCGCCCCCGCCCCCGGACCGCGCGATTCGAAGCCGGGCCCGCCGGACCGGCCGAAGCCGAAGCTGGTTTTCGACGATCCGCTTGACCAGCAGTCCTCGGACGACACGGACCGGGGCTGGGGTGAGCGGTCCCCGTCGGGCGACAGCGCCGCGGACCTGGCCCGCTTCCTCGACGACAAGCCGCCCCATCACATCTGACACATCTGAGCCGGTTGCTCCCTGGTGCCAGGTGACGTGTTGATCCGCCAGGTCGAGTCAACACAGAATCACCGCCAGTCCGGCTGAGGCTCCCGCGCCCGCCAGTGTCGCGGCCGTCGCTCGCGGTACGGACAGCACGACCAGTGCCCCGCTCTCCGTCGGGCTCCCGGCAGACGTCTGCGGCACCTGGGCCACCCGCGCGCTCCTCGCCAGCACCCGGGCATCGGTCCCGGACCCCGCGGAAGCGATCACATCGACGCGGTCTCCGGGCCGCAGCAGCCGTACGGTCTCCGCGTCCGCGATCCGTACCGGCGCTGAGACCAGCCGGACCGGCGGCGATGCCCGCTCCCGCGCCGCCCCTGCCGTGCTCGCCGCGGCACCGGCCGCCTCGGCCCCCGTACCGCCGTCGCCGCCCCGGCTCCCGCCCCCGCCGAACCCCGAGACGGCCAGCACGGCAGCGGTCAGCGCCAGCCCTGCGGCCATCGCCCGCCGCCGGCGCCACGCGGCCCGCCACATCCGGTGCCCGCCGCCACCGCGCACCCGCAGCGGTGGGAACGCGGGCACCCCGCAGGGCGCCGGGGCGGGGACGGGCCGAGGCGATACGGATGGGCCGAGTGAGTCGACTGAGCTGGGCGAACGCGAACGCATGACGAACACCGCCTGGGTGAGGGAGTCGCGGATCCGGAGCCGGGCGGCCCCGATGAACAGACCTCACGATCCGGCACTCACGAGATTCCCGCTGAGCCCTGTGGACAGCTCAGCGAATGTGGATAACTCCCCCACCCACCCGAGAAACGCACCCGGTCTGCCGCCCTACGGCAGCTCGATCCCCGTGTCGATGCCCTCCAGCGCGTGCGCGCACGGGCAGTCGCGGTCCGCCTCCGAGGGCAGCTCGGCCACCGCGTCGAAGAGGACCGAGCGCAGCCGGTCGACGTTGGACGCGAAGACCCTGAGCACTTCGGCGTGGGAGACGCCCTCGCCGGTCTCCGCGCCCGCGTCCAGGTCGGTCACCAGCGTCATCGTCGTGTAGCAGAGCCCCAGCTCACGGGCGAGCACGGCCTCCGGGTGTCCGGTCATGCCGACCACCGACCAGCCCATCGCCGCGTGCCAGCGCGATTCCGCCCGGGTCGAGAAGCGCGGTCCCTCGACGACCACCAGCGTGCCGCCGTCCACCGCCTCCCAGTCCCTGCCCCGTGCCGCCGCCAGCGCCGCCTTGCGCCCCTTGGGGCAGTAGGGGTCGGCGAAGCCCAGGTGCACCACGTTCGGCACCACGCCGTCCGCCCGGGTCTCCCCGTCGTAGAAGGTCTGGACGCGGGTCTTCGTACGGTCCACCAACTGGTCCGGCACGAGCAGCGTCCCCGGCCCGTAATCCGGCCGGAGCCCGCCGACCGCGCAGGGGCCGAGCACCTGGCGCACTCCGACCGAGCGCAGCGCCCACAGATTGGCGCGGTAGTTGATGCGGTGCGGCGGCACATGATGGCCGCGGCCGTGCCGGGGGAGGAAGGCGACCCGGCGGCCGCCGATCTCGCCGAGGAAGACCGAGTCGCTCGGCTGTCCGTAAGGGGTGTCCACGTGGACCTCGGTGACGTCCTCCAGGAAGGAGTACAGGCCCGAGCCGCCGATCACACCGATCTCTGCGTTTGCCATGCCGTCACACTATCGGGGGCCGTAAACGCCAATGACCCCGCCGAATTGGATCAGCGGGGTCACGGGTGAAACAGGTGGGGCGCCGGCTCAGGTGGCCGACGAACCGCTCGAAGAGCCCGAGGAAGAGCTCGAAGAACTCGACGACGAGGACGACGAAGAGCTCGAAGCGGAGGACGTCGACGAGGACGAGGAGGCCGAGGACTTGCTGTCCGACCCCGTCGAGGACGACGATCCGGAACCGGAGGTCTTCGCGGCGGCCGGTGCGGGCGTGCTGCTCGAAGAGGAGCCGCGGCTGTCGTTCCGGTAGAAGCCGGAACCCTTGAAGACAATGCCGACCGCCGAGAACACCTTCTTCAGGCGTCCTTCGCAGCTCGGGCACACCGTGAGGGCGTCATCGGTGAACTTCTGCACCGCTTCGAGGCCCTCGCCACACTCGGTGCACTGGTACTGATAGGTCGGCACTTGTTCCTCCTGGCACTCTGACTCGATGAGTGCTAACGACGCTTCATAGTGACGTATTCCGCTGGATCAGTCCACTGTGACCGGCCCGCGGTGACCGATACCACGTGCCACGGTCCGCTCCGAAGGGCTCGGTACGAGCCTGGAACGCAGCGTCAGCAGCGTCACCAGCGCCAGTACCGTGCCCACCAGCGGCACCAGGAATCCGGTGCTCGCGCCATGGGCGTCCGCGAGCTGCCCGGCGACCGTCACGGCCGCCGCCTGCCCGAGCGCGACCGCACCCGTCAGCCAGGTGAACGCCTCGGTCCGGGCGGAAGCGGGCACCAGCGCCTCGACCAGTGTGTAGCCGCTGATCAGGGCCGGGGCGATGCAGAGACCGACCAGCAGCCCGAGCGCGGCCAGCAGGGGCACGGAGTGCACCGCCCACAGGCCTGACGCGGTCAGGGTCAGCGCCGCGTACCCGGCGATCAGCCGGCGCCTCGGCCCGCTCTTCCAGGCGATGGCACCGCAGGCGATCCCGGCCAGCATGTTGCCGGCCGCGAAGATTCCGTACAGCACCCCGTTCGAGCCGGGCCTGCCGATCTCCTCCGCGAAGGCGGTCAGCGAGACCTGCATGCCGCCGAAGACCGCGCCGATTCCGAGGAAGGCGATCGCGAGCACGCGCACGCCGGGCACGGAGAGGGCGGAGGCGTGCCGCGGGGAGCCGGAACCGGCCGGCCCGGCCTCGCGCACGGACGGCTGGGTGGCGCGCTGCGCGGCGAAGAACAGTCCGCCGATCAGCGTCAGCGCGGCTTCGGCGATGAGTCCCGCCGCCGGATGCACCCCGGTGCACAGCGCGGTGGCGATGACGGGGCCGATGACGAAGGTGAACTCGTCCGTCACCGACTCGAAGGCGGCGGCGGTGGACATCAGCGGCGAGGCCTCACGGCCGGGCGCCGCCCCGAGCACGGCCGCCCAGCGGGCGCGCACCATGGGGCCGATCTGCGGAATCGAGGCACCCGTCGGCACAGCCGCCAGGAACAGCGCCCAGATCGGCGCGTCCGCCAGCGCGAGCGCCGTCAGCGCGCCCACGGAAGCTCCGTGCACCAGGACGCCGGGCAGCAGTACGGCCCGCTGTCCGAAGCGGTCCGCGAGCTTGCCGGTCTGCGGCGCGAACAGCGCCATGGAGACGCCGCTCACGGCGGCGACGGCGCCCGCGCTGCCGTAGGAGCCGGTGGTGTGCTGGACCAGCAGGACGATGCCGATGGTCAGCATGGCGAAGGGCTGCCGCGCGGCGAAGCCCGGCAGGAGGAAGGTCCACGCACCCGGAGTGCGCAGCAACTGCCCGTATCCGGGGCGGTCGGAGACCGTGGACACCACGGTCCATGCCTTTCTGCCGCCTGGTGGCCGTGCTCCTGCGGTTCCGGTCCCGCACCTGGGTGCGGGCCCGGTCAGGGGCTGCCGAGAGCTGTCCTCTTCGCGCGGAACTGCGGTAGATGCCGGGCGCTCGCAGCAAAGGCGGAGGACGCCACGACCGCCATACGGTCGCGCCAGCTCTGCGTCAGGCAGAGTTGGTCGATCAAGGTCGTTGGAGATGGGTATGGGTATCGATCGTTCGGATACCGGTCGTTCTTCGATCGCGCGTCATGGCCGTACGCGTACGGCCGACGGGCAGATTCCCTTCATCGTACAGGCAGGTTTCCCTGTGCACCTGCGAATGTGCGCCAATCACCCTCCGTGACCTGCGAACGCGGATACCTCTCACTGGTGGGCCTTCGCGTCATGGCCCTTGGTGTCATGCCCCTTGGTGTCCGGGCCCTCCACCTCCCGCGCCTTCACCTCCCGCGTCTTCGCTTCACGTGCCTTCGCTTCACGTGCCTTCGTCTCGCGGGTCTTCATCTCCCGGGGCGGTGTCTCGTGCGCCCTCGTCTCGTCCGGCGTCCGGCCCAGCTTCTTCACCGCCTTGAGCGCGTTCGAGACATGCGGCCCGGTGAAGGGCTGCTCCGTGCCGGGGCTCCCCTCGGTACCCAGCCAGCCGGCCAGCTTGCCGCCCTCGCCGACCGCGCGCAGCCGCGCCTCTGTCGCGTCGCGCACCGGGTCGGTCGTGACCACCAGCAGCTCGTCGCCGCGGCGCAGGACCGTCGGCGGGGTCGGTACGAAGCTCTTCTCGTCCCGTACGACGAGGGTGACCGCGGCCCCCGAGGGCAGTCGCAGTTCGCCGACCTCGACGCCGTGCATCTTCGACTTGGCGGGGATGGCCACCGACAGCAGATGCCCGCGCAGCCGCTCCAGGGGCGCCGACTCGATGCCCAGGTCGGCGGTCTCCGACGGGTCCTCCGCGATCTTGAGGGCCTTCGCGAGCCAGGGCAGCGTCGGACCCTGGATGAGGGTGTAGACGATGACGAGTACGAAGACGATGTTGAAGACCCGGGTGGAGCCCTCGATTCCGGACACCATCGGAATGGTCGCCAGGATGATGGGCACGGCGCCGCGCAGCCCGGCCCAGGACATCAGGGCCTTCTCCTGCCACGGCAATCGGAACGGGGCCAGCGAGAGGAAGACCTCCAGCGGCCGGGCCACCACGGTGAGCACCAGGCCCACGACGACGGCGGGCCAGAAGTCGTCGAGCAGATCGTGCGGGGTGACCAGCAGGCCGAGCAGGACGAACATGCCGATCTGGGCCAGCCAGCCGAGCCCGTCCGCGAAACCGCGGGTGGCGGGCCAGTGCGGCAGCTTGGCGTTGCCGAGGATCATCGCCGCGAGGTAGACGGCGAGGAAGCCACTGCCGTGGGCCATGGCGCCCGCCGCGTACGCGGTCACCGCGATCGCCATCACGGCGATCGGGTAGAGGCCGGAGGCCGGCAGCGCCACGTGCCGCAACCCGAACGAGCCCAGCCAGCCGACCGCGATGCCGATCGCCGCGCCGATCGCCAGCTCCAGCGCTATCTCGCCGACCAGTACGTACCAGTGGTCCACCGGACCGACGGCCGAGAAGGCCACCACCAGGATCACCACGGGGGCGTCGTTGAAGCCGGATTCGGCCTCCAGGACGCCGGTGATCCGGGAGGGCAGCGGCACCTTGCGCAGGACCGAGAAGACCGCGGCGGCGTCCGTGGAGGAGACGACCGCGCCGATGATCAGCGCCTGCCGCCACTCCAGGCCGACCAGGTAGTGCGCCCCGGCGGCGGTCACGCCCACGCTCACCGCGACGCCGACGGTGGAGAGCATCGCGGCCGCGGGCAACGCCGGCCTGACCTCTTTCCACTTCGTGCCGAGGCCGCCCTCGGCGAGGATCACGACCAGGGCCGCGTACCCGATGACCTGCGTCAGTTCCGCGTTGTCGAACTTGACGTCGAAGAGCCCGTCCTGCCCCATGACGACCCCGATGCCGAGGTACAGGAGCAGGCTCGGGAGCCCGCTGCGCGACGAGATCCGGACCGCCGCCACCGCGACGAGCAGGACAAGTGAGCAGACGAGCAGGAGCTCGTTGAGCGTGTGGACAGTCAGTGGCCGGTCCTTCCCTGCGAGCGCCTGCCGGATCGTGTTCCGGCGGCCGGTACTTCGTTACCTTACCTAATCTTTAACGTTTTCTTGATGCGTTCGAGTACTCGTGCGATCGCTACGCAATTCGAACCATCCCGATACCGCGTCAGAGGGGCTCCGGCGCTGCGCCTATGGTTGCTCCTGCACTCCCAGGACCACCCTGCCCCTCGAAGGACAGCGATGCCCGCCAACACAACCGCCTCTTCCGGCTCCACCGGTTCCGCCGGTGGCGGGTCGCGCAAGAAGAAGGGGCGACGCGCCCGCCTGATCGTGATCGTCCTGGTGCTGGCGCTTGTCGCGGGTATCGGATACGGCACGTACTGGTCCGTATCGACCGTGCGGGCCTCGTACCCGCAGACGAACGGGACCGCCCAGCTCGCCGGACTCGACAGCAACGTCGAGGTCAAGCGCGACAGCTACGGGATTCCGCAGATCTACGCGGACTCCGACTCCGACCTGTTCCGCGCCCAGGGATTCGTCCAGGCGCAGGACCGCTTCTGGGAGATGGACGTCCGCCGTCACATGACGGCCGGCCGGCTCTCCGAGATGTTCGGGTCCGGCCAGGTCGAGACGGACTCCTTCCTGCGCACCCTGGGCTGGCGCAAGGTCGCCCAGGAGGAGTACGACCACGTCCTGTCCGCGGAGACCAAGAAGAACCTCCAGTCGTACGCGGACGGCGTGAACGCCTACCTCAAGGGCCGCGACGGCAAGGACATCTCCGTCGAGTACGCGGCGCTGGGCCTCACCAACGACTACAAGCCGGTGAAGTGGACCCCGGTCGACTCCGTCGCCTGGCTGAAGGCCATGGCCTGGGACCTGCGCGGCAACATGCAGGACGAGATCGACCGTTCACTGATGACCAGCAGGCTCGACGCGAAGCAGATCGAGGACCTGTACCCGCCCTACCCGTACGACAAGCACAAGCCGATCGTCTCCGAGGGCGGGATCTCCACGCTCTCCGGGAAGTACGACCCGCAGGCGATGCCGTCGTCCGACGGGCTCGGCTCCTCGACCGCGCAGGGTGCCACGCAGGGTCTCACCACCCAGCTCGGCGCGCTCTCCGACACCCTCGACGAGATCCCCTCGCTGCTGGGCCCGAACGGCACCGGTATCGGCTCGAACTCCTGGGTGGTCTCGGGCAAGTACACGACGACGAACAAGCCGCTGCTCGCCAACGACCCGCACCTGGCGCCGCAGCTGCCCTCGCTCTGGTACCAGATGGGGCTGCACTGCCGCAGCGTCTCCGCCACCTGCAAGTACGACACCGCCGGCTACACGTTCTCCGGCATGCCGGGCGTGATCATCGGCCACAACCAGGACGTCGCCTGGGGCTTCACCAACCTGGGCGCGGACGTCACCGACCTCTTCCTTGAGAAGGTCTCGGCGGACGGCTACCTGTACGACGGCAAGGTGAAGCCCTTCGTCACCCGCGAGGAGACCATCAAGGTCGCCGGCGGCAAGGACCGGCACATCACCGTCCGTGAGACCAACAACGGCCCGCTGGTCTCCGACCGCAGCGGCGAGCTGGAGAAGGTCGGCCAGAAAGCGCCCGTGACCAACGCGGCCCCGGACCGTGCGGACGGCTACGGGGTGGCGCTGAGGTGGACCGCGCTGGAGCCCGGCAAGTCCATGGACGCGGTCTTCGAGCTGAACCGTGCCAAGGACTTCACCTCGTTCCGCGCGGCGGCCGAGCACTTCGAGGTCCCCTCGCAGAACCTCATCTACGCCGACACCAAGGGCCACATCGGCTACCAGGCCCCCGGCAAGATCCCGGTCCGCAAGTCCGGCGACGGCACGATGCCCAGCCCCGGCTGGTCCTCCGCCTACGGCTGGAAGAAGGACCCGATCCCGTTCGACGAGCTGCCGTACGAGTACGACCCGAAGCGCGGGTACATCGTCACCGCCAACCAGGCGGTCGTCGACGAGGCCAAGTACCCGTACATGCTCACCAAGGACTGGGGCTACGGCACCCGCAGCCAGCGGATCAACGACCTCATCGAGTCGAAGATCAAGGGCGGCGGGAAGATCTCGACCGACGACATGCAGAAGATGCAGATGGACAACACCAGCGAGATCGCCACGCTGCTGGTGCCCGAGCTGATGAAGATCAACATCTCGGACAAGGACGTCCGGGAGGCGCAGAAGCTGCTGGAGGGCTGGGACTACACCCAGGAGTCCGACTCGGCGGCGGCCGCGTACTTCAACGCGGTCTGGCGCAACATCCTCAAGCTGGCCTTCGGCGACAAGCTGCCCAAGGAGCTGCGGGTCGAGGGCGAGTGCCTGAACGTGCCGCCGGCCAAGAGCTCGGGCCCGGTCGACGAGCAGGACAGGCTGGTACGCGAATGCGGCCAGCGCGCCCCTGATTCGGCCCAGCCGGACGGCGGTGACCGCTGGTACCAGGTCGTCGAGAACCTCATGGACAAGCCGGACAGCGACTGGTGGAAGACGCCGGCGAACCGCAAGGACAAGGCGACCGGCAACCGCGAGGAGCTCTTCGCCCGCGCCATGAAGGACGCGCGCTGGGAGCTGACGGCCAAGCTCGGCAAGGACATCACCACCTGGAACTGGGGCCGGCTGCACCAGCTGACCCTGAAGAACCAGACCCTCGGTACGGAGGGCCCCGGACTGCTCCAGCGGGTGCTCAACCGGGGCCCCTGGAACCTCGGCGGCGGCGAGGCCGCGGTGGACGCCACCGGCTGGAACGCGGCCGGCGGCTACGAGGTCGTCTGGGTTCCGTCGATGCGGATGGTCGTCAACGTGGGGGACTGGGACAAGTCCCGCTGGATCAACCTCACCGGCGCCTCCGGGCACGCGTTCAGCGCGCACTACACAGACCAGACCGACAAGTGGGTCAACGGCGAGCTGCTCGACTGGTCCTACGGGACGAACGCGGTGGCCGGCTCGACGACGGACACGCTGACCCTGAAGCCATAGGGGCGGGCGGGTCCGCCGCGCCTCAGCCGCCGCTGAAGCGCCGCGATCCCGCCGGTGTCACCACCGCGTCCACGGGGTGGTCGTGCGGTTCCTCCGGGACCCGCGCGGCCACCTCGTCGTCGTACAGCAGGACGATCAGCGCCGGGTGCGCGCCGGCCGCGGAGAGCCGGGCCAGCACCCGGTCGTAGCTGCCGCCGCCCCGGCCGAGCCGCATCCCGCGCCCGTCCACCGCGAGGCCCGGCAGCAGCACCGCGTCCGCGTCCAGTACGGCGTCGGGGCCGAGCCGCTCGCCGCCCGGCTCCAGCAGCCCGCGGCCGGCCTTCGCGAGGGACCCGGCGCCCTCGTACGGTGCCCAGTCCAGGTCGTTGTCCGGCAGGAGCACCGGCAGCAGGACCAGGACGCCCCGCGCGCGCAGCGTGTCCAGCAGGGCGCGGGTGCCCGGTTCGCGGCCCACGGAGACGTACGCGGCGACGGTGCGGGCCCCGGAGAGCTCGGGGAGCGCGAGCGCGCGACGGGCCAGAACCGCGGCGGCCCGTTCGACGTCCTCATCGGTCAGGAGGCGTCGTGCGGCGAGCAGTTCGCGCCGCAACAGTGCCTTTGCGGACATGTCGGTGTTCAACGGGGCACCCAGAGACCTCTCGTACTGGCGTATATGAGTACAAAGTTAACCGGAGGATCATCTTCCGCCCATGTGCGCCCGTTAAGGTTCAGCGCATGACTCAGTCGAACCCCAGGATCAGCAAGGCTGTCATTCCGGCGGCGGGCCTCGGCACCCGCTTCCTGCCGGCCACCAAAGCCACTCCCAAAGAGATGCTGCCTGTCGTCGACAAGCCTGCCATCCAGTACGTCGTCGAGGAGGCGGTGGCCGCGGGCCTCTCCGACGTACTGATGATCACCGGTCGCAACAAGCGTCCCCTGGAGGACCACTTCGACCGCAACTACGAACTTGAGTCCGCGCTCACCCGCAAGGGTGACGCCGAACGGCTGCGCAGGGTCCAGGAGTCGAGCGACCTCGCCACCATGCACTACGTCCGCCAGGGCGACCCGCGCGGCCTCGGCCACGCGGTGCTGTGCGCGGCGCCGCACGTCGGTGACCAGCCCTTCGCGGTGCTCCTCGGCGACGACCTGATCGACCCGCGCGATCCGCTGCTGGCCCGCATGGTGGAGATCCAGGAGCGCGAGGGCGGCAGCGTCGTCGCGCTCATGGAGGTCCCGCCCGAGCTGATCCACCAGTACGGCTGCGCGGCCGTCGAGCCCACCGCCGAGGGCGATGTGATGCGGATCACCGGCCTGGTCGAGAAGCCGGAACCGGCCGACGCGCCCAGCAACCTCGCCATCATCGGCCGCTATGTCCTGGACCCCGCCGTCTTCGGGATACTGCGCCGGACCGAGCCGGGCCGCGGCGACGAGATCCAGCTGACCGACGCCCTGCAACTGCTGGCGGAGGACGAGAAGACCGGCGGCCCGGTGCACGGCGTCGTCTTCAAGGGCCGCCGCTATGACACCGGCGACCGGAGCGACTACCTCCGTGCCATTGTCAGACTCGCGTGCGAACGTGAAGACCTGGGCCCGGAGTTCCGGACCTGGCTCCGCAGTTACGTCACCGAGGAGATGTAAGACCTTGAGCAGCACGATCTGGTCGGTGGACGAGCACCTGGAAGACATCCTCGCCGCCGTGAAGCCGCTCGAACCCATCGAGCTGCAACTGCCCGACGCGCAGGGCTGCGTCCTGGTCGAGGACGTCGTGGTGGAGATCGCCCTGCCGCCCTTCGACAACAGCTCGATGGACGGCTACGCGGTCCGCGTCGCCGACGTGGAGGGCGCCACGGAGGAGTTCCCCGCGGTGCTCACCGTCATCGGTGACGTCGCGGCGGGCGACGCCGGGCTCCTCGGCGACCAGCGGGTGGGCCCGGGGGAGGCCGCCCGCGTCATGACCGGCGCCCCGCTGCCGGCCGGCGCGGAGGCCGTGATCCCGGTCGAGTGGACCGACGGCGGCACGGGCGAGGGCCCCGCCACGTCGATGCGCTCCCACAGCGACGCCCCGGAGGGTGCGCGCGGTGAGGTCAGGGTGCACCGCCCGGTCGAGGCCCGTGCCCACGTCAGGGACCGGGGCAGCGATGTCCGGCCGGGCGATCTGGCCCTGCGCGCCGGCTCGGTGGTCGGGCCCCCGCAGATCGGCCTGCTCGCGGCGATCGGCCGCTCGACGGTGAAGGTGCGGCCCCGGCCGCGCGTCGTCGTCATCTCGACCGGCAGCGAACTGGTCCAGCCCGGCGAGGAACTGACCGGCGGCCAGATCTACGACTCGAACAGCTTCGCGCTGACGGCCGCCGCGCGCGACGCCGGGGCGATCGCCTACCGGGTCGGCGCCGTCACCGACGACGCGGAGACGCTGCGCGCCACGATCGAGGACCAGCTGATCCGCGCCGACATCGTCGTCACCACGGGGGGCGTCAGCGTCGGCGCGTACGACGTGGTCAAGGAGGCGCTGTCCTCCGTGGGCGACGAGGACGAGCCGGGCAGCGGCATCGACTTCCGCAAGCTGGCCATGCAGCCCGGCAAGCCGCAGGGCTTCGGCTCCATCGGCCCTGAGCACACCCCGCTGCTGGCGCTGCCGGGCAACCCGGTCTCCAGTTACGTCTCGTTCGAGCTCTTCGTACGGCCCGCGATCCGGACGCTGATGGGCCTGCCGGACGTCCACCGCCCCACCGCCAGGGCCACCCTGGTCTGTGACAAGGCGCTGTCCTCGCCCGACGGCAGGCGGCAGTTCCTGCGCGGCACGTACGACGCGGAGGCGGGGACCGTCACGCCCGTGGGCGGTTCCGGATCGCATCTGATCGCCGCTCTCGCCCAGGCGGACGCGCTGATCGTGCTGCCCGAGGACGTCACCTCCGCCGAGCCCGGCACCGACACCGAGGTGATCCTGATCCGCTGACCGGCGCCGGGTGGCGGTACGGTATCTGCCGCTGTGCCTTCCGGGGGACATCCCCCGGACCCCGGGCCCGCACCCCGGTGCGGGCCCGGGGTGACCGGCGCCCTACCGCTAGGCGGAGTTAGTTGAGTACGCAGAACAGGCTGACGCACATCGACGAGGCGGGCGCGGCCCGCATGGTCGACGTCTCCGAGAAGGACGTCACCGCGCGCGTCGCCCGTGCCAGCGGCCGGGTCCTCGTCTCGTCGCGTGTCATCGAACTGCTCCGGGGCGAAGGGGTCCCCAAGGGCGACGCCCTCGCCACCGCGCGCATCGCCGGGATCATGGGGGCCAAGCGCACCCCGGAGCTGATCCCCCTCTGTCACCCGCTGGCCGTCTCCGGCGTCACGGTCGACCTGAGCGTGGCCGACGACGCGGTGGAGATCCTCGCGACCGTGAAGACCACGGACCGCACGGGCGTGGAGATGGAGGCCCTGACCGCGGTCTCTGTCGCCGCGCTCACCGTCGTCGACATGATCAAGGCGGTCGACAAGGCCGCGGTCATCACCGACATCCGGGTCGAGGCGAAGTCGGGCGGCAAGTCCGGCGACTACCGCCGCGCCGCGCGGGCCGGGGCGGACGCGTGAGCGCGCCCGGGACGCCCACGGGCCCCTACCGCGCCCTCGTGGTGACCGCGTCCAACCGCGCCGCCGCCGGGGTCTACGAGGACAGGGGCGGCCCGCTGATCGCCGAGGCGCTGACCGGGCTCGGCTTCACCGTCGACGGTCCGCGGGTCGTCCCGGACGGCGACCCGGTCGAGCGGGCGCTGCGTGACGGGGTGGCCGCCGCGTACGACGTCGTCGTCACCACCGGCGGCACCGGTATCTCGCCCACCGACCGCACCCCCGAGGTCACCCGCGCCGTCCTGGACCACGAGATCCCCGGTATCCCGGAGGCGATCCGTGCCGAGGGCCGGGACAAGGTCCCCACGGCAGCGCTCTCGCGCGGGCTGGCGGGCGTGGCGGGCCGCACGCTCGTCGTCAATCTGCCCGGCTCCACCGGCGGGGTGCGCGACGGGCTCGCCGTCCTGGGCCGACTCCTGGTGCACGCCGTCGATCAGCTCCGCGGCGGCGATCACCCCCGACCCGGGAGCCCGAGCTGAACGTCCCGACCTGGCCGGTGACCCTGGTGGACGGCGACGTCACCCTCCGACCGATAAAGCTGCGCGACCAGACCATGTGGCGCGAGGTCAACCGGCGCAACCGGGACTGGCTGCGCCCCTGGGAGGCGACCGTGCCGCCGCCCGCCCCCGGCGGCCCGGTGGCCCAGCGCCCCACGTACCGGCAGATGATCCGCCATCTGCGGTCCGAGGCCCACGCCGGGCGGATGCTGCCGTTCGCCATCGAGTACCGGGGCCGGCTGGTCGGCCAGCTGACCGTCGCCGGGATCACCTGGGGCTCGATGTGCTCGGGCCATGTCGGCTACTGGGTCGACCAGGAGGTGGCTGGGCGCGGGGTGATGCCGACCGCGGTCGCCCTCGCCGTCGACCACTGTTTCCGCACGGTCGGACTGCACCGGATCGAGGTGTGCATTCGCCCGGAGAACGCGCCCAGCCGGCGGGTGGTGGCGAAACTGGGATTCCGCGAGGAGGGGATCCGGCCCCGCTATCTGCACATCGACGGCGCGTGGCGGGACCATCTGATCTACGCGCTCACCGCGGAGGAGGTGCCGGACGGCCTGCTCCGGAGGTGGCAGCGGGCCAGACCGGAGCAGCCTGAACATCGCACTAAATGAAATATGTGTTCGAAATTGATCGCTGTTTGACCGCTACCGGGCGGGCAAACACCGACTGTTGATCCGAACAATCACAAAAAAAGTCCTTGATATCAGCAGGATCGTGCGACACACCGCGCCAATTGGCGGATGCCTCCATGCAAACCCCTCTACGGTGTGAGATGTGAGCAGCAGCGGCCTCATCTACGCAGTCATCGTCGGGGCCTGGGCCGCCTACTTGGTACCGATGTGGCTCCGCAGGCAGGACGAGCTCAACGAAGCCCGTCCGACGGAACGCTTCAGCACCGCCATCCGGCTGCTGTCCGGACGGGCGGCGATGGAGCGCCGGTATGCCAAGGGGTTGCAGGAGCGCACCGACGGTGAGGCGGCGCCCGACGCCGACCCGGACGCGGACACGGACCGAATGGATTCCGTCGACGTCCGGAACTTTTCCGCGCCCCCGGCGCACACCGAGGCCCGGGTCCATGACCCGGCCCGTACGCCGGAGCGCGCGCCGAAGGAGCGGCAGGGCCGGGACCGCCCGGCAGCCCCGGCCGGCCCCGACCCCGTATCCGCACCCGCCCGGCGCGTTCGCCCGCGCCCCGGTGGCATCGATGCCGAACGAGCCCGGCGCGCGCAGCGCACCCAGGTACTCGCACGCCGTCGGCGTACCACCGTCGTCCTCTTCATCGGCTTCACGCTCGGCGCGGTCGTCGCGGCGGTCGGCGGCCTCGGCTTCCTCTGGGCCCCCGCGGTTCCCGCGGTGCTGCTGAGCACGTACATCGTGCATCTGCGTGCCCAGGAGCGGCGCAGGTTCGCCTTCACCATGGACCGGCGACGGGCCGAGGTGGCGGCGCAGCACCTGCGCGAGAACCGCCCGCGCAGGCACCAGCCCGCCACGACGGCCACCCCGGAGTCCGACGAGGACCCCGAAGCGCGCCACCCCGCACCCGAGCCCACCCCCACGGTCTCCCCGCAGGAGGCCGGCCGCCGAGCCCTGGTCGAGCAGACGGACCACGCGGAGTGGGTGGACCAGCAGCGCGAACGCGGCCGGGTCCAGGGCGACAGCTGGGAGCCGGTCCCGGTCCCGCTGCCGACGTACGTCACCGCCCCGGTCGCCCCGCGCGCCACGGGCGGCGTCGAGGTCGGCAACCCGGAGACCTGGAGCGCGGCCCGCTCCAGCACCGCGGAACCCGCCCAGCCGGCCACCCCGCGCCCCTCGGCACCCTCCGTGGACCCCGCACCGCGCCAGCGCACCGGCCAGTCCCGCCGCTCCCGCGACCGGGGCCGGACGCCTCTCTTCGACCAGTACGACGAGGACGACCGCCCACGCGCGGCCAACGAGTGAGGCCCCGGCCGCGCGCCGCGACGCCGACTCGGCTGACCAGCGCCTGCCGGATTTCCGAGCACCCCCTGGAGGGTGCTAAAGTTTCACTCGTTGCAAGGGCCTGTGGCGCAGTCTGGTAGCGCACCTCGTTCGCATCGAGGGGGTCTGGGGTTCAAATCCCCACAGGTCCACCGCACAGCTGTTCTTGAGTTAGCTCAGGAATGGTGACGAGATCCCGTCCGATCGGAAGATCGGGCGGGATCTTCGTCGTTTTGAAGGTCGTTCGATGCCTGCTCGGGGTGATGGGTGGCGGCGTATTGGGTGTGGCGGCTCGTAGAGCCAGGTGTCCAGGATGTCGAGGATTCCGATGGCCACCATGATCGCGATGAGGATCGTCTGGGCCACCTGGCCGGGTGCTCGGCGGTGCAGGGGGTTGCCGATGTCCATGTAGGCGCCCTTGAGGTGGCCGTTGAGGCCCTCGTTGTGGGAGCGGATCGGCTGGTGGATCCGGTCCCGGGCGGGGCTGAGGTAGTGGCTGTCCTGTCGGAACTTGGCGATCTTCAGGTCTCCGCCCGCCGTCTGCGGGGACGCTGAGCGCGGAGGCACCGCAGACGGCGGGCAGCGCTTCCTTGCCGGGAGGGTCCGTCCACTCTCTGTCCGGGAGCAGGATGGTCGGGCGAGCCGAGGCGTGGCTGGCGCGGGAGCGGCGATCCGCCAGTTTGATCACGGTCTGAGGCGGGCCCGAGGCGGCCGGTGGTGCAGGGCGGAGGCGTTCTCGGCGTGGACAGTTCACCGAGGGGGACGGTCCGGCCGCCGGGCGTTGCAGGCGCACGGTTCCACAGGCGTCGGCGTTCTGCTTGAGCTTGAGGAAGTAGGGCAGTCCGTTGGCGACCAGTGGCTTCAGGTCGTCGAGCCGTCGGCGGAAGGTCTTGTCGTCCATGCCGTGAGTGGCCTGTGCCAGGGCGTTGGGGGTGTGTGGGCAGGCGAGGGAGCCGTCGATGAGTACTGTTCCTTGCCAACTGCCCTGGATGCTGCGGTCGTGCATGGCAGCCAAATGACCAACAAAGTCCGGCAGTTGCGGTACCGCGGAGCATGCGCCTGACGGCTGGCACCCCTGGCCTGCGTGTCTGCGATGCCAGTCGTAATTCTTAACGTCCTTAACAGTTATGGCAGATCACGCTCTGCTGCGATTCCTGACGTCACGTCTTCGAGGACGAGGTTCGGAAGGATGGCCAGTCCCAGAGTCTGAGGATCCACGCTCGGGCTGACTGCCTCCTCTGCAACGCGGGGCTGCCAGGAGCTCAGCCGGTTCAGGGCAGGTACCAAGCATTCTCGGTCGTCACTGAGCAGGGCTGCCACGAGCGACACGACATCGGCGCGGGAGCTGCCTGCTGGAGCCGGGAGCGCGGCCAGCCCTGAGAGTGCGCGCTGGTCACGAGTGCCACAGAGCGCCGTGAGGGAGGCGAGAGCGAATCGGGCAGCGTCGCTCTCGTCTTCCCAGCGGGACAGTAGCCTCGGCAGCTCGCTGCCGATGGCCCGCCGGGTCAGGTATTCGGCTGCAGACTCCTCCCAGACACACCCGAGCGCGGTGATGCGATCGGCCAGGGAGACCTCTGCGGCCGGCCCCGAAGCAGCAAGCCGCAACAGGTCGCAGAGCAGAACCAGCCGGCTGCCGGGCGCGACGCTGTCGTCGCAGACCAGCTCCATGAGGAATGGGACAGCCTCGACGGTGGTGTCGGTGCAGGTGCCTTGGTGGGCCACGGCATCCGCGAGATCGCCGAGCAAATCGCCCGTTGACCCGTAGGGCTCGCCGAACGCGAACTCCTCATCAAGTAGCCACTCCACGGCATCCGGAGCATCCTCCGAGCTGCCGTACATGCGCTCTGCGACCGCCACCACGGCCCGGACCAGCACTGCGGGCTCACCGATCTCAACGCACTTCCACGGCGGACCGGCCGGAGGTCGCGCGGGATCCTCGGGCAGCGGGCTCGGAAGGGCGACGTCGGCGCCGGCCTGCTCATGGACCAGGCCGTCCCGTTGGAAGACTTCTTCGAGAGTCGCAGCATGGCCCTCGCTGAACCCCTGCTGAAAACCGGCGTGGGCACGGGCCACGTCGGCCACCCGAATCCGTTCACTCCGGAAGAACGGCTCAAGAGCCATACGCTCGTACCCGCTGTGGACGGCCAGCGAGAAGACCTGCCACCACCCCTCCAGCTCCGGGTCCCATGACGGCTTTCCGTACCAGAAGCTCGAAGGAACGAACCGGTAGTGATCGTGGACGCGCACTGCCGTCAGACGGTGGCCCATCCCGGAAAGCTCGGCCGCGGCGGCGCGGGCAGCGTCCTCACTCGGCAGGCACAGCGTGTACTGGATTCCCCAGGCGGGAGGTGTCGCCGTCATCAGTTGCACTGCCAGGTGAACATCGCCCGCTCGAAGCGCTGCTCGACCAGATCCTCGGGGCGGATCAGCCAGTACAGGGCTCCGGCATCGCCCCACATCATGTCCGCGCTGTCCTCGCTGTCGAACTGGGCCAGCAGCACCCAGTTGCCCGCCTCCTCGGACAGCCGCGGGTCGTCCCAGGACACCTCGCCGTCCAGGACCGCCTCTGCGATCTCGATCTCGACCGGGTTCTGCACTGAGTGAGGGTAGCCGCCGATCTGATGCCCTACCTGATCATCGAACTCCCACAGCGCGTCGAGGAACTCCTGCGAGCAGACGGGGTGGTCGTACCGGTTCCCCAGTGGGGCGTCCGGGGCGAAGGCGGCCCGGACGGACGGATGCCAGGGCTCGGTCGCCGTCACCTCCACTCGACCGGTCAGCGGCACCGCCGGATACTGCTTGAGCCCTGCAGGCGCTTCATGCTCCGCCACCTCCTCGTCAGCCGCCACATAGAGCACGCGGGCGCCCGCCCAGCTCTCCCGGTCCTCGGCCAGTACGAGGGCCTCGCCGTCGTCCAACTGCCCATCGAAGTAGAAGAACAGCAGTGTCCCCGCCGCGGGCAGGTCGATGTCCAGCGCAGCCGCCGGCAGGCGCGCGCAGTCGATCGAGGCGACGAGGGAGAGCGGGCCGTGCCCGTCCCACACCGGCCACTCCGCATCGACTGGCAAGGACGGGAGGCCGCCGAGCCGACCGACGCCATCGTCAGAGCCGGCCGCTACCTCCAGGCGCGCACCAGGGCGAAGCAGACCGAGCCACTTCTCGGCAACCTCAGGCGACAGATGCTGCAAGGCGAGAGAGCGAAGGGCATCCCGGGAACCATGTGTCATGCGCCCGATCATGCACGGCGCCACTGACAGAGACCTCGGCGGACCGCCAGCAGCACGCGCAGCCGCTCAGTTCGTGGCCGTGGACCTCCAAGCAGCGGTAACGCACCCTTCTTCCCAGTGCCACCAGCCTTCTGTCGCACCGTGTTCAAGGAGCTTTCGGATCCGTGGCAGGTCCGCCCCTGGCGGGACATCCAGTGCAGCCATCCGGAATCTCTCGATACCTTCGCCTGTCGTGCCGAGCTTGTGGAAGATGTCCAGAACGCTCCGCCGGGCTGCGGCTGATCCGCCGTCCTTGAGCACGATCAGCCGGATCGTGCAGTTCTCTGAAGCTCGGACCGTCTCTCCAGCCCAGCGGATGCCCTCATCGTCGATCTCAACCCGGATGATGTCGTCGTTGGCGACGCCACGGACGAACCACGGGGTGTTGTCCAGCCGCACAGTGCCGTCGCCGAGGTCCATGGCCCACAGGCATCATCCCCGCCACATCCACGTGATCGGACGTGGGAGTGCGGACGGAAGAGGTCACCGAATCCGGACGATGGAGGAGGTGAACGTCGTGTCCTGGAGCAGCGCCAGGGTGACGGCGATGCCAGTCAGCTCATCGGCATCCCTCGGGCTGCGCAGGTGCTGTCAGTGGCCTCTGTCAGGATGCCCCGGTCAACATCGTGATCGGAAGAGAGCATGGGTACTTGAGACGTCGGCCCCTTCGACAACGACACCGCAGCAGACTTCTGCGGCGAACTTGATGAGGCGGCCGCAGGCGAGCGCCCGCGCCTGATTCGCAGCACCTTGACCCGTGTGATCGATACCGCGGGCTATCTGGAAGCACCCGGGTCTGAGCGAGCCGTGGCTGGGGCTGTCCTCGTTGCCGCGCAATGCCCTGGGGGCGATCCGGCCGATCCGGGTCTATGGGCCGGAAGAGCCCCTTCCTGATCTCACCCTCTCCGCGACCTCGCCCTGCACGCCCTTGAGCGGTTCATGACCGAGCCGTCCGAGCTGATGGACCTATGGGCGCAATCGGACGGCGGACTCCGGCGGGCGAACGTTCGCCCGGCCGCAGAACGTGCTCCTGCCCGAGCCGCCCGGAGACCAGCTCAGCCTGTTCTGACCCACCACAACCGCTACTCGAACCCGGAAGGCCACCATGAGCTGGGACGTGATCCTCCTTCGTCTGCCGGACGACGTCACCTCGTGGGACCCTCCCAGTGATACTTCCTGGTCAAAGCGCCAGCATCCGCCCCATGCACCCTGGAACCAGAATGGGTCTGGAGGGCATGCTTCCGCTCGGTCGGATGGTCACGTCCGATGAGGGCGACGGAGATGTACAGCCCCTGTGGCTCAGCGACGGGCCGACAACGGCCGAGCTGTGGATGCGGATACATGCCCAGCACACACGCTCCGGCCTGTGGCCATTGTTGCTCGACTCGCTGGATCCGAGCGACAGCGAATTCCGCCCATGGGGATCCGGGGAGGTCTTCCCTGAGCAGATGTCCTCGCCGACAGGCCACGACCCTGTCGGCCTCCTCGCACAGTGGTGGACGACCTATACGGCCGTCCACGAAGACGACATGCTCGATACCGACAGGCGCCTTGCCGTTACGGCCCCCTTCGGGCAGACATGGCCCGGCCTCGCGTCCCGGCGGGAGATCGTAACGCGTCCCGACCATTTGGCCGCCGAGTACGCGCAGGCGTTCCTTGCCGACCACCCCCAGACACGTCTCGGGCTGGTCATCGCAGAGTCCGGTGCCGAGGCGCTGACTGTCGCGGGCTGGTCCGGGCCCTGCAACTACGACAACGACACCGCGAAGTTCTCTGCGGTCGTCCGGGATTGGGAGCACCGGTTCGGTGCTCGTGTCGTCGCGGTCGGCTTCTCCACGCTGCACCTCAGCATCGCCTCGCCTCCAATGGACGAGCACGAGGCTCTCCTAGTCGCGGCCGAGCACTTCGCCTTCTGCCCGGACAACATCTGGCAGGGCAGCAGGCCGTACACACTGGCCGCATACGCCGAGCGGATCACCAGGGCCCGCCACTGGGACTTCTGGTGGGACTGATCCGCTACCCAGAGGACGTTCGACCGGGAAGTGGCCTTCAGAGTGCGGCGCTGGGCTGTCAGGCGACGGACGGCAGTCTGTGCCACCAGTGACTGCAGCCGCCAAAGCAGAAGCGCTCGCGGCGCCGCGCGTCGGCGATCGAGAGCACCGCGATCAACAGCCTGAACGCTTTACGGCGTTCGTCGAGAGGCATGAGACCGGCGATCTTTCCCAGTTGCTCGTCGATCCGGCCTCGTGAGATCAGCACTGCGGGCGTATGCGTCGGGCGCAGCCCGGAACGGCGGATGCTCTCTGGTGCGTCCTCGGTGACTGCGCGCGCCTGGACGCAGTGGTGGCACAGGAACAGCAGCGCCTCGGACTGCTCTTCCTGGCCGAGGCTGTCGAACCATTCGATGCCTTCTGACATGGGGCGCAGCCCCTGCGCGAGCTCGTTGAGCAGGACGTCGCGTTCGTTCATGACTGCCTCCCGCGGGTCAGACGCCGTTCCGCAGCGGCGATCAGGACTCCGAGCAGCACCGCCAGATCGGCCGCGCCTTCGGCGTCATCGGCCCAGCGCGTGGTCTGGAGTGGGTGAACCTGGTCGAGTGGGATGCCTTCCCGCGCCAGGACGAAGGCCAACGCCAGCATGGCAGCGCGCGCGTTGCCGTCCTGGAACGGATGGAAGAAGAGGATGTCGAGGTAGGTCCGGGCAGCGCGTGACGGGACGGCCAGATCCGGTTGAGCGCTCTCGGACAGGCATCGCTCGAATCGGGCCTGCGTATCGGGTGCAAGGCCGTAGCGTTCCCGTCCGCCCTTCGCGAAGGCCGGCATTGTGCGGAAACCGACGAGGTCGTGGCCCAGCACGGTCCGCTGCCACTTCGCCATGAGGGCGAAGGTCAGCGATCTGGCCTGCTCCGCGTCGGCGAAGGCCAAGTCGAGGGCGGTCAGTACCCGCGTGGTTCCCTCGCTGTCCTGCCCGCCTCGCGATGCCACGTAGAAATTCCGGAAGCCGTCGCGGGCCGGCGCCTCCGAGATGAGGCGTGCGCCGCGCCAGGACGGCCAGGAGATCTCCGGCCGGATGAGCAGCCAGTCGGCCAGGCTGTCTTTCGCTTGGCCGGGCCCGGAAGTCATCTGATGCCACCCACGCCTCTGGCGAACCGCGAACTCACCGCGTCGACCACCGGAACGTCAGGTGCGATCCAGCTGCCGAACCGGCCGCCGACCGCGTTCTTGACGATCTCCTCGGCCTGGCCCTCGTTGATGCCGTTGTAGGCGAGGAACCATCGGAGGACTTGCATGCAGTGTCCGTACCAGCCGCTCTCGGCCTGGGTGCGGTCAGCCACCACGGTGACCAGGCGCGTGCACGCCCGCTCCCAGTACCAGAGGTCCGCTGAAGACACCGCGGTGTTCTCCGGCGGGGCCAGGGCCGCGAACCGTTCCGCCAGGTCCTCCAGCCAGTCACGCCATTCCCGGAGAGCCTCAACAACCAGCGGGGCAGTCGCATCCGGGGTCGTCATGGAGTGGGATGAACAGCACCAGACCCCGACGACACCTCCGTCGACGTCACCCTCACCGACCGACCAGTTCCATCCGCAGGCCCATCGGCCGTACCGGCCCGCCAGGAACTCGGTGACGAGATCCAGCGAACGCCAGCGATCCTTGCGAGCGACGTCAGCGCTGGGCAGCAAGGGCGCTACAAGGCTCGCCAATTCCTCCGCCGCATCGTCGTCCATCTCGAACGGATGCCGAGCCGGATCCACATCTGCCCACGTCAGGGTATGTGCCCACAGTTCACTCACCGTCCCACTCTGCCCTGCGTGGCCGCCCTGACTCCACTCCATATCGAGTGGCTGCCCCATCACCGGGAAACGATCTTTGGCCAACTGGGAAGCGATCTTCAACCGCTTCCGTCCCGCTTGGTCAGAGACACTCGTGAACGGTTCACGAAATCCCGTCCGATCATTTCGATCGGACGGGATTTCGTCGTTACTGGGCCCGTCAGGAGGTCCCGGTGAGTACGTGGGGGTGGTTCGGTGGGCGCCGTACGGTTCGAGCTGCCACCGCCCGGCTTGAGTTCCTCGGTGGGTGGTCAAGCCTGCTGCCGCCAACTGTGATCCGTGAAGTACTCGCAGAAGCAATGGAATTCTTTGGCACGGTTGTTGGAGCAGTCACCCGATGTGGCCGAGCGCGGGGTCGGCGGTCAGCCGCCGTGGAGCCCCCACTTGTCGAGGCCGCCGTACACGTGGGCTTCGAGGCATCGTGGCGCGTCCATGCCGACAGCCTCGCCCCGGTAGAGGGCGATGAGTGAGTCCTTGCCCCGCCACCAGGTGTCCGTCACGCCCTGTACTTCAGGCACCGGCTCGAACCCGACGAGGTCCAGTGACTCGACGGCCTTCCCCTTGATCCTCGTCACGGTCCTGGCCCAGCGACCGGCATGGGCGGCGAGCGCCAGCGACTCCACCCATCCGTCGGTGCCGGCATGCAGCGGTGTCCAGCGGTAGGCGTCGATCCCGAAGGCGCCGTCGGAGCCGATCATGAATCCGTAGGCCATGGACACCCGACAGCTTCCTGCCGGAAACAGCCAGCCCTCGGCGGCCGGGCCCTCGGGACAGTCGGTGCCCAGGATGCGCGGACCGCCCTCGTAGAACGGGGCAGGCGGCAGCGCAAGGCCGCCCCAACGGTTCTGGAAAGCTGCGGCACGGTCGATTTCTACGGCCGGGACCCCGTGCTCGATCCACTTCTCCCGGCGCTGGCCGAGGCCCTGTTGAGGAACACGAACGCCGTTCACCTCGACGAACCTTCTGGCCCGGTCGGTCAGGCCGGCAGGCGCGACCGGGATGGGCGATAGGGAAGTGGTGGCCGTCATGCGGTGGATTCTGTCCTTCGACGTATGCCGTTCGCGTCTCGGGGCCGCGTACGCAGAGCAGATCGTCGGGGCCGTCCGATCACCTTGATCGGGCCGGATTTCGTCGTTTGCGGGGCCGGGGTCGGTACGGATGTCGCTCGGGCGTCAGTGCTGTGTCAGGGCGGGTCGGCAGACTCTTCGCAGGGTCGCTGGGCGGCAGCCGATCCGCTGCCGCGGTCCGACGGCTGGGTTTGGAGTCCGAGCATGAGTGTGATCGGTACAGGCAGGGCGGCCGGGTTGGCTGGTTCTGTTCCTTCTCGTTCCAAGGGTGTCGTCGGCTCGTCCTTGCGTGCGGCTCAGGAGGCCGTACTCGTTGAACTCCTCACCTCCTACCCGTACAACAGCGCGTCCCAGCTGCACGAATACTTCGGCGACGGTCCCTTGCCGTCGGCGTACGGAGGTTCCTGTGCCTGGCAGTCGTTCGAGGCCGGGCGGGGCGTCGCCGAACGGGTGGGTGTGGAGGCCGAGTACCGGGTCGACGGACGGCACGTGGCCGCCGTCTACCGTGACGCGGACGGGATCACGATTCTTGATCCCTATCTGATGCACTGCCTTCCGCTGCGGCTGGAGCGGGCCGACGCGGTGGACGGTGATGTGTCGCTGACGGTCGAGGCCTACCCGTTCAGGGTGCGCGGCGACGGTTCGGCCGCGCCGAGCAGCGTGCGGGTGCGCTGGCGGCTC
Organism: Streptomyces sp. NPDC057900; assembly: GCF_042887885.1. Lineage (NCBI taxonomy): Bacteria > Bacillati > Actinomycetota > Actinomycetes > Kitasatosporales > Streptomycetaceae > Streptomyces > Streptomyces sp. NPDC057900. The sequence goes on from NZ_JBHVOI010000004.1 coordinate 250,555, forward strand.
GGCGACGACTCGGTGCGGCTGAACTACCTGCGCTTCAGTCCTCGCCGGGGCCACCGGGTGATCTCGCGCTCGTTCCTGATGCGGCCGGACCGGGTGCTGGCCGAGGTCCCGCCGGACGCCGGCTGGGTACGGCCGCAGCTGCTGCATCCCGAGCAGCACAGCGTCTCGGTGCGCGTGCTGCACCCCGGCACGCGCCAACTGGCTGAGCTCGTAATGCCACTGGCCGGGCGGCCGTTGCGGGGCGACTCCCGGTCGCTGATCAGCAAGGACAACCAGGGTGCCGTCGCCCGGCAGGGCAGCCGGGAGTTCGACCGGGACCGGGAGGTGGTCGCGGACGCCGTCGGTGTGCCGGGTCGGGAGATCGAAGAAGTCCTGTTCAAGGCCGCGGAGCTGCACCGCGCCGCGGCCCCGGACGGCCTCGCGCTCGCCGAATACTCGCTGGAGGACGAATGACGGCCGAGCCCCGGCCACCCGCGGTGAACCGGACACAGTCGTTCTTCCTGGCCGGAACCATGCAAGGGGCCAGGAGCGGTTCGAGCCTCGTCGACCAGTCCTACCGGGCGGCACTGACCGCGAGCATCCGCGCCCGCTGCCCCGGCGCCATCATCCACGACCCCGGTCTGCTGATGGCCGAGTGGGAAGTGGCGCATCCGGCCGACATCCGCGCCGCCCACGCCGGGCTGACCGGAACGCGCCCCATCCACCGCAGTGAGCTCGCGCCCGAACTCGTCGACCTCACCGACATGTTCCACGAGCTCACGCTGCTGGCCGCGCGCAGCGACGTCTGCGTGGCCTGGCTCCCGGGGCACGAGCCCAGCATGGGCACGGCCGCCGAGATGCTCTCCGCCTTCCGGGCCGGGCGCACCGTCGTCACGGTCACCGCCATGCGGCAGAACCTCGCCGTGCTCGCCTGCTCGACGGTGATCCTGCCGGACCTGCCCGCCTTCGCCCAGTGGCTCGATCGCGAAGCAGCACCACGCCATGTCACCTGAGGAGAGTGAAGCCGTGGACAGTCCGACCGCGCAGCCCCTTGCCGGAACCCTCATCGACCTGCTCATGGAGCGCGCCCACGGTGTGACCGCCGACCTGCCGCTCTTCACCGCGCTGGACTCCGCCGGTGACCGGACGGACCGGGTGGGCGCTGCCGCGCTGCTCGGCCGGGTCCGTGCCGTGGCCGCCGCCCTGCGGACGGTCGGCGCGGCCGGGGACCGCGTCATCGTGCCCGCCCTGCCGGGGCTCGACTTCCACGTGGGCTTCCTCGGCTGCCTGTACGCGGGGATGATCGCCGTGCCGGTACCGCCCCTGCGGACCGGTGCGCGGCACCGCGCGACCGTCCGCAACGACCGGCTCTGGACGATCCACCGTGACTGTGCGCCCGTCGCGGTGCTCGTGTCCACGCCGGAGGACGCCAAGGACGCCGAGGACGCCGAGGAGGCCGGTACGGGTTCCGGGGCCGCACCGGTCTGGATATCCGTGCGGCAGCCGGCGGACCCGGGAACGCGGGCCCCCGACCCCGCGGCGTCGGACCCCGCCGCCGTCGCGCTGCTCCAGTACACCTCGGGCTCTACGGGCGACCCCCGCGGGGTGATCGTCAGCCACGGCAACCTGGTCGCCAACCAGCGCGCGATGCGGGACCGTTGCGAGATCGACCCCGAAACCACGGTGGTCAGCTGGCTGCCGCTCTTCCACGACATGGGGCTCTGTACCGGGCTCGTCCTGCCCCTGGTCTCCGGCGCGGCCGCCGTCACGATGGAGCCCGCCGCCTTCGTGCGCGACCCGCGCGTCTGGCTGCGCGCCATCGAAGCGGAGGAGGACGTGTTCGCGGCCGCGCCGGACTTCGCGTACGACCTGTGCGTGCGGCGGATTCCGGAGGCCGAGAGGGCCGGGATCGACCTGTCCACCTGGCGGGTGGCGGCCAACGGTTCGGAGCCGGTGAAGGCCTCGACGCTGCGCCACTTCGCCGAGGCGTTCCGGCCCAGCTTCTTCCGCGAGGAGGTCTTCTCGCCGGGGTACGGCCTCGCCGAGTCCACGCTCATCGTCACCATGGGGAGGCCGCTCTTCCCGACCCCGGTGCGCCACTACGACCGGGTCGCTCTCGCGGAGGGCAAGGCCGTACCGGCCACGCCGTCCGCGGACACCGTAGAGCTGGTCGGCTGCGGCAGCGCGGTCACCGATACCGCCGTGTGCGTCGTCGACCCGGAGACCCGCCACCCCCTGGCCGAGCGGGTGGTGGGCGAGATCTGGGTGAGCGCCCCCGGAAACTGCGCGGGGTACTGGGGCAACGGGACCGCCTCGGCCGAGGTCTTCGGCGTGCGGACCGAGGGCGCCGTCCCCGGGGCGGAAGGAATCGCGGAGGGACAGTACGTACGCACGGGGGATCTGGGGTTCCTTGAGGGGGGCGAGCTGTTCATCACCGGCCGCCTCAAGGACGTACTGATCATCGGCGGCGAGAACTACTTCCCGCAGGACGTCGAGGCGGTGGCCGGCGAAGCCCACGCCGCCTTCGCGTACCAGCGCGCCGCTGCCTGGCCGCTGGACGAGGAGCGGAACGGGGTCGCCGTCGTGATCGAGACGGCCGAGCGCGACCAGGAGGTGCTGGCCGGGGCCGTACGGGCGGCCGGTATCGCGGTTGCCAGGGCGCTGCCCACCCCGGTGAGCGTCTTCGCGGTGGCCAGGAACAAGGTGCCCCGTACCACCAGCGGCAAGATCCGCCGTCGGGCCTGTGCCGAGCAGGTGGCGGCCGGACAGCTGCGGCCGCTCGCCCAGTGGTCCAGCCGATGAGCTCCAGCAGATGAAGTCGAGGAGGAGACGTGAAGATGGACAGCCGACGAACCGGTCCCCGGAACATATCCGAGCGCGAAGTGGCCGACCACGTCGTCCAGTTGCTCGCCGAGCTGCTGGAACTGGCGCCCGAGGCCATCGACCCCGACGTGCCCCTCAGCGCGTACGGAGTCGACTCGGCGACCAGCACCTGGCTCGCGGGTGAGCTGTCGAGCTGGTGCGGCATCCCGCTGGAGCGGGAACTGCTGCTCGGCCGGCCGAGTGTGGCCGAGCTCTCCGAGGACGTGATGGCGGTGCTGCGCGGGCAGCCCGAGCGCGACCGGGCCTGATCAGGGCCCGCCCGCCCTCCCGGATCAGCCGGCCTGGGCGTACTTGACCGTGACCGCCGCCCAGTGTTCGAGGACGTCCGCCGCGCCACCCGAGTCGACGGCCTCCGCGGCCAGTTCCACCCCGGCCGCGAGCCGCTCGGTGACGGGGCGTCCGCTGGGCTCCAGGGCCGCGAGGCCTGCCGCGGCCGACAGCAGTACCGCGTCCCGGACCGGCCCCCGGGCCCCGGCGAACACCTCGTGGGCCACCCGTGCGTTGTGAGCGCGGTCCCCGCCGCGCAGTGCGGCGGCCGGCGCGTACTCGATCCCGATGTCCCTGGGGTCGAAGGACTCGGTGCGTACCTCGCCCCCGAGGACCGACCAGACCGTGGAGGTAGTGGTGACCGTCAGTTCGTCCATTCCGTCGTCCCCGCGGAAGACCAGCGCGGAGACCCCGCGGCGGGCCAGCACCCCCGCGAGCAGTGGCGCGAGGCGCCGGTCCGCGACACCCACCGCCTGCGCGGTGGGCGATGCCGGATTGGCCAGCGGGCCCAGCACGTTGAAGACGGTACGGATGCCGAGCTCCCGGCGCGGCCCGGCCGCGTGCCGCATCGCCGGATGGAACGCAGGGGCGAAGCAGAAGGTGATGCCGGTCTCCTCTGCGACCGCCGCGACCTCCCGCGGAGCCAGGGTCAACGCCACCCCCAGCTCCTCCAGCACATCGGCAGAGCCGCAGGCGGAGGAGGCCGAGCGGTTACCGTGCTTGACCACGCGGGCGCCCGCCGCGGCGGCCACGACCGCCGACATCGTGGACACGTTGACGCTGTTGGAGCCGTCGCCACCGGTCCCGACGATGTCCAGCGCGGGGCCCGGTATGTGAAGGGGCACGGCGTGCCGGTACATGGCGCGCACCATGCCCTCGATCTCGTCGACGGTCTCCCCCTTGGCGCGCAGCGCCACCAGGAGACCGGCCACGCCGGCCGCCCCGGCGCTGCCCGACATCACCTGGTCCATCGCCCAGGCCGTGTCGTCGGCGGTCAGATCTCTGCGATCCAGCAGCGTATTGAGCAGGTGCGGCCAGGTACGACCCTGTGGCTCGGCAGTCACGGGAATTCTCCTTGAACGGCGCAAGCGGACGTGTCGCTGTTCAGTCTGCGAATGGCGGCGGCTTATTTCCAGACCACTGTCGGGCGACCGGTACGGACCACTTCAGGAGGGACAGGACCGTGGCCTTGCACATAGCGGTAGAGGTGGTCAGGGATTCCAGGAATTCTCTGACCACGCAGATCCAGGAATTCATCAAGAGGGAGATATCCGAGGGAATTCTCCAGCCGGGCACCCGGCTGCCGTCCAGCCGCCGGCTCGCCGGTGATCTGGACGTATCGCGCAGCGTCGTCGTGGAGGCGTACGGGCAGCTCGTCGCCGAGGGATATCTGGAGGCGGCCCAGGGCGCCGGTACCAGGGTGGTGGGCCATCTTGAGGCCGAGCCCGCCGCGCCCGCCCTGCTGGACGAGGGACAGGTGCCGCGGGTCCGCTGGGACCTGCGCCCCGGAGGCGGCAACACTCCGGCCTTTCCGAGGCGCGAGTGGCTGCGCTGCTACCAGCGGGTCCTCCAGGAGACCGACTCGGTGCATCACGGCTACCCGCCACCGGCCGGTGACCCCGCGCTGCGCTACGAACTCGCCTGCTACCTGGGCCGTCTGCGGGGGCTGCGCACCTCGCCCGACCACCTCATGGTGGTCGCCGGATTCGCCCAGACGCTCAGCCTGGTCTGCGAGGTCCTGCCGCGCCTGGGCATCGACGAGCTCGCGATCGAGGACCCGGGCCACCCGGGACAGCGGCAGTTCGTCCGGGAGAGCGGAGTGCGGGCGGTGCCGGTTCGGGTCGACGGCCAGGGCATCGACGTCGAGGCGCTGGCCGCGTCCGGGGCGCGCGCCGTCCTGGTCGCGCCCGCCCACCAGTTCCCCACCGGCGTCACCCTGTCCCCGGAGCGCCGTGAGGCCTTGGCGCGCTGGGCCCGGGACGTCGACGGCTGGGTGATCGAGGACGATTACGACGGGGGTCTGTGGTACGAACGATCCCCCCGGCCGCTGGCGTTGCAGCGCATGATGCCGGGCCGGGTCGTCTACGCGGGCACCGCCAGCAAGACGCTGTCCCCGGGGCTCCGCCTGGGCTGGCTCGCCGCGCCCCGGCCGATGCTCGACGAGCTGCTGCGGGCGCGTGCCCGGCACGACCTGGGCACCGAGACCCTCACCCAGCTGGCTTTCGCCGAGCTCCTGCGTACCGGACTGTTCGACCGTCATCTGCGCCGTCTGAACGCCCTGGGCCGCAGGCGCCGGGACGCCCTGGACGAAGCGGTCTTCAGGTATCTGCCCGGTGCCGTGGTGCTGGGCCGGGGTGCGGGGCTGCACGCCTACGTGCGACTGCCCCGGCACACCGACGAGGGGGCGTTGGTGGCCGGGGCGCTGCGCCGTTCCGTCCTGGTGCGCGGGGCCGCCGCGTTCCACGCCTGGCCGCGCCGGGACGCCCCGGCCCTGGTGGTGGGCCATGCGCATCTGCCCTGTTCCGGGGTGGCCGAGGCCATCCGGGCGATGGGTGTGCGGTCAGACGCCGACGCTCTGCTCCCGTGAACCGGCGGCGTCGGTGAGGAAGTTACGCATCATGGCGAGCCCGCCGGTCGTGGTGATGCTCTCCGGGTGGAACTGCACCGACTCGATGGGCAGCGTGCGGTGCCGCAGTCCCATCACATAGCCGTGGTCGATGGCGACGGCGGTGGTGACCAGCTGCTCGGGGAGGGGTTCGGAGACGATCAGCGAGTGGTAGCGGGTCACTTCGAGGGTGTTGCCGAGCCCCTGGAACAGGCCTTCCCCGTCGTGCCGCACCATGCTCGTCCGCCCGTGCATCACCTGGTCCGCCACCTCGATCGTGCCGCCGTGAGCCAGGGCGATGGCCTGGTGCCCGAGGCAGACGCCGAGCAGCGGCACCGTCCCGGCGAACCGGTGCACCAGCTCGACGTGACCGGACTCGGCGGGGTGCCCGGGGCCGGGGCCGAGCACCACCGCGTCCGGGCGGGAGGCGGCCAGCTCGTCGGGGGAGCGGGTCAGGGACCGTACGACCTCGGTACGCGCGCCCAGGGTGCGCAGGTACTGGTCGATGATGTGCACGAAGCTGTCGTACGCGTCGATCAGCAGGACCTTCATGTCCGGTACGCCCTTGGGGTCTGGGGTGTTCACGACAGCAGCTCCTCACCGGTGAGCGCCCAGTAGGCGGCCCCCATCTTGGCCAGGGTCTCCCGCCACTCGGCCGCGGGTTCCGACTGCGCCACGATGCCCGCCGAGCTCTGGGTCGAGTACGTGCTCCCGTCGTACTCGATGGTGCGGATGCACAGCGCCAGTTCGCTCCAGCCGCGCACGTCGACCAGGCCCACTGCGCCCGCGTAGCTCCCGCGCCGCTGCTCTTCGAGCCCGTCGATGATCTCCATGGCGCGGACCTTGGGCGCGCCGGTCATCGTCCCGGCGGGGAAGGTCGCGCGCACCACCTGCCAGGTGTCCAGGCCTTCCTGGAGCCGGCCGGTGACGGTGGAGACGAGATGGAAGACGTGCGAGAAGCTCTCCACCGCCATCAGCCGCTCCACCGGCTGGGTGCTGGGGCGTGCCACCCGGCCGATGTCGTTGCGGCACAGGTCGACCAGCATGATGTGCTCCGCCTGCTCCTTGGTGCTCTCCCGCATCTCCTTGATGCGCCGCTGGTTCTCCTCCTCGTCCGTGCCGCGCCGCGCGGTGCCCGCGATGGGGCGCATCTCGACCGTGTCACCCTCGACCCGGAAGAACAGTTCGGGGCTGGCGCCGATCAGCACGCTGTCCGCGCGGGGCATCAGATACATGTAGGGCGACGGGTTGCGCTCCCGCAGCCGTCGGTAGACATCGACGGGGGTCAACGCGGAACGCACATCGATGCGGTGGCCTATCTGGATCTGGTAGATGTCCCCGACCCCGATGTGCGCCAGGCACCGGTCGGCCCAGTCCAGGAAGGTCTCCCGGCTCACGCTGTCGCGCACCGACAGGGGCGCGGGCGCCTCGGGAACGGCGGGGGCGGCTCGGTGCGCCAGGGCGGCGACGTCCACCACGACCCGCGCGTCGCCGAAGGCGTCGCTCCGGGCGCTCAGCCGCCGGACCCGGCCCGACGGCAGGTCGTACCAGACGGTGTCCCGGAAGAGCGTGAGGGTGATGTCCGGTCCGCGCGGAACCTTGGTGCGGTCCGGGAGCTCCTCCATGTGCCAGGCGGACTCGTACGCGAGCGTGGTCAGGAAGCCGAAGGCGTACGACGTCGCCGGGATGCGGGTGTCCACGTCGAAGAGGCCCTGCGCGCGCGAGAGCAGGCCCCACATCCGGTCGGGGCCGGTGAAGCGGTAGCTGTACACCTCGGCGCCGGCCGGGTGCGCGGCGGTCATCCCCAGCGACTCCGCCTCCCGGGCCAGGGCCAGGGCGAGGGGAGCGGCCCCGTCGATCTCGACGTAGCCGTCGAACACCCGGATCTCGGCCAGCCGGCCGAAGCCGACGACGGCCGAGCGGCGGTCCCGGTCGGCACCGTCGACGCTCTCGAAGAGGAATACGTCCTGAACGGGGAGGAGCTCCAGTAGGTGTACGTACAGATCGAGAGGATCATGGTGCGGCACATCGGTATCGGTGACCTCGATACCGATCTTGCTCGTTTTCGGCATGGTGAACTCCTTGTGAATTCGGTGCCGATGGCAGTATCGGCCGGTCCACTTCTACTCGGCCGCGGTCAGCAAAACAGTGGTGTGCCGGTGGAGCCAGACCAATCCGCACCCCCGGATGCGGTCCATTCCTGATTTGCTTGACCCGGACCGGCTCGGTGGATTGAGCTGGTGCACGTCTGAATCGGGGACAGGAATTCCCAGTCGTCCCCACCGTGCCCCATTGAGTACTTCCTCCCTGTCCGCCGTCCGCACGGAAGGCTGCAATGAGAGTCAGCAAGAGGGAACCCGAAACGATGAAGGACGCCCGCGACTCCTGGCGCGGGCTCCCCGCGGCCCAGCAGCCGGACTGGCCCGACCGGGCCGAACTGCGGGTGGCGACGGAGCAGCTGGAGCTCGCCCCGCCCCTGGTCTTCGCCGCCGAATGCGACCTGCTGCGTCGCAGGATGGCCGCGGTGGCGCGCGGGGAGGCCGTTCTCCTCCAGGGCGGCGACTGCGCGGAGACCTTCGCCAGGACGACGGCCGAGTCCATCCACGGAAAGCTCAAGACCCTGTTGCAGATGGCCGTGGTGCTCACCCATGCCACCGCCCTGCCCGTCGTCAAGGTCGGCCGGCTGGCCGGTCAGTACGCGAAGCCGCGCTCCAGTGCCGTGGAGCGGCGCGGCGGGATCGAGCTGCCCTCCTACCGGGGCGACGCGGTGAACGGCGCGGAGTTCACCGCGGAGGCCAGGCGGCCCGACCCGGACCGACTGCGCCGGATGTACGAGTCGTCGGCCATCACGCTCAATCTCGTCCGGGCCCTGACCACCGGCGGATTCGCCGACCTGCGCCAGGTGCACGCCTGGAACCAGGGGTTCGTGGCGGATTCGCGGGCCGGTGAGCGCTACGAGCGGCTGGCCGACGCGATCGACCGCAGCCTGGCCTTCATGCAGGCCTGCGGGGTCGACACCCGGGAGCTCGGCACCACCGAGTTCTTCGTCAGCCACGAGGGCCTGCTGCTGGAGTACGAGGCGGCCCTCACCCGCGCCGATCCCGGTACGGGCCGGTCGTACGCCACCAGCGGCCATCTGCTCTGGATGGGGGAGCGGACCCGTGACCTGGACGGGGCGCACGTCGAGTACTTCTCCCGGGTGGCCAACCCCATCGCGGTGAAGATCGGCCCCACGGCGAGCCCCGACTCCGTCATGGCCCTGCTCGACCGGCTCGACCCGGACCGCGAGCCCGGCCGGCTGACCTTCGTGGTCAGGGCCGGCGCGGAGCGGATCCGCGATGTGCTGCCCACCCTGGTGCAGAAGGTCGAGGCGGAGGGCGCGCTGGTCTGCTGGGTCAGCGACCCGATGCACGGCAACACCATCACCGCGGCGAGCGGCCACAAGACCCGCAGGTTCGACACGATCCTGGACGAGGTGCGTGGCTTCGTCGAGGTCCACCGCGAGCTGGGGAGCCACCCCGGCGGCATCCACGTGGAGTTGACCGGGGACGACGTCACCGAGTGCATCGGCGGCGGCAACACGGTTCTGCCCGAGCACCTGCACCAGCGCTACGAAACGGCCTGCGACCCGCGCCTGAACCACACGCAGTCCCTGGACCTGGCGTTCCTGCTCGCCGAGATGTACCGCGAACTCCCCGGCCGGTCGGCAGGGAGCGACGCCCGCCCGGCGCATTTGCCGTCCGCTTAAAGACCTGGTGGCTCCAGGGACCGCAGGGGCAGGCTGAGGCCATTCGGCTCTCGGACGAGAGGGAACGAGCGTGTCCCAGCAGGCCCTTCAGCAGGCAGCACCCGTCGCCATCCGCAGTGCGGCCTGGTATCTCCCCGAGCACACCCTGCCGATCGCCGGGGTGCGGACGCTCGACGAGACCGAGCGGGCCACCCGCGACGCGCTGGGCATCGACACCGTCCGGGCTGACGACCGGCTGAGCTCGGTCGCCCTCGCGGAACGCGCCGCGCGCCGGGCCCTCGAACAGGCGGGGCTCGACGCCGGGGACGTCGGCGCCCTGGTGATGGTGGAGTCGCGGGTCCAGGAGACGTTCCTCAGCTCGGAGGCGACCCAGCTCCAGGAGCGGCTCGGCGCCGGCAACGCCCTCACCTTCACGGTGGGCGGGCTCGGCTGCGTCTCGATCACCCCCGCCCTGCTGACGGCCCGCGGACTGCTGGCCGCAGACCCGGAGCTGGACCATGTCCTGGTCGTGCACGGCAGCAAGCCGGCCGCCGCCCTGCGCTACCGCCACCCCGTCACGGTGAACGGCGACGCCGGGCAGGCGCTGCTGCTCTCCCGCGGCGGGAGCATACGGATACGTGACATCGCGCAGCTGAGCAACGGGCGTTACTGGGATCTCTTCCACGTCGACTACCGGGACCGCCCCACCACTCAGTGGCGCGAGCAGTGCACGGAACCGAGCACCTACTCCTTCCGCCTGGCCATGGAGACGCGCAACCGCCTCTCCGGGATGCTGGACGACCTGCTGCGGCGCAACGAAGTCGGCCGCGAGGACATCGGCGGCTTCGTCAGCCAGAACCTGTCCGCCGGGGGCTTCACCTTCCTTGAGGACTCCCTGGGCATCGAACTGCTGCCGGCGTGCCGGCAGAACCTGCGGAGGTACGGACACCTCGGCCCCATCGACGTGTTCCTCAATCTCCGCACCGCACTGGACCGGGGGGAGATGGCCCCCGGCGGCCTCACGGTCCTGATCAACGTCAGCCCGGTGGCCGCCTGGAGCCTGCTGCTGGTCGAGACAGATCCACAGGAGGGCGTGGCATGAACGACGACATCACGGAGCAGATCACCGAGTTCCTGAGCGCGGCGCTCCGGCGGAGGATCGAGCCGGACGACGACTACTTCGACCAGGGTTTCGCCGACTCCCTGTTCGCGCTGGAGCTGGTGACGTTCGTGGAGAACCGCTTCGGCCTCACCATCGAGGTCGAGGACCTGGATCTCGACAACTTCAGGACCGCCAACCGCATCACGGAGGTCGTGAGGCGCAAGGCCGGTGCCCCCGGACGGGGAGTGGCGCATGCCGAGGGGTCCTGAAGGTGGTCCCGGCGCCGCGACGGTGGATTCGCCGTCCCCGGACCTGTTCCGGGCGGCGGAGGACGTGGCGGCCGAAGCACGCGCCCGCGCCTCTCGCTGGGACCAGGACGGCGGGCTGCCCGATACGGTGCGCCGGGAGTTCGCCGCGTCGGGACTGCTCGCCGCGGACCTGCCCGTGCGGTACGGGGGCGCGGGCCTCGGTCCGCTCGCGCTCGGGGAGATCACCGCACGGATCGGCGGCGAGTGCAGCGCCCTGCGCGGGCTGCTGACCGTCCAGGGCATGGTCGCGGCGGCGCTGCTGCGCTGGGGAACGGCGGAGCAGCGGGACGACTGGCTGCCCCGGCTGGCGGGTGGCGAACTGACCGCCGGCTTCGCGGTGACCGAGCAGTCCGCCGGCAGCGCGCTGGGCGCCGTGGAGACCCGTATCGAGGCACCGGGCGGGTCCGGCTCCCAGGAAGTGGTGGTGAGCGGCCGCAAGCGGTGGATCACCTTCGGCGAGGTCGCCGACGTGTTCCTGGTGCTCGGCCGGTACGGGGGAAAGCCCGCGGCCGTGCTCGTGGACGCGGACCGGGCCGGTGTCGAGCGGGAGCCGGTGCGCGGCCAGCTCGGCATGCGGGCCGCCCGGATCGCCCATCTGTCCTTCGACGGTGTGCGGGTGCCCCGGACCCGGCTGATCGCCCCTCCCGGCCTGGGGCTCTCCCACGTCGTCGGCACCGCGCTCGACCACGGCCGCTTCACGGTCGGCTGGGGATGCGTGGGGATGGCGGAGGCGTGCGTCGAGGAAGCCGCCACCCACGCGGCTTCCCGCCGCCAGGGCGGCGCCCTCCTGGGCGATCACCAGCTGGTCCGGTCGATGCTGGCCAGGGCCGCGGTGGACGCCGCCGGGGCCCGCGAGCTCGCCCGCAGGGCCGCGGAGGCACGGGCCCCGGGCCCCGGACACGGGGTGCCCGAGACGCTCATGGCCAAGTACGCCGCGGCCGCCGCGGCGGCGACGGCGAGCCGCGACGCCGTCCAGGTGCTCGGCTCCGCCGGCTGCGCACCCGACAGCAGGGCGGGCCGTCACTTCCGGGACGCCAAGGTCATGGAGATCATCGAAGGAGCACCACAGGTGGCCGAACTACAGATAGCCGAGCGGTTGTTACGTCGTTTCGGGGCCGCGTCGTGACGGGGGTGGACGGCGCGCCGACCGTCAAGTGCCTCGTGTGGGACCTGGACGACACGCTGTGGAACGGCGTGGTGCTGGAGGGCGATGACCCCGAGCCGTTCCCCGCCGCGCTGGAGACCCTGGCCGAGCTGGACCGTCGCGGCATCCTGCACGCCGCCGCCAGTCGCGGCGAACGGAGCGTCACCCACCGGCATCTGACGGAACGCGGGCTGGCCGAGTGGTTCTGCGCGGTACGGGTGGGCTGGGGCGCCAAGTCCGCCTCGGTGCGCCGGATCGCGAAGGCCCTCAACATCGGCCTGGACACCATCGCGTTCGTCGACAACGACCCGGTGGAGCGGGCCGAGGTCGCCGCCGAACTCCCCATGGTCCGCTGCTACCCGGCGTCGGAGGCCGGACAGCTCCCGGAGTTACCGGAGTTCCGGCCCGAGCACATCACGGCGGAGGCCGCCGGGCGGCGCCGGCTGTACCAGACGGAGTGGCAACGCCATGAGGCGGAGGAGGAGTTCACCGAAGGGCGCCAGGCGTTCCTCGACTCGCTCGGGCTGGTCATGGAGGTGCGTCCGGCCACGGAGGAGGACCTGTCCCGGGCGAGCGAGCTGACCGTCCGCACCCATCAGCTCAACAGCACGGGGCTGACCTACGGCATCGACGAACTGCGGCGGCTGAGCGCGTCCCCGGACCACCAGGTGCGGCTGGCCGGGCTCCGGGACCGCTTCGGCGACTACGGGATCATCGGCCTGGCTGTCACCGAACTCGTCGGGCGGGACTCGGTCCTGCGGCTGATGCTGATGTCCTGCCGGGTCGCCTCGCGCGGTGCGGGGAGCGTGCTGCTGCACCACCTGATCCAGCGGGCCCTGGCGGACGGCCGGCGCCCGGTCGCGCACTTCACCCCGACGGAGGCCAACCGGAATCTGCTGGTCACCATGCGCTTCGCCGGCTACGCGACGACGGCGGAGGAACCGGACCGCCTGGTGCTTGCCGTCGACCCGCAGCGCCCGCCGGGCAAGGCCCCGGGCCACACCCGCGTGATCGACGGCGCGCCATGACCGGCACGGGGAACGACACAGGAAGCGAGGCCGCGATGACCCGGCACCCCGGCGAGTTCGCGCGAACGGAGGCCCCTGCGGAGGTTCGGCCCGTCTGGGACGCCTTCCGGGACCAGGTGGCCGCCGTACCGGAGGCGACCGCGCTCGTGATCGGCGGGGACTCCCTGACGTACCGCGAGCTCGACCACGCCACGGCCGCTCTGGCGCGGCTGCTGTGGCGGCACGGGCTGCGGCCGGGACGGGTCGTCTGCGTCCGGACGGAGCAGAGCGCCCTGTCCGTGGTGGCCATGCTCGCCGCACTGCGCACCGGAGCCACCTGGGCGGTCCTGGAACCCGACCTCCCCGTGGGGAGGTTCGAGGCGCTCTGCCGGGACGTCGACTGCGCGGTGGTACTGAGCGGGGGCGAGGACGCGGTCCCGGCCTCCGCGCTCGCGGCGATGGCCGACCCGCCGGTGGTCGTGGACGCGGCGGACCTCCGGCCGGCGCGGCTCGTCGAGGAGGGCCGGGCGCTGTCCCCGGAGCCGTACCCGCAGGTCCCGGAGACGAGCCCCGCCTACGTCGCCTACACCTCGGGGTCCACCGGCGAGCCGAAGGGCGTGCTGGTCGGCCGGGACCAGCTCGCGGCGTCCATCGGCTGCCGGGGGCCGGTGTACGGCACGGAGCGCTCCGTCTTCCTGATCGCGCTGCGGCTGTCCTTCGACGGGATCCTCGGCGGAATGTTCTGGTCGCTCACCGGCGGTCACACGCTGGTGCTCCCCGACTCCCGGCAGCTCGTGCGGGTCGCGGAGTTCGTCCGGCTGGCCAGGGAACACCGGGTGACCCACCTGTTCAACATTCCCTCCTACTACCGGGCCGTCCTCCAGGACCCGGGCGGTCTGCCCGACACCCTGCGCCGCGTGGTCGTGGGGGGTGAGGCGTGCACACCCCAGCTGGTGGCCGCCCATCACGAGCGGCTGCCGCAGGTCCCGATCGTCAACGAGTACGGGCCCACAGAGACGACCATCGCCTGCACGGTGGAGACCGATCCCGACCCGGCCGGGGACCGTGTCCCCATCGGGCGGCCCTGGCCGGGAGTGCGGACCCTGGTGCTGGACGAGCGGCTGCGCGAGGTTCCCGCCGGGGAGCGGGGCGAGCTCTACGTCGGCGGCTCCCTGGTGGCGATCGGCTACGCGAACCAGCCGGCCCGCACGGCCGAGCGGTTCGTCGCCGACCCGTACGGGCGGCGGCCGGGCGGACGCCTCTACCGCACCGGGGACATCGCCAGCGTCGACGAACGGGGCGCGCTGCACTACCACGGCAGAACGGACAGCCAAACAAAGATCCGCGGCATGCGGATCGAACTCGGCGAGATCGAGAGCGTGCTGGAACGCCACGCGGGCGTGGAGCAGGCCGTGGTGCTCTGCGAGCCCGCAGGGCAGGGCGAGCCGCAGGTGATCGCCTTCGTGCTGCCGGCACCGGGCGGCACCCCGCCGGACGCCGCTGAGCTGCGCGGACACTGCCGGGACCGGCTGGTCGAGCAGGCCACACCGACCCTGTTCGTACGGGTCGACCACATCCCGCTGGACCGCAGCACCAAGGCGGACCGGGCCGCGCTCCGCACGCTGATCCCGACGGACCGGCAGGGCTCGGAGGGTGGCGCGGACGGGGAGTGGAGCGGCCACCGCCCCGCCGTCGGCCGGATCTGGGCGGAGGTCCTCGGGCACTCCCGCGCCACCCCGGACGACAACTTCTTCGCCGTCGGCGGGAGTTCGATCAAGGTCATCGACCTGTACGACCGGCTGGACGGGCTCTGGCCGGGGGCGCTGCGGGTGGGCGAGCTGTTCGACTACATCACCATCGCCGCCCAGGCGCAGCTGATCGCGGAGCGCCTGGGCGGGCGCACCCAGGACGGGAAACCCGCCGCACCGGCCAGCTACGAGCTCTGACACGCATGAACGGAGAGGCGATATGAGCGGTACGGGTGTGACACACGGCAGGCCGGCCGTCGCGGTGATCGGCATCGCCACGAGATTCCCGCAGGCGGATTCCCTCACCGCCTTCCACGCGAATCTGCGGGCGGGTCGGGACTCGGTGCGCCCGATCCCGGAGGAACGGGCGCGCGGCACCGGGCTCGATCCCCGGCACGACTACCCGGAGATGGGCTACCTGGAGCGGATCGACCTCTTCGACCACAAGTTCTTCGGTCTCTCCCGGCGCGAGGCGGAGGTGACGGACCCGCAGCACCGGCTCGCGCTCCAGCTCACCCAGGAGGCGCTGGAGAACGCCGGATACGCCCCCTCCGGACTCCGGGACAGCCGGACAGCGGTGATCTTCAGCTCGCCGAGCAGCGGTTACGCACCCCTGGTGCGCGAGCACGGCACTCTCGGTATGACCGGGAACATCCCCTGCGCCCTGCCCTCCAGGATCTCCCACCTCTTCGGATTCACCGGACCCTGCTACGGCGTGGACACCGGCTGCAACGGCTCGCTCGTCGCCGTTCACCAGGCCTGCCGTGAACTCGCGGACGACGAGGCGGACTACGCCGTCGTGGGCGGGGTGCAGCTCCGCCACGTCGTGCCGCCCGTCGCCGCGGTGGCCGACTTCCCCGGCATCGCCTCGCCCACCGCCCGCTCCCGCGCGTTCGACCGTCGGGCGGACGGCGCGGGCGCCGGCGAGGGCGGCGGGGTGGTGCTCCTCACCACGCTGGAGCGGGCGTTGGCGGAGGGCGCGTTCATCCACGCCGTGATCCGGGGCAGTGCCGTGGCGCACAACGGACGGCACTCCGCGACCATCAGCACCCCGAGCGCCCGCTCGCAGGCCGGGGTCATCACCAAGGCGTGGCGCACCGCCTCGCTGGACCCGGCGGCCGCCGGATACATCGAGACGCACGGTTCTGGCACCCGGCTCGGCGACGCGGTCGAGGCCGAGGGGCTGGCCCTCGCCCGCCCGGACGGCGACCGCACGGTGAAGGTGGGCTCGGTCAAGACCAACATCGGGCACCTGGACCACGCCGCGGGGATCGCCGGGCTGATCAAGACGGTCCTCAGCGTGCGCCACGGCGAGCTCTACCCCTCGCTGCACTTCGAGGAGCCCGCCGACGAGGTCGACCTCGAAGGCGCCCGCCTGGAGGTCGTCACCTCGCTCGAAGAGTGGGGCGACGAGCCGCGCCGGGCGGGCGTGAGCTCGTTCAGCCTCGGCGGCGTCAACGCGCACTGCGTGGTGGAGCAGCCCCCGGTGACCGCCCCGGTGCGCCCCGCCGCCGGACGTCCGCGACTGGTCGCGGTGTCCGCCCGCAGCCGGGCAGACCTGCTCGCCCAGTGCGAACGGCTGTCGCTCGAACTGCGCCGTGCCGCGCACCCGTTGGCCGATATCGCGCGGACGCTGAACGAGGGCCGGGACCACGGCCCCCACCGGGCGTCCGTGGTCGCCCGGGACACCTCCGAGCTCGCGGCGCGGCTGGCCGCCGAGGTCATCTGGCGCCGGGGCGAGGAGAACGGCGCGGCCGACGGCGGCTGCCCGGCCGCGCCCCGGGTGGTCTTCCTGCTCTCCCCGGACGCCACCCCCGTGGAGCCGGGCGACGAGCTGCCGGACGCGTTGCCCGTACCGGCCGACCGCGCCGCGACGGCCGCCGGTCAGCTCGCGACGTATCAGGGGCTGGTCCGGGCGGGCGTCTCACCGGACGGGCTGATGAGCTCGGGGATCTCCCGCTACACCGCCCGGTACCTGCGGGGCGATCTGAGCGCAGAGGACACCGCCGCGCTGCGGCGGGCGGACAGCGGGCAGGACCCGGCGGTGGCGGGTGACCCGCTGCGGGTGGAGCAGCTCTACGCGGCGGCGGAGGAACAACTCGCCGAAGGCCCGGTGGTGTTCGTGGAGCTGGCCGCCCGCGGCGAGATCGGCGACCGCCTGACGGCTCACCTCCACGACCGCGCCGACGCCCGCGTGCTCCGGCTGGAGGCCGGCGCGGCCGACAACGCCACCGCCGTACTGGAGCTGCTGGGCCGGCTGTACGAGGAAGGCGTCGGCCTCGACTGGCAGGCGCTGCGGGACGACCCGTCGGCGGTCCGGGTCCCGCTGCCGGGACATCCGTTCACCGGTGTCCGCTGCTGGGCGGGGCCGGCGAGCGAGACGGCGCCCCCGGACGAACCGTCCCACCGGCCCCCGGCCGCCGCTCCCGCTCCGGTTCCCGTCCCCGCTCCGGTTCCGGTGGCTGCCGCCGAGGAACCCCGGACCGTACTGGACTGGCTGCGCGGCACCCTCGTCGAGCTGCTGCACGCGGACGAGGTCCCGGCCGACGCGGACTACTTCTCCATCGGCGGCAACTCCGTCATCGCTCTCCAGCTCCTGGAGCGGGTGAGGGTGGGGTACGGGGTCCGGCTCAAGATGGCGGACATCTACGACCACCCCGTCGTCAGCTCGCTCGCGCGTGCCATCCAGGACCGGGCGCCCGACGTGCCCGCGCCGCAATCGCCGGACGCCGCCGGGACACCGTCCGCCCCGGCCGCCCCCGAAACGCACGGGACCGAGTTGCCGCCGATCGTCCCGGGCCGCGAGCCGGTGCTGTCGTACGGGCAGGAGGGCATGTGGTTCCACCACCAGCTCGACCCGAAGACCACGCTCTACAACCTCCCCGGCGCCGCCCGGTACCGAGGCCCCCTGGACGTCGACACGTACCGGCTCGCCTGGGAGGACCTGGCGCGGCGCCACGAGGTGCTGCGGTCCAATCTCGTCGAGGACGACGGCAGGCCGGGGCTGGTGATCAGGCCCGAACTCGGTGACTTCTTCACCTATCTGGACCTCTCGGACGAGGACGCCCCTGAGGCCGCGGCGGGCCCGGTCATCACCGCCGCCAAGCGCTGGATCTTCGACATCGCCGACGAACCGCTCGTACGGGTGACCGTGGTGCGGATCGGGGAGGACGACCACATCGTCTGCACGTGCACGCACCACGCGGTGAACGACGGCTGGGCGCCGCAGATCCAGACGCGGGAGCTGCTGGAGTTCTACACGGCCCGGCTGGAGAACCGTGAACCCGTCGTCGAGCCGCTGCCGGTGCGGTACGCGGACTACGCGCGCTGGCAGCGCGAGCTGATGGCGGACTCCCGCCTCGACGGTGAACTCAGCTACTGGCGCGAGCGGCTGAGCGGCCCGCCCGCCCTGGAGCTGCCCACGGACCGGCCGCGCCCGGACCGGCGGGACTTCGCGGGGGCGACCCACTGGTTCGCCGTCCCGGGACCGCTGGTGCAGCGGCTGCGCGAGGTCGGCGGCCGGGAGACGGCCACGCTGTTCATGGTGCTGCTCACCGCGCTCAACGTGCTGCTCGCCCGCTTGTCGGGCCAGCGGGACATCGTCGTCGGCACCCCGACCCTCGGCCGCGGCCGCCCCGAACTCTGGAACCTGCTCGGCTACTTCAACAACACCGTCGCACTGCGCTGCGACCTGTCGGGCGAACCGGGCTTCCGCGAGCTGCTGCGCCAGGTGCGCGGGGTGGTGCTCGGCGCGCTCGACCACCAGGAGGTCCCGTTCGCCAAGGTCGTGCGCGAGGTCGCGGCAGAGCGTGATCCGGGCCGCAGCCCCCTCTTCGACGTGATGTACGTGCACCAGACGCTGCCACCGGCTACCGGCTTCGGCGAGATCGCCGTGACACCCGCGTACGACCCGGAGAGCGGCAGGCACTTCCCCGGACTGCCCCCCGGCACCGCCAAGTACGACCTCTCGATGGTCGTCGGCGAGCAGGCGGACGAAGACGGGCTGGTGGTCATGATGGAGTACGCGACGCAGCTCTTCGACGCCTCCACGATCTCCGCCATGTCCGAGGCGTTCGTGGAGCTGCTGCACGCCGTGGCGGACGACCGGGCCGTTCCCGTCGTGGACCGGCCGGACCCCGCTCCCGCCCAGGACGGGGCCCCCGAGGACCCGCTCGCCTACTGGGCGCGGACACTGACGGGGCTGGCCGAGAGCGCCCCGCCGCCGGACCGGGCCAGGCCCGCCGCCGGCACCCACGCCACCGCCACCCTCGGGTCCCGGATCCCCGACGAACTGGCCCGCGCGGTGGGCCGTTCCGGCGCCGGGGAGACCGTGCTGGCGGCCCTCGCCGCCCTGCTCGCCCGTCAAGCGGAGACGGACGAAGCCCTCATCGGGCTGACCGGCCTCCCGGCTCCGCGCGCCGGGGCGGAGGCCGCCACGGACAGCCTGCCGCTCCGTCTGGACCTGACCGGTGACCCGTCCTTCGAGGAGCTCGCGGAGCGGGTGCGGCGCACCGTCAGCGGCGCGCAACAGCACCGGTCCGTGTCGTTCGCCGACCTCGTGCGCGCGGCCGGACTGCCCGACGAGCCCGGCAGAGCACCGCTCTTCGATGTCGCGTACAGCCACCGGGCGCTGACGACGGCGCCCGGCACGGAGACGGGGCCGCTCCCGCAGCCACCGGGCCGCGGTGAGCCGGACCTCTCCTGGTCCGTCGTCGAAGGACCGGAGCCCGGGGAGCTGTCCCTCTCGCTGGAGTACCGCACCGAGCTCTTCGACGCGTCGACCGCCCAGGCGTTCGTCGACGAGCTGGTCCTGTTGCTGCGTGCGGCCACCGGCTCCCCGGACGTCCCGCTGTCCAGCCTGTGGCCTCTGCGCACGAGCGGCGAGGGGGACATACCTGCGAAGCCGGCCGGCGCCCCGGCCGACCGGACCGTTTTGGCCGGGGCACTCGTGGGCGTCGTCGGCGCGGGCACGATGGGGGTCGGCGTGGCGCAGTGCTTCGCGGCGGCCGGCCACCCCGTGGTCGTCGTCGACAACGACCCCGCCGCGCTGGCCTCCGCGCCGGCCCGGCTCCGCGCCGGGATCAGAACCGCCAGGCTGCTGGGCCGACGGGCCGGGGCGCCGGAACAGGCGGGCGCGCCCGCACCCCGGACCGAGTCCCTCGTGCGCTGGTCCGCGGAGCTCGCGGACCTGGCCGACGCCCTCCTGGTGGTGGAGTGCGCCCGTGAGGACGAGGGCGTCAAGGAGGGGATCCTGCGCGAGCTCGACCGGATCTGCGGGCCCGAGGCGATCTTCGCGTCCAACACCTCCTGCATTCCGGTCGCCCGCCTCGGGTCCTTCACCGGCCGCCCCGACCGGGTCATCGGCACCCACTTCATGAACCCGGCGCCGCTCAAGGCCGGGGTCGAGGTCATCCGCGCCCCGGAGACCAGCGATCTCACCCTGGAGCGCACGGAAGGCTTTCTCGCCCGCACCGGAAAGCACGCCCTCGTGGTGCGCGACGCCCCCGGCTTCGTGACGAACCGGGTGCTGATGCTGACGCTCAACGAGGCCGCCGCGGTGCTGGGCGAGGGAACCGCCGACGCCGAGACCGTGGACCGCATCTTCCAGGACTGCTTCGGCCACCCCATGGGGCCGCTGCGCACGGCCGACCTGATCGGCCTCGACACCATCGCCGACTCGCTGGAGGTGCTCCGCCGGCACACCGGCGAGGAACGCTTCCGGCCCTGCCCCCTGCTGGCCCGTCTCGTCGCGGAGGGCAAGGTGGGACGCAAGTCGGGCAGTGGCTTCTACGCGTACGGGCCACAGCACGCGACCGCGCGGGGAGGAGCCGACCGTGGCTGACCGCCAGGGCGCGCACGGCGCCCCCGACAGTCACATCGCCCAGCTCGTGGAGATCCACGGCGACCTGGACCGCGCCGTGCTGCTTGAGGCGGCCGCACAGGTCGCGGCCGAGGCCGCCGCACCGAGGTCACGCCGCACTGGCGAGGGCCCCGAGGACCCGCCGCTGCCGGTGGTGGACCTGAGCACCGAGCCGGACCCGCCGGGCGCGGCCGACGCCTGGGTGCGCGCCGCACTTGGGCGGAACGGTGAGGGATCCGGGCCGGACCAGGCGTTGCTGCGGCTCGGCCCGGACCGTCACCACTGGTTCCACCGGCACGACCGGGCCGTCGTCGACCGCTTCGGCTGCGCGCTGATCACCCGCCGGGTCTCCGAGGTGTACACGGCGCTCACCCAGGGCCGCCCGCCCGCCCACGGCGCCCTGGCCACCCGGGCCCAACTGGCCGCGGCCACAGCCGGATACGCCGGATCTCCCGCGCAGGAGGCCGATCGCGCCCACTGGCGGGGGCGGTTGACCGGCCTTCCCGAGCCGGTGACCTTCGCGCGTGCCCCGGTCCGGGACGCCGACGGGCCGCGCGCGGCGGTGGACTCCCGCCCGGTGGAGCTCTCCGCCACCGTCACGGAACGCCTGCGTGCCACCGCCCGCGACGCGGGCGTACCGGCACGGGCCGTGCTGTCCGCCGCCGTCGCGGCCTACGCCCACCGGCTGAGCGGCGTCACGGACCTGGTGATCGGCCTGCCGGTGGACGGCAGGCCGAGCCGGGTGGGCCGACGCGTTCCCGGCACGAGCGAGTACACCGTGCCGCTCCGGCTGACGGTACGGCCCGCCGACACCTTCGCCGGACTCGTCCGGGACGTCGCCCGCGAGTCGCGCGAGGCGATCAGCCACCAGCGGCTGGGCCACCGGGAGCTGTGCCGTGCGGCCGGGGCTCCGGACGACCGGTCCCCGTCGTACGGTCCGGTCGCCGACTTCCGCGCCGCCGGGGCTCCCGTGCGGTTCGGTGAGCTGTCCTCGGTGGTCCACGAGCTGGTGCCCGAGCCGGTCCACGACGTACGCGTCGTGCTTGAGGACGGTCCCGCGGGCCCCCTGCGGATCGTCTTCAGCGGCGCGGCGGACCGCTACACCCCGGCCGAACTCGACGAGCACGCACAGCGTTTCGGCCGCCTCCTCGCACGGTCCGTGGCCGCCCCGGACCAGCCCTCCCGAGCGCCCGCGCACACGCTCACCGAGCTGCTGGAGAGCGCCGCCCGCAGCCACCCCGACGCGGTCGCCGTCATCGGCGCCGACGGCAGGCTCAGCTACCGGGAACTCCACGAGCGGGCCAACCGGCTGGCCCGGCTGCTGCTCGACCGGGGAGCCGGACCCGAATCGGTGGTGGGGCTGCTGCTCCCCAGGTCCGCCGGGACACTCGTGGCGATGCTCGCGGTGCTCAAGGCCGGTGCCGCGTACCTGCCGCTCGACCCCGGCTACCCGGCCGAGCGGCTCCGCCTCATGATCGAGGACGCGGAACCCCGGTGCGTGCTGACCGACACCGCCACCGCCCCGTACACCGCCCACGGCACGAACGGCGCGAGCCTGCCGGACACGTTCGTCCGGCTCGACGACCCCTCGGTCGTCAGGGAGCTGGAACGCCTCTCGCCCACCGCACCGTCCGACGCCGACCGCCCCGAGCCGCTGCGGCCCGCGCATCCCGCGTACGTCATCCACACCTCGGGCTCCACCGGAACGCCCAAGGGGGTCGTGGTGCCGCACCTCGGCGCGGTGGAGCTGGTGGGCTCTGCGACCGCCGAGTTCGGGGCCGATTCGTTGGCGCACTCGCTGGCGGCGACCTCCTTCGGCTTCGACATGTCGGTGGCCGAGATCTTCCCGGCGCTGGCGGCCGGCGGCTGCGTGGAGGTGGTCGGCAGCCTCCTGTCGCTGCTCGACGAGGACCCGCCGCGCTGGTCGGGCGGGCTGCTGTGCGCCGTACCCTCCGTGCTCTCCAAACTGATGGAGAGCGGCGGTCTCCAGGTGTCGGCCACCACGGTCGCGATGTGCGGCGAACCGCTTCCCGCCGCCCTCGCCGCGCGCATCCGGGAGGTCATGCCCGGTACGCGGCTGCTCAACATGTACGGCCCCACCGAAGCGACCGTCTATGCCACCTCGGCCACCGTCCGGGTGCCGGAGGGGCCACCGCCCATCGGACGGCCGTTGGGCCATATGCGGGCCTATGTGCTCGACAGCTCGCTCCAGCGGGTGGAGGCGGGCGGTCAGGGCGAGTTGTACCTGGCGGGGAGCGGCCTCGCCCGGGGCTATCTGCGCCGTCCGGGGCCCAGCGCGGAACGTTTCGTCGCCGACCCCTTCGGGCCGCCCGGCGAGCGGATGTACCGGACCGGTGACCTGGCCGCGCTGCGCCCCGACGGGCAGCTCGAATTCCTCGGCCGTGCCGACGCCCAGGTCAAGGTCAACGGCTTCCGGGTGGAACCCGGAGAGGTGGAGGCGGTCCTCGCCCGGCACCCCGACGTCGGCGAAGCCATGGTCCGTCTCGTGACCGGGGAGGGAACGAATCACGGCGCGCGGCTCGTGGCCCATCTGGTGCCCTCGGAGGGGGCCCGCCTCCCCGGCGGCCACGCGCTGCGGGACTGGGCGGCCGAGCGCCTGCCGGCCCATCTGGTACCGGCCGAGCTGAAGGAGGCCGCCGCGCTGCCGCGTACGGGCGGCGGCAAGCTGGACCGGGGGCGGACGCCGACGGAGGTACGGCACCGGGAGGGCGGTCCGCCGACCGCCGACGGGCCGGGGGAGGAGCGCGTGGCGCGGGTGTTCCGCGAGGTGCTCGGGGTCCCGGAAGTCCCCACGGACGTCAGCTTCTTCGACCTCGGCGGCGACAGCATCATGTCGGTCCGGCTGCTGCACGGGCTGCGGCGGGCGGGCCTTGTCCTGACACCGCAGGACATCTTCGAGCACCAGTCGGTCGCGGCGCTGGCCCGGACGGCGCGCGGGACGGACCGTACGGAGGCACCGGCCGCGACCGCCGGTCCCGCCGACGGCGGACAGCGGGGCATCCGGGAGAGGCCGGCGGAATCCGGCACCACCGTCCTGCTGCCGCTGCGGGAGTCGGGCGATCTGGCCCCCCTGTTCTGCGTGCACCCGGCGGCCGGCTTCCCCTGGTGCTACGCCGGACTCACCTCGCCGCTCGGCGCCGATCGTCCGGTGTACGGCCTCCAGGCCCGTGGACTGGACGGCCCCGACGCCCTGCCGGCGTCCCTGCGGGAGATGGCGGCGGACTACCTGGACCAGATCAGGTCCGTCCGGCCCACGGGCCCGTACCACCTTCTCGGCTGGTCCTTCGGCGGGGTGATCGCCCACGAGATGGCGGTGCAGCTGGAGGAGAGCGGCGAGTCGGTGGAGACGCTGGCGATCCTGGACGCCTACCCCCTGGACGGGGGCACCGTCGACGCCGCGGCCTCCGCGGAGGCCGCGCCGGGTTCGGTCGCCGGGCAGGACATCCTCGGGATGCTCCTGGAGCTCTTCGGCCATGACCCCACCGGGTGGGCGGGCGAGTCGCTGACGTATCCAAGGTTCGTGGAGATCGCCCGTGCGCAGGGCGGGCTGCTGTCCTCCTTCGACGAGGAGCGGGTCGCCGCGCTGGCCCGGACCTTCACCAACAGCACGCGGATCGCCGGTCTGCACGAGCCGCGCCCGTTCGGCGGCGACGCGGTGCTGTTCACCGCGCGGGAGCACGCGCCGGGGACCGCGCTCTGCCTGTGGCGCCCGCTGGTCGAGGGGGCGCTCGAAGCCCTGCCGGTCGACTGCGCGCACAGCGAAATGGGCAGCCCCGCGGTGCTCGGCGACATCGGCCGCGTACTCGTCGGACGGTGGGACTCAGAGGCAGCACAGAAGGGGTCGGTGAACACTCCGTGAGGAACGAGCCGGAGCAGCACGGGCACACGGCGGATCACGCGTCGATGCCGCTCACCACGACGCAGCACGGCATCTGGATGGCGCAGCAGCTGGCGCCCGCGGCCCGGTACCAGCTGGCGAGCGCGTTCGACGTTGCTGGCGACCTCGATCCGGAGCTGTACGAGGCGGCCTTCCGGTTCGCCGTGGCGGAGACCGAGCCGTTCAGCTCCCGGTTCGCTGTCACGGCCTCCGGGGAGCCGAGGCAGTGCGCCGGGCCCTTGCCCGACTGGCACATTCCGGTCGTCGACTTCAGCCGGGATCCCGCGCCGATGGCCGCCGCCCTGGACTGGATGCGGGAGGACATCCCGCGCCCGCTCGACCTGGCGAACGGCCCGGCGTTCCGGACCGCGTTCCTGCGGGTCTCCGAGGACCGGGTCTGCTGGTACCTGCTCGTCCACCACCTGGTGGTGGACGGCTTCGGCCTGGCGCTGTTCGCCCGGCGGCTCGGCGAGATCTACGGGGCGCTGGAGCGCGGCGAGGCCCCTGAGCCGGGCCATCAGGTGCCGTTGGACACGTTGCTGGACGCCGAACGGGCCTATCGCGGCTCACCCGGGTTCGAGGCCGACCGCGAGTTCTGGACGGCGAAGATGGCGGGCTGGCAGCCGGCCGGCGGACCGGGTACGTCCCGGCCCGCCGTACCCGGCCGGACCGGCACCGGCCGGACGGGCGGGGCACCGGTGCGCGTCGCCGCCCGGCTGCCCGAGGACCGGGTGGCCGCCCTCCGCGCCCGCGCGTCCGCGCTCGACGTCCCCTGGACGGCGGTGGCGACCGCCTCCGCCGTCCTGCTGGACCATGCCCGTACCGGCGGGGGCGACGAGGTCGTCGTGGGGTTCCCGGTCGGCGGCCGCACGTCCAGGACGATGGGCGCCGTGGCCGGTGCGGCGTCGAACGTGGTCCCGCTGCGGGTACCGGTCGACCCGCGCCGGTCGACCGCCGAGCTGATCCGGACCGTCGGCGAGGAGACCGCGCTCGCCCTCGGCCACCAGCGCTACCGGTACGAGGACCTCCGCCGCGATCTCGGCTTCACCGGGTCCGCGCACGCGCCCTACCAACTGACGGCGAACATCGTCCCCTTCAGCTTCGGGCGCGCGTTCGCCGGCCGGCCGATGACCCTCCGCCAGCTCAGCACCGGCGTGGTGGAGGACCTCTCCGTCATGATCAGGCCGGCCCACGGCAGGTCCGGCCTGATGGTGGAAGTGCACGCGGAGGCCGGCAGGTACGAACCCGAGGAGGTCGAGGCCGAGGCCCACCGCTGCGTACGCCTGCTCGACCAGCTGATCGACGAACCCCGGCGCCCCGTCGGAGAGCTGGACCTGCTGACCCCGCGGGAGCGCGGGCTGCTCGTGCCGGGGATCGGCACGCCCGCCCCTTCCCGTACGCTCCCCGAGCTGTTCGAACACTGGGCCGCGCTGACGCCACAGGCCCCGGCGCTCTGTGACGGTGACCGCCGGCTCACCTACGGGGAGCTCAACGCCCGCGCCAACCGGCTGGCCAGGTCCCTGATCCGGCGCGGCGCGGGACCCGGAGCCAGGGTCGCCGTCGTGCTGCCCCGCTCCGCGGAGCTGATCACCGCGATCCTGGCGGTGTCGAAGACCGGCGCGGCCTACCTCCCGCTCGACCCGGAATGGCCGTCCGAGCACAGGGAGGGGATTCTCGCCGACGCCCGACCGGTCTGCGTGCTCTCCGGAACGGACCCGACGGGAGCCGCCACGACCGCGTGGGCTGCGGGCGACGCGGAACCGGCGGACAGCGACGCGGACCTGACCGACGTGGAGCGCGGGGGGCCGATGGTGCCCGACCGGGCGGCGTACGTCATCTACACCTCCGGAACCACCGGCCGCCCCAAGGGCGTGGTGGTCCCGCATCGCGGTCCGGTGGCACTGCTGCGCGACGGAGCCGCCGAGTTCGGCTTCGGACCGGAGGACACCTGGACGATGTTCCACTCCTGCGCCTTCGACTTCTCCGTCTGGGAGATGTGGGGCGCCCTCGCGCACGGCGGCCGGCTGGTGATCGTCCCGCGCGAGGTGAGCCGGTCCCCCGGGGCGTTTCTCGACCTGCTGGTGCGGGAGCGCGTGACGGTCCTCAACCAGACGCCGTCCGCGTTCCGGTCGCTGGACCGGGTGGACGCGGAGGAACCGGAACGAGGACGGGAGCTGGCCCTGCGCTGGATCATCTTCGGCGGTGAGGCGCTGTCCTACGGCGTCGTGCGCTCCTGGTACGGGCGGCACCGGGGCCCCGTGCCCGCGCTGGTCAACATGTACGGCATCACCGAGACCTCGGTCCAGTCGACCCGGCTCGTCCTGGACCACGCCCAGGAGCAGGACCATGACGCGGCGCGGGTCGTCCCGATCGGCGAGGCCGTCGCCGGTACCCGGCTGTACGCACTGGACAACGGACTGCGCCCGGTCCCGCCGGGGGTGGTCGGTGAGCTGTACATCGCGGGTGCCGGGGTGGCCCTGGGCTATCTGCACCGCCCCGCGCTGACGGCGCGACGCTTCGTGGCCGACCCCTTCGGGCCCGCCGGATCCAGGCTGTACCGCTCGGGCGACCTCGTGCGGGCCCGCCGGGACGGTTCGCTGGAGTATCTGGGCAGGGCCGACGACCAGGTCAAGATCCGCGGCTACCGCATCGAACCGGCCGAGGTCGAGGCGGCGTTGCTCGCCGCACCGGGTGTGGCGGGCGGCGCCGTGCTGGCGAGCTCAGGACCGCCGCCCGGCCCGGCCGATGCCGGGGCGGACAGCGGTCCGGGAGCGGAGGGGGCCGCACGGTTGGTGGCCCATGTCGTCCTCACCCCCGAGGCGGCGGGCGACGATCCGGGGCCCGCTCTCGCCCGGCTGCGGGAATGGCTGCGCGAACGGCTCCCGGCGCATCTGGTGCCGTCCCTGTTCGTCCCGCTCGACAGACTGCCGCTCACCCCGAACGGAAAGCTGGACCGGGCGGCGCTGCCCGCCCCGCACGCCCACGCCCCCACGCCGTCACGCGCCCCCGACCTGCCGCTGGAAGCCGAACTGGCCCAGCTGTACGCCGATCTGCTCGCCGTGGAACGGGTCGGCGCGGACGACGACTTCTTCCACCTCGGGGGCGACAGCCTGCTGGCGACGCGGCTGACCGGCATGGTGCGCCGGGCCGGTCTCGGCGCACGGGCGGAGCTGGACGTCAGGGACGTCTTCGCCCACCCGACCGTCGCCGAGCTCGCCGCCCACCTGAGCCGTCCGGACCAACCGGGCAGCGCCTCCGGATCAACCGGGCCGAGGCCCGTCCCCCGGCTGCCGCGGGCCCGCGACAGAGGACCCGAGCCGGTCCCGCTCTCCTACGGCCAGCGCCGCTTCTGGTTCCTGTACAAGCTCGCGGGGCCCGACAGCACCTACAACGTCCCCCTGGTGCTGCGCTGCGAGGGCGAACTGGACCCGGAGGTGCTCCGCGCCGCCCTGGGCGACCTCACGGCCCGGCACGAAACCCTGCGCACCCTCATCCGGCAGCGGGACGGTCAGGCGGTCCAGCACATCCTGCCCGCCGAGGCCGCGACCCCGGCGCTCACGGTCGAAGCCGTCGGCCACGAGCGGTCGGCGGACGCGCTCCGCGCCGCGGCCGGCCGGCCCTTCCGGCTGGAGAGCGAACTCCCCCTGCGCACGGTCCTGTTCACCGACGACGGCGCACGCGGGCAGACACTGCTCCTGCTGCTCCACCACATCGCCTGCGACCGGGGCTCGCTGCCGAGGCTGCTGGACGACCTCGCCACCGCGTACCGGGCACGTGCAGCCGGCGGCGCCCCCGGCTGGTCACCGTTGCCCACCCAGTACGCCGACTACACCGGGTGGCAGCGTGAACTGCTCGGCACCGACAGCGAGCCCAGCGCCCTGCGCTCCGGTCAACTCGCCTACTGGAACAAGACCTTGGCGGGCCTGCCGGAACGCATCCCGCTGCCCGCAGACCGACCGGAGCCGACGCCGTCCGGGCGGACGGCGCACCCCACCGGCGACACGGTCGCCTTCACCGTCCCCGCCGAGCTGCACCGGCGGCTCCTGGAGCTGGCCTCGGCCGAGCAGTCCAGCCTCTTCCTCGTGGCGCACGCCGCACTGGCCGCGCTGCTCACCCGCCTCGGCGCGGGTACGGACATCCCGATCGGCACGGCGGTCTCCGACCGCGCGGACGCGGAGCTCGACGGCCTCGTCGGCTTCTTCGTGAACACGCTCCTCCTGCGCACCGACACCTCGGGGGAGCCGACCTTCCGGGAGCTGCTCGGCCGGGTCGGACAGGCCGATCTGGCCGCCTTCGCCCATCAGGACGTGCCCTTCGACCTCGTCATGGAGGCGCAGGGGCCACGGCGGGCGGCGAGCGGGCAGGCGGTGTTCGGCCGGTCCCCGTTCCAGGTGATGCTGGTGCTCACCCCGTCCCTCCCCGAGCGGCTGGAACTGCCGGACGGGTCCGCCGCGGTGGACCTGGTCGGCGGGGGAGCCGCCGGGTTCGAGCTGACCTTCGGGCTGTTCGAGCGGCGGGACGCCGACGGCACCTGCCGGGGACTCGACGGGCGCATCGAGTACCGGACGGACCTGTTCGACCGGTCCACCGCCGAGGCCCTCGGCGCCCGCCTCACGCTGCTGCTGCGCACGGTCGCCGCCGCTCCCGACATCCCGGTCCACGCGATCGGACTGCCGGGGCCGAATGCCCGCTGACCGGCCCGTCGGCGGCCCGAAAACGGTACGTCAGCGGCCTGTCAGCGCTTCCCGACAGCATGGTCACGCTGGATACCGGACAGTACTTTCCCTCCGTAGGTTGGCGATCACGTGTCGAAGATTCCGGGCCGCACGGTCATGGCCGAATTGGCAGGCGAGCAGACCTCTGGCGACGACGGTGCGGGTACGACCGTCCCCGTTCCGAGATGGGCGGAGCCCGGTACGGCGGTGACGCCGGTGACGGCGGAGACCGTCCTGCCGCCGGGGCTGACGGACGGCCTCCGCGCGGCCGCCGGGGGCGATACCGCCTCGTTGGACAGCGTGTTCCTGGCGGCCCACCTGATAGTGGTCTCCGCGCTCACGTCCCAGCAGGGGCTGCGCACCGCGTTCGTGCCCTCCGACGGCGCCACGACCGCCCCGCACACCGTGACCGCGAACGGGGTGCTCGACGGCAGCTGGCGCGAACTTATGGCCCGGATCGAGCGGCCGAACCAGTGGACCGAAGGTCCGGGCGGCGCGGCCGGACCCCCGTACGAGTGCGTGCTGGACCTGTCCTCTGCCGACTCGGCACCGTACCGGGAGACCTCGGCGCTGTGGGTGGGCATCGGCGTCCGCGCGGGCCGCGTCACGATCCGGGCCGGGTCCCGTTCCGACGTGATGACCGGCGAACACCTGACCAGGATCACCGGCTACCACGTCCGGGCCCTGGAACTGCTGGCCGCGGATCCGGACGCCCCGGTGAGCGAAGGGGAGCTGCTCTCCGAGGACGAGCGGCGCTACCAGCTGGAAGCGGTGGCGGGTGCGGACGAGCCCTGGGACGGACGGCTGTTCGTCGAGCGGTTCGAGGCACGGGTACGGCAGCACCCGGACGCGGTCGCCGCCTCGCACCGGGGCCGGTCGTGGACCTACGGCACGCTCAACGCGTGCGCCAACCGGATCGCCCACGCGCTGCTGTCGGACGGACTCGACGCGGAGGACGTGGTGGCCGTCGTCATGGAGCGCGGCCTGGAGTGGGCGGCGGCCACCCTCGGCGTGCTCAAGGCGGGCGGCTGCTACCTGCCCGTGCAGCCGGACTTCCCGGCGGCCCGGATCGCCGCCCAACTCGACACGGCCGACTGCCGGTTCGTGCTGGGTACCGGTGAGCATCCGGACGCCGCCGCCCCCGGCGGGAGCGCGCGCCGCACGCTGGACGCCGCGGCCCTGTGCGACGGGGACGCGGCCGGTGCGGCGGGGGCGGACACCGCCGGCAACCCGGGCCTGGCCCTGGCGCCGGAGCAGCTCGCGTACATCTACTTCACCTCGGGCTCCACCGGCACGCCCAAGGGTGTGATGTGCGAGCACGCGGGGCTGCTGAACCACCTCCTGATGAAGGTGGAGGACCTGGACATCGGCGCGCGGGAGACGGTGGCCCAGACGGCGGTCCAGTCCCTCGACATCTCGCTGTGGCAGCTGATCGCACCGCTGCTGACCGGCGGCAGCACCCGCATCGTGGACACCGAGGTGCTGCTCGACGTGGACCGCTTCGTGGCGGAACTGGCCGGTTCCGGGGTCGGCGTCGTACAACTCGTCCCCTCCTACTTCGACGCGCTGATCAGCGCGCTGGAGCGGCACCCCCGCGACCTGGGCGCGCTGCGCGTGGTCTCGGTGACCGGCGAGGAACTGAAGCTCGAACCGGTGCGCAGGTGGTTCGCGTGCCGGCCGGACATCACGCTGGTCAACGCCTACGGCGCGACCGAGCTCAGCGACGACACCATGCACGAGATCCTGGACCGCGCCCCGGACCGGGGGTTCGTCACCCTCGGACGCATGCGGCGCAACGTGCGTGGATACGTGCTGGACGAGCAGGGCCGGCTGGCACCGCTCGGCGCCACCGGAGAGATCGTCTTCTCCGGTGTGGCGGTCGGCCGAGGCTACGCCAACGACCCCGAACGGACCCGGGAGGCCTTTGTGCCCGACCCGTTCCGGCCGGGTCAACGGATGTATCGGACAGGCGACTTCGGGCGCTGGCTGCCCGGGGGCCGGCTCCAGTTCCTCGGCCGCCGCGACCAGCAGGTCAAGATCCGGGGCTTCCGGATCGAGACGGGGGAGATCGACAACCGGCTGCTCGCGGTGGACGGGGTGAAGGACGCCGCGGTCGTCGCCACGACGGGCAACGGCCGGCACAAGACCCTGGCGGCCTTCCTCGTCGGCACCGAGCGGTTGGACGACCACAGCGTGTGCGAGGCCCTGGCCGGTGACCTGCCGGAGTACATGATCCCGGCGTACTACCACTGGCTGGAAGCGCTGCCCCTCACCGAGAGCGGCAAGGTGGACCGCAAGGCGCTCGTCGGGCTGGCCGACACACTCGGACACGCCGAGGGGCCCACGGTGGCCCCCACGACCTTCACCGAGCAGCGACTTGCGGTGGCCTGGGCCGAGGCGCTGAACGCCCCGCTCCAGGGCATCGGACGGGCGGACGACTTCTTCGCGCTCGGCGGCACCTCGCTCTCGGCGGCCTGGCTCGTCGTCAAGCTGGACCGGCTCGTCTCGCTGTCCCAGATCATCGCCCACCCCGTGCTGTCCGAACTGGCCGCCGCCATCGACGCCGGACCGCACCCCGTCCGCACCCTGCTGCGGCCGCTGGCGACGGCACCCGCCGGGCGCGCGGCGCCCGCGGGGGTGCTGGTCTGCTTCCCGGGCGCGGGCGGCAACGCGGTCAACTTCCTCGGGCTCGCCCGGGAGCTGGCTCCGCGCGGCATCGACGTGCACGGTGTCGAGCTGCCCGGCCACGACTTCGTACCCGGCCCGCGGACCCTGGTGGAAGTGGATGAAGTGGCGCGGCGGGTGGCGCACGAGCTGGGACGGCTGCGCGCCGCGCCGTTGCTGCTGTGGGGGCAGGGGGAGGGGGCGGCGCCCGCCCTGGCCCTGGCCCGGCTGCTGGAGGGCGGCCCGTTGGCGCCGCGCCGGGTCCTGGTCGGCGGCGGCCTGCCGGGCGGTCCCGCAGGGCTGCGGGAGCGAATGGACCGGGCCCGCGCGATGAGCGACAAGGAGGTCACGGAGACCCTTCTCCGGGAGGGCGCCTACGTCGAGTTCGACGGCCTCAAGCCGGAGCGGGCCCGGCTGCTGGGCCCCGCCTACCGGCACGACATCCGCTCCGCGGGGGAATTCCTGCTCGCTGCCGGGCAGCGGCCCGCGGACCACCGGATCGCGACGGGCATCGATGTCGTCGTCCCCGCCGAGGACCCCGGCCCGCCGGGCGCTGCGCGGCGCGACCACGTGGCGGACTGGCGGTACCTCTCCGACACGGTGGAGCTGTGTGAACTGCCCGCCCCCGGAGCGCACTTCCTTCGTACCAGGGCGGCCGATGCCGCCGAGGCCGTGACCGCTGCGCTGTCGCGGCCCGCCCCTTCGTTCCCGTGAGGAAAAGCATGCCAAACGACGATGTGCCGGCGCCCCGCTCCGGCGACGCAGGCGGGCTGACCGGGCGGATCGCGTCCGGCCCGGACGCGCTGCTGCGCGACGAGGTGCTCGAACCACAGCTCCGCTTCGAGATCGAGGCCCTGCTGCCCGGGTACATCCAGCTGGAGAAGGTGCTGCTGCTGGAGTACCGACGGCTCGGACTGCTCGACGGCGCCCAGCTCGGAGCCGTCGCCACCCTGCTCGACCAGGTCACCCCGGACGCTGTCGCGGAGGAGGCCGGGGAGAGCATGAGCGACATCGCCTTCACCCTGGAGCGCTATGTCTCCCGGCGGCTGGCCGAGGTGCCGCCCGCCTGGCACGTGGACCGCAGCCGCAACGACCTGCAGGCCACAGCCCAGCTGATGTACGGCCGGGGCCGGCTGCTGGACAGCGCGGAGGCACTGGTCGCCTTCGGCCGCACCGCCCATCGACTGGCCTCCCGCGGCGTCGACCTGGCGATGCCCGGCTACACCCATATGCAGCCGGCCCAGGTGATCAGCCCCGGGTTCTACTTCGCCGGGCTGTGCGACCAGGTGCTGCACACCCTGGAGCGGATGGAAGCGGTCCACCGGACCGCCGACGCCTCGCCGATGGGCGCGGGGGCCATGGCCGGACAGGAGCTTCCCTGGGACCGGTCACGCATGGCGGGTCTGCTGGGATTCAGCCACGTACGGACCCACGCGCTGCGGGCGGTGGCGCAACGCGACTGGGCGCTGGAGGCGTGCGCGGAGTTCTCGCTGCTGGGTGTCGCGCTCAGCCGGTTCGTCACCGACCTGATGACCTGGGGCGGCGCCGGATACGGCTTCATCGACCTGCCGGACCAGTGGTCGGGCATCTCCTCCGCCATGCCGCAGAAGAAGAACTTCCCCGTACTGGAACGCGTCCGGGCCCGCACGGCGCACCTGAGCGCCGCCTACACGGACATCTCCACCGGCCAGCGGAACACCCCGTACAGCAACTCCGTGGAGGTCTCCAAGGAGGCCAACTCGGGGGTTCCGGCGGCCTTCGACGCACTCGGGTCCGTGCTGCGGCTGTTCGGCGCGGTGCTGGAGAACCTGGAGTTCCGGGAGGACCGGATGCGCGACGCCTGCGCCGCCGAGTACCTGGGCGGCTTCACCCTCGCCAACCTGCTGACGCTGCGGGCCGCGGTGCCCTGGCGCACCGCCCAGGTCGTGGCCGGCCGCTACATCGTGCGCGCCGTCGAGGCCGGCCTGCCGCCCGCGGAGCCGGACGGCGGGCTGCTGGAAGCCCTGCTGGCGGAGGAGGGACACCGGACCGGCGAAGCCGTCGCACTGCTCACAGAGGCGATGAGTGTGCCGGGCGGGCTCACCGCCAAGTCCTCCGACGGCTCGACCCATCCGGACGCCGTACGGGCCCTGCTCGCCGAGCAGTCGTCCGCGTTCGACGAGGCGGCCGAGCGCTGGCAGACCCGTCGCAAGGGCATCGAGGAGGCGGCCGCCGGCCTGGACCGGCTGCTGGACGGGCCGGAAGGGCGGCGGAGTTGAGGGTCCCCGAAGGAACACTGCGGCAGCCCGGCACGGAGCGCCACGAGACCGCGAACGCGGCGGTGACCGGGGTGAGCACCGCGTTCGGCACGTTCGGAGAGCTGCTCCAGGGCGTACTGCCCGAGGAGGACAGCGACTTCCTGGTCACCCTGCCGATCGCCCGCTGGGCCCGCGCCACGTTCCACGGCATGCCCGGCGAGGACGAGCTGCGGGTGCAGCCCCCGCACAAGCGCAAGGCGCTCCGCCTCGCGGAGATGATCGTCCGGTCCTCCGCGACACCGATGGGCGGTGTGCTGACGGTCGAGAGCACCCTGCCGGAGGGGAAGGGACTGGCCAGTTCCTCCGCCGACCTGGTGGCCACGGCGCGTGCGGTCGCCAACGCGCTGGGGGAACCGATGCCGCCGCGGCGGATAGAGACACTGCTCGCCCGTATCGAGCCCACCGACGGCGTGCTCTACCCCGGCATCGTGGCCTTCTACCACCGGCGGGTGGCGTTGCACTCCAAGCTGGGCCCGCTGCCGCCGATGAGCGTGGTGGGCGTCGACGAGGGCGGCGAGATCGACACGGTCGCCTTCAACCGGATCCCCAAGCCGTTCTCCGCCGCGGACCGGCAGGAGTACGCGCGGCTGCTGGCGCGGATGACGACGGCGGTGGCGGGTGGGGATCTCGCCGAGGTGGGCGCGGTGACCACGCGCAGCGCCCTGATGAACCAAGTGCTGCGCCCGAAAAGGATGTTGTCGTCCCTGATCGACATCTGCGGGCAGGTCGGCGGCCTCGGAGTGGTGGTCGGCCACAGCGGGACGAGCCTGGGCGTGCTGCTGGACAAGGCCGATCCCGCCTACCCCCAGCGGCTGGTGGACGCCGCCAGCGCCTGCTCGGAACTCGCCGGGAACGTGGCGGTCTACCGGACCTTGAGCTTCGACCGATGACGATGGGAAGAGAGAGCGCACATGCTGAGTCGGAACGTGATCGACGCCATCGGCAACACGCCGCTGGTACGTCTGCGGCTGGGAGCCGAACGGGATGTCGCCGTCTACGCCAAGCTGGAGATGAACAACCTGTTCGCGATGAAGGACAGGGTGGCCAAGCAGATCATCACCGAGGCGCGCAGGAGCGGTGTGCTGGCGCCGGGCGCCCCGATCGTGGAGAGCTCCTCCGGCACGATGGCCCTCGGGGTCGCCCTGGTGGGCACCGCGCTCGGCCACCCCGTGCACATCGTCACCGACCCGCGGATCGACCGGACGACGCTGGCGAAGCTGAAGGCGCTGGGTTGTGAGGTGCACGTGGTCACGGCCATGGACACCCAGGGCTGGCAGGGCGCCAGGCTGACCCGGCTGCGGGAGATCATGGACCGGCTCCCCGGTACGTTCTGGCCCAAGCAGTACGAGAATCCGCAGAACCCGGCCGCCTACCGGTACTTGGCCGGCGAACTCCTCGCCGATCTGGACACCGTGGACGTGGTGGTCGGAGCGGTGGGCAGCGGCGGTTCGCTGTGCGGTACCTCGCGGGTGCTGCGCGAGACCTTTCCCGAGCTGTACGTGGTCGGGGTGGACTGCGTCGGCAGTGTGCTGTTCGGCCAGCCCGACCGGCCCAAGCGGCTGCAGAGCGGCCTGGGCAACAGCCTGCACCCGAAGAACCTCGACCAGGACCTGCTCGACGAGGTGCACTGGCTCAACGACCACGAGGCGTTCGGCGCGACCCGGGACCTGGCCCGGGAGGAGAAGCTGTTCGCCGGGAACACCTCCGGTTCGGTCTACCGGGTGCTGGGCGCGATGGCGGACCGGGCCGCCCCCGGGACGAGCATCGTGGGCATCTTCCCGGACCGGGGGGACCGCTACACGGACACGGTGCACAGCGACGAGCACTGGGCCGAGCAGGACCTGGAGCGGCTGCCGCTCGCCACGGTGCCGCGCCAGGTCCTGGACGGCACCGAGGTGCACAGCTGGTCGTTCCGCCGCAACCGCGCCGACGCCCCGCGCCCGGCGTTCGTCTTCGTGGAGTCCAACACCACCGGAACCGGCATGCTGGCGCTGCGGATCGCGGCGGAGGCCGGATACGAGGCGGTGCTCGCGACGGCGGACCCCAGCCGGTACGCCGGTCTTGAGGAGACCGGTGCCACGGTCGTGGACTGCGCCACCAACGACACGGAGGCGCTGATTCGGGCGGTGACCAAGGCGTTCGAGCCCGGGTGCGTCGCCGGGGTCTCCACCACCAGCGAGTTCTATCTGGTGAGCGCCGCCGCGCTGGCCACCGCGGTGGGCCTGCCCGCGGAGAGCGAGGCGGCGATAGCCGGCTGCCGGGACAAGGGCGAGCTGCGCCGCACCCTCGCACGGGCCGGCGTCGGTCAGCCCGCCTTCGAGGTGGTCGGGGACGGGCGGGCCGCAGCCGCGGCGGCGGACCGGATCGGTACGCCCTGTGTGGTCAAGCCGGTCGACGACTCCGGCTCGACACGGGTGCGGCGCTGTGACTCCCCGGCGGAGGCGGCCGCCCTGGCCGAGGAGATCGTGGCGGTACGGACCAACGGGCGCGGACAGGCCACGGCGGGCCGGGCCCTGGTCGAGGAGTATCTCGACGCCCCTGAGTACAGCGTGGAGATGTTCGGGCTCGACGGCGACCAGCGGCTGGTCGGCATCACGGAGAAGACCGTGACCGGCGCGCCGAACTTCGTGGAGTCCCGGCACATCGTTCCGGCCGATCTGCCGGCCGATGTGGCGGGCCGGCTGGAGCGGACCGTGCGGGACGCGCTGACCGCCACGGGCCTGGGCCGGGGCCCGACCCACACCGAGGTCAAGGTCACCGCGTCCGGCGGCGCGGTGGTCGAGATCAACCCGAGGCTCGCGGGCGGTCTGATCCCCGAGCTCTACCGCCTGGCCACCGGGGTGGACCTGCTCACGGCCCAGGTGCGCTATGCCAGCGGGGGCGTCCC
Organism: Streptomyces sp. NPDC057900; assembly: GCF_042887885.1. Lineage (NCBI taxonomy): Bacteria > Bacillati > Actinomycetota > Actinomycetes > Kitasatosporales > Streptomycetaceae > Streptomyces > Streptomyces sp. NPDC057900. The sequence continues at coordinate 287,646 of NZ_JBHVOI010000004.1, forward strand.
GACGCTCCCCGGGGGCTTCGAACGGTACGCGGGCATCCAGTTCCTCCTGCCGCCGGAGGCCGGGGTGCTGGAACGCGTCGACGGCCTGGCGGAGGCCCGTGCCGTCGCGGGGGTCGAACGGGTGACGGTCGCCGCCGCCGGCACCGCGGTGGCCCCGCCCACGGACGCCTACGGGCGCGCCGGACACATCGTCGCGGTCGGGGAGAGCCGGGCGGCGGTCGTCGAGGCCCTGGACCGGGCCGCCGCGCTGATCAGATTTGAGCTACGCGGCCGCTGAGGGCACCGCAGCGTGTCGGCGAAGGCCCCCGTCCCCGGATCGAGGAGGGCGGGGGCCTTCGTGCCGAGTGGCCGGATGTCGCCCAACTCCCCGTCAGCGCAAGGCGTTTCCCTGAGCATCCCGATTGACGACCCGACTTTCGCATGTAATATATCGCTGACAGGTATCAGCACAGTGTTACGCAAGTAGGGGGTTGCAACCAGTGAAGAAGAAATCGACCACTGTCAGGATCGCGAGCTGGAGCGCGGCTCACCCCTGGCGGGCCATCGTGGGATGGTTCGTCTTCGTTGTGCTGTGCCTGGGCGCCGCAGCCGTCGTCGGCACCAACAGCGCCACCACGGAGGACTACCGGGTCGGCAAGGCCGGGCAGGCCGAGGCGCTGGCCACCGAGGGCGGCCTGGAGCGCCGGCCGGTCGAGCAGATCGTCATCGACTCCCCGTCCCGTCCGCTGGACCTGGCGGCGGCCCGGGCGGCCGCCGCCGACGTGACGACGCGGATGGGGAAGCTGCCGGAGGTCGACCGGGTGGAGAAGCCGGTCGTCTCGAAGAACGGCAAGGTGCTCCTGGTCGAGGTGGTCATGAAGGGCGAGGAGCTCGCCGCCCGCAAGAGCGTCGACCCGCTCGTCGCACAGACCGCCGAGGTCCAGAAGAGCCACCCGGAGCTGCGGGTCGCGGAGACCGGCGGGCCCTCCATGAGCAAGGGCCTGGACAAGCAGCGCGGTGACGACCTCCTCTTCTCGGAGATGCTCACCCTGCCGGTCACGATCATCACCCTGATGATCGCCTTCGCCTCGGTGATCGCGGCCGGTGTCCCCGTGCTGCTGGCGATGTCCTCGATCGCCGCGGCGATGGGCCTGTCCGCCCTGGCGTCGCACGTCCTCCCGGACGCCGGTGTCGGCAACAACATCATCCTGCTGATCGGTATGGCCGTCGGCGTCGACTACTCGCTCTTCTACCTGAAGCGGGACCGTGAGGAACGGGCCCGCGCGGGCGGCAGGCTCGGTTCACAGGCCATTGTCCAGCTCGCGGCCGAGACCGCAGGCCGGGCCATCGTGGTCTCCGGCCTCGCGGTGATCGTCTCCACCGCGACCCTCTACCTGGCGGCCGACGTCATCTTCTCGTCGCTGGCCACCGGCACCATCGTCGTGGTCCTCGTGGCCATGGCCAGCTCGCTGACCGTGCTGCCCGCGCTGCTGGCCAAGCTCGGGGCGCGCTCGGAACACCGGGCCGCCCGCCGCGCGGAGAAGGGCAAACGGAACCGCGACCACGGCGGGACCAGCAAGGTGTGGCAGACGATCCTGCGGCCCGCGACCCAGCACCCGGTGATCACCCTGGTGGTCTCCACGCTGGTGATGCTCGGCCTGGCCGCACCCGCGCTCGGCCTCAATCTGAGCGTGCTGGGCAAGGACACCTTCTCCCGCGACATCCCGGCGGTGCGGACCTACGACAGGCTGATGTCGGCCTTCCCGGAGAAGCTGGTCCAGCACCAGGTCGTGGTGCGTTCGGACAAGTCCCACGAGCCGCAGACAGCGCAGGCGCTGGCGGACCTCCGCAAGCGCGCCCAGGCCGACCCGCTGTTCGCCAAGGACGCGGACGCCGCGGTGCGTACCTCCGACGACGGCCTCATCAGCAGTCTGACGCTGTCCGTGCCGTTCAAGCCCAGCTCCTCCCAGGCGCTGGACTCGCTCGACCACATCCGTGACGACTACCTGCCCGCGACGGTCGGCAAGGTGGCCGGCACCGAGGCGTATGTCACCGGTGACATCGCCCGCGACGTCGACTACCTCGACCACCAGAACTCCAAGCTCCCGCTCATCGTCGGGTTCCTGCTGCTGGTGACGTTCCTGGTGACGGTCGCGGCGTTCCGCTCGGTCGTGATCGGCCTGCTCGGTGTCGTACTGAACCTGCTGTCCGCCGCCGCGGCCTTCGGTCTGCTGGTCGTGGTCTTCCAGGGCAACTGGGCGCAGGGACTACTGGACTTCAACGCCACCGGCGCCGTCGGGTCCCGGGTGCCGCTGTTCCTCTTCGTCATCCTCTTCGGACTGTCCATGGACTACCAGGTCTTCGTGGTCAGCCGGATCCGGGAGGCGGCGCTGCGCGGAGTCGATACCCGTACGGCGGTACTGGAGGGCATCGGCAGCTCCGCGGGGGTGGTGACCAGCGCCGCGGTCGTCATGGTCACCGTCTTCTCCAGCTTCATCTTCCTCAACCTCGTCGAGATGAAGCAGATGGGATTCAGCCTCGCGGTGGCGGTCCTGCTGGACGCCTTCATCGTGCGCATCATGATCCTGCCCTCGGCCCTGACCCTGCTGGGCAAGGCGAGCTGGTGGCCCTCCCGCAGCATTCACCGGGCCCTGACGCAGACTGCCGGATCCGCCGGACCCGCGGAGCCGGTCGTGCCCGAACTCCGCCAGGCCCAGGAAACCGGGCGGTTCTAGACCACAGCTGCCGGCTTCGGCAGCTCTCCGATCGGCCCTCCACCCCCGGGAGGGCAGCCTGCTGGGCCGCTCGCCACGAGTGGCCCAGCAGGCGTTCGGGACACCGGCCACCGCTCGGGCCATACGCGTGCCGGTATGGGAGGAGCCGGCAGATGGTATTTCCCAGCGTTGCCCCCGGCAGGCCAGGCTTTGGATCCAGGCACGAAAGACGGGGGTAAGAAACGGTGGAGATACACATACTCGGTTCACTCACATTGACCCAGGGGTTCCAGCGCTGGGGGGTCGCCTCGAAGCGGATGAGCGTCGTACTCGCGCTTCTCGCCCTCTCTCCCGGCCAGCCCGTACCGTTCGACCAGCTCGTGGACGAGCTGTGGGGCAACGAACGGATCGCCAATTCCAAGAACGCCCTTCAGGCGAACGTCACCCGGCTGCGGAAGCTGCTGGCCTCCATCACGGGAAGGCAGGGCAGCGATGTGATCCGTACCGTCAGCGGCGGCTATGCCCTCGACATTCCCGCGGAGGCGGTGGACGCCCACCGGTTCCGGGTGCTGGCGGAGCAGGGCGCGGCGCTCGTCGCGACCGACGCGCCGCGAGCGGTCGAGGTGCTGGAGGAGGGCCTCGGCATGTGGCGCGGCATGGCCCTGCTGGATCTCGCCGAGGGGTTCAGGTGCCGGATGGAGGCCGCGCAGCTGGACGAGCGCCGGCTCACCGCGTACGAGGACCTCATCACCGCGAAGCTGGCGGTCGGCGTGGAACGGGTGTCGGTCCCGGAGCTGCGGCACCTGGCGGCCGAACATCCGGGCCGGGAACGGCTCAGCGAGCTGCTGATGCTCGCCCTCTACCGCGAGGGCCGGCAGACCGAGGCGCTGGAGGTCTTCCACGGCACCCGCCGCCGTCTCGCCGACGATCTCGGCCTGGAGCCGGGGCGCTCGTTGCACGAGATCTACCAGGCCATCCTGAAACAGGACGATATCCTCGGGCGCCCGCGGCGCTTCCTGACACAGACTGTGTGAGCAACTGGCCTGCCCGCCGATCGAGCCTAGGATCGAAAAGGCGGGGGCCTGCCGGAAGAATCCGGTGTCGGTGCCTCGCTCTGGGATCTGGGTTGCGAGCCGAGGAGCCAAGTCTGCGATGGACGTCGAGTTGCGGCATGCCCGACTGGTAATCGCCATCGCAACCGCCCGGAGCATATCCAAGGCAGCTGCCCGACTCGACCTTCCGCAACCTGCCCTGTCCAACCAACTCAGGCGCATAGAAAGGCAACTGGGCGGCGAGATCTTCGCCCGTTCGCACCTCGGCGTGGTGCCCACGCCGCTCGGCGAGCGGCTGATGCCGATGTTCATCGACCTCGCCCGGTCCGGTGACGCCCTGCTCGCCGAGGCGACCGCGGCGACCACCGACACCCTGCTCATCGGGAACGTCGAGTGGACTCCGCCCGCCCTGCGCGAGGCGATCACGGCTTCGCTGCCCGCCGTTGACGTACGGACCGAGACGGTGGACCCGGCCGATGCCATGGACGCGCTCAGGGAGGGGCGGCTCAACCTGGCCCTGGTGCCCAGGGTGCGGACCGGTCCGGTGAACGAGGCCGGACTGGTGCCGCTCAGCACGGCTGTCGTGGTGAACGAGCCGGTGTGGCTCGCGCTGCCGATCGGCCACCGGATATCGGGCCCGGAGCCGGTCGACGCCGAGCAGGTCAGGTCCCTGAGCTGGGTCCGCTATGCACGGGGGCACTGGTTCCAGGGCATCGAGGAGGAGGCGTTCGCCGCGCTGGCCGGCGACACCTCCGCCTCGGCGCACCGCGTGGGCGGGCACCACGAGGCGATGAGCTGGGTCCGGGACGCCGGAATGGCCGCGCTGACCATTCCCACCGGCGCCACCAAGGACGTGGAACTGGTACCGGTCGCCAACGCCCACACCTGTGAACTGCTGCTGGCGTGGCGCAGCGAGGCGATCAGCCGGACGGTCCTGCACAGACTGCTGGAGAGCGTGCGCCGTTACTACTGCGTGTACGCGAGCACCATTCCGAGCTACTGGGCGTGGATGGTGGATCACCCCGAACAGTTCCGCGAAGTGGGGCACTACCTGCCGCGGAGGTCCCGGCAGCGGTCCGTCTCGCGGTAGGGCCGTCAGCTCGCAGTCAGCCGGTTGTCAGGCGGATACCTCAGCATCGAGCGCATGACTACTGCAGCCACGAGCGCCGAGCGCCGCGCCCAGATCAAAGACATCATCTGCGACATCCTGGAGATCGAGCCCGCCGAGATGACCGACACCAGTCGGTTCAAGGAGGACCACGAGGCCGACTCCATGGGTGCCATCGAAATCCTCTCCTCCCTCGAACGCGCCTTCGGCGTCGACATCGATCAGAGCGAACTCGCCCGCATGACCAACCTCGACGCCGTGGTCGCCGTCGTCGACGAGGCCGTGGCCGCCAAGTAGCCGCCGCTGTCCGGCCCGGTTGCATCCCGGCCGGGCGTGGAGGATTGGAGTACAAGGTGTACGACAACGATCAGCGGCCACGCCAGGTGGTGATCACCGGGCTGGGCCTGGTCACCAGTATCGGGCTCGGAGTCGAGGAGTTCCTGGACGGCCTGCGCGAGGGCCGCAGCGGGGCCAAGCCCATCACGGCCTTCGACACGACCGGGTTCGCGCACTCCCAGGGGTGCGAGGTCACCGACTTCCGGCCCGAGGACTGGATCCGCACCGTCGATCCCGAGGAACTCGGCCGGGCCACCCAGTTCGCGGTGGCGGCGGCCGGTATGGCGGTCGCCGACGCCGGGATCAGTCCGCAGGAGCTCCGGGCCCGACGAGCACTGGTGTCGGTCGGTACGACCGACGCGGAGTCCCGCGACCTCGACGTGCTGGCCGGTGAGCAGCTCGACCGGGGCCCGGAGCAGCTCACCCGGGGGATCGTGCGCAGGGCGCACGCCAGCCGGCTGTCCTCCGGCATCGCCCGGGAGCTCGGGCTGGTCGACGTCGAGACGCTGACCATCCCCACCGCCTGCGCCGCCGGCAACTACGCGATCGGCAGCGGGTACGACGCCATCCGCTCGGGTGACGTCGAGGTGGCGCTCTGCGGCGGAGCCGACGCGGTCTGCCGTAAGACGTTCGCGGGCTTCTACCGGCTCGGCACCATCGCGCCCGAGGTCTGCCAGCCCTTCGACCGGGACCGCAAGGGCATCCTCACCGGAGAGGGCGCCGGGATCCTGATGATGGAGAGCCTGGAGTCCGCGCGGGCCCGCGGTGCCCGCATCTACGCCGAGGTCCTGGGTTACGGGCTCAACTGCGATGCCCACCACCCCGTCGCACCGGACCGGGACAGCCTCGCCCGGTGCATGACACTGGCGCACCGCAACGCCGGAATCACCGCCCAGGACGTCGACTTCATCTCGGCCCACGGCACCGGCACCAAGGCGAACGACGTGACGGAGACCGGCGCCATCCGGCAGGTGTTCGACGTGCCGCCCCCCACCGTCTCCGTCAAGTCGATGGTCGGGCACAGCATGGGCGCGGCGAGCGCCCTGGGCTCCGCCGCCTGCGCGCTGGCCATAGCGGAGGGGTTCATCCCGCCCACGATCAACCACAGGGAGACCGACCCGGACTGCGGACTCGACTGCGTCCCCAACGAAGCGCGCCAGGCAGATCTGTCCGTGGTGCAGAACAACGCGCTCGCTTTCGCGGGCAACAACGCCGTGCTGGTTCTGGGACGGCACCGGGAGGCTTCCTGATGTCCGCGCTGGTCTTCTCCACCTGGTCCGCCGTGTCCCCGTTCGGGGTGGGCGCGGACCCGTTCGCCGAGGGGATACGGGCCGGCCGCACCGCCGTCGCCGGTCTCGACCTGGACGCCTACCCCGGACCGTTCCGACAGGGCGCGCTGATACCGGACTTCAGCGCCGCCGCGCACCTGGGCAAGAAGGGCACCCGCAGCATGGACCGGGTCACCGCCATCGCGGTGACCGCCGTCGGGCAGCTGCTCGCGGACGCGGGCCTGCTGGCGGAAGGGGGAGCGGGGCTGACGGACCGGCCCGAGGAGACCGGGCTGGTGCTCGGCACCGGCTCGGGCAGCGTCCAGAGCATCATGGACTTCACCCGGGACTCGCTCACCGCCGAGCGGCCCTACCACGTCGACCCGGCCCGCTTCCCCAACACGGTGATGAACCGGGCCGCCGGGCAGAGCGCGATCTGGCACCGCATCAAGGGCCCCAACACCACGATCGCGGGCGGCCGGCTGACCGGCCTGACCGCGCTGAGCTACGCCGCCCGGCTGCACCGGGGCGGACACTGCGCCCGGATCCTGTGCGGGGCCGCGGAGGAGTACTCCGTGCAGCGGGCCTGGCTCGAATGGCACGGCCGGGACGGGGACGACCGGGAGACCCCGCTCGGCGAGGGCGGCGCGGTCTTCCTGCTGGAGACCGCCGAGGACGCGCGCGACGCCGGGCGACGCGTCCGGGCCCGGTTCCTCACCACCCGCTTCCGCGCCTTCGGCGCTCCGGGCGAGGCCAGGGAGGCCCTGGCCGAGTGCGTGCGCGACGCCCTGAAACAGGTGGGCGGCCGGGCCGAGGACATCGAGCTGGTGGCCCCGGTGGAGACCGGCGGGGTCCTCGCGGGCGTCGAGGAGCTGGCGGTCGAGGACGTGCTGGGCCGGGTCCGGCCCCGGTGGCTGGGCAGCCGGGCCCTGCTGGGCGACACCTCGGCGGCGGCGTCGAGCCTCCAGCTCGCGGCGCTGCTGACGGCGATCGAGGACGAAGAGACCACTCCCGGAGCGCTCGCGCTGGTCACGGCGGTCGACCGGGACGGAACAGTCGGGTGCGCGCTGCTGGCGGCCCCCGGGGACGAGGAGAACTGATCGTGGAGACAACCGCCCGCAGGGTCGCCCTGGTGACCGGGGGCTCCCGGGGCATCGGGCGCCACGTGGTCACCCGGCTCGCCAGGGACGGCTTCGACGTGGCGTTCTGCTACCGGTCCGACGAGGACGCCGCGGAGCGGACCGCGGAAGAGGCGCGCAAGGAAGGCGCGGCGGTGTTCACCGCCCGCACCGACGTCGCGGATCCGAAAGCGGTACGGGACTTCGTCCGGGCCACGGAGAAGGAGATCGGCCCGCTGCACGCGGTGGTCTCCTGCGCCGGAATCGTCCGGGACAACCCGCTGGTGATGCTGTCCGACAAGGACTGGGACGCGGTCCTGCGCACCAACCTGGACGCTACGTACCACCTGTGCAAGGCCGCCGTCTTCTCGATGATGAAGCGCCGGGCGGGCAGCGTGGTGACCATGTCGTCCGTCGCGGGCGTCTACGGCAACGCGACCCAGACCAACTACTCGGCCTCCAAGGCCGGGATCATCGGTTTCACCAAGGCCCTGGCCAAGGAGGCCGGCCGCTACGGGGTGCGTGCCAACGCCGTGGCCCCGGGGTTCATCGAGACGGACATGCTCTCCGGTCTCGCGGAGGACCACATCGGCAAGATGACCGAGCGCATCCCGCTCGGCCGCTTCGGCCGCCCGGAAGAGGTGGCCGACCTGGCGTCCTTCCTGGTCTCCGACCGGGCCTCCTACATCACCGGCCAGGTGCTCGGTGTCGACGGCGGACTCGTCGTCTGAGCGTGGACGGCCCCCCGGACAGGCCCCGAGGCCTGTCCGGCGGTACCCAGCGATTCGAAGGGGAAGGGCAGCATGCCCAGAAACAAGACGCCTCGGTTCTACTTCTCACTGCGCAGCCCCTACTCGTGGCTCGCCCACCGCGAACTGACGAGCCGCCACCCGGAACTGGTCGAGCGGCTGGAGTGGGTGCCGTTCTTCGAACCGGACGAGGAGAGCGGGCGGCTGCTCCAGGAGCGCGGCGGCCAGTTCCCGTACTCGGAGATGTCGCGGGCGAAGAACATGTACGTGCTCCAGGACATCGGCCGGATCACCAAGGCGCGCGGCATCACCGTCAACTGGCCGGTGGACAAGAAACCGGTCTGGGAAGTCCCGCACCTGGGATACCTGGTGGCCGCGCGGGAGGGCCGAGGCCAGGACTACATCGCCGCGGTCTACCGGGCCAGGTTCGGCGAGGGCCGGAACATCTGTGATCCGGCGACCATCGCGGACATCGCCTCCGCACTGGGCCTCGATCCGGAGAAGGTCTCCCGGGCCGAGGCCGATCCGCTCCTGCGCGAACAGGGCGCGGACATCCTGATGGACGTCTGCAAGGACGGGGTCTTCGGGGTGCCCTTCTTCGTCCGCGGCTTCAACCGCTACTGGGGCCTGGACCGCCTGGACGCCTTCGTGGAACACCTGCGGGACAAGGCGCCTGCCGAGGCGCCGGCGCCCGTCGCGTCGGCCGGCGCCGTGGGCATCGGCCGCTCCGCCGACGACGGCCACGCGGGCGGCTGCGGCTGACCCGGCCGCCGTCCGGGCGGGCCGTCAGTGCGCTGTCAGCGCGCCCGGACACCATGAAACATGACGCTGCCCCTACCGACTCGAACGGCCGGCAAGGGGGGCAGCGGCACGTGTGCGCGGCCCCACGCCTGTGGACGTCGAGCGGGTGCTCACACGCTGACGGCCGCCCGGCGGCATGGACCTGATGAGCCTTTTTTCCGAGGGGATTGCAATGACTCGTGTTCCGACGGGTGGCCTGCCGCTCACCGCCGGCCAGAAGGACATCTGGTTCGACGAGAAGCTCACCGGCGGCGGTGCCACGTACAACACCGCCATCTACTGGGACATCAAGGGCCCGCTGGACCAGGAGCGCTTCGCGGCGGCGCTGGCCCGCCTCGCCGAGGAGTCGGAGTGCCTGCGGGTCCGCTTCTTCGAGGTGGACGGCGAGCCCCGGCAGATCGTCGAGGAGCTCGCCGCGCTGCCGCTGACGGTGACCGACGCGCGCGGTGCGGAAGACCCGGAGGCGCTGGTCCGCCAGGCCATCGCGGCGGACCTGCGGGTCCCCTTCACCGTGGGCGGGCACGAGCCCCTGTTCCGGCTGAGCGTGTTCACCCTCGCCGAGGACCGCACCGTGTTCTGCCTCCTCAACCACCACCTGGTCTCGGACGGCTTCAGCTACGTCATCTACTGGCAGCGGCTGTCCGCCATCTACGAGGCGATGAGCGCCGGCGCCTCGCTGGAGGAGAACCGGTTCGCCCCGCTGAACACGCTGATCGAGGCGGAGGCCGCCTACGTCGGCTCACCCCGCCACGAGCGCGACCAGGCCTACTGGCAGGAGCACTTCGCGGACTCCCCGGAGCTGGTGACCCTGGCCCGCCGGGACGCCGAGCCGGCCCAGTCCTTCCTGCGCGAGGAGACCGTCCTGGCCGACGAGCTCGCCGAGCGGCTGCGCGCGGTCGCCTGGGACGCCCGGGTGACCTGGCAGACCGTGCTGGTCGCGGCGCTCGGCGCGTACACCCGGCGGATGACGGGCACGGACGACACCCTGCTGTCGCTGCCGGTCACCGCACGGGTCGGCGGCACGATGCAGAACATCCCCGGCATGGTCGTCAACTACCTGCCGCTGCGGCTGCGGATCCGCCCGGAGACGACCCGCGGCGAGCTGCTGTCCGCCGCGTACAAGGAGATCTCCGGAGCGCTCAAGCACCAGCGCCACCGGGTCAGCAGGATCCGGCGCTCCATGGGCCTGGGCAGCGACGACCGGCGCCCCTTCGGCCCGTTCCTCAACATGATGCCGCAGATCGAGAAGCTGACGATCGGCCCGTGCGAGGCCGTCCTGCACAGCCCGTCCACCGGGCTGGTGGACGATCTGGAGTTCACCATCGCGGACAAGGGCGCGAACGGGGTCGGCATCGACCTCAGCGCCAACGAGAGCCGGTACGACCGCGCGGAGGCCCGCGGCCACCTCCAGAGGTTCATCGGCTACCTCGACCGTTTCCTGACGGCCGGCCCCGACGACCGGCTCGGCACGCTGGAACTGCTCCTGCCGCAGGAGGCGGAGCTGCTCACCGGGACCCTCACCGGTCCGGAGCGGCCCGAGCCCTACCTCGGTGTGGTGGAACGCGTACGGGCCAGGGCGGCGGAGCGGCCCGACGCCGTCGCGGTGACCGACGACTCCGGCAGCCTGACCTACGCCCGGCTGACCGGCCGCGCGAGCGCCCTCTCCCGGCGGCTGGCGGGGACCACCGGACTGGTGGCCGTACTGGTCGAGCCCGGACGGGAGTTCGTCGTCACGGAGCTGGGTGTGCTCGGCTCCGGCCGCGCCTTCCTGCCCCTCGACTCCCGCTCCCCGCTCGCCCGGCTGACCGCGCTGCTGTCCGACAGCGGCGCCACCACCCTGGTGACCGACGCCGCCTGCCAGGAGCTGGCCGGACGGCTGGCCGCGGCGGCCGGGCGGGACGTCCCCCTGGTGGCGCTGGACGACGCGGAGGACCCGCAGAACGCCCTCGCGCCGGTGGCCGGCGGGCCGCAGGACCTCGCGTACGTCATCTTCACCTCCGGGTCCACGGGCCGCCCCAAGGGCGCGATGGTGCAGCGCGGCGGCATGATCAACCACCTGCTGGCCAAGGTCGAGGAACTCTCGCTGACCAGGACCGACAGCCTGGTGCACAACGCCCCCGTCACCTTCGACATCACGGTCTGGCAGACCCTGACGACGCTGCTGGCCGGCGGCCGGGTCCGGGTGGTCAGCCGGGACGCGGCGGCCGACCCCGACGCCCTGTTCGGGACCATCGGGGCCGAGGGCCTGACCGTGCTGGAAGTGGTTCCGTCCCTGCTGCGCGCCACCCTCGACGCGTGGGACACCACCGGCAGCGCCCCCGAACTGCCGGGCCTGCGCTGGATGATCTCCAACGGCGAGGCGCTCGCACCCGAACTGTGCGCCCGCTGGTTCCGCCGCTACCCGGCGATCCCGCTGGTCAACATGTACGGGCCGACCGAGTGCTCGGACGACGTCACGCACGACTACGTCCGCCACGGCGACGTCCTGGACGGTGTGTTCGTCCCCATCGGCCGGCCGCTGCGCAACACCCTGCTGTACGTACTGGGCGACGAACTGCTGCCGGTGCCGCAGGGCGTCCCCGGCGAACTCTTCATCGGCGGCGCCGGAGTCGGCCGGGGCTACCTCGCGGACCCGCGCCGCACGGCCACCACCTTCGTCCCCGACCCCTTCGCCGGCGGCGGCGCACGGATGTACCGCACCGGCGACCGGGTGGTGCTGCGGGCGGACGGCCGGCTGGACTTCATCGAGCGCCGCGACCACCAGGTCAAGATCCGGGGACACCGGATCGAACTGGGCGAGATCGAGACGGCCCTGCGCGGACTGCCCGGCGTCGGTGACGCGGTGGTGACCGCGAGCGCGGACCAGGCCGGGCACAAACGGCTCATCGGCTACTTCGTCGCCGACCAGGGGCCGCTGGACGCTGAGGACATCCGTGCCGGGCTGGCCGGGGTGCTCCCCGGATACATGGTCCCGGCGGCCCTCACGGCCCTGGACCGGATGCCGCTGACCGCGCACGGGAAGGTGGACCGCAAGGCCCTGCCCGTGCCCGACTTCGCGGCACCGGCCGCCCTGCCCTCCGCGGCGCCCCGCAGCCGCGCGGAGGAGATCGTCAGCCAGGTGCTGGCGGAGGTGCTGGGGCTGGCCTCGGTCGGTCCGGACGACAGCTTCTTCGCCCTGGGCGGCGACAGCATCAGCTCCATCCAGGTGGTCAGCCGGGCCCGCCGGGCAGGGCTCGTCATCACCTCGCGCGATGTCTTCCTGCACCGCACCGCCTCGGCCATCGCGGCGGCGTCCCGGCCGGCCGAGGACACCGTCACGGAGGCGGCGCGGGACGGCGTCGGCGAGGTCGAGCTGACCCCCGTCGCGGACCAGCTGCGCGAGGAACTCGCCCACCTGCCCGAGGCGACACGCGAGTTCAGCCAGTACATGACCGTCACCCTGCCCGAGGGCGCCGACCACGAGCGGCTCGGCACCGCCCTGCAGGCCCTGGTGGACACCCACGACACGCTGCGGATGCGGCTGGTGGCACCGGCACCGGGGCTGTGGTCCCTGGAGACGCTGCCCCCGGGCGCCGTCAGCGCGGCCGACATGATCAGCCGGGTGGACGTCTCCGGGACCGACGGCGACCCGCTGCCCGGCCAACTGGCGGCCGCCCGCTCCCGGCTCCGCCCCGAGGACGGGCTGATGGTGCAGGCGGTGGTGCTCGACGAGGGCGCCGCCCGACCGGCGCGGCTGCTGCTCGTCATCCACCACCTGGCCGTGGACGGGGTCTCCTGGCGCATCCTGCTCCCCGACCTCGAAGCCGCGTGGAACGCGGTGGCCGCGGGCCGCCCGGTGCGGCTCGACCCCGTCGCCACGTCCTACCGGGGCTGGGCCAGGACCCTCACCGAGCAGTCCCGTACCGCCCGGCTGGTGGGCGAACTGCCCGACTGGAACAACCGGAGCGCCGACGACGACCCGCTGCTCGCGGGACGCCCGCTGGACCCGGCCGTGGACACCCAGGCCGGCGCGCGACAGGTGCGCGTCACCCTCTCCTCGGAGCGGACCGCCGAACTGCTCGGCGCGGTCCCGGCCGCCTTCCACGCCGAGGTGAACGAGGTGCTGCTGACCGGCCTCGCGCTGGCGGTCACGGACTGGCGCCGCGCCCGGGGGGTCCAGGCCACCCGGACGCTGATCGAGCTGGAGGGCCACGGCCGCGAGCCGGTCGCGGGAGAGCTGGACCTCTCGCGCACCGTCGGCTGGTTCACCAGCGTCTACCCCGTCTCCCTCGACCTCGGCGAACTCGGCCGGAACCGGCTCAAGGACGGCGGATCCGCCTCGGGCACCGCGCTCAAGCGGATCAAGGAGCAGCTGCGCGCGGTGCCCGGCCACGGCATCGGATACGGACTGCTGCGCCACCTGAACCCGCAGTCCGCCCGGGTCCTGTCCCGGCACGCCGTCCCGCAGATCGGCTTCAACTACCTGGGCCGGTTCACCACGGGCACCGGGGCCGCCTGGGAGATGGAGGCCGAGGCCTCCGGCCAGAGCGCCCACCCGGAGACCCCGCTGCGCTACCCGGTCGAGATCGTCACGATGACCGAGGACCGCCCCGAGGGGCCCGTGCTCTCGGCGACCTGGACGTACGCCGGCGGGCTGCTGTCGCACGACGAGGTCCAGGAGATCGCGGAGGGCTGGTTCCGGGCCCTGGGCGAACTGGCCGACCACGCCCGCCTCCCCGGCGCGGGCGGCCGTACCCCGTCGGAGTTCCCCCTGGTCACCGTCGACCAGAAGGAGATCGAGGCGTACGAGCGCGAAGAGGGGTACACGAGCGGACTGACGGACATCCTGCCGCTGTCCCCGCTCCAGCGAGGCCTGCTCTTCCAGGCCGAGTTCGACCGCCACGGCATGGACGCGTACACCCTCCAGGTCCTCATGGACATCGCCGGACCGCTGGACAGGGCCGCGCTCCGCGCCGCGGTGGCCGCGCTGCTGGAACGCAACGACGCGCTGCGCGCCGGATTCCGGGACCGGGACGCGGGCGACCCCGTACAGCTGATCCCGGAGACCGTCGAACTCCCCTGGTACGAGGTCGACCTGACGGATCTGGCGGAGGACCTCCGGGAAGCCGAGGCGGTCCGGCTGACGGACGAGGAGTGGCTGCGCCGCTTCGACGTGGCACAGCCGCCGCTGACCCGCTTCACCGTCTACGAACTGGGCCCGGAGCGCTACCGCGTGGTGTGGACCGCCCACCACATCCTGGTGGACGGCTGGTCGCTCTCCGCCGTGCTGGCACAGGAGCTCGTCACGCTGTGGTCCAACGGCGCGGACACCTCGGTGCTGCCGCCGGTCGCCTCCGTACGCGGCTACCTGGAGTGGTCGGACGCGCAGGACAAGGAAGCCGCACGGGAGGCCTGGCGGCAGGAGCTGGCCGGTGTGGACGAGCCCACCCGGCTCGGCCCCGCGGACCGCCCCCGGGTCGAGACGCTGCCGGAGACCTGGACGACCGAGCTGCCGCAGGAGCTGACCGGCGCGCTGACCGACTGGGCCCATGCCCGCGGTCTGACCATGAACACCGTCGCGCAGGGCGCCTGGGCGGTCGCCCTGGGCCGGCTGACCGGCCGGGACGACGTCACCTTCGGAGCCGTCGACTCCGGCCGCCCGGCGGACCTGCCGGGCGTGGAGCAGATCGTCGGATCGTTCATGCACACACTGCCGGTGCGGGTGCCGCTCGCCCCGGAGACCACCCTCGAACAGCTGCTGGTCGAACTCCAGTTGCGCCGGCTCGCCCTCGAACCGCACCTGCACCTGGGCCTGGCCGAGGTACAGCAGAGCATCGGCATCGGAGAGCTCTTCGACACCGTGGTGAGCTTCCACAACTACCCCACGGGTGTGCTGGACCGGATCGGTGACCACATCCCCGGCCTCTCCATGCTGGACTGGAAGGCCAGGGTGATCGCGGAGTACCCGCTGGCCCTCGGGGTGTTCCCCGGCGACCGGCTGCGGCTGGAGGCCCAGTACCGTTCCGACGTCTTCGACGCCGCACAGGTCGAGGCCGTGGTGACGCGCTTCGTCCACGTACTGGAAGCACTGGTCGCCGCCCCCGGCGCCCGGCTGGCGACCGTGGACGCCCTGGGCGACGCCGAACGCCACCAACTGCTCCAGGAGTGGGCCGGCACCCCGGGCCCCGACGCGCGGCGGCCGGCCACCGAGATCTTCGAGGCACACGCGGCGCGGACCCCCGAGCGGACCGCGGTCGTGCACGGCGAGAGCCTGGAGGAGTTCCGTTACGGAGACCTCGACGCCCGCGCCAACAAGCTGGCCCGGCTGCTGATCGACCGGGGGGTCGGACCCGAGGACGTCGTCGCCGTGGCACTGCCCCGCTCCGCCACGATGGTCGTGGCAGCCCTCGCGGTGCTCAAGGCCGGCGCGGCCTATCTCCCGGTCGACACCGGTTACCCCGCCGACCGGATCACGTACATGCTGGACGACGCCCGCCCGGTGGCCCTGCTGACGGTCCAGGAGGTGCTGGACCGGCTGCCCGCCGGGGAGACGGACGTCATCGCCGTCGACGCGGCCGACACCGTCACCGCGCTGGAGCGGCAGCCGGACCACGACGTCACCGACGCCGAACGCCGCACCCCGCTCAGCGTGAGTCACCCGGCCTACGTCATCTACACCTCCGGCTCGACCGGCCGGCCCAAGGGCGTCGTCGTCGAACACTCCGGAATGCTCGGGATGATCGCGAGCCTGGTGGAACGCTTCGGACTGGACAGCGACACCCGGGTGCTCCAGTTCGCCTCGTTCAGCTTCGACGCCTCGGTCTGGGAGATCATGCTGGCGCTGCTCACCGGCGGCTCCCTGGTGATCGCCGACGAGGAGTGCCGGACGCCGGGCCGGCCGCTGGTCGACCTCATCAACAAGACCGGGGTCAACCTGGCGGGCCTGCCCCCGGTCGTGGTGAACGGCCTGCCCGAGGGCAGCACGCTCCCCGCAGACCTGCGGCTGGCGGTGGCCGGCGAGGCGGTGCCGGCGGAGACCGTCGAGCGCTGGGCCTCCCAGGTGCGGCTGTACAACGGCTACGGCCCCACGGAGGCCGTGGTGAGCTCCACGGTCAGCGGCCCGCTGACCGCGCCCGGCCGGCCGCCCATCGGCCGCCCGACCTCCGCACACCGGGTCTACGTGCTGGAACACGATCTGGCGCCCACCGCCGTCGGCGGCGTGGGAGAGCTGTACGTGGCCGGCGGCCTGGCCCGGGGATACCTGGACCGCCCGGACCTGACCGCGCAACGGTTCGTGGCCGACCCGTACGGGGCCCCCGGCGCCCGGATGTACCGCACCGGTGACCTGGTGCGGTGGCTGGAGAACGGCGAACTCGACTACCTGGGCCGCGCCGACGACCAGGTCCAGCTGCGGGGCTTCCGGATCGAGCTCGGTGAGATCTCCTCGGCCCTGCTGGCCCAGGACCAGGTGGCCCAGGCCACGGTCACCGTGTACGAGGACGCCGACGGGGACCGGCGGCTGGTGGCGTACGTCGTCCTCACGGACAAGGACGCCGTCGCCGACGGTCTGCGCGAGCAGCTGGCCGTATCGCTGCCCGACTACATGCTCCCCTCCGCGGTCGTGGTGCTCCAGGAGATGCCGCTGACACCCCAGGGCAAGCTGGACCGCAAGGCGCTGCCCGCGCCTGAGCTCCGCGCCACCCTGCACGGCCGTGAGCCGCGCAATCCGGCGGAGGAGATCCTCCGCGGGCTGTTCGCGGATGTCCTCGGCCTGGACCGGGTCACCATCGACGACGACTTCTTCGACATCGGCGGGCACTCCCTGCTGGCCACCCGGCTGGTCAGCCGGGCCCGCGCCGCACTGGGCGTCGAACTGCCCATCCGGGCCCTGTTCGAGGCGCGGACGGTGGCGGCCCTGGCCGAGCAGCTGGTCACCGCCGACGCGGCCCGGCCGGCACTGGCCCCGGCGCCCTCGGACGCCGATCCGGTGCTCTCCTTCGCCCAGCAGCGGCTGTGGTTCCTCAACCGGCGCGAGGGCAGGTCCACCGGCACCTACAACTCGCCGATGACCTTCCGGCTCTCCGGACGGCTCAACCCCGACGCCCTCCAGGCGGCGCTCCGCGACATCGTGGAGCGGCACGAGGTGCTGCGCACGGTCATCCCGGAGACCGACGGCCGGCCCGGTCTGCGGGTCCTGGACGCGGCCACCGGCGGCCCGGTGCTGAAGGTCCGCTCGCTGCCGGAGGCCAAGCTCGCCGCCGCGCTCGCCAAGGAGTACGACCTCGGATTCGACCTGACCGTCGAACCCCCCTTGCGGGTCAGGCTGTTCACCGTCGCCAAGGACACCCACGTCCTGCTGCTGGTCCTGCACCACATCGCCTTCGACGGATGGTCGATGGCGCCGCTGCTGGGCGACCTGTCGACCGCGTACCGTGCGCGGTGCGCCGGGCGGTCGCCCGAGTGGGCGCCGCTCCCGGTGACGTACACGGACTACGCGGTCTGGGAGCACCAGCTGCTGGGCTCCCCGCAGGACCCCGACAGCCCCGGCTCCCGCCAGCTGGAGTACTGGAAGCAGTCGCTGGCCGGGCTGCCCGAGGAGCTCACCCTGCCGACGGACTTCCCCCGGCCGGTGGCCGGCGGCGACTCCGGTGGCGAGATCCTCTTCGAGCTCGACGCCGAGCTCTACAGCACGCTGGTGGCGATCGCCCGGTCCACCGGAGCCAGCGAGTTCATGATGCTGCAGGCCGCGTTCGCGGCACTGCTGACCCGGCTCGGCGGCGGGACCGACATCCCGCTGGGCACCTCGGTGGCCGGGCGCACCGACGACGCGCTGACCGACATGGTCGGGTTCTTCGTCAACTCCCTGGTGCTGCGCACCGACACCGAGGGCGACCCGGCGTTCAGCGAGCTGCTGGCCCGGGTCCGGGAGTCCGACCTGGCCGCCTACTCCCACCAGGACGTGCCGTTCGAGCAGGTCGTGGAAGCGCTCAATCCGGTGCGCTCGCTGTCCAGGCACCCGCTGTTCCAGGTCATGCTGACGCTTCAGAACAACGAGGAAGCGCCGCTGGAACTGCCCGGCCTCACGGTGCGGCCCGAGTTCGTCGAGTCCGGCCGGATCAAGGTCGACCTCTCCCTCCAGCTGCTGAAGTGGCCCGAGGACGGCTCGATGCGGGGCCTCCTCGGCTACCGCGACGACCTGTTCACCCGGGCGGGCGCCGAGCGGATCGTGGAGTCCTTCCTTCGGCTGCTGCGCGCGGTGGCCGCGGACCCGGAGGTTCGGCTGAGCCGGATGGACGTGTTCGGCACGGACGAGCGGGACCAGGTGCTCACCGGGTGGAACGACACCGCGAAAGAGGTGCCGGCCACCACCCTGCCCGAGCTGTTCGCGGCGCAGGCGGCCCGTACCCCCGGCGCCACCGCTGTCCGGGACAAGGACGGCTCGCTGACCTACGCGGAGCTCGACGCCCGGTCGAACCGGCTGGCCCGCAAGCTGATCGAGGGCGGGGCCGGTCCGGAGCAGGTCGTGGCGGTCGCCGTGCCCCGCTCCCCGGAAGCGCTCGTCGCGATCCTCGGCGTACTCAAGTCCGGTGCGGCCTACCTTCCGGTCGAGGCGGACGAACCCGTCGAACGGCTCAAGCGGATGTTCGCGGAGGCGGCGCCGGTCCGGATCGCCACCACGGCGGCCCTGGCGCGGCGGATGCTCGCCGCCGGTACGCCTCCGATCGTGCTGGACGGGCCCGCGGTGACGTCCGCGTCGAGCGAGCCGCTGACCGCGGCGGAGCTGTCCGCACCGCTGCTGCCGGGCCACCCGGCCTATGTGATCTACACCTCCGGAGCGGGTGGCCGCCCCCGTGGCACGGTCGTCGAGCACCGCTCGGTGGTGAACTACCTGGACTGGGCCGGGGACGCCTACCGCGCCCCGCGTGCCGAAGCGCTGCTGGCCACCCCGCTGTCCTTCGACATCTCGGTGTCCGGTCTCTTCCTGCCGCTGACCACCGGCGGAACGGTGCTCCTCGGCGATCTGGTCGAGGGCGACGCCGTGGCGGGCGAGGGTGCCGGGTTCTTCAAGGGGACCCCGAGCCATCTGGAGCTGTTCGACGTACTGCCCGACAACTGCTCGCCGACGGGCGAACTGGTGCTGGCCGACGAGCCGGTGACCGGGGAGCGGCTGGACGAGTGGCGCAAGGCCCACCCGCAGGCGCGCGTGCTGACCGAGTTCGGGCCGACCGAGGTCACGGTCGGGGCGATCGCCTCCGCCGTCGAGCCCGGCGAGGAGACCCCGACGGGCACGCTGCCGCTCGGCCGGCCGATCGGCAACGTCCGGGCCTATGTGCTCGATCCCTGGCTGGGGCCGGTCGGTCCCGGTGTGGCAGGGGAGCTGTACCTCGCGGGTGACGGCCTGGCCCGGGGATACGCCGGCAGTCCGGGCGCGACCTCGGAGCGCTTCGTGGCGGCGCCGCACGGTCCCGCGGGATCGCGGATGTTCCGTACCGGTGACGTGGTGAAGTGGGACGCGGACGGCAACCTGCGCCACATCGGCCGATCGGACGGCCAGGTGCGCGTCAACGGGTTCCGGATCGCCCCCGGCGAGATCGAGGCCGTACTGGAGCGCGAACCCTCGGTCGAGCGGGCCGTGGTCGTGGCACGGGAGGACCGTCCGGGCGATGTCCGGCTGGTCGCCTACACCGTCGCCGCCGAAGGGGCGGTGGCCGACCCGGCCGCGCTGGACAAGGCCGCGCGGGCCGCCCTCGCCGGCTACCTGGTGCCGTCCCTGTTCGTACCGCTCGACGCCCTTCCGCTCACCGCCGACGGGCGGGTGGACCGGTTGGCGCTGCCCGCCCCCGAGGCGGCCACGGCGACGGCGGGCACCCCACCGCGCGATGCGACCGAGACAGCGCTGTACGACGTCGTCGCCGAGGTCCTGGGGCTGTCCAGGTTCGGTGTCGAGCAGAACCTCTTCGACGTCGGCATGGACAGCATGAAGTCACTGCGGCTGGTCAGCGGGGCCCGCGCCGCCGGGTTCGAGATCACCATCGCCGATGTCTTCGTGCACCAGAGCGTGGCCGCGCTCGCCGGAAGCTGCCGTCCGGAGCCGGCCGAAACCGAAGCCGAGGCCGACGTGGACATCGAGCCACGCAGCGGGGCGGAGGTGATGGCCGGGGCGCTCGCCTCCGCGGCGGAGCTGGACCTGACCGATCCGTTCGGCGCGATGATCGGCATCAATCCGAACGGCGCCCGGCCACCGGTCTTCTGCGTGCACGGCGGTGTCGGGTTCAGCCTGCCGTACCTGCCGCTCGCCCAGCACCTGGACCCCGAGCAGCCGATCTACGGCATCCAGGCCCCCTGCGTGGTGGACTTCGCCCCGCTGCCGGGCTCCATCGAGGAGATCGCCTCGGACTACGTACGGATGATCAAGCAGGTCCGGCCCGAGGGCCCTTACCACCTGCTCGGCTGGTCGTTCGGCGGCACCATCGTCTACGAGATGGCGCTCCAGCTCAGCCGGGCCGGCGAGGAGGTGGGAGTGCTGTCCGTACTGGACGCCTACCCGCGCACCGGCGTCCCCGACGACCGGGAGGAACAGTCGCTGTTCGCCTGGCTGCTGGAGGGCATCGGCCACCACCGTTCCGAGTTCGGGGAACGGGATCTGACGATCGGGGACATCTTCGAGACGCTCCGCCGGGACAGCAGTCCGCTGGCGGAGATGGGCGAGCGGCGGATGGCGCGGATGGTGGACCTGATGGCCCATCACCAGACCCTGAAGTCCCTCTACGCACCGGGCCGTTACGAAGGCAGGATGCAGCTCTTCGTCTCCGAGTCCCCGCTCTCCGACGGGGAGCGGACCGACAAGGTCGCTCTGTGGCAGCCGGTGTTCGACGGCCCCATGGACGTTCACCACATTGCCTGCACCCATGACGAGATGATGAGCCGCGTGCCGTTGTCCGAGATCGGGCCGGCCATCGCCGCCGAGCTGGACCGCTGGCACGCCGAGCACGAAGGCGGCCGCTCATGATGTCCCTCGCGCTCACCCCGCGCCCCGCGTCGGCCCTGTTCACGGAGATCACCGCGGTGACCGGCCGACGGCTGCGGCACCTGCGGCGGGCCCCGGCCCGGGTCCTGGGCGTGGCCCTGAGCCCGCTCGTGAGCATGATCATGCTCGGCTATCTGTTCCGGGACTCCATCAACCTGCCGGCCGGGGGCTCGTACGGGGAGTACGTGTTCGCCGGCGGCGCCGTCCAGGTCGCTCTCGCCTGCGTGGGCCCCACCGCCGTCTCCGTGGCGCTGGACCTCCAGGGCGGGATGACGGACCGGTTCCGCTCCCTGCCGATCAGCCGGCCCGCGGTACTCCTCGGGCACACCCTGGCCGATCTGCTGGTGGGGCTGCTGGGGCTGGTCATCGTCACGGGCTTCGGGCTGCTGCTCGGCTGGCGCGCGCACACCGATCCCCTGCGGGTGCTGGGGGGCTTCGGACTGATCGCCGTATTCATCTACGTCATGCTCTGGCTGGGCGTGCTGTTCGCGCTCACCCTGCGCAACGTGGAGACGATCAGTGTGATCACGCCGTTCGTGGTGATCGTGCTGCCCTTCCTGTCCAACGCCTTCCTGGCCCCGCAGAACATGCCGTCGCTGATCCGGCCGGTCGCCGAGTGGAACCCGGTCAGCGCCGTGATCGCCTGCTGCCGCCGGATGTGGGGCAACCCCGCGACGGCCGGCGGCACCTTCCCCACCGACCACCCCTGGGTGGTGGCCGGGGTGTCCCTGGGCCTGCTCCTCGCTCTCTGTTCACTGGTGAGTTTCCGCCGCTACCGCACCGCGGGCGCCTGATCCGCGGCCCTGGAGGAAGACAGCACATGAATCACCGACTACGGTCGCCCGCAGGCGATCTCGAAACCGTGGACCTCACCGATCCGCAGACCTTCCTCGACGTCGACCTGGCGGACATGTGGCGCAGGTTCCGTACGGAGCAGCCCGTGTTCCGGCACCGGGCCACCGAACGAGGGCCCGCGTTCTGGGTGATCTCCTCGTACGCGGACGTGGTCACCCTCTACCGCGACAACAAGCGGTTCACCTCCGAGCAGGGCAACGTCCTGGCGACCCTGCTCCAGGGCGAGGACTCCGCCTCCCGCAAGATGCTGGCCGTCACCGACGGGCCCCGGCACCGCGAGATCCGCAACCTGATGCTCAAGTCCTTCTCGCCGCACGTGCTGGAGCCCGTGGTGGCCGGTGTGCACGAGCGGACCCGGCAGCTGGTCGCGGAGGCCCTTGCCCACGGCGAACTGGACTTCGTCCATGACGTGGCGGACCAGATCCCGATCAACACCATCGGCGACCTCATGGACGTCCCGCGCGAGGACCGCGAGCAGCTCGTCGCCTGGAACACCCAGACGCTCTCCCGGCACAGCGCGGAGGACAGCGAGATGGACGAGTGGATGGCGCGCAACGAGATCCTCATGTACTTCTCCGAGCTGGCGGCCAAGCGCAGGCGCCACCCCGGGGACGACGTGATCAGCGCACTGGCCACCGCCACCGTCGACGGCGAGCTGCTGTCCGAGGACGAGGTCGTCTTCAACTGCTACAGCCTGATCCTGGGCGGCGACGAGTCCAGCCGGATGTCCTCCGTCGGCGGCCTGATCGCCCTGGCGGAGAACCCCGGGCAGTGGCAGGCGCTGAAGTCCGGCGAGGCCGGCCTGGACAGCGCCACGGAGGAGGTGCTGCGCTGGACCACCCCCGCCATGCACTTCGGGCGCCGGGCCCTGGTGGACGTCCCCCTGCGGGACCGGACCATCGAGGCGGGTGACGTGGTCACCCTGTGGAACAGCTCGGCCAACTTCGACGAGTCCGTCTTCGAGGCCCCGCACGTCTTCGACCTGGCACGCACGCCCAACAAGCACGTCGCCTTCGGATACGGGCCGCACTTCTGCCTCGGCGCCTTCCTCGGCCGGGTGCATGTGAACGCCCTGCTCGCCGCCCTGCGCACGCAGGTCGCGGACATCGAGCTGGCAGGCCCGCCCACCAAGTTGTTCTCGAACTTCGTCGACGGCTACAGCGGTCTGCCGGTCGTCCTCACCCCGGAACCCTCCACAGAGCGGAGCGCCGCATGAGCATCGGGATCGGAGCGATCCACTGCCTGCTGCCCACCGAGAAGGTGGCGCTTGAGGACCTCCCCGAGTTCGGCATGCTGTCGACGGAGACCGCCGACTTCGCCCGGGGCACCGGCGTGCGGTCCGTCGGCGTCTTCAAGGAGACCGAGCAGGCGCCCCTCGCCGCCAGGGCCTGCCAGGAGCTGTTCGCCGCACACCCCGGCGATCCGGACACCCTGCTGATGGTGGGGCCGCGCGCACCGGACGTACTCCTCGGCTCCGACGTCGGCCGGGTGCAGGCGGAGGCCGGACTGACCTCGGCGTTCGCCTTCAGCGTGGACGGCCTGGGCTGCACCGGCTCCAGCGTGGCCTGGGCCCTGGCCCGGGACCTCCTGATCGCCGATCCCGCCCGGGAACAAGTGGTGATCACCCACGCCAGCCGCCCCACCGGAGTGGACCGCGTCCGCTTCCCGGTCACCGTCGTCGGTGACGCCGCGTACGCCATGACCATGGTCCGCGGCGGCCGGCCGGTCCTGCGGGCCCACCGCCAGGAGACCGACGGCAGGTTCCACGACCTCTTCCGCGTCGACTACAAGGAATCGCCCTGGTACGAGTGGCGCGAGGTGTGCGAGGACCCGGCGCGCTACCGCTTCGGGCTCGCCACCACCAGCCAGCGCAGGCTCGGTTCCATGGTGGATCAGGTGCTGGCGGACGCCGGAGTGGGCCGGGACCGGGTCAAGGCCACCCTGATGCAGAACGTCACCGCGAGCGCGTACGACTTCTACACCACCCTGCTCGGCCTGCCCATCCACCCGATCTGCGGTGAACACCTGGCCGAGTACGGGCACTTGGGAGCCATGGACGTGGTCCTCAACCTGAACGCCCTGCTGGAGGGCCAGGAGCTGGAGAGGGGCGACCTGGTGATCGTGCTCAACAACAGTCCGGTGGCCGCCTGGGCGGTGACCCTGTGGGAGATATGAGCCCCGCCACGGCCCGGACCGCCACCTACGACCACGGAGAAGACTGATGGATTTCGCTCCCTCGCCCGAACAGCAGGCGTTGCGCGACAAGGTGCTCCGGTTCGCCCGGGAGAACCTCGGAGCCCAGGCCGCAGAACACGACCGCAACGCCACCTTCGACGAGCAGGGCTGGAAGGCCTGCGCCGACTTCGGTGTCCTGGGGTGGCCGATCGCCAAGGAGTACGGCGGCGGCGGGCTCGACCCGCTGACGGCGATCATGGCCTACGAGGCGCTCGGTGAGGGCTGCGTCGACAACGGCCTGGTCTTCGCGATCAACAACCACCTCTTCGCCTGCGCCGTCTACATCGCCGACCACGGCACGGAGGAGCAGCGGCGTCGCTGGCTGCCCGCGCTCTGCGACGGCTCGCTCGTGGGAGCCCACGCCCTGTCGGAGCCGGACACCGGATCCGACATGCTCTCCCTCACCACCTCCGCCGTGCGCGACGGTGACACCTATGTGCTGAACGGGACCAAGAAGTTCATCAGCAACGGGCCGAGCGCCGGCCTGTTCATCGTCTTCGCCCGCACCAGCGACACCGGCGCCCGCCAGCGAGGCGTCTCCGCCTTCATCGTGCCGGCGGACACCGAGGGGATCAGCGTCCGCGACATCCCCAAGGCCGGTCTGCGCGGCACCCTGATGGGCGAGATCACCTTCGACGGCTGCGTGGTCGGCGAGGAGCAGCGGCTCGGCGCGGAGGGCGCCGGCTACCAGCTGTTCACCGCCACGATGGAGTGGGAACGCGGCTTCATGTTCGCCAGCCAGGTCGGCGTGATGAGCCGGCTGCTGAACCGCTGCGTCGATTACACCTCCACCCGGAAGCAGTTCGGCCGGGCCATCGGCTCCTTCCAGTCCGTCTCGAACAAGGTCGCGGACATGCGGGTCCGGCTGGAGCTGGCCCGGCTGATGCTCTACAAGGTCGGCTGGCTGCGCTCGGAGGGCCGGCTCGCGATGCACGAGGCGTCCATGCTGAAGCTCTACGTCAGCGAGGGCCTGAAGACCACCGCGCTGGACGCCATGCAGATCCACGGCGCCCGCGGATACACCGAGGAGCTCGGTATCGAGCGCGAGGTGCGCGACGTACTCGCCGGCACGATCTACGGCGGCACCTCGGACATCCAGCGGGCCATCATCGCGGGCCTGCTGGGCCTGCCCACGGCAGCTTAAGGACGGGTGAGCCCGATATGCACTCCTACCGACTCGACCTCGACGTACCGGTCTCGGGCGCGCACCGCGACGAGCTGCACCGACGGGTCTACTACCTCTCCGAATCCATCACCGGCTTCGAGCTGGTCACCGGCGCGCCCGACAGCGACGCGGTCGTCGCCGTCGTGGTGACGACCGAGCAGCCGGTCGACCCCGAAGCCCTGGCCGAGAAGCTCCGGCACGTCATCGAGACCGAGGTGCTGCCCCAACTGCGCACACCGCCGAAGGTGTTGTGGAACTCGCCCTCGGTCCGCACTCCGCGCACCGGGACGTTCGCCGGGCTGCTGGCCGACGGCGTGGTGCACGAGTCGGGACCGGGCCAGGTGGCGCTCGGCTCACCGGCGCTGGCCGCCCTGGACGCCTTCGACGGACTGCTGCGGGAGATCATCGACGAGGAGTTCGGGGCGGTGGAGTACCGCTACCCGACGCTGCTCCCGGTGACCGCGCTGCACCGCAGCGGCTACCTGTTCTCCTTCCCGCAGCACCTGATGTTCGCCGCCCGGCTCGACGGGGACGTGGACACCTACCGGGAGTTCGCGCAGGAGGCGGCGGCGCGCGAGGACATCGGCGACAGGGTGCTGCACCGCTGCGCGCCCGTGGACCGCTGCCTGCCGCCCACGATGTGCTACCACACCTTCGACCAGTTCGCCGGCGCCACCCTGCCGGCCGAGAACACGGTGGTGACCGCCAAGGGCGGCTCTTTCCGCCACGAGTCCCGGTACCACCAGACCATGGAGCGGCTCGCGGACTTCACCATCCGCGAGACGGTCTTCCTCGGGACGGCGGAGTTCGTCCGGGAGGCGCGCGACCGGTTCCGCCGGCGCGCCACCGAGCTGGTCGAACAACTGGATCTGGCGGGCCGCTGCGAAGTCGCCAGCGACCCGTTCTTCGCCGGGGCGGCGACCGCGATGCAGGTCTCCTCGCAGCGGCTGCTGGAGCTCAAGCACGAACTCCACCTGGACGTGGGGCCCGGCGAGAGCATCTCGGTCGGTTCGTTCAACCTGCACGAGAAGCACTTCGGTGACGCCTTCGGCATCAAGGGCCCCGACGGCGGGACGGTCTACTCCGCCTGCGTCGGATTCGGCCTGGAACGCCTCACCTACGCCCTGCTGTGCCAGTACGGCTGGGACGTCGACGACTGGCCGGTACCGCTGAAGGAGCGGTGCCGGAACACACCACGAGCGGGCAGGGGAATGTGATGACCGAGACCAGCCAGGTCCGGCGCGTAGGGGTACTCGGCGCCGGCACGATGGGCATCGGGGGCGCCCACGCCTTCGCGGCGGCCGGACTGTCCGTGGTGCTTGTGGACACCACCGACGCGGCGCTGGACCGCGCCCGTGAACTGATCGCGGGGAACGCCAGGCTGTACGGGATGCTCGACCGCAGGCTGAGCGCCAGTACCCCGGAGGAGATCCTCTCCCGGATCGAGTTCCGCACCGATCTCGACGGCCTCGCCGACGCCGACTTCGTCGTCGAGAACGTGACCGAGAACTGGGACATCAAGGAGAAGCTGTACCGGGAGATGGACGCGGTGGCCCCGGAGCACTGTGTCTTCGGCGTCAACACCTCCGCCATCCCGATCACCAAGATGGCCTCGGTCACCGGCCGCCAGGACCGGGTGATCGGCACCCACCTGATGAACCCGGTACCGCTGAAGAAGCTGGTGGAGGTCATCCAGGGGTTCCACACCTCCCCGGAGACGATCGAGCTGACCCGCGGACTGTTCAAGGCCATAGGCCAGGACATCGTGGTCGTCCAGGACTCCTCCGGCTTCGTGACCAACCGTGTCGCGATGCTCAGTGTGAACGAGGCGATCCTCCTGCTCCAGGACAACGTCGCGCAGGCGGGAGACATCGACCGGCTCTTCCGGCAGTGCCTGGGCCACCAGATGGGGCCGCTGGAGACGGCGGACCTGATCGGCCTGGACACCGTCATGTACTCGCTGGAGGTCCTCCTGGACAACTTCAACGACCCCAAATTCGCCCCGGCGCCACTGCTGCGCAAGCTGGTCGCCGCCGGCCGGCTCGGCCGTAAGAGCGGCCATGGTTTCTACCCCTACGAACCGGCGAGCGCCGGAACCAAGGCAGGTGCCTGATGTCAGACGACCTCATCAAGACCGTTCGCGCCTTCATCGCCGAACACGTGCGGGACACCGAACTCACCGAC
Organism: Streptomyces sp. NPDC057900; assembly: GCF_042887885.1. Classification (NCBI taxonomy): domain Bacteria; kingdom Bacillati; phylum Actinomycetota; class Actinomycetes; order Kitasatosporales; family Streptomycetaceae; genus Streptomyces; species Streptomyces sp. NPDC057900. The sequence continues at coordinate 315,217 of NZ_JBHVOI010000004.1, forward strand.
GACCACGACATCTTCGCGACGGGCAGCGTCAGCTCACTGTTCGCGGTGCAGCTGGTCATGTGGGTGGAGCGCACCTTCGGCATCACGGTGCAGCCCACCGACCTCGACATCGACAACTTCCGCACCGTGAACGACGTGGTGAGTTTCATCGGAGGCCGCCAGACGGCCCCCGCGTAAGCACCCCGTTTCAGGCTTCAGTCAGGGCTGTGTCAGCGGGCCTCGACACGATGTTCGTGCCGAGGCCCGCTGTGGTCTCTTCACCCGGAGATATGGAGAACTCGACGTGACGAACCCCTTCGACGACCAGGACGGCACCTTCCTCGTGCTCGTCAACCACGAGGGCCAGCACAGCCTGTGGCCGTCCTTCAAAGAGGTGCCCGACGGGTGGACGGTGTCCCTCGGCGAGAGCTCCCGCGAGGCCGCCCTGGCCCACGTGGAGGAGAACTGGACCGATATGCGGCCCAGCAGCCTCCACCCGGCAACCGCCGGTGACGCTTCCTGACGCACACCCCGCCGTTCTGCGAGAGGGCACATGGAAACCGCGATACGGGCCGAAGGCCTGCACAAGCGCTTCAAGAACCACCAGGCCCTGAACGGTGTCGACTTCGCCGTGAAAACGGGCACGGTACTCGGTCTGCTCGGCCCCAACGGAGCCGGCAAGACCACCGCCGTACGAGTGCTCAGCACCCTGCTCGTACCGGACGGCGGACACGCGGAGGTGGCCGGCTTCGATGTCGTCCGGCAGCCTTCCGAGGTCCGCCGCCGGATCGGCCTGGCCGGCCAGTACGCCGCCGTCGACGGGCTGCTCACCGGCAGGGAGAACCTCACCCTCATCGGCGTCCTGCTCCACCTGGGCAGGCGCGACGCGCGCCGGCGTGCCGAACAGCTGCTGCAGCAGTTCGAGTTGACCGGCGCCGCGGACAGACCCGTACGGACCTACTCCGGCGGCATGCGGCGCCGGCTCGACCTGGCCGCCTGTCTGGTGGCCGCGCCCGCCGTGCTCTTCCTCGACGAGCCGTCCACCGGCCTCGACCCGGTGAGCCGGATGTCGCTGTGGAACGCCGTTCGCGAACTGGTCGCGGACGGCGTGACCGTCCTGCTCACCACCCAGTATCTGGAGGAGGCCGACTTCCTGGCCGACCGCATCGCGGTCATCGACGCCGGGCGGGTCATCGCGCAGGGCACACCGGACGAACTCAAGAGGGCCGTCGGCCCGGACCGGCTGGAAATTCGAGTGATGGGCCAGGACGCGGTCAGCGACGCGTTCGTGGCCCTTTCCGCGGATGCCGCCGAAGAACCGGTCGTGGACCGGGAAAGGGGTGTCATCTCGTTGCGGCTCGGAGACGGAATGGGCGGTATTGCCGCCGCTGCTACGGCATTGGAGAAGGCCGGGGTGAGCGTCGCGGATTTCTCCGTACAACGGCCGACCCTCGATGACGCCTTCGCCGAACTCACCGGGCAGAAAGCCGTCTGAATCAGGCTGCAGAGCAACAGGACAACGGGGGAAAGGTAATGCAGAGAATTCACTTCACGGCGGACGATCTCGCCCGGACGCGGCTGCGCACGACGGCCGGCCCGGAAATAGAGACCCGACTCGCCCAGGAGCTCTTCGCCCGCGGCGTCGGCCCGGTATACGCGCGATGGCGGCGCCAGGTCTACAAAAGGCTTCGGGCCAGACCTGGCCCGCCGGCGTCCGCACCGACGACGGGGGACTTCTGGCAGGCCGCCGTGGCCCCCTACTGGAACCGGGTGCTGGCCCACTGCGAGGCCGAGTCCGAGGCCCGGGGCAGGCTGGTCATGCGCGGGGGAGTGGAGGAACTGTTCACCACCCTGGGCTGGCGGGTCACCTGGAAGGGCCTGGTGCTGACCCTGCACGACGGTCCCGACGAGAACGTCCGGCTCGGCGGCCACGGCCTGGTCCTCAGCCCCTCGGTCTTCCTCGCGCACCGCCCGGCACGGCTCTTCCACGATCCGCTGCGGCCCCAGGCCGCCCTGGTCTTCTCCGCGCCGCCGGACTGCGAGCAGTCCGGCGCGCTGTGGGACGAGACCTCCCTGTCCCAGGACTCGCTCGGCACCCTCGTGGGGCAGACCAGGGCGGCGGCCCTGCAGGAGCTGAGGGTGTCGAGCACCACCGGTCAGCTCGCCGACCGGCTGGGGGTCTCCGCCCCCTGCGTGAGCCAGCACACCGCCGTGCTGCGGCAGACCGGTCTCATCACCACCCGACGGGTGCGCAACACGGTGCTGCACTCCGTCACCCCGCTGGGCATCGCCCTGCTGGACGGGAAGGTCGCTGTGCCGACACCGTCCCAGGAGCGCTACGACGCTCCTCCGCTGCTCTCGGCGTGACGGAGCCGCGTTCAGACGTTCTCGCCGACCGGCCAGGTGCGGAACTCGCGCCGGCCGTAGACCAGTTCCGGCCGCCCGGGGAACTGGGTGACGCGCAGGACCCGGGCGATGACCACCAGATGGTCCCCGCTGCGGTGCCGCTGGCCGACCTGGCAGTCCGCGATGGCATGGGCGTCGTCGAACAGGTGCGGACCGCCGGCGTCGGGATCGGCGGTGTCGTGCTCCCAGTGCACCCGGTCGAAGCGGTCCGGCGCGCCGGAGGCGAACAGGGCCGCGGCCGGGTGCGCCGCGCCGTGCAGCAGGTTCACCGCGAACCGGCCGCTGTCCAGCACGGCCTCCAGGGTGGGGCTGCCCGACCTCAGGCACACCAGCAGGGTCGGCGGTTCCAGCGAGACGCTGCACAGCGAGGAGATGGTCATCCCGCGCGGCAGGCCGGCGTGGTCCACCGCGGTCAGGATCGCGACCCCGGTGGGGAAGCGGCTCATCATCGCGCGCTGGCCGTCGGCGACGGCCGCCCGGTCCTGGTCGGCCGGGGGCTTCGGTCCGGTGAGTTGTGACAGTTCGGTCATGAGGGAAGCTCCTGAGGACGGACGACGGAGGCGCCGTGGGGGCGGGTGGGCCGCCACGGCGCCCGCGGACTCAGCGGCGCATGTGGGTGAAGTACTCGTACTGCGTCGGGAGCTTCTCGATGAGCGCGGCGGCCCGTTCGTGCACCGCCTGGAACTCCTTCTGCGCCGCGTCCCCGTTGGCGAGGGCGAGCGCGGGGGAGGGCTTGAGCTCGATGCCGCCCATCCCGAGCAGGACGCACATGTAGGAGTACGGCGGCAGCCCGTGGTAGTGCGGGAACACCGACTCGGTGTCCGGCAGCTGGTGCTTCCAGTGCTCGATCCGCTCGGCCAGCCCGTCCGGCAGCTTCCGGGTCTTCGCGTCCTTCCAGTACTGGGTGTCGTTGCGGGCGGCGGCCGCGTAGTGCAGGGTCAGGAAGTCCCGGACGCCGTCGATCACGTTGGCAATGGAGCTGTTGTAGCTGTCGCGGTGCACGGGGTTCCAGTCCGCGCCGGGGAAGTTCTTGACCAGCTGCTCCGCCGCGTGGTGGATGAAGAAGATGCCGGTCGACTCCAGGGGCTCGACGAAACCGCTGGTCAGGCCGATGCCCACGCAGTTGTTGACCCAGGAGCGGCTGCTGCGCCCGATGCGCATCTTGATGTGGTTGGCCTCGACCTCCGCCGCCGCGGGGCCGACGAACTCGCGCAGCGTGCGCTCGGCCTCCTCGGGCGAGATGTAGTCGCTGGAGTAGACGTAGCCGGTGCCGATCCTGCCGTAGAGCGGGATGGTCCAGATCCAGCCGGCGTCCTGCGCGGTGGCGGTGGTGCAGGGCCGGATGCCCCGCGCCTCCATGTCCTGCGGAACCTGGAGCGCGACCGCGCTGTTGTTCGGCAGCACGTCCTGGAAGGAGATGAAGGGCTCCTCCAGGGCCTTGTTGAGCAGCATCCCCCGGAAGCCGGTGCAGTCGATGAAGAGGTCGCCCTCCAGCTCACCGTTGTTGGCGGTCGCCACGCTCTTGATCCAGCCGCGCTCGTCGAGCTTGACGTCCACCACGTCGTCCACGATGTGGGTGGCGCCGCGATCGACCGTGTACTTGGTGAGGTACTTGGCCAGCAGCGCGGCCTCGAAGTGGTAGGCGTACGGGAACTGGGTCTTGCCCTGGTGCTCCGACATCGTCAGACCGCGGGGCTCGTCGGCGCTCTCGTCGAACGGCTGGTTCAGCATCGCGCCGTCGAGGTGGCGCGGGCTGCGCTCCGCGTCGCAGATGTTGGCCATGACGAAGCAGTCGGTGTCGAAACGGTCGGTGCGGCCGTTCTGGAGCCACCAGTCGGCCAGCGGGAAGCCGTCGACAGAGCCCATGTGCTCGAACGGGTGGTAGAAGTGGTGGCCGGGCTTGCGCCAGTTCTCGAAGCGGACCGCCAGCTTGTACGTGGCGTTACAGGCCGGCATCCAGTCGGATTCCTTGAGGCCGAGGAACTCGAAGAAATGACGAATGTCACTGAAAGTTGCCTCGCCGACACCTATGGTGCCGACCTTTTCGGATTCGACGAGGGTGATGTCGACTCGCTCCCCGAATGCGGCCTTGAGGTACGAGGCAGTCATCCAGCCGGCTGTGCCGCCACCAACGATCACGACTCTGTTGAGCATTAGCCAAACTCCAATTCCGCTGCAGGACGGTTGACGAGGGGCTTCAACGCCATAAGAGCGAGCTTAGGTTTGACAAGACTTCGCCCACCACGTTGTTAAGTGGTGGGCGAAATCAGCAGGTGAAAGCGGGCGGCTTTTCCGGGGTTCGACTCAGTCCCGGCTGCCGATCGCGGCGGAGGGACGTGTGCGCAGGGCGATCCGGGTCGCCAGCAGGGTGGCTCCCAGGGTCAGGACGAGCGCGGAGGCGATGACGGTGATCAGGATGGACGGGGGGCCGGCGGGCATGGCCCGGTCCAGTACCGCCGAGCTCAGCGGTACCAGCGTGGCCACCGCGATCAGCATGCCGAGCGCGATGCCGGTGAAGGCGATCAGCAGTGCCTCCACCGTCATCATCCGCATGACCTGGGCGCGGGTGGCGCCGACGAGACGCTGGAGGGTGAACTCCCTGCGACGCTCGGCGGTGGCCATCACCAGGGTGTTCACCAGGGCGATGACCGCGTAGCCGATCACCATGGCGACCAGCAGATACGCCACCCAGGTCTGGGTGTCGTTCTGCTTCACCTGCGAGCTGATCAGCGAGGCCCGTTCGGCGGCCCGCAGTCCCGGAACCGGCGCGCCGGGGCCGGTGAGCCTGGCCGCCAGCGCGGCGGTGTCGGTGCCGGGTGCGGCGGCGACCAGGATCTGCGGTACGCCACCCTTGGTGGTGTGTTCGGAGATCAGCTGCGCGGGCATCAACACGGCTCCGTAACCGCGCTGTTCACCGACCGTCGCCACCAGCTCGGGCTCGACCCCGGTGCCGTCGCCCAGCCGCATGGGAATCCGCTCACCGAGCTTGTGCCCCTTCGCGGACGACTCGGGCAGCGCCACCGTGTCCGCCTTCAGATCGGCGAGGCTGCCGCTCACCACGCGCACCGCGGTCGTACGCTCGATGCCCTTCGGTGAGATGCCGTTGATCTCCACCGGGGTGCCCTTCGGCGCCCTGCCCTTGCCGTCGTAGTCGGCCATCTCGGCCTTCGACGGCTCCAGGAAGCCGGAGCTGGGGACGTACGCGGCCGTCGCCGTCACACCCGGCTGCTTGTCCACCCACTCCATGACGGACGGGGAGATCCCGCCGGTGGCGGAGGTGAGCACCACATCTGCGCGCAGATTGTCCTTGAACGCCTCTTCCGCGCCCACGCTCTGGGTCGTCTGGAGGTAGATCAGGGCCGTGGCCATTCCGGTGGCGAGCATGACGGGCATGACGGCCCCGGCCATCCGGATCGCCCGCGCCTTGGCGTTGAGGAGGGCCAGGTGCCCGGCGAAGCCGGTGACCGCCCGCAGCGGCCACTGGATCACGGCCGTCACCACCTTGGTCAGCCCGGGGCCCAGCAGTCCGAAGCCGATGGCCCACAGCATGGCGGCGGGAGTCGCCGTGCTGCCCGCCTTGGCACCGTCCATCCGCATGGTGACGAGGGCGAGCACGACGCCGCCGGCCAGGCAGAGCAGGGCGGCGAGCGCCCGGATCCAGTTCAACCAGCGGCGCTGCACGGCCGCTTCGGCCAGCGCCTCGGTCGGCCGGGTGCGGGCGGCACCGCGGGCCGCGATCCAGGCGGCTCCCACGGCGGTCACCAACGCCGCGCCGGCGCCCGCGATCAGCGGGACCCAGCCGGCCCGGTACATCATGACGTCGGGCACCACCCCGGCGTCCACGAACCGGCCCAGCAGCCATTCGCCCAGCCGCGGCCCCGGCACACAGGCCAGTGCGGTGGCGAAGACGCCGACGATGAACGTTTCGGCGAGGATCATCCGGCGGACCTGGCCGGGAGTCGAGCCGATCGCGCGCAGCAGGGCCATCTGCCGCTGCCGCTGCTGGATCGAGAGACCGAGCGTGCTGGCGACCACGAAGACGGTGACCATGGCGGCCATTCCGCCGAACACGGCGGACATCGAGACCAGGTTCTTGCCGTGGGTGACGACCTCGGGGAACTCCGCGCGGCCCCGCTTGTCGCCGCTCAGCACCGACACCTGAGCGCCCTTGAGGGCCTCGGCGACAGCGGCCCGCACCTGCTCGTTGTCGGCGCCGGGCTCTGTGATGACCCCGATGGCGTCGACCTCACCCGTCTGCGGGGCGGACCGCGTCGCGTCGGCGTCGGGGAGGAACACCGTGGCGCTCTCCCCGGGACCGTTCACCAGCGAAGCCACCTCGTACGGGCGGGCGGCTCCCCGCATGCCCAGGGTGACGCGGTCACCGACGTGGGCGCCCGCCTTCGCGGCCAGCCGGGAGTCCAGCGCGATGTGGCCGGGGGCGACCGACGGCGCGCCCTCGGCGACGCGGTACGGGCCGAGCGAGGCGGATGCCCAGCCGTGGCCGGTGGCCTGGACGCCGCCCTTGCCGCCGTCCCGGAAGAGGGTGACGGGCAGCGACAGGTCCGGCACGGCGGCCTTGACCCCGGGCACCGCGCCGACCTTCGCCACGTCGGCGGCGTCGAGGCCGACCCGCTCCTGGAAGACCTTGTTCGAGCCGGGGTAGTGCTGGTCCCCGGTGACGACGATCGGAGCGGCGCCGTACCGCTGCGGCGCGGCCAGCCCGCGCACCCCGGTCTCCAGCAGCCCGCCGCACGCGATCACGATCGAGGCACCGAAGAACAGGGCGATGAACGAGGCGATGAAGCCGCCCTTGTGGAATCTCAGCGAGCGCAGCGCGAGGCCGATCATCGGGTCGCTCCGCGCTGCGCGCCCTGTGCCTGGTCATCGGCCCAGGCGCCGAGGCGGGTCATGTGCTCGGCGACCATGTCGGCGGTCGGGCGCTCCAGCGAGTCGACGATCTTGCCGTCGGCGAGGAAGAGGGTGCGGTCGGCGTGGGAGGCCGCGACCGGGTCGTGGGTGACCATCACGATCGTCTGGCCGGACCACTGCACCGCCTCCCTGAGCAGGCCGAGCACGTCGCGGGCGGTGTGGGTGTCCAGCGCTCCGGTCGGTTCGTCGGCGAAGACCACCGCGGGCCGGGTGACCAGGGCGCGGGCGATGGCGACGCGCTGCTGCTGGCCGCCGGAGAGTTCACCGGGGCGGTGCTTCTGGCGCGAGGCGAGGCCGACGCGTTCGATCACCTCGTCGACGTCGGACGCCTTGGGGCGCCGTCCGGCCAGGCGTAACGGCAGTGTCACGTTGTCGCGCACGTTCAGCGCGGGCATCAGGTTGAACGCCTGGAAGATGAACCCGACGCGCTCACGGCGGAGTTTGGTCAGGTCGCGTTCCTTGAGGCCGGACAGCTCCACGCCGTCCAGCCGGACCGTGCCCGACGTCGGCCGGTCCAGGCCCGCGGCGCAGTGCAGGAAGGTGCTCTTGCCGGACCCGGAGGGGCCCATGACCGCGGTGAAGGTGCCCGCGCGCAGGCCGATGCTGACCCCGTCGAGCGCGGCCACCTTGTTCTTTCCGCCGCCGTAGGTCTTGTACACGGAGTCCAGGAGGACGACGGCCTCAGCCGAGCCGTCCGGTGTTCGGTTCATGGGTTTCCCTATCGAGTGTCGGCGCTGTGGGAGTACTGGCACGGGCGGGGCTCGGCAGGACGGCGGCGAGTGGGCCGGGGCGGGCGAGCACACCCTTGACCTGTGCGAGCGGGTCGGCGGGAGGGCGGAGAACCGCCTGGGCAACGGTCAGATGCAGCTGCGCCGCCGACACCACGAGCCGGGCGGCGAAGGGCAGCAGGGCTGCCGCCACGACCGCGGCGACCAGCGCTCCGGGCAGGGTGTCGATCGCGAGGTCCGCGCCGATCCGTCCCGCCGTCCCGCCGGAAGCGGTCGCGGGCCCGTACCAGAGCGGGAGCGTCACGACGCCGAGCGGCACCAGCCAGACGGCCAGTGCGAGGAGGTCCAGCAGGAGCAGCGGGGGGAAGAGGAGAATGAGGTAGACGCAGTCGCGGACGATCGCGGGGTCGGCGCAGCGGGCCTTGAGGTGGGCGGGCAGCCCGGGCTCGGTGACGTCCTGGTAGGCGTACGGGATCGGCCGGTCCAGGAGGTACGCACGGCTCCGCTCGACCTGGGCGCAGCCTCTGACCACCCAGGCACCGACGATCAACAGCGGTATCGTCACCGTGAGTTGGCTGGCCACCACGGAGACCAGGAGGGCCGCGGTCGCCACGGCGAAGAGGGCGCTGCCCACCACGAGGTAGCTGGCGAGGTAGCCGGAGGCCAGCCAGGGGGCAGCGGACAACGGCAGTCGGACCAGCGAGGCGGGGGTACGTACGAGGCTCGGCGAGAGCCGGCTCACTCGATCCTCCGGAGCATGTCGTCGATCGAGCCCACCCGGGCCTTCAGCTCCGCCAGTTCGGTCTCCAGGGACTCCTGCCGGGCGACGGCCTCCTCGGCCAGCTTGCGGTAGGAGGCCATGGCCACGGCGTCGGCGCGGTGGCGCTGGAGTCTGAAGTGGGAGACCACAGACACCGTGATTCCTCCGACGATGATCAGGACGATGGCGATAGCGACGATGGCGCCGGTCATGTCCGGGTCCCCCTCATAACGTTCTGGTCCTTCTCATTTGGTGGGGCCGTCTGCCTCACGTGCATGATTCTCGTCCGCCTGAGTATCGTCCGACTGGAGCGCGTCCAGAATCGTCCGCACGTTGAGACGCAGCTCGAACGGAGTCAGCTCGAAGTACTTCAACGCCTTACCGTCGTCGGAGAGTTCGAGCGCTCCGACGACCAGGCCCGCCTTCTCCAGGCGCTCAAGGTGCATATAGAGCAGGGGGCGGGACATGCCCAGCTCGCGGGCCAGCTCGCTGACGTACTTCCGGCCGCCGGCCAGGGCGGCGATGGTCCGGAGCCGTTGCGTGTGGCTCACCGCGGACAGGAAGGTCAGCAGTTCTTCGCTGTTCAACATCTGCCTCCCCAGCGCGCCCGGCTGTACGTGTCAGCCAAATCTTTCACATGGAGAGAAAGGCTGTCAACGAAGAGGCCGGGGATCGGTCGCGCACGCCAGGAGGAACCCGTCCCGGGCGAGCCACCGCCCCTCGAAGGTCTCGGGCTGGGGCGGCTGCCCCGGCGGCCGCTCGGCCAGTATCCGGGCCCGGAAGGTGCCGTCCGGCAGTGGGCAGACCCGTGCGTCGTGGAAACTCAGCCAGCGCTGTGTCACGGGGAACCACGCCTTGTAGACGGCCTCCTTGGCGCAGAAAAGCAGCCGGTCCCAGTGCACGTCGGGGTGTTGGCCGGCGAGCAGGCTCTGCCGCTCCCGCTCCTCGGGCAGCGCGATGTACCGCAACAAGCCCTCCATCAGGGGCTCGTGCAGTTCCGCGTCTATGCCGAGGGTGCGGATGCCGGAGCGGTGCGTGACGGCCGCGGCACGGTAGCCCGCACAGTGGGTCATGCTGCCGACCACACCGGCGGGCCATCGCGGGGCGCCGCGGACCCCCGGCACCAGTGGCGCCGGGGGCAGGCCCAGCTTTCCGAGGGCGTCGCGTGCGCAGTGCCGCACCGTGGCGAACTCAAGCCGCCTCGGCTCGCCGGTAATGCCCAGCGCCTCCCGCTCCTGCGGATAGAGCGTCGCCTCCGCCACGTCCCCGAAGGACTCGGCGGAGGCGACGCCCTCGGGCACGATCTCCTCGATCATTTGACCGCCTTGCGCAGGGGGGAGGGGGCTATCGAGGGCTATCGGGGAAGGGAGACGAGCTCCGGCGCACCGCGCCCGGTGGTGCCACCCAGTTCACCGGCGCCGTCCGGCTGCGCTTCGAGCGCCGGCTCGATCGCGTCCGGGCCCAGCAGCCGGAGCAGCGGCCGGGTCATCATCGTGGTGGCGAGGGCGACGATGGTGAGCAGGCTCAGCATCCGCTGGTCGATGATGCCGGCCTGGAAACCGATCTGGATGATGACCAGTTCGGTCAGACCGCGGGAGTTGAGCAGCACGCCGAGTGCCAGAGCGGGCCGGCGGCGCATCCCCGTGAGGACCGCGCCCAGCGCCGGTCCGAAGATCTTGGTGACGGTGGCCAGCAGGAGCAGCCCGCCGAGCGCCAGCGCCGCGGTCCGGTCGAAGTGGAGCGCGCCCAGATCGATCGTCAGGCCGAATCCGAAGAAGAAGAACGGCAGCAGCACGGTCTTCGCGGTGCCGGACAGCCTGTCGGCCACCCGGACGGCCCGTGCGCTGCCCCTCGGCCAGGCGAGCCCGATCAGCAGGGCCCCGATCAGCTGGTGCACCCCGATCAGGGTCGTCAGCGCGGCCGTCGCGGCGATGCCGGCGGCGAGCAGGACCATGGTGACCGCGTCGCTCTCGCCGCCTTCAGCGGCTCCCGGGCGGGAGTGCGCCCAGCGGGCCAGCCCCTTCCGCAGCGGCCCGAGGAAGAACAGGGTGATCGCCGCGGCGATGAAGGCGTTCAGCAGCACCCCGGCGGGGCCGCCGCCGTGGAGCTGGGCCAGCAGCCCGGTGAGCACCAGCCACACCGCGCCGTCCCCGGCCGCGGAGGCGAACAGGCTCAGCTGGCCCTGCCGGGTACGGGTGAGTCCCAGGTCGGTCAGGATGCGGGCCAGCACGGGGAAGGCGGTGACGCTCAGCGCGCATCCCACGAAGAGCACGAACACCACCGGATTGCCGGCCGACCCCATGAACGTCGCGACCAGCGGCACGGCCACCGCGGCCCCGGCCGCGAAGGGCACCAGCAGGGAGGCCTGGGTCACCAGGAGCGCCTGCGTCCCGGTGCCGCGCAGCCGCATTCCGGTCAGCTCGCGGCCGACCCCGAACATGAAGAAGACCAGGCCGACCTGGGCCAGCCCGTCGAGCATCGGGAGAACGCCGGACGGGAAGAGCCAGCCCGCCGCCCCGGGAACGAACCGTCCCAGCAGGGTCGGTCCAAGCGCCAGCCCGGCGCAGATCTCCCCGATCACCCGGGGCTGCCCGAGCCGGTCGGCGAGCAGTCCGCCCAGATAGGCGGCGAGCAGGATGACCGCCACGGCGATCAGGAAGTGGCCGCCCTTGTCGAGACCGTGCGCCACGGCGGCCGCCTCCCCGTCGGGAGCCGACTTCTCGGTGGCCATCCAGGTGGCCGCGGCGATCACCGCCAGGGGCACTGCCACGATCAACACCATGATGGTCCAGCGTCGTTGTCCGAACAGGCTCTCTCCACGCACGATGCAACACTCTCCGTGTTCTCGATGGGCGGGCGATGCGGCTCAGCCGCGTCGGGTCTCGTCGTGCTCGGCGCCGAGGGACTCCCGGACCACGTCGTACGGCGGTGACGCGGCCAGGTAGAAGTGGTCTCCGGGCACCACCCGTTGCCGGAAGGTGCCGGTGGTGTGCTCGGCCCATCGGGCGGCCTGATCAGGCGTCACGCGGGAGTCGCTGTCCCCCAGCACCGCGGTGACGGGGCAGCGCAGCAGCGGGCCCGCCCGGTGGGTGTAGGCCCCGAGCATCTGGAAGTCGCCCTTGACGTACGGCAGGATCAGCTCACGGAACATCGGGTTGTCCAGCAGCTCGGCATCGGTGCCGCCCAGGTCCACCAGCGTCGCGATGGCGCTCTCGTCGTCCAGCGCGGCCGCTCGGGCCTCCGACCGGACCGAATGGGCCGGCCGGGTTCCGGAGACGAACAGATGCGCGGGCCGAGCACCCTCGGCCTCCAGGATCCTGGCCGTCTCATAGGCGACGACAGCGCCCATGCTGTGGCCGAACAACGTCGTGGGACGGTCCATCAGAGGCCGGACGGCATCCGCGATCTCCCCGGCCATCGCCACCAGATCAGTGGCCGGGGCCTCTCCGAACCGGTCGGCCCGCCCGGGATAGCACACCGCGTGCACCTCGAACTCGGGAAGGCCCTTGCGCCACTCCCGGAAGAAGTAGGACGACCCTCCGGCATGGGGGAAGCAGACCAACCGTCGGGTGGCGAAAGGGCGGGGTTCTCTGCATTCCGTCCAGGCCATCAAAGCGCTCCTGCTGGTCGTATGCCGAACATGCTCGGCTGTTCCAAGGGCCCGCCCATTGCACCCGGCCCCGCTGACAGCCAACTGACAGGAGCGGGGAGGCGGCAGCGGGGAGGCGGCAGCCGTCCGCGCCGTAGGCTCGTGAGCATGGCGACTGAAGACGGCCCGGCCCGCGAACCCGAGCCCTGGCAGGACCGCACGGACGTGTACGACTTCCTGGACCGGATCCGGCGCCGGCCCGGCATGTGGCTTCCCGGCGGCTCGCTCAGACACCTGGAGCTACTGCTCACCGGCTACCGGGCGGCGCTCGGTGCGCACGGTGCCGAGGAGGACTTCGCCTTCCGGCCCGAGGGCGACTTCAACCGCTGGCTCCAGGAGTGGCGCGGCGCGGACAGCTCGCGCGGCTGGGTGGCGGATATCGAACGCGACACCCCGGAGGGCTCGACCCCGGTCGAGGAGTTCTTCCGGCTCCTGGACGCCTACCGGAGCGAGTTGGCCGAGGATCCGGCACGGATCCCCCCGTCGAACCGTTTTCCCGGCATCGAGTACATGGACAACACCTTCGTCACCCTCTTCCGGCGACGACAGCTCCTCACGGATGCCGAACAGCGCCTCGAAGAGCAGGGGTTCCGCGTCGTCCACCTCGCGGCGGGGGAGTGGACCCACGAGCGCGACATGCACAGGGCCTTCGCCGCGGCGCTGCGGTTCCCCGACTACTACGGCCACAACCTCGACGCGCTGAACGACTGCCTCGGGGACGTGGCCTGCTACGGCCCCTACGACGACTCACCCGAAGGCACGGGGCTCGTCCTGTCCATCACCGACTACGACCGCTTCACCGCCGCCCGCCCGGAGACGGCCCGGACCGTCCTGGACATCGCCGCCACCCAGGCCCGCCGCGCGGCCGTGCTCCGCCGCCGCTTCTTCTGCCTCCTCCACAGCAACGACCCGGACATCCGGTTCGACCCGGTCGGCGCCGTGCCCGTCCTGTGGAACCGGGACGAGTGGGCCGCCGCCGGACGCCGCTGAGAAGCGCTGCGCTACTCGCAGAAGACGCGCACCTGGCCGCTGGGGTCGTCCACGTCGACGGTGACCTCGTCGAGCTGCTCGACGAGTTCCTCAAGGTGCTCGGGCTTGAGTTCGGTGAGGTCGATCGGTACGCCCGACCTGCTCAGGCCCAGGTTGGCCCGGGTGAGCGCCTGCGGAGGGAGGAGGCTCGCGATCCGGACCCCGGCGCGCAGCAACTGCAGCGGAACCTGGATGTTGACCCGGCTCGGACCCTCGCCGGTGCCGTCGTCCTCCGAAGCCACCATCACCCGCAGGTACTTGGGCCGGGACTTCGGGCGGGGCGTGGTTCCCTGCTCCGATTCGGGCTGCTGGCGCTGGAGGGCGTCGATCAGCCGCTCCGCCTCGTCGGCGGTGATCTTGCCCTCTGCCAGCATCTGCAGGATCTGGCGGCGTTGCTCGTTCATGGCTGTGCTCCCCCTCGGAGTCATCGAAGTCATCTGAGTCAGCTGAGTCATCTGACGCCTATCTGGAAGGCGGTCGGGCCCTGTTCGATCTCGAACCTGGTGCCGGGCAGCGCCCACAGCAGGTACCAGGCGGTGCGCAGCGCGCTCACCGGACTCAGCCGGAAGGCGCGGCGGCACGCGATCAGCCCGGCCACCACGGCGAGCAGCAGCAGCGGCGACAGCAGCACGGCCACCGGCAGGAGCGGGATGTGCAGGCGGCGCCGGTTGCCGTTGGTGCGGCGGTAGCCCACCGTCAGCAGTTGCGGGATCACCGCGGCCGCTCCAGCTCGTCCAGCGCCTCCTGGGCGCTGATCTCGCCGCGCTGGAGGCGGTCGAGGACGTCTGCTCCGGCGGGCGCGGGGTCGGTGTCGACGAAGTCGAGCCGTTCCGCGATCCGCTTCAGCCGGGACTTGACCGTCGGGTAGCTCACCCCGAAGATCCGCTCCATCTCCTTGATCGAACCGTGCGACCGCACGAACGCGGCGACGAACACCTGGTCGTCGGCGGCCAGCTGCGCCAGCTGCGGCGGCTCGAACCGCCCCTCGACCGCGATGTCGCTGTCGGTGAGCCGGACCCGCTCGACCACGAACGGCCGGCCCTGCGTCAGGTCCGTCAGTTCCTGCCAGTCCACCCTCGGCTCCTCTGCACTCGTACCCGCACGCACTCAGACGTACATGCGCTCATGTGCAGTTCTATATTGAGTTTATTGAGGAGTCAACGCTGAAAACTTAATTTCCTTGAACTGCTCTTCAATGATCAGGCTGTCCCGTCCCGCAGCGGCTTCGCGAAGCAGTGGCTGTTGGGGTACGTGCGGTAGTGCCCGAACTTCTCGCAGGGCTCGTAGCCGCTGGAGAGGTACAGGGCGATCGCCTCCGGCTGCTGGTCGCCGGTCTCCAGGACCATGCGGACGCGGCCGGCCGCGCGGGCGTCGGCCTCCAGGGTGGCCAGGATGCGGCGGGCCAGGCCCTGGCCGCGTCCCTCGGGTATGACGTACATCCGCTTCAGCTCGGCGTCCCCGTCCGAGTACCCCTCGGCGTTCCGCTCCTGTGAGCGCCAGCCGCCGGTGGCGACCGGGCTGCCCGACGCGTCGTAGGCGATCAGGTACAGGCCGTGCGGCGGGTCGAACATCGTGGCGTCGAGCGGTGTGACATCGCCCTCGTCCCCGTAGCGCTCGGCGTATTCGAGCTGCACCCAGTCGTTGAGTTTGACGGCGTCGGGGTGGTCGAAGGCCCGGGTGTGGATATTCATGCGGGCAATCGTACATGTATGCGACGCCCGGATGTCGGTATCGTGCCGGGATGCTCACTGTGACCAGCGTGAATGTGAATGGTCTCCGCGCCGCCGCGAAGAAGGGCTTCGTCGAGTGGCTGGCGCAGACCGACGCCGATGTGATCTGCCTCCAGGAGGTGCGGGCCGAGGCGGGGCAGCTGCCCGAGGACGTACGGGAGCCGGCGGGGTGGCACACCGTCCACGCCCCCGCCGCAGCCAAGGGCCGGGCCGGGGTATCGCTCTACTCCCGCCGGGCGCCCGAGCGGGTCCAGATCGGGTTCGGCGGCTTCGGGGACGCGGGGGCCCAGGAGTTCGACGCGAGCGGCCGGTACGTCGAGATCGACCTGCCGGGTGTCACGGTCGCGAGCCTGTACCTGCCCTCGGGCGAGGTCGGCACGGAGCGGCAGGAGGAGAAGGAGCGCTTCATGGCGGCCTTCCTCCCCTACCTGTCCGGGCTGAAGGCGCGGGCCGCCGCCGAGGGCCGCGAGGTGGTGGTCTGCGGGGACTGGAACATCGCCCACCAGGAGGCGGACCTCAAGAACTGGAAGGGCAACAAGAAGAACTCCGGTTTCCTCCCCGAGGAGCGGGCCTGGCTGACCCGGGTCTTCGAGGAGGCCACGTACGTCGACGTCGTGCGCGCCCTGCACCCGGACGTCGAGGGCCCGTACTCGTGGTGGTCCTACCGGGGCCGCGCCTTCGACAACGACACGGGCTGGCGCATCGACTACCAGGTGGCGACGCCCGGCCTCGCCGCCCGTGCCGCGAAGGCGTTCGTCGAGCGGGCCGCCACGCACGGCGAGCGCTGGAGCGACCACGCGCCCGTGACCGTTGTGTACGAGTCGTAGAGGTTGCGGGGGGTGGCCTCGGGCGGCCGCCCCCTCCTTGGGCGCGGGGGCTGGGCCGCGCTAGGTTGACCCCGAGCTCCGCCGGCCTGGCGCGGTGCCGATGGCATGCCGTACCAGCTGCAAACCGACGGACGGGTGGCACCGCTTGGAATTCCAGCTCCTGGGCCCCGTCGCGGTGTCGCGCGACGGCCACCCGATATCCCTCGGCTCGCCGAAGCAACGATGTGTCCTGGCCGCGTTCCTTCTGGCCCCGGGGGCCACACTCTCCACCGGTCACCTGATCCAGTGCGTGTGGGGCGACTCCCCGCCCCCCACCGCGCGAAGCACGCTCCACAGCTACCTCACACGCCTGCGGGGCGCCTTGTCCCCGCAGGGCGACGGCACGGTGGGGATACATCGCCGGGCCGGCGGCTACCAGCTCACGGCCCCTGCCGCCGACGTCGATCTGCACCGCTTCCGGAGCCTGACCGCGAAGGCCCGCACCACCGACGGCGATACGGAGGCGGAGCGGATTCTGGACGAGGCCCTGGACCTCTGGCACGGCGACCCGATGTCCGGCATAGCCGGCGACTGGGCCGATGCCGTACGCACACGCCTGGAGCAGGAACGGCTCGCCGCGCTGCTGGACCGTGTCGACCGCCGTCTCGCCGCGGGCGGGCGGGCCGGCCTCACCGAGCAGTTGCGGGGCCTCGCCGCCGAGCATCCGTGGGACGAGCGGCTCGCCGCGCAGCTCATGACCGTGCTGTTCCGCTCCGGCAGGCAGGCCGAGGCGCTCGCCCACTACGAGTCGTTCCGGCGGAGCCTGGCCCAGGAGTTCGGCGTGGACCCGGGCACCGCCCTGCGGCAGCTGCACGAGGCGATCCTGCGCGACGCCCCGGAGCTGGGCGCGGCCCCCGCCCGGCCCTCGGCGGCCACCACGGACGACGCGGCACGCGACTGGACCGTCCAGTGCCAACTTCCTTTCGCCGTGCCAGGGTTCGTGGGCCGACAGGGGGCGATACGGGATCTGGAGATCCTGTTGGCGGCGGCTGCGCGCGGCGAACCCGCCGCACCCGTCGTCATCACCGGCACGCCCGGCGTCGGCAAGACGGCGATGGCGGTGCATCTCGGCCATCGGCTGCGGCCGGTCTTCCCGGACGGGCAGTGGTACGTGCGGCTGCTGGGCGCGGGTGACCGGCCGCGCGATCCGGCCGAGGTCCTGGCGGCCCTGCTCCAGGCCTCGGGACTGGACGCGGCCGCGATCCCGGAGGCGCTGGACGACCGGGCCTCGGCCTTCCGCGGCCGGCTCTCCGACCGCCGGGTGCTCATCGTGCTCGACGACGCGGCGGACGCCGAGCAGGTCCGGCCGTTGCTGCCCGGTACCGCGGGGGTGGCCGTGCTGATCACCAGCCGTCACGAGCTGCGCGGTCTCGGCGTCAGCCATGCCGCGCACGCCGTACGGCTTCAGGTGCTGGACCCGGACGAGGCGCACACCCTGCTGGCCGGCGTCCTCGGTGAGGGGCGGGTGACCGCGGAGCCGGAGGCGTCCCGGCGGCTTGCCGAGCAGTGCGCGCGGCTGCCTCTGGCCCTGCGGATCGCCGCCGCCAATCTCGCGGCCCGGCCGGGACGGTCGCTGGAGGCTTACACCGCCGACCTGGACGGGGCCGGCCGCCTGGCCAAACTCTCGATCGCCGGCGACCGCCGGGCCGCGGTCCGCACCGCCTTCGACCACTCGCTCGCCGTCCTGGATCCGGCCGCGGCCCGGCTGTTCGTGCTGCTCGGCCTGCACCCCGGACCGGACTTCGGGGCGGAGGCCGCCGCGGCTCTGCTGGGGGCCGATCCGTTCGTGGCCGAGGAGCTCCTCGACGTACTGGCCGACGCGAGCCTCCTTCAGCGCACCGCGGCCGACCGCTTCGTCTTCCACGACCTGCTGCGGCTGTACGCGGCGGAGCACGCCGCGGCGCAGCCCGCGCACGAGGAGGCATGGCAGCGGCTGTGCGACTGGTATCTCGCCGCGGCCGACGCCGCCACTGCCTTCGAGTACACGGGTGTCGCCCAACTGCCGCGGGAGCGCGCCGCCTCCGGACGGTTCGCCGACCGGAAGCAGGCCCTGGAATGGCTCGACCAGGAGCTCACGAACCTGGTCGCCGTGGTCGGGGCCGCTGCCGCGACGGGCCCGCCTCACATCGCCTGGCAGATCGCCGACCAGCTGCGCATGTACGTCTACTACCGGCACCACAGGGTCGAGTGGAAGGCGATAGCCACCGCCGGTCTGCACGCCGCAGAGGCCGCGGGCGTTCCCCTCGCGCGGGCGGCCATGCTGCAGAGCCTCGGCGTGCTGGGCCACCACACCGAGGACCAGGGGAGCAACCTGGACCACTTCCTCGGCGCCCTGGCGGGTTACCGCAGCGCCGGCTTCGTCCCCGGCGAGGTGAGCGTCATGTCCAACCTGGCCGTCTACTACGGGCGGCGCGGTCAGATGCGTCAGGCAGGGGAATGGCAGCAACGCGGCGTGGAACTGCTCCGCGACCTCGACCGCCCGGTACTCCTCGGTCTCGCCCTCAACGTCGTGGCCCTGATCCACTCCTACCTCGGCGAGCCGGAGCCGGCGATCGAGCGCGCGAGTGAGGCCATCGAGCTCGCCCTGCACCACGGGCAGCCGATGGGCACCATCAGCCCGCTCGTCAACCGGGCCATAGCCCACCACGGCCGGGGGGATTACGAGGCGGCACTGGCCGACGGAACCCGGGCGCTGAGGCTGTCCCGGGAGCACGCCAAGCGCCGCAACGAGGCGGACGCCCACGAGGTCCTCGCACGCGTACACCGTGACACCGGCCGCCTCGATCTCGCCCGCCCACCGGCCGAGAAGGCGCTGGCGTTCGCCCGTGAGACGGCTGACCCCACCGCGCTGAGCGACTGCCTGATGAATCTGGGCGAACTGTCGCTTGTCAGCGAAGAGTTGTCCCGGGCGGTGGTGTACCTGGAGGAAGCGCTGGAGATCGCCGGCCGCTCGGGCTTCCGGCATCAGGAGGCGGAGGCCCGCACCGTCCTGGCCCGGGTGCGGTACGCGCAGGGGAACGCCGAGGCCGCCGTGGAGCTGGCGGAAGCCGCCCTGGCGGCAGCTCAGGAGCTGGGCCTGCGCCCGGTGGAACACCGCGCCCGCACCGTCCTGGCCGCGGCCCGAGGGTCGGGGTGAAGCGGGAACCCCCGTGCCTCGCTTCACCCGCGACCCTCGTCTCAACGCCCTGGGGGCGACTACAACGACGGCTCAGTGGTCGTTGTAGTACTCGGCGTAGCTGTCGCCGCCCTTCGCCCAGTACGTGAGGGACACGTAGGCGTTCTCGTGGAGGTTGTAGACCCCGCCGTCGCTGGCCCTGTGCGTCTTGCACGTGCCGTAGCCGCTGCTGACGGTCATGGAGTACTGGCGGTTGGTCACGCTGAGATCGGTGACCAGGACATGGGCGGACTCTCCGTCCTTCGCCGTGTCGCACACCGTGACGATGTCGCCGTACTCCTCGACGTACACGCGTACGCCGGAGGCGGGGCCGTCGCTGTTGGGGTTGAAGATGTGGTCCCAGTCGATGCCGGGGTCGGGCATGGCGGAGGCGGTGGCGCCGCTCATCATGAGGGCGGCAGCGGCCAGCGCGGTCGCGCCGGCGAGTATCCGCCCGATACGAGGCTTCACAGGGTGGCTCCTTCTGCGAGAGAAACCGTGCGGCGCGGACTGTGCCCGCGTGCCGCACGGAAAGCGGTGGGGACACCACGTGTGCCGGGCTGACTCCCGTGTCCCGGGGTCCCCTTCGCTCTGATCGACGGCGGGCGACGGCGGACACCTCACCGCACGGGCCTGAGGCACCGTGCGGTACGTGCCCTGACTGCCGCCCGCTCCCCGGGACACTGCCAGTGCCCTGCTGCAAAAACCTTGCAGAAGACCTGCAGACCGAGCCGCCTTCGCGGAGGGAGCCCTCCGGAGTGGCCGCCCGCACCCCGTCCGGGCGGCTACTGCTCCGCCGCCTCCGGCTTCTCCCGGCGCAGTCGCCGGTCCAGGGCCATGGAGAGTTCCGCGTCGACCACCGCGCGTGCCAGCGGGCGCAGTTGGGGAGGCTCTTCCTGTGTGCTGTGATCACGCAGGGTCGAGACGAAGAGATCCGCCAGGGCGTCCGCGTGTTCGCGGACGCGGCGGCCGGAGGCGAGGACGGTGGCGAGCGGGACGCCCTCGCGTACGAGTTCGGCGGAGACCTCAAGGAGGCGGCGGCTGATGTGCACGATCGCGTCGCCGTCCGTGCCGAGGTAGCCGAGCTCCATCGCGGCCGCCAGGTTCTCCGGGGTCGACTCGGTCTCGAAGTAGTCCGCGAGCTGCTCGGGCGTGAGCCGGACCGGGGTCTCCTCCGTCGGTTCGCCCAGGCCCAGCACCTCGGCCACGTCGCGGCCGCTCTCGAAGGTGCGGGCCAGGTCCGCGATGCCGGTGAGGGTGTGGCCGCGCTCCAGCAGGCCCGTGATCGTGCGCAGCCGGGCGAGGTGGTGGTCGTCGTACCAGGCGATGCGGCCCTCGCGGCGCGGCGGTGAGATCAGGCCGCGCTCGCGGTAGAAGCGCAGGGTCCGGACGGGGATGCCGGCTTCCTTGGCCAGCTCCTCCATGCGGTATTCGCGGTGCTCGTGTCCGTCAGCCACCCCCGCACCCTACCGGCCGCCCAAGGACGGAGGGCGCTTGTTGTACCGCCGGTAACTTCCTCCGCCGCACCCCTACCCATCGGTACGGGGCTGCTCTAGTCTCCCAACAGTGCCAGTGATTGCTGGCAGAGTCGTGGACGTACTCGGGGAGGCGGCAGCATGGCCCAGCACGAACATGTACGAGTGGCGGTGATCGGATCCGGATTCGGGGGCCTCGGAGCCGCTGTCCGGCTCCGCCGCGAAGGCATCACCGATTTCGTGATCCTGGAACGCGCCGGTTCGGTCGGCGGCACCTGGCGCGACAACAGCTATCCGGGCTGCGCCTGCGACGTGCCGTCCCACCTCTACTCGTTCTCGTTCGCGCCCAACCCCGAGTGGCCGCGCACCTTCTCCGGGCAGGAGCACATCCGCGCCTACCTGGAGCACGTCGCGGACACCTTCGGGCTGCGCCCGCACCTCAGGCTGAACCATGAGGTGACGATGATGCGCTGGGACGGCGAGGAACTGCACTGGGTCATCGAGAGCGCGAACGGCACGACCGTCGTGGCCGATGTCGTCGTCTCCGCGACCGGCCCGCTCTCCGACCCGAAGCTGCCCGACATCCCCGGGCTCGCGGAGTTCCCCGGCAAGGTCTTCCACTCCGCCCGCTGGGACCACGACGCGGACCTGACCGGCAAGCGCGTCGCGATGATCGGCACCGGCGCCTCCGCCATCCAGATCGTGCCGTCGATCCAGCCGAAGGCCGCGAAGCTCACCCTCTTCCAGCGCACCCCGCCCTGGGTCATGCCGCGCATGGACCGGCAGATCAGCGGCGCGGAGCGCTGGCTGCACCGCACGCTCCCCTTCACCGGCACCGCGCGCCGCGGACTGCTCTGGGGCATACGGGAGTTGCAGGTCACCGCCTTCACCAAGCACCCGGACCAGCTGGGCATGATCGAGCGGATAGCCAAGTCCAACATGGCCCGCTCCATCAAGGACCCGGCCCTGCGCGCCAAGCTGACCCCGTCGTACCGCATCGGCTGCAAGCGCATCCTGCTCTCCAGCGCGTACTACCCGGCGCTCGCCCAGCCCAACGTGGACGTGGTCGCCTCCGGCCTGAGCGAGGTGCGCGGCTCCACGGTCGTCGCCTCTGACGGTACGGAGGCCGAGGTCGACGCGATCGTCCTCGGCACCGGCTTCCACGTGACGGACATGCCGATCGCCGACCGCGTGGTGGGCGCGGAGGGACACACCCTCGCGGAGTCGTGGAAGGGCGGCATGCAGGCGCTGCGCGGCGCGAGCGCGGCCGGCTTCCCCAACTGGATGACGATCATCGGCCCCAACACCGGTCTCGGGAACTCCTCGATGATCCTGATGATCGAGGCCCAGCTGAACTACATGGCCGACTACCTCCGCCAGCTGGACGTCCTCGGCGGCAAGGTCGCCCTCGACGCGCGCCCCTCCGCCGTCGGCACCTGGAACCGCCGCGTCCAGGAGCGGATGAAGCGCACCGTCTGGAACACCGGCGGCTGCACCAGCTGGTACCTGGACGCCAACGGCCGCAACACCACCGTCTGGCCCGGCACCACCGCCGAGTTCCGCAGGGCGACCCGGGCGGTCGACATCGCGGAGTACCAGGTCGTCCGCGTACCCGCGCAGCGGAGTACGGAGAAGGCCGTCTCCGAGGAGGTCGCCGGATGAGCCGCCCGACGTCCGGCCGGAGCACCCGCCCCGTGCCCGCCCGCGAACTCATGGCCGTCTCCGCCGACGGCTCCCGCGTCCACATAGAGGTGCACGGACAGGACGGCGCCCCGGCCGTGGTCCTCTCCCACGGCTGGACCTGCAACACCGGTTTCTGGGACGCCCAGATCCGGGACCTGGCCGTCGACCACCGCGTCATCGCCTACGACCAGCGCGGCCACGGCACCTCGCCCGCGGCCGCCCCCGCCGGATACACGACCGAAGCGCTGGCCGACGACCTCGAAGCGGTACTCGCCGCCACCCTGGAGCCGGGCGAGAAGGCCATACTGGCCGGTCACTCCATGGGCGGCATGACGATGATGGCCGCCGCCCGCCGCGCCGGACTCCGCGAGCACGCCGCCGCCATACTGCTGTGCAGCACCGGAAGTTCACGGCTGATCGCCGAAGCGCGGGTCGTGCCGATCCGGGCCGGTGCGCTGCGGACCCGGCTGACCCGCGCGATCCTCGGCGCCCGCGCGCCCCTCGGTCCCGTCACTCCGCTGTCCCGCCGCATCCTCAAGTACGCGACGATGGGAGCGGGTTCGGCGCCGGACCGGGTCGACACCTGTGCCCGCATCGTGCACGCCTGCCCCCGTGCCCCCAGGTTCGCCTGGGGTCACGTCCTCGCGGAGCTCGATCTCGAAGAGGGCGTACGGGAGCTGCGGGTGCCCACCGCGGTGATCGCGGGTACGGAGGACCGGCTGACGCCGCCCGTCCACGCCCGCGCCATCGCGGCGGCGCTCCCCGAATCCCTCGGGCTCACCGAGCTGGCGGGCCTGGGGCACATGACTCCGGTGGAGGCACCGGAAGCGGTCACGGCGAAGATCCGGGAACTCGCGACCGGGTATCTCCCGTTGCGCGATACGGCTGGTGTAGAGGGCAAGGAGGAGGTCGCATGAGCGGCAGGCACAGTCTCGAAGGTCAGGTCGTCGTCGTCACGGGCGCGGCGCGCGGGGTGGGCGAGCTGCTGGCCCGCAAGCTCTCCGCGCGCGGTGCGACGCTCGCGCTGGTCGGCCTGGAGCCGGACGAGCTGAAGAAGGTCTCGGAGCGGCTGCACGGCGACAGCGACCACTGGCACGCGGACGTCACCGACCACGAGACGATGGTCCGGGTGGCCCAGGAGGTCAAGGAGCGCTTCGGCAAGATCGACGTCGTCGTCGCCAACGCGGGCGTCGCCTCCGGAGGCCCGTTCGTCGACTCCGACCCCGCGGCCTGGCGCCGGGTCATCGAGGTCAACCTGATCGGCGGCGCGGTCACCTGCCGGGCGTTCCTGCCCGTCCTCATGGAGAGCCGGGGCTACTTCCTCCAGATCGCCTCGCTCGCCGCGATGACCCCCGCGCCGATGATGACCGCCTACTGTGCCTCCAAATCGGGCGTCGAGGCGTTCGCGCACAGCCTGCGCGCCGAGGTCGGCTACCGGGGGGTGAAGGTCGGCGTCGGCTACCTCTCCTGGACCGACACCGACATGGTGCGCGGCGCCGACGAGGACGACGTCATGCGCGAGCTGCGCCAGCGGCTGCCCTGGCCCGCCAACCGGACGTACCCGCTCGGCCCCGCCGTCGACCGGATAGTGGCCGGCATCGAGCGCCGCTCCCCCCACGTCTACGCCCAGTGGTGGCTGCGCGGCATGCAGTCCGTACGCGGCTACCTGCCGTCGGTGCTCGGCGTCGGCGGCCGCCGCGAGATGGAGCGGTACGGCTCCCGGCTGGACGGCGTCAGCAAGGGCCTCGTCGGTGCGGGAGGCGCCGCTGACCAGGCAGAACGCGCGTCGCACACGCAGCGTAAATGATCGAAATGCGATGCCCGCCCGCTCGTGCAAGTCTGGTCGAGGCCCTTACGGGCCGTCCCCCACGCACCCCACGAGGAGTGAACAGCATGGGCATCGCGGACCAGTTCAAGGACAAGGCGAAGGATCTTGCCGACCAGGCGCAGAAGGCGATGAAGGACGACGAGGGCGACGGCCGGAACCGTTCCCAGGACGCCTCCGAGCGGGCTTCCGACGCGTCCGAGCAGGCGCGCGACAAGGCCCGGGGTGCGGCGGACGACGTGCGCGGGCGCTTCGACCGCTGACGGCGGCGATCGCCTTTGAGCGATGAGTGATGTGTGTTGAGGGGCGTGCCCGGGTCACCCGGGCACGCCCCTCCGTGCGTCAGAGGCCGGTGAGCGGCAACCCGGCCATGACACCATTCTTATACCGGTATAGTTAGACCGGTATAGTTATTGGACGCACTTGAGAGGTTCCCCGTGATCGAGATCCTGAATGCCGCGCGCATTGAGCGGGCGAGGGGCACCGGCGCCCTGGTCGGAGACATCCTTCACACGCTGAAGCGGCGCACCGTGGTCGGGACGAACCTGCTGGACATCGACCGCTGGGCCAAGGAGATGATCGACGAGGCCGGCGCGCAGTCCTGCTACGTCGACTACGCGCCCTCCTTCGGACGCGGCCCGTTCGGGCACTACATCTGCACGGCCGTCAACGACGGAGTGCTCCACGGGCTCCCTCACGACTACGCGCTGGCCGACGGGGACCTGCTGACCCTCGACCTCGCCGTGGTGAAGGGCGGGGTGGCCGCGGACGCCGCGATCAGCTTCCTGGTGGGCAGGGCCAGGCCTGCGGAGAGCGTGGCCATGATCGAGGCGACCGAACGCGCACTCGCCGCGGGCATCGCCGCCGCCAAGCCCGGGGCGCGCATCGGTGACCTCTCCCACGCCATCGGCACGGTCCTCGGCGAGGCGGGCTACCCGGTCAACACCGAGTTCGGAGGCCACGGCATCGGCTCGACCATGCACCAGGACCCACACGTCGCGAACACCGGACGCCCCGGCCGCGGATACAAGCTGCGCCCCGGACTGTTGCTCGCCCTGGAGCCGTGGGTCATGGCCGACACCGCCACACTCGTCACCGACGCCGACGGCTGGACCCTGCGCAGCGCGACGGGCTGCCGGACCGCGCACAGCGAGCACACCATCGCCATCACCGACAGCGGAGCCGAAATCCTCACCCTGCCGACGGCCTCCTGACGTCGCCAGGCCCTCTCGGGCCTCTGGGTGACCGGGTGCTCGTCCGGATCTCTCGGGAGAACCGGTCGTGTCCTGTCGCGCGTCCTGTTCTACGGTGCCTTCAGTCACCAAGGACGGGGGAGGGGCATGGGCGGGGCAGGAACGGTGCTGGCCGAGCGGATTGCCGAGCGCAGGAGCGGGGGCGGGGACCCTCGGGCGCTGGTGGGGGAGATGCGGCGTTCGCTCCTTCTGGTGCCGGTGGCTGATGAGCGGCTGTGGTCGGTGCGGATGGGCGGGGTGCGGTGGATCTGCGGGTTCACCGATGAGGCGGCGCTGGCCCGGTTCGCTCTTCATCACGGTCCTGGCGATCAACCGGTGGATTACGCGGCGTTGTTGGGTGCGCGGATCGTGGATGAGATCGTGCCCGCGCTGGGTGAGCCGGCGGGCCTCGCGGTGGATATCGCGACGGAGGACGGGTCGATGTTCTTCCCGCCGGTCTCCGGGATCGTTCCGGACGCGGTCGCTCTCGATACCGGTGAAGCGGACGCGGGGGCGGGCCGATGAGCGGCGACGGGGCGGATCTGCATCTGGACAAGGAGTCGGTCGCCAAGTTCACCAAGGGCCTGAACTCGACGATCGACGAGCTCGGTGATCTGGGTGGTGCGACGGGTTCGGTGATGGGCAAGGGTTTCTCGTCGTTGGCGATCACGGGGATGGAGGCGGGGCATCACGGTGTCTCGGTCGACTTCGAGGACTTCTGTGAGCGCTGGGAGTGGGGGGTGCGGGCGCTGGTGCGGGACGCGAGCGGGCTCGCGGACCGGCTCGGGCTGGCGGCGGGTACGCAGTGGGAGAACGATCAGTACCTCGCGGGCACGCTCAAGGTGGGTGCGAACGCCGTGTTCGGCGGTAATCCGCACGCGAGTGAGGAGGAGATCGCCAAGCAGGACTGGGGCGACATCTTCACGCCGGACTATCTGGACCCGGACTTCAGCCCGGAGTCGTTCGAGAAGGCCGGTCAGGACATGGGCCAGACCTGGAAGGACACCGGCCGCACCGTCCTGACCGAGGGGTATGGCGGGCGGCAGTCCGACATGTTCAACAGCGCGCTCGGTGTCTCCGACGACCAGTTCGACCAGATGCTGGACGACACGCTGGGTCCGTCTCCGGAGGAGCGCGCCCAGCAGGGTGAGTCGGGGGGCAACTGACTGTGGGTATAGGCGACTTCATCAAGGACATCACGCCCGACTCGGTCGAGGACGCGATCGAGGACGGTGTCGAGTGGGCCGGTGACCGGGTCGAGGACGTCGGGAACTGGACGGCGGACCGGCTGGACGATGTCGGCTGGGACTCCGGGGCGGACTGGGTGCGCGAGCAGTCCCGTTCGGTCGCCAACCGGATGGGCGCCGAGGTCGACGAGATGGACCTCGGGCAGACCGAGGACAAGACCAAGCTGATCTACGGCAGCTCGGGCAAGCTCGATGCCACGGTCTCCAAGCTCCGGGCGT
This sequence comes from Streptomyces sp. NPDC057900, assembly GCF_042887885.1. Lineage (NCBI taxonomy): Bacteria > Bacillati > Actinomycetota > Actinomycetes > Kitasatosporales > Streptomycetaceae > Streptomyces > Streptomyces sp. NPDC057900. The sequence goes on from NZ_JBHVOI010000004.1 coordinate 342,128, forward strand.
TCCAGGCGGCCTTCGACAGCACCGGCGACGGCTTGAAGGGGCTGGATTCCGGGGAGCTCAAGGGCGAGACCGCGAACGCGCTGCGCAGCGCGGTGGGTACCCAGCCCGCCAAGTGGTACGCGGCGGCCGATGCCACCTCCAAGGCGCTCGGGGCGCTGGATTCGTTCGCGTCGACGGTCACCTGGGCGCAGGGTCAGGCGCAGACGGCGATCGACAAGTGGAAGGAGGGCACCAAGGCCTCCGAGACCGCTGCCGACGCGCACCGCAAGAAGGTCGATGACTACAACAAGGCGGTCGACCGTTACAACGCAAAGGCGTCGGACAAGCGCGACCCCTCCGAGCTGCCGCCCCGGCCCGCCGCGACGTTCGAGGACCCGGGCAAGAAGCTGATGAAGGATGCGCAGGACATCCTGGCCGAGGCCCGCACCCAGCGGAACACGGCCGCGCAGACCGCCCGTACGGCGATCTGCGCGGCCCGCGACATGGCGCCGAAGAAGCCGTCCTACTCCCAGCAGTTGCGTGACGGGGCGGAGGAACTCCAGGTCATGGGGATGCATCTGGACGGCGGCATCATCAAGGCCACCGCGGGCACCCTCAACTTCGTTCGCGGTCTCAACCCGATGGACCCGTACAACCTGACGCATCCGGCCGAGTACGTGACGTCCCTGAACAGTCTGGCGGCGGGGCTGGTGGTCGCCGCGAACGACCCGACCGGCACCGGCATCCAGATGGCCAAGGACTTCATGAAGGACCCGGCCGAGGGTCTGGGTCGGCTGATCCCGGATATCGCGCTGACCGTGGCCACCGGTGGTGGCGGCGCTGCGGTCAAGGGCGCCCGCGTCGCCGAGGAGGCCGCAAAGGCCGCCCGGCTTCGCAGGCTCGTCGACAAGGTCCCCGAGGGTACCCACCGCCGCCCGGACGGGAAGCGCCTCAGCAAGCGCACCGACCCGGTCGACCTCGCCACGGGCCGGATGTATCTCCCGCAGACCGATGTCACGATCCCCGGGATCCTGCCGCTGGTCTTCACCCGCCGCACCGAGTCCGGTCTGGCGATCGGCCGCTTCCTCGGCCCGTCCTGGACATCCACCGTGGACGAGCGCCTTCAGATCGATGCCATCGGCGTCGTCCACGTCACCGCCGACGGCCTCCTGATCCGCTACCCGCACCCGGTGCCCGGTGCGCCCACCGAGTCGGAGCCGGGCGGATCCCGCACCCTGCTGGCCCGGGACGCCAACGGCGACTACACGGTCACCGACCCCGACAGCGGCCTGGTCCTCGATTTCAACGCCCCGCCGGGCAGCGAACCCGGGGGCGACGGAGTGGCGTGGCTGGCGGAGATCAGCGAGCGCAACGGCCACCGGGTCACCATCGACCGCGACGAGGACGGTGTCCCGCTGGCCCTGGCCCACTCGGCAGGCCATCAGCTGAACCTGTCCCTCACGGACGGCCTGGTCACCGCCCTGTCCCTGGCCGGCGCGGGCGAGGACGGCGCCGACCTGCCGCTGATGGGCTACGGCTACCAGGACGGCGTCCTGACCACCGTCACCAAGCCGTCCGGCGCCACCACCACCTTCGTCCACGACGACCGCCACCGCGTCACCGCCTGGATCGACTCCAACAACAGCCGTTACGACTACGTCTACGACGACCACGACCGCGTCATAGCCGAGGGCGGCGAGGCCGGCCACGTCCAGATCACCCTGACGTACACCGAACCCGACCCCACGACGGGCCACTGCACCACCACCCTCACCACCGCCGACGGCCACACCACCCGCCATGTGTTCGGCTCCGGCTGCCACCCGCTGGCCGTCACCGACCCGCTCGGCCACACCACCCGGTTCCGCTACGACCCACGCGGCAACCTCACCACCACCACCGACCCCTTGGGCGCCACCACCACCTTCGCCTACGACGAGAACGACCGGCTGGTCGCCACCACCCACCCCAACGGCAGCGAACTACGCACCGTGCGGGACCCGTTCGGACTGTCGGTGGAGGAAGTGGCGGCCGACGACACCCGGACGATCCATGAGTTCGACGAACGCGGCAACCACACGGCGGCCACCGACCCGGCCGGCGCCACGACCCGTTGCACCTACGACCGCGCGGGACGGCTCACCTCGGTCACCGACGCACTCGGCGCCACCACCCATGTGGTGTGCGACGCGGCGGGCAGGACCGTCGAGGTAACCGGCCCGACCGGCGCCGTCACCCGCACGGAGAGGGACGTCCTCGGCAGACCGGTCCGCGTCACCGACCCGGCGGGCGGCGTCACCCTCCTGGAATGGCACGCGGACGGACAACTGGCCCGTCACACCGCCCCGGACGGCGCCACCGAGTCGTGGACGTATGACGGCGAGGGCAACCCGCTGACCCACACGGACACGTCAGGGGGCGTCTCCCGCTCCGAATACACCCACTTCGACCTGCCACTCGCCCGCACCCTGCCCGACGGCACCCGCTACGAGTTCGAGCACGACAACTCACTGCGCCTCACCCGCGTCACCAACCCGCAAGGCCTGAACTGGACCTACGAGTACGACGCGGCCGACCGTATCGTCTCCGAGACCGACTTCGACGGCCGTACCCTCACTTACCAGATGGACGCCGCGGACGGACTGACCGCCCGCACCGACGCGCTCGGCGGGACCATCTCCTTCGAGCGCGACCAGCTCGGCCAGGTGGTCCGCAAGGACGTCGACGGCCAGGTGACGACCTACACCTACGACAGGGCCGGACTCCTGCTGGAGGCGACCGGTCCGGACACCGAACTCCGTTACCAGTACGACCGGCGCGGACTCACCAAGACCGAACTGGTCGACGGTCGCGCCATGAACTACTCCTACGACGCACTGGGCCGCCGCACCCGACGCACCACACCCACCGGCCACGTCACCACCTACACCTACGCCGCCGACAGCACGACCCAGCGCTTGACCAGCGGTGCTCACCGGATCGACTTCACTCACGACGCCGTGGGCCGGGAGCTGTCCCGCGTTTTCGGCGACACGGTCACCATGACGTCGGCCTGGGACGAGGCCGGCCGGCTCTCCGCGCAGCACATCACCGCCGGAGCACGCGCCGTCAACAGCCGCGCCTACTCCTACCGCGCCGACGGCCACCTCACCTCCATCGCCGACCGGCTCTCGGGCACCCGCACCTTCGACCTCGACGGGGCGGGCCGCGTCACCGCCGTCCACGCCAGGAACTGGACGGAGCGCTACGCCTACGACGACGCCGGCAACCAGACCTCGGCGTCCTGGCCGGACCGCCACCCCGGCAGCGAGGCCACCGGCTCCCGCGCCTACAGCGGCACCAGCATCACCCGGGCCGGGGACGTCCGCTTCGAACACGACGCCCTCGGCAGGATCACTCAGCGGCGCAAGACCCGTCTCTCCCGCAAACCCGACATCTGGCGCTACGCCTGGGACGCGGAGAACCGCCTCACCGCCGTCACCACCCCCGACGGGACCCGCTGGCGCTACCGCTACGACCCGCTCGGCCGCCGCACCGCGAAACAACGCCTCACGGCCGACGGCGCGAGCGTGGCCGAGGAGACCCGGTTCACCTGGGACGGCCTGACCCTGTGCGAACAGACCACCCACCACCCGGACGCCCCGAACACGGTCGCCCTCACCTGGGACCACCGCGGCCACACCCCCCTGGCCCAGACCGAACGCATCCTCACCCCCGACGACCGCCAGAGCGAGATCGACCGCCGTTTCTTCGCCATCGCCACCGATCTCATCGGCACCCCCACCGAACTCATCGACGAGTCCGGCGACATCGCCTGGCGCTCCCGCTCCACCCTCTGGGGCACCACCGCCTGGTCCCGTAACAGCGGCACGTACACCCCCCTCCGCTTCCCCGGCCAGTACTACGACCCCGAAACCGGCCTCCACTACAACCTCTTCCGCCACTACGACCCCGAAACCGGCCGCTACGTCTCTCCCGACCCCCTCGGCCTCGCCCCCGCCCCCAACCCCGTCGCGTACGTGGACAACCCGCACGGCGGTTACGACCCGCTGGGCCTGATGCCCAAGTACCCCGAGAAGTCCAAGGCGGAGTTGAGGGCGGAGAAGAAGGCGGCCAAGGCCAAGGAAGATGCCAAGAAGACCACGGATGAGGTTGTTGAACGGGCGCAGAACGGCAAGTTCAAGAAAGCCGGCAACTACCACGCGGACACCGGGCATAGCTTCAGCGACGAACGGGTTCTGGACATCCTCAAGAATCCGGACGCGGTGTACCGCTCGACTGCGAACAGCGGCAACCTGATCTTCAGACAGGGCGATGACATCGTGGTGACGACCGGTGGTGGTCCTGGGGCGGGTAACGCGATCACGGCGTACGGTCCGTCGGGCGTTCTGGGCGATTCCGGGGCCAGGGCGACGGGCGGCCTGCCTACCGATGTCGGTTCGCCGATTACCCACACCGACGTCGTTGAGGGCAGGATTCCCGGCAAACAAGGCAATATGGCGCCCGGCGAGCAGATCCGATGAGGAGCAACCACCGTGAAGATCACCATCGATGGTGACTGGACCGCGACCGTTGTGGGGGAGCCCCTGGCCGTTGCGCCGCGCTTCGACTTCCGGGACTTCCGTGTGTACATCGGAAATTACACGGACGTGGAGGAGCGCTCGCAGTTCCAGCTCGACACCTTCGGTAGTACGGAATGGCTGTGGGACACCCCCGACGAGCTTCGCTTCGACCGGGAGAGCCGGCAACTGGTTGGCGCGGAGTTCCGCCTCCCCAATGATGTTGCGGACGCCGAGGACAGCCTGTGCGTACCCGTCACGCCTGCCGTCCGCCCGGGCGGGCTTCGTGCGGATGAGGTCCGGGACTTCCGCATGGCGACGACCACGGAACTGTGCCGCGCTCCCGGAGACACCGTCCTGACGTGTCTGCGCGACCTCGACGTGCTCGACGAGCCACTGGAGGCCCGCATCGGTATCGCCCCCGGCGTGGCGCTCCTCCTCCAGCACGGCACGGTCGTCGGCTGGAGCCTCACGGATCCCGTGTGTTACCTGACCAGTGGGCTCACTGCCTCGGACCCGTCTCCTCCGGCCACTGCCACTCGGGCCTTGTTCACCCAGTGCCTGGACTTGGTCACCACCTCGTTCGACGAGCTGAGGGGGCGGGACCCGGCCGCCCTGACCCGACTCAGGTCACTCGACGACGCTCTGCGCAACCAGCCCGACGATCGCCACCGGGCCGACGCCCTCCACGCGCTCATCGCGCAACTCGTCGAGGATTACGCGACGTGAGCACGAGCCGGTCGGGATGAGGTGCACGGGAAGCGTGGGGGCCGTCAGCGCAGTTTGAGCTGTTCGCGTAGGCGCTTCACGTGGGCCTGGATGTCGCGTTCGATGCCGGGCTCCTCGGCGGGCGCCGGGTGGGCGGGTTCGCGGCAGGGGCCGCACAAGCCGTCCCGGAACGCTTCGGCCCTGCCCGGTGCGCCGCAGTCGGTGCACTCGACCATCAGGCGGGGGGCTGACGTACCGCCCTGCGGTGCGGGGGCTGCGGCGGCGGGCCGGTGGGGCGGGAGCTTGGTGATGAGGCGCTTCCTGACGAAGCCGAGCGGTGAGTCGACCGTCGCGGGCAGCCCTGCCGTGACGGCGTGGACGAGGTAGTCGGCGTCCACACCGCGTGCGAACCATTCGGCTGCCGACTCCTCCAGCTCCCGGCAGTCGCCCTCGGAGAGCCCCAGGCGCTTGTCGGCAGGACCCAGCCGGGTCAGGGCCAGGTAGGCAGGCGACGCGTCTGCCGGGGTGGTGCGCTGTTGCGGTACGACGGGTGCGGGCGCGGGTGCCTCGGGTGTCGCGGGGGCTGCGGGTTCGGCCGGGACCCATGGGGGAGGGGGTGCGGCTGGTGCGGGCTCCGGTTGGTGCAGGCGCTGACCCGCTTCGGCGGTGAGGAAGGTGTTCCACCACTCGTTGTCGCGGGCCGTGCGCGACCAGAAGGTGCGGGTGACCCAGCGGACGGTGTCGCCGTCACCGACCGCGCACCGCGCCTGGCGCAGGTGTCCGGCCACGCCCAGGGCCCGCAGCGCGCTGCCCACGGCCATCTGCCCGTACAGGGGCTGGCACTTGGCCAAGGACTTGATGTTCATCGCCGCGCCCTCGGGGAGCTGGTCGACGTATCCGGCGATGTACCGCTCCCGCTCCGGCAGGAACGCGAAGTCGTCGGCGCGGGGAGGGCGCTGGTCCGGGACGGAACGCTTCCCGTAGCCGGGGCTGGCCTTCGGACAGAGGGCGGGGGCCGGGGCCGGGACTGGGGGCGTCGGCAGGGCGGAGCTAAAGTTCTGGGTAGCCACGAGATCGGTGTCTCTTTCGATCTTGGGGTGAGACCCCGGCCGGTGCGTTCAACACCGCGTCGGGGTCGTTTCGTTGGGGGCACGGTAAGCAGTCGCGACGCTCCGCCGCAAGTCGGTCACAAATAGTCACACTTGCTCGCCGTTACGGGTCAGGGAGGTGGGGAGGATTTCCCAATCCCTTTCTTTTACCTACCGGTTGTCAGGCATCGCTCGAATCTCGAAGCCCGGCTCCCGACCCTCGGATCCCGAGGGTCGAGACTCGGGGCGCCCCTCTCTCACGTACCCACGAACGAGTGAACAGGCCCTCAGGGCTCGGGGCTTCGTTCTCGGCAGCTTCCTGGCGCCCGCTGACCCCGTACCGACTTCTCGCGACTCCAGGAGCGGGATGGAGCTTGCCGGGAGCGGCGCTAGGCGTTCGCCCGGTGCCGGAGGTTTCCGACCTTGTCGGTGCCGTGGTTGCCGTGGTTGCCGTGGTGGCTGTGGTTGTTGTGGTGGCCGTGGTGGCAGTGCTTCGGCGGCTTCTTGGCTGTGTCGGTGACGATGGTGCTGACCCCTGTGCCGGCGTTCTCGGGGGTCAGTTCGATGGGCCCGAAGACGTGGTCGGCGGGGAGGTTGTGGCCGGGCGGGGCCTGGGTCTCCTCCCAGTAGTAGGTGCCGGTCGGGACCGTCCTGGTGCAGGTGCCGTCGGCGGCGGTGACGCAGGGCTCGCCGATGCGGGTGTCGGCGTTGGTGCCGGTGGTCTGGAGGCCGGGGATGCCGTTGGTCTCCTTCCAGAGCTGGAAGGTGGCGTCCGCGAGGGGCTTGCCGGTGTCGGCGTCCTGCTTGACGACCGTCACGTCTCCGACGGGGTTGGCACAGGGGGTCCACTCGAAGTGGACGAAGGGAGTACCGCTGTAGGCCCCGGTCGCGATGTTGGCTCCTTCGGGCGCGAGGCTGGAGCCTCCGCCGCCGCCCGCGCCGCTGTTTTGTGCGGTGGGAGAGGCCGCGCCACCGCCACCGCCGGTGACTCCGGAGCCGCCACCGCCGCCCACGCCGCCGTGCGGGTCGCCGGTGTTGTTTCCGCCGGCGCCGCCGATCGGGCCTACGGCCGAGGAGCCGTTCTCACCGTTGGGGTCCGGGCGCGGGACGTTGATGCCGCCCTGGCCGCCCTCACCGCCGGACCGGCCGGGCTTGCCCTCGTCGTCGCCGGGCAGCCCGTGACCGGGCTCCCCGGTCAGCCCGCCACCGCCGCCGCCGATGTCGCTGGAGAAGAAGGAACCACCGCCGCCCCCGCCCCCTGCCGCCACGATCAGGTCGGTCGTTCCGGCGCTGACCGTGGTCCGCCCGCCACCGCCGCCTGCGGTGATGCCGGCGATCTGACCGCCCGCGATGTAGGCACCGCCCCGGCCGCCTCCGTTGTAGCCACCCAGGCTGCGCTGCGGGTCGTCGTAGTCCTCACCGGAGTGACCCGGACCGCCGACGTTCACGGTGAGCACTTCGCCGGGCGTCACGGCGAGCGGTGTCAGGACGTCCGCGCCGCCGCCGCCCGGCACCCCGTACTGTCCGGTGCCTCCCGGCCCTCCGGTCGCCTCGACGGTCAGGCTGCAGACATCGTCAGGAACGGTGAAGTTGGTGGGTTGGCCGCTGAACTCGAAGGTCATCTGACCCGCCTGCCGCGTGCTCGCGGACGAGTTCGCCAGAGCGGGGGAAGGAAGCATGGCCAGCGAGGTCATCGCAGCGACGAGAGAGACACCGCTGATGAGATGGATTCGTCGTTTCATGGGCGAAACATAGACATTTTCACACGGTCGGTGTCCGGTGCGTAGGTGATACGCGCTGCGAGGTCGCTCCAATGGAGTTGCAGTTCCGTTCATGTCCCGACTGCACGCAGCGCGTCGAGGCCCTGCGGCAGGAGGATCACCGCGCCGGCCGCCTGCAAGACGAGCGCGGGCCCCTCGGGCCGCTTGGATTCGCGTACGGGGACGGGCCCGGGGAGCCTCAGCCAGGCGTCCGATCGTCAGTTACCGAAGGCCAGCCTGATACCGAAGACGCCAATGACGGTGCCGGTGACGCGGTCGAGCACGCGGCGGGCCTGGGGCTTGCGGAGCCACCCCTGGAGGACGCGAGCGAAGCCGATGAGGACGGCGGACCAGAGCAGTCCGATCAAGATGTGCACCGTGGTGAGCAGGAGGCCGGCGGTGAAATGACCCGTACCTGGGGGGATGAACTGAGGCAGGACGGCGACGTAGAAGGCGCCCATCTTCGGGTTCAGGAGGTTGGTGAGCGTCCCCTGCCGCCAGCCTCCGCCGACCGAGTCCGCACCGGCAGCCGGAACGGAGTCCTCCCGGCCTGCCGAAGGCAGCCCCCGGAAAGTGTCCCGGAGCATGCGGAACCCCATCCACACCAGGTAGGCGGCGCCGATCCAGCGCAACGCGGTGTAAGCGAGATGGGATGCCGTGAGAAGCGCGGTCACTCCCAGAGAGGTGAACGCACCCCACACCAGGGTGCCGGTCTGGATTCCGAGGACGACGCCCCAGGCTCTCCTGCGCCGGCCGAGGGCCGACGTGCGCAGGATCAGCGCCGTGTCGAGTCCGGGAGTCAGAGTGAGAAGCCCTACAACTAGGGCGAAGGACCACAGAGCGGAGCTTATTGCCATGGAATGCCAGCTTACCCCGCCAGATCACCCACCCTATTAGCGGGTTTGGTGGATCTTGAGCTGTTCAGCCTCCACTCCCAGGAGGCAGCCCCTAGCCCAGCAGCCCGAGCAGTCGCCCCACCGCCTCCGCCGCGGGCCGGCCCACCTCGCCGACCGTGGCTGCGATCTGCGCGACGGATGCCAGGACCATGCCGCGCTCACGCAGGGCGCCGCGGTCGGGGGTGAGCTCGGGCAGCGCACCCTCGACGGTCCTGGCCTGGTCCGGGGCGAGGTGCGGGCGCAGCTCCCGCAGTACGCGGGTGAGGTCCTCGACAGCGGCCCGGAGCTCGACGTCCTCTGCGGCGCCGCCGACGGTGCCGTAGTTGATGCCGATGTTCTCCCGGCCGCCGTTCATGTTGACCACGGGCCCGTAGTAGTTCGACGCCTCGCTCACAGTTTGAACCCCGTGTTCCCCCGGCCGTTGTTCATGTTGACGACCGGGCCGTAGTTGTTCGTGCTGTTGTTGTGGAACTGCCGGACGATCGCGGTGAACTCGGCTTCCGGGTGGTCGATCGCGTACACGATCTGTCCGGCGATCTCACGCAGCTCGTCCATGCTCGGCAGGGTCACGACCACCCTGGAGCCGCTGTTCATCTCCACGACCAGCACCGGCTTCGCCGACGCGATCAGTTCCCTGATGACGACGAACACGCAGATCGCTACGACGATGAGCACGAGGCCGCCGTTCCCATTCTGCTCGACGTCGCCCGCGCTCGCGTAGTTGATCGCGGCGTAGACGATGACGGCGAGGACCAGCCACAGTACGAGGCGGCTGAAGGCCCTGCCCCAGTCGTGGCTGAGCCTGAACGCGTCGACCCAGGTGACGTTGTGCAGCGGGACGGCCGCAGAGCCCACCCACAGCGTCCGGCGGCTGACCCGGAGGACCAGCGGGTCCCCCTTGCGGCGAGGCTGATCACCGCCTCCGGGGTTCTGGAGGCGTCCGGGCATCGCAGAGCCCGACTGGACGGGCCGTCCCTGCGGCGGCAGCGGGGGAGCCTTCGGCCGTGGAGGCGAATTGGGTGGCGGCTCTGGCGGCGGTGCGCCGACCGTTCCGGTGTCGTCCATGGCTCCCCCGTGTGCTCGTCAGTCGCACCCGCATGCCGCAGGAGAACCATTAAGCGCTCAGGGAGCGGTGTGGGGCAGAGGGTAAGCGGCCAAATTGCCGCGTGCTGGCCGGTAGTTGACGAGTGGCGTGCGCCCCTGCGGTCCGCCGGGGCTCAGGAAGCCTTGACGGACTCGATGAAGGGCGCCCAGGCAGCCGCGTGCATGATCAGCGCGGGGCCGTCGGGCCGCTTGGAGTCGCGTACGGGGACGAGCCCGGGGTGGCCGTCGGCGACTTCGAGGCAGTCGCCGCCGTTCGCGTTGCTGTAACTACTCCTCCGCCAGTTTGCGCCGTGCAAGATGCTTGGGGAGCGCACCATTTCGATAGTCCTCTGTCGCTGCTTCGAGCACTGCCAGGGATGAGTCCGGCGACTCGGCGGCGGCCCTGAGCAGATCGTAGGACCTCCGATACTGCTTCACGATCCCCGGATCGTCGATCGTGTTCCCGTGGTACTGCCCTTCGGTGTAGCAGAGCGGAGGCGCGTCCGCGAAGTCCAGCAGCATGGCGTTGTTGTACATGAGGGCGTGAGCCCCGGTGTTCCACGGAACGATCTGTAGAATGACCCGTCCGCTTCTGGTGAGAGCGGCCACATGTTCAAGCTGTTCAGCCATCTGCGCCGGTGGCAGGACCGGTTGCCAGAGCAGGGTCTCGGGGATGACGATCCAGTACTCCGGATTACCCTGTTCCAGGAGATGTTGGGCTCGTTGCAGCCTTGATTGGACCATTACGTCCGTCTCTTCGGTAAGGCCCGGCGCGCGTTCGGCCCGGAACAGCTCGCGAATGTATGCCTCCGTTTGCACCAGGCCGGGGATGACAGTGGGCGACCACTGTCCGATCGTCACTGCCTGGTTCTCCGTCTCCAGTACGCGCTCGAAGTACTTGGCATGGCCCTTGCGACGCGCTTCTCGTACGTCTTCACAACGCCGCTTGAAGAACCCGTCAGTCCTCAGCACCCGGTCCACATGCTGCGCCAGCTCTACCGGCATACGCCGATGCCCGTGCTCGATCTCGCTCAGGTACGTGATGCCGAAGAAGCTGCCGTCCACCAGCTTCTCCAGCGTGAGGCCCGCTTCCTCCCGTTTGAAGCGCAGTTCCTTCCCGTAGAACTGCGGGACCCCCGCCGAGCCGTCGATTTCCTTGCGTGTGGCCACCGGTGACCGCCTTTCGCGCTGCGCTCTGTGGAGCGGTAATGGCTTCCACCGTAGGGCCCGGTGCGGCAGCGTGTGAGGCGTTCGTCACAGTCAGCAACGAAAGGTGCACGCCTCCTCATGGACGAGATCAGGGACGACTCACCCACGTACGACATCGTCAAGGACATCGACGCACTGCGCGCCGCGCTCGCCGCGCACGGGATCACGCTGCCGTCGCTCGGGGTCGATCCGCTGACGCTGGCCGGGTGGTCGAAGCATCCGCCGCTGGTCGCGCTCGGCAACTGCAACGTGGTGACCGCGCGGCGGCTGGCCGAGGCGCTGCGGGTGGGGGCCGGGGGATGAACGCACTGCCGTTCACGGTGGAGCTGCTCGCCGTGCCGGAGGCCGTACCGGAGATGCGGCGCATGCTGCGGTGGCGGTTCGGGGAGGTGGACGTGCCCGATCTGCTGCTCTGTGTCAGTGAGTTGCTGACCAACGTGATCGTGCACGTGGGTGCGGGGGCGCCGGTCACGTTGCGGATCAGCGGTACGGGGGCCGGGCGGGTGCGGGTCGAGCTGAGTGATCCGGCGCCGGGGGTGTGGCCGGCGATACGGTTCGCGGCGGGCGATGCGGAGACCGGGCGCGGGCTGCTGCTGTTGGACGCGTTCGCGCTGCGGTGGGGCGTGGAGCAGGGGCCGTACGTGAAGACGGTGTGGTGCGAGCTGCGGGCGTCCGCCGTCGGGCGGGGGCTCGACGTCGGGCGCCGGTGCCTCCAGAGACGGTGACAGGGGCGGCGAGGGTCAGTCGGACCGGGTGGCGGTCCGGTGGTCCGTGGGTGGCCAGACGGTCAGCTGTGCCCCGTCGCAACTGACCGTCCGGCCGGGATACATGGCCTGGACGGCGGCCCGGTCCAGGCCGTCTATGTCGCCGCGCAGGATGACCGCGCCCGGCTGGTGGGAGACCCACACCGTGCCGACCGGCCACACCACGATCGTGTTCCCGCACCGGGTCACGTGCCGCCAGGGGTACGCCTCGCGCAGGGCCGTCAGCGCGTCGTCCCCACGGCTCTCCGCGTAGTCGCCCTCCAGGCAGACGAGCGTGTGGTGGCGGCTCGCCCGGACCGTGCCGTCGGGCCACGGCCGGTCGTAGGGGCGGGCGCCTGACGCGTTGGCATCGTAGTGCCCGAACGGAAGATGTTCCGGAGTGCGAACATACTCATGTGAATCGGACACCGGACAGACCCCCCAAGTCGCTCTTCACCTCGTGAGGTTGCCTAGCTCCCGAGGCTTTGCTTGAGAGAATCTATTGGATTGCTTCCGCGAATTGCAAGCGATATAGGTGGCTGTTCAAGGTGTCCGTGACGGCGGGCCCCCGTCCGTGCCGGACCCGCGCGGCGGCAACGGCGGCCGCCTCAGGTCCGGGACCGCGTCGTACGTCGGCGGGGTCTTCGGCGGGGTCGCGGCCAGCAGGTCCAGGGCCATCCAGACCGCGTCGTCCAGGACCGCGTGGCGGCCCTCCGCCCAGTCCAGGGGGGTGCGCAGGGCCTCCACGTCGGGGGAGACGCCGTGGTTCTCCACCGTCCAGCCGTAGGCGTCGAACCACGCGGCGTTCATCGGGACCGTGATCACCGTGCCGTCGCCCAGCTGGTGGCGGCCGGTCATGCCGACCACGCCGCCCCAGGTGCGCTGGCCGACCACCGGGCCCAGCTTCAGCAGCCGGAACGCGGCGGTGATCATGTCGCCGTCGGAGGACGTCGCCTCGTCGGCCAGTGCGACCACGGGGCCGCGCGGGGCGTTGGAGGCGTAGCTCACCGGCTGGGCGTCACGGGTCAGGTCCCAGCCGAGGATGGTGCGGGTGAGTTTCTCGATGACGAGTTCGCTGATGTTGCCGCCCGCGTTGCCGCGTACGTCGACGATCAGGGCCTGGCGGGAGACCTCCAGGCGCAGGTCCCGGTTGAACTGGGCCCAGCCCGAGCCGCCCAGGTCGGGGATGTGCAGGTAGCCGCAGCGGCCGTCGCTCAACTCCCGTACGACCTCGCGGCGTTTGGCCACCCAGTCCTGGTAGCGCAGCGGGCGTTCGTCGACCAGCGGGACGATCGCGACCCGGCGGGAGCGGCCCTCGCCCTCCGCGGGCCTGAAGGTCAGCTCGACCGTGGTGCCCCCGGCGGCGGCGAGCAGCGGGTAGGGGCCGGCGACCGGGTCGACCGGGCGGCCGTCCACGTGGGTGAGGACCGCGCCCTCCCTGATGCCCGTACCGGCGAGCGGGGAGCGGGCCTTGGAGTCGGAGGAGTCGCCGGGCAGGATGCGCCCGATGGTCCAGTCGCCGTCCCGGCAGAGGAAGTTGACGCCGAGCAGGCCGATCGCGCGCTGGTAGTGCGGCGGGCCCTCGTTGCGGCGGGCGGGGGCGACGTAGGCGTGCGAGGTGCCCAGTTCGCCGAGGACCTCGCGGAGCAGATCCGCGAACTCGTCGGGGGTGGAGACCCGTTCGAGCAGCGGGCGGTACTGGTCGAGGACCGCGTCCCAGTCGATGCCGCACATGTCCGGCTCCCAGAAGTAGGAGCGGATGATGCGGCCCGCCTCGTCGTAGGCGCCGCGCCATTCCGCCGCCGGGTCGACGTCGTGCAGGATGCGGCGCAGGTCCAGATAGACCGTGGAGTCGTTGTCGCCGGGCTCGGTCGCGGGGACGGCGCGCAGCTCGCCGTCGTCCATCACGACCAGCCGGGAGGCGTCGCCGCTGACGGCGAACCAGTCGAGGTGGCCGACGAGTTCGGTCTTCCGCGCCTTGGCGATGTTGAAGTGCTCCAGCGTCGGGCGGCCCGACATGTCCGCCGGGTTGGCGAACGTCTCCCCGAGCGCACCCGAGATCGGCCAGCGCAGCCAGACCAGCCCGCCGCCGCTGACCGGGTAGAGCGCGGAGTACTTGGAGGCGGCGACCGGGAACGGCGTGACCCGGCTCTCCAGGCCCTCGAACTCGACGGTGACCGTGGAGCCCTCGGCGACGCCCGCCTCCGCCGTGTCCACCGGGTCCAGGCCGCCCGCGGCCGGGCGGCCGTCGGGGGAGAGCGCGAAGGGGGAGGGGGTCGCGGAGGAGAGCGGGACCAGGTAGGGGCGGCAGCCGAGCGGGAAGGAGAGGTCCCCGGTGTGCACGTCGTACACCGGGTCGAAGCCCCGCCAGGAGAGGAACGCGAGGTAGCGGCCGTCGCCCGTGAAGACGGGGTTCTCGTCCTCGAAGCGGCCGTTGGTGACATCGACGATCACGGGTGATCCGGCGCCGGTGATCCGGGCCAGTTTGATCTGGCGCAGCGTGCGGCCGATGCCGGGGTGCGACCAGGTCAGCCAGGCCCCGTCCGGGGAGAACGCCAGATCGCGGACCGGGCCGTTGGCCGAGCGGATCAGCTCGACGGGTTCGCCGGTCGTGTCCTCCTCGACGTCCAGGAGCAGGAGGCGGCCGTCGTGCGAGGCCATCGCGAGGATCTCGCCGTCCGGGTCCGCGACCAGCTCCTGGACCCGGCCGATCCGCCCGGAGGCGAGGCGGCGCGGGGCGCGGTCGCCGCTGGCGCGCGGCAGGTAGGCGATCTCGATCGCGTCCTCGCCCTCCGCGTCCGTCACGTACGCCACCTGGCCGCCGCTGCCGAGCATCTCGGGCAGCCGGACCCGGACGCCGGGGGTGTCGGCGATGGTGCGGGCGGGGCCGTCGCGGTGGGTGAGCCAGTAGAGGCTGCCGCGTACCGATACGGCGCTGGCCCGGCCGGTCTCGTCCACGGAGAGCGCGTCGACGTGGCTGGCGGCCGCCACCTGGTACGGGCGCCGCCCGGCGCGCGGGCCGCCGAGCCGCACGTCCAGCCTGCGCGGGACGGTGTCGGGCGACTCCAGGTCTTCGGCCAGCCAGAGTTCGCCCGCGCACTGGTAGACGACGCGCCGCCCGTCGCTGGAGGCGTGCCGGGCGTAGAACGCGTCGTGGTCGCTGTGGCGGCGCAGACCGGTGCCGTCGGGCAGGCAGGAGTAGAGGTTGCCGACGCCCTCGTGGTCGGAGAGGAAGGCGATCCGGCCGCCGACGAACATCGGTGAGCCGAGGTGCCCGCCGATGTCCGGGAGCAGCCGCTCGCCGTGCAGCCACAGCCGTCCCGTCGCCCCGCCCCGGTAGCGCTTCCAGGCGGCGGGCTCGTGCGGCGGGGTGCCGGACAGCAGCAGGGTGCGGCGCTCGCCGTCGATGTCCGCCACGGCGATGTCGGAGACCGGGCCCCAGGGCAGCCTGCCGCCGGGGCTGCCGTCCGTGGGCACGCTGTAGGCCCAGGAGAAGTACGAGAACGGCTGCCGGTGCGAGGAGACGGCGAGGATCTGCGCGGCGTCCCCGGCGTCCGGGGTCCAGCCGCAGACCCGGGCGTCCGTCGACCCCCAGTAGGTGAGCCGGCGGGCCGGGCCGCCGTCGACCGGGGCGAGGTGGATCTCCGGGTCGAGACTGCGCCAGGTCGTGTACGCGATCCGGGTCCCGTCGGGCGAGAAGCGAGGATGGCTGACTCTGGTGCGGTCGACCGTCACCCGCCAGGCACGTCCGGGCCGCTCGCCCTCCGCTGCGAGAGGGGCGACCCAGAGATCGTCCTCCGCCGCGAAGCAGAGGAGATCCTCGTGGAGGTGCGGGAACCGGAGATACGAGACGTCGTCACTCACCCCCCAATGCTTTCCGCGCGAGCGGGGGGCGGCAACTTGTGGTGCGGAACACAAGCGAAACGATTCCGTTTCGCTGGGTGGCCGGGGTACCGTCGAGGTGTACGAAACAGTTTCGTTCGATTGACATGAGTTCGAGACGCAAGTCCGAGCCACAACACCTACACATCGCGAGCTCGGAACGGGGGTCGACACATGGCACGCACACGGCTCACGCCCGAACGCGAGAGCGAGCTCTACGCCGCGGTGCTCGACCTGCTCCGTGAGGTCGGTTACGACGCCCTGACCATGGACGCCGTCGCCGCCCGCACCCGTTCCAGCAAGGCCACCCTCTACCGCCAGTGGGGGAGCAAGCCCGAGCTCGTCGTCACGGCCCTGCGGCACAACAAGCCCGTGTCCCTCGGCGATGTCGACACCGGCTCGCTGCGCGGTGACTTCCACGCCGTCCTGAGCCGTACCGATGACTGTCAGATGGAGAAGGACGCCGCGCTGATGCGGGGTCTGAGCCATGCCGTCCACAACAACCCCGACCTGCTCCAGGCCCTGCGCGCACTGCTGGTCGAGCCGGAGCTCTCCGGTCTCGAAGTGCTGCTGAACCGAGCCCTGGACCGGGGTGAGCTGCGTCCGGACAACCCGGCGCTGAAGTACGTACCCCACATGCTGATCGGCGCGTTCACCGCTCGGCAGCTCATCGAGGACCGTCCGGTCGATCACGCGTTCCTCACCGATTACGTCGACTCCGTGATCCTCCCCGCTCTCGGAGTCTGACCGCCGTCCCCACGGCCCCGCACAGCCCTCTCCCCAGAAGCAGCTCCACCTGACACGCCGCTCTCGTCGTCGGGCTGGTTCCGTACGCCTTTTTCCACTCAACGACCCGACCGGGAGTACGCCTCCGTGGCCACATTCCTCTACAAAATCGGGCGGCTCGCCTTCCGGCGCCGCCGCTATGTCGCCCTGATCTGGGTGGCCCTGCTGGCGCTCGCCGGATTCGGCGCGGCCTCCGCGTCCACCGCCACCTCCAGCTCCTTCTCGATCCCGGGCACGGAGGCGCAGAAGGCCTTCGACCTGCTGGAACAGCGGTTCCCCGCGGCCAGCGCCGACGGCGCGACCGCGCGCATCGTCTTCAAGGCGCCCGAGAACGAGAAGATGACGGACCCGGCCAACAAGGCCGACGTCAAGAAGATCACCGCCCAGCTGAAGTCCGGCTCGGACCAGGTGGCCTCGGTCGTCGACCCGTACACCGGGAACGCCGTCTCCAAGAACGGCTCGACCGCGTACGTCTCGGTGACCTACAAGGTCAACTCGATGGAGCTGACCGACGCCACCCGGGACGCCCTGGAGGACGCGGGCGAGGCGGCGCAGAAGACCGGGATGACCGTGGAGATCGGCGGTGACGCGCTCCAGGTGATGCCGGAGACCGGTGCCACCGAGGTCATCGGCATCGCGCTGGCCGCGGTGGTGCTCGTCATCACCTTCGGCTCGCTCATCGCGGCGGGGCTGCCACTGCTCACCGCGCTGATCGGTGTCGGCATCGGCGTCTCCACGATCACGGCCCTGGCCAACGTGCTGGACCTCGGCTCCACCACCTCGACGCTCGCCATGATGATCGGCCTCGCGGTCGGCATCGACTACGCGCTCTTCATCGTCTCCCGCTACCGCGCCGAACTGGCCGAGGGCAGGGAGCGCGAGGAAGCGGCGGGACGGGCGGTCGGCACAGCCGGTTCCGCGGTCGTCTTCGCCGGGCTCACCGTGGTCATCGCCCTGGTCGGGCTGGCCGTCGTCAACATCCCGATGCTGTCGAAGATGGGCTTCGCGGCGGCCGGCACGGTCGCCATCGCCGTCCTCATCGCGCTCACCCTCGTTCCGGCCATGCTGGGCTTCGCGGGCAAGCGGGTCATGGGACGCAAGGCGCGCAAGGCGGCGGAGGACGAGAACAGGCCCGATGCCAAGCCGAACATGGGCACCCGCTGGGCCCGGTTCGTGCTGCGCAAGCCGGTGTGGGTGCTGCTCGTCGGCGTCCTCGGCCTGGGCGCGATCGCGATCCCGGCCGCCTCGCTGGAGATGGGCCTGCCGGACGACGGCTCCCAGCCCACCAGCACCACCCAGCGCCGCGCCTACGACCTGCTCTCCGACGGCTTCGGCCCCGGCTTCAACGGCCCGCTGATGGTCGTCGTCGACACCGAGAACAGCTCGGACGGCAAGGCCGCCGCCAAGCGGGTCGGTGACGAGATCTCCGGCATGAAGGGTGTCGTCGCCGTCACCCCGGCCAACTTCAACAAGACCGGGGACGCGGCGATGATCACCGTCGTCCCGAAGGACCGGCCCAGCTCGGTCGAGACCGAGAACGTCGTCCACGCGATCCGCGACGCGGGCAAGGACATCAAGTCCGACACCGGCGCCGAGGTCCTGGTCACCGGCTCCACCGCGATGAACATCGACTTCTCGCAGAAGATGAACGACGCGCTGCTGCCGTACCTGGCGCTCGTCGTCGGCCTCGCCTTCCTGCTGCTGATGGTGGTCTTCCGGTCGATCCTGGTCCCGCTGAAGGCGGCGCTCGGCTTCCTGCTCTCGGTCGTCGCGGCCCTCGGCGCGGTCGTCGCGGTCTTCCAGTGGGGCTGGCTCGGTTCGCTCTTCGGGGTCGAGCAGACCGGTCCGATCATGTCGATGATGCCGATCTTCATGGTGGGCGTCGTCTTCGGTCTCGCGATGGACTACGAGGTCTTCCTCGTGACCCGGATGCGCGAGGCCTACGTCCACGGCGAGAAGCCCGGCCAGGCGATCGTCACCGGCTTCAAGCACGGTGCGCGGGTGGTCACGGCCGCGGCCGTGATCATGATGGCGGTCTTCTCCGGCTTCATCGGCTCCAGCGAGCAGATGATCAAGATGATCGGTTTCTCGCTGGCCATCGCCGTCTTCTTCGACGCGTTCATCGTGCGGATGGCCATCGTGCCCGCCGTGCTCGCCCTGCTCGGCAAGCGCGCCTGGTGGCTGCCGCGCTGGCTGGACCGGGTCCTGCCCAACGTCGACGTGGAGGGTGAGGGGCTGCGCAAGGAGCTCGGCGCCGCCACCGATGACGGGGCCGGTCCGCCGGACCACGGCGGCGAGCGCGAGCTGACCCGCGTCTGAGCCGCTCACTCCGAGCTGCTCCATTCGGGCCGCTCACCGAGCTGTTCCCGTCGGGCCGCTCACCGAGCCGCTCGCTTCGAGCCGCTGAACTCCGGAGCCGCGTCTGAGCGGAGCGCGGCCCCGGTAGCGCCGGTTACCTGTGGGGACGGGGGGCCGGAGCGACGAGAGCCCCCGTGCACCTGGTGTGCACGGGGGCTCTCGGCATGTCCCGGGTCAGGCGGGGGCGGCCTCGGGCCTCGGGCCGGTCCTGGCCTCCGCGTGGGTGCGGCGCAGGAAGCGGATCAGGGGGGCGCTGTCGAACTGCACCACCTCCACGCCGGTCGCCGAATGGAGCTCGACGACCAGCTGGGCCCGGCCGCACGGCCAGACGCGGTAGCCGTCGCGCTCGACCGGGGCGCGCAGCCCGCGCTCCAGCAGCTCACGTTCGATGACCCATTCCGTACCGCCGGGGAAGGCGATCCGGATCGTGGGCGGGGCGTCGGCGGCGTCGTGACGCAGCTCGACCGGGACCACGGGCAGGTCGCGGGCGTCGGTGACGAGCCGGGCTCTGGCATGTTCTTTGATCACGGGGGACATGGGCCGGCTCCTCCTGTGTATACGTCTCTTGTATACGCCTTCGCCCTCTAATGTCCCATATTTTACGTAAAGAGCACTGTGAGAACCCTGGGCAGTTGTGACGACAGCGCTCTTGCGAACGGTTCGCAACAAGGTTCTATTATTGAGAGGTTCATGACCCCGCGCAGTCACGCAGTAACGCAGGAAGCGGAGCCTCCCCCATGCATGTACCCGACGGATTCATCAATCCGCCCGTCTCCGCCGTGGCCGGAGTCGTCGCCGCCGGTGCCGTGGCCGTCAGCCTGAAGGGGGCCCGCCGGGAACTGGACGAGAGGACCGCGCCGCTGGCCGGTCTGGTCGCCGCCTTCATCTTCGCCGTGCAGATGCTGAACTTCCCGGTCGCCGCCGGTACCAGCGGCCATCTGCTGGGCGGGGCGCTGGCCGCGATCCTGGTCGGGCCGTACACCGGAATCCTCTGCGTCTCCGTCGTCCTGCTGATGCAGGGCATCCTGTTCGCGGACGGCGGGCTGACCGCGCTCGGCGTGAACATCCTGGACATGGGCATCGTCACCACCGTCGTCGCGTACGCCCTCTTCCGGGGCCTCGTCGGGCTGCTGCCGCGCACCCGCCGCTCGATGACCGCCGCCTCCTTCGTCGCCGCGCTCGTCTCCGTACCGGCCGCGGCCTGCGCCTTCACGCTGATGTACTGGATCGGCGGCACCACCGACATCCCGATCGGCAAGGTCTTCACCGCGATGGTCGGCGTCCACGTCCTGATCGGCATCGGTGAGGCGGTGATCACCGCGCTGACGGTCGGCGCCGTCATCGCCGTACGCCCCGACCTCGTGCACGGCGCCCGCGGACTCACCGCCCCGCTCAAGCTCCGGATCGACGGCGAACTCGTCGACGCGCCCGCCCGTGAGCCCGTCGCCGCCGCACCCGCCGCCCGCTCCAACCGCGGCCTGTGGGCCACCGGGCTGGTCACCGCGCTGGTCCTGGCCGGATTCGTCTCCTTCTACGCCTCCGCCAACCCCGACGGCCTGGAGAAGGTCGCCACCGACCAGGGCATCGACAAGAAGACCGAGGAGCACGCCGCCAAGGACTCCCCGCTCGCGGACTACGGCGTCAAGGACATCTCCGACGCCCGGATCTCCGGCGGCCTGGCCGGAGTGATCGGCGTCGGCGCCACCCTCGTCGTCGGCAGCGGCGCGTTCTACGTCGTCGCCCGCCGCCGCCGCAAGGGCGACGGGACCGAGGCCGTCACGAGCACGGACGCGAAGGTCTGATGGGCGCGGGGCACGCCCACAAGCTCTACCGGCACGGGCACTCGCCGGTCCACGACCTGCCGCCGCACTGCAAGCTGGCCGCCGTCTTCTGCTTCGTCGTGGTCGTCGTCACCACCCCGCGCGAGGCGGTATGGGCCTTCGGGCTGTACGCGCTGCTCCTGGCGGGCGTCACCGCGGCGGCCCGCGTCCCGGCCGGCTTCCTCCTCAAGCGGCTGCTGATCGAGGTGCCGTTCGTCGCGTTCGCGCTGCTCATGCCGTTCGTCGTGCCCGGCGAGCAGACCCACGTACTCGGCCTCTCCGTCAGCGTCCCCGGCCTCTGGGGCGCCTGGAACGTCCTGGCCAAGGGCACCCTCGGCGTCGCCGCCTCGGTACTCCTGGCCTCCACCACCGAACTGCGCTCCCTGCTGCTCGGCCTGCAACGGCTGAGGCTGCCGCCGCTGCTCGTCCAGATCGCCTCCTTCATGATCCGGTACGGCGATGTGATCACCGACGAGATGCGCCGGATGTCCATCGCCCGCCGCTCGCGCGGCTTCGAGGCGCGCGGGGTACGGCAGTGGGGCGTACTGGCCAAATCGGCGGGCGCGCTCTTCATCCGGTCCTACGAGCGCGGGGAACGCGTCCACCTCGCGATGGTCAGCCGCGGCTACACCGGCACCATGCCGGTCATCGACGAGGTGACCGCCTCGCGCACCCAGTGGGCGTACGCCTCGGCACTCCCCCTGCTCGCCCTCGCCGTGTGTCTGCTGGGATGGACCGTATGAGCCACGAGCACGACCCCGTACCGCCGTCCCTCGAAGTCAGCGGACTCGCCTACGCCTACCCCGACGGCCACCAGGCGCTCTTCGGCGTCGACCTGACCGTCGCACGCGGCGAACGCGTCGCCCTGCTCGGCCCGAACGGGGCCGGCAAGACCACCCTCGTCCTGCACTTGAACGGCATCCTCGACGCGGGCGCCGGCACCGTCCGGGTCGCCGGGCTCCCCGTCGAGAAGCGCAACCTCGCGGAGATCCGGCGCCGCGTCGGCATCGTCTTCCAGGACCCCGACGACCAGCTCTTCATGCCCACCGTCCGCGAGGACGTCGCCTTCGGGCCCGCGTCCGGCGGGCTGCGCGGCGCCGAACTGGAGGAGCGGGTCACCGACGCGCTGAAGCAGGTCGGCATGGAGGAGTTCGTCAACCGGCCGCCGCACCACCTCTCGTTCGGGCAGCGCCGCCGCGTCGCCGTCGCCACGGTCCTCGCGATGCGCCCGGAGATCCTCGTCCTGGACGAGCCCTCCTCCAACCTGGACCCGGCCTCCCGCCGCGAACTGGCCGACATCCTGCGCTCCTTGGACGTCACCGTGCTGATGGTCACGCACGATCTGCCGTACGCCCTGGAGCTGTGCGGCCGCGCGGTCATCCTCAGCGAGGGCGTCATCGCCGCCGACGACCGCACCCAGGACCTCCTCTGCGACGAGCAACTGATGCGCGCCCACCGGCTGGAGCTGCCCTTCGGCTTCGACCCGCGCTCCGTGACGGTGAACACGAGGTAACAACCTCACCCGCCCCACCCGCGACCTGCGCGGCAATGCACCATGGGGGTATGAGCGGGAGCGCGGGAACAGGCGTGGACGTACGGGGCGCGGTGGTGCCCGGATTCGAACCGGTCCGGGATGCTTTCATCCGTAATTTCGAACAGCGCGGCGACCGGGGGGCGGCGGTCACCGTCTACCGGCACGGGCACAAGGTCGTCGACCTGTGGGCCGGGACCAGAGACGTGGACGGCGCGGAGCCGTGGGCCGTCGACACCGTGCAGGTCGTCCGCTCGGCCGGCAAGGGCATCGCCGCCGCCGTCCCGCTGCTGCTCCACCAGCGCGGCCAGATCGATCTGCACGCCCCCGTCGGCACCTACTGGCCGGAGTTCAAGGCCAACGGCAAGGAGCGCGTACTCGTCCGCCACCTCCTCGCCCACCGGGCCGGCATCCCGGCCCTGGACCGGACGCTGACCCCCGAGGAGGCCGCCGACGGGGTGAGCGGGGCGCTCGCCGTCGCCGCCCAGCGCCCCCAGTGGGAGCCCGGCACCGAGCACGGCTACCACGCGCAGACCTACAGCTGGCTCATCGGCGAACTGGTGCGACGCGTCACCGGACGCACGGTCGGCCGCTGGGTCGCGGAGGAGATCGCCCGCCCGCTCGGCCTGGACTTCTGGTTCGGCATCCCGGCGGACGAGGCGCACCGGGTGGGCCGGATCGGCCCGGTCGAGGCGCCCTCGGGCGAGGGCACGGGCGCGCTGCGGATGCGGCCCAAGCGCTCGGTCGTCGAGGCCTACCGCGACCCGGAGTCGCTGACCCGGCGGGCGTTCGGCGCGATCGACCCGTTCCCCGACGAGAACGACCCCGGCTACCAGGCCGCCGAACTCCCCGCGTCCAACGGCATCGCCACCGCCCGGGGACTGGCCCGCTGCTATGCCGCGATGATCGGGCCGGTGGACGGCCACCGGCTGTTCGCCCCCGCCACGCTGACCCTGGCCCGCACGGAGGAGTCCGCGGGGCCGGACCGGGTGCTGGTCGTCAACACCCGTTTCGGACTCGGCTACATGCTGCACGGACCGGCCTCCCCACTGCTGGCCCCGGGCTCCTTCGGCCACCCCGGAAGGGGCGGTTCGCTCGGCTTCGCAGACCCCGAATCGGGCATCGCGCTCGGCTATGTGACGAACGGTCTGCAGAAAGGAGTCACCGCCGACCCCCGTGCCCAGGCACTGGTCCGGGCAGTACGGTCGGCGCTATGACTTCTGCCGCGCTCGCGCGCTTCGACGGTTACGGCGTCCTCATCACCGGTGCGGGCCAGGGCATCGGCGCCGCCACGGCCCGCCGCCTCGCGGCCGAGGGCGCCGGGGTCCTGGTCACCGACCTGGACCCGGAGCGGGCCGCGCGGGTGGCGGCGGACATCGTCGCGGCGGGCGGCCGGGCCGAGTCGCTGGCCTGCGACGTGACGGACCGGGCGGCGGTCGAGGCGGCGGTGGCGCACGCCGTCGCGGTGTTCGGCGCGCTCGACGTGCTGGTGAACAACGCCTACGCGTGCACCCCCGACGAGGCGCTGTTCGAGGACGAGCCGGACGACGTCTGGGAGCGCGATCTCGACGTCACCCTCAGCGGCGCCTACCGGTGCGCGCGGGCCGCGATGGCGCACCTCGCGGCGTCCGGCCGGGGCGCGATCGTCAGCATCGGCTCGGTCAACGGAGTACAGGACTTCGGCAACCACGCCTACAGCGCCGCCAAGGCGGGCCTGGCCTCCCTCACCCGCACCCTCGCCGGCCACGCCGGACCTCGCGGGGTGCGGGTCAACCTGGTCACGCCCGGCACGATCCGCACCGACGCGTGGTCCGGCCGCGAGGACGAGCTGGCCCGGGTCAGCGGCCTCTACCCGCTCGGCCGGGTCGGTGAGCCCGAGGACATCGCCGCCGCGGTCGCCTTCCTCGCCTCCCGCGACGCCGCCTGGGTCACGGGCACGACACTGTGCGTGGACGGCGGGCTGACGGCGGTGAACACCGGCTTCCGGCAGGCCCTCACGAAGGACTGAGGCCCGGCCCCGCCTCAGCGGTCGGTCGCGGCGTCGTACACGCCCACGATCCGCTCCAGGAAGGCCGCCACGACGGCCTGTTCGCCAGGCGAGAGCTCCGCGGCGGCCTCGCCGACGCCTTCGATGACCGGTGCCACATGCTCGTACGCCGTGGCGCCCCAGTGCTCGGCCGGGGTCACGATCACCTTGCGGCGGTCGGTGGGGTGCGGCTCGCGGGTGGCGTGGCCGCCCGCGACGAGCCGGTCGATCACCAGGGTCGTCGCCGCCGTCGAGGCGTCCAGCCTGCGCGCGAGGTCGGTGGGCGTCGTCGGCCCGACGTTGACGAGATGGTCCATCACGGCCAGGCCCGCCGGGTCCACCCGCAGCCGCCGCCCCAGATAACGCTCGAACCGCTGCTGCCGGAGCGTCAGGTTCCGTAGCTGCTCGCGGATGGCGCCACCGCTCGTCGCGGGCTCGGTGGCAGGCCGTTTGACATCCATGCGGCTCAGGATACTCTCGATATTGCTAAGAATATTGGTAATCAATGATCTGAGGTAAAATGAGCGCGACGGAGCCGATCGCCGCACCGGGTGCCGCCCCGGCCGCTGCGGAGCCCTACCGCTGGCGCTGGCTGATCCTGGCCGTGATGCTCGTCGCGGAGATCATGGACCTGCTGGACGCGTCCATCGTCAACGTGGCGGGACCCGAGCTGGAGAAGTCGCTCGGGGCGGGTCCGGTCGGCCTCCAGTGGGTGATCGGCGGCTACGCGCTCACCCTGGGCGCCGGACTGATCCTCGGCGGCAGGCTGGGCGACCGCTACGGGCGCCGCCCGATGTTCCTGCTGGGCCTCGCCGCCTTCACCCTCACCTCGCTTCTCTGCGCGTGCGCGCCGAGCATCGAAACGCTGATCGTCTTCCGGCTGCTCCAGGGCACCGCGGGCGCGATGCTCCTGCCGCAGGGCCTCGGACTGCTGCGGGAGAACTTCTCCGGTGCCGAACTCACCAAGGTCTTCGGCATCTTCGGCCCCGTGCTGGGTCTCGGCGGCATCGTCGGCCCGGTCCTGGGCGGCGGACTGATCCAGGGCGACTTCCTGGGCCTGGGCTGGCGGCTGGTCTTCCTGGTCAACCTGCCCATCGGCATCGTGGCCCTGATCGTCGCCGCGAAGGCCGTACCGAAGAAACCGGGCGACCGCGCGGTGGTCGTCGACGGCGTGGGGGCGGCGCTGGTGGCCCTGTCCTGCGCCCTGCTGGTCCTGCCGCTGAACCAGGGCCAGGAGTCCGGCTGGCCGCTGTGGACCTGGCTCTGCATGGCCGCGTCCGCCCTCGGCTTCGCCGCCTTCGCGCTCCAGCAGCGCCGTACCGCCGCCCGGGGGCGGCAGCCGCTGGTGACGCCCGCGCTGCTGCGCAAGCCCGCGTTCACCGTGGGGCTCGGCGGGATCGCGCTGTTCTTCGGCGGACTCGTCGGCAGCCAGCTCGTACTGACCCTCTACCTCCAGATCGGGCAGCACTTCACCGCGGGCGAGGCCGGTCTCGGCAATCTGCCGCTCGCCGTGGGCACCGCGATCGGCGGCGCGGTCAGCGGCGCGTTCCTGGCCGAGCGGATCGGCCGGATGGTCCTCCAGATCGGCCCGCTGGTGCAGCTCGCGGGCGCCGGACTGCTCTGGTACGAGCTCGGCGCGACCGGCTCGTTCTCCGTCTGGGACATCGCGCCCGGCGTGGCCGTCTCCGGTATCGGCGCGGGCATGGTGATCGCCGCGCTGTTCAGCTTCATCCTCGCCGCCGTGGACGACAGCGAGATCGGCTCGGCCTCCGGGGTGCTCACGGCGGTGCAGTCCATCGGCGGCTCGATCGGGGTGGCCGTCTTCGGCTCGGTGTTCTTCGACCGGGCCACGGCCGGTGAGTTCACCGCCGGATACCGCCACGCGCTGATCGCCCAGGCCTGTCTGCTGGTGGCCTTCCTCGGCATCACCCTGCTGCTGCCGAAGAAGGCCCGGCCGGAGGGCGACGAGTTCGCGGACGCGGACGAGAAGGCCGCGGCGTAACGGGGGACGGGGGCGGGGCGTGCCGGGCGTGACGCACACGGCACCGGCCCTCCCGGGGGCAGTCCCGGGAGGGCCGGTGCGTGGGGGTACCCGTCCCCTCAGGCGGGTACCCGCAGGCGCTGACCGCGCCGCACCTCCGTCTCCTCCCGGGTGGCTCCGCGGGAGGTGAACAGCCGGTCGACGGCGAGCGCGCCAGGTCCGGAGAAGACGATCAGGAGCAGCGTCCAGCAGAAGAAGACCGCCGCCTCACCGCCGTTCTCCATCGGGAGCAGTGCCCGCTGCTGGTGCACGTCGAAGTACGCGAACGCCATGGAGCCGGACCCCACCAGAGCGGCCGTTCTCGTCCCCAGGCCGAGGATCACCAGGGTGCCCCCGGCCAGCTGGATGACGGCCGCGTACCAGCCGGGCCAGGTGCCCGCCGGCACCCGCGCGTCGCCCAGCAGCCCGAACAGCGAGGCGACCCCGTGGCAGGTGAAGAGCAACCCGATGACGATGCGGAACAGGCTGAGCGCGTAGGGCTGTGCCCGCCCCAGGTTGTTGATCATCATGAGGGCCCTTCTCCTGTCAGCTGTAGACGCCGAACTCGTAGAGCGAGTAGCCGTAGCCGGAACCGCGCGCCGTGCCGTTGATCCGCACGTAGCGGCCGGTGCCGTTGACGTCGATGTCGTCGATGTCGCCGTTGCCGTCGGTCACCGACTTCACCGTCGTCCAGCTCTGTCCGTCCTCGGACGTCTGGATGTCGTACGCCTTGGCGTACGCCGGGTCCCAGGCGAGCTGCACGTGCTTGAAGGCCGTCGAGGCGCCCAGGTCGACCTGGAGCCACTGCGGGTCGCTCCAGTCACTGGCCCAGCGGGTGTCGAACTTGCCGTCCACCGCGTTCTGCGCACCGCACGGGCAGCCGCCGGTCGGGTCGGTCTGGAACGAGGACGCCGTGGCCGTCTTGCCCTGGGACACGTTCGTCCCGTCCACCTTCGGCGGGATCACCTTGAGGGACGCGGTCTCGATGCCCACGTTGCCCTTGCCGTCCGTGGCCTTCACGTAGACCTTGTAGACGCCCGTCTTGCTGGGCGCCTTCGCGGTCAGGGTGCCGTCGCCGTTGTCCTTGGTCTCGGCCGGGACGAGCGCCTTGTTCTGGTCGATGTAGTTGCTGCTGAACAGCACCTGGGAGGTGACCGCGTCGCCGTCCGGGTCGGACACCTTGGCGCTGATCCGCACATCGCCCCCGGTGGGGACACCGGCGGTGGCGTCGTCCACCTTCATGCCGGTGATGACCGGCGGGGTGTTGTCGCCCGAGGTGTCCGCGCCGTACGCCTTCTTCACGGCGTAGTACGAGAGCCTCTTCTCGCCGCCCGGCAGCAGGTTGAACCAGACGCCGCCGAAGTCGTCCTCGACGCCGTAGTGGAACATCGTCGCGCCGAGCGCCACCCCGGTGTGACCGGTGATGCAGCCCCACGCCTTGGTGTAGCCCTCGGCCTTGGCGACATCGGTCGGCTCGGTCGGGACGCCGTTCGCGTCGTCGTCGACCTCCCACTCACCGGCCGGGCCCGTCTCGGTGACGATGTAGGGCTTGTCGTAACCGCCCTGCTCCCAGTCGGACTTGACGTTGCACACCGCGTTGTAGGCGTTGACGGCGTAGAGATCGAGGTCCGGCGCGTTCTTCTTGTAGTACGGCCAGGCGCCCGTCCAGGCGTCGGTCGAGGTGACCGGGTGGTTGGGGTCCACCGTGTGGATCTTCTTCGCGATGTCGTTCACGAAGGTGGTGTACGCGTTGCGCTGGGCCTCCAGCTCGTCACCGCTGTAGCAGTTCTGCAGGCCGAGCGTCGACTCGTTGCCGACGTTCCACATCAGCACGCCGGGGTTGTCCTTGTAGGTGTCCACCCACTTGGGGAACTCCGCCAGCATGTCGTTCTTGTACTGCGTGTCCGTCAGGTAGTTGACGCAGCCGCCGCTGCCCGGCCCGCCGCCCGGCTGGAGCCAGAATCCGGCGATCACCTTGACGCCGTTGGCGGCCGCCGTGTCGAAGAGCGGCTTGCTGGTGGCGTCGGTGCCCCAGGTGCGGATGGTGTTGACGCCCATGGACGCCACGTCCGGCATGTACTTCTCGGCGTCGGCGACCGAGGGGCCCCAGGTCAGACCCTTGACGGTGTACGGCGAACCGTCGACGGTCAGCTGCCAGTTCCCCTGGGAACCGGTGACCTTGACGACGCTTCCGGCCGCCTGGGCGGCGGGCGCCTGGAGGGCCACCATCGCGCCGGCCAGCAGGGCGGCCGCCGCGAAGGGGGCCACGAGACGTTTGGCCGTACGGGTGGGGGGATGGTGCATGTCGATCTCCTTGAGGGTGGGGGAGGAGGTGGGGTTAGCGATATGGGGAGAGGCAGGTGGGGGAGGCTGGTGGGGGAGGAGTGACCCCGGGTGATCTTGGAGAGCGCTCTCCAAGATGGTCCGAAAAAAGACCCCACCCGGGGTGCGGCCGTCCGGTCGCCCGGCTGCCGGGTCGCCCGGTCGTCGGGTCGCCCGGTCGCTGTCGGACCGTCCGGCCTTGCGGGCTACGGGAGTTCGTAGTCCCCGTTGAGTACCGCGCCCTTCTCGGGGTGGTTCTCGTCGTAGCCGTGCGGGTCGCACTGGAGCCCGCCCTTGACGCAGTGGGTGACCATCGCGTCGAGCGTGGCGGTGTCCCACCCGTTCATGAAGTCGTAGTGGAACGAGAAGCCCTTGCCGCTGGCGAGCTTCACCTGCGACATGTCGCCGTTGACCGGCCAGGCCATCTTGAACTCGATCATCGGCAGGGCCACGGGGTGGTCGGCCGGGCACGAGTTGTAGTTGGCGCCTCCGGCGACCGGGTACGCCATGTGGCTCTTGTGGTCGGGCGTGTCCAGGTGGATGCCGTCCCAGCAACTCGGCGCCTGGAGGCGCAGGTTGAGGTAGGTGTCCCGGCTGGTCGGGCAGTTGGCCGGGAAGTCGTAGTTCTTGAACGACTCACCGCACTCCCAGCCCTCGACGGTTCCCTTGAGGTTCTTGAACTCGTCCTGGGACTGCATCGGGCTGCCGACGACGTACCGCAGTCCCTTCGGGAAGGGCCGCACGCTCCGGTAGTCGGTGACTCCGGACTTGTAGTAGATGGTCTGGACGCCCTCGGGGAGGATCTTCGTGTCCCCGTTGAAGAGGCTCGGCATCCAGTACCCGGACTTGTCACCGGGCGCCAGGCACGTCGTGTCACCGGTCTCCAGCGAGGCGGCGGTGGTGTAGGCGTCGGTCGTGGTGTTGCCCATGAACGTGTGGTCGTGGGACTTGCCGGGCTGGCCCGGGTACACGATCGGGTCGTCCGGAGCCGTGTGGGTCGGTGCGCACTTGGCCTGGAACTCGTGGAAGTACGCCGGCGGTGGCACCTCCATCGAGGGGGTGACCCCGGTGACCGGCGGGTCGGCCATGATGTAGCCGTCCCCGTCCGGGTCGTCGCCCGAAGCCTTGGTGGAGGCGGGCATGCCGGGCATCCCCGGCATGGAGTACGCGGCGTGCTCGGCGTGCGCGCCCGCCGCCGCGACCGGCTTCCCGGTCGACGCGTTCGCCGTCGCGGCGATCCCCGCGATCCCTGCGGTGGTCAGGGTCAGCGAGGTGAACAAGAGCAGTCCGGTGAGTGTTCTCGACCTCCGTGGCATGGAGACCTCCTGCTGCGTGGGTGGGGGTGCATGAAGGTGGGAGAGCGCTCTCCCATTCCGGAGTGTTCCGCTCCTGACAAGAGCGTGTCAATAGTTCGTGAACGACCGCCGCGCCGCGCCGAGTTGGCGGAACGCGATGTGTTACTCCCGGTAACATGCTGTGGCCTGGGCCGGTCCGCTGATCGCCCGGTCCGCGCAGCCGCTCGGCGGACGCCACGTATATGAGAGGTGGACTCGGGGGCCGTGTACGTCATGCGGTGCGCGGAGGCGGCCGACGCACTTTCACGAACCCGGCGGACCGCTCCGCCAACTGCCCGATGACCGCGTCCGGATCGTCGGAGCGACCACGGGCGGGAGGGCGGGAGGAGCACCGGATCGGCCCGGTTGCGTACGCTGCCGGGATGGATGACGGCCGAGCCGCGCGCGTGCGAACCGGGACAGAGAAGACGGCTCCGCCTGGAGCCCCAGGGGGAGAGCGGCGGCAGCCGACGCCGGTCCGGACAACGACCCCCGCACACGGCGCGGTTCGCGCTCACGGTGGCGGGGCCGGTGGCGCGATGAGCATCGACGTACGCCCCTTCCAGTCCTTCGATCTGCCCGGGATGTACCGGGTGTGC
This sequence comes from Streptomyces sp. NPDC057900, assembly GCF_042887885.1. Taxonomy (NCBI): domain Bacteria; kingdom Bacillati; phylum Actinomycetota; class Actinomycetes; order Kitasatosporales; family Streptomycetaceae; genus Streptomyces; species Streptomyces sp. NPDC057900. Next base: position 372,831 of record NZ_JBHVOI010000004.1, read on the forward strand.
CTGCGCACCGGCGACTCCGGCCGGGACGCGACCGGGCTCTACGGCGACCCGGACCTGCTCCCGCACATCTACGCGGGCCCCTACCCGGCCGCCGACCCCGGCCTCACCTTCGTCGCCGCCGATGAGCGGGGGGTGCTCGGCTACATCGTCGCGACCGCGGACACCCACGCCTTCGACGGCTGGCTGGAGGAGCACTGGTGGCCGTCGCTGCGCCACCGCTACCCGCGCCCCCTGGCCGAGGACCCGGGCGACGGGACGAAGGACCGGCAGTGCGTGGCGCACATCCACCGCCCCGGACCGCCGGAGCCGAAGACCCTGTACGAGCGCTACCCCGCCCACCTCCACATCGACATCCTCCCGCGCGGCCAGGGCGCCGGCCTCGGCCGCCGCCTGATGGAGGCCCTGCTCACGGCCCTGCGCGAGCGCGGGGTGCGTGGGCTGCACCTGGGCGTCGGCGCCGGGAACCCCGGGGCGCACGCGTTCTACCTCCGGCTGGGCTTCACGGAGGCCGAACGGCAGGAGTGGGGCTCGGTGATGGTGATGGACCTGACGCGACGGCTCGGGCCGACCCCGTAGGCACGAAGCCCAACGTCCCGGGTCAGGCCGGCCCGTTCATCGGCTCGGTGAGCCTCATGCGTGACCGGCTCTCCGCAGGATTTCGAGGTGACGTGCCATGCGTGCCGTGACAGCTGCGACGCGTCCGGCCATGCGGACGCTGCCGCGCTCAGGCGGCCCACCCAAGGGCTGTTGTCTGCGTCGAGGCGTCGTCAATGGGATTTCAGCGCCTGTCGGGCCGTGCTGATGACGTTGTGCGCGTCTGCCCCGTAGACGGCCGACTCGCGAAGGGTCTTCCAGACCTTCGTGTACAGGGTGACGCTTTCGGAGTCGTCCAACCACACTTCGGCGTGCCAGTCCTCCGTGACGACCACGCGGTCATCAAGGAGCCAGAAACCGTTGGCAGGCACGATCTTCACGGGCGCCGTGAACGGAATGACGCCCAGCTCGACCGTGTCCATGCCGATCATCCCGGTGAGGCGGTCGAGCTGGGTGGCCAGCACCGAAGGAGGGCAGATCAGCGATCGCAACGCGGCTTCCCACAGCAGCACGTGCATGGTGTGACCGGGCCGGTACAACCACTCCTGCCGCTGAACCCGTGAGCGCACGGCGTCCTCGATGTCGGCGGCTCCGCCCAGCAAGTTCGAGTACCGCTGGATGACATGGCGGGTGTACTCCGGAGTCTGCAGCAGCCCGGCGACAACCGACTCTTCCCAGACCCATATGTCCGAGGTGCGGTCGATCTCCGCACTGAGGCCTTCGTGCAAGGGCTTGAAGCCGTTGGCCAAGGCTCTTCGCCATGACCTGATGTGGGACTCGAACCCAGCCAACCGGGCTGCCAGCTCGGCGTACACGCCCGGTTGCTCGGTCGCGTCGGCCCACGCTCGAAGGTCCTCGGGGGTGGCTGTCTGCTTGCCGTTCTCCAGCTTGCTGACCTTGGAGCCGGCCCAGCCGAGCCGCTGAGCGAGCTGCTGACCGGTGAGTCGGCCACTGGGGCACGAGAAGCGGAGTCCCCGCAGCCGCACTCCCAGCGAGGCCCGTGCTTGTTGGTAGTCAGTGCTCACCGGCCACGCGTCGCTATTCGGTCGTCGCGGCCACCTGGACCGCGAACTGGTCGTACCGGACGGCGTGGTGCATGGCGGTGTCGCGGACGACCGCGTACCGCGTCACCTCGGCGGGTTCAGTGATCAGCTCGATGTCGAGCATGTCGTCTTCGTCGTCGAAGTGCAGTACGGCGACAATCCGTGAGTCGAAGATCCAGAAGTCCTCTGCGGGCAGAGCGGCTCTGTCGGCGTCCTCGCGCCAGAGATAGCGGATGTCCTCGCCGGCCATGGCGTTGTGCCGGGCGTAGTCGAGGAGGAAGAGCTGGCCCGTGGTGGGCGGGTTGTCAGCGATCCGGACGCGCTCGACGCGCTTGCCGCTGTCCGTCTGGGCCCTGATGTTGATGAACCAGGGCTCGTTCGGGTCGCACGGCGAGGACCCGGTGGCAAGGAATGCCTGGAAGTCGGGGTCCTGCCGGTCCGACGCGTAGCCGCGCCGCGTCTCCAGCCGCCACGCCGTGTGCTTGAAGGTCACGAAGAGCCGCCGGAACGTTTCCCGGTCTACGAGCTCCGGCACTCGCTCCATCTCCTTCGGTCCCCAGTTCACGAGCAGCTCGCGCGGTACGGCCACTGCCGCATCGTCCGGCCCGAAGTGCTGGAGCTGCGCGAGCTCTTCGGGGTCGGTCACTGGCGGGCCCTGGACAATGATCTCGCCGGTGTTCTCGTCGGTGTGCAGGGCGGGGCAACCGTCGACCTTGCTGTCCGTGCCGGTGAAGCGCAGCTGACGAGCCATGGACGTTCTCCCTTCCGGTGGTGTTGATGCAACAGCATGGCCGAGCAGATCCGCGCGGTGCTACGGAGTAAGGCAAGGGCTACGCGAAAGATGCAGCAATCCACGTCCCCCGTCGAGCAATCTTGAGAAAACAGCACGCGCGCACCAACGGTGGGCTTTTAGCGTCTGGTTCATGGCAACCGAACAACAGTGGGTCATCACCCCATTCGGAGCGGCGAAGTCCCTTCGGGCGGCGCCGGCCGATGTTGGAATCGTCCTTCGTTCGTGAGCGCCCCGACGCGGCCGGTCGGGTACCGCGAGGGCGTGGAGACGCCGGCCGCCTTCTGTGTTGGCGTGATGCCCCTTTCCTGACGGGTCGCAAGTGCACGACGACCCAGAGAACGAATCTCCGTTCAGTCCAGCACCAGGAGGATTTTCCATGATTGATCTCTACAGCCTCACGGCCGAAGGCACCACGTTCGAGAACTTCTGTGGTGGCAACCTCAACGGCGAACACGAGTCGTGCGTCGAGGTCGGGGCCATCCCCGGATCGGGCACTGCCTTCGCCGTCCGCGACAACAAACCTGAGGGGGCTGGTCTCGAACTCAGGTTCACCGAGGCGGAACTCAACGACTTCGCCCTCGGCTGGGTCAAGAAGCAGGGGCTGCCGCTCTAGTCTGGCTCCTCCCCACCCCGCATTTGCGGGCCGCCCTGCCCTCCCGGGGGCGGCCCGGCACCTCCCGGAAAGGTACAGATGAGCTGGTCAGGACACTGGCATGGGTACGGACCGTGGACCGGGCCGTCCCCGGTGTACGCACGAGAAGGAGGCAGGCGGCCACCGCATCCCAATGGGCCGCCTTCGGTTCTGAATCCCGAGGACAAGAAGCAGCAACAGGTGCTCGATCGATACCGCGAAGCTGCCGCCGAGTTCCAGACGGGCAATGTGCCGCCCACCATGACCGGCTGGTGGCTGACGAAGAGGAACCACGTCTCCGCCGATCGCACGTGGGCCGATATGGGCATTGCCATCGCGTGGCTGACCAAGCAGTACGAGGCGAATCTTCCGTTCGAGCGCGCGGACGGTCTCCGGGCGTACAACAGTCTCGACAGCAAGCTGGAATACGCCACTGACGTCCTGCCCTGCGGCGTTGATGTGAGCTGGGTGTACTACATGCCGTCGAAGAACCTGATCGCTTTCTCCGTCGTGTGCTGCCCGAACCGGTTCCACCCTGAGCTTCCCTGCCCCCTGCCGCCCCAGTAGCACGAGAGGTGACCGGCATGTCACTGAGTCTCTTACTGCCCGAGGAAGGCGTGACCGATCTTCTCCTGAACTGGCCCGACGAGCCCCGCGTGTACGAGCGAGGCATTACGGCCCTGGACGAGACGATCACGGCGGACTTCCTGAAGGACTATCTCTTCACCGGCTGCGCACCTGCGGACGAGATCGCGGTCGTCCGGGCTCCGAACCCGTCCTTGAACAAGGCCGCGTTCATGACGAACGGCCGGACCGACGCAGCCAAGCTGCGGCTACTGCACGAGAGCGGACACACCATCCGCCTGGGCAACCTCCAGAGGGTATTGCCGTATATGGCGCGCGTCTCCAAGCGCGTCCAGGAGGAGACGGGATACTCGAACTACGTACACGCCTTCCTGACCCCTCCCGGTAACCAGGGTCTGCGCCACCACTGGGATCAGCAGATGGCCGTGATTGTGCAGACCGCAGGTGTTAAGCGGTGGCAGCTCTGGCGACCCCCGGTAGAGGCCCCATGCGTGAATTCAACGAGAGCTGGCGGGTCTGGCGGGATGACTACATCCCGAAGTGGGAAGCGCAGGGGCCTGACCACGAGGTCGACCTCAAGGCCGGCCAGTCCCTCTTGCTGCCGCGCGGCTGGGTCCACAACCCTCGCGTCGAGGACTCCGATGAGACCAGCGTCCACCTGACGTTCGCCCTGCGGGAGCGCACACCCCTTTGGCTTGCCGAGCAGCTGGTGGCCGGTGCTGTCTCGCAGGGCGAATTCCGGCAGGTCGTGCGCCCAGGACAACTCGATGGGGCCGAGCTGGGCAGGCAGCTCCTGGGGGCTCGCGAGGCCCTGGTGAAGTACCTGTCCGGGCTCGACGTCAGCGAGGTGGCGGTGGCCGTCCGACATGCCGCGATGACGGAGCTGGAGTACACCACCTGATCGGGGCCTTCAAGTGCCTCCGCTCCGACCCCGTGCCCCCGCCCGCCCGTCAACTCGTGTGCAGCATCAGCCCGATCCCCACCACCATCAGCCCGGCCGCCGCGACGCGCGGGGCGCCGAACCGTTCCTTGAAGAACACCGTGCCGATGGCCGCGCCCACGATGATCGAGGATTCGCGCAGCGCGGCGACGGGGGCGAGCGCGGCGCGGGTCTGGGCCCAGAGGACGAGCCCGTACGCCGTTACCGAGAGGGCGGCGCCGAGCAGTCCGCGCAGGGCGTACGGGCGGAGCTGGGCGGCCAGGGCGGAGCGGCGGCGGTACAGGGCGTAGACGGGGATCGCGACGCCCTCCAGGATCATCAGCCAGGCGATGTACCCGAGCGAACTGCCCGAGGCGCGTACGCCCACGCCGTCGACCGTCGTGTAGCCGGCGATGGCGAGACCGGTCGCCAGCGCGGCGACGATCGCGGGCCAGTGCGGGCGCTTGCCGGAGCCGCGGATGCCCCACAGGGCCATGCCGACCAGCCCCGCGGAGGCCACCGCGACGCCCGCCGTGGCCCAGCCGTCCGGGCGTTCGCCCACGAAGACGGCGGCCAGGACGGTGACGACGAGCGGGGCGGTGCCCCGGGCGATCGGATACATCTGGCCGAAGTCGCCCAGGGTGAACGAGCGCATCAGCAGCAGCATGTACGTCACGTGCAGGGCGGCGGACAGGGCCAGGTACGGCCAGGCGTCCGCGGCCGGGAACGGGACGAAGGGGGCGGCGGCCGCGCCGATCAGCAGTCCGCCGCCGGAGATCAGGGTGAACGAGACCAGCTGGTCCTTGATCGCGTGTGCGATGGCGTTCCAGCCGGCGTGGGTGAACGCGGCGATCAGGACGGCTATGGCGACCAGCGGCGTCATGCGGTCTGCTCGCGCACGTCCACCACCGTGCCGCCCGCGTGCCCGATCAGCGTCCCCGGATCGAGCGGGAAGACCGTGTACGGGGTGCCGGCCGCCGCCCAGACCACGTCGTGCGCGAGGAGCCCCCGGTCGGCCAGCACCCGGGTCCTGGTGCGGTGCCCGAACGGCGGCACCCCGCCGATCGCGTACCCGGTCGCCTCGCGCACCACGTCGGCGCCGGGCCGCCGGACCTTCGCCGCGCCCAGCTCCGCCCGCAGCCGCTCCATGTCGACCCGCGAGGAGCCGTCCATCAGGACCAGGACCGGCACCCCGTCGGCCTCGAAGACCAGCGACTTGACGATCTCGCTCAGCGCGCAGCCGACCGCGGCCGCCGCCTCGGCGGCGGTCCGGGTGGCCTCCGGGAAGCGGCGGATCTCGACATCGAGACCCAGCTCGCGCAGTGCCTCGGCGAATCGGGGATGGGCGGCGGCGGTGTCGCCGCCCGCCGGTACGTTGGTGTCGGAAGTGCTCATGCCCCGCACGCTATCGGCCGTGGTCGCGGGCGTGCGAGCCGGATTCCCGGGGGCGGGCAGGGGGCGGGCCGGGGGCCGCCCGCCGCAGCTGCCGCACCTCACGCCACCCCCGTCAACTCGGCGGTCCTGCCGCCACGGTTGCCGCGTCGACGTGACAATGACCGCATGCACACCGCCACCCTGATGACCGAGCACCCGTCCTGGCACCTCGCCGAGGACGGCAGCGCCCACCGTGCCGTGCGCTACGACGGTGCGCCCTGGTACGTGCGCTGGGACGGCGCCGGGCTCACCTCGCTTCCCCTGGGCGGCGCGGACCGCCCGCCGCCGCCCGTCCGCTCCACGACGCCCGCAGGCCTGCCGTCCACGCCGGCGGCCGGGCCGCTGAACGCGCGGCTCAGGAAGCTGGGCACTGTCGTACGCCTCGCCAACCCGTCGCTGTGGGACGCGGTGGCGACGGCCGTACTGCGCCAGGTCGTACAGGCCGCTCAGGCGCGCAAGGTCCACCGGAACCTCTCGGCCGCCCACGGGGAGCACGTCGCCACGGACGCGGGACCGCTCGCGCTCGTCCCCGCGCCCGAGACCGTCATCGGCCTCAGCGACGAGCGGTTCCGGGAGGTGGGGGCGCTGTTCTTCGCGCCCAAGCTGCGGTCCGCCGCCCGTGCCTACCTCGAATGCCATTCGCACTGGCTCACCCTGGACGGTGAACAGCTGGCCAAGGAACTGGTCACCGTGGACGGCATCGGCCCGTGGACCGCGGCCGCCGCGACCGCGGACTTCACCGGCGACCTCTCGCACTACCCGTACGGGGACCTGGCCGTACGCACCTGGGCTCGCGCTGCGGCCCCGGAGCTGGAACTGCCGCGCAAGGAAGCGGAGTTCTCCGCGCTCTGGCGTTCCTGGGCGCCGGAGCGCGACACCTTGCACACCCTGACCCTCTTCACACTCACCTGGGGGAGCCATGCCCGTCGTACGCCGCACGGAGGACCATCGCCCCGACCCTGAGCCGAGCGCCGCCGCGAAGGCCCGCACATGAGCGGGCACGGGCGGTTCATCACCGTCGACGGCCCCGGCGCGGTCGGCAAGACCACCACCGTCCCGCTGCTCGCCCGACTCCTGCGGGAACGCGGCGACACCGTGCACACCACCGCCGAACCCTCGACGAGCCCCCTGGGCGCCTTCACCCGCGCCCATGCGAGCGAGCTCCAAGGACGCGCGCTCGCCTGTCTGGTGGCGGCCAACCGGTACGAGCACATGGAGAGCGAACTGCACCCGCACCTCTACGCGGGCCGCAGCGTCGTGTGCGACCGCTACCTGGCCTCGACGCTGGTCCTTCAGCGCATCGACGGGGTGCCGCTGGAGTTCCTCCTGCACCTCAACGACGCCGTCCTGCTCCCCGACCTCGCGGTCGTCCTGACCGCGTCGCCGGACGTCATAGCCGCCCGGCTGGCCCGCCGGGGCGCCCGGCACCGCTTCCACGAGGACCCGGCCGCCCCGGCCCGCGAGTCCGCTCTCTACCGCGAAGCGGCCCGCGTGCTGCGGGGCCTGGGCGTGCCGGTGCTGACCCTGGACACCGGCGACATCAGCCCTTCGGAAGCGGCCGGTCGAATCGCCGCTGCCGTCCCCCGCTCCCCGATAGCCTCGGTACGACCCATACGCCCCGACGAGTCTGCTCGGTGAACCATGAACGCAACCCCTGTGGTCGACACGCACGTGTTCCTGCGCGCCGGGGACAAGATCCTCCTCTCCCAGCGCGGCGGCCCCTACGGATACGGCCGCTGGCACGCCCCCTCCGGCAAGCTCGACCGCGGCGAGACCCTCACCGAGGGCGCCGCCCGCGAACTGCGCGAGGAGACCGGGGTACGCGTCGACCCCGACGGGCTGCGCCACGTGCACACCGTCCACCACAGCCAGGACACCGGGATCGAGCGCATCGGCTTCTTCTTCGAGGCCACCGAGTGGTGCGGCGAACCGGTCAACCTGGAACCGGACAAGTGCCTGGACCTGCGGTGGTTCTCCGTCCACGAACTGCCCGACGACATCATCGAGTACCCGGCCGCGGGCCTGCACGGGTATCTCAGTGGCACCTCGACCCTCACCCAGCACGGCTGGCGGCGGTAGCCCGCGAGGGACCCGCCGACCGGTCCCGCCGCGCCGCCGTCCACCGGCCGGCAGCCGCCCCGTGCCCGGACACCGCCCCTGAGCAAGGCATTTCGCGACCATGTATGGGACGTGGATGCGCTGTGGTCCCTCCGTGGACAGCCGGCTGCCAGAGTCTCCCCATCGAGCGGTCCGGCGGCGGAGGGACGGGTTCTTGAACACGGAACGGGTCGGGGTCACGGTTCTCGGAGTGTCGGCGGGCTCCGGCAAGACGAGCGTCTGCGGCCACATCCTGCGCTCGCTCGTCGACCTCGGAGTCCCGGCCGGCCCGTTCAAGGCCGTCGCCGTGGTGGACCCCGACGACCCGGCCTACCCGGAGGTGCCCGTCCCGCTGCGCGGGGCCCTGCACAACTGCGGCGCCGCCCGGATCCGCCCGCGGTGGTGGCACAACCCGGTCACCGTGGTGCCCGACCGGAAGGACGGCCACCGGGGCGAGCTGTACCTGTGCGGCGTCCCGGCGGGTGACGTACCCATCCGGGGCCAGGACAGCGTCGACCTGCACCGGGTCTCGCCCCGGCTCCAGCGCGAGTGCGCGGACGCCGTCCAGGAGGCGCTGCGCCGGCTGGGCCCCGGCCCGCTGGTGATCGAGGGCGCGGGCGCGGTGGGCGAGCTGAATCCCGAGCACGATCTGGCGAACCACCTCGCACCGACCGCCGAACGGCTGCCGGTCCTGCTCGTGGTCAACGCCGCCCGCTCCGGGCACGTCGCCGCGCTGGCAGGCGTACGGCACCTGGTGGCGCCGGAACTGCTGCGGCTGGTGCGCGGCCATGTGCTCAACCAGGTGCGCGATGCCGAACACGGCCGCGCCGTCGCCGAACGGGCCCGGCGGGGCTCGGACATCCCCCTGCTCGCCACCCTCCCGGAGGCGCTGCTCCCGGACGGCTACGACGGAACTCAGGAGCGCCTCCAGCCGGTCTACGACCGCGGCGCCCGGAACCTGCGCCGCTCTGGGCTGCTGGAGCGGCTCGGGCTGTGCCGCGGCGTGCCCGGACGCGAGGCGGTGGCGGCCGAGTGAACGCCATCAGCACCCGCGGCCTGCGCAGGACCTTCGTGCGCGGGCCGGCCGAGAAGGTCGCGCTGCACGGAATGGACCTGGAGATCGCCGAGGGCGAGGTGCACGGACTGCTCGGCCCGAACGGCGCCGGCAAGAGCACCCTGTGCAAGGTGCTGTCGACCGTACTGCTCCCCAGCTCCGGCACCGCGAGCGTGCTCGGCCGGGACGTGGTCACAGAGACCGCCGCCGTACGACCCCTGATCGGCATCTCCCTCGGCGGCGACCGAGGCCTGTACGGGCGGCTCAGCGCCGCCCGGAACCTGTCCTACTGGGGCGCGCTGTACGGGCTCGACGGCCGCGCGCTGCCCGCGCGGGTGGCGGCGCTGCTGGACCGGGTGGGCCTGTCGTCGCACGCCGGGGACCGCGCCGAGACGTTCTCCCGGGGCATGAAACAGCGGCTGCACCTGGCCCGCGCGCTGGTCCACGACCCCCCGGTGGTCCTGCTGGACGAGCCGACCGCCGGCCTCGACCCCGTCGCGGCGCACGAGTTCCGGCTGATCGTCGGTGAACTGCGCGACGAGCGGCGCACCGTACTGCTGGCCACTCACGACATGGCCGAGGCCGAGGCGCTCTGCGACCGGGTGACGCTCATCGACGGCGGCCGGGTGCTGGCCACCGACAGCCCGCGCACCCTGGGCGAACGGGCCGCCGGGCACCAGCGCGTGGAGGCGGTCGACCCGCCCGCGGCCGTACTGACCGCCCTGAACGGCCTCCCCGGAGTGCGGGGTGTCGAGCACGGCCCGGACGCGCTGGTGCGGATCGCCGTGGACGACGACGCCACCGCACGCGAGGTGCTGCGGCGGCTGGTGGACGCCGACGTCACCCGGGTCGCCGTCGTCCGGCCGAATCTGGCCGAGCTCTATCTCGCACTCGTGGGCGGACGCGGCATGGAGGTGGTCCGGTGACCGGTTCACCCACCGCCGCACGCGCCGCGCTCCGGCTCCAGGCGACGCTGCTGCTGCGGTCTCCCGGCAGCGTGCAGCCGCTGTTCACCGCCCCGCTGTACGCGCTGATCTTCACGGCGATGGCGAAGCACTCCGGCCGGCCTGACTCACTGGGCTACGCGGTCGTGGTGCCGGTACTGATCTCGCTGTGGACGATGGCGCTGCTCACCGCGGGCGACCTGGTCGCCCAGGACCGCTTCGACGGCACGCTGGAACTGCTGGTGGCCGCACCCGCCCGCATGGCGGTGGTGACCACCGCCCGGGTCGCCGCCGTCACCGGCGTCAGCCTGGTCACCCTCGTGGAGTGCTGGTGCACCACGGCGCTGGTCGTCGGCCACTGGCCGCCCGTACCGCACCCCTTCCTGCTCGCCGCCGGCGCCCTCGCCACGGCGTTCGCCCTGACGTGCGCGGCCTGTCTCCTGTCGGCCGGGTTCGTGCTGGCGCGCTCGGCCCGGGTCTTCCAGAACTCGCTGAGCTATCCGCTGTACCTGCTCGCCGGGCTCACCGTGCCCCTGAGCGCACTGCCCGGCTGGGTGCGCCCGTTGAGCCGGCTGTTCTTCCTGTCCTGGTCCGCCGACCTGCTGCGCCGGTCTGTCGAGGCGGCTCCGGTGCCCGACGCCGCGGGGCGGCTGGCGGCCGTGGTGCTGCTCGGCCTCCTCTGGTACGCGGTGGCGCTGTTCGCCTTCCGCGTGGTGCTGACCCGGGTGCGCGCCACCGGAACGGCGGGCCTGGTATGAGCGCCACGACTGCCCCCCTGCCCGCCGCGCTGCGGGCCGCCCGCTGCGGGGCCGCGAACGGGCTGGCGGATCTGCGGGCCATCCATACCTGGTGGTCGTGGACGTTCGGCTGGCTGACCCGGATGGTGTGCCAGGTGCTGTTCTTCGCCGTCGCGGGCACAGCGCTGGGCCCCGCCGCCGACGCGCGGTTCCTGGTGGTCGGCAACGCGCTCTCGGTCTGCGCGATCGAGGCGATGATGGTGGTCGCCTCCAGCGCCTGGGAACGCCGTGCGGGCACCCTGCCGTTACTGGTGGCGGGTCCGGCGAACCCGGTGTGGGTACTGGCCGGGCGCGGCGTCCAGTGGCTGATCAGCGGCACGGCGACCTCGTTCGTCGCCTTCTGCCTGCTGCTCCCGCCCTTCGGGGTGCGGCTGACACCGGTCACCCTGCTGCTCGCCCTGCCGCTGATCGGCTGCGCCGCCCTCACCACGTACTGCTTCGGGCTCTTCGTGTCGGCGCTCGTGCTCGGGTTCCCCTCGCTGCGCAATGTCGCCGCGAACGTGTCGTTCCTCGTCATGATGGCGGTCTGCGGGGTCGAGGTGCCGCACGACTTCTGGGCCCGGCCGGTCCGCGCGCTCGCCGCCGCCCTCCCCCTCACCCACGAACTGAGCGCCGTACGGGGCCTGCTCGCGGGCGGGCCGGTGCGATCGGTGGCCGTACCCGCCGCGCTGGGCCTGCTGGTGGGCGCCTGCTGGCTGGCCCTCGCCGTGCTCGTACTGCGCCGGCTCGTCGAGCACGGGCGGCGCGACGGTTCGATCGAGTTCACCTCATGAACCCCACGGGCTCTCCAGTCCCGAGGGGCTCACGGATCAGGCCACGGCCGCACAGACTCCCGGCGCCGACCGCCGCCGGGCCGCCACGACTTCGGAGAGGAGGTCACCCATGAACCGCAAGCACGCGTCCGGGCTCCGCCCGCGACTGGACAAGGTCAAGGTCGGCGACAAGGCGTAGGACGCCGGGAGCCCTTCGTGTGCCGCCGCGGGTCCCCGGCCCGCGGCGGCACACCGCCCCCGGCCCCGTACCCCCGTACCGCCGACGCCGACGCCGACGACGAGGAGGCGAGATCCGTGGAAGAACACCGGCTCAACGGCCGGACCCTGCTGGTGGGGCACACCGCCGGCCACTGGCGGACCACCAGCCTTTGTCTGGCCGTGGACTTCGGATCGCGCCACGATCCGCACGGCGAAGGCGGAACCGCCCATCTGCTGGAGCACCTGCTGATGTCCGCCCCGGTGGCCGCCGGCCGCTCGCTCGCCGAGCACGTGCAGCGGCTCGGCGGCAGCGCCAACGCGGTCACCGGCCTTGACCGCATGCTCTTCCAGGTCCGGGTGCTCAACCGGGACGCCCCCGAGACCGCCGCGCTGCTCGCACGGGCGGTGCTGGCCCCGGTCGTGGACGAGGACATGCTGGAGGCCGAACGCCGCGTGGTGCTACAGGAACTGGCGGCGGCCGACGCCGACCCCAGCGACGTGGTGCAGGACGTGTTCCTCGGCCGGATCTTCGCCGGCCATCCGCTGGGCAGGCCGGTGGGCGGCACGCGCGAGGAGTTGCTCCGCGCCACCGTCTCCACCGTGACCGGCGCCCACCGCGACCGCTTCCTGCGGCGCCCGATGAGACTCGCGGTCGTGGGTGGCGCCCCACTGGCCGGGCTGCGCGAGGCCCTGGCCGGCTCGCCCCTGGGGGAATCCGCCACCGGGCCCGACTGGCCGGGTGACGGCGCGGGCGAGCCGCGGCCGCTCGCCCCTGGCCGGTCGGTGAACTGGCCCGCCGACGGCTTCTGCTGGCTCTCGGTGGGCGGCCGGGCCCCCGCGGCCCAGGACCCGGAGCGCCACGCGTACACCGTGCTGGCCGACCTCCTCGGCGCCAACCCCGCCTCGCTGCTGTACCGGCGGCTGCGGGTCGAACACGGCCTCGCCTACACGTTCTTCGCCTGGTCGCGCGCCTACCGCGACACCGGCGCCTGGCGTGTCATGGTCGGCGCCGAGTCCGCGAACGGACCCGCCGTACTCGGACACGTACACGCCCTCTTGACCGGCCTGGCCGAACACGGACCGGACCCCGAGGACCTCGCCGTCGCCCGGCGGCAGGCCGTGGCGGCACTCCTGACGGACACCGAGGACCCCGCGGCGCACGCCCAGCAGCTCGCGACGGCCACGGACGGGCCGGGCGAGTCCGGAGCCGAGGAGCTTGAGGCGGTCACCGCCGACGAGGTCCGGCGGGCGGCCGCCCGGCTGTGCGCGGAACTGACCGCGGTGGTCCGGCCCGAACGGGAGACAGCATGAGCATCACGACGCAGGACTACCTCGACGCCGCGGCCCGCGCCGGAGTACGGCACGGCTGGCGCGGCTACGACTACGTGGGCGACCGCTACACCGACGCGCTCGTGGGCGAGGTCTCCTACCTCGTCGAACACATCGATCCCCGCCTGCTGGAAGCGCCGGAACTGCTGAACGCCTTCGCCGGGCACGCACTGGGTGAGTGCCCCGGCACGGACGGTGTGCTGCTGCGCGTCCCCGGCCACCGCACACCGCCGTCCCCCTGGGCCCGCCGCCTGACCTACCTGGCGGGAGCGAGGCCCGGCGCGCGTACCGGGGACGCGGGCGACGGGATCACCGTGCGCCCCGCGCGCGACGACGACGCCTCCCACGTACGCCGCTGGCTCGCCGACGCCTTCCAAACCGGCGCGGCCGACCAGGGGCACCGGCTGGATCGCGCGGCGGCCGAGGCGCAGGCCGAGGAGACGATGGCGGCGCCGGACCGCCGCTCCTTCGTCGCAGTCAGGCAGGGCGCGCCCCTGGGCCACGCCACACTGCTCGGCGACGCCAGGGACGAGGTGGCGGGGGCCGCCTTCGTCGACCTGGTGGACATCCTCGTCGAGGACCCGGCCGAACGCCGTTGCGCCACCGCCGCGTTGGTGCGGGTCTGCGCCGAGCAGGCCGCCGCGGCCGGTCTGCCGCTGATCGGGAACGTCATCCACCACCGGCGCGACCGGAGCGGCGACGGCGTCGTCGACAACCTGGTGGCACACGGCTGGCGGGTGGCCCACGAGTACTGGTGGCATCCCCGCGAACACCCGCTTGCCGTAACCGATTTCGGGCTCCGCACCCTGTACGGGCTGCTGGAGGTGGACGAGGAGGAGCCGGCGGCGGCCCTGGTACGCCGGGCCCGTGGCATCGCCCCGGTGCTCGTACCGCTCGCCCTGTCGCTCGCCGTACGGGAGGGCGCCGAGCCCGGTCCCGGCACGGCCGAGGAACTGCGCCGCGCACGGGAGCGGGCGGAGACCTACGAGGAGATCCTGCGCGCGGCCACGGAGTCGGAGCCCGCCGTGCGCCCGGTGAAGGGCCCCTCGCTCCGCCGCTGGTACCCCGGCGGCATCGTCAGGACCATGAACGACCTGGACCTGACCGTGCCGGACGAGCCCGCCCTCTGGCGGGTGGTCGCCACCGTGCTCTCCCGGCAGCCGGTCACGGGCGTGGGGGTGTCGCTGCTGGAGGACACCGGGCCGGCGGCCGCCGGCGGGCGGCAGCTGCTGGCGGCCCCGTACTGGGAGCCCGCGGACCCGCTGCTGGACCCCGAGATGCGGGTGGAGATCGCCACCTTCGGCTACGCGGGAGACATGGCTGCCGTACCGGTCCGGCCGGAGCTGCCCGCGGACCAGGTGCTGGCCGATCTGCTGGCGCTGGCCGAGGAGCGCTTCCAACGCCCTTTCAACGCGAAGGACATGCTCGACGCCGGCCTGCTGCTGCACCCCGCGCGGATGCCGGACCCCGAACTGCTGGCCGCGACCGCCGACCGTTGGCGGCTGGCCCCGGAACTGGCCGAACTCCTCGAACTCGCCCGCACCCGGGGCGGGCTGCTCGGCCACCTCCCGCAGCCGCTCACAGAGGCACTGCGCGAACTGTCCGGCCGCGAGCTGGCCAGGCGCGCGGCCCCCGGCCGGGCTCCCGCCGCCCGCCTCCGGTACGGCATGCCGCTCGGTCCCGTCCGGGCGCCCTCGGCCGACGCCGGCCGAGCCCGCGTCCACGAGTGCGCGGCGGGTACCCTGCTGCTCACCCCCGTCGGTGACTACCTCCTGGTGGACTGCGGTCTGGTGGACCCGGAGCAGTTCGAGAGCGCGCGGGCCGAGGCCGCGGCGCTGCCCGGAGCCACGATCCCTCCCGGCTCACTGTGAGACCCCGCGAGTAGCCATGACCTCCCGCGGCCCCGACCGGCCGCCCCGACCGGCCGCCCCGCCCGGCTGCCCCGACTGCCCGCCCCGCCCCTCTGCTCCGCTTCCGCAGCTTCGCCCGTCGACCCTGTCGACCCTTCGCCTGGGGGACTCATGCCTGCCTCGACGACCGCCACCACACCTCCCGCCGCCACGCCTCCCACCGACCAGCCGCCGAGGAGGGCCGGCCTCGTCGTGGGCGCCGATCCCGCCCGGTCGCTGGACGCCCTGTTCGTCAACGCCCCCTTACGCGACTACACCCTGCGCCCCCGGGTGAACGACTACACGCTGCCGGTGCTCGGCATGGCCTACATCGCCACCTACGCCCGGCAGGCCGGATTCAACGTCGGCGTTCTGGACGCCGAGGCGCACGGACTCGGCGTCGCCGCGACCGTCGCTGTCATCAACGCCGCCCGCCCCCGCTGGGTCGGGATGAACCTCCTCGCCCCGACGTACGAACTCTCCGCGCGGATCGCCGCCGGGCTGGACGAGGACATCGCGCTCATGGTGGGCGGGCACCACGCCAAGGCCATGCCCAAGCGGGTGCTCGCCGACCCCCGGATGGCACAGCTGCACGCGCTGGTGCTTGGCGAGGGCGAACCCCGGGTGGCGGCACTGCTCGCCGACCGGGCGCGCCGCTCCGAACTGCCGGGCGTCATGTGGCGCGACCGGCTGCTGGGCACGACGGCGGTGGGGCTGGCCAGGGGCGGGGACGCCGGGCACTGGCTCTCTCCCGACATCGACAGCCTGCCGCTGGTGGACCGGGTGTTCCTGCCGCAGGACCCCTATGTGGCGGACGACGGCCGGATCGAGGCGAACATCGTCGGCTCCCGCGGCTGCCCGTACGACTGCGGATTCTGCGGCGCCGCGGTCTCCGCGAACCCGGACATCAAGATCCGCACCCGGTCGCCCGAGGGCATCGTCGAGGAGCTGGAGTCGCTGAACGCCGAGTACGGCGCCACGGCGTTCCGGTTCGTGGACGACCTGTTCCTCGGCGCCGCCCGCGTGATCCGGCCATCCATGGAGGCCTTCACCGCGCACAGGATCGGCGAACGGTACGTGTGGGACGCCACGGGCCGCATCAACGTCCTGCACCGCGCGGACGACGCGACCCTGGACACCCTGGCCCGCAACGGGCTGCGCGAGGTGGCCCTCGGCATCGAGTCCGGCAGCGACCGGGTGCTCGCCGCGATGGACAAGCGCATCACGGCGGACATGACCGCGTCGGTGGCGCACCGGCTGATGGCCCGCGGCATCAACGTGAAGGGCTACTTCATCCTCGGCTACCCCGGCGAGGGGCGGGAGGACATCGACGCCACCGTCCGGCACATCCACCACCTGTGGGACACCGCCGACCGGCTGCCGGGAGCCTTCCGCGCCTCGGTGTTCGAGTTCCGCCCCTACCCCGGAACCCCGGTGTGGCAGCAGCTCGTCCAGGCCGGGCACGACGCCGAGAAGATGCTCGCCTACGCGGACGTCGACCTGACCGAGCAGGGGGCCGACGACAGCATGCGCGCGCGGGACGAGTTCAACTTCTCGGTCGGCATCCAGTTCGCCGAGACACCGCTGCCCGTACTGCGCGGCCATCTCGCCTCGCTGACCCGCGAACAGCACACCCGCGGCCGTGCCGCGAGGACGGCCGCCTGAGACCGGCCAAATCGGGGCGCCGCCGATTAAGACAGCCCGAAGTGGTCGATACATCCATATGACCTGCCCTGAGACGAGCGGTGAGGTCGGAAAGGCTTCTCCATCCCGGAAGCCACAGGGGCGGGAGGTGCGGACGAAGGTGAGCGGCCGACTGTGTTTCGCGGTGCTGGGGCCGGTGCGGGCCTGGCGCGACGCCACGGAGCTTCCCCTCGGTCCTCCTCAGCAACGAGCGGTCCTCAGCGCCCTGTTGCTCCGCGGAGACGCCCAGGTCTCGGCCGGTGAGCTGATCAGCGCGGTGTGGGGGAGCGAACCGCCGAGTTCGGCGCTCCGGGTGATCCGTACCTACATCTACCAGTTGCGCAGGGTCCTGGCACCACCGGGCGCCGTCATCGACTCGGTGGGCAAGGGGTACGTGCTGCGCGTGTCCCCGGAGGACCTGGACCTCGCGGTGTTCCGGCGGCAGCTGGCCTGCGCGGAGGCGGCCCGCAGCGCGGGTGACCACGCCACGGTCGCCGCGCACCTGCGGGACGCGCTCGGCATGTGGCACGGTGCGGCGCTGGCCGGAGTGCCGGGCGCCTACGCGGAGGCGCAGCGGGCGAGGCTGGAGCTGTTGCGGCTGGCCGCGATCGAGGAACGCATCGCCGCCGAACTCCGGCTGGGCTCGCTGGCGGAGACGGTGGCCGAACTGACCGAGCTGGTCGCCGGACATCCGCTGGACGAACGCTTCCGGGAGATGCTGATGCTCGCCCTGTACCGCTCGGGGCGCCAGGCCGAGGCCCTCGCCGTCTACCGGCGGGGGCGCGTGGTGCTCACCGACGAGCTGGGGATCGACCCCGGTCCGGGGCTGCGCACGGTGCACGAGCGGATTCTGCGCGCCGACCCGACCCTGCTCGCCGCTCGGCCCGACACCACCGCCCGGCCCGACGCCACCGCCCGGCCCTGTTCCGCCCGCCCCGTGGACGTACCGGATCTCGTCGTGCCGTCCCAGCTCGGCGCCGATCAGCGGGGGTTCACCGGCCGCCGGAGCGAGGTGGCCGCCCTGCTGGATCTGCTCCCCGCCGGTGACACGTCCGCCGCCGCCGCGGAGGTCATCGCGGTCGGCGGCATGCCGGGCGTCGGCAAGACCGCCCTGGCGGTACACGCGGCCCACCGGATGGCGCACCGCTTCCCCGGCGGGCAGCTGTTCCTCAACCTCAGGGGCTTCGACCACCGCGTCACCGCCACCGACCCCGGTACGGCGCTGCGTGTACTCCTGGAGTCCCTGGGGGTGCCGCCCGCCCGGATCCCGGCCGGTCCGGAAGCACGCGCCCGCCTCTACCGGGGTGTCCTCTCGGACCGGCGCGTGCTGGTCCTGCTGGACAACGCCCGCGACGCCGACCAGGTCAGGCCGCTGCTGCCGGGTACCCCCGGCTCCCTCGTCCTGGTCACCAGCCGCTGCCGGCTGGCGGGCCTGGTTGCCGACGAGGGGGCCCATCCCCTCACCCTGGAGCCCCTGTCCGACTCCGATGCCAGGGAGCTGCTGACGCGCCGCCTCGGACGCGGCCGTACGTCCGCGGAGGTGCCCGCGGTACAGGAGATCGTCACCCGGTGCGGACGGCTGCCCCTGGCCCTGGCCGTCACCGCGGCCAACGCAGCGCTGAATCCCACGTTCCCCCTGGCCGCCATCGCGGCCGACCTGGACCGCTCCCACCGGAGCCTGGACGCGTTCGGCGCGGTGGACGACACCCACGGCGTGCGGGCGGTGTTCTCTTGGTCCTACCGCACGTTGAGCCGTTCCGGTGCCCGCATGTTCCGGCTGCTGTCCCTGCATCCGGGGCCCGATATCTCGCTGCTCGCCGCTGCCAGCCTCGCCGGGACCGGAGCGCGGCACGCCAGGCTGCTGACTTCCGAGCTGACGCGCGGCTGCCTCCTCACCGAGCACGCACCGGGCCGGTTCACCCTGCACGGCCTGCTGCGCCGCTACGCCGCCGAGCTCGTCGACGAGCACGAGACCCCGCGGGAGAGGTCCGCGGCCCGGCTCCGGAGCCTCGGCCACTACCTGCACTCCGCGGCCGCCGCCCGCGCCCACTGCGGCACGCCGTTCGAGCCGCCACTGCCCGGCGCCGAACCCGGCACCGCCGTCGCGGAGTTCGCCGACCGCCGGCAGGCCCTGGAGTGGCTCGCCCGCGAACACGCGGTGCTTCCGGAGTTGGTCCGGCAGGCGGCCGCCGAGGGCCACCTCCTGTACGCCCGCCAACTGGCGCGCTGCCTGGACGGGTTCTTCCTGCGGCAGCGCGGCCTGGTCGCCGGGCGGCCGCCGCCGACCGCATAGCCACCCGGCGTACGGCCCGCCGTCACGGTCCCGCGAGCAGGACCTCCGCGACGACCGGTCCTGCCGCGTCCCCGCCGTGGCCGCCCGACTGGACGAGGGCCGCCGCTGCCAGGTCGTTGCTGAAGCCGGTGAACCAGCTGTCGGACGTGGCGTGGCCGTCGACCTCCGCGGAGCCCGTCTTGGCGCCCTTGATGCCGCCCACCCGCGCCATCGCCTGGGTGGCGGTGCCCTCCTGGGCGGTGGCGGTGTATTCCAGCATCTCCTTCAGCTGCGCCGACACCCCGCTCGGAAGCGGGTTGGCGACGGCGAAGGTCCGGTTGTCCAGGTTCCGCGCGACGATGTAGGGCTGCCGGAACTGGCCGGTGATCGCGGTGGCGGTGACGGAGGCCATGTTCAGCGGGTTCATCTGCACCCTGCCCTGGCCGATGAACGACGCGGCCGTCTCCGCGTCGTGGGAATCGGGCACGCTGCCGTCGACCGTCACGATGCCGGTCTGCCAGTTGCGGCCGATGCCGAAGTACTGCGCGGCCTCGACGCCGAGCGCGGTGTCGCGCTTGCCGTCACCCAGCGGCAGCACCGGCTTGATGAACGCCGTGTTGCAGGACCTGGCGAAGGCCCGCTTCAGCGTGGGCCCGTCCGTCATCCCGAAGTTCTCCAGGTTGTGGAAGGTCACGCCCTTCCAGGCCACGTCGGGCGGGCACTTGACCGGCCCGTTCGCGCTGCCCAGTCCGTTCTGGATGATCATCGCGGCCGTCACGATCTTCATCGTCGAGCCGGGTGCCACCGAGGCCTTCCGGGCCGCGTCGTAGCCGTCTTTCCGGTTGTTGGCGATGGCTCGGATCGCGCCGGTCGACGGCTCGACGGCCACCACGGACGACTCGCCGAACTTCTTCACGCCCCGCTCGGCCGCCGCCTGGATCTTCGCGTCCAGCGTGGTCGCCAGCTTGCCCGGCTTCCCCTTGACCAGCGTCAGCAGCGTCTTGTTCGCGCCGTCCTCGCTCGCGCTGTTGATCCAGGTCTCGACGCCTGCGGTGCCGCCGGTCTTCCCGCCGTACTTCTTGCGCAGCTCGTCCAGGATGGCGCCGAGCGAGGGGTACTTCTCCTTGGTGAGCACCTGGCCGTTGTGGTCGACCGCCTCGATCGGCGCGGTCTTAGCCTCGCCCGTCTCCAGCGACTCGCCCTTGGCCAGGTCCGGGTGGAGGACGGCGGGCTTCCAGTCGACGAGCGGGTGTCCGGTGGTCTGGCCGCGCACCACGGTCAGTTCGGACTTGTACGACCAGGGCTTCGTCGTCCCCTTGTACGAGACGGTCGCCTCGACCGTGTACGGGACCTTCGCGCCGACCGCCGGTCCTGGCGTGATCACGGCCTTGGTGACATGGGCCGTATCGCGGTAGCCGGTCAACGCCGGTCCGGCGTCGGCCGCGTTGTTGGTGAGCTGGGACGCGACCGCCGCGTCTCCCTTCGCCCACGCCGCGAGGAACTTCTTCGACGTGTCGGCTGTCTCCTGCTCGGTGACCGGGCCTGTCCGCACCTCCTGCGAGGTGGTCTCGGTGTCCGAGCCGCCCCCGACGCCGCTGTCCCCGAGCCCGTCCAGGATGTTGTAGGCCCCGTAGCCCACCCCGCCGACCACGACCGCGAACACTCCGCCGACTATGCCTATCTTCACTCCACTGCGCATTCCCGCAGTCCCCCTCCCCAGGAGGCTTCCTTGAACGTGTTCAAGGAAGCATTTCCCGGCACTTTACGGGACGGTAGTGACAGTGGAGCCGGTTGTTATCGGAACGCGATCCGCCTCGGCGTGAACAGGGCGGCCATATACGGGCATCCGGCTCTTTCCCCTCCGCGTTCGCGTTCGCGTCCGTCAAGCCTTCTCGTCAAGAGGGCACGCGGGCCCACTCGTTGTGATGACTCTCCGTTTATCAACCGCGACTGATGGTGATCCTTGCTGGTGAGGGCAGCAAGCAAGTGCCCCTGACAAACCCCCCACCACCCCTGACAACAGGAGGACCCCCCACATGCGTCGCACCCTGATCTCCCTCGGCAGCATCGCCGCCGCCGGCATGCTCGCGTTCGCCGGGACCCAGTCGGCATTCGCCGCGAGCGGCACTCTGATCGTCAATGGAGAGGCGTTCGAGAACCCTGGCGCCGGCTGCTACGCGGCGGGCGACGAGGGCGCCCAGGTCGACAACCAGACCGATTCGAATGCCGAAGTCTTCCTCGACGCGTCGTGCGCGGACGGACCGGTGACCGTCATCGCCTCCGGTGACGCCGGGGACGTCAACCCCGGCGGAAGCATCAGGCTTTCCTGACGCCCTCATCCTCATCGGCCGATAGACGTCCGGGGGGCGTGGCCGCCGGCCACGCCCCCCGGACATCCGTCCAGCCGGTCAGATCCAGGTGTCCAGCCACATCCGGTCGCGCCAGGAGCCGTCCGGGATCGCGGTCCCCGTGTACAGCGGCCAGAAGTAGATGAAGTTCCAGACGATCAGCAGGACCAGCACGCCCGCCGCGACCGCCCCCAGCGTCCGGCGCCGTTCGCCCGAGGGGTCACCGGCCGTCAGGCCCAGTTCGTGTTTCGCCCCGGTACCCGCCGCCGGACCCAGCATCGCCCCGATCATCATCGCCACCGCGAGACAGAGGAACGGCACGAACACCACCGCGTAGAAAAGGAAGATGGTGCGTTCCTGGTACAGGAACCACGGCACCCAGCCCGCCGCCACCCCGCACGCGATCGCGCCCGCCCGCCAGTCGCGGCGGAAGAACCAGCGCCACAGCACGTACACCAGCGCGAAGCAGGAGGCCCACCACAGCAGCGGTGTGCCGAGCGCCAGCACCTCGCGGGCGCACTTGCCGGTCTCCGAGGCGGCGCAGCCGTTCTGCTCCTCGTAGAAGTACGAGACGGGCCGGCCCAGCACGATCCAGCTCCACGGATTGGACTGGTAGGTGTGCCCGGACGTCAGGTTCACATGGAACTCGTAGACCTGGTACTCGTAGTGCCACAGGCTGCGCAGCCAGTCCGGCAGCCACGTCCAGCTGCCGCCCCTGCCGTCGGTCGCCGCCCAGTCCCGGTAGTAGCCGTGCCGGGTGGGGGAGTTGTGGATGATCCAGCCGGTCCACGAGGCGACATAGGTCAGGATCGCCACCGGCACCGTGGAGACGAACGCCGGGACCAGGTCCCGCTTCAGCACCGCCGTGTACGGCCGCATCGCGCCCGCCGTACGCCGCGCGCCCACGTCCCACAGGACCGTCATCAGGCCGAACGCGACCAGGATGTACAGCCCGTTCCACTTGGTGGCGAAGGCCAGCCCCAGCATGAGCCCGGCCGCGATCCGCCACGGCCGCCAGCCCAGCCGCAGCCGTTCCGCCACGCCGACGTCCGGCCGCAGCACCCCGTCCGCGTCGACCGGCAGCGCGGCCGCGAGCCGGCGGCGCGCCCAGTCCCGGTCGATCAGCAGGCAACCGAACGCGGCCAGCACGAAGAACATCAGCACCAGGTCGAGCAGCGCCGTGCGGCTCATCACGAAGTGCAGCCCGTCCACCGCGAGCAGCGCGCCCGCCAGACAGCCCAGGAACGTCGAGCGGAAGAGCCTGCGGCCGATCCGGCACAGCATCAGCACCGACAGCGTGCCGAGCACCGCGACCATGAACCGCCAGCCGAACGGCGTGAAGCCGAAGATCTGCTCACCGATCCCGATGATCCACTTGCCGACCGGCGGGTGCACCACATAACCGGGGTCGACCGGGACGCTCACCTTGGACGGGTCGTCCAGGATCAGCTTGTCGACATCCTTGGGCCAGGCCCCCTCGTAGCCCTGGTTGATCAGCGCCCAGGAGTCCTTGGCGTAGTACGTCTCATCGAATATCACCGCGTGCGGGCTGCCCAGGTTCCAGAACCGCAGCACCCCGGCGACCAGCGCCACCAGCAGCGGACCGCCCCAGGCCGACCAGCGCAGCAGCCGGTCCGCGAGCACCGGGGGCACCCCGAGCACCGCCCACAGCCGGTTCCCGGGGCGGGTGTACGGCGGAACCAGCCGTTCCCGCAGCCCGATCCCCGGCCGAGGTGAATGGCCGAAGCGGCGCAGCCGCTGCTGCCAGGAAGTCGGCTCCGGGCCGTACTGATCCCCGGCGTCTTGGCCCTGCCGGGCATCGGGCGCTGTACTCGTCACCGCGCCATCGTAGGGAACGCATCTGTGCGAGTGGTGCCGCCCGTGCTGGGAGGATGGACTTGTGACGGAGACGACTGGAACGCTGGTACTCGCAGGGACCCCCATCGGAGATGTGGCGGACGCCCCGCCACGCCTCGCGACCGAACTGGAGACGGCGGACGTCGTCGCGGCGGAGGACACCCGCCGGCTGCGCCGGCTGACCCAGGCGCTGGGCGTCCACACCACGGGGCGTGTCGTGTCCTACTTCGAGGGCAACGAGTCCGCCCGTACGCCGGAACTCGTCGAGGCGCTGACCGGCGGGGCCCGGGTACTGCTGGTCACGGACGCCGGGATGCCGTCCGTCTCGGACCCCGGCTACCGGCTCGTCGCCGCCGCCGTGGAGAAGGACATCAAGGTCACCGCGGTGCCGGGCCCCTCCGCGGTGCTCACCGCGCTCGCCCTGTCCGGGCTGCCGGTGGACCGGTTCTGCTTCGAGGGCTTCCTGCCGCGCAAGGGCGGCGAGCGCCTCGGCAAGCTGCGCGAGGTCGCCGCCGAGCGCCGCACCATGGTCTTCTTCGAGGCCCCGCACCGGCTCGACGACACCCTCGCCGCGATGGCCGAGGTATTCGGGACGGACCGGCGCGCCGCCGTCTGCCGTGAGCTGACCAAGACCTACGAGGAAGTGAAGCGCGGCCCGCTGGGCGAACTCGCCGCCTGGGCGGCCGAGGGCGTACGCGGCGAGATCACCGTCGTCGTCGAGGGCGCGGCCGTCTCCGGGGCCGAGGAACTGGACGCGGAGGAGCTGGTGCGCAGGGTGCGGGTGCGAGAGGAGGCGGGGGAGCGGCGCAAGGAGGCGATCGCCGCCGTCGCCACCGCCGCCGGCCTGCCCAAACGCGAGGTGTTCGACGCGGTGGTCGCGGCAAAGAACGCGGCTCGGACCGGCCCTTCCGAGGGCAAAGGACTATCGTGAAAGGCAAAGCGAAAGCCGCGTACCGGCCCCTTTTGCCACGAGAAGGCCAAGACCGCTCCAACACTCGACAGGGCCCGGTGCGCTTGTGCCGGTAAAGGCGTCCACTGGATAACAGGACGCATTCTCCGGAGTGCTTGTCCGGCGGACAAGAGGAGCAGGCATGAGTGAGATCGCAGCAACCACCGTGCACGAGGCATACGCCTTCGCCTGCATGAGGTGCGGACACGGCTGGGAACAGGCATACGAGATAGAGCACCACGTCGACGCCTCCAACAACGCTTTCGTGGTCTACAAGGCGGACGGCGAGCGCGTGCCCTCCCCCCTTTCCACACCCACCTGCGCCAACTGCGGTGGGCACGTCGTGCGCATCATGCGATCCGGCCGGGTCTCGACCGTCCAGCAGCTGATGCGCAACCCGCTCCCCGTCGACGGCAACCCGGCCGGTAAGCCTGCCGACGCCGGCACCACCGCTGACGTCCGCGACCGGAAGGCGGAGGCCGTGGCCGCCACCGCCGCCCCCGCGGGCGAGCACCACTGGCACCTCGCGGACCTGCTGCACCCCTTCCACCGCAGGTGAGCCCCGGGCTCCTGGCCCCGTCCTCGTACCATCGTGGCCATGAGCCGTACCGAAGCCCCGCCGTTGCCCGAACCCCTTGAGGTGCCGGTCGCCGATTCGCACACCCACCTGGACATGCAGGACGGCACCGTGGAGGAGGGCCTCGCCAGGGCCGCCGCGGTGAACGTGACCACCGTGATCCAGGTGGGCTGCGACGTGAAGGGCTCCCACTGGGCCGCGGAGACCGCCGCCGCCCACCCGAGCGTGTACGCGGCGGTGGCCCTGCACCCCAACGAGGCGCCCCGGATCGTGCACGGCGATCCGGAGGGCTCTTCGCGGCAGGGCGCGCGCGAGGCCGGTGGCACGGCGGCGCTGCACGAGGCCCTCGCGGAGATCGACGCACTGGCCGCGCTGGACCACGTGCGCGGCGTCGGGGAGACCGGACTCGACTACTTCCGGACCGGCCCCGAGGGCGTGGCGGCCCAGGAGGAGTCCTTCCGGGCCCACATCGAGATCGCCAAACGGCACGGCAAGGCGCTCGTCATCCACGATCGCGAGGCGCACGCCGATGTGCTGCGCGTCCTGGCCGACGCGGGCGCCCCCGAGCGGACCGTCTTCCACTGCTACTCCGGCGACGCGGACATGGCCCGGATCTGCGCGGACGCCGGGTACTTCATGTCCTTCGCGGGCAACGTGACGTTCAAGAACGCCCAGCCGCTGCGGGACGCGCTCGTCGTGGCGCCCCTCGAACTGGTCCTGGTCGAGACGGACGCCCCCTTCCTCACCCCGGCCCCGTACCGCGGACGGCCCAACGCGCCGTACCTGATTCCGGTCACGCTGCGCGCCATGGCGGCGGTGAAGGGCGTCGACGAGTCCACCCTGGCCTCGGCGGTCGCCGACAACACGGCGCGGGCGTTCGACTACTGAGCGGTGCCGGGCTCCGTGAGCCGACTCGCGGAGCCCGGCCGCGCGGCCGGCGAAAGAGGTCCGTGAGCCACTTACGCTTAACGGGTGAGCACCACAGAGCCCGACGCCCTCCTGGGCCCCGCAGACATCCGCGAGCTGGCCGCGACGCTGGGCGTACGCCCCACGAAGCAGCGCGGCCAGAACTTCGTCATCGACGCCAACACGGTCCGCCGGATCGTGCGGACCGCCGAGGTCCGTCCGGACGACGTGGTGGTCGAGGTCGGCCCCGGCCTCGGCTCGCTGACCCTGGCGCTGCTGGAGGCGGCGGACCGGGTCGTCGCCGTCGAGATCGACGACGTGCTCGCCGCCGCCCTGCCCGCCACGGTCACCGCCCGGCTGCCGCAGCGCGCGGACCGGTTCGCCCTCGTCCACTCGGACGCGATGCTGGTACGGGAGCTGCCGGGCCCGCCGCCGACCGCGCTGGTCGCCAACCTTCCGTACAACGTCGCCGTGCCGGTGCTGCTCACCATGCTCGACCGTTTCCCGACCATCGAGCGGACCCTGGTCATGGTCCAGGCCGAGGTGGCCGACCGGCTGGCCGCGCGGCCGGGCAACAAGGTCTACGGGGTGCCGTCGGTCAAGGCCAACTGGTACACGGACGTCAAGCGCGCCGGCTCCATCGGCCGCAAGGTCTTCTGGCCCGCGCCGAACGTCGACTCCGGGCTGGTGTCCCTGGTGCGCCGCGCCGAGCCGGTCGCGACCACGGCGAGCAAGGCCGAGGTCTTCGCGGTCGTCGACGCCGCCTTCGCCCAGCGCCGCAAGACCCTGCGCGCGGCCCTGTCCGGCTGGGCGGGCTCCGCGCCCGCCGCGGAGGCCGCCCTGGTCGCGGCCGGGATCTCGCCGCAGGCCAGGGGCGAGGCGCTGACCGTCGAGGAGTTCGCCGCCATCGCCGAGCACAAGCCCGCAGAAGCCGAGTCCGCCGAGAACGAGCCGGAGCCGTCCGCATGAGCGAGAGCGTCACCGTCCGGGTCCCCGCCAAGGTCAACGTGCAGCTCGCGGTCGGCGCCGCGCGCCCCGACGGCTTCCACGACCTGGCCAACGTCTTCCTCGCCGTCGGCCTCTACGACGAGATCACCGTCACCCCCGCCGACGAACTGCGCGTCACCTGCGCCGGGCCGGACG
Organism: Streptomyces sp. NPDC057900; assembly: GCF_042887885.1. NCBI lineage: Bacteria > Bacillati > Actinomycetota > Actinomycetes > Kitasatosporales > Streptomycetaceae > Streptomyces > Streptomyces sp. NPDC057900. The sequence continues at coordinate 399,646 of NZ_JBHVOI010000004.1, forward strand.
CCGCCCAGGTCCCGCTGGACGCCACCAACCTCGCCGCCCGCGCCGCGATCGCGCTGGCCGGGCGGTACGGCATCGAGCCCCGGGTGCACATCCACATCGACAAGGACATCCCGGTCGCGGGCGGGATGGCGGGCGGCAGCGCGGACGGGGCCGGCGCCCTGCTGGCCTGCGACGCGCTCTGGTCCACCGGCGCCTCCCGCGACGAGCTGCTGGCCATCTGCGCGGACCTGGGCAGCGACGTCCCGTTCAGCCTGGTCGGCGGCGCGGCCCTCGGCGTCGGCCGGGGCGAGCAGCTCACCCCTGCCGAGACCGGCGGCACCTTCCACTGGGTCTTCGCCGTCGCGGACGGCGGCCTCTCCACCCCGGCCGTCTACCGCGAGTTCGACCGGCTCACGGCGGGGATGGCGGTACCGGAGCCCGTCGCGTCCCCGGTGCTCCTGGAAGCTCTGCGGACCGGCGACACCACGGCCCTCGCCGTCGCCCTGAGCAACGGCCTCCAGCCCGCCGCGCTGTCGCTGCGGCCCTCGCTGGCCGACACCCTGGCGGCGGGCACCGGCGCGGGCGCCCTGGCCGCGCTGGTCTCCGGTTCCGGCCCGACCACCGCGTTCCTGGCCGAGGACGAGGCCTCTGCCAGGAAGATCGCGGACGCCCTGACCGCCTCCGCGACCTGCCGCACCGCCCGGATCGCGACGTCCCCGGCGCCGGGGGCGACACTCCGCTGACGGGGGTGGGCCGGAGCGTACGGCCCCCTCACCCGAGCCGGACGCTCCGCTTCGCCAGTTCGAACGCCGGGAGCATCCCCGCGTGCTCCTGCGCGTCCAGACCGCCCAGGTGCACCACCACCGGCCCGTCCGGGGTCGCGACGGCGAAGGCGCGGGCCGGGCGCGACTCCTCCATGATCTTGCTGTGGACGGTGTAGCCGGCCTCGGCCACGGACAGCTTCCCGGCCGTGGACGTCGTGTACGTGACCTTCGAGGCGTTCTCGTCGGCCTTCACGAAGCCCTCCAGCGCCTCGCGCGGTGTGCCGGACCCGGCGTCGCCCTGCCACACCCGCAGGAATCCGATGTGCCCGGCCGGCTTCGCGTCGATCTCGCACACCATGGCCACCGGGCCCTGCCGGCCGAGCGCGGCGAACTCCGAGTCCGGCTCTTCGGGCACCACGGCCTTCGCCTTCCAGTGCCGCGCCAGGTCGAAGACGACGGGCAGCTCGCAGCCGGAACCGGCGCCCCCGACCGTGCCGCCCCTGGCCACGGCCTTGTCGCCCGCCCCGTGCGCGCCCCCCTTGCCGCCCTGCTGCGGGTCCGCCTCCGTACCGCCGCCGGACCCGGAGGAGCAGCCGGTCAGCGCGGCGGACGCCAGCAGCGCGACCGATGCCAGCAGGACGGGCACCGGCCCGCGAACCGTACGTCGTCTCATGAAGTTCCCCACCCCGGTGAGACCCGGGAACCCGCCCGGATCTTGATCAATTCGGGCAAGGTACCGCAGGGAACCGGGGTGAGCGGGCGCTCGTAAGGAGCTCCGCGCCGTGGCGACTACGCTGAAGGTTCAGTGTTCTCCCTTCGAGCTGGAGCGTTTGTGGCCGTCAACCTCGTCAATGTCGAGCAGGTCAGCAAGGTGTACGGCACCCGTGCGCTGCTCGACGGTGTGTCCCTCGGCGTGTCGGAGGGGGACCGGATCGGTGTCGTCGGCCGTAACGGCGACGGCAAGACGACCCTCATCCGGATGCTCGCCAAACTGGAGGAGGCGGACACCGGCCGCGTCACCCACAACGGCGGGCTGCGCCTCGGTGTCCTCACCCAGCACGACTCCCTCGACCCGAAGGCGACCATCCGCCACGAGGTCATCGGAGATCTGGCCGACCACGAGTGGGCGGGCAGCGCCAAGATCCGCGACGTGCTCACCGGGCTGTTCGGCGGTCTCGACCTGCCCGGCTTCGAGCACGGCCTGGACACCGTCATCGCACCGCTCTCCGGTGGTGAGCGCCGCCGGATCGCGCTCGCCAAGCTGCTCATCGCGGAACAGGACCTGATCGTCCTCGACGAGCCGACCAACCACCTCGACGTCGAGGGCATCTCCTGGCTCGCCGGTCACCTGCGCGCCCGCCGCTCCGCGCTGGTCTGCGTCACCCACGACCGCTGGTTCCTCGACCAGGTCTGCACGCGCATGTGGGACGTCCAGCGCGGCACCGTCCACGAGTACGAGGGCGGCTACAGCGACTACGTCTTCGCCCGTGCCGAACGGGAGCGGATCGCCGCCACGGAGGAGGGCAAGCGGCAGAACCTGATGCGCAAGGAGCTGGCCTGGCTGCGGCGCGGCGCCCCCGCCCGCACGTCCAAGCCGCGCTACCGCATCGAGGCGGCCAACGAGCTGATCGCGGACGTGCCGCCGCCCCGCGACACCAGCGCGCTGATGAAGTTCGCCAACGCCCGGCTCGGCAAGACCGTCTTCGACCTGGAGGACGTGACCGTCCAGGCCGGACCCAAGACGCTGCTCACCCACCTCACCTGGCAGCTCGGCCCCGGCGACCGGATCGGCCTGGTCGGGGTCAACGGCGCGGGCAAGACCTCCCTGCTGCGGGCCCTGGCCGAGGCCGCCCGCACCCAGGGCGACGCGCAGCCCGCGGCCGGGAAGGTCGTCGTCGGCAAGACGGTCAAGCTGGCCTACCTCTCCCAGGAGGTCTCCGAGCTGAACCCGAACCTCCGGGTGCTCGAAGCGGTGCAGCAGGTGCGCGACCGGGTCGACCTCGGCAAGGGCCGGGAGATGACGGCGGGGCAGCTCTGCGAGCAGTTCGGCTTCACCAAGGAGAAGCAGTGGACCCCGGTCGGCGACCTGTCCGGTGGTGAGCGGCGCCGCCTCCAGATCCTTCGGCTGCTGATGGACGAGCCCAACGTCCTCTTCCTCGACGAGCCCACCAACGACCTCGACATCGAGACCCTGACCCAGCTGGAGGACCTGCTCGACGGCTGGCCCGGGTCGATGATCGTGATCTCGCACGACCGGTTCTTCATCGAGCGGACCACGGACCGGGTGCTGGCGCTGCTGGGCGACCGCTCGCTGCGGATGCTGCCGCGCGGCATCGACGAGTACCTGGAGCGCAGGCGGCAGATGGCGGCGGCGGGCACCCCCGCCGCGGTGGCGCCCACGTCGTCCTCGCAGCCCGCCGCCGCACCGGCCCCCGGCGTCTCGCCGCAGGAGGCGCGCGCGGCCAAGAAGGAACTGCAGAAGGTCGAGCGGCAGCTCGACAAGATGTCGACCCGCGAGACGACGCTGCACGCCCAGATCGCGGACAACGCGACGGACTTCGAGAAGGTGGCGAAGCTGGACGCCGAGCTGCGTGAACTGGTCGCGGAGCGCGACGTGCTGGAGATGCGCTGGCTGGAACTGGCCGAGGACGCCTGACCGCTGAGCCGCACCAGCCGCATAACTCATGTGGCCGGTGCGGCTGGTGTGGTCGGTGGGGGCCTGTGGGGCTCGTGGGGCAGATGGTAGAAAGAGATCTTGCCCGGCGCGGTAGCCGGACCGTGCCACACCGCAGGTGACAAAGGAACAGGGGGACGGGCCGATGAGCCAGCCGCCCGGACAGCAGCCGCCGCAGGGTGAGTTCGGAGCCCCGTACGGGCCGCCGCCCGAGACGTTCCCGCCACCGGGCCAGGGCACGGCGCAGCCGTCCGGCCCGTACGCGGCACCCGCACAGCCGGGCCCGTACGGACAGCCCGCCCAGCCTGCCCAGCCCGCGCAGCCCGTCCCGGGTTACGGGCATCCGCCGCAGCCCGCACCCGCGCCCGGATACGGGTACCCGCCGCAGCCCGGCCCCTACGCGCAGCCGGTCCCGCCCGGTTACGGCTATCCGGGGCAGCAGCCGCCGCCCCCGCCTCCGCAGTCCGGCGGGTCCGGGGGCGGCGGGCGGTTCCGGGGCGGGACCGGGGCGATAGTCGGCGCCGTGCTCGCGGTGGCGCTGCTGGCCGGTGCCGGTATCTGGTTCGCGCTCGACGGGGACGGCGGGAGCGGGAAGCCCACGGCCGGACCCGGGCACAGCTCGGGGACGCCGGACACCTCCTCCTCGTCCCCCTCGCCCGTGCCGACCGGTACCGGGGGCCACGACACGATCAGCCCCGCCGCGGAGGCCGCCGCCGTCAACGCCGATCGCAAGCCCGGCGAGGCGAAGATGCTCTGGCTCCAGAAGGGCGGCGTCGATCTGCCCCAGGGCGGCGAGGACGTGTACGGGCCGTGGTTCGCCGGGGACACCGTCGTCACCGCGATGTACCGCACCGTCACCGGCTACGACTCCACGGACGGCTCGGTCAAGTGGAGCCTGCGGCTGACCACCAGCGTGTGCGCGGCGCCCTCGCAGCCCACCGCCGACGGCAAGATCGTGCTGGGCGTCAAGCGCACCACCTCGGGCGACTCGGAGTGCAACGGCCTCCAGATGGTCGACCTCACGACGGGCAAGGCGGGCTGGCACAAGACGTACGTCCGCCAGGGCGTCTGGGACGGGCTCTCCGACCTCAGGATGTCCACCAACGGCAGCACCGTGACCGTGGGGCGCACCTCCAGGTCCGACGCCTTCCGGGTCAGTGACGGAAAGGTGGTGTTCGGGAAACTGCCGGGCAACTGCCAGCCGTTCGGGTTCGCCAGTGGCGACGTGGCTATCGCGGCGGCCAGTTGTCAGACGGCCGCCGACGACCACAAGGAACACCAGGTGCAGCGGATCGACCCCGCCACCGGCAAGCGGCTGTGGACGTACAAGGTCAAGAAGGGCTGGCAGGTCGCGCAGATCTACTCGACGAACCCCATAGTCGTCTCGCTCACGCAGACGGACAAGAAGTGGGGCATCCTCGTCCTCAACGCGGACGGCACCTACCGCACCCAGCTCTCCGGCGGGCCGGGCGAGTACGCGGTCTCGTGCGACGCGGACGTGATCGTCCAGGGCCCCAACCTCGACAACTGCCTCGGGGTGGCCGCCGACGCGAACACCTTCTACATGGCGACCAAGGCCGTCGACCTGAAGACCGGTGACGGCAACAAGGTCGCCGCCTTCGACCTGACCACCGGCAAGTACAAGTGGTCGGTCGCCTCGCCGGCCAAGCAGTCCCTCACCCCGCTGCGGACGGAGGGCGGCAAGCTGTTCATGTATCTCGGCGCCGCCAAGAACAAGGGGGGCGGCATCGTCTCCGTACCGGGTACCGGCGGCACTTGGAGCCCGGTGCTGCGGCATCCGGTGTCCGGCGCCCCCACCGAGCGCGGCTTCTCCCTCTCGCGCATCGTCTACGTGGGCGGACGCTCGTACCTCGCGCAGGCGAGGATCAGCGGCATCGAGGACGGGGACGAGATCGAGGAGCGCTCGATGGTCGCCTTCGGGAACTGACGGGCCGTAGGCCGTCGGTCGGACTCGCGTAGGCGTAACGGCAGCATCACGGGCCGGTTCTCCCTTGGGCACAGGGGTGGACCGAGCCGGGGCGGGCGGTGGGACGGGTGGTAGAAAGAAGCCCCGCTCGACTGTCGTAACACTGCGGGATCCATGCCCGATTCGCTCCATTTCACCGGGGATTCAGGGGGTCTAGACCGACTCCTGGAGCACGGTGGAATCGCGGGGGAGTCCGGAACGGGCACCGGACCGCACGAAGGGGGACGCGCTGATGACCCAGCCGCCCAGCCAGCAACCGCCGCAGGGAGGCTTCGGCGCTCCGAAGGAGCCGTCGCAGGGGGTCCCGCAGCCGCCCCAGGGCCCGCCGCAGACGCCGCCGCCGCCCGCGCAGCCGCCCCAGGCACCGGCCACCCCGCCGGGCCCGCCGACCGCGCAGCCGGGCTACGGCTACCCGCAGCAGCCGGGCCAGCCGCAGCAGCCCGGTCCCTACGGTCAGCCGCAGCAGCCGGGTCCCTACGGCCAGCAGCCCGGTCCGTACGGTCAGCAGCAGCCGGGCCCGTACGCCCAGCAGCCCGGCCCCTACGGCCAGCCGCAGCAGCCGGGCCCGTACGGCCAGCCGCAGCAGCCCGGTTACGGCTATCCGCAGCAGCAGTACCCCGGCGCGCCCGTCCCCGGCGGTCCGGCGGGTCCCGGCGGGCGCGGCCCCTTCAAGGGGAAGCCCGCGATGATCATCGCGGCCGCGGTCGCCGCGCTGCTGGTCATCGGCGGCGGTGTCTATCTGGCCACGAGCGGCGGCGACGACGACAAGAAGCCCGTCGCCGAGAAGAGCACCGACGACGCGAAGCCGTCCGTCTCGCCCTCCGTGGACGAGGGCGACGGCAACGGCACGGGCCGTGAGGGCAACGACGACCTGAACGCCGGGCGCAAGGACGGCGAGGCCAAGGTCCTCTGGCTGCAGAAGAACGACGTCGACCTGCCGCGCAACGGCGCCGACGTGTACGGCCCCTGGATAGTCGGCGACACCATCGTCAAGGGCATGTACCGCACCGTCTCCGGCTACTCGGTGGCCGACGGCAAGCAGAAGTGGACGCTGAAGCTGGGCACGGACATCTGCTCCGCACCGGCGCAGACCACCACCGACGGCAAGATCGTCATCGGGGTGAAGAACGGCACCACGGACAAGGCGGACTGCGCGGACCTCCAGCTGATCGACCTCAACACCGGCAAGACCGGCTGGAAGAAGTCGATCAAGAGCAGTGGTCTGTTCGACATGCTGTCCGACATCTCGCTCGCGATCAGCGGCAACACCGTGACGGTCGGCCGCACCGGCGCCTCCAACGCCTTCCGGGTGAGCGACGGCAAGGCACTGTTCGGCAAGCGCGCCGGAAACTGCCAGCCGTTCTCCTTCGCGGGCGGCACCAAGCTGATCGCCGCGACCAACTGCCGTACGGAGGACGTGGAGAACCCGCAGCACGAGGTCGAGGAGATCGACCCGGTCACCGGCAAGCCCAAGTGGACGTACAAGCCCGCGCGCGGCTGGGAGATCGACCGCTTCTACTCGGTGAGCCCGCTCATCGTCTCGCTGACCAAGGGCAGCGGCGACAGCAAGAAGTGGAGCATCCTCGCGCTCAAGGAGAACGGCTCGCTGCGCTCCCAGATCGTCAGTGACAAGGGCGACTCGTTCGCGACCAACTGCGGCGGCATGTTCGCCATCTTCGGCAAGTCCGTCGACGGCTGCGCGGGGGTCGCGACCGACCCCAACACGCTCTACATGGCGACGCAGGACGACACCAGCGGCTCCGCCCGTACCAACAAGGTCGTCGCGTTCAACCTGAACACCGGCAAGACCAAGTGGAAGGCCAACGCCCCGGCCGAGCAGACGATGCGGCCGCTGCGGATGGAGGGCGGCAACCTGCTGCTCTACGTGGACGCCGGTTACGGCAAGGGCGGCGGGATCGCCAGCCTCGCGCCGACCGGGGGCACCCCGCAGATGGTGCTCCAGCACCCGGACTCGACGTCGGAGATCGAGAGCTCCTTCTACAACGAGAAGATCCTCTACGAGGGTGGCCGTTCGTTCGTCGTGAGCGGGCGGGTCAGCGCCAGTAACGACAAGGAAGAGCTGGAGACGAAGACCATGATGGCCTTCGGCAAGTAACGGCTCCCGCCGCGGCACCCGCAGGAACCCCGCCGGCCGAGGACGGCAGCAGACCGCCCCCGGCCGGCTCCGGCCCACCCCGACCGACTCTTCTCCGCCCTCTCCTTCTCCTTCTCCAGAGGTACCCAACGCCATGACGCAGCCGCCCCAGCCGCCGCCCAACGAACCGCCGCAGGGCGGGTTCGGCGCACCGCAGGACCCGCCGCCCGGCGGTTTCGGCGCCCCGACACCGCCGCCCGCGGGCCCGCCCCAGCAGCAGCCCGGCTACGGCTACCCGCAGACGCCCCCGCAGGGCCAGCCGCCGCAGCCCGGTTACGGGTTCCCGCCGGGCCAGCCCCAGCAGCAGCCCGGTTACGGCTACCCGCAGGGCCAGCCGCCGCAGCCCGGTTACGGCTACCCGCAGCAGGGCCAGCCGCAGCAGGGCTACGGATACCCGACCGCCCCGATGCAGCAGCCGCCCCAGCCGCCGCAGAACGGGAACGGGCCGAAGAAGTTCTCCACCCAGGCACAGATCATCGTCGCCGCGGTGGTCGCCGTGGTGCTCATCGTCGGCGGCGGCCTCTGGTACGCCTCCAGCGGTGACGACGGCGGCGACAAGAAGGACGAGGCGTCCACCTCCGCCGGCACCGACGGCGAGAGCAAGGGCGGCGACGGCAAGGGCGGCGGCGGGGGCAAGGAGAAGGCCCCGGCCAACACCAAGTCCTCGGTCGCCTTCCAGCTGCCGCAGCCCAAGGTCACCGAGGTCACCACGGTCGACGGCTCCTGGCTCACGGACAAGGCGTACGTCAAGACCGGCGTCAACGAGATCATCGGCTACGACCCGGCCAAGGGCACCAAGCTCTGGTCGATCCCGCTGCCGGGCCAGCTCTGCGCCGCCTCCCGGCACATGAGCAAGGACTTCAAGACGGCCATCGTCTTCGAGGCGGGCAAGCGGACCGCGGCGAAGAAGTACCAGCCCTGCGACCACGTGGGTGCCCTGGACCTCGCCACCGGCAAGCTCATGTGGAGCAAGTCGGTGACCGCGGCCACCGGCGGCGACGCCCCCGTCCGGTTCGCCGAGGTCACCCTCAGCGGCACCACCGTCGCCGCGGCCGGCTCCGAGGGCGGTGCCGCGTTCGACCTGAGCACCGGCGCGGAGCGCTGGAAGCCGAAGGTGAGCACCGACCGCTGCTACGACACCGGGTACGCCGGCGGCGACGCGCTCGCCGTGGTCCGCAAGTGCGGCTCGTACGACGACCCCCAGCTCACCATCCAGGCGCTGAACCCGACCACGGGCGCCCCGCTCTCCTCGTACAAGATGCCGCCCGGTGTCGAGTACGCGAGCATCGTCTCCACCAAGCCCCTGGTCGTCGCGGCCGACGTCGGCGACACCGCGGGTGACGGCAGCGGGATCTCCGACTTCTTCTCGATCGACGCCGCCACCGGCAAGCTGCTCGTCCGCATTCCGGCCGACGCGGAGAAGTACGCGGCCAAGTGCGGCTCCACCGAGGTGGAGAGCTGCCAGCAGCTCGCCGTCGGCAACAACCGCATCTACCTCCCGACGGAGGAGCACGACGGCGGCGAGGACAACAGCGACACCAACGAGATCGTCTCCTTCGACCTGACCACCGGCAAGCAGACCAGCGACCGGGCCGACGCGGGCGACGACTACACGCTGTTCCCGCTCCGCATGGACGGCGGCAACATCATCGCGTACAAGGAGCCCCCGTACGACAAGGGCGGCCAGGTCGTCTCCATCGACGGCAGCACCTTCAAGCAGACGGTGCTGATGGAGAACCCGAGCGACGAGTCGGTCCGGGACGCGGAGACCAGCTTCTCCCCGGAGTACGCCGAATACCGCTACAGCGGCGGCCGGTTGTACATCTCCGAGACCATGATCAGCAAGCCGAGCACGAGTTCGCTGGACGACAAGGAGTACCTCGTCGTCTCGTTCGGCGCGAACTGACCTGACGTCAACACCCCACCCGGCCCCGCCCGTCGATCCCTCGACCGGCGGGGCCGGGTGCTTTGTGGACGTCAAGTGGACAGGAACAGAACCCGATTGGGTAATCCGTGCTCATTCCACGGGTCTTCTCCCGCCGAAGACGCACGCGGCGTCGAACATGCGTGTAACTTGCCGGGTCTAGAAAGCCGGGGGGCCCGGTGCCGGTGCTACGGGGGTTTGCTCGATGGGCGTGCGGCTGATGGTGGTCGATGACCACCGACTGCTCGCCGAGGCGCTCGCCTCGGCGCTCAAACTACGGGGTCACCGGGTGCTCGCCGCCGCCGCTCCCACCGCGGGGGCGGCGGATCTGGTGGTGAGCCGGGCTCCGGAGGTCTGCCTGTTCGGCACCGCCGCACCCGCGGAACCGGGCGCCTTCGACCCGATCGCGCGGATCAGGCGCGAGCGCCCGCAGATCGCGGTCGTGGTGCTCGGCCCGGTGCCCAGCCCGCTGGGGATCGCGGCCGCCTTCGCCGCCGGCGCCGCCGGCTACGTACGTCACGACGAGCGCATCGAGGGCGTCGAGCGGGCGATCGTCAAGGCGCGGGCCGGTGAGGCGGCGATCGCGCCGCAACTGCTCCAGGGCGCCTTCGCGGAGCTGCTCAACCCGGCGGTCCAGCCGGACGACGAGGGGCAGCGGCTGCTCCAGCTGCTCACCCCGCGCGAGGTCGAGGTGCTGGTCCGGGTCGCGGAGGGGGAGGGCACCCGGCTGATCGCGGCCGGGATGCGGATCGCGCCGAGCACCGCCCGTACCCATGTGCAGCGGGTCCTGATGAAGCTGGGCGTCGGCTCCCGGCTGGAGGCGGCGGCGCTGGCCGCCCGTACCGGACTGCTGGACCGGGCGGCGAGTACGCGGCAGGGGCCGGACCCCGTCGGCTGACGGTGTCCGGCCCCTGCCGCGTACTCCGGGGTGCTCCCGCGACTCAGCCGCCGGGCGCGTCCGTGGTGTCCGGGGCGTCCGGGGCGACGGCCGGCGGCTGGGCCGGGCGCAGCTTCAGCCAGACCAGGAAGAACAGCCCGAGCGCCAGCATGGCCAGGCCGGTCCACAGGTTGATGTGGACGCCTTCCGCCTTCTTCAGGTCCGCGTCGGACGGGTTGATCCCGGCGATGGTGACGATGACTCCGTAGACCACGAAGAGACCGCCGATGATCCGCCTGATGTCGAAGAGGCGGGCCGCCGTGGCGGACTTCTGCTCCAGATCGGAGACTTCCTTGTGCATGTCGGACATGGTGAGTTGCTCCGATCAGAACGAGTAGGGGACGTAGCACAGGGCGGCGAGCACGATCGCGCCCCAGCCCAGCAGGGCCGGCCTGCGGTACCAGGCGTCGTCGCCCTCCGCGGGCGCCTCTTCGAGGCCCGGTGACTCGGTTCCGTATACGAGACCGGCCAGTTCGGCTTCCGGCTTGGGGGCGGTGAAGAGCGTGACGACGACCATCACGACGGCGCCCGCGACGAACCCGACGATCGCGGAGACGAAGTTGGCGCCCTGGTCGCTCGGGATGTCGATGATGCCCTGCTTGTAGATGACGAAGTAGTTGACCATCGCGGCCGTGGTGCCGGCCAGCAGGCCCCAGACACCGGACTTCATCGAGGCGCGCTTCCAGAACATCCCGATAATGAATACGACGAAAAGGGGCACGTTGAAGAACGAGAACAGCGTCTGGAGGTAGCTCATGATGTTGGAGAAGCTGGCGGCGATGAACGCCGTGCCGATGGAGGCCAGCACCCCGATCACCGTGATGCCCCGGCCGAAGCGCAGGTAGTACGCGTCCGACTGGTCCTTCTTCACGTACCGCGCCCAGATGTCCGTGGTGAACACGGTGTTGAACGAGGAGACGTTGGCGGCCATGCCCGCCATGAACGCGGCCAGCAGACCGGTCACCGCGATGCCGAGGACACCGTTGGGCAGCAGCTCCCGCATCAGCAGCGGGATCGCGTCGTTGTACGTGGTACCGGATCCGGCGGTGCCGATGTTCGGCACGATCACGGCGGCGACCAGGCCGGGGATCATCACCAGGAAGACGATGAACATCTTCGGGAACGCGGCGATCAGCGGGGTGCGCTGGGCGGCCGAGAGGTTCTTCGCGGACAGGGCGCGCTGCACCTCTGCGAAGTTCGTCGTCCAGTAGCCGAACGAGAGCACGAAGCCCAGGCCGAGGACGATCGTCAGCCAGTTGGCGCCGAGCGGGTTGGCGTCACCGATGCCGGTGCCGCCCCAGGCGCTCATGAAGTTCGAACCGTGGCTCGACGTCAGCGAGTCGCTCAGCCCGTCCCAGCCGCCGACGCGCTTGAGGCCCAGCACGGTCAGCGGGATCAGCGCGGCGAGGATGACGAAGAACTGCAGTACCTCGTTGTAGATGGCGGAGGAGAGCCCGCCGATGGTGATGTAGATCAGGACGAAGAGGCCCGCGACGACGATCGCGACCCACTGCGGCCAGCCGAGGAGGGCCTCCACGACGATCGACAGGGCGTACAGGTTGACGCCCGCGATCAGGACCGCCGAGAAGGCGAAGAGTATGGAGCTCAGCAGGTGTGCCGACTTGTCGAAGCGGTGGAGCAGGAACTCCGGTACGGAGCGGACCTTCGACCGGTAGTAGAAGGGCATCATCACGAGGCCCAGGAAGACCATCGCGGGGATGGCACCGATCCAGTACCAGTGGACGACCGCGACGCCGTACTGGGCGCCGGTCGCCGCCATGCCGAGGATCTCGGTGGCGCCGAGGTTGGCCGCCACGAAGGCCAGACCGGTCACCCACGCGGGCAGTGACCGTCCGGAGAGGAAGAAGTCGAGGCTCGTCTTCACGCTTCGCCGGGCAGCGAAGCCGATGCCGAGAACCACGGCGAAGTAGATCGCCAGGATCGTGTAATCGAGCCCGTTCGTGGGGAGCCGGAGCCCGGATGCCAGAGGGTGCATGGGGGGAACTCGCTTCGTTGCGTGTACTGAACCCGAAGGAAACTACGCCCTTGTGTTCAGAAAATGAACAGTTCCATTGAGCATCTTTGTTTGATTGTGATCGTATGGCCCGAAAACCCGGCCCTAACCCACGAGAACCCCACGGGGTGCGATCAGATCCTGTCAGTTGCCTGTGCGAGATGCGGCTCACATCGGTCCGCACTCGATTGGCCTGGACTCATTGACGCGCCTGTTGATTTGTGGTTCCTTGTGTTGAGTTATGTTTGGGAGGAGTCTGGTGAAGAAGACGGTTACGACGCTCGCCGACGGCCGGGAGCTGCTCTATTTCGACAGCCGTGACGACGAGGTCCGGGACGCCGTCGACGGGCGGCCGCTCGACGCCGTGGCGACCTCCTCCGAGATCCGCCGGGACCCCCTGCTGGGGGACAGCGTCGCCGTCGCCTCGCACCGCCAGGGCCGTCCGTACCACCCGCCGGCCGACGAGTGCCCGCTCTGCCCGTCCCGGGAGGGGCGGCTCAGCGAGATCCCCGACGACCACTACGACGTCGTCGTCTTCGAGAACCGCTTCCCCTCGCTGGCGGGCGACTCCGGCCGCTGCGAGGTCGTCTGCTTCACCTCCGACCACGACGCCTCGTTCGCGGACCTCACCGAGGAGCAGGCCGGGCTCGTGCTGGAGGCCTGGACCGACCGCACGGCCGAGTTCGCCGGGCTCGACCAGGTCGAGCAGGTGTTCTGCTTCGAGAACCGGGGCGCCGAGATCGGCGTGACGCTCGGCCACCCGCACGGACAGATCTACGGCTACCCGTTCGTCACCCCGCGCACCGAGCTGATGCTCCGCTCGATGGAGAAGCACCGCGCGGAGACCGGCGGCAACCTCTTCGACGACATCGTCGCCCGGGAGCTGGCCGACGGCGACCGGATCGTGCTCTCCGGTGAGCACTGGGTGGCGTTCGTCCCGTACGCGGCCCACTGGCCGTACGAGGTCCACCTCTACCCGCTGCGCCGCGTCCCCGACCTGCGGGAGCTCGACGACGCGGAGCGCACGGAGTTCGCACAGGTCTATCTGGAACTCTTGAGGCGGTTCGACCGGATATTCGGCCCCGACCACCCGCCGACGCCGTACATCTCGGCCTGGCACCAGGCACCGTTCGGCATCCAGGACCGGGAGGAGTTCGCCCTCCACCTTGAGCTCTTCACCGTCCGAAGGACCACCAGCAAGCTGAAGTTCCTCGCGGGTTCCGAATCCGGCATGAGTGTGTTCATCAACGATGTGCCGCCGGAGGCCGCGGCCGCGCGACTGCGAGAGGTAGCGAGCGAGTGAGCAAGTCCCCCAAGAAGTACCTGGTGACCGGCGGCGCGGGATACGTGGGGAGCGTGGTCGCCCAGCACCTGCTGGAGGCGGGTCACACCGTCACCGTCCTCGACGACCTCTCCACCGGATTCCGCGCGGGCGTCCCGGCCGGTGCCGAGTTCGTCGAGGGCCGGATCCAGGACGCCGCGAAGTGGCTGGACCCCTCCTACGACGGGGTGCTGCACTTCGCCGCGTACTCCCAGGTCGGGGAGTCCGTCACCGATCCGGAGAAGTACTGGGTCAACAACGTCGGCGGCTCCACCGCCCTGCTCGCCGCCATGCGCGAGGCCGGGGTGCGCACCCTGGTCTTCTCCTCCACCGCCGCCACCTACGGCGAACCCGTCTCCAGCCCCATCACGGAGGCCGACCCCACGGCCCCGACCAGCCCCTACGGCGCCACCAAGCTCGCCGTCGACCACATGATCACCGGCGAGGCGGCCGCCCACGGGCTCGCCGCCGTCTCGCTGCGCTACTTCAACGTGGCGGGCGCCTACGGCAGCTGCGGCGAGCGGCACACCCCCGAGTCCCACCTGATCCCGCTGGTCCTCCAGGTCGCCCTCGGGCAGCGCGAGTCGATCTCGGTGTACGGCGACGACTACCCCACCCCCGACGGCACCTGCGTCCGCGACTACATCCACGTCGCGGACCTCGCGGAGGCGCACCTCCTCGCCCTGGACGCCGCCGCCCCGGGCGAGCACCTGATCTGCAACCTCGGCAACGGCAACGGCTTCTCGGTCCGCGAGGTCATCGAGACGGTCCGCGAGGTCACCGGCCACCCCGTCCCCGAGACCGCGGCCCCGCGCCGCGGCGGCGACCCGGCCGTCCTCGTCGCCTCCGCCGCCACCGCCAGGGAGCGCCTCGGCTGGCAGCCGACCCGCGCGGACCTGGCCGGAATCGTCTCCGACGCCTGGACGTTCGCCCGCCGAGAGGAGCCCACCGCACCATGACCGACACCGCTGAGCCGACCGCCGCTCCCACTGAGCTCACCACCTCCTTCACCGAGCTGTACGGGACCGCGCCCGAGGGGGTCTGGGCCGCCCCCGGCCGGGTCAACCTGATCGGCGAGTACACCGACTTCAACGACGGCTTCGTGATGCCGCTCGCGCTGCCGCACACCGCGCGGGCCGCCGTCGCCCGCCGCACCGACGGCGTCCTGCGGCTGCACTCCACCGATGTGCCGGGCGGCGTCGTCCAGCTCCGCGTGGACGGGCTGGCCCCGAACGAGGGCCACGGCTGGGCCGCCTACCCGGCCGGTGTCGTCTGGGCGCTGCGCGAGGCCGGCCACCCGGTCACCGGCGCAGACATCCAGCTGACCTCCACCGTCCCCACCGGCGCCGGGCTCTCCTCCTCCGCCGCCCTCGAAGTGGTCACCGCGCTCGCCCTGAACGACCTGTTCGGGCTCGGGCTCGGCCACGCAGAGCTGGCGGTACTGGCCCAGCGCGCGGAGAACGCCTTCGTCGGCGTCCCCTGCGGGGTCATGGACCAGATGGCCTCCGCCTGTTGCACAGAGGGCCACGCCCTGCACCTGGACGCCCGCGACCTCACCGTCCGGCAGGTCCCCTTCGACCTGGCCGCCCACGGCCTCCAGCTCCTCGTCGTCGACACCCGCGTCAAGCACGCACTCGGTGACGGCGCCTACGCGGAACGCCGCGCGGCCTGCGAGGAGGGCGCCCGACTGCTCGGTATCCGCACGCTACGCGAGCTCCCGTACGAGGGCCTCGGCGCCGGGCTGGACACGCTGGCCGCCGCCGGCGCGGACGAGTCCGTCGTGCGCTGTGTGCGCCATGTGGTCAGCGACAACCAGCGCGTCGAGCAGGTCATCGCGCTGCTCGACGCGGGCGACGTGCGCGCGGCGGGCCCCGTCCTCACGGCGGGCCACGTCTCGCTCCGGGACGATCTGCGGGTCTCCTGCGTGGAGCTGGACCTGGTGGTCGAGGCGGCGAACGAGGCCGGGGCGCTCGGTGCCCGGATGACCGGGGGCGGCTTCGGCGGCTCCGCGATCGTGCTCCTGGAGGAGGGGCGGGCGGACGCGGTCACCAAATCGGTCCTGGAGGCGTTCACCTCCGCGGGTTACGCGGCGCCCCGGGTCTTCCCGGCCGTCCCGTCGGCGGGCGCCCACCGGATCGCCTGACCGGGCCGGGGGACTACCCGGCGGCCGGTCCGCCGAGCCGCTTGGTCAGGGTGAACTCCGTGACGCCCGGCGGGTAGTCCTCGACCCGGCCCGTCACCTCGTAACCCCGCTTCCGGTAGAACTCCGGGGCCTGGAAGTCCCAGGTCTCCAGCCGGGAGCGGGTGCAGTCCCGGTCCGCGCGGGCCACCCGTTCCGCCTCGGCGAGCAGCCGCGAGCCGAGGCCGTGCCCCCGGTGCCCGGGGTCGACCCAGAGCAGGTCCACATGGAGCCAGTGCGCCCAGGTGCGCCCGGTCAGCCCGGCGGCGACCTGCCCGTGGGCGTCCAGCGCCCACACCTCCAGCGGGAGTTCGCGCGCCGCGGGGCCGCCCCGCAGCGCACGGATCTGCGGTGAACCGGCGGTGTTCTCCTCACGGAGCCGCCTGCTGAGCAACTGACGGCGTTCTCTGTCCACTTCTGTCTCAAGACGGAACATGCATCACACCCTAAGAGCTGTCCCACCACCCAGTTCCGCGAATCCCCTCCCGCCCCGGTCGGCCGCCCGTACGCTGATGTACGGCACCGGTGGGGGCCGGTGCTGATTCAGGGGTACGAGACAGCCGGGTGCGACACCCGGGTGGGGGTGGGCGAACCGGTGCACGGCGGCGGCCGTGGCACCGCGGTCCGACTCCCCGTTCCGGGCGTCGCACCCGTGCCGGTCCGTCGCTGACGGGGGGCGCGCGCTACGGGGCGCCCCAGAACGCACAGCATGGGGGTGCCTGTGGTCCGTATCCGGGTTCTCGTGGTCGACGACCACCGTATTTTCGCCGAATCGCTCGCCGCGGCGCTCGCGGCCGAGCCCGATGTGGACGTCTCGGCGGCGGGCAGCGGCCCGGCCGCCCTGCGCTGCCTGGAGCGCGCGGCCGCGGAGGGGCGCGGCTACGACGTGATGCTGGTCGACGCCGAACTGGGCATCCTGGCCCCGGCGGGCGGCCGCGGGGCCACCGGCCCGGTGGCGGTCCCCGACCGGCCGGCCGGAGGCGGTCCGCAGGCCGACGGCATCTCGCTGGTCGCCGGGGTCCGCGCGAACCGGCCCTCGGTGCGCACGGTGGTGCTCGCGGAGAAGGACGACCCGCGCCGGGCCGCGCTCGCGCTCCAGGCCGGTGCCTGCGGCTGGGTCGCCAAGGACTGCTCGCTCCAGCGGCTGCTCGCGGTCATCCGTGGGGTGCTGCGCGACGAGACGCATCTGCCTCCCGCGCTGCTCACCGGGGTGCTGCGGGAAATGCTGGCGGACCGCAAGCACCGCAGCGAGAGCGAGCAGCTCGTCGAGTCGCTGACCCCGCGCGAGCGCGAGGTGCTGCGCTGCATGGTGGCCGGGCTCGGCCGCAAGGCGGTGGCGGAGCGGCTCTTCCTCTCCCCGCACACGGTGCGTACCCATATGCAGAACGTGCTGGGCAAGCTGGGGGTGCACTCGACGCTGGCGGCGGTCGCGCTGGCCAGACGGGCGGGCGTGGGCCCGGCGGATCCGCAGGCGGACCAGGAGCCAGGACAGGTCGCGGGACTAGGGGATGTTGTCGAAAGGGGCAGTCAACTGGCGTAGCAGACCGGCCAGTTCGCCGCGCTGGTGGCGGGAGAGCTCGCCCAGGATGGCGCGCTCCTGCGCGAGCAGTCCGGCCAGCGACTGGTCGGCCTTGTCGCGGCCCTCCGCGGTGAGCCGGACCAGCACCCCTCGGCGGTCGCTCGGGTCGGGGAGCCGTTCGACGAGGTTCTTCTTGGTCAGCCGGTCGATGCGGTTGGTCATCGTGCCCGAGGTGACCAGGGTCTGGGTGAGCAGCTGGCCGGGGGAGAGCTGGTACGGGTCACCGGCCCGCCGGAGCGAGGTGAGGACGTCGAACTCCCACGGCTCCAGGCTGTGCTCCGAGAAGGCGATCCTGCGGGCCCGGTCGAGGTGGCGGGCCAGCCGGGAGACGCGACTGAGAACCTCAAGTGGTTCCACGTCGAGGTCGGGGCGCTCTCGGCGCCATGCAGCGACCAGCCGGTCTACCTCGTCCTCCATGTGGATCAGTGTAGATGGTCTGTCGACATGAAGTCTCTTGAATCCAAGTCTCTTGAATTCGAGCCTCTTGGGATCGAATCTCTTGACATCAAGATACTTCCGGGATGATCCTGGCCCCATGACCGCACCGATCTGGGATCCGCAGCAGTACCTGCGCCACGCGGACCACCGCACCCGCCCCTTCCATGATCTGCTGGCCCGCGTCCCCCCGCTCCCGGGCGCCCCCGTCCCCCGGATCGCCGACCTCGGCTGCGGCGCCGGCAACGTCACCGCCCTGCTGGCCGAACGCTGGCCCGGCGCCCGGATCACCGGCTACGACAACTCCCCGCAGATGCTGGAACGGGCCCGCGCCCACGCCACCGCCCTGCTGGACTTCGCCGAGGCCGACGCCGCGACCTGGACCCCGGACGAGCCGTACGACCTCATCGTCTCCAACGCCCTGCTCCAGTGGGTGCCGCACCACGCCGACCGCTTCCCCGACTGGCTGGACGCACTCGGCCCCGGCGGCACCCTCGCCTTCCAGGTGCCCGGCAACTTCGAACAGCCCAGCCACGTCCTGATGCGCGAACTGGCCGCCTCCCCGCGCTGGCGCTCCCGGCTGGGCGGCCTGCTGCGCCACGCGGACGCGGTGCTCAGCCCGGCCGGCTACCTGGACCGGCTGACCGGCCCCGGCCGCACCCCGGACGTCTGGGAGACCACGTACCTGCACCTGCTGCCCGGCGAGGACGCCGTGCTCGACTGGGTGAAGGGCACCGGCCTGCGCCCCGTCCTCACCGCCCTGGCCGATGACGAGGAGGCCCGGAGCGCCTTCCTCACCGAATACCGCGACCTGCTGCGCACCGCGTACCCGGCGGGCCCGCACGGCACCGTCTTCCCGTTCCGCCGTATCTTCGCCGTCACCCGCCGGGAGAAGTGAGCGCCCCGCCACCGGGGCGCCCCGCCTCCGTCAGTACAGGTTGTTGTAGCTGTTCCAGCCGTAGCCGATCTTCACGCGCTCGGAGATCTTCCCGGTGCCGGTCGACGTGTAGAGGTACGCGTCTCCCTTGGCGTCGACACCGATCAGGTCGGCCTTGCCGTCACCGTTGATGTCGCCCGGCGCGGCGAGCTTCTTGTAGGTGTTGAAGCCGGTGCCGATCTTGACCTGCGCCTTGAACGGCTTGGTGGCCGAGCCCGTGCCCTTGTACAGGTACAGCGTGCCGTCCGACTTGCGGGCCACCATGTCGGCCAGCCCGTCGCCGCTGAGGTCGCCGGCGCCGACGAGCGTGTACGACTTGAAGCCGTAGCCGACCTTGACCTTGGCGGCGAAGCCGGTGCCCGCGCCGTTGCCCCGGTAGAGGTGCAGATCGCCGGCGGTGTTGCGGGCGATCAGGTCGGCCTTGCCGTCGCCGCTCAGGTCGCCGGGGCCGATGAGCGCGTTGTACGAGCTCCAGCCGCTGCTGACCCGCGAGCCCTCGTTGTAGAGGGTGCCCTTGTAGTTCTCCAGCAGGTTCGCGTACCCGTCGTTGTCGAGCGACGACGGGAAGCTCATGGCGGCGCCGGCCCAGCCGCCGCTGTCACTGGCCTGGACGCGGGCGCTGAGCTTGCCGTTGTTCATCGCGTAGTACCAGTAGAGCGTGCCGCCCGTGGTGCGGGCCATCAGCTCGTTCTTGCCGAAGTCCGGGTTGCCGCCCTGGCCCGCGAAGAGCGAGGAGACGTTCCAGCCGGTGCCGATCTGCTTCCGCTTGAGGAAGGTGCCCTTGCCGGTGGCGTCGTACGCGTACAGCGTGCCGCCCGGCGTACGGGCCATCAGGTCACCGAGGCCGTCACCCGTGACGTCGTCGGTGGCGACGATCTGGTTGTACGTGTCGAAGCCGTAGTTGACCTTGACGCGTGCCTTGTACGGGGCGGAGGCCTTCCCCGTACCCGCGTAGTAGTACAGGTCACCGGTCGGGGTGCGGGCGTAGAGGTCGCCGGTCCCGTCTCCGTCGACGTCGTTCGCGCCGACGATCTGGTCGTAGGAGGCCCACCCGTAGCCGACCTTGACGCCCGCCTTGAAGGGGGCGCCGGTGACGGTGCCGGTCCCCGCGAACAGGTAGATGTCGCCGGCCGGTGTGCGGGCGAGCAGGTCGCCCCGGCCGTCGCCGGTCAGGTCGCCCACGGCGACGAGCTTGTTGTACTTCTGCCAGCCGGTGCCGGACCAGTCGGCGCGACCGGCGCTGTCGGCGCTCCGGACCTGGCGGAGCGAGAGTTTGCCGGTCGCGGAGAGGGTGAGCAGCTCTGGCCTGCCGTCGCCGTTCAGGTCGCCCGGCGTGATGACGTCCTTGAACCTCTCGTCCGGGTCCTCGGCGTTCAGGGCGAACTCGTAGGAGCTCGTCCCGTTCGTCGGAACGACGTAGTAGTGCCCGTCGATCCCCCGGTACAGGGTGTCGGTGTAGCCGTCGCCGTCCACGTCGAACAGCGGCTTGGCGGGCGCCGCCGCGGCCTTGGCCCCCCGTGCGGCGGCGGCCGGTGACTTCTTCGCCGGGTGCTTCGGCAGCGTCAGCGAGGGCGGTGCGTCGGCGGCGGGCACGCGCGGCACGGTGGCGCCGCGCGGCGCGGGCGCCGGTCCGTCGGCCGAGGCCGGAGCGGCCAGCGGCATGCCGGCCGAGAGAACGATTGCGGTGCAGGTCGCGATCCGCCGCGCGCGCTTCGAGCGCGCGGGCACGGCACGGCCGGGTTCCACAGAAGACAAAGCCCCCCCAGGGGTACGTGGTGGAACCGGGAGAAACGTCTTCACAGGCGCGTCACGCGCAGGGTGAAGTGTTCCCGGGATAGCCACAGACTCTACAACCGTGGCCCCCGGGGCAGGAGCGGTTCAGCAAGGGATCAAGGTCTCGGCCGGAAAGCGCCGCAGCCGCGCCGCGGCCGCACCACAGCCGCGCCGCGGCCGGCCGGGCGTCTCCCGTGTCAGCTCTTGCGGTGGCCTATCAGGCGAGGCTTCGGCTCCAGGTTCTCCAGCCCGTGCCACGCCAGATTCACCAGATGCGCCGCCACCTCGGCCTTCTTCGGCTTACGGGCGTTCACCCACCACTGACCGGTCAGCGCCACCATGCCGACCAGCGCCTGCGCGTACAGCGGAGCCAGCTTCGGATCGAAGCCCCGGGCCTTGAACTCCAGCCCCAAGATGTCCTCCACCTGCGTGGCGATATCGCTGATGAGCGAGGCGAAGGTACCGGTCGACTGGGCGACCGGCGAATCCCGGACCAGAATCCGGAACCCGTCCGTGTAGGTCTCGATGTAGTCCAGCAGCGCGAACGCCGCCTGCTCCAGCAGCTCACGCGGGTGACCGGCGGTGAGCGCGGTGTTCACCATCTCCAGGAGCTGGCGCATCTCCCGGTCCACCACCACCGCGTACAGCCCCTCCTTGCCGCCGAAGTGCTCGTAGACCACCGGCTTGGAGACCCCGGCTCGCGCCGCGATCTCCTCCACCGAAGTGCCCTCGAAACCCTTGTCGGCGAAGAGCGTGCGACCGATGTCCAGCAGTTGCTCGCGGCGTTCCTTGCCCGTCATCCGCACCCGGCGGGCCCGCCGGGTGGAGGGTGCGCGGGATTTCTCACTGCCGGTGCTTCCGTCGGTCGCCACGTCGTCAATCATGCCGCGTCGGCCTCCGCCGGGTGGCGCCGGGACTCGATACGGGCGGAGTCGGGCCAGCGCACATCCGTCGCCCAGCCCAGTTTCTCGAACCAGCGGATCAGCCGGGCACTCGAATCGATCTGACCGCGCATCACGCCGTGCCGTGCGCTCGTCGGGTCCGCGTGGTGCAGGTTGTGCCAGGACTCGCCGCACGAGAGGACCGCCAGCCACCAGACATTGCCGGACTTGTCACGGGACTTGAACGGGCGCTTGCCGACCGCGTGGCAGATCGAGTTGATCGACCACGTCACATGGTGCAGCAGCGCGACCCGGACCAGGGAGCCCCAGAAGAACGCCGTCGCCGCCCCCCACCACGACATCGTGACCAGGCCGCCGACCAGCGGCGGGATCGCCAGCGAGGCGATCGTGAAGGACAGGAAGTGGCGCGAGATCCCGCGGATCGCGGGGTCCCTGATCAGATCGGGGGCGTACTTCTGCTGCGGCGTCTGCTCCTCGTCGAACATCCATGCGATGTGCGCCCACCACAGCCCCTTCATCAGGGCCGGCAGCGTCTCACCGAAACGCCACGGGGAATGCGGATCGCCCTCGGCGTCCGAGAAGCGGTGATGCTTGCGGTGATCGGCCACCCAGCGCACCAGGGGACCCTCCACCGCGAGCGAACCGGCCACGGCCAGGGCGAGGCGGAGCGGACGTTTCGCCTTGAACGAGCCATGGGTGAAATAACGGTGGAAACCGATCGTGATGCCGTGGCAGCCGATGAAGTACATCGCCACCAGCAGACCCAGATCGAGCCAGCTGACACCACGGCCCCAGGCCAGCGGCACCGCCGCGACCAGGGCCAGGAACGGCACGACGATGAACATCAGAAGCGCGAACTGCTCGATCGACCGCTTGTTGTCCCCGCCGAGCGTGGCGGAGGGAGGAACGTCGGCCGCCGGAGCGGCCTCGATCACATCGGGGCTGGTCTTCATGGGGAGTCCCCTGTGGGTGAGAACGCGACGGAATGCGTGGGCTACGCATCCGTAACCTACGGCGTCGTAAGTATGGCAGCGCGGAGCCCCGCCACAAGAGGGAGCGGCCGACCCGCGCAGAGTGGTGTCATACGGGGTAGGGGACAGAACGCGTACCCCGCGGCCACCCGTCTTGAAGTGCGGACACCTGTCGGGGCGCGAACAGCACCCAAAGCACGGACACCTATCCTGGAGAGGTCGGACAGCGCGGTCCGCACTCTGCTTTCCCGGGGGTGGCGTGGCACCCGCTGCCAGCCGCGGGCCCCGGATCCCGTGCTCAACCACTGCAAGGAGCCGCACACTGTGAGCAGTGCCGACCAGACCCCTGCCGCCAGCCCCGAGCTGCGCGCCGACATCCGCCGCCTCGGCGACCTCCTGGGCGAGACCCTGGTACGCCAGGAGGGCCAGGACCTCCTCGACCTCGTCGAACGGGTCCGCGCCCTGACCCGCACCGACGGCGAGGCCGCGGCCGAACTCCTCGGCGACACGGACCTGGAGACCGCCGCACAGCTCGTGCGCGCCTTCTCCACCTACTTCCACCTCGCCAACGTGACCGAGCAGGTCCACCGTGCCCACGAGATGCGCGACCGGCGCGCCGCGGAGGGCGGTCTCCTCGCCCGCACCGCCGACCGGCTCAAGGACGCGGACCCCGAGCACCTGCGCGAGACCGTCAAGAACCTGAACGTACGGCCCGTCTTCACCGCGCACCCCACAGAGGCCGCGCGGCGCTCCGTACTCAACAAGCTCCGCCGCATCGCCGCACTCCTGGAAACCCCCGTCATCGAGGCCGACCGGCGCCGCCAGGACATCCGGCTCGCCGAGAACATCGACCTCATCTGGCAGACCGACGAGCTGCGCGTCGTCCGCCCGGAGCCCGCCGACGAGGCCCGCAACGCCATCTACTACCTCGACGAACTCCACGCCAACGCCGTGGGCGACGTCCTGGAGGACCTGGCCGCGGAGCTGGAGCGCGTCGGCGTCGAACTGCCCGCCGGCACCCGCCCGCTCACCTTCGGCACCTGGATCGGCGGCGACCGCGACGGCAACCCCAACGTGACGCCCGCCGTCACCTGGGAGGTGCTGATCCTCCAGCACGAGCACGGCATCACCGACGCCCTCGAACTCGTCGACCAGCTGCGCGGACTCCTCTCCAACTCCATCCGCTACACCGGAGCCACGGACGAGCTGCACGCCTCCCTCCGGGCCGACCTGGACGCACTCCCCGAGATCAGCCCCCGCTACAAGCGGCTGAACGCGGAGGAGCCCTACCGGCTCAAGGCCACCTGCATCCGGCAGAAGCTCGTCAACACCCGCGAGCGCCTCGCCTCCGGCACCCCGCACCGCCCCGGCTGCGACTACCTCGGCACCGCCGAACTCATCGCGGACCTCGCCCTCATCCAGACCTCGCTGCGCGAGCACAAGGGCGCCATCGTCGCCGACGGCCGGATGGACCGCACCATCCGCACCCTCGCCGCGTTCGGTCTCCAGCTCGCCACCATGGACGTACGCGAACACGCCGACGCCCACCACCACGCGCTCGGACAGCTCTTCGACCGCCTCGGTGAGGAGTCCTGGCGCTACGCCGACATGCCGCGCGACTACCGGCAGAAGCTCCTCGCCAAGGAGCTCCGCTCCCGCCGCCCGCTCGCCCCGACCCCGGCCCCGCTCGACGCCGCCGGCGAGAAGACCCTCGGCGTCTTCCACACCATCAGCCAGGCCTTCGAGCGCTTCGGCCCCGAGGTCATCGAGTCCTACATCATCTCGATGTGCCAGGGCGCCGACGACGTCTTCGCCGCCGCCGTCCTCGCCCGCGAGGCCGGTCTCCTCGACCTGCACGCCGGCTGGGCCAAGATCGGCATCGTCCCGCTCCTGGAGACCACCGACGAGCTCAAGGCCGCCGACGTCATCCTCGACGAGATGCTCGCCGACCCCTCCTACCGCCGCCTCGTCTCGCTCCGCGGCGACGTCCAAGAGGTCATGCTCGGCTACTCCGACTCCTCCAAGTTCGGCGGCATCACCACCTCCCAGTGGGAGATCCACCGCGCCCAGCGCCGGCTCCGCGACGTCGCCCACCGCTACGGCGTACGCCTGCGCCTCTTCCACGGCCGCGGCGGCACCGTCGGCCGCGGCGGCGGCCCCTCGCACGACGCGATCCTCGCGCAGCCCTGGGGCACCCTGGAGGGCGAGATCAAGGTGACCGAGCAGGGCGAGGTCATCTCCGACAAGTACCTCATCCCGGCGCTCGCCCGCGAGAACCTGGAACTGACCGTCGCGGCCACCCTCCAGGCCTCCGCGCTGCACACCGCGCCCCGTCAGTCGGACGAGGCGCTGGCCCGCTGGGACGCGGCCATGGACACCGTCTCCGACGCCGCCCACGCCGCCTACCGCAAGCTGGTCGAGGACCCCGACCTGCCGACGTACTTCCTCGCCTCCACCCCGGTGGACCAGCTCGCCGACCTGCACCTGGGCTCGCGGCCCTCACGCCGCCCCGGCTCGGGCGTCTCGCTCGACGGACTGCGCGCCATCCCGTGGGTCTTCGGCTGGACCCAGTCCCGGCAGATCGTCCCCGGCTGGTTCGGCGTCGGCTCAGGCCTCAAGGCCCTGCGCGAAGCCGGTCTCGACACCGTTCTCGAAGAGATGCACGAACACTGGCACTTCTTCCAGAACTTCCTCTCCAACGTCGAGATGACCCTCGCCAAGACCGACCTGCGCATCGCCCGCCACTACGTCGACACCCTCGTCCCCGACGAGCTCAAGCACGTCTTCGACACCATCGAGGCCGAGCACGCGCTGACCGTCAGCGAAGTCCTCAAGATCACCGGCAACACCGAACTGCTCGGCACCAGCCCGGTGCTCCAGCAGACCTTCGCCATCCGGGACGCCTACCTGGACCCGATCTCCTACCTCCAGGTATCCCTGCTGGCCCGCCAGCGCCAGGCCGCCGAACGCGGCGAGGAGCCCGACCCGCTGCTCGCCCGCGCGCTGCTGCTCACCGTCAACGGCGTGGCCGCAGGACTCCGTAACACCGGCTGATCAGAGCCGTCGCGGGTGCGGTCCCGTCACAGGGCGAAGAACGTCGCCACCAGCAGGACCGCACCCGCGATCCCGGCACCCCACGCGATCCGGGGCAGCCGCATCCCACCACCGATCACCAGCGCCGCGAGCACCAGCGCACCGCCCAGCGGCACCCACGCGTGCAGGAAACCCGGCGTCCCCGTCCGCACCACCTCGAACGTGCCCGGCTTCACGACGACCGGGAAACGGTCCCCCTTCTTCGCCGCCACGGACTTGTCCACCGACACCCGGGACCGCCCGGAACCCCCGTCCGTGGGCACGTACGGCCCGGTACACACCTCGCTGCCGCACCCGGTGACCGTCATCGTGCCGTGCTCACGCCCCTTGGCCAGCACGATGTGCTGCGCCGAGTCCCACGACGCCAGCACCCCCGCCACCAGCAACAGCAGGACGACGCAGCCGAGAGCCGCGGTGCGGCCGTGGTGCAGGGCACGTTGGGAGGAGCTGCGCTTCATGGGGGCCGATCCTTGGCCAGCGCCCCACGCCCGGTCAAGCCGTGGCTGAAAACAGCCCGGTTACCGGCAGGTATGTCGGAATTCGCCGCAGGTCGTTCGCGGCCGGGGCTCAGGAGTTGTACGCGCTCTGCGCGCGCTCCAGACCCTCCGCCAGCAGGCACTCCACCGAATCCGCCGCCCGGTCCACCAGGAAACCCAGCTCCTTGCGCTCCGTGGACGAGAAGTCCTTCAGGACGAAATCGGCAACCTGCATCCGGCCGGGCGGACGCCCGATCCCGAACCGGATCCGGTGATAGTCGGGCCCCATCGACTTCGTCATCGACTTCAGCCCGTTGTGACCGTTGTCGCCGCCGCCCAGCTTCAGCCGCAGCGACCCGTAATCGATGTCCAGTTCGTCATGGATGGCCACCACATGGTCGAGCGGCACCTTGTAGAAGTCGCGCAGCGCCGTCACCGGACCACCGGACAGGTTCATGTACGACATCGGCTTCGCCAGCACCACCCGGCGGCTCGACGGCCCCGGCGGACCCATCCGGCCCTCCAGCACCTGCGCCTGGGCCTTCGACGCCCGCTTGAACTTCCCGCCGATCCGCTCCGCGAGCAGATCGGCCACCATGAAGCCCACGTTGTGCCGGTTCGCCGCGTACTCGGGACCGGGATTGCCCAGGCCCACGATCAGCCAGGGGTCGGTGGCGTCGGACATCGCGCTGGGTCTCCTCGGGTACGGCGGGTGGCGGACAGAAAGACGGGGCGGCGGTCCTCCTCACGGAGATCCGCCGCCCCTCAGTCAAGCAGGTGGGACGAGGCTCAGGCCTCGGCGCCCTCGGCCTCGGCGGCGTCCGCGGACGGCTCCTCGGCCTGGGCGGAGACGACCTGGAGCACGACAGCGTCCTCGTCGCCGGCCAGCACGGAGCCCTTGGGCAGCGGGATGTCCTTGGCGAGGATGGAGGCACCGGCGTCCAGGCCCGCGATGGAGACCGTGACGGACTCGGGGATGTGGGTGGCCTCGGCCTCGACGAGCAGGGTGTTCTGCACGTACTCCAGCAGGTTGCTGCCCGGGGCCAGCTCGCCCTCGACGTGCACCGCGACCTCGACCTCGACCTTCTCGCCGCGCTTCACGGTCAGCAGGTCGACGTGCTCGATGTTGCCCTTGAGGGCGTTGCGCTGCACGGCCTTCGGGATGACCAGCGCGTCCTTGCCGTCGATCTCAAGACCGATCAGCACGTTGGCGGTACGGAGCGCGAGCTGCAGCTCGTGGGCCGGCAGCGTGATGTGGACGGCGTCGGCGCCGTGGCCGTAGATGACGGCGGGGACGAGGTTGGCGCGACGGGTGCGGCGGGCGGCGCCCTTGCCGAACTCGGAACGGACCTCGGCGTTGAGCTTGATCTCGGCCATGACTGCACTCCTCGTAAGGTGACAAAACTGCGGAAGGTCACCCGGCCCACGACAGGCCTGCTACGAAGAGCGCGTCGATAACGGACCGCCGTACCTATGAGTACGGCCTCCCTCGCCGAGCAACTCGCTGAGTCTACCCGGCGGGGAGGCCGCACCCCAAAGTGGATCTTCTGTGACGCTTTTCCCTGCGGCAATTCCCCGCAGGGAACCGCCTACTGCTCCTCGAAGAGGCTCGTCACCGAACCGTCCTCGAAGACTTCGCGCACCGCGCGGGCGATCGTCGGCGCGATCGAGAGCACCGTGATCTTGTCGAGCTCCAGCTCACCCGGCGTCGGCAGGGTGTCGGTGAACACGAACTCGCTCACCTTGGAGTTCTTCAGCCGGTCCGCCGCAGGACCGGAGAGCACACCGTGGGTCGCCGTCACTATGACGTCCTCCGCACCGTGCGCGAACAGCGCGTCCGCGGCGGCGCAGATCGTGCCGCCCGTGTCGATCATGTCGTCGACCAGGACACAGACCCGGCCCTCGACGTTGCCCACGACCTCGTGGACGCTGACCTGGTTCGGCACGTCCTTGTCGCGGCGCTTGTGCACGATCGCCAGCGGGGCGTCCAGCCGGTCGCACCAGCGGTCCGCGACCCGGACCCGGCCCGCGTCCGGCGAGACGATCGTCAGCTTCGAGCGGTCGACCTTCGCACCGACGTAGTCGGCCAGGATCGGCAGCGCGAAGAGGTGGTCGACCGGACCGTCGAAGAAGCCCTGGATCTGGTCGGTGTGCAGGTCGACGGTGAGGATGCGGTCCGCACCCGCCGTCTTCATCAGGTCCGCGATCAGACGGGCCGAGATCGGCTCACGGCCGCGGTGCTTCTTGTCCTGGCGGGCGTAGCCGTAGAACGGCACGATCACCGTGATGGAGCGGGCCGACGCGCGCTTCAGCGCGTCCAGCATGATCAGCTGCTCCATGATCCACTTGTTGATCGGAGCCGTGTGGCTCTGGATCAGGAAGCAGTCGGCGCCGCGGGCGGACTCCTGGAAGCGGACGTAGATCTCACCGTTGGCGAAATCGAAGGCCTTCGTCGGCACGAGGCCCACACCCAACTGGTGCGCGACCTCCTCGGCCAGCTCGGGGTGGGCGCGGCCGGAGAAGAACATCAGTTTCTTCTCGCCGGTCGTCTTGATCCCGGTCACAGCACAGTCTCCTCAGACGTGTTCCTGGCGCTGCACGCAGATGTCCCGATGTGCAACGAGCCAGCCGAAATGGGGTGAGCATCTATCACGGTACGCCGTGCGCGACGCACCTGATTCCGGTCAGCTTTCGCCGCCGGCCTCCTCCGACGCGGCCTGAGCCGCCTGCGCGGCCGCGCTGCCCGGACGCTTCCGGGCCACCCAACCCTCGATATTCCTTTGCTGGCCACGGGCCACGGCCAGCGAACCGGACGGCACGTCCTTCGTGATGACAGACCCGGCCGCGGTGTAGACACCGTCCCCGACCGTGACAGGCGCCACAAACATATTGTCCGATCCGGTACGGCAGTGAGAGCCGATCGTCGTGTGGTGCTTGGCCACACCGTCGTAGTTCACGAACACGCTCGCGGCACCGATGTTGGTGTGGTCGCCGATCGTCGCGTCACCGACGTACGACAGGTGCGGGACCTTCGTCCCCTCGCCGATCGTGGCGTTCTTCATCTCCACGTACGTACCGGCCTTCGCCTTCGCGCCCAGCCTCGTCCCCGGCCGCAGGTACGCGTACGGGCCGACCAGGGCGCCCGCGCCCACCTGTGCCCCGTCCGCCACGGTGTTGTCCACCCGGGCGCCCGCGTGCACGACGGTGTCCGTCAGCCGCGAGTTCGGCCCCACCTCGGCGTCCTCCCCGAGATGCGTCGCCCCCAGCAGCTGCGTACCCGGGTGCACGATCGCGTCCCGCTCGTACGTCACGGTCACGTCGATCAGCGTCGACGCCGGGTCCACCACGGTCACCCCGGCCGTCATCGCCCGCTCCAGCAACCGCTGGTTCAGCAGCCGGCGGGCCTCCGCCAGCTGCACCCGGTTGTTGATGCCGAGGATCTCCCGGTGGTCGGCGGCCACGGAGGCACCGACCCGGTGCCCCGCCTCGCGCAGGATCGACAGCACATCGGTGAGGTACTCCTCGCCCTGGCTGTTGTCGGTGCGCACCTTGCCGAGCGCGTCCGTGAGCAGCTGCCCGTCGAACGCGAACACCCCGGAGTTGATCTCCCGGATGGCGCGCTGCGCCTCCGTGGCGTCCTTGTGCTCGACGATCTCGGTGACCGCGCCGGTCGCCGCGGACCGGACGATCCGCCCGTACCCGGTGGCGTCCGGGACCTCGGCGCTGAGCACGGTGACCGCGTTGGCGTCGGCGGTGTGGGTGGCGGCGAGCGCGGCGAGCGTCTCACCGGACAGCAGCGGGGTGTCGCCGCAGACCACGATGACGGTGCCCTCGACGGTCCCGCCCAGCTCGTCGAGCCCGACGCGCACCGCGTTCCCGGTGCCCTTCTGCTCGGCCTGGTAGGCGGTGCGCACCTGGGCGTCCGCGGCGGTGAGGTGAGCGGTGACCTGCTCGCTCGCGTGGCCGACGACCACGACGAGGTGCTGGGGCGCCAGCTCGCGGGAGGCCGCGACGACATGTCCGACGAGCGAGCGCCCGGAGATCTCGTGCAGAACCTTGGGGGTCTTCGACTTCATGCGGGTGCCCTCACCCGCTGCGAGTACGACGACGGCTGCCGGGCGTTCGGAGCTCACGGATTGGCCCTTCGGCTTCGGGTGGTGGACATCCGCAGGATACCGGGGGGTGTTCGACCGGGCATGAGTGCGGGCCCCGACCGCTTGGGTCGGGGCCCGGTGACTGGGCTCCCCCACCAGGACTTGAACCCGGACAAATAGCACCAAAAGCTACTGTGCTGCCAATTACACCATGGGGGATCAATGCCGACTGAACCGGACATGGGTCCGGGTCGGCCGGATCGGCACCCAACACTATGCCGTACCGAGCCCCTTCGACGCGACGCCAAAGTCCGGCGCTTTCGGGCACGCGGATTTCGTCTCCGTTCGAACGTGCGACGTGCTGTCCGGGTCACCCGAAAATGAGGTGCGCCCGCCCGTACGCTGGATGCCATGACCGCAACGGGGGCAGACCGGGAAGCGGCGGGACCGACCACCCGCGGCTACTGGTGGTGGGAACGGCGACGGAGTGTCGCACTGGATGTGGGACTGGCGCTGTTCTCGGCGCTGGAGTGTGCGCTGGAAGGGGTGGAATTCGCGGGGGACACCGGGCTGCCGGTGCCTCTGGGGGTGGTTTTCGGGTTCCTGGCGGGGGCCGTACTGCTGGTTCGCCGGCGGTGGCCGATCGCCGTGGTGCTGGTGTCCGTCGCCACGACGCCGGCCGAGATGGGCTTCCTGATGGGCCTCGTCGGCCTGTACACGCTGGCCGCGTCCGACGTGCCCCGGCGGATCACCGTGGTGCTGATGAGCATGTCGCTGGTCGGCACGTTCATCGTCACGTACGTACGGCTGCGGCAGGGGGTGTCGGCCAGTGCCGACTTCGGGCCGGGCGACTGGTACGTCCCGATGCTGTCGCTCTTCATGGCGGTGGGGCTCACCGCGCCGCCCGTGCTGTTCGGCCTCTACATAGGGGCCAGGCGCCGGCTGATGGAGAGCCTGCGGGAGCGGGCGGACTCACTGGAGCGGGAGCTGTCGCTGCTCGCGGACCGGGCGGAGGAGCGGGCCGAGTGGGCCCGTACCGAGGAGCGGACCAGGATCGCCCGCGAGATGCACGACGTGGTCGCCCACCGGGTGAGCCTGATGGTCGTGCACGCCGCGGCGCTCCAGGCCGTCGCGCCCAAGGACCCGGCGAAGGCCGTGCGCAACGCGGCGCTCGTCGGTGACATGGGGCGCCAGGCGCTGACCGAACTGCGCGAGATGCTCGGGGTGCTGCGTACCGGGGAGCCGATGGTGACGCGGGTGACGAAGGTGCCGCTCGCCTCCGTCGGCCGGGCGGCCCCGGTCCTGGCGGAGGACGGGCCCCGGCTGGACGAGGTGGAGACGCTGGTCGGGGAGTCGCGGGCGGCGGGCATGACGGTGGAGCTCTCGGTCGAGGGCGAGACGCGGCCGTACCCGCCGGAGGTCGAGCAGACCGCGTACCGGGTCGTGCAGGAGGCCCTGACGAACGTGCACAAGCACGCGGCCGGCGCGAAGACCTGGGTGCGGCTGGCGCACCGGGGCGCGGAGGTCGCCATGCAGGTGGAGAACGGCCCCTCCGACTCGGCCACGGCGGACGCCGGGCTGCCCAGCGGCGGCAACGGGCTCGTGGGCATGCGGGAGCGGGTGCTCGGCCTGGGCGGGGTCTTCGTCTCCGGGCCGACGGACGCGGGCGGCTTCCGGGTCTCCGCGGTGCTGCCGGACGCCTCCGGCCCGGCGCGCTGACTCCCGCGACGGGCCGGAAGCGCTCAGGCCGAGGTGAGGCGTTCCGGCTGGGCGCCGGTGACCAGGGTGGACAGGGCCTGGTCGATGTCGGGGCCCAGGTACCAGTCGCCGGTGTGGTCGATGCTGTAGATCCGTCCCTCGGTGTCGATCGCGAGCACCGCCTGCCCGTCCCCCTCCTCGCCCAGCGGGGCGACCTCGGTCTCCAGGGCGCGGCCCAGGTCCCCCAGGGTCCGGGCCAGGTGCAGCCCGCGCAGCGGGTCGATCCGCACGGTCGCGGGTGCGATCTGGCGGCCGGGCGCGGTGGGCGTGAGGTGGAGGCCGCCGAATTCGGCCCAGGCCTCCACGGCCGAGGGGAAGACGGCGTGCTGGTGCCCGGCCGGCGAGGCGTGCGAGCGCAGCGCGTCGGCCCACTCCTCCGCCTGCCGGATGTCCCAGCGGCCGGGCTGCCAGCCGGCCGCGCGCAGGGCTGCGTCGACGGCGACGGGGAAGCGGGTGGAGGCCTGGCGGTCGTGGTTCGCCGGGTTCGCCTGTTCGGGGAGGTCGTGTCGGTCGGCCATGGGGGCGCGGTCAGCCCTTCTCTGCGGTGGTCGCCGCTCCGGCGGTGGTGAGGTCGACGGGTCGTACGCCGAAGTGGGCGAGCATCACCGAGCAGGAGCGGCAGGGCGGTGCGTAGCTGCCGTGCAGGGGGTCGCCGTCCTCGCGGATGCGGCGTGCGGTGAGCCGGGCGTGCTTGAGCGCGCGGCGGGCCTCGCCGTTGGTGAGGGGTTTGCGCTGGGCGCGCTTGGAGCGGCCGGCCTCTGCGGCGGTGAGGTGCCGGGAGAGCAGTATCGCTTCGGGGCAGCGGCCGGTGAAGCGTTCCCGCTGGCCGCTGGTGAGGGTGTCCAGGAAGTCCTGGACGAGGTGGTGCAGTACGGGTGGCTGGTCGCCCTTGCCCGCGGTGCACGTGAGTGTGTCGCCGCGGACGGACAGCGCCGCGGCCACGGCCGGCAGGATGCCGTCGCGGCGTTGGGTGAGGCGGGGTGCGTGGCTGGTCTCTGTGCTGCTCCAGCTGAGTCGTGGGTCCCCGGATGTGACGGTGTGTGCAGAGTGTGCGGTGTGCATGGTGCGTTGTCCCTCCCGTGCCCGCAGCGGCCGCTGCCGAATGTGCACGCCCCCGTGTATGCGGGTGACAGCCTGCCAAATGTGTCGGGTCGTGTGAAAGCTGGGTCGGGAAAAGGTGTGCGCGTGTCGCCCGATGGTGGCCCGGCCGTCGCTCATCCGGCACAGCGTTGTGACGGTTCGTGACGGAAATGTTCGGGGGCCGGTGGGGCGGGACCCGTCCTTGCGGCACCGCATAGGCTGTGCCTGGACCGCCCCCATGGGCAGGTCGGTCCTCATCAGCCAGACGCAGCAGGGGGCAACCGCCATGACGACAGGTCGGCTCGGGCAGCAAGCCGCGCCACCGAACGGGGCCTACGCCGGGCAGCTCGTGCACTTCCCGGACCCGGTCCGGGCGTCCCGCCACCCCAGAGGTGTGCGCATGGACGGGAACGGGTGTCCGGAGTTCGCGCCGTACGCGCGCGCCGCCGCCGAGATCGCGGAGCCCCCGCAGGGCTTCGGTGTCGACGAACTGCGGCTCACGGACTACGTGTCGGCCAACGCGGCGCTGGCGGCCAGCGGGCACGAGCTGTGGGACACGATTCCGGCGGTCGCCACCCCGCACGGCTGGACCTGGCACCACGTGCCGGGCGGCCGGCGGATGGAGCTGGTCCCGGTCGAGGTGAAGGCCCTGCTGCGGCACCACGGTGGCCTGGCGACGACCGCGGTGGACCAGAACAAGCGGGGTACGCGTCCGCTCCAGGAGACCCGGCCCGCCCACTTCCGGCTCCCGAAGGGGGCCGTGGCGGTGAGCGAGCAGCAGGTCCAGGGCGTCGAGGAGGACCTCGGCTACCGGCTGCCGGGTGCGTACCGCACGTTCCTGAAGGCGGCGGGCGGTTCGGCCCCGGTGGGGGCGGCGCTCGACGCGGAGCTGGGGCTGCTGGTCGACCAGCCGTTCTTCACGGTGCGCGACGAGGCGGCCGTGAACGACCTGGTCTATGTGAACAAGTGTTTGCGGGACCATCTGACCAAGGACTACCTGGGGGTCGGCTTCGTCCAGGGCGGCATCCTCGCGGTGAAGGTCCGGGGCCAGGGCATCGGTTCGGTCTGGTTCTGCGCGTACGACGACGCGCGGGATCAGGACGGCTGGAGCGTCCAGGAGCGGGTGGACCGGCTGCTGTTGCCGTGCGGCGTGGACTTCGACGCCTTTCTCCAGCGTCTCGCGGGCAACCCGCCGGAGTTGGAGACGGTGGCGAACCTGATGGTGGACGGCGGCTTCGCGCGCGCCGTCCCGGTGGAGGGGTGAGCGCGATGGTGACCTTCGCACAGGCGCAGGAGCGCGCGGACGAGTGGGTCAACGGCGACGTTCCCGCGTATCAGCACCGCGAGGTGCGGGTGCGGGAGTTCGAGCTGGGATTCGTGGTGTGGGCAGAGGACCGGGCGAACGGTCCGGTCTCGGACGGCGGCCGGCAGCGGCTGGTGATCGCCAGGGACAGCGGCGAGGCCACGTTGTGGCCCGGCCTGCCGGTCGGTGAGGTGATCCGGCGGTACGAGGAGGAGTACGGCGCCGCGGAGGTGGCGCAGGCCGCTCCGGAGCCGCCGCAGCGCATCGACCTGAACCAGACGTCGTTCCTGTTGAGCCCGCCTGAGTGGCTCCAGGAGGCGGCGGACAAGCTCGGCATCCCGGACCGGCGGGCGGAGGGCGCGGGGGGCCAGGTCCCGCCGCAGGCCCCGCCCCCGGCTGCGCCCGCCGCGCCTGCCCCGCCCGCTGTTCCTGCCGCGCCCGCGCCGATTCCCTCTCCCTCTTCTCCGTCGGACGGGCGGGGTGCTTACGAGCCCACCGCCTACGAGGGTGTTCAGGCGTCCTCGCCGCAGCCCCCGGTGGGGGCCACGCCGTGGGCGGGGACCGATACCAACGCGGGCTCCGACGAGGGGGAGGTGGGGCTGCCGGCCACGGTGTTCGCCCCGCCGCTCTCGGGTGCGGACGACGAGGAGGAGCCGCCCAGGGTGGTATCGGCCGAGGCGCCGACAGCCCTGATGTCCGGGGGCAGCCAGTTGCCCCGGACGGAGCTCGTGCCCGGGCTCGACTCGCCGAACCCCGGACCCCAAGGCCCCGGTGCTGCTCCCGGTGTTCCCAGCGCCCCCGGTGTTCCCGGCGCCGCGGACATCTCGCAGGAGGCCACCAGCAAGGCGGCCGTTTCGCCGCGGGGTGCGCGTGGTGGGGGCTCGACGACTCCGCCGCCGCCCGGCGCCCCCGGTATTCCGGGCGCGCTGCCGGGTGCGCCGGTGCCGCCGCCCTCCGGACCGGGTGCGCCCGGTGCCCCGGCGGGCGGGTACATGCCGACGCAGCTCGCCCCGCAGCTGGGCCCGCCCGGTGCTCCGCAGCCTCCCGGCCCGCCCGGTGCTCCGCAGCCTCCCGGCCCGCCCGGTCCGCCCGGTGCGACGCCGCCGCCCGGCAGCGACGTGCATCAGGCGGCCACGATGTTCGCGACCCCCGCCCAGGTGGGTCCGCCCGGAGCGCCGCAGCCGCCCGGTCCGCCCGGTCCCCCCGGCCGGCCCGGTGCCCCGGGTGCGCCGCAGCCGCCCGGTCCGCCCGGTCCGCCCGGTCCGCCCGCTCCTCCCGGTCCGCCGGGGCAGCCGGGTCAGCCCGGTCCTGCCGCTCCTCCTGGTCCGCCCGGTCCTCCTGGCGCGACGCCGCCGCCCGGTGCCGGTGTGCACCATGCGGCGACGATGCTCGCGGGTCCGGCGCAGATGGGTCCGCCCGGTGGGTCGATGGGAGGTGTCCCCGGACAGCTGCCGCCGCCCGGTCACACCCCGCCGCCGGCGGCGTACGGCTATCCGCAGGCGCCCCCCGGACAGCCGACCGTCGGCCCCGGCTACCAGGCCGTGCTGCGCTACCGGGGCCCCGACGGCAGTGAGCAGCAGCTGATCCGGCGTTCCGCGCCGGGCACCCCGCACCCCGAGTGGCAGATGCTGCACGAGCTGCGGGCCATGAACGTACCGCCGCAGCAGGTCATCGAGCTGCACACGGAGCTGGAGTCCTGCGAGCTGCCGGGCGGTTACTGTGCCCGGATGATCCGGGAGACCTGGCCGCAGGTGCGGATCACCAGCGTCGCTCCGTACGGCACCGATCACGCGAGCCGGCAGCAGGGCATGCAGCATCTGCTCACCCATCAGGGCGAGCTGCACCAGGTGGCGGACGGTCCCGCGCGTCCGGCGCCGGTGCGGGCGCCGTTGCCGCAGCTGCCGCCCGCGATGCCGGTGCCGCCGGAGGCCATCGCGGAGGAGCTGCTGCAGACGTTCGGTCCGCAGGGCGTGCTCCGCTTCGACCAGCGTGCGGTGTCCCGTCAGGGGGTGCCGGAGATCGTGGCGCGGACGCTGGTCTGGGCCGGGCTGCCCGCCGACTTCGGGCCGTTCTTCTGGGCGCAGCCGGGTCAGCCGGTGGTGCCGACGCTGGCCGAGCTGGCCGCGCAGCGCCAGGTGCAGCCGGCGCCCGACGCGGGTTCGTACCTCGTGATGGGTTCGGACTTCGGCCGGGCGATCTGTGTGCAGTACGGGACGGCGAACATCGTGGCCGTGCCGGTGGAGGCGGGGCCCGGCGGGCAGTCGGTGGCGCCGCAGTTCGTGAACACCGGGCTGCCGGAGTTCACCCGGTCTCTGGCCCTGCTGGGCCGGATGTGGCGGCTGCGGTACGGGCTCAATCCGGAGCAGGCCGGCCGTTGGACGGTCGACTTCCAGGCGCAGCTGGTCGCCCTGGACCCGGCGGCGCTGGCGTCGCCGGAGAGCTGGTGGTCGGTGCTGCTGGAGCAGATGTGGGACGGCTTGATCTGATCGTCGAACATCCGTAGCACGTCAGCGGGCGTGGTGCCCCGCTCCCGGCAGAACTCCTGCTGGGAGCGGGGCACCACGCTTTTGCCGTCTGTGACGCCGGTCGCTTCCGTCCGGAAAGCATCGAAAGGATTCCGACTTCTCAGCCAATTGCCGCATCCTTGACGTATTGCTCGATGGTCGGGCCCGGAGAGTCGGAAAGAGGCGTCAAGGATGAGTTCTGCACCGGTGTCCGCGCACGGCTTCGTCGGCGTGCGCGGACGTGGCTACCGTCCGGAGCAGGTGGACCGCATGGTGGCGGGGCTGTCCGCCGAGCGGGACGAGGCTCAGGAGCGGGTGGCGCGGCTGACGGCGCTGGCGGAGACGCTGATCGCGGAGTCCGCCCGGCTGGACGAGGCCGTCGCCGCGCTGGCACCGCAGGACTACGCGTCGCTGGGGGAGCGGGCGCAGCAGATCCTGGCGCTGGCCGAGGGCGAGGCGGAGGCGTTGCGGGGGGCCGCGCAGGAGGAGTCGCAGTCCGTGCGGGACGCGGCGGACGAGGCGGCGCGGGCGGTGCGCGAGTCGGCCCGTGCGGACGCCGAGGCGATGCGGTCGGCCGCGACGGACCACGCGGAGCGGCTGGTGGCAGAGGCGGAGGGCGCGGCCGGTGAGGCGCTGGCGGCGGCCCGGCTGGAGGCGACGGCGGTGCGCGAGGAGGCCGACGCCGCGATGGAGGCGACCCGCGGCCGGACGGCGAGTGTGCTGGCGCACCAGGAGCAGGAGCACGCCGAGCGGTGGAAGGCGGCCGGGCAGGAGATCGCGGACGCGGAGGCGGCGCAGTCGGCGGAGCACACGGAGCTGACCGGCCGGGCGGACGCGTTGCTCGCCGAGGCGCGCCGGGCGCTGGCCGAGGCGGAGGAGGCCGCGCGGCACGGGCAGGAGGACGCGGAGGCGCGGGGTGCGGAGCTGATCGCGGCCGCCCGGGTGCGCGAGGAGCGGGTGGTGCGGGAGACGGAGCGGGTGCTGCGGGAGCACGAGGAGGGGCGCGAGGACGTGCAGGCGCACATGGCGCATGTGCGTAACTCGCTGGCGGCGCTCACCGGGCGGGTGACTCCGGCGGGGGACTGACGGGCCGGGCGGGGGCAGCCCGGGGTCAGGGGCGCGGCCAGGGCTGCTTGGAGAGCTGCTCGATGCCGCTGTTGAAGCGTTTGAGGTAGCCGGCGAACGCGGCGATGTCGTCGTCCGGCCAGTCGTGCATGACCTGGTCCAGGGCGCGTACGACGCGTTCGCGCTCCTGGTCGAGGAGGTCGGCGCCCTTCTCCGTGATGCGGAATTTGCGGGCCATGCCGCCGTCCGGGTCCGCGATGCGTTCGGCCAGTCCGGCACGGGTGGCCGCCGCGGTCTGGCGGTTGAGGGTGGAGGCGTCGAGGCCGAACGCCTCGCTCAGTTCGCCGTTGGACATGGGGCCCTGGATCCGGATGCGGCTCAGCAGGATGTAGGCGCTGCGGTCCATCAGGGCGTATTTGTGCCGTCCGCCCCGCTGGTGGGCGAGGTCGTGCCGCCCGAGCAGCATCTGCTCGTACTCCACTTGGTCCGTTGGCCTGGCCATATCTCTGCGGCCTCCTGCTCTGCTGTGCCGTGCCGGTGGGCTCCGGATCATGTTCTCACGAGGCATGCATCTGCCACGTAGTGTGTATGACACATTAGACGTGTACGATGCACATCGCTGTATCGGGCGGGCTGCCCGGCGAACTGCCCAGCGGGCTGTCCGGCGACCTGCCCAGCGACCTGCCCAGCGATCTGTCCGGCGGACGTCCCGGCGGACCGGACGACGACCCTTTTAGGAGTTCCTCCTCATGGATGCCCCCCAGCCGACAGCCAGAACGGGCGGTGTGGTCGCGACGCTCGCGTTCGCCGGAACCGTGGCGGCGGTCATGCAGACCCTGGTCACACCGCTCATCGCGGAGCTGCCGAAGCTCCTCAACACGTCCTCGTCCAACGCCACTTGGGTGATCACCGTCACCCTGCTGGTCTCGGCGGTGTGCGTGCCCGTCTCCGGGCGGCTGGGCGACCTGCTGGGCAAGCGCCGGATGCTGCTGGTGTGTTCGGTGCCGCTGTTCGTCGGTTCCGTGGTGTGCGCCCTCGCCTCCTCCGTCGTCCCGATGATCGTCGGACGCGGTCTGCAGGGCATGGGCATGGGCATGGTGCCGCTCGGCATCGCCCTGCTGCGTGACGTGGTGCCGAAGGAGAAGCTGAGCTCCTCCATCGCCCTGGTGAGCGCCTCCCTGGGCATCGGCGGCGCCCTTGGCCTGCCGATCGCCTCCGCGGTCGCCCAGTACGCCAGCTGGCGGGCACTGTTCTGGGGCTCCGCGGCGCTGGCCCTCGCCATCTTCGCGCTGATCTGGTTCCTGATCCCGGACGTGCCGGCCGGTGCCAAGGGGCAGCGGTTCGACGTGCCCGGCGCCCTCGGCCTCGCCGTCGGCCTGGTCTGCCTGCTCCTCGCCGTCTCCAAGGGCGCCGAGTGGGGCTGGGGCTCCACGACGACCATCGGTCTGTTCGTCGCCGCCGTCGTGGTGCTGCTGGCCTGGGGCTTCTGGGAGCTGCGCACCAGGGACCCGCTGGTCGACCTGCGCACCACGGCCCGTCCCCGGGTGCTCATCACCAACATCGCCTCGCTCTTCGTCGGCTTCGGCATGTACGCGGGCATGCTGATCGCGCCGCAGCTGCTGCAGTTCCCCGAGGCGACCGGTTACGGCCTCGGCCAGTCGATGCTCGCGGCGGGTCTGTGGATGGCTCCCGGCGGCATCATGATGATGATCGTCTCCCCGCTGGGCGGGAAGCTCACCGACGCCCGCGGGCCGAAGTTCACGCTGATCAGCGGGGTGTTGGTGATCGCGGCGGCCTACGGTCTCGGCATCCTCCTGATGGGCTCCGCCTGGGGCCTGATGCTGTTCCTGATGGTCAGCAGCAGCGGTGTCGGCCTCGCCTACGGTGCGATGCCCGCCCTGATCATGAGCGCGGTCCCGGCGTCCGAGACCGCCGCCGCCAACGGGTTCAACACCCTCATGCGCGCGCTCGGCACCTCGATCGGCGCCGCCGTGATCGGCGCCGTCCTCTCGCAGATGACGACGGAGACGGGCGGCTTCAGCCTCACCTCGGAGGCCGGGTTCCGTACCGGCCTGATGTTCGGCTGCGCCGTCGCCGTCATCGCGGCGGTGATCTCGACGTTCATCCCGGCCGTCCGCGGCTCTGCCACCGGTGAGAAGACCGACGCGACCGCCTCGCCCGAGGTGGCGCCGGCCAGGGGCTGATCACCGCCCCGCGCCACCGCGTACGAACGGACCGTCCGGCTCCCGGGCCGGCTCCGGGAGCCCCACAGGTCTCCCGGAGCCGGCCCGCTCCTCGTTGTGCCGACTGCCGCGTGCCGCATGGACCGGCCCCTGATACGCCCCTCCACCCAGGGGCCGAGACCCCTAGGGGTGGCTCCCTACTTCTGCCCAGGGACCGTTCCTCCCGGCGGAGGACGTGGCCGGTGCCGTCCTCTCCGTAGCGTGTTCCACACACCGCGATTGCGGCGGACCGCAGGGGGCGGGGTGGGGAAAACCCCACCCGAAGACTGCGCTGGGCACCAGCGCGCCGGACCCCCTCGGGCCGACAGACTTCAGAGCAGACGGCGAACACTCGGCGTAGACGGCGACTGCCCGGCGCTGACCGACATAGGAGATAAACCGTGACAACGGCTGTAACCATTCCCAGGCACGAGGGCACTGGAGGGCGTACGGCTGTTGCTGCGCGGGCGCGGCAGGTCGTCAAGGCGTACGGGGCCGGGGAGACCCGGGTCGTCGCCCTCGACCACGTCGATGTGGACATCGCACGGGGCCAGTTCACCGCGATCATGGGCCCGTCCGGTTCCGGCAAGTCGACGCTGATGCACTGCCTGGCCGGACTCGACACCGTGACATCCGGGCAGATCCACCTCGCCGAGACCGAGATCACCGGCCTCAAGGACAAGAAGCTGACCCAGCTCCGCCGTGACCGGATCGGGTTCATCTTCCAGGCGTTCAACCTCCTGCCGACGCTGAACGCGCTGGAGAACATCACGCTGCCGATGGACATCGCCGGCCGGAAGCCGGACGCCGCCTGGCTGCGGCAGGTCGTGCAGACCGTGGGCCTCTCCGAGCGGCTGAAGCACCGGCCGACCGAGCTGTCCGGCGGCCAGCAGCAGCGGGTCGCCGTGGCGCGGGCGCTCGCCGCCCAGCCGGAGATCATCTTCGGTGACGAGCCGACCGGGAACCTGGACTCGCGGGCCGGCGCCGAGGTGCTCGACTTCCTGCGCAAGTCCGTGGACGAGCTGGGCCAGAC
The DNA here is from genome assembly GCF_042887885.1 of Streptomyces sp. NPDC057900. Taxonomy (NCBI): domain Bacteria; kingdom Bacillati; phylum Actinomycetota; class Actinomycetes; order Kitasatosporales; family Streptomycetaceae; genus Streptomyces; species Streptomyces sp. NPDC057900. The sequence goes on from NZ_JBHVOI010000004.1 coordinate 440,805, forward strand.
CATCGTCATGGTCACCCACGACCCGGTCGCCGCCTCCTACGCGGACCGGGTGCTGTACCTCGCGGACGGGCGCATCGTCGACGAGATGCTCAACCCGACCGCGGACCAGGTGCTGGACCGGATGAAGGACTTCGACGCGCGCGGGCGGACGTCATGACCGTCTGGAAGACCTCGATGCGCAACTTCTTCGCGCACAAGGGCCGGATGGCGCTCTCCGCCGTCGCAGTCCTGCTGTCGGTGGCGTTCGTGTGCGGCACGCTCGTCTTCACCGACACGATGAACACCACGTTCGACAAGCTCTTCGCCGCCACCTCCGCCGACGTCACCGTCAGCCCGAAGAAGGCCAAGGCCGACGACACCCCCGAGAACGGCAAGCCCGAGTCGCTGCCCGCCTCCGTCGTCGCACGGGTCGAGAAGGCCGACGGGGTGAAGACGGCCGAGGGCGCCGTCTCCAGCTCCGCGGTCACCGTCGTCGACAGCCACAACAAGAACATGGGCTCCGACACCGGAGCCCCCACGCTCGCCGGCAACTGGACGCGCAACGACCTGCGTTCCATGGAGATCACCTCCGGCCACGCCCCGCGCGGTCCGACCGAGATCATGGTCGACGCCGACACCGCGGACAAGCACCACCTGAAGATCGGTGACGAACTGCGCACCATCGCCGTCACCGGAGACGTCCGCGCGAAGATCAGCGGCATCGCCACCTTCAAGGTCACCAACCCGGGCGCGGCCATCGTCTACCTCGACACCGCCACCGCCCAGCAGAAGCTCCTCGGCAGCGCCGACGCCTTCACCCAGATCTCCGTCACCGCCGAACCGGGTGTCAGCGACGCCCAGTTGAAGAAGAACGTCGCCACCGCCCTGGACGGCTCCGCCGCGTACAAGCTCCAGACCCAGCAGGAGGCGGCGGACGCCAACAAGGACTCCATGGGCTCCTTCCTCGACGTCATGAAGTACGCGATGCTCGGCTTCGCCGGGATCGCCTTCCTCGTCGGCATCTTCCTGATCGTCAACACCTTCTCGATGCTGGTCGCCCAGCGCACCCGCGAGATCGGCCTGATGCGGGCCATCGGCTCCAGCCGCAAGCAGGTCAACCGGTCCGTCCTCCTGGAGGCGGTGCTCCTCGGCGTCGTCGGATCGATCCTCGGCGTCGCCGCCGGGGTCGGCCTCGCCGTCGGCCTGATGAAGGTCATGGGCGCGGTCGGCATGGAGCTGTCCACCCAGGACCTCACCATCGCCTGGACGACCCCGGTGACCGGGCTCGCGCTCGGCATCATCGTGACCGTCCTCGCCGCCTACATCCCGGCCCGCCGGGCCGGCAAGGTCTCCCCGATGGCCGCCCTGCGCGACGCCGGCACCCCGGCGGACGCCAAGTCCGGCTGGATCAGGGCCGGTATCGGCCTGGTCCTGACCGGCGCGGGTGCGGCGGCCCTGTGGGCGACCACCCAGGCGGACAAGTCGAGCGACGGCTCGGCCTTCCTCGGCCTGGGCGTGGTCCTCACCCTCATCGGCTTCATCGTGATCGGCCCGCTGCTCGCCGGCGTCGTCGTACGGGCGCTCAGCGTCGTCGTCCTCCGGTTCTTCGGACCGGTCGGCCGGCTGGCGGAGCGCAACGCACTGCGCAACCCGCGCCGCACCGGAGCCACCGGGGCGGCCCTGATGATCGGCCTGGCGCTGGTGGCGTGCCTCTCGGTGGTCGGCTCCTCCATGGTCGCCTCCGCCACCGACGAGCTGGACAAGTCGGTGGGCGCCGACTTCATCGTGCAATCGTCCACCGGCCAGCTGATCGTCCCGCAGGCCGCGAAGGCGCTGACGACCGCACCCGGCATCGAGCACGTCACGAACTACAAGTCCCTCGGCGCGAAGCTCACCAACCCCGACGGCTCGACGGCGGACGAGCACGTCACCGCCGCCGACCCGACGTACCCGCAGGACCTGCGGCGCGAGACCGTCGCCGGTGATCTGCCCGCGGCCTACGGCAGGAACGCGATGTCGGTCGGCGAGGACTACGCCACCGCGCACGGGATCAAGGTCGGTGACACGATCACCGTCGCGTTCAAGGCGGGCACCCCGGCGAAGCTCAAGGTCGCCGCGATCACCTCGGACGACACGAGCGTGGACCAGGGCGCGATGTACATGAACACCTCGACCGCCGAGAAGTACGTCCCCGCGGACAAGATGCCCAAGAACGTGATCATGTTCGCCAAGGCGCAGGACGGCAAGGAGAAGGAGGCCTACGCCGCGCTCAAGAGCTCGCTCGCCGAGTACCCGCAGTACAAGGTGCAGAACCAGGCCGACTTCAAGCAGGACCTGAAGGACCAGATCGGCCAGCTCCTGAACATCGTGTACGGCCTGCTCGCCCTGGCGATCATCGTCGCGGTCCTCGGGGTCGTGAACACCCTGGCCCTCTCGGTCGTCGAGCGGACCCGCGAGATCGGCCTGATGCGCGCCATCGGCCTCTCCCGCCGCCAGCTGCGCCGCATGATCAGGCTGGAGTCCGTGGTCATCGCCCTGTTCGGCGCCCTGCTCGGCCTCGGCCTCGGGATGGGCTGGGGCACCTCGGCCCAGAAGCTGCTGGCCCTGGAGGGCCTCGGCGTCCTGGAGATCCCCTGGCCGACCATCATCACGGTGTTCGTCGCCTCGGCCTTCGTCGGACTGTTCGCCGCCCTGGTCCCCGCGTTCCGGGCCGGTCGGATGAACGTCCTGAACGCCATCGCCACGGACGGGTGAGACAGCGCTCACCGTAGACTGAGAACCTCCGGCCCCGGGACGTCCCTCCAGACGCCCCGGGGCCGGATTCGTTCCCGCGGAAACCCGGAGGGGGCTGCACGAAGCTGCCGCGGCCGTGCAGCAAGCTGACACGGCCGCACCGACTCCTGCCCGCCGCCCGCTGGCATCGTCGTGCTGCCGGGAACCCCCGGCGTCACGCAACCGCCGGAGGGAATCGTGTCCAGGTCCTCGCGTTCGCGGCAGCCGGACGGTGTCGCACACCCCGCGGCCGTGTGGCGGCCGTGATGCGGTTCCAGCTGCTCGGGCCGCTGACCCTGGCGGACGGTAACGAGGCCGTGGTGCTCCAGCCGTCGAAGCCGACCGTCCTGCTGGCCGCGCTGCTGCTGCACGCCAACACCGTGGTCTCCGCCGAATACCTCCAGCGGGCCGTGTGGGGCGAGGAGCAGCCCGTCACCGCCAAGGCCGCCCTCCAGACCTGCGTACTGCGGCTGCGCCGGCTCTTCACCCGGCACGGGGTGACCGGCACGGTGATCGAGGCCGTGCCCGGCGGCTACCGGATCACCGCCGCCCCGGACACCCTGGACCTGCTCGGCTTCCGTGACCAGATCCGCCGGGCGGTGGCCCTCTCGGACGATCCGGACGCGGAACTCAGCACGCTGAAGGACGCGCTGTCGCTCTGGCAGGGCTCGCTGCTGACCAATGTGCGCTCCGACCTGCTGCACCGGGACGAGGTCCCCCGCCTCGCGGAGGAGCGGCTGCGCAGCGTGGAGCGGGTCTGCGACCTGCTGCTGCGGCTCGGGCGGTGCGGGGAGGCGCTGGTCGAACTCTGGTCGGCCACCCGGGCGTACCCGGACAACGAGCGGCTCCGCGAGCAGTTGATCGAGGCGCTGTACCGGACGGGCCGCCAGACACAGGCCCTTGCCGAGTACCGGAGGGTCAAGGAGTTCCTGCTGGACGAGCTGGGAGTCGACCCCTCGCCCGCCCTCCAGCAGCTGGAGCTGGCGATCCTGCGGGGGGAGGACCTCGGCACCGGGCACGGCCCGGCCGCGCTCCCGGCCGCCGCCCCGGTGGCCACCGCAGAGGCCGGAACACCCGCGTGCCCCGCCGCCCGTCCGGTGCCCGTGGTGCCCAACTTCACCGGCCGGGAAGCCGAGACCGCCGCCATGGCGGCCCGGCTCACCGCCCCCGCCGAACCCGGCGAAGAGGCCCCGCACCCGCTGACCCTCCTGGTCTCCGGGCCGCCCGGCATCGGCAAGTCGGCCCTCGCGCACCACGTCGCCCACCTCGTGCGGGACGCCTTCCCGGGCGGCCGGTGGCTGGTGCCGATGACCCGTCCGGACGGCGGGGCGCGCCGCTCGGAGGAGATCGCGGCGGAGGTGTCCCACGCCCTGCGGGCCGGGCCGGACGGCGGCCGCGTCCTGCTGGTCCTGGACGATGTGGTGGACGCCGGTCAGGTGCGCCCGCTGCTGCCCCCGGTCGCCGGTGCGCGGGGGGCCGTGATCACCACCAGCCGGATGGGGCTCGCCGGTCTCATCGCCACCCACGGGGGCTGGGTGCACCGGCTCACCGCCTTCACCGAGGCGGAGTCGTACGCCCTGCTGCTGTCGGTGCTCGGGGCCGAGCGGGTCGAGGGGGAGCCGGACGCGGCACACCGCCTCGCCCGGCTGTGCGGGCACTTCCCCTTCGCGCTGCGGATCCTGACGGCCCGGCTGCTGACCCGGCCGGGGCTGCGGCTCGCCGACGCCGTCGGCTGGCTGGGCGAGGACCCGCTGGCCCGGCTCACCCTGACGGACTCGCCCGACATCTCCGTACGGGCCCTGCTCGACGGTGCGCTGAACCGGCTGGAACCCCGGCTGTCCGAGGCGTTCCAGCTGGTCGCGGCGGCACCGGGGGACACCTTCGGCCCCGACGACAGCCCGGCCGTGACCGAAGCGGTCCTGGAGCAGCTGGCCGACGCCGGACTGCTGGAGGACGGCCCGCCGGGCCCGTACCGGGTCCACGAACTGCTCCGCAGCTACGTACGCAGAACCGCCCCGGAACACATCCGCCGCACAGAGAAGGTGTGACCCCATGGCCGCGAACACCCCGATTGCCGCACCTGAGAGCGCCGTTGCCGACCCGGCCGTGACCGGTACGTTCGACGCGCTCGCCGCGACCCGGCCGCGCATCCGGCGGGACGTGCTGTTCACCGAGACCCCCGGCGGGGTGCTCTTCCACAACGCCGACGGCGGCTTCCACCTGACCGGCCGGACCGCCTACCGCTTCGCCTCCCTCGTCGTCCCGCACCTGACCGGCCACCACCGGCTCGCGGACCTCTGCGCCGGGTTCGGGACCGCCCAGCGCGCGATGGCCGCCGAACTGGTCAAGGCGTTGTACGGGCGCGGCTTCGCCCGTGACGTGCCCGAGCCGCCGAGCGAGGCGGAACCGGTACTGGACGCGGCCGCCGCCGAACGGTTCGCGGCGCAGATCGCGTACGTCGACCACTACGCCGACGGCGCGGCCGAACGCTTCGCCCGCTTCCGCGCCACCCGGGTCGCCGTGCTCGGCGACGACGAGACCGCCCGCTGGTGCGCGCTGAGCCTGCTGCGCAACGGCTGCGCGCGGATCGGCACGGTGACGGAGTCCGAGGAGGTCATGGCGGAGGCGGCGCGGGCCGGTGCGCGGGCCGACCGCCTCGGCGCGGACGCTGACTGGGACGCGCTCGACGGGTACGACGTCGTCGTGGTGAGCGGCACCGGGGCGGGGGCGCGCACCCACCGGCTGCTGGCCGCCGGGATACCCGAGGGCCGCACCCTGATACCCGCCTGGATGTTCGGCGAGCGGGTCGTGGTCGGCCCGCTCGCCACCGCCGCCTCCACCGGCTGCTGGTCCTGCGCGGTGCTGCGGCTGGGCGGCAACGTGTCCGCCGCGGAGGCCGCCGCGCTGTGGGGCGAGGCCGCGGGCGCCACCCCGGGGTCCGGCGCCAGCGTGTCCGGGCCGGTCGCCGCGATGGTGGGCAACCTCATCGGCTACGAGATCTTCCGCCTCACCACCGGAGCGCTGCCCGCGGAGACCGACGGACAGGTACTGATCCAGGACCTGGCCTCGCTCGACGTGCGGGCCGAACCCGTGCGGCCCCACCCGCGCTGCGTCCGCTGCGCCGCGCCCGACGACGGGCAGCCGCCCGCCGCGCCGCCGGAAGGACTGGCGCTGCCGGTCACCGCGACGGTGGAGACGGCCCGGGACGCGGAGGCGATGGTCGAGGAGCTGAACCGGATCAGCACCGCGCTGGTCCGCCCGTACACCGGCGTCTTCAGCCGGTACGACGACGAGGCGCTGACCCAGACCCCGCTGAAGGTCAGCCGGGTCGAGGTGGCGCTCGGCGCGGGGGTGCGGCGGCTGGTCGCCGCCTTCGACGTGCACCATCTGGCCGGTGCGCGGATGCGGGCGCTGTACGCCGCGGCGGCGGCGTACGTCGAGCACGTCGTCCCGCCGCCGGCCGCGACGGCTGCGGGAGCGGCTGCGGCGGGGGCGGACCGGGTGCTGGGTGCGGAGGCGTTCACCACCTCCGGCGGCAGCGGCGCGGCCCCGGCCGCCTGGACCCTCGCGACCTCGCTGCTCACCAAGGAGCCCGTGCGGGTGCCCGCGGAGGCGGTGCGCACCTTCGGTCCGGGCAACCACCAGCGGGTGCACCTCGCGACCTCCGCCGGATCGGGCGCGGGCCCCGGTGCGGGGGAGGCCGCGGGCACCGGCCTGATGTCGGCCCTGGCACACGACGCGCTGCTGCGGGCGGTCCGGGGCACCACCGTCGTCAGCCCGGTCGCCGCCGGCGGGGACGATCCGGAGCTGGTGTTCCTGCTGAAGTCCGCGGCCAACCTGGACCTCGCGGTGGAGCTGCTCGATCTCGGTGAGGCGGAGCGCACCTCGGCCCACGCGGTGCTGGCCCGGGAGGCCGACGCGCCCTCGGGGCACGGGCGTTGGGCGCTCGGGGCGGGCCTCACCCGGCGGGCGGCGGTCTGCGCGGCGCTGCGGGATCTCCTGGGGCAGGCGCAGCTGGCCGCGGAGGAGCCGGGCGGCGTCGTGGACCTGGGCGACCCGCTCGTCCGCGACCTCGCCGCCGCGGCCGTCGCGGTGACCGGCGCCCCGGTCACGGCGGGCGGCCCGGAGACCACGTTCGACGCGGTGCTGGAGCGGCTGCGGCGCGCCGGACGCGACGCGCTGTACGTGGACACCACCCCGGCGGACCTGGCGGCGGCGGGCATCGCCACGGCCAGGGTGCTGCTCACGGTGGACGGTGCGGGTGCCCCCGATGCCCGTTGAGACGCCCGTCGAAGCACCCGTGCGCGTCGCGGGCCCGGTGCGGGAGTCCGCGCGCCTGCTCGCCGTCCTCCTGCGCGAGGCGCTGGGCCGGCACGGCACCCCGCCGCCGCTGGACGTGGCGCCGCTGGGCGTGAGCGACGCGTTCGCGCCTGCCCCGGCCGGACCCGCGCCCGCCCCCGGTACCACCACGCCCGTGCCCGTCCGCCTCTACGGCAGGCACGCCGTCGTCGGCCCCTTCACCGCCGCGCGCGGGAGCGGCCCGCGGCCCTGCGCGCACTGCCTGGAGCGGCGCTGGCAGGCCGTCCGGTCCGTCGCGCTGCGCGAGGCCCTGGAGCTCGGCTCCGGTACCAGGGCGGCCGGGGAATCCCCCTACGTCACCCCGTTCACCGCCGACGCCCTCGCCGGGCTCGTCGCCGCCGTGACCGCCGGGCACGGGCCGGACACCGGTGCCTTCGCCGCCGTGCACCTGGTGGACCTGGAGACCCTGACGGTCCGGCACTACCCGCTCGTGCCCGATCCGGAGTGCCCGCGCTGCGGACACGTAGAACCGGACACCGCGGCGGCCGCCGTGCTCACCCTGCGGCCCGCCCCCAAGGCGAGGCCCGGCACCTTCCGGGTCCGGGACATCGGGACGTACGAACTGCCCGTCGAGCCGTATGCCAACCCCGTCTGCGGCTCGCTCGGCCCGTCCGTCGTGCAGGACGTCTCCTCGACGTCGACCTCCGCCACCATCGGCTGCTTCTCCATGCGCTCGGGCGAGTACCTCCGCGAGACGTACTGGGGCGGTCACGCCGACACCTTCGCCGAGAGCATGCGGATCGGGGTGCTCGAAGGCCTGGAGCGGTACGCGGGCATGCGCTCGCGGGCCAAGCGCGCCCAGCTCCGGGGTTCGCTGGACGCGCTGCGCGGCCGGGGCGAGCGGGCCCTCGACCCGCGCGTCTGCGGGCTGTACTCCGACGCCTTCCACCGCGCCAACCCGCACGTCCCGCCGTTCTCCCCGGACCGCGAGATCCCCTGGGTGCACGGCTACTCGCTGCGCGACAACCGGCCGGTCCTGGTCCCGGAGGTCCTCACGTACTACCACGCACCCGGCCTGGAGAACCGCTTCGTGCAGGAGAGCTCCAACGGCTGCGCGTCCGGCGGCTGTCTGGAGGAGGCCGTCTACTTCGGCCTGATGGAGGTCATCGAACGCGACGCGTTCCTGCTGACCTGGTACGGGCGGGCCGCCCTGCCCGAGATCGATCCGCGCACCAGCCGCCGCCCGGCCACCCGGCAGATGGTCGACCGGCTGGAGATGTACGGCTACGAGGCCCGCTTCTTCGACACCCGGATCTCCTTCCCCGTCCCCGTCGTCACCGGAGTCGCGGTGCGGCCCGACGGCGGCCTCGGCCTGATGTGCTTCGGCGCGGGCGCCGGACTCGACCCGGAGGCGGCGCTGTCCGGCGCGCTCTGCGAGATCGCCACCGACGCGGTGAACCTCCGCCGCCGCACCGAGCGCGAGCTGCCCAGGCTGCGCGCCATGGCCGACGACTTCGGCCGGGTCGAGGCGCTGCACGACCACCCGCTGGCCTACGGGGTCCCCGAGATGGGCGGCCACGCCCACTTCCTGATCGGCGAACCGGGAGCCCCGCGCCCGCGCGCCCGGTCCTTCGACGAGCTCTACGGGGACGGCTCCGTGCCCGCCGTCTCCGACGACCTGCGGGAGGACCTGGCGCGGTGCGTGGACGCGGTCACCGCCGCCGGGTTCGACGTGGTCGTCGTCGACCAGACCATGCCGGAACAGCGTGAACTGGGCCTGACCACGGTCTCCGTCATCGTGCCGGGGCTGCTGCCGATCGACTTCGGCTGGACGCGGCAGCGGGCGCTGGGCATGCCGAGGCTGCGTACCGCGCTGGGCGCCGCCGGGCTGCGTCCGGGCGTGCTCACCGACGCCGAACTCAACATGGCCCCCCACCCCTTCCCGTGATCCGTCACCCGTGACCAAGGAGCCTGCCATGGGGTACGCCCATGAATACGCCGACGCGATCCTCCAGCGAAACCGGGTCCCGATGGAGCCGGTGGACTACGTGCCGAACTGGGCGGACGGCCCGCGCAAGGGCAAGCACTACCCGGGCGTCGACAGCATGCCGCTGCCCGAGTCCGGCTACCCGGCCGACGCCTCGCTCGGCCGGGGACTGGACCAGGACGCCCCCAGGGACGGGGAGTTCGACCTCCCGGCGCTCTCCGGGATGCTCCGCGACTCCTACGGGCTGACCGGCCGCAGGCTCGGCGTCCAGGCCAACACCGACCTGAGCGCCCTGCCGCACTACCCGCTCGCCAACTGGTCCCGCGGCTCCGCCTCCGGCGGCGGCCTCTACCCGGTCAGCGTGTACTGGGTGTCCGGGGCGAGCGGGCCCGTACCGCCGGGTGTCCACTACTACTCCACCCGCCACCACGCCATGCAGCGGCTGCTGACCGGCGAGGTGTCGCGGGAGGTACGGGCGGCGCTCGGGGACGGGGCGCCGGGGCCGGACACCGACCAGTACCTGGTCCTGGGCATCAAGTACTGGCAGAACGCCTTCAAGTACAACAACTTCTCCTTCCACGCCGTCTCCATGGACCTCGGCGCGTGCCTCCAGACCTGGCGGATGTGGGCGGGCGCCCGTGGGCTGTCCGTCGAGCCCGCGCTCTGGTTCGACGAGGAGCGGCTCGGGCGGCTGCTCGGCGTGGACACGCAGGAGGAGGGCCTCTTCGCCGTCGTCCCGCTGAAGTGGGCGGCCACCGCCCCCCGCCCGGAGCCTTCCCCCGCCCCGACCGCCGGGATCTCCGTGCGCCACCGGGACCAGGAGCGCTCGCGCACCGTGCTCACCTTCGACGCGCTGCGCCGGATGCAGGCGGTCACCGCCGGGCACGCCGCAGAGCGGCCGGGCCCCTCGGACCTCGCCCCCGCGGCGGCGCACCCCGTGGACCGGACCCGCCCGGAGGTGGCGCTGCCGCCCGCCGGGCCGCTCGGCACCGACGTACGCACCGCCCTGCGCGAGCGGCGCAGCAGCTTCGGCCGCTTCGACGCCCAGCACCCGCTGACGGCAGAGCAGTTGGCGTCCTGCCTGGCAGCCGCCGCGGCCGGTTCACGGATCGGCGGGGACGACGGCGGGCAGCGGCTGGCGAAGCTGTACGCGTTCGTCGGCCATGTCGAGTCGCTGACTCCGGGGGCGTACGAGTACGACGCCGAGGCGCACAGCCTGCGCCTGGTGAAGGCGGGCCGGCCCGGCGACTTCCTCCAGCGCAACTACTTCCTGACGAACTACAACCTGGAACAGGCGGCCGCCGTCCTGGTGCCCACCGTCCGCACCCACGCCGTGCTCGACGCTGTCGGCGACCGGGGATACCGGCTGGTCAACGCCGTCGTCGGGGCGATCGCCCAGACCGTGTACACCGCCGCGTCCGCCGTGCACACCGGCTGCGGGGTCGCCCTCGGCTTCGACAACCTCAGTTACGCCGAGGAGCTCGGACTCGGAGCGACCGGTGAGGCACCGCTGCTGATCATGATGATCGGCAACGAGCGGCCCGCCCCGGCCGACTTCCGGTACGAGATCGCCTGAGCCCCACCCCGTCGACGATGCCCGTAACCGGAAGGGGAAGCCCCGAAATGACCCCGGACAACCCACCCACCCCCGCCGTCACCCGGCCCCGCTTCATGCTGCGGGTCGCCGGGCTGCCGGTGGAGAGCGTGCAGGCGCTGCGCTGCCCGGAGAGCCGCCGCTGGGCCGACGAAATCCTCCTCGCCACCGAGCGGTCGCGGGCCGGGGGCGAGGCGCTCGGCGACCTGATCCACGGCCTGGTCGGCGGCAGCGAGGACGAGGCGCTGCGCCGGACGCTGCTCAAGCTGCGCCGCGACGTCTTCAACAACCGGCTGCCCCGACCGGACGCCGCAGAGCGGTCCCTCGCCGCGGTGCGGGACCTCGACCCGGCGACGGCCGACGCGCTGTCCGACTGGCTGACCACCAGACGCCGGCTGGACGGCCAACGGGCCGCCGGTGCCGGGCTGCTCGCGGCGGAGACCGGCCGGGCCCGCGAGGCGCTGCGCCGGACGGCGGGCGAGGAGCGGCTGCGCGACGGGCTGCTGCTGGCGTCCCCCACGCTGGACGCCCAGCTCGACGCGTACGTGAGGGACGGCGGCGGCCCGAACCCCGGCCGCAAGCAGCGCAAGATCGAACGCTCGCTGCTCTCCTACGTGTACCGCACGGCCTGCAAGACCAGCCCCTTCTCCACGTTCACCGGGGTGGCACTGGGCACGCTCGGCGAACCGGACGCGGACGGCGGCGGGCTCGGCGTCCGCGTCGACGACGTCTGGAGCGGGCGCGTCCGGCTCAACGTGGTGGCCGTCGGCCGGCTCGCCGAAGCGGTGATCGCCGATCCGGTGCGCCGCGCGGACCTGCCGGTCGCCCCGGCCTCCGGCTGGGGCCGCGACGACGACCGGGTCCGCTACGTGCGCCGCTGGGTCACCCAGGGCGACGAGGACAACGCCGTCACCTTCGACGCGGTGAAGGACCGGCTGTTCTTCCTGCACCGCAGCGGCACCCTGGAACGGATCCTCGCCATGTTCGAGGAGCACGGCACCCTGCGCTACGGCGAACTGGTGAGCCGGCTGGCGGCGGACCGGGGCGCCGGGGAGGAGGAGTGCGCCCAGTACCTCAAGGCGCTCCTGGACCTCGGCATGGTGCAGGTCCCGTGCCTGCGCACCGAGGTCCACGACACCGACCCGCTGGGCGCCTTCCGGTCCTCCCTGCGCGACGTCGGCCGTCCCTGGGCGGACCGGCTGGCCGCACGCCTGGACACCCCGGTGTCCTGCGTCGACCGGTTCGCGGACGCGGACCCGGCCGGGCGGCGGGCCCTGCTCGAAGAGGTGCGCGGCTCGCTGCGCACCCTCCAGGAGGAGGAGCTCGGCGTCGCCGCCGCGAAGATCCCGCAGACCCTGCTCTACGAGGACGTGGCGGCCGGGCACACGGCCCGGCTCTCCGCCCCGGACTGGGAGCGGCTGGCAGCCGGTCCGCTCGGCGCGGTGGAGCGCGTCCTGCCCGCCTTCGACCTCACGCTGCCGCAGCGCGTCACGTTCAAGGGGTTCTTCCTCGCCCGGTACGGGCGCGGCGGACGCTGCGAGGACCTGCTGAAACTGGTCCACGACTTCCACGAGGACTTCTTCGACCAGTACATCTCGTTCACCTCGAAGCACACCACGTTCGACGCGGACGGGAACTACGTACCAGAGGAGAACTGGCTCTCCCTGCCGCAGCTCAAGGCCCTCGACACCGCCCGGCTGGCCTTCGTCGAGCGGATGCGCGCCCTGTGGGCGGACACCACCGCCGCCCCCGGACCGGTCCCGGACGAGATCCGGATCGACGACGGCTTCCTCGCCGAGGTCGCCGCCGAACTCGAACCGCTGGCAGCCGACTTCACCCCGCTCACCCACCATGTGCAGATCGTGGACCGGCCCGTCGACCCGCTGGTCGTCCTGAACCGGTCCTACGGCGGGCTGTCCTTCCCGTTCAGCCGGTTCACCCATCTCTTCGACGGCCTGGGCGAACAACTCCTCGACGCCGTGACCCCCCTGGTGCCCGAGGGCGCCGTCCTCGCCGAGGTCACCGGGGGACCCGTCACCAGCAACCTCAACCTGCACGACCGGCTCACCGGGTACGAGATCGTCTGCCCCGGCGAGCGCGGCACCCTGCCCCCGGACCGCCGCATCCACCTGGACGACCTGTACCTCGTCCACGACCCGGACACCGACCGGCTCACGCTGCGCTCGACCCGCCTGGACAAGGAGGTCATCCCGGTCTACCTCGGCTACCTGGTCCCGCTCGCCCTGCCCGAACTGCCCCGCACCCTGCTGCTGCTCTCCCCGACCTCGATGTCCCCGCTCCACGTCTGGGGCGGCGTCCCCGAGAGCGCCCCCGTCGAAGGGGTGACCAGCAGACCGAGGGTCCGGCACGGCAGCGTGGTGCTCAGCCGGCGCAGCTGGACCGCGCACGCCCCGGCCCTGCCGCTGCGCGGGCCCGGCACGGCGGACGACACGTGGTTCCTGGACTGGCACGCGTTCCGCCGCGCCCACGGCCTGCCGGACCGGGTGTTCGTCACCGTCTCGGACAGCGGGGCGCGCGGGGCGACCGGGGCCAAGCCGAGCTACCTGGACTTCGACAGCCCGCTCTCGCTGGCGGCGTTCGAGGCGCTGGTCAGGAACCCGGCGGCGCGGGTCGTGTTCCGGGAAATGCTGCCCGACGAGGACTCCCTGCACACCGTCTCCGCCCACGGCCACCACGTCGCCGAGCTCGCGCTGGAGACCCTCGCCCCCGCCCGAGAGAGGAACCACCCATGAGCTCAGCCCTCACCGGCCCCGCCCCCGCGGACACCCGCCGGGCGGGAGCCTGGCAGGCCACCCACATCTTCTACGCCGCCAACCCCCGCCCCATGCTCACGCACTGCGTCCGCCCCCTGATCGCCGGACTGGAAGCGGACGGGCTGCTCGCGGGGTACTTCTTCATCAACTACTGGCTGGAGGGCCCGCATGTGAGGCTGCGGATCAGGCCCTCGACCCCGGACGCCGAGGCGGAGGTCCGGCGCCGCACGGAGGAGGCCCTCGACGCGTTCCTGACCGAACGCCCCGCCCTGTACGAGGTGGACTCGGGGTTCCTCAACGAGTTCTACAACGCCCTGTTCGACATCGAGTTCCCCGGCGCGGAGCGCGGCCCGTACATGGACGAACGGGGCCGGATGAACCTGCGCCCCAACAACTCGCGCAGCCAGGAGCGTTACGAACCCGAGTACGCCAAGTACGGCGGCCCGGCCGGGATCGAGCTGGCCGAATGGCACTTCCGGCACTCCAGCGACCTGGTCATCGACGCCTTCCGCACGAAGAACCTGCACCTGCGGACCGTACTGCTGGGCACCTCCGCCCAGCTGATGATGGTGATGTCGGCGACCTTCCTGCCCGACCGGGGGAAGCTGACCGACTACCTCGACGGCTACTACGAGTTCTGGCACCGGGCGTTCCCCGGCACCGGCTTCATCGGCAGCGAGGAGTACGACAGCAACTACGCCTCGATGGCCGCCGGGCTCACCGACCGCTTCGACCGTGTCCGCGCCGCCACCTCCGGTGAGCCGGGCGCCGCCCGGCTGCCCGGCTTCCTCGCGGGCTGGGCGGAGCACTGCGCCGAACTCCGGGACCGGGTGGTCACGCTGGCCCGCGACGGCGATCTGGTCTTCCCGTCCCGCGACGAGGACGGGGACGGGACCGGGGGCGGCGAGGAGCAGGCCGCCGCCCCGTCCGCCGCGCTGCCGATGCTCCTCTCCCCGTACATGCATATGACCAACAACCGGCTGCACGTGACGATCAGGGACGAGGCCTACCTCTCGCACGTGCTCGGCCGCGCCCTGCGGGAGTCCGGATGAGCGCCCCGGCCCCCGGCGCCGGGGCCCTCGCCGCGTACCGGCCGGAACTGCGGCCGGGGGTGCTGCTCAGCGAAGCGTTGCTGCACGGACCCGCCACGGTGCACCTGATCAAGGACACCGGCAGCGACAGCTCGTTCAAGGTCGGCCCCAAGGAGCACTTCCTCATCGCCCGGATGGACGGCGAGCACACCCTCGGGGAGATCGGTGAGGCCTACGCCCATGCCTTCGGCCGCCGGCTCGACGACGCCCGCTGGCAGCAGATCCTCCGGATGCTCGGCGCCCGCGGCCTGCTGACCGGCACCCCCGCCCGGACGACCGCCGAAGCCGCCTCCGCGCCGCCCCCGCGCGGCGTCCTGCGCGGCAGCATCCGGCTGGTCGCCGACGCGGACGCCACCGCGACCCGGCTGCACCGGGCCATGGGCTTCCTCCTCGCCCGGGCATGGACGGTGCCGCTGCTCACCGCCCTGGTGGCGATGGAGGCGGTGATCGCCCTGCGGGCCGGCGAACTCCTCCGGGCCACCCGTGAGGTGTTCGGCAATCCCGTACTGCTGACCGGACTGGCCACCCTGCTCTGGTTCAGCACCGCCCTGCACGAACTGGCCCACGCCGTCGTCGCCCGGCACCACGGCGGCAAGGTCGCGGAGATCGGCCTGCGCTGGCGGTTCCCCGTGGTCATCATGTACTGCACGGTGGACAACTACCTCTACCTGGGCTCCCGTCGCCAGCGCGTCAGCACCGCGCTCGCCGGGGCGGTGATGAACCTGCTGTTCCTGCTGCCGTTCGCCGTCCTGTGGCTGTCCGCCCCGCTCGACGACGCCACCCACGACGCGTTCGGCGCGCTGCTGCTCCTCGGCAGCGTCCAGGCCCTCGCCATGCTGGTGCCCCTGCCGCCGCTCGACGGCTACCGGATCGCCGGGCAGCTCTTCGGGGCCACCGAGCTGGCCGCCTCGACCGCCACGTACCTGCGCCTGGCCGCACGCCGCGACCCGGCCGCCGCCGGCTATCCGCGGCGCGCCCGGACCGCGTACCTCGGCTACGCGACGTGCGCGGTGCTCGCGCTCGTCCTGGTCGCCGCCGCCGTCGTCGCGGCCGTCGTCCACCTGCTCCCCGCCTGACCGCCGCCCGACCCGCCGACCAGTGGCGGACAAGGAGAAGCCCATGACCCCCACCGCCCCGTCCACCGCCTCCGGAGCCCAGGCCGGCCCGGACCGCGACCACCCGGCCGCCGTCGTCCTGGAGGGCGTGCACAAGCGGTACGGCGAGACCCGTGCCGTCGACGGGGTCTCGCTCACCGTGCCGTGCGGCGAGTTCTTCGGACTGCTCGGCCCCAACGGGGCGGGCAAGACCACGCTCGTGGAGATCATGGAGGGCCAGCGCAAGGCCGACTCCGGGACCGTGACCGTCTTCGGCAGCAGCCCCTGGCCGCGCAACGCCGCGCTGCTGCCCCGGCTCGGCGTACAGACCCAGAGCTCGGCGTTCTTCGTCAGGCTCACCGCCCGCGAGCACCTGCGCACGGTGGCGGCGCTGTACCGGACGGACGACGCGGCGGCCGAACGCGCCCTGGCCTCCGTGGGCCTCACCGAACACGGCGACACCCGGGTCGGCGACCTCTCCGGCGGCCGGCGCCAGCGGCTCGCCATCGCCTCCGCGCTGGTCCACGAACCGGAACTGATCTTCCTCGACGAGCCGACCGCCGCCCTCGACCCGCAGGCCCGGAGGGATCTGTGGCAGGTGCTGCGCGAGCTCAAGGGGGCGGGCCGCACCATCATCTACACCACCCACCACCTGGACGAGGCCGAGGCGCTCTGCGACCGCGTCGCCATCATCGTGGACGGTTCCGTCGCCGCGCTGGACAGCCCGGCCCGGCTCATCGCCGGCTCCAGCCCCACCACCCGGCTGCTGATCCCGCCGGGCCGCCTCGACGCGGAGCGGGCGCGCGGGATCGACGGCGTCGACCGGGTCACGGAGGAACCCGACGCACTCGTCCTGGAGACCCTCGAATCGGGCCGGGTGCTGTCCGCGATCGACCGGCTCATCGGCCTCCAGGGCGTCCAGACCCGCACGGCGAGCCTTGAGGACGTCTACCTGAAGCTCACGGGCGAGAACCGGCCCTGACCTGACGCCCAGCCCCCCCGCCACCCCGTTCCCAGCGATACGGAGACCCCGATGAGCGCATACGCCGCGCTGACCACGGCCGGATACCGGGCCTGCACACGCGACAAGACCACCCTCTTCTTCACGTTCGCCTTCCCGCTCGTCTTCCTGGTGGTCTTCGGCCTGATCTTCCACGGCCAGACGGTCGAGGAGAGCGGCAGGCCGTACATCAACTACATCGCCCCCGGGGTGCTGTCCTGGGGCATCGGGAACGCAGCCGTCTTCAGCGTCGGCTTCACGCTCATGCAGTGGCGGCGCGACGACGTCCTGCGGCTCATCCGGATGACCCCGACCCCGCTCTCCGCCGTCCTCGCCTCCCGCTACGTCCTGGCGACCGGCATCGGTGCCGTGCAGGCCGTGCTCTTCGTCTCGGTCTCCCTGCTGCCCGTGTTCGGCCTCCAGCCGGCCGCCCGCTGGCCGCTCGTCCTGCCGGTGCTGGTCATCGGCATCACGGCCTTCCTCGCGATCGGGGTCATCGTCGGCAGCAGCGCGAGCACCCCGGAGGCGGTCGCCGCCGTGGCCAACTGCCTGATGGTTCCGATGGCGTTCCTGTCCGGCTCGTTCTTCCCGCTCGACTCCATGCCGACCTGGATGCAGAACCTGTCGTACGTCCTGCCGCTGCGCTACCTCAACGACGGGATCTCCGGAGCACTCACCGGCGACGGCACCACCGGCCACATCGCGCTCTCCTGCGGGGTGCTGGCCGGATTCGCCGTCGTCCTGTGTGTGGTCGCGGCGCGGACCTTCCGCTGGAGCAACAAGTCATGAACACAGCCACCGCGACCACTGCCGCGACCACCGCACCGGCCACCGCGCGCCCGCTGCCCGGACAGAGCCCGCTGGAGTCGGCCCGCGCCGCACTCCAGCACGGACTGTCCGCCCGGCACGCCCGGCACGCCGGGCCCGGAACGCTCCCCGCCCCACTCGTCGTCCCGCTGGGGGCTGCCGACACCCTCGGGCACGGGCTCCCCGACCCGTACGCGGACAGCCGCCCGGCCGCCAACGTCCAGCTCACCTCACGGGCCGTCCTCATCGGCCCCTGGGGCGGCGACGCCACCGCGACCGCCTGCGGGCAGTGCCTCGCCATGCGCTGGCAGCGGCTGCGCAGCCGCTCGGAGCGCGAGGCGCTGGAGCTCGGCCGCGCACCGCAGGGCGCCGCGCACTGGCCGGTACTCACGGAGTACGCCGTGGACGCGGCCTGGGCCGTCTACCGCGCGGTCCTGGGCGGCGGCCACGACACCCCGGAGGCGGCCCCCGCCGACCGGACGCTGCCCAGGGTCACCCGGGTCGATCTGGTGACCCTGGCCACCGCCACCTTCCCGCTGCTGCCCGAACCCCTGTGCCCCCACTGCGTCCACGAGGTCCCGGACACGGCGGACGCGGCCCGGATGACGCTGGGCCCGGCGCCCAAACCGGACCCGGACGGCTACCGGCTGCGCTCCCTCGGCTCCTACGCGCTGCCGACGGCCGCGCTCGCCAACCCGGTGTGCGGCGCCCTCGGAGCCGACACCTGGATCAACCCGACGTCCACCACCACCGCCCCGGTCGCCGGTACGCACTTCGTACGCGGCTACGCCGGTCTCAACGACGTGACGTGGAGCGGCCAGGCCAACAGCTATGCCACCAGCCGGGTCCTCGCCCACCTGGAAGGCCTGGAACGGTACGCGGGCACCACCCGCCGACGCGGCACCTCACCGGTGGTCGACAGCTGGAACAACCTCGCGGACCGGGCCCTGAACCCCGCCGACTGCGGCTTCTACGCCCCGAAGACCTACGCGGACGACCCGATGGTCTCCCCGTTCGACCCGGACCGGCCCATCCCGTGGGTCTGGGCGCACTCCCTGCGCGGCGACCGCCCCGTGCTCGTACCCGCGAGACTGGCCCACTACAGCGCCGGGGTCGAGGCCGACAACTTCGTCTTCGAATGCTCCAACGGGTGCGCCACCGGCGGCAGTCTGCACGAGGCGATCCTGTTCGGGCTGCTCGAACTCGTCGAGCGGGACGCCTTCCTCCTCGCCTGGTACGGCCGCACTCCGCTGACCGCGATCGACCTCGACAGCTGCCGCTCCGCCGCCGTCCGCAGCATGATCGACCGGGCCGGGCTCCAGGGGTACGACGTCCACGCCTTCGACACCCGGATGGACCTGGACATCCCCGTCGTCACGGCGCTGGCCGTGCGCCGGGACGGCGGCCCGGGAACGCTCTCGTTCGCCGCCGCGGCCGGATTCGACCCGGAGGGAGCCGTCGAGTCGGCCCTGTCCGAAGTGCTCACGTACATCCCGCACCTGCCCTACCAGGTGACCGAGCGGCTGGACGAACTCACCGCCATGGCAGGCGACTTCACTCTGGTGCGGCAGCTGAAGGACCACGCCCAGCTGTACGGGCTGCCCGCCATGTCCGCCCATGCCCGTGAGTACCTGGAGCCCGCGGGCGTACGGACCCTGGACGAGACCTTCGCCGACTGGCAGGTGCGGCGGCCGCGCACCGGGGACCTGCTGGACGATCTGCACCTGCTGCGGGACGGGCTCGTCGCCGCCGGGCACGATGTCATCGCCGTCGACCAGACCACCCCGGAGCAGCGCCGGATGGGGCTGCACACCGTCGCCACGATCGTGCCGGGCCTGCTGCCGCTCGACTTCGGCTGGACGCGGCAGCGGGCGCTGCTGATGCCCCGGCTGCGGACCGCGCTGCGGGCGTCCGGCCGGCGCACGGACGAACTTCCGGATGCCGCGGTCAAGCGCGTGCCGCACCCGTTCCCGTGACCTCTCCCATGACATCGGCAGCCCCCTCGCACAAGGTTCGCGAGGGGGCTGCCGTGTGTGCCGGCCGGGCGTGGATCAGGCGCAGCAGGAGGTGGTGCTGGTGGTGCTGGAACAGGTCGACGTCGAGGAGCAGGACGTGGAGCCCGCGAGCACGACCTCCGCGTCGTCCGAGTAGTCCGAGATCTCGAAGGTCTCCGACTCCAGCTCCAGGATCTCGCTGGCGAGGGTGGCGAGCTCGGTCTTGGGGGCCATGGTGTTCTCCTCGGGTTCATGGGGGTGGACCGGCTTCTCCGGCACCGTTCCCGTGCGCTGCTGGCATTCCAGCCCCGGCCGCTGTCGGATCGGCCGCGGTTTCGCTGTCACCCCGCTGGCACCCGGTGACAGCGGAACGCCGGACTCGTGCCGCGCGCGCGGCGCAGGCTCGGTACCGAGACCTACTGAGCGGAAGAGGCGAGCCCCTGTGCCAGCCCGTGTGAAGGAGACCCCCGCCCCGCCCCGGCCCCCGGCCGTGTCCCGTGAGGTGCTGCGCCCCGCGCTGGAGTTCTGTCTCGACGTACACGCCCACCCCGAGCTCTCCGGGGCCGAGCGGCACACCGCGGACCGGTTCGCGGCCCGGCTGGCGGCGAGCGGCTGCGCGGTCACCCGGGGGGTCGGCGGCGGCCACGGTCTCGTCGGCGTGCTGCGCAACGGAGAGGGGCCCACGGTGATGATCCGGGCCGAGCTCGACGCCCTCCCGGTGGCCGAGCGGACCGGCCTGGCCTACGCGAGCACCGTGCCCGGTGTGATGCACGCCTGCGGCCACGACCTCCATCTCGCGGCGGCCGACGGTGCGGTGGCCGAGCTGGCCCGTACGCGCTCCGAGTGGCGCGGCACCGTACTGGTGGTGGGCCAGCCCGCGGAGGAGACCCTCCTCGGTGCGCGGGCGATGCTGGCGGACGGGCTGTACGAACGGTTCGGCACCCCGGACGCCGTCCTCGCCCAGCACACCTCGCCCGCCCCGGCCGGCACCCTGGCGCACGCGGCGGACTTCCGCACCCCGCTGCTGGCGGCCAGTACGGCGCTGGACGTCACGCTGTACGGCAGGGGCGGTCACGCGGGCACCCCGCACCTCGCCGTCGATCCGGTGCTGCTGGCGGCCGCCACCGTCATGCGGCTCCAGTCCGTGGTGTCCCGGGAGACGTCCCCGGCCGAGCACGCGGTGCTGACGGTCGGCTCCGTCCATGCCGGTGAACGCGGCAACGTGATCCCGGACACCGCCGAACTCGCCCTCTGTATAAGGGCGTTGTCGGGTCAGGTGGTGGACCGGATGGCGGCGGCCGCGGAGCGGATCGTGCGGGCGGAGTGCGCCGCGTCCGGCTGTGTGCGGGAACCCGATCTGGCGGTCACCTCGCGGTCACCCGCGCTGTCGCCGGACGCCGCCGCCACGGCCGCCGTACGCGGGGCGCACGAGGACCTGTTCGGGCCGGACCGGGTCCTGGACTGCGGGCCCCTCACGGCCACGGAGGACTTCGCGTGGTTCGGGGAGCAGGGGGTGGCGACGGTGTACTGGATGCTCGGGGTCACCGGGGCCGGGCCGTGGCGCGCCGCCAGAGCCGGCGGACCGCCCGTACCGGCCAACCACGCACCGGAGTTCGCCCCCGACCTCCGTACCGCGCTGCCGGCCGGGATCGCGGCGATGGCGTCGGCCGCCCGGCGGATCCTGGACGGCGAGGGGGGCGCCCGGTGATGGGCGGGGCCGGGCGGGAGCACGGTCACGGCACGGACCGTACGGACCCGGCCCGCGGCCACGTCCCGCAAGACGCGCCCGCCCATGCCGACCTGGTGGCCGTGCGCGTCGACGGCGCCGCACCGGCCGGCGGCACCACCGTCCTGCGCCTGCTGAGCCTGCTGCCGCCGCACTGGGACTGCGCGCCGCGGTCCGTCACGTCGGACCGGATCGTGCTGCGGATCGCGCCGGGGTCGTCGGCGGACCGGGGCGAGGTCCGCCGCGCGGTACGCGCAGCCCTGGCCGACCGGGCACTGGCGGGCTGGACGGTGGGGGAGCAGGGGGAAGGGGGGCTGGGCGGCGGAGGGCCGGGGGAACGGTCCGGGGGAGTGTCATACCCACCCGCGCTCCCGCGCCAGCAGCGCCGCCTGGGCCCGGCTCGACGCGCCGAGCATCTGTATCAGCTCGGCGACATGACGCCGGTACGTCCGTACCGAGACGCCCAGCTCACGGGCGCCCGCCTCGTCCTTTCCCACGGTGCACATCGATACGAGCACCCGCCGCTCGGCCCCGGACAGCGCCGTGTCCGCCGGGTCGCCGCCCTCGTCATCGGCGTGTGCGAGGTCCACGCACTGGTCCCAGATCTTCTCGAAGAGGGCGACGATGTTGGAGACCAGGCCGGTGCGCTGGGCGAGCAGTACGCCGCGCAGGGGGTCGCGCGGGTCCAGCGGGACGAGGGCGGTCCGGCGGTCGTACACGAGCAGCCGTTCCGCGGTGTCGGACGTGACCCGGATCGCGGCGCCGTGCGCGGCCAGCTCCCGCAGATGGGCGGCGGTCGGCGGATCCTCCAGCGCGGCCCGCGCGACGACGGAGCGGATGCGTACGCCGCGGCGCAGACATCGCAGGTCCATGGGGCGGGAGCGGGCGATGCTCTCGGGGGAGAGCCTGGTGTGCGGTTCCACGGAGAGGATCTCGTCCCGGGCGAAGAAGGCGAGGTCGTCGATCCGGTCACGTATCCGGTCGACCCCCTCCAGCTGTTCGATCCCCGCCGGGGCCGGTCTTCGGCCGCTCTGCTCCGCGCGTAGACCGTCAATGAGGTGGCGTGATCGGGTGACCTGCTGCAGCTCCTGGTGGAGGATGTTCAGCCGCAGATCGACCAGCCGGGTCAGCGCGATATCCGGATTCGTCGGAAAGATCCCCGGGTCGTGACTGCCGTCGCGGCTCTCGTCGTGGCTCTCGGGGTGGAGCAGTCCGAGCTCCCGTAACCGGGCGACGCAGGCGTGTAAGGTCTGCGCGTCGAGGTGCAGCAGCAGGTGCAGGCCGTCGGTGCCGGCGCCGGGGTTGCGCAGGAAGTGCCGGTAGACATCTTCCTCGGCCTCGGAAACCCCGAGTACATACATCTCGTTCTTGCCCACGTATACCCCCACTGCCTGGTCCCTGGTCCATGTGCAGCCGACATTTCGGGTATTGCCGTTGATCGAGAGCGTGTCCACGAGGGCCGTCCGCCCTGCTCGGGCAACGGCTCACGGGGTCGGTAGCGTACCCGCTGCCACACGCGCCGCGGCAGTGTCCATGCCCGTCCACGAGTGGCGTAATCCCGCCGTACGGCCCCGCCCGTCCCCGGTCGTGGAAGCGGCTGTCCGGCCGGAGTCGTAGGCTGGACAGCACCCCGGCCCGCCCGGGGGGTGCTTTCCGGATCAGTCCGGAGACCGCCCCTCACACGTGTCGGGCCCTTCGCGTTGCCCCTGGCAGCAGCCGGCTGCCGGACCCTCACCCTCGTTACCCCGGACGGAAGCCCTTCATGAGCCTGCACGGTCTGCTGGATGTCGTCGTACGTGACCCGGCGCTGTCCGAAGCGGTGAAGGCCGCCGGGGACGGCCACCGGATGCACATCGACCTGGTGGGACCGCCTGCCGCCAGGCCCTTCGCGGTGGCGGCGCTGGCCAGGGACGCCGGGCGGACCGTGCTCGCCGTCACCGCGACCGGACGCGAGGCCGAGGACCTCGCGGCGGCGCTGCGCACGCTGCTGCCGCCGGACACGGTCGCGGAGTTCCCGTCCTGGGAGACGCTGCCGCACGAGCGGCTCTCGCCCCGCTCCGACACCGTGGGCCGCCGCCTCGCCGTGCTGCGGCGCCTGGCGCACCCCCGGCAGGACGACCCGGAGACCGGGCCGGTCTCCGTCGTCGTCGCACCGGTGCGCTCCGTGCTCCAGCCGCAGGTCAAGGGGCTCGGGGACCTGGAGCCCGTGGCGCTGCGGATCGGCCAGAGCGCCGACCTGGGGGAGACGGTCGAGGCGCTCGCGGCCGCCGCGTACTCGCGGGTGGAGCTGGTCGAGAAGCGCGGCGAGTTCGCGGTGCGCGGCGGCATCCTGGACGTCTTCCCGCCGACCGAGGAACACCCCCTTCGGGTGGAGTTCTGGGGTGACGACGTCGAGGAGATCCGGTACTTCAAGATCGCCGACCAGCGGTCCCTGGAGATCGCCGAGCACGGACTGTGGGCGCCGCCCTGCCGCGAGCTGCTGCTGACGGACCAGGTCCGCGAGCGGGCCGCCGCGCTCGCCGAGGCCCACCCCGAGCTGGGCGAACTCCTCGACAAGATCGCCGAGGGCATCGCGGTGGAGGGCATGGAGTCGCTCGCCCCGGTCCTCGTCGACGACATGGAACTGCTGATCGACGTGTTGCCCGAGGGCTCGATGGCCGTGGTCTGCGACCCCGAGCGGGTCCGCACCAGGGCGGCGGACCTGGTCGCCACCAGCCAGGAGTTCCTCCAGGCGTCGTGGGCGGCCACGGCGGGCGGCGGCGAGGCCCCGATCGACGTCGGCGCGGCCTCGCTGCGCGGCATCGCGGACGTCCGCGACCGGTCCCGCGAGCTGGAGATGATGTGGTGGTCGATCTCCCCGTTCGCCGCCGACGACGAGCTTGAGGACGACACCCTCAAGCTCCGGATGCACGCCCCCGAGGCGTACCGGGGCGACACCGCCCGCGCGCTCGCGGACACCAAGGGCTGGCTGTCCGACGGCTGGCGCACGGTGTACGTCACCGAGGGCCAGGGCCTCGCCTCCCGTACCGTCGAGGTGCTGGGCGGCGAGGGCATCCCGGCCCGTCTCGACCCGGACCTGGGCGAGATCTCGCCGTCCCTGGTGCACGTCTCCTGCGGTGCCATCGACTACGGCTTCGTCGACCCGGAGCTGAAGCTCGCCGTCCTGACCGAGACCGACCTGACCGGCCAGCGCACCGCCATCAAGGACCTGGGCCGGATGCCGGCCCGCCGCCGCAAGAGCATCGACCCGCTGACGCTGGAGACGGGCGACTACATCGTCCACGAGCAGCACGGCGTGGGCCGCTACATCGAGATGGTGCAGCGCACGGTGCAGGGCGCCACCCGCGAGTACCTGCTCGTCGAGTACGCCCCCGCCAAGCGCGGCCAGCCCGGCGACCGGCTCTACATCCCGACCGACCAGCTGGAGCAGGTCACCAAGTACGTCGGCGGCGAGGCGCCCACCCTGCACCGGCTCGGCGGCGCCGACTGGACCAAGACGAAGGCCCGCGCCAAGAAGGCCGTCAAGGAGATCGCCGGCGACCTGATCAAGCTCTACGCGGCCCGGATGGCGGCCCCCGGCCACGTCTTCGGCCCGGACACCCCCTGGCAGCGCGAACTGGAGGACGCCTTCCCGCACGCGGAGACGCCCGACCAGCTCTCCACCATCGCCGAGGTCAAGGAGGACATGGAGAAGTCCGTGCCCATGGACCGGCTGATCTGCGGTGACGTCGGCTACGGCAAGACGGAGATCGCGGTGCGCGCGGCCTTCAAGGCGGTCCAGGACGGCAAGCAGGTCGCCGTCCTCGTCCCCACGACCCTCCTGGTCCAGCAGCACTTCGGCACGTTCACCGAGCGGTACTCCCAGTTCCCCGTCAACGTACGGGCGCTGAGCCGCTTCCAGTCGGAGACCGAGTCCAAGGCGACGCTCGAAGGGCTGCGCGAGGGCTCCGTCGACCTGGTCATCGGCACCCACCGGCTGTTCTCCTCCGAGACGAAGTTCAAGGACCTCGGCCTGGTCATCGTCGACGAGGAACAGCGCTTCGGCGTCGAGCACAAGGAGCAGCTGAAGAAGCTCCGCGCCAACGTGGACGTCCTCACCATGTCCGCGACGCCCATCCCCCGTACGCTCGAAATGGCGGTCACCGGCATCCGCGAGATGTCGACGATCACCACCCCGCCCGAGGAGCGCCACCCCGTCCTCACCTTCGTCGGCCCCTACGAGGAGAAGCAGATCGGCGCGGCCATCCGCCGCGAGCTGCTCCGCGAGGGCCAGGCGTTCTACATCCACAACCGGGTCGAGTCGATCGACCGGGCCGCCGCGCGGCTGCGCGAGATCGTCCCGGAGGCCCGCATCGCGACGGCCCACGGGCAGATGTCGGAACAGGCCCTGGAGCAGGTGGTGGTGGACTTCTGGGAGAAGAAGTTCGATGTCCTGGTCTCCACCACGATCGTCGAGTCCGGCATCGACATCTCCAACGCCAACACCCTGATCGTGGAACGCGGCGACAACTTCGGGCTCTCCCAGCTCCACCAGCTGCGCGGCCGCGTCGGCCGTGGCCGCGACCGGGGCTACGCCTACTTCCTCTACCCGCCGGAGAAGCCGCTCACCGAGACGGCCCACGAGCGCCTGGCCACGATCGCCCAGCACACCGAGATGGGCGCGGGCATGTACGTGGCCATGAAGGACCTGGAGATCCGCGGCGCCGGCAACCTGCTGGGCGGCGAGCAGTCCGGCCATATCGCGGGCGTCGGCTTCGACCTGTACATCCGCATGGTCGGTGAGGCGGTCGCCGGTTACCGGTCCGCGCTGGAGGGCGGCGCGGAGGAGGAGGAAGCGCCGCCGGAGGTCAAGATCGAGCTGCCGGTCGACGCGCACATCCCGCACGACTACGCCCCCGGCGAGCGGCTCCGCCTCCAGGCCTACCGCTCGATCGCCTCGGCCACCTCGGAGGACGACATCCGGGCGGTCCGCGAGGAGCTGACCGACCGCTACGGCAAGCTCCCCGAACCGGTGGAGAACCTCCTCCTGGTGGCCGGCCTGCGCATGCTGGCCCGCGCCTGCGGCGTCAACGACATCGTGCTCCAGGGGCAGAACATCCGCTTCGCCCCGGTGGAGCTGCGCGAGTCGCAGGAGCTCCGCCTGAAGCGCCTCCACCCCAAGACGATCATCAAGCCGGCCCTCCACCAGATCCTGGTCCCGCGCCCGACGGCGGGCCGGATCGGCGGCAAGCCGGTGGTGGGACGCGAACTCCTGGCGTGGACGGGCGAGTTCCTGACGACGATCCTGGGGTCCTGAGGGGGTAAGGGGCGGGGGCGCCCGGCAGCGGCCATGAACGTGAGAGTTGACTCTCACAATTTGTGAGAGGATGCTCTCACGTCATGGACTTCAGTAACCCCCTGGGCGATGTCGAGATCACCGATCCGCAGGCGATGCGGGCGCTGGCGCACCCGGTGCGGCTGGCGATCCTCGACCACCTGCACCGGAACGGACCGGCGACCGCGACCGAGCTGGCACCGGACGTGGGCGCCACGCCCTCGGTGACCAGCTGGCACCTGCGCCATCTGGCGGCCTTCGGGCTGGTCCGGGACAGCGCCCCCGGACCGGACCGCCGCAGCCGGCGCTGGGAGGCGGTGGCGCGCGGATTCCGGTTCGAGGAGTCGCGGGACGAGGCGGACGAAGAGGGCCGGTCGGCAGCCCGGGAGCTCTCACGGCAGATGTTCCTGCGCTACGCGGACGCCCCGGCCCGCTGGTCGGCCGAGGTCGAGCCCGGACTCGATCCCGCCTGGCGCAGGGCCGCCGGGCTGGCCAACACCCGGATCAGGATCTCCGCGGAGGAACTCGCCGCCATCCAGGACGGGATCGAGCGCGTCCTCGCCCCGTACGTCACCCGCGACCCGGCCGACCGCCCCGCCGACAGCCGCGACGTCGTGCTGATGCGCTACGCCCTGCCGGAGGGCGACGGGGAACAGGCGGAGACCCCGACGGAGCGGAAGCCGTGACCGGCGCGGACAGCACCCCCGCCATATCGCGGCCGGTGTCGCTGTGGCGGGACCGCCGGTTCACCCGGTTCTGGGCGGGCAACTCCGTCTCGCAGTTCGGTGACCGGATCACCGAACTGGCCCTGCCCCTGATCGCCGTCAGCGCGCTGAACGCCTCGGCCAACCAGGTGGCCTGGCTGACCGCGCTCATCTGGACCCCCAACCTGCTGGCGATCCTCCTGGGCGCCTGGGTCGACCAACAGCCCCGCAAGCGCCGCCTGATGATCCTCGCGGACCTGCTGCGCGCGGCGGTCCTGCTGAGCCTGCCGGCCGCCTACGCGTTCGGCGCGGTGACGCTCGCGCACCTGTACGCCGTGGCGGTGCTGGCGGGCGCGGCGGGGGTGCTGTTCAACACCTCCTACCCGCCGTTCTTCGTGCGTCTGGTCCCGCGCTCCTCCTACGTGGACGCGAACAGCAAGCTCAGCACGAGCCGTTCGGCGTCCTACGTCGTCGGCCCGGCGATCGGCGGCGCTCTGGTGCAGGCGCTCACCGCACCCGTGGCCATCGTGGTGGACGCGCTGACCTTCCTGGCCTCCGCGGTGCTGATCGGCAGGATCCCGGACGACGAACCGCCGCCGGCCACCAAGGACAAGGACGCGCCCTCCCTGGCGCGGCGCGCCGGGGAAGGCCTGGCGTTCGTCGTGCGTCACCCGGTGCTGCGGGCCTCGCTCGGCTGCGCGGCCACCGTCAACTTCTTCACGTTCGTGGCGGGCAGCGGGCTCCTCGTGCTGTTCGCCAGCCGGAGCCTGGGTCTCTCGGCGGGAACGATCGGCCTCGCGCTGGGAGTGGGGGCGACCGGCGCCCTGCTCGGCGCGGTGTGCGCCCCCGCGATCTCACGGCGACTGGGCGTGGGGCGCAGCATCGTCGCGGGCGCCGTCCTCTTCCCGGCGCCGATCGCCATCGCGGCGGCGGCGGACGGCCCCGTCTGGCTCCGCGCGGGCGCGCTGGCCGGGGCGGAGTTCCTCTCCGGATTCGGCGTCATGCTGTTCGACATCAACCTCAACTCCCTCCAGGCCTCGGTGATCCCCGACCGCATGCGCAGCCGCGTCGCGGGGGCGTACAGCACGATCAACTACGGCATCCGCCCCGTGGGCGCCGTAGCGGGCGGCCTGCTCGCCACCCTCGCCGGCCTCCGTCCGACCCTCCTCGTCGCCGCCGTCGGGGGAGCCCTCTCGGTGCTCTGGCTACTGCCTTCACCGATACCGGGCATCCGCTCGCTGGGCCCGGAGGACCCCGCTCCGGGGGCGGTCGGTGAGGCGGAGGGCGAGAGCCGGCCGGTGGCGGGCTGACGCGACGGTCACGAGGGTGCGGGCTCGGGCGCGGTCGAGGTTTTGAAGATCAGCCATACGGTCTTGCCGACAACGTGATCGTCGACCCCGAAGCCATCGGCGATTTCGCGTACGAGGTGTAACCCGCGTCCTGAGCACGCGTCGTCACCGGCCTGCTGGACCACCGGCAGGCCGGGCCCGCTGTCGCGGACCTCCAGGCGTACCAGTTCCTCGCCCCGATGGATTCCGACACTGAATTCGCGGCCGGGCGGTACCCCGTGCAGCAACGCATTGGTGGCGAGCTCCGACACGCACAGCTCTATGTCCTCGGCCAAGGGGCGGAGCTCCCACTTGAGGAGGGTGCTGGTGACTGCATTGCTATTCGCGAAAAGCGGCAAGGTGCATCGCTGGGGGCGGCACCTGGGTCGCCTACCGTGTGATGCGGCAGGCTGGTGCGGGTCTTGATGTTGGCTTCGGAGGAGAACGACATGGGCGGCAGTGAATGGACCAGCACTTCGGTGCCTTATCTCGCCGCGACTTCCGGAGCTCCAGTTGACGCGTGGGCTGCGGAGGCCGCCGCCGAGGGGCGTCGAGGGAGCCAGCGCATCGTTCAGGCGGGCGAGGTGGAGGCGCCGGAAGCGGTTGCGGAGCTGCTGGGGCTGTCCGCCGGGCAGTGCGTTGTCGCTCGACGCAGGATCATGTATCTCGACGGTGAGCCATGTGAGTTGACGGATACGTACTATCCCGTGGACATCGCGGGCGGTACCGGTCTCGCCGGTACCGCCAGGATTCCGGGCGGGGCGGTCAGGCTGCTCGCTGATCTGGGGCATGTGGGCGTCCGGGTGCGCGAGGACGTGACCGCGCGGCCGGCGACCGCGCATGAGCGGGAGCAATTGCAGCTGGCGGCAGGGGACCCCGTGCTGCAACTGACCCGGCTCACGCTGGACGACGCGGACCGGCGCATCCAGGTCGACATCATGGCGATGCCGCCGCGACGCCAGAAGCTGCGGTACGAGATCAGGATCGGATGACTGTGCCCAGACCCGAAGCGGATGCCGCCGACCGCCGTTCGCTGCACGAACGGATCGCGGCCGACCTCAGGAACGAGATCATGGACGGGGATCTCGCCCCCGGTGCCAGTCTGCCGTCCACGGTGCACCTCAAGGAACGGTTTGGAGCCTCGAACGCGACTGTGCAGAAGGCTCTGCAACTGCTCAAGGAGGAACAGCTGGTGATCGGCAGGGCCGGTGCCGCGGTGACGGTCCGCGAGCATCGACAGCGGACCGTCCGCCCAGCCTCTTACATGGCCCCGGCGGGTGCGGGGGAGTCGTACCGCTGGCTGGCAGAGGCCACCGGAACGGGTGCCCGCGCGCACAGCACGCTGCTTGAGGTGGCCGAGTGCGAACCCCCGGCGGACATCGCCGAGGCCCTGCGCCTGCCGAGCCGCGGCACCGCGCTCCTACGGCGCCAGCTTCTCGTGATCGATGACGAACCGGTCGAACTCGTGGCGTCGTACTACCCGCTGGAGATCGTCGCCGGTACGGCGATGACGCGGCGCCGGAAGATCCCCGGCGGGACGCCCACCCTGCTCGCGGAACTGGGCTACCCGCCGCGGCTCAGCGTGGACCGCGTCTCGGCGCGGGTGCCGACCCAGGATCAGTACCAGGCGCTGCGGCTGCCCGGAGATCTGCCCGTTCTGCGGACCCTGCGTGTCGTCTACAGCGAGGCGGAACGGCCTATCGAAGCGACCGTCATGGTGAAGGCCGGCCATCTGTACAAGCTGCAGTACGAGTTCACAGCGGAGTGAGCGGGGGCCCCTATGCAGTTCGTCAAGGCGGCGGGTTACCTTGCTGGTCGTGTCGGCTGGAGAGGGTGATGTGGTGGGGGTGCCAGGCGGCGGGGCGAAGGTGCGCGCTGTTGATGAGTGGCGGGACGTCTATGACCTGCTGGATGCCGTTCGGGAGCGGCCGAGCGCATGGGTGCGTAACGGCTCGTTGCAGGAGCTGGCGGTGATGATGTTCGGCTACCACCTCGCTCTTCAGGTCCACGATGCCGATGAGGAGTTCGCGTTTCATCGTGGAAGTGGCGGATTTGCCGCTTGGCTCAGCAGGACCCGCGGATGGTCGATGGCGACTGGATGGGATGCTGCGATTGTGGAGAACCTTCCTGGTGAACCTTCGCTTGACGCCTTCTTTCGGCTCGTGGACGAGTACCGAGACGTCGCAGATCAGCCCGTCTCGTGAGCTCTCGCAGCATGGTGTTCGGTCAGGCTGTTCGGGCGGGTTGGGGTTCGTAGAAGGTGCCGTCGCGGAGCATCGGGCCAGGACAGCCGGGTGTTGCAACTGCGGGCCCAGGACCCGCTCCAGGGACGGATGGATCTGGGTCAGCAGGCCGTGGAGCCGGTTCGCGACCCGGGTGGCCTCACCGGTCAGGTCGTCGTCGAAGCCGACGATCATCTCCAGCTCGGCGATCGTCTCGTCTTCGAGGTCGACCGAGCGCAAGGTGTGTGGCATCGCGCGGGCGGCGTCGGCGATGATGAACGCGTCCCTCGCGTCTGTCTTGGCCTCGCCGGGATAGAGGTCGGCGATCCGCCGCATCGTCAGGCTGGGCAAGTAGGCGACGGGGCATCCCATGTCCCTCGCAACCGCAAGCGGCAGGGCTCCGATCGAGGCCGGCTGGTCGACCACGACCAGCACCGTTCCGTGCTTGGCCTGGAGTTTCGCGAACAGCTCGCGGAGCTTGGGCTCGGTGTTGGGCAGGCGTTTGTCGAACGCCTTCTTCCCGGCCGGGGTGACGGCGGTGGCGTGGTGTTCGCCCTTGCCGACGTCCAGGCCGAGATAGACGTCGATGTCGCCGGTCTCGATGACGTGCATCCTCCGGTCGTGCTTCTGCCTGGCCTCGTCCACGGCACCGATCGCCACATCCACATTACGAAGAGCCTCCCGACCTGCGAAGAGTCGGTGGCCATGCCCCCTAATCAGCGGTCAGTCAGTGCCTCTGGGCTCGGTGACACCCCCCCGGGATCATGGTTAACAAGGGGGGGAAGTCATGCCGGGCCCGGAGGCAGGTAGCCCCGTTGCGGGGCCACCAAAAAGGTAATGGGGGGCTGCGCCACCGCCCCGTTGTCACACGACGCGTACCGGCCCCGCCGCCGGGTGGCAGCGGGGCCGGGAGTCAGCCGAACGGACCGTCAGAGGCTGTTCAGGTCGAGGGACTTGGCCATCGCGTGGTAGCCCGCGTCGTTCGGGTGGAGGTGGTCGCCCGAGTCGTAGGCGGGGGCGATCCTGGTCGGGTCGGCGGGGTCGGCCGTGGCGTGGTCCAGGTCGGCCACCGCGTCGTACTCGCCGGAGGTGCGGATCCAGTGGTTGACGGCCACGCGCTTGGCCTCGTTGGCGGGGCTGTCGTAGGCCGAGCCGCCGATGGGGGTGAGGGTCGCGCCGATCGCCCTGATGCCCTTGGCGTGGGCCTGGCGGATGAGTGAGCGGTGTCCGGCGATGAGCTGGGCGACGGAGACCTCGGGGGTGGGGGTGCCCACCGCGCCCGTGCCGCCGGCGCCGATGTCGTTGATGCCCTCCAGCACGATGACCGTGCCCACGCCGGGTTCACCGAGCACGTCCTTGCGGAAGCGGGCCACCGCCTTCTCCCCGGCCCAGTCCGTGTCCTGGGTGACCTGGTTGCCGGCGATCCCCTGGTTGACGACGCTGCGGGGCCTGCCGGTGGCCGCGAAGCGCTCGGCCAGCTCGTCGGGGTAGCGGTTGTCCGCGTCCGGGGTGGACCCGACGCCGTCGGTGATGGAGTCACCGAAGGCCACCACCCCGTTGCCGCGCGCCGTCCGGCCGCCGCTGACCTCGACGCCGGTCAGGTAGTACGAGGAGTCGCTGGTCTCCGTGAACGCCGTGCCCGCGCGGTCGGAGCGGTGGTCGCCCTGCGCCCGGTAGCTCGTGGACGAGGAGATCAGGTGGAAGGTGGCCGGGCCGGTCGGGTCGGCCAGGTACAGCGTGACGGTCAGTGACTCCAGGGCCTCGGTCCTGAACGGCAGGGCGTCACTGGTCAGTTCCGCGCCCGCCGGGACGGTCGCCGAGCGGTGCCCCCCGAAGGACAGCTGCCGGAGCGAACCCGCCCTGACCGAGGCCCCGTTGTCCGTACGGCCCACGGTCGCGCCGGTGATCCGCAGCGGGGTGCCGCCGTAGCGGTTGGACAGTTCTACGCGGGCCCGGGTCCCGCCGGTGCTGACCCGTACCACCTGGCGCACCGTCTGGTCGGCGAAGCCCTGCTGCGACCAGTTCGGCGCGAAGGGCGCGGCCGGTGCCTGCGGCGAGGTCGCCCAGCCGCCCTGCCAGTGGTCGTCGTGGTCCCGCTGTGACGCCGTCGCGGCATGAGCCGGTCCGGTGAGGGCCTGCCCGCCGGCGACCGGCAGGAGCGTCAGTGCGGCCGCGGTCAGCATCGTGGCAGCCGTGCGCCGTGTTGCGTGCGTGGTTCTCATGGTTCCCCACCCTGTCGTCTTCCGAAGTCCATGTCGTCGATCACGTGCGCACGACACGGTCAAGCGTCGAAAGACCTCGGGCTATTCCCGTGGGGTGAGGCTCAGTTGGCCCCGTCCGCCTCGAACATCAGAGCGGTCAGCGACCGGAACACCTCCTCCGGGTCGCGGTCGCCCACCGCGCCGCCCAGGTTGCCGCTCAGCAGCAGCGTGGCGAAGCCGTGGGCCAGCGACCAGGCGGCCGTGCCCGCGAGCCGGGGGTCCTCGCCGCGGCGGGCGGCGGGGAGTGTGCTGACGCCGGTCCGCAGTTCGGCCGAGGCCCGGTCCTTCGCCGCCAGCAGTTCCGGGTCGTCCGCACGGAAGAGCTCCGGGCGGAACATCACCTGGAAGTGCGCCGGGTGCCCGGTGGCGAACCGTACGTACCGCACGCCGCGCTCCCGCAGGTCGGGGGCGTCGGCCAGGGCGTCGGCGAAGAGCTCGTAGCCCTCGGTGGCGATGGCGGTGAGCAGTCCGGTGCGGTCCTTGAAGTGGTGGGCGGGAGCGGCGTGGGAGACGCCCGCCCTTCGGGCCAGGTCGCGCAGGCTCAGCGCGCCGGGGCCCTCGGTGCGGATGACGTCGAGCGCGGCGGTGAGGACGGCCCGCCGCAGATCGCCGTGGTGGTAGGTGCGGGTGCTCGTCATGGCAGCAGATTACGCGGAATCTAGGCATTGACAAGTTGGAGGGGGAGGGGCAGTCTGTGGGATCTAGTCACTGGCAAGATTCGTGGGTACGGGGAAGGCGGAGACATGAACGAGGAGTTGGGGCGCGCGCGGCAGATGTGGCACCTCCTGGAGCCCCTGCACGCGGTTCTCTACTACGCGCCGGAGGCCTTCGAGGAGGCCGCCGCACTCGGCTACCGGACCGACGAGCGCTGGCCGAGCTACTTCGCCTGGCGGGCGGCCCCGCTCGGGGACGCGAGCGCCGCCCGGGTCACCGGGACCTTCCACAGCTTCAGCCCGGCGATGGTGGACGAGTACGTGCCCGCCGCCTGGTCCGTCGCGTCGTCCGCCGACGTGCTCGCGGCCCGCACCAGGGCCGTCGACCGTACGTACCGGACGCTGCTGGGGGAGGCGTGCGCCGCCCCGGACACGGTGGAGGCCGCCGCGCTCCTGCGCCGCGTCACGGAGGCGGCCGACACCGCGGACCGCCCGCTCGCCGCGGCCAACGCCGCGCTGCCCTGGCCGGACGAACCCCACCTCGCGCTCTGGCGGGCGGCGACCGTCCTGCGCGAGCACCGCGGCGACGGGCACCTCGCGGCGCTGGCCCACGCGGAGCTCGACCCGGTCGAGTCGCTGGTCTCCTTCGCGGCCGTCGGCGCGGCGCCGCCCGAGGTGTTCGCGAGCCGGGGGTGGAGCGGGGAGGAGTGGCGGGCGGCCCGTCAGCGGCTGTTCAGGCGGGGGCTGTTGACGGACGACGGTACGGCGACGGAGGCGGGTCGGGCGCTGCGCGCCGAGGTCGAGCGGCGCACCGACGAGGCGGCCGCCGCTCCGTGGCGGGAGCTCGCGGGCGAGGAGCGGGAGCGGCTCGTGGAGCTGCTCGGGCCGTTGTGGGTGGCGGCGATCGGGTCCGGGATGCTGCCGTCGGAGACGACGCTGGGCATCGGAAAGGTGTGATTCGGACCGCATCCGGGGTGCGAGGCGGTCATGAACACGTCGTGGCGGGGAATACGTCCGTAGAATTCCCGAGTTGGTTCGGCTTTCTCCCCGTCAGGACGGCTTCGAGTGATATCTCCCCGCGCATACCGAGTGATGGTTCCCGCCCTCGGAGTGGCCGCCGTGCTGGCCCTGACGGGCTGCGACCCCGAGAAGATCACCTCCGGTGCCGAGTCGCCGGGCACCGGCTCGAACGGCGGCGGCGGGCCGGTCACCGGCTTCGGCGCCAGGCCGCTCGACAACGCCGACGGTACGAAGCCCGGCCTGGCGCCCCTCACCTCTGACCAGGACCGGGCGGCGGCCCGCAAGGTCATCGAGAAGGTCGCCACCAAGGGGCGCGGCCCCAAGACCGGGTACGAGCGGGACAAGTTCGGGTACGCCTGGAAGGACTCCGTCGACGGCGTACCGCTCTCCCACAACGGCTGCGACACCCGCAACGATCTGCTCGCGCGGGACGGCAAGAAGGTCGCGCTCAGGTCCGGTTCGAAGTGCGTGGTCGTCTCGATGACCCTCAAGGACCCGTACACCGGCAAGACCATCGAGTGGCGCAAGCAGCAGGCCACCAAGGTCCAGATCGACCACGTCATGCCGCTGTCGTACGACTGGCAGATGGGCGCCGCCCACTGGAGCGAGGCCAAGCGGCAGCAGATCGCCAACGACCCGCTCAACCTCATCCCGGTGGACGGGCCGGCCAACAACGCCAAGCGCGACTCGGGCCCGGCGTCCTGGCTGCCGCCGTACAAGCCGGTCCGGTGCTCGTACGCGCTGCGGTTCGCCCAGGTCTCGCTGAAGTACCGGCTGCCGGTCACCACGGCCGACAAGAAGGTCATGCTGGAGCTGTGCGGCGGCTGACGGTTCCGGCCGGCGGCCGGGCGGGAGGCCCGTGCCCGTCAGCGGGCGGCCGGTTGTGAACGGGCGGGCCGGGCGCTGCGCGCCAGCTGCTCCGCCGCCTCGCCGATCGCCGTCACCGCACGCGCGGTCCGCTTCGGCGACTCCCGGATGGAACGGCTGAACTCTACGTGCAGGAACGGAAGTTCGGCCTCGGCGGCGGTCCGGCCCTGCATGTTGGTGCGGCCTTCGAGGGAGCAGCGGCGTACCCAGACCCGGCAGACCTCGAAGTCCTCCCGCCGCAGCGCGGAGAACAGGCTCTCGCCCCAGGAGCGGCCGTGGTCGCCCTTTCCGGTGGAGACGATCACGTCGTAGTCCGGTTCGGTGGAGTCGGCGTAGCCGTGGAGCTGGATGCCGGGCAGCCGGTGGGCGACCAGTTCGGCGCAGACCGCGTGGAAGACGGTGTCCCTGCGGTGGGCCACGTCCGCCGCGTCACCCTCGCCCGCCCTGCGGTTGGCGCCCGCCAGGACCATGACCCCGCCCGGTGTGGCCCGCCAGGCGCCGATGCCCAGCTTCTCGCTGTCGGCGTCCGCGACCGGGTGCGGGACCTGGACGGACCAGGTCGCGGCCGGGCGGGACAGGTCGATGTACACGCGTCCCCAGCCGCGAGTGGATTCCCGGGCCCGGTCGGCTATCTCCGCGAAGGGCCGGCCGGTGGCGGTGTCCGTAAACGTGGCCACCCCGAAATCGACCTCGGAGAGGCGCTCTGCGGCGTCCTTGTGACGGCCGTCGAGGTAGAGCCCGACACCGTCCGCGATGGTCCGGCGGTCCAGGGCCGTCGGCGGGTGGAACGCGCTGCGCCGGATCGTGTCCCGGGTGAACGTGTCGATCCTGGCCGCCAGGTCGACACCGTCCCGCGGCCGGGCACGCTGCGGCCGGTCCCCGTCCGAACCCCCTCCTCCGGAGGAAGTGACGAGCACCACAACAGCGGCTACAACAGCTGTGACCAGCAATGTTGCAGAGACGGTCGAACTTTTGGCCCATTTGCTCGTCATATTCAAGTAAAAATACATGGGTGACCCGACGTCCTTATCTTCCCTTCACCTCTCGCGCCGCCGTGGCCGTGCTTCTCGCGCTGGCCGCCACGGGCTGCTCCCTCATGGGCGGTGACGCCGGGTCCGACGGAGGAGGTCAGGACAAGGGCGGTGGGAAGACGTTCACGGTCGCCGCGGCCGGCGACATCCTGATCCACCCGCCGCTGATCGAGCAGGCCCGCAAGGACGCGAAGGCCGAGGGGAAGCAGGGGCTCGACTTCTACCGGCTGATGGCCGGGGTGAAGCCCGTCATCTCCCGCGCCGACCTGGCGATCTGCCACTTCGAGCCGGTCGTGGGCAAGCCGAACGGGCCGTTCCGCAGCTTCCCGGACTTCCTGGTGCCGCCGCAGATCACCACCGCGGCGAAGCAGATCGGGTACGACACCTGCTCGACCGCGTCGAACCACACCCTCGACCACGGCAAGGCGGGTGTGAAGCGCACCCTCGACGCCCTCGACAAGGCCGGGCTGAAGCACACCGGCTCCGCACGCAACCGGGCCGAGGCCGACAAGCCGCTGATCATGGACGTGAAGGGCGTCAAGGTCGCCCAACTCTCCTACGCCTTCGGCTTCAACGGGCGCGAGGTCCCCAAGGCCACGCCCTGGATCGTCAACCAGAACGACTTCGCCCGGATCAAGGACGCCGAGAAGCGGGCCCGCGCGGCCGGCGCCGAGGTGGTCATCCTGAGCATCCACTGGGGCCGCGAGCACCACCCGGAGCCGAGCTCGGGGCAGATCAAGCTGGCGCGCAGGATCGCCCGGGAGACCGGCATCAACCTGGTCATCGGCCACCACGCCCATGTCGTGCAGCCGATGGAGAAGATCAACGGGACCTGGATCGCGTACGGACTCGGCAATCAGGTCGCCCGGCACGAGGTGCCGTCCGGGCTGACGGAGGAAGGCATCATCGGCTGGTTCGAGTTCCACAAGAGCGGCAAGTCGTGGGACGTGCGGGCCCGGTACGTGCCGACGCTCGTCTCCATTCCGCCCGAGGCGGACCCGGTGAACCCGGCACCGGAGGACGCGGTGAAGGACCACCGGCTCATCGATGTGGCCGAGGCGCTGCGCGACGACAAGAACCTCACGGCGGAGGAACGGGCCCGCTACCGGCTGGCGTTCGAGCGCACGCAGGGCACGATGCTCAACCGGGGCGCCGCGCAGGACGGGCTGGAACCCCTGGAGAGCCTGCCCGGCTGACGAGCTCACGGACCGGCCGGCCCGTCGGAGGGCTGACCGGCCTGTCGCACGGCTGACCGGCCGTCAGTGATGGCGATCCGATGAACTCTGGATGTCCGCTTGGTTCACCTGAACGCCCCCATGGCCTGATTCGAGTGGCCTGCATCACAACCATCCCTTTCGCTACAACCGTTCGGTATACGAACGAGTCATGATCTTCCGCGTGGACGTTCGATTCTTCGGGTGTGTCCGCCTGCGCCGAAGCCCTGAGCCTCCTGACATCACACGGAAGTCCCGCTTCGCCCTGCGGTGTCGACAGCCCCCGCGGCGCCGAAGCACCAGCACCAGAACCGCAAGAAGTTCCAGAAGGGATCCACCATGGCCGCCTCGCCTGTGAAGCGGCGACACAAGGTCCGCCGCCGGGCCGATATGTCGTTGCTGGGTGGTATAAGGCCGCCCATCGCGGTCCTCTCGGCCCTGTTGCTCGCGCTGGCCGGGATCACCGCGCTCGGCCTCGGCCGCACGGTGCAGGACCGGGTCCCCGAAGCGGTGCTCACCTCCCAGCAGCAGTTCGCGGAGGACGGCGCCATCGCGCTGCGCGCCTCCATCGACGAGAGCTTCACGGACCTGGGGCGGACCGCCGGACTGTTCAACGCCGCGGACCCGGTCTCGCCCGACGCCGTGCTCGACAAGATCAGCAGCGTCTACCAGAAGTGGACCGGCACCGCGGTCGTCGAGATCTCCTCCGGCAAGCTGCTCGCCGCCCGCGGCGAGAACGTCCCCCTCACCGCGATCGACACCTCCGAGCTCAGCGGCAAGGACGCGCTCGGCCCCCGCATGGTGCGGCTGGCCAACGGCGAGACCCGGCTGCTCTCCTTCGCCCTGCTCTCCTGGCCCGGCACCCCGCAGCAGCTCCTGGTCGCCTCCAGCAACCTCCGGTTCCCCGGCATCAGCCTCGGCCAGTTCCGCTCCATCGCCGTCATCGACGCGGACGCGGCGATCCTCTCCAGCGACGGCATCCCGCAGCCCGAGCAGCTGCTCACCGACACCCAGCGCGCCGACGCCAAACGGGCGAACAAGCAGCTGAAGAGCTTCGCGGAGACCGCCTCCGTCAAGGTCCGCCAGCACCCCCTCTCCGCCAAGGAACCCGGCTCCGGCGGCTTCCCCGGCGTCAGCGGCAGCCTGCTCGGCAGCGTGCACACGGGTGACCGCAACGTCGCCGGCTACGCCTCGCTCGCCGGTCCCCAGCCCGGTGAGCCCACCATCGCGACCGGCCTCGGCCTCAGCGTCGTCTCCATGGTCCCGGTGGCCGAGAACCCCACCGCGGTCGCCGGCCCCCTCTTCGGCCTGGTCGCCGCGGGCGCCCTGGTCCTCGTCGGCGCACTCGCCGTCGCGCTGCTCCTGGGCACCGTCCAGCGGCCGCTGATCCGGCTCTTCCTGGAGAGCCGCCGGCTGACCCGGGGCGACCTCACCCGGCCCGTCAGCGCCCCCTCGTACGGCGAGGCCGCCCGGATCGGGCGCTCCCTGGAACGGCTGCGCCGCCAGCTGCTGGGTGAGCCCCGCTCCACGGAGCCGCCCCGGCGCGGCCGGGTCGGCACCCGAGGACTGCTCGTCGTCTGCGGCGTGCTGGTACTCGCCTGGTGCGCCCCGATGCTGCTGCTCCTCAACCGGGCCGACGCCACCGCCGTCGTACCCCAGCAGCTGGTCAACGACCAGCGCGAGCGCACCGACACCCTCACCGACCGGGTGCGCCGCGCCCTCAACGAGGGCCAGGCCGACCTGCTCTCCGTGGCCACCCTGATCGGCGCCGACACCTCGCCCGCCGACATGCGCACCGTCCTGGAACGCACCCGCCTGGAGCACGACCGCTACCAGTCGCTGTACGTCGTCGACGCGACCGGGAAGGTCGTCGCGCACGCCGGGGACACCCCGCACGAGCCGGTCGGCAAGGCCGCGGACGGCGGACCGATCCACGTGCTCAACGACTCCGGCAAGAAGCCGGTCATCGTCGGTGACGCCGGGATACCCGGCCGCGACGGCGCCACCGTCGTCGGCGAGTTCCGGATCGAGTTCATCAACGGCCTGCTCAAGCGGCCCGGCCTCGGCCAGGTCAGCATCGTCGACGACAAGCAGCGGATCATCGGCGGCAACACCGGCTACCGCGCCTTCCAGAAGCTGCCCGGCGAACGGCTGCGCACGCTCGTCGCCGGCACCAACCAGAAGACCGGCATGAGCATGCACCCCAGCGGCATCCTGTACCGCGACGGCGGCAAGGTGCAGATCGCCGCGGCCGCGCCCTTCGTCGGCGGCGGGGCGGCCAAGAGCCTCGGCTGGACCGTGGTCAGCCGGCAGCCCGCGAGCTCCCTCGCCATCCCCGAATACCGCAGGCAGAACCTCACGGTCCTCGCCGGGCTGCTGGGGATGGCCGCGGCCATCGCCTGCCTGGGCTGGCTGCACATCGTCGTCGTACGCCCGCTGCGCGCCCTCGCCGACCAGGCGGAGGCGCTCGCCGGCGGCGACCGGCGCACCGTCCTCTATCCGCGCCACCACGACGAGGTCGGCGCCGTCACCCGCTCCCTGGAGCTGGTACGCCAGCAGCTCCCGGCGCAGCAGAAGCGCGAGCCCGCGCCGACGGCGCCCACGACCTACGCCGAAAGGACCTGACCGGCCGTGCTGTTCCTTTACACCGTGCTGGTGGTGTGCTGCGCGATCCTGCTCATAGCGGGCATCGTCGAGCAGCGACGCCACTTCATCAACCTGGAGCGAATACCCGCCCGGGTCCTGGTGAACGGCATCCGCGGTAAGTCCTCGATCACCCGGCTCTGCGCCGGAGCGCTGCGCGGCGGCGATCTGGTGACCGTCGCCAAGACCACCGGTACGGCGGCCCGGTTCATCCACCCGGACGCCACCGAGGAGCCCGTCTACCGCAAGTTCGGGCTGGCCAACGTCGTCGAGCAGATCGGCATCGTGCGCCGCGCCGCCTCGTACGACCCGCAGGCGCTGGTCATCGAGTGCATGGCGGTGATGCCGGCGCTCCAGGAGATCAACCAGTCCAAGCTGATCCGGTCCACGATCGGTGTGCTCTGCAACGTCCGCGAGGACCATCTGGCCGAGATGGGCCCGACCCTGGACGACGTGGCGCGCTCCCTCTGCCGGTCGATGCCGGAGGGCGGCATCTGCGTCACCGCGGAGGTCGACCGGTTCGCGATCCTCCAGGAGGAGGCCGACGCCCGCGACTGCGAGCTGATCTACGCCGACCCCGAGACCGTGAGCGACGCGGAGCTGCGCGGCTTCAGCTGGTTCACGTTCAAGGAGAACGTGGCCATCGCGCTGAAGGTCGCGGAACTCCTCGGCGTGGAGCGCGAGACCGCGCTCCAGGGCATGTACGACGCCCCGCCGGACCCGGGCGTCCTCTCCGTCGAGCGGTACGTGACGCCGGACGGCAAGAAGCTGCGGTTCGCCAACGTCTTCGCGGCCAACGACCCCGAGTCCACGCTGATGAACGTCAACCAGCTCCTGGACCTGGGCGCCGTGCACCGCCCGCTGAACGTCGTCATCAACTGCCGCCCCGACCGGGTCGAGCGCAACGGCCAGATGGGCGAGATCATCCCCGATCTCCAGCCCGACAAGGTCTTCGTCATCGGCCACCCGGCCAAGAGCGCCATCGACGCGATCCCCGCCGAGTGGCGCGGCCGCGCGGTGGACCTGGGCGGCGACCGGCGCGACCCGGAGGAGTTCATGCGCGAGCTGCTCGGCGGCCTCGGGCCCGACTCCTCGCTGATCGCCATCGGCAACATCCACGGCCAGGGCGAACTGCTGCTGGAGCACCTCAGCGAACTGCCGCCCGACGAGACCCCGGACGAGACGCCCGACGAGACCCCCGGCGAGGCCCCGCAGGAGTGGGCGCGGCAGGCCCCGGACGAGCGGCCGGACGAGCCCGCCCCGCAGCACGTCCGCCACGACGAGACGCTGCCGCTCCAGCAGTACCGGCCGCACCTGGACCCGTACGCGCCCTACCCGGAGGCGTACGAGACCCGCTACCAGCCGCACCCCACGGTCCAGGCCCCGCAACCGGCACCGCACCAGACACAGACGCAGGCGCCGGAGCCGGAGGCGGAGCAGACACAGGCAATCGCCGCCGTGTCCGCCCCCGTACCGGCCCGGTCCCGGCCGCGCGGCATGTTCGAGCCCGCCGTGCACCCGGACCCCCAGCACCAGCAGCACCAGCAGACCTACCGGCACGGGGAGCAGCATCCGGACGGGCAGCAGCCCCCGGCCCCGTACCCGTCGCAGGACCCAGACCAGCAGAGCCGGCAGCACAGCGCAGGAGACCCCCGTTGATCCCCACCGTCCTGACGCCCGAGATCGCCGCCATCGGCATCGCGCTCGGCCTGATGTTCTCCCTGGTCTGCTACCTGACGACCAACCTCTCACCCGGCGGCATGATCACCCCCGGCTGGCTGGCGCTGACCCTCGTCGAGGACCTCCAGCGCGCGGCCATGGTGGTCGGCGTCACCGTCCTCACCTACGTATCCGTGCTGCTGCTCCAGAAGGTCGTCATCCTCTACGGGAAGCGGCTGTTCTCCGCGGTGGTGCTGACCGGGGTCATCCTCCAGGCGACCGTGATGATCGTGCTCCAGGTGGAATTCCCCCTGATGTACGCCAACCAGACCCTCGGCTTCATCGTCCCGGGTCTCATCGCCTACCAGCTGGTCCGCCAGCCGAAGGGCGCGACGCTGCTGGCCACCGGCTCGGTCTCGCTGCTCGCCTACGTCGTCCTGACCGCCGGCATCCTGCTCGGCGCCCTCCCGTCTGCCTGAGGTGATCTCATGACCGCTCCCCGTACCAAGCAGTCCAAGCGCCCCCGCCAGATCCTGCACGGCGTCACGGTGGTCGCGCTGCTCGCCGCCAGCGCGTACTTCACCGTCGAGCTCCGCAAGGACGAACAGGCCAAGGCGCCCGCCGTCCAGGCCATCACGGACAAGCCGGCGGGCGCCACGCTGAAGTCCGGGAAGGAGACCTGGGAACGGCTGAACGCACCCGCCCGCTCCGTCCTGCGCGACGCCGGCGGCAAGGTCCTCGCCACCTTCACCGACCAGGCCCGCACCGCCACACTCACCGGCCCCTCCCGCACCTTCGCCGAGCCCACCAACACCAAGTCCCGGGTGGTCACGGAGAACTGGGTGCGGCTGATGCCGGAGAAGTGGAAGAAGGGCTCCGAGAAGCAGCAGTGGTTCAAGGACTGGTTCAAGACCTACTACGGCAGCGAGGAGGACGACCTGTTCGCCTTCGCCTTCCAGTACGTCGAGGGCGCGCCCCTCAAGAAGGACGACGAGGGCGTCCCCTACGCCGGTGACGCCCAGTTCGGACCGATCAACCCGGTCGGCAGCGAGGGCAACGACCTGCGCCTGGAGCAGTCGGACTTCTTCGACTACCTGGGCATCCCGTACACCTTCCGCAACGGCGTCACCCGCCAGCCCGACAAGGCCCGCTACCGGGCCATCGACTGCTCGGGCTTCATGCGGACGATCTTCGGCTACCGCGCCCGCTACCCGCTCGCCCCCCTCGACGGCCAGGGCGACGGACTGCCCCGCACCGCCAACGGCATCGCCCGTTCCAAGCTCGGCGCCGACGTCATCCCGCTCAAGGGCATCTCGCCCGCGGACCGGCCCACCTCGATCGACGTGCTGCAACCGGGCGACCTGGTCTTCTTCAAGCTCGACCAGCGCACCGGTCAGCGGCTGGACCACATCGGCATGTACATGGGCCACGACTCGGACGGCCACCTGATCTTCGTCTCCAGCCGGGAGGAAGTGAACGGCCCGACCATCGGCGACAAGGGCGGCACCTCACGCCTCGACGGCAACGGCTACTACGCGGCGACCCTGCGCAGCGCGAAGCGCCTCTAGGACACGCCCCGGGGAGTGCCGGGAGACGGACCGGGGTTGTACGGAACCACAACGGTTCGGTACAACCCCGGTCCGCCGGCCGGTGCCGCCCTCTACCCTCGGAGCTGCGCGTACGCCCGTGTGCGCGGACCTTCCACGATCAGGTGTCCAGGAGCAGCCATGTACGCGCCGGGTTATCCGCAGAGCGTTCCGCCCAGAGTTCCGGGGCGGGCCTGGATCGTGTCGATGCGGGTGCTGTTCTGCGCGCTCTCGGTGTTCTCCATCGGGATACTGCTCTGGGCCCCGCTGCTCCGGCTGGCGTTCGTCCGCCGCAGGGCCTCCGACTGGTGGCTGGCCGGCGGCGGGTTCGCGTTCGTCGTCGGGATCGTGCTGGGCATC
Source organism: Streptomyces sp. NPDC057900 (assembly GCF_042887885.1). NCBI lineage: Bacteria > Bacillati > Actinomycetota > Actinomycetes > Kitasatosporales > Streptomycetaceae > Streptomyces > Streptomyces sp. NPDC057900. Next base: position 484,784 of record NZ_JBHVOI010000004.1, read on the forward strand.
GGCCGGGACCAGCACGAAGCCCACGGCATCGACTTCGTCCTCATCCCCCTGCTGCTCGTGGCGATGCTGGCCGCTCCCGTGTACTACCTCGTCGCGGAGATCCGCCACTACGGGCCGCAGGGGCCGCACGTGCCGAAGCAGCACCCGATGGGCGGATACGTGCCGCCGGCGCCCGGGTACGCGTACGCGACCACCACCCCGGTGACCGGCAACCCGGGCCCCACCCCGCGGCCCCCGCACCAGCAGCAGACCTTCCCGCAGCCCGCGCAACCGCAACAGCCCGCACACCCGCAACAGCCCCCGTACCCGCACCAGCCCCACCCGCAGCCCCAGCGCATCGAGCAGGTCCGCGCCGAACTCGACGAGCTGAGCGACTACCTCCGCAAGGAGGAGGGCCGGTGAGCGGTCGCGTCATCGGCGGGAGGTACGAGCTGGCGGCCGTCCTCGGCCAGGGCGGCATGGGCCAGGTCTGGACGGCCTACGACCAGCGGCTGGACCGCCGGGTCGCCGTCAAACTGCTGCGCCCCGACCGCGTCACCGGCCCCATGGGCAGCGACGCGGCCGCCGAACTGCGCAGCCGCTTCGTCCGCGAGTGCCGGGTCACCGCCCAGGTCGACCACCCCGGCCTGGTCACCGTCCACGACGCGGGCAGCGACGGCGACGAGCTCTTCCTCGTCATGAGTCACGTCGAGGGCGCCGACCTCGCCGACCATCTCGCCGAGCACACCCCGTACCCCTGGCAGTGGGCCGTCGCCGTCGCCGCCCAGCTCTGCGCCGTCCTGAGCGCCGTACACGCGGTGCCGATCGTCCACCGCGACCTGAAGCCCCGCAACGTGATGGTGCGCCCCGAAGGCACCGTCCTCGTCCTGGACCTCGGGGTCGCCTCCGTCCTGGACACCGACACCACCCGCCTCACCCACACCGGCTCACCCATCGGCTCCCCGGCCTACATGGCCCCCGAGCAGGCGATGGGCGGCGCCGTCGGCCCCTATACCGACCTGTACGCGCTCGGCGTCCTGCTCCACGAACTCCTCAGCGGCGACGTGCCGTTCGCCGGATCCACCGCGCTGGGCGTGCTCCACCGCCACCTCTACGAAGCGCCCGTCCCCGTCCGGAAGCTGCGGCCCGACATCCCGGAGGCGCTCGAAGCGCTCGTGCTCCGGCTGCTCGCCAAGGACCCGCAGCACCGCCCGTCCGGCGTCCAGGAGGTCTACGAGAGCCTCGCCCCGCTGCTCCCCGTCCGGGGCGGCGGACCGGCCGGCGGACCGCTCGACCCGACCCGCCCCTTCCTGCGCCCGCACGCCCCGTGGCCCGACCGCGCCACCACCCCGCCCGCCGCCGGCCCCGCACCGGTTGCGCCCGCACGGCCCGATGTCGCCGCCGCCGTCGACGAGGTCAAGAGACTGCTCGGCGAGGGCCGGATCACCCACGCCGTCGACCTGCTCGGCGGCATCCTCCCGGCCGCCGCGGAACAGCACGGCGAGAGCTCCCCGGTCGTCCGCATCCTGCGCAAGCAGTACGCGGCGACCCTGATGGACGACGGCCAGTACCGCCGCGCCCTGCCCGAACTGCGCCGCCTCGCCGACGACCGCGCCGCCGAGGCCGGACCCGCCGACCCGCAGACCCTCCAGTTCCGCCAGGACACCGCGCAGTGCCTGGAGCAACTGGGCGAGCCCGCCGCCGCGCTCGCGGAGTACCGCGCCGTCCTCCCGTACTACGAGAACCGCTACGCGACGGGCGACGACCCGGCCCGCTCCTACGAGATCCGCCACCGCATCGGCCACCTCCTGCTCGCGCTCGGCGACCACACGGCGGCCACCGCCGGACTCCAGTCGCTGCTCTACGACACCGAGCGCAGATACGGCCCGAACCACCCGCTGCCCGCCGAACTGCGCCGCCAGCTGGACCGCCGCCGCAAGGTCAGGGGCGGCTGAATCCCGGGCGCCACGGGCCAGTTCACCCAATGGTCGCCCCCGGGCCACGCCCGGCATCCGTTCGCGACACATTGACCGGCTGATCTGCATGGGTGCTGATCTCGCTGGTGGTGCCCTGCTTCAACGAGCAAGACATACTCGAACGCTTCCATGAACGCGTGACGGACGAGATGACCCGGCTGGGTCATGAGTTCCAGCTCGTGTACGTGGACGACGGGAGCGCGGACCGGACCCTGCCGATCCTGCGGCAGCTGGCCGCCGTCGACCCACGGGCCCGCTACGTCTCCTTCAGCCGCAACTTCGGCAAGGAGGCCGCCATGCTGGCCGGCCTCCGGCACGCCGAGGGCGACGCCGTCGTCATCATGGACGCCGACCTCCAGCACCCGCCGGAACTCGTCGGCCGCATGCTGGAGGAACACGCGCACGGCTACGACCAGGTCATCGCCCGGCGCACCCGCAAGGGCGACCGCGTCACCCGGACCCTCAGCGCACGCGCCTACTACTGGCTCATCAACCGCCTCGTCGACGTCGAACTCGTCGACGGAGTGGGCGACTTCCGGCTGCTCTCCCGGCGGGCCGCCGACGCCGTACTCGAACTCACCGAGTACAACCGCTTCTCCAAGGGCCTCTTCGCCTGGGTCGGCTTCCCCACCAAGACGTTCAGCTACGAGAACGCCGTCCGCGAGGAGGGCCGCTCCGCCTGGACCTTCGGGAAGCTGCTCAACTACGGGCTCGACGGACTGCTCTCGTTCAACAACAAGCCGCTGCGCGCCGCGCTCTACCTCGGACTGCTGCTGCTCTCCCTCGCACTCGTCTACTCCGGGTGGATCGTCGGCGTCGCCCTGGTGAGGGGCGTCGACACCCCCGGATACGTCACCCTCCTCGTCGCCGTCACCGCCCTCGCCGGGGTCCAGATGGTGATGGTCGGGGTGGTCGGGGAGTACGTCGGCCGGATCTACTACGAGGTGAAGCGCCGCCCGCACTACCTGGTGCAGGCCACCAACACCGGAACCCGCGGCCCGAGAACGGCACCGGAACCCCTGGAGTCCGTACGCCGATGACGGTCAAGACACAACTGGCCCGGTTCGCCCTCGTGGGCGCCGTGAACACCGCCACGTACTACGGCTGCTACCTGGTCCTGCTGCACTGGCTGCCGTACATAGCGGCGCACGTGCTGGCGTTCGCGCTCAGCATGACCGGCTCGTTCTTCCTCAACTCGTGCTTCACCTACCGGACCCGGCCCACCTGGCGGAAGTTCCTGCTCTTCCCGCTCACCAACGCCGCCAACTTCGTCATCACCACCGGCGGCGTCTACCTGCTCGTCGACCTGGCCGGATTCAGCAGCCGGTACGCCCCGCTGGTCGCGGCGGCGGCTGCCATCCCGATCACCTTCGTGGTCTCGCGCACGATCATGCTGCGGCCGGACGCACCCCGGAAACCCTCCGTACCGGTCCGCTGACCGGCGCGCCGACCGGGCCTCGGGGAGCCCACATCCCCAACTCCTCCCGAATCGTTGGTCGAATCAGCCGAATCAGTGGCCCACACCGGTTCCACTGCCTAACATCGATCAACGCAAGGCCTTGTGCACCGCCGCACAATCTCCTCGGGAGGCTCCTTTGCACCGCCGTCGCACCGCGCTCACCGTTTCCGCCGTGACCCTCGTCGCAGCGCCGCTCCTCTCCGCCTGCGGCAGCCAGGCCCACCCCGGCGCGGCAGCCGTCGTGGGCGGCGACCGGATCGCGGTGTCCACCGTGCAGGCCCAGGTGGCGGACGTGCGCGACGCCCAGGACACCTCGAAGCAGGCGGCGCAGACCACCGACCAGTCCGGCCAGCTCGTCCGCGCCAAACTGCACGGGATCATCCTGGACCGGGTCCTGGACCGGGCCTCCGCGGACGCCGGGGTCACCGTCAGCCGCGCCGAGATCCAGCAGATGCGGCAGTCGGCCGTCGCCCAGTACAAGGGGGAGAAGGGGCTGCGGGCCGCGGTGCTCCAGGAACGCTGGATCTCACCCGGCCAGATCGACTCCTTCCTGCGCGAGCAGATCCAGCTGACCAAGCTCTCCCAGGCACTCGGCGCGGACCCGTCGACCCCGGCCGGTACGAAGGTCCTCGGCGACGCGCTGACGAAGGCCTCCAAGGCCCTCAAGGTCGACGTCAACCCGCGCTACGGCAGCTGGGACAACAAGCAGATCCAGCTCGCGGACTACAAGGCCCCCTGGATCAACCAGGTGACCAAGCCCGACCGGGCCCCCGCGGAGGCCGGGGCGTAACAGCGGCCGGGCGGCCGGGTAGATTCGCAGCGTGAACGCTGAAGACCCCGGCCGCATCGTCCTGCTCACCGCCAGCCACCGCGTCGCCCCCGGACTCCTGTCCTGGCCCGCCTGGCAGACGCTGCACGCCGCGGACCGGGTGCTCTGCGGGGAGCCCGGCCAGCCGCAGCTGCCGTATCTGCGCGAGGCGGGCATCACCGTCGAGCAGGCCGTCCCGGACGCGGAGGAGCTCGTCGCCTCCTGCGCCGGGGGCCGGACCGTGGTCGTCCTCACCGGGGGCGAGGGCAACCAGCCGCTGACCGACGGGCTGGCGAGGCTGGCCGGTTCGGGGCGGGTCCAGATGCCGGACCTGGAGCTGCTGCCCGGTTCGTACGATCTGCCGGGTGCCCGCCTCCTCGATCTCGTCCAGGTCATGGACCGGATCAGGATCGAGTGCCCCTGGACCTCGCAGAAGACCCACAAGGGCCTCGCCAAGTACGCCATCGAGGAGGCGTACGAGCTCGTCGAGGCGATCGAGGACGGCAACCGCGAGGAGCTGCGCGAGGAGCTCGGTGACGTACTGCTCCAGGTCGTCTTCCACGCGCGCATCGCGGAAGAGGACGAGCAGGAGCCCTTCTCCGTGGACGACGTCGCCGCCACGCTCGTCGAGAAGCTGATCCACCGCCACCCGCACGTCTTCGGCGACGAGACCGCCGAGACCCCGGAGGACGTCCACGCGCACTGGCTGCGGACGAAGGCGATCGAGAAGCAGCGCGAGTCCGTCACCGACGGGGTACCCCTCGGCCAGCCCGCCCTGGCGCTCGCCGCGAAACTGGCCGGCCGCGCCCGCACCGCCGGCCTCGACGTGCCGCTCCCCGAGGGCGACGGCATCGGCTACCGGCTCCTCGCCCTGGCCGTCCGCGCCCAGGAGGACGGCACCGACCCGGAGGCCGCCCTGCGCGCGGCGGGCCGCGCCTACCGCGACGCCATCAGGGCGGCGGAGGGCAACGGGTAGCTCACAGGGCGGCGGCGGAGGGCGACGGACAGCCGCCCCGGCACAGCGGTCCCGGCCGGCGGATAACGTCGGGGGGTGAACGACAGCCCCGCCGACACCTGCCCCGCCCATCCGGCCGACGCCGTGCCGCCCGCCCCCGAACTCTTCACCTGGGAGTTCGCCACCGACCCGTACCCCGCGTACGCCTGGCTGCGCGAGCACAGCCCCGTGCACCGCACCACGCTGCCCAGCGGGGTCGACGCCTGGCTCGTCACCCGGTACGCGGACGCCAGGCAGGCCCTCGCCGACACGCGGCTCTCCAAGAACCCCGCGCACCACGCCGGGCCGGCGCACGCCAAGGGCCGCACGGGCATCCCGGGTGAGCGCAAGGCGGAGCTGATGACGCATCTGCTGAACATCGACCCGCCCGACCACACCCGGCTGCGGCGTCTCGTGTCGAAGGCGTTCACGCCCCGGCGCATCGCGGAGTTCGCGCCCCGCGTGCAGGAGCTGACGGACCGCCTCATCGACTCCTTCGTCGAGAAGGGGGAGGCCGACCTCATCCACGAGTTCGCCTTCCCCCTCCCCATCTACGCGATCTGCGACCTGCTGGGCGTCCCGCGCGAGGACCAGGACGACTTCCGGGACTGGGCGGGCATGATGATCCGCCACGGCGGCGGCCCCAGGGGCGGGGTGGCCCGTTCCGTGAAGAAGATGCGCGGATATCTGCTCGAACTCATCCACCGCAAGCGCGAGAACCCCGGGGACGACCTGATCTCGGGGCTGATCCGGGCGAGCGACGACGGCGAGCACCTGACCGAGAACGAGGCCGCCGCGATGGCCTTCATCCTCCTGTTCGCCGGCTTCGAGACGACGGTCAACCTCATCGGCAACGGCGTCCACACCCTGCTGGGCCATCCGGAGCAGCGCGAACGGCTCCAGCGCTCCCTGGCGGCCGGCGAGACGGAGCTGCTGGCCACCGGCGTCGAGGAACTGCTGCGCTTCGACGGCCCGGTGGAGCTGGCGACCTGGCGTTTCGCCACAGAGGCGCTGACGATCGGCGGGCAGCGGATCGCGGAGGGGGACCCGGTACTCGTGGTGCTCGCCGCCGCCGACCGGGACCCCGAACGGTTCGGCGCTCCCGACACCCTGGACCTCTCGCGGCGTGACAATCAGCACCTCGGCTACGGACACGGCATCCATTACTGCCTGGGAGCACCGCTCGCCCGGCTGGAGGGACAGGCCGCGCTCGCCACGCTGCTGAAACGCCTTCCGGACCTGCGACTTGCGGGGGAAGCTGCCGATTTGCGCTGGCGCGGCGGGCTCATCATGCGCGGACTGCGGACGCTTCCGGTGGAGTTCACCCCGGGAGCCGCCGCCCAGGAAAGTGACACTCTGTCAACTCTGTGACTTTGACGTGATCTCCGCTGCATCGACTTGTGACACACGTTCGAGTCCCGCTAGGTTCACCGTTCGACTCACCAGTCACCTTGTCAGTCACACGGAAGGCATTCCCATGGGCTCCGCGAACGGCAGACACCGTCGCCCTCGTCAGGCACCCGCCATCATCGTCGCCGCAGGCGTGACCGGCTCGGCCATCGCCATCCCGCTGCTCGGCGCGGCCGGTGCGCACGCCGCCGACGCCTCGACCTGGGACCGGGTCGCGGAGTGCGAGAGCGGCGGCATGTGGAGTGCCGACCTCGGCAACGGCTTTTACGGCGGGCTGCAGTTCTCGCAGGAGGTCTGGAAGTCCTACGGCGGCGAGGCGTACGCCCCGCGCGCGGACCTCGCCAGCCGCTCGCAGCAGATCGCCGTGGCGGAGAAGGTGCTGGACGATCAGGGGCCGAAGGCGTGGCCCAGTTGCGCCGTCATCTCCGGGCTCACCCCGGACGGCTCCCTGCCGGGTGTCGACCCGGGCGTCGACCCGGCGGCCACCCCGTCCGCGGACCCGGCGGAGAGCGCGGACCCGGCCGGGAGCGCGGACCCGTCCGCGACTGCCGATCCGTCAGAGAGCGCGGACCCGGCGGACGACGCGTCCGAGGACGCCACGAAGGCCCCGTCGGGCGACACCACGTCGAAGCCGGCCGGCAAGGACCGCGAGGACCGCGAGCCGGACGCCTCTGCCTCCCCTGACGCCACGCCCCCGGCATCCGGCTCCGCCGGGGCGGGTGACACCTCCGGTGGCCGGGACGGGTCCTCCCCGTCCGCCGGGGCGGTCGGCAAGCACCGCGGCGCGCCGGCCCCGGAGCGGACCGGTGACGGCCGGGACTCGGGGCGGCACGCCTCGCGCGGGGACGCGGACGGACGCGGCCCCGGCGCGCCGGCCGCCGACGGCACGTACACCGTCCGGCCCGGCGACAACCTCTGGGCCATCGCCGAAGCGCAGGAGCTGCCCGGCGGCTGGACCGGTCTGTACGAGGCCAACAAGGCGGCCGTCGGCTCCGACCCCGACCTCATCCTGCCCGGTCAGCACCTCGATCTCGGTGTGAAGACCGGCTGAGACCGGGCGCGGAGACGAGCGTGGAAGCAGCCGTGGAAGCGGCCGTGGAAACGGTCTGATCAACAGCCGAAGACGCCTCGATCCTGGGGTACTTAAGAGGCCTATGTCCCACTTTTGACTAAGTGAGACATGGGTCTCTTCGCGTGAACTCGCGTGTCTTGTCCGGGAGGTCCCCCCGCATCCGTTCCGACCTGCGGAAATAGACGTTAATCAGATGCAAATAAGGGCTGCTTATCCGGTATGTCCTTCTTTGAATGTAGGGGTTCGGTGTGTTTACGGTCAGAACCGCTCGCACCGCGGGCCCCGTCGATCGTCACGCCGAATCCTGCCGTCGGTCGAAGGGAACAGACGCGTAAAGCGCCGTAGGCAGGAGCGGGGGACCCAGGTAAGTGCCGGGCCCGATCGTCGCAAGACGGATCAGGACCGGCTTGGGGTTAAGTCGTGCGCTAGGACGTGCGACCGGGCAACTCACTTGGCCCGAACCCGACAGCTCACCTCGCAGGCGTCGGTGAGGAGAAGTCTCGATGCTGCTCAACAGCAAGGGCAACAAGCACCGCCGCCCGTCCAAGGCCGTCCGTATCGCCACGCTCGCCGGTGTGACCGGTGCCGCCATCGCCGTGCCCCTGATGGGTGCCACCGGCGCCTCCGCCGCCTCCGTCTCCACGTGGGACGCGGTCGCCCAGTGCGAGTCCGGCGGCAACTGGTCCATCAACACCGGCAACGGCTACTACGGCGGTCTGCAGTTCTCGCAGTCCAGCTGGGCCGCCGCCGGCGGTACGCAGTACGCGGCCCGCGCCGACCTGGCCAGCAAGGCCCAGCAGATCGCGGTCGCCGAGAAGCTCCTCGACATGCAGGGACCGGGCGCCTGGTCCTGCGCCGGTGCCGGCAACCTGACCAACGACGGCGTCGACCCGGGCGTCGACACCGGCTCCAGCGCCCCCAAGGCGGAGGCCGCCCCCAAGCAGGAGTCCGCCCCGGCGCAGCAGGCCGAGCCGAAGAAGGCCGAGCGCACCGAGGCCCCGGCCACCAACCGCTCGGACCGCTCGACCGCCCCCGAGGCCGGGCAGAAGAAGACCGTGACCACCCCGACCGGCGAGAAGGTCAAGAAGGGTGACGGCGAGTACAAGGTCGTCACCGGCGACTCGCTGAGCAAGATCGCGGCCGACCACAAGGTCAAGGGCGGCTGGCAGCAGCTGTTCAAGCTCAACAAGGACATCGTCGAGGACGCCGACATGATCTTCCCGGGTCAGCAGCTCCACCTGACGAAGTAGTCCGGCACCCACTCTCCTCGCCGAACTCCCCGGCCCGGTTCGCGTCTTCCCCCCACGCGTGCCGGGCCGGGGCCCGTCGGCCGCCGGTCCGGCGGCCCCGGTGGCTCGCGCGAGTGCGTGCCGACTGTTCAACTGTTGTAGTTACTGGCCAGTAAATTTCTGGCCTTTCATCCCGCTATGACTGCTCTTGGGTCCTTTTTCGTCCCAGGGGACGGGCGGGCGGCCGACTGAGACGGCCGGGCCGGTTAGGCTCTTGTCGCAAGGCCAAAGTGACCCTGCACAACCAGCGTCATATCCCAGAAGGAGATGCCTCGTGCCGTCCATCGACGTCGTCGTAGCCCGGGAAATCCTCGACTCCCGGGGCAACCCCACGGTCGAGGTCGAGGTTGGCCTCGACGACGGCAGCACGGGCCGTGCTGCCGTTCCGTCCGGAGCCTCCACCGGTGCGTTCGAGGCCATTGAGCTTCGCGACGGTGACCCCAACCGCTACCACGGGAAGGGCGTCGAGAAGGCGGTCCTCGCCGTGATCGAGCAGATCGGCCCGGAGCTCGTCGGCTACGACGCGACCGAGCAGCGGCTGATCGACCAGGCCATGTTCGACCTGGACGCCACGGAGAACAAGGGCTCGCTCGGCGCCAACGCCATCCTCGGCGTCTCGCTCGCCGTCGCCCACGCCGCGTCCGAGGCCTCGGACCTGCCGCTGTTCCGCTACCTCGGTGGCCCGAACGCGCACCTGCTGCCCGTCCCGATGATGAACATCCTCAACGGTGGGTCGCACGCCGACTCCAACGTGGACATCCAGGAGTTCATGATCGCCCCGATCGGCGCGGAGTCCTTCTCCGAGGCCCTGCGCTGGGGCGCCGAGGTCTACCACACGCTGAAGAAGGTCCTGAAGACCAAGGGCCTGTCCACCGGTCTCGGTGACGAGGGCGGCTTCGCGCCGAACCTGGAGTCCAACCGCGCCGCGCTCGACCTCATCGTCGAGGCCATCAAGGAAGCCGGCTACGCCCCCGGCAAGGACATCGCGCTCGCGCTCGACGTCGCCGCGTCCGAGTTCTACAAGGACGGCACGTACGAGTTCGAGGGCAAGTCCCGCTCGGCCGCCGAGATGACCGAGTACTACGAGGAGCTCGTCGACGCGTACCCGCTGGTCTCCATCGAGGACCCGCTGTACGAGGACGACTGGGCCGGCTGGAAGGTCATCACCGAGAAGATCGGCGCCAAGGTGCAGATCGTCGGCGACGACCTCTTCGTCACCAACCCGGAGCGCCTGGCCCGCGGCATCGAGGAGGGCTCCGCCAACGCCCTGCTCGTCAAGGTCAACCAGATCGGTTCGCTGACCGAGACCCTGGACGCCGTCGAGCTGGCCCAGCGCAACGGCTTCAAGTGCATGATGTCGCACCGCTCCGGCGAGACCGAGGACGTCACCATCGCCGACCTCGCGGTCGCCGTGAACTGCGGCCAGATCAAGACCGGCGCCCCGGCCCGCTCGGACCGCGTCGCCAAGTACAACCAGCTGCTGCGCATCGAGGAGATCCTCGACGACGCCGCGGTGTACGCGGGCCGTTCGGCGTTCCCGCGGTTCAAGGGCTGACAGGCCCGACCGGGTCCAGCGACCCGGCCTCCGTCCGTCCCCGCACTCGGTCCCGTACCGTGTGCGGGGACGGACGTGCGTAATGGGGAGGCGGAGACATGGCCGCGAAGGACCGGGACCGGTTCTCCACCGCGACCCGGCTGAGGCTGCTCGGTGAGCAGACCGCAGCCCGCGTCTACCGGTCCCAGAGCAAGCGCCAGGCCCGCCGCTCCCGCCTCACCGGCCGGGCGGCCTTCCTGGCCCTGGTCGTCTGCTCCCTGGTCGTCGCCCTCGCGTATCCGATGCGGCAGTACGTGTCGCAGCGCGACGAGATCGCGGACCAGGAGCGGCTCGCGCAGGAGGCCGAGGCACGCACCGAGGAGCTGCGCGACGAGAAGGCGCGCCTCCAGGACGACGCGTACATCAAGCGGCTGGCCCGCGAGCACCTGCACTACCTTCTTCCGGGAGAGACCAGCTACACCGTGGTCGATCCCGACGCGGTCAAGGAGCGCAACGGCGTACCGGACGAGTCCGGCCGGCCGTGGCACTCCAACCTGTGGGACGGCGTCGACAGCGCCGACCGGGGCTGACCCGCGGTCCCGTCATTTCGCATTTCACCGTCCGGCCGCGGCAGCGCGGTCCGGGCGGCCCGATCAGAACCTAGGCAGGCATGGAAACGCCCCCTCCCCAGACCGAGTCCACCGCGCCCACCGACGCGGACATCGCCGCGTTCCAGCAGCAGCTGGGCCGCCCGCCGCGCGGGCTGCGCGCCATCGCGCACCGCTGTCCGTGCGGCAACCCGGACGTGGTCGAGACGCAGCCCCGGCTGGAGGACGGTACGCCGTTCCCGACGACGTACTACCTGACGTGCCCGCGTGCGGCGTCCGCGATCGGCACGCTGGAGGCGAACGGGGTCATGCGGGAGATGACCGAGCGCCTCGGTACGGACCCCGAGCTGGCGGCCGCGTACCGGGCCGCGCACGAGGACTACATCGCGCGGCGCGACGCGATCGAGGTGCTGGAGGGCTTCCCGAGCGCGGGCGGCATGCCGGACCGGGTGAAGTGCCTGCACGTGCTCGTGGGGCACTCGCTGGCCGCGGGGCCCGGCGTGAACCCGCTGGGGGACGAGGCGATCGCGATGCTGCCGGAGTGGTGGCGCAAGGGCCCGTGCGTGTCGCCGTGCGGTGCGCCTGACGGGGACGAGGGCTGAGGCTCTCCCCTCGGGGGCGCTGCCCCCGGACCCCCGCTCCTCAATCGCCGGAGGGGCTTGATTCGGCTTGTTCCGGGGCCGTGGACCTGATGTGGGAGTACTCATGACGCGTGTGGCCGCCATTGACTGCGGTACCAACTCGATCCGGCTGCTGGTGGCGGATGCCGACCCCGCCACCGGGGAGTTCACCGAGCTCGACCGGCGGATGGAGATCGTCCGGCTCGGCCAGGGCGTCGACCGGACCGGCCGGCTCGCTCCCGAGGCGCTGGAGCGGACGTTCGCCGCGTGCCGGCGGTACGCGGCGGTGATCAAGGAGCACGGCGCGGAGAAGGTCCGCTTCGTCGCGACCTCCGCCTCCCGGGACGCGGAGAACCGGGACGACTTCGTCCGGGGGGTGCTGGACATCCTGGGCGTCGAGCCCGAGGTGATCAGCGGTGACCAGGAGGCGGAGTTCTCCTTCGACGGGGCCACCAAGGAGCTCGCCGGGCGCGACGACCTCGCGAAGCCGTATCTCGTCGTGGACATCGGCGGCGGCTCCACCGAGTTCGTCGTCGGCGACGACCGGGTGCGGGCCGCCCGCTCCGTGGACATCGGCTGCGTCCGGATGACCGAGCGCCATCTCTCCCGGGACGGCGCGGTCATCGACCCGCCCACGCGGGAGGCGGCCGACGCGATCCGCGCGGACGTCGCCGCCGCCCTCGACCTGGCGCAGGAGACCGTCCCGCTCGGCTCTGCGGGCACGCTCGTCGGGCTGGCCGGCACGGTCACCACCGTGGCGGCGATCGCGCTGGGCCTGGAGGAGTACGACTCCGCGGCGATCCACCACTCCCGGGTCTCCCTGGAGCGGGTCCGGGAGATCACCGGGCGGCTGCTGTCCTCGACCCACGCGGAGCGTGCCGCGATCGGCGCGATGCATCCGGGACGGGTCGATGTGATCGCCTCCGGGGCGCTGATCCTGCTGGCCGTCATGGAGCGGGCCGGGGCCCACGAGGTGGTCGTCAGCGAGCACGACATCCTCGACGGGATCGGCTGGTCCATCGCGTAACGCGGTCCGGGTGGGGAGGCGCCGCTCAGCGCCCTCCTGAGGGCTGCGCGCGGGGCCCGGGGGGCCGGGTGCCGACGGGTGCGGAAACGCTGCTCATGCGCATTCCTGCCTGCACCTTTGAGCCGCTCAGGGCCACCCGGGGGAGCCCTTCGGGGACGCGCCGCGACGAAGTTCGTGAACTTCTTCACAAGGAATTGGGTCCCTGGGGGCGGACTTCTGCTCCGGACGGGCCCCCGGGAGCGTGTGCGGGGTCACTCGCGGCGCGAACGGGGCGGTTCCGGGGGTGTTGCGGGAGTGTGAACCGGGAGGGTGGTCCACCCGGCCCGGCGGCTCAAGGGCCAGCTCACAAGCGGTGAACAACGTTCGCCACAGCGCCGTGGTTCCCTTCCGGGGCCATGACCTGGGTCACGTGGGCGGCGAAGTGTAGCAGAGGGTTGCCCATACCTTGTGAAGGGGCTCACGAGCTCACCCCCGGGGAGGGGTGGATACTCGATGGCATGAGCACCACGGAGCGTCCCAGGATCCTCGTAGTAGGCGGTGGGTACGTAGGCCTGTACGCAGCTCGGCGCATCCTCAAGAAGATGCGCTACGGAGAGGCGACCGTCACGGTCGTCGACCCCCGGTCGTACATGACCTACCAGCCCTTCCTCCCCGAAGCTGCTGCCGGCAGCATCTCGCCCCGGCACGTCGTCGTCCCGCTGCGACGCGTGCTGCCGAAGGCAGAGGTTCTCACCGGCCGCGTCACGACCATTGACCAGGACCGCAAGGTCGCCACGGTCGCGCCGCTCGTCGGCGAGGCCTACGAGCTGCCCTTCGACTACCTGGTCATCGCGATGGGCGCCGTCTCGCGCACCTTCCCGATCCCCGGCCTGGCCGAACAGGGCATCGGCATGAAGGGCATCGAGGAGGCCATCGGCCTGCGCAACCACGTACTGGAGCAGCTGGACAAGGCTGACTCGACGACCGATGAGGATGTCCGCCGCAGGGCGCTCACCTTCGTCTTCGTGGGCGGCGGGTTCGCCGGTGCGGAGACCATCGGCGAGGTCGAGGACATGGCCCGCGACGCGGCGAAGTACTACACGAACGTGAAGCGCGAGGACATGCGCTTCGTGCTCGTCGACGCCGCCGACAAGATCCTCCCCGAGGTCGGCCCGAAGCTGGGCACCTGGGGCCGGGAGCACCTGGAGTCCCGAGGCGTCGAGGTCTTCCTCTCGACCTCCATGGACTCCTGCGTCGACGGTCACGTGGTGCTGAAGAACGGCCTTGAGGTCGACTCCAACACCATCGTGTGGACGGCCGGCGTGAAGCCGAACCCGGCGCTGGCCCGCTTCGGCCTGCCGCTCGGTCCGCGCGGTCACGTGGACACCTCGGAGAAGCTCCAGGTGCAGGGCACCGACTACATCTGGGCCGCGGGCGACAACGCCCAGGTTCCGGACCTGGTCGGCCGCAAGGCCGGCAACCCGAACGCCTGGTGCCCGCCGAACGCCCAGCACGCGCTGCGTCAGGCCAAGGTCCTCGGTGACAACGTCATCTCCGGGATGCGCGGCTTCCCGCAGGCCGACTACAGCCACGCCAACAAGGGCGCGGTCGCCGGTCTGGGCCTGCACAAGGGCGTCGCGATGATCGTCGTCGGCAAGATGAAGATCAAGTTCAAGGGCCGCCTCGCCTGGTACATGCACCGTGGCTACCACGGCATGGCGATGCCGACCTGGAACCGCAAGATCCGGATCTTCGCCGACTGGACGCTCGCGATGTTCCTCAAGCGCGAGGTCGTCTCGCTCGGCGCCATGGAGACGCCGCGCGAGGAGTTCTACGAGGCCGCCAAGCCGGCTCCGGCCCCCGCCGCCGCCCAGCCGGTGGCCGAGAAGGCCAAGGCCTCCTAGCCCGCGCGCAGCGGGACCGTTGTACGACGCCCGAAGGGGCCGTCCGCCATCCGTGGTGCGGGCGGCCCCTTCGGCGTATCGGGGCGGGGTGGGGCGGGGCACGGTACAGGGGGAGCGGGGCCAGTGGCCCGGCGGATGCGTGGTTCATACAGGTATTTTGCCGTTCCATTGCGCGGTAGCGGGATGGCCCGGCCGCCGGAAACTGTTGTGGGGGGTGTACCTCGCCGCGGCGCCAACGGGTGCCGGGGCGTGGTCCGAGACATGTGTGGGCATGTCTGGGCACGTCGGGAAACACCATCACGGAGGTGTGCGCCATGGCAGACGCCGCGTTGCGGCTGACCGCTCTCGCCCAGGAGTTGCTGGGAGAACCCCTACCGGTCCGGATCCGGGCCTGGGACGGCAGCGAATCCGGACCGCCCGAGGCCCCCGCCCTCGTCTTCAGGAGCCGCCGCGCCCTGCGCCGGCTGCTGTGGAAGCCGGGCGAACTGGGCCTCGCCCGCGCCTGGGTGGCCGGGGAGATCGATATCGAAGGCGATCTGTACGAGACCCTGGACCTGGTGGCCGGGCTGATCTGGGAACGCGGGATCGAGGCGAAGGACAGCATCCACCCGGTCCGCGACCCGAAGGTCCGGGCGGCCGCCAAGGGGCTGCTGCGACTCGCCGGTCCGTGGCCGCCGCCCCCGCCGCCCCCGGAGGAGGTGCGCCGCCGCACCGGCGCCCTGCACACCAAGCGCCGCGACAAGGAGGCCATCAGCCACCACTACGACGTGGGCAATGACTTCTACGAACTGGTCCTCGGCCCGTCCATGGTCTACTCCTGCGCCTACTGGGAGGACGGCGGCACCCTTGAGGACGCCCAGCGCGACAAGCTCGACCTGGTCTGCCGCAAGCTCGCGCTGAAGGAGGGGGACCGCCTCCTGGACGTCGGCTGCGGCTGGGGCTCCATGGCGATCCACGCGGCCCGCGAGTACGGCGCCCGGGTCACCGGCGTGACCCTCTCCACCGAACAGGCCGCCTTCGCCCGCAAGCGCATCGCGGAGGAAGGGCTGACCGACCGGATCGAGATCCGGGTCCAGGACTACCGGGACGTCAGGGACGGCCCGTACGACGCCATCTCCTCCATCGGAATGGCGGAACACGTCGGCTCGGTCCGCTACCGCGAGTACGCCGACGACGTCTACGCACTCCTCAAGCCCGGCGGGCGCCTCCTCAACCACCAGATCGCCCGCCGCCCGGAGAAGGACGAGTCCGCCTACCACGTGGACGAGTTCATCGACGCCTACGTCTTCCCGGACGGTGAGCTGGCTCCGCTGGGCCGGACCGTCGCGACCCTTGAGGAAGCCGGTTTCGAGGCCCGCGACGTCGAATCGCTCCGCGAGCACTACGCGCTGACCCTGCGCCGCTGGGTCGCCAACCTGGAGAAGGAGTGGCCGCGCGCGGTGAAGATGACCTCGCCCGGCCGGGCCAGGGTCTGGCGCCTGTACATGGCCGCCTCCGCGCTCTCCTTCGAGCACAACAAGATCGGCGTCAACCAGATCCTGGCCGTGCGGCCGGCGGAGGGCGGAGCCGCCCGGATGCCGCTGCGCGCCCGCCACTGGAAGGCGTCCGCGACCGGTTGAGCCGTGCACACACGCGTGGCCGGTATCCGCCGTGGCGGATACCGGCCCCTTCTCGTCGGCCGTCCGGCGCTACTCGGTCTTGATGGCCGTCAGCATGTTGAGCTTCGCGGCGTTGCGGGCCGGCCACATCGCGGCCAGCACCCCCACCAGTCCGGCCAGCAGCAGGAAGAGCCCGATCCGGCCCCACGGAATGACCAGGGCGTACTGCGGGATGGAGGACGAGGTGGCGTTGCCGATCGCCCAGCCGAGGAAGAGCCCGAGCCCGATGCCGACCAGCGCGCCGAACACCGAGATGACCACGGCCTCCAGCCGGATCATGCGCTTGACCTTGCGCCGGTCCAGGCCGATCGCCCGCAGCATGCCGATCTCCTGCTGCCGCTCGAACACGGACATGGCCAGGGTGTTGACGACCCCGAGCACCGCGATGATCAGGGCCATCGCCAGCAGCCCGTACATGATGTTCATCATCAGGTTGATGGTGCCGCCGAACATGTCCCGGATGTCCTGGCGGTCCATGACGCTCATGCCCGGGTTGTCACCCAGCGCGTCCACCACGGACTTCTCGTTGGCCGCGCTCGCGCCGCCGTCCGTCTTCACCCAGATCTCGCGGATGTCCGCCCGGCCCTCGTGCGGGGCCACCTTCTCGCGGGGGATCAGGACCGGCGACAGGAACTCGTTGTCCTTGTAGAGCGCCCCGACCTTCAGGTTCTCCTTCTTGTCGTCCTCGTACGTCACCGGGACGCTGTCCCCGGTCCGCCAGCCGTTCGACTTCGCGGTCTTCTCCGAGACGGCGATCGAGCCGCTGCCCAGGGAGTCCAGCGAGCCCGAGGTGGTGTCGACGCTGAAGACCTTCTCCACATCGCCGGGGGTGACGCCGGACGCCGACAGGTTGGCCTTGCCCACCGTCAGCCAGACGGCCTGCTGGGGTGAGACGGCGGTGACGCCGTCGGCCTTCTCCAGGGCGGTGAGCGCCGACTCGTCGAGCGAGTCCCCGCTCGCCATCGACACCATGTAGTCGGCCCTGACGTTGTCCGTCGTCATCCGGTCGACCGCCTGGCCGAGCGTGACGCCGAGGACCGAGATACCGGTGACGAGGGTCAGCCCGATGGCCAGCGCGGAGGCGGTGGCACCGGTGCGCCGGGGGTTGCGCACCGCGTTCTGCGCGGCGAGCTTGCCGGAGACCCCGAACAGCCGCCGCAGCAGCGGGCGGAGCAGGGCGATCACCGGCCGGGACAGCAGCGGGATGAGGATGATGATGCCGATCAGCGCCAGGAAGGCACCGGCCGCGATGGCGGCCTGGGCCGAGTCCCCGGACCGCGCCGCACCGGCCACGACCGCCGCCGCGCCGAGCAGGGTGATGACCGCGCCGATCGAGTTGCGCACCACCAGGGACTTCACGGTGGCCACCGCGTACTGGCTGTTCATCGCCGCGACCGGCGGGATCTTCGCGGCCCTGCGGGCTGGCAGCCAGGCGGCCAGCACGGTGATCACGACGCCGACCCCGAGGGCGGCGACGACCGTGCTCGGTGCGACCACCAGCGGACCGGCCGGGATCTTGCCGCCGATCAGGCTCATCGCGGAGCGCAGCCCGATGGCGAGGCCGAGGCCCACCGCGAATCCGATGACGGACGCGACCAGACCGACCACGGCCGCTTCGAGCAGCACCGAGCGCTTGACCTGACGGCGCGAGGCGCCGACCGCGCGCAGCAGCGCCAGCTCCTTGGTGCGCTGCGCGACCAGCATGGTGAAGGTGTTGGCGATCAGGAAGATACCGACGAACAGGGCGATGCCCGCGAAGCCGAGCAGCAGCTTGTTGAGGCTGCTCAGGCCGGACTCGATGTCCTTGGCCTGCTCGTCGGCGCGCGCCTTGCCGGTCTTGGCCTCCGCGTCCTTGGGCAGCAGCGGCTTCACCGCGGCCAGCACCTGCTGGTCGGAGGCGCCGGGTGCGGCGGTGACGGAGACGTCCTTGAACTCGCCGGGCCGCAGGAACAGCTTCTGGGCGACGTCGGTGTCGAAGAGGACCAGGCTGCCGCCGGCGTTGACCGCGCCGTCCTCCGTGGTGAAGACCCCGGACAGGGTGTACTCCTTCACCGGCCCGTTCGTGGCGACCCGGACCGTGTCACCGACCTTGTACTCGCCCTTCTTCGCGGTGTCCTCGTCCAGGGCGATCCGGCCGTCCGAGGTCGGCCCCGTGCCGTTGGTGAAGGCGTACTGCGTGTCCTTGCCGCCCTTGCCGGGGGCGAAGTTGGCGCCGGTGTTGGACCAGCCGTTGCCGATCAGCTTGCCGTCCGGGTCCGCGACCCCGGCGAACCCGGAGACCCGGCCGGTGGCGCTCTCCACCCCGTCCAGGGCGCGGATCTTCTTCAGGGTGGCGGCGTCGACTCCGCGCGACTCCGTGTCGCGCTGGTCGGCGTAGGTGGTGACCGCGACGGCGACGTCGTCGTAGTTCTTGGCCGACTGGTTGCGGAAGGCGTTTCCGAGGGTGTCGGTGAAGACCAGGGTGCCGGAGACGAAGGCCACGCCGAGCATCACGGCGAGAACGGTCATCAGCAGCCTGGCCTTGTGCGAGAGCACATTGCGCAGGGCGGTACGGAACATGGCTGTGTCCTGGAGGGAGGGGTTCCGGAAAAGGGGCACGGTTCGGACGCCGCACGGCGCGAGGTGGTGCGGGGCGGTACGGCGTCGGGGCCGGGGCTGCGGCCCGGGGGCTCAGCTCAGCTGGTGCGCCCCTTGGCGTCGAACGCCTTCATCCGGTCCAGCACCCCGTCCGCGGTCGGGTTCATCATCTGGTCGACGATCGCCCCGTCCGCGAGGAAGATGACCCGGTCCGCGTAGGAGGCGGCCGCCGGGTCGTGGGTCACCATGACCACGGTCTGGCCCAGCTCGCGCACCGAGTTGCGGAGGAAGCCGAGGACCTCGGCGCCGGACCGGGAGTCCAGGTTGCCGGTCGGCTCGTCACCGAAGATGATCTCCGGCTGCGAGGCCAGGGCGCGGGCCACCGCGACGCGCTGCTGCTGGCCGCCGGAGAGCTCGGTGGGCCGGTGCTTCAGCCGGTCCGAGAGCCCCACCATCTCGATGACCTTGTACAGCCAGTCCTGGTCGGGCTTGCGGCCGGCGATGTCCATCGGCAGCGTGATGTTCTCCAGCGCCGTCAGCGTCGGCAGCAGGTTGAACGCCTGGAAGATGAACCCGATCTTGTCCCGCCGCAACTGGGTGAGCTGCTTGTCCTTGAGGGACCCCAGCTCCGTCTCACCGATCCGCACCGATCCGCTGCTGAAGCTGTCGAGCCCGGCCACGCAGTGCATCAGCGTGGACTTGCCGGAACCCGACGGGCCCATGATCGCGGTGAACTCGCCCTGCGGGAAGTCCACGGTGACCCGGTCGAGGGCGGTCACCTTGGTCTCGCCCTCTCCGTAGACCTTCGACAGTTCCGTGGCGCGGGCAGCCACCGCGGTGGCGCGGTGAGCGGTGGTCATGGTGGTCACGGGAGGCTCCAGGGTGGGGTGCGTACGGGACGGGGGACGCCCGGTCCGGGGACGGTCCGGCCCGGCTGACGGTTCGGTCCGGGGCCTTGAGGCAGGTGCCGCGTGACGCGGCGCCCTCCTCGGAGGCACTGCTCCATCGTCTCGGCCGTATCGCCGCGGATCGTCACTCCCGGTGCCCGTTCCCGGGGCCGCCTTGAGTCGCACCGAAGGGCGTCCGCGTCCTCCTCCGGTATGACACCGCCCCCGAGACGGGGACGTCGCCGGCCGGGTGCGGCACCGTGTTCATGATCACAGACGCGGCCCCGGCGGACCCGGAACCCCCGGACGGACACCCGGTCCCGCGCTGCCCGGACGACCCCGCCGGCCGGCAGGGGTGGCGCGCCCCTGGCGATCCGTGGCGCGCCCCTGGCGAATCGGCTGTGTGGGTGCGGCGAATTCACGTCAATTCGGATTGCCGGTCGCCGCGCTCACAACCGGGCCAGGCGTGTGACTATGCCTCTCGGGTGTGCTGACGCACCCTCAAGCGGTCAATAAAATAAGACAACATCGAGCCACTGTTCGGGTGATCGGGGGAGCCCCCCGGATAGGGTCATGTGCCAACGCAGAGCCGCGCCAAGCCCGGATGGTGGAATGCAGACACGGCGAGCTTAAACCTCGCTGCCCCTCGGGGGCGTACCGGTTCAAGTCCGGTTCCGGGCACCACCGCGATCTCATCCCTGGGGAGCCGTCCGGCGACAATCCGTCCGAGGAATCGGCACCACTCGTACGGACCTACTTCGGCGGGACGGCGGCCAGCCTCCCGGCGGCTCCGGGGCAGCAGTGAATGATCATGGCCTTCCGGTCCGTTGCCACGAGCGGGATGCGCGTGCGCGACACATCGCCGCTGGAGGGTGCCCGCATGTTCCGTCCGTTGCGCGCCGCGATGTCCTCCGCACCGGGTTCGGCGGACCACGACGACATCACCGCCATCCGCACGCCCGCCACCCGCTATGTCGTCCTGGCGACCCTGGTGACGACGGCCGTGGTGGTCGTCCTCGGTCTGCTGACCGGGACCGCCGTGCTCCTCCTCGGGCTGCTGGTGTTCCTGCCGGCCTTCGCCTCCGCTCTGTGCGGCCCGGGTCAGACGGCGCTGGTCTCCGGCTGGGTGAGCCTCGTCGTCGTCGCGCCGGTGGTCTTCCAGCCCGGCGAACGGATCCTCGACCGGGTGATCCTGACGCTGTTCGCCGTCGGCTTCGGCACGCTCGCCGTCTTCGGCGCCCGGGTGCGCGTCACGCGTGAGGGCACCCTGGTACGGCTGCGCTCGACCGCCGCGGCGATGCAGCGGCAGATCCTGCGGCCGTTGCCGCTGCTCACCGACGACGTGCTGGTGGACGGCGTGTACGAGCCGTTGCAGGAGGACAAGCTCGTCGGGGGCGACATCTACGACGTGGCGGCCACGCCCTGGGGCACCCGGGTCCTGATCGGTGACGTCCAGGGGAAGGGGCTGCCCGCCATCGGGATGGCCATCGACGTGGTGGGGGCGTTCCGGGAGGCCGCCCACCGGGAGCCGACGGCGACCGCGCTGGTCGACGCGCTGGAGGCGGCGGTCGTCCGGCACAACGACTACGCCGGGCAGCGCGGCGAGCCCGAACGGTTCGTCACCGCGCTCGTCCTGGGGGTGGACGAGGGCACCGACACCCAGGTCGTCGGGTGCGGCCACATCCCGCCCTACCTGCTGCACGAGGGGGCCGTCACCGCCGTCGGCGCGGGGGACGAGCACGTACCGCTGGGCCTGGCGGGTCTGGTCGACGAACCGCGCACGGTGGCGTGGTTCGCCTTCCCCGCCGGGGCCACGCTGCTGCTGTGCACCGACGGCCTGACCGAGGCCCGTTCGCGCGACGGCGCCTTCTATCCGCTGGAGGAGCGTCTCGGCGGCCACGTCGACATCACCGCCGGCCGGCTGATCGGTTCGCTCGTCGACGACGTGCGGGACTTCACCGCGGGCGTGCAGCAGGACGACCTGGCGGTCCTCGCCGTACGCCGTGCGCCGCACGGGGCGGGGTAGCGGGAGCTACTCGACCGTCGCGGCGCGGGCGGCCGGTGCCGGGCGGTCCCACGTGCGTCGGGTGAGGGCGCAGACCGCGGCGCCCAGGGCGAAGCCGTAGACGGACACCAGGCCGTGGCCGTTGGACTGGGCGAACCAGACCGCCAGGCCGAGCACCGGTACGCCGGCCGCCAGCAGGGCCTCCTTCCTGCGCTCCTGACCGGTGTCGCGTTCTTCGGTGCCGCGTCCGGTGCGCAGGACGCGGATGAGCAGCGCCGCGGACAGGGTCGCGGCGAGGAAGTACGTGGCGCCGGAACTTCCGGCGAAGTTGCGGGGGTCCGTGCTGTGGCCGCTCTCGCCGAACAGGGTGTCGACGTATCCGGGCAGCAGGATGCCGGCGAGGAACAGGCCCAGCGTGAGGGGTGTGCCCCAGAACCAGTCGGCCAGGGCGGCGATGACGGCGAGGGTGGCGATGTTCCACGCCCCGCCGAGCAGGCCGCCGTTCTGCATGAACGTCGAGGTGACGATCCGCCACCAGCCGGACCTGGCCGGGTCGCTGTCGAGCGCGTCCATCGCGCCGGACCAGCAGAGCTGGGTGACCACCCCGGCGACGGCGACAGAGGTGAGCCCGACCGCCGCCCACGGGATGCGGCGCCCCCGCAGGGTGCCCTGGCCCAGCAGCGTCAGTCCGCCGTTGAGCATCAACATCATCAGTGCCGCCGTGGTCACGTTGAACAGCAGTCCGCCCATCGCCACCACCCCCCTTCAAACGCTGTTTGAATCCCGTCGGTGATGACAGTAGACGGGTCTCCGACGTTTTTCAAACGCTGTTCAAAAGTCGGTTACAGTGGGTTCCATGAAGCTGAGTACGGACCGGATCATCGACGCGGGTATGGCGGTGTTCGCCGAAGCCGGCTACCACGGGCTGTCCATGCGGCAGGTGGCGAAGCGGCTCGACGTGCACGCCGGCAGCATGTACTACCACGTGCCCAACAAGGGCGCCCTGCTCCAGCTGATGGCCGACCGGCTGGCTCAGCAGGCGTACGACGCGGGCACCGCCGCCCTGGCCGCGCTGCCGGAAGGGGCCGGCTGGCCGGAGCGTGTCGAGGCCCAAGCCGTCTCGCTGCGGCAGAGCCTGCTGAGGCACCCCGGCGGCGCGGTCATGTTCGCGGACAGCCCCAAGGTGCTCAGCACCGGAGCGCTCTCCCTGATGGAGCGGCTGCTGCGGACGCTGAAGGACGCCGGTGTCCGGGACGAGCGGCTGGGCGTCGCCGGTGACGCGGTGCTCAGCCACATCACCGGGTACGTCCTCCAGGAGCAGGGCGAGCCGCCCGCCATCGAGGTCGGCCCCGAGGACGTCGCCGAACTCCACCGCCGCTTCCCGCTGACCGTGGCGGCGGCGGCCGGCGCGGACCAGGACGAGAAGTTCGTCCACAGCGTGCGGCTGCTCTGCGCCGGAATCCGGGCGCTGAACGAGGCGGGGCCGGGGACGTCCCCCGAGCCCGCCTCGTCGTCCTCCGGTGATCATCCCTGACGTACTGCGGATGTCAGGGGCGCCACCCGTTATCCGTACATGCCGACCTGGTAGTCGCCGGCGGGCTGCTGGGTGATCACGTTCAGCCGGTTGAAGGTGTTGATCACGGCGATGACGCAGACCAGGGCGGCGAGCTGGTCGTCGTCGTAGTGCTTGGCGGCGTTCGCCCAGACCTCGTCCGGGACGCCACCGGCCGCGTCCGCGATCCGGGTGCCCTGCTCGGCCAGCTCCAGGGCGGCGCGCTCGGCGTCGGTGAAGACGGTGGCCTCCCGCCAGGCCGCGACCAGGTTGAGGCGCACCGCGGTCTCCCCGGCGTGCGCGGCCTCCTTGGTGTGCATGTCGACGCAGCCGGCGCAGCCGTTGATCTGGCTGGCGCGGAGCTTGACCAGTTCCTGCGTGGCGAGCGGCAGCGTCGACTCCGCGAGCGCGCTGCCCGCCGCGATGATGTGCTTGAGGGCCTTGCCCGCGACCGGGCTTTCGAGGAGCTTCAAACGGGCGTTCATGGTGCACTCCCTTGCGGTTCTTTTTTTGGTGCCTGTACCTCTCTGACCGATCAGCCCGGCACGATGTGACAGCCGTGGATGTGGCCTACGTCTCACTGTCGCGCATGGCGTGAGCCGGCGCTCGGTCCGGGCCGCTACGAGCGAAGAAGGGTGCCTCAACGGCCTTCCTCTCGTGGGGAGTTGCGTACGGTAGTGTCGCGCCATGTCTCAGGCTGCGTCAGTACCGGCACCGGCGGAGGCGTCATCGGTAGCGGACTTCTACGACGCGCTGGCCGACGACTACCACCTCATCTACTCCGACTGGGACGCCGCCATCCGCCGCCAGGGTGCTGCCCTGGACGCGTTGATCGGCCGGGACCGGGCCGAGGTGCTCGACTGCTCCTGCGGCATCGGCACCCAGGCCCTCGGCCTCGCGCTGCGCGGGCACGACGTCACCGGAACCGACCTCAGCCCCCGCGCCGCCGCCCGTGCCGCCCGTGAGGCGTCGCGGCGCGGACCCGGCCTCCGCACGGCCGCCGCCGATATGCGGCAACTGCCGTTTCCCGACGACCGGTTCGACGTCGTCGTCTGCGCCGACAACTCGCTGCCCCACCTGCTGACCGCGCAGGACGTGCACGCCGCACTCGCGGAGATGCGCCGGGTGCTACGGCCGGGCGGGCTGCTGCTGGTCAGCACCCGCCCCTACGACGAACTCCTGCGTGAGCGCCCCGCCTCGACGGCTCCGCAGACCCACCGTACCGACGGCGACGCGGAGCGGACCGTCACCTTCCAGCTCTGGCACTGGCACGACGACGGCGAGCACTATGACCTTGAGCACTTCCAGCTCCTTCCGGCGGCCCCGGACGGGGAGTGGCGGGTCCGGGTCCGCCGGTCCACCTACTGGGCGCTCGGCCGGGACCGGCTGACCGCTCTCGCCGCCGGGGCCGGGTTCGACGGGCCCGAGTGGCGGATGCCGGAGCGGACCGGGTTCTTCCAGCCGTTGCTGGTGGCCCGCGCGGGATAAGCGGTTGGCCAAGGATCACGCGCCTGGCAGATTTGGGCCCATGACCGCGACCGGCCACAAGCGAGACCTTCACCTGTATCTGCAGGACGCCCGCGACACCTTCCTGTGGAAGCTCGAAGGGGCCCGCGAGTACGACATCCGGCGCCCCCTGACCCCGACCGGCACCAACCTGCTGGGGCTGGTCAAGCACGTGACCGGGGCCGAGGCGTTCTACTTCGGTGCCGCCTTCGGCCGGCCGGTCGAGGCACCGGAGCTCTGGATCGCGGGTGACGCCGAGCCGAACGCGGATCTGTGGGCCACGGCCGACGAGTCGCGTGCGGAGATCGTCGAGGGGTACCGCCGGGTCTGGGCGCACTCGGACGCGACGATCGACTCGCTGGAGCTGGACGCCGTCGGCCGGCTCCCCGGTGAGGCGGGAACCGAGCTGACGCTCCACCGGATCCTCGTCCACATGGTCGCCGAGACCCAGCGGCACGCCGGGCACGCCGACATCGTCCGGGAACTCATCGACGGGACCACGGGCCTGCGCGCCGGGAGCGACAACATGGCCCCCGGTGACGCGGCGTGGTGGGCGGGCCACCGGGACCGGGTGGAGCGCGCGGCCCGGCAGGCCCCGGACGCGCCGCGGGCCTGAACTACGCCGCACCCGCCGGGCCGGGCACCGGGGCCGGTTCCGGACCCGCTGCCGCTTCCGGTTCCGCTTCCGCTTCCCCCGCGGGAACGGGAGCCGCGCCGTGGGGCAGGCGGCGTACGGCGCGGGAGGCCAGTGGGAGAGCCGCTGCCGCCGCCGAGACGGCACCGGCGACCGAGGCGACGCGGAACGCCCCGAACGCCTCGGCCAGCGGGCCGACGCACAGCTGACCGACCGGGATCGCGATGTACGAGAGCAGCTCGTCGTACGAGGCGACGCGCGAGAGCACCTGGGGCGGCACGTGCTCCTGCAGCGAGGTGTCCCAGGCGACGGCCGTGACGGCGGAGCCCAGCCCCGCGACGAACGCGGCGGCCAGCAGCCACGGGGCGTGCAGCCGGGCGCCCAGGGCGAGCAGGGGGAGCGCGGCGAGGACGCTCGTCAGCTGCCCGAGGCGCAGCAGGTGGCGGACCACCAGCCGGTACATCAGCAGCCCCGACACCAGCAGCCCGATGCCCCGGACGCTGAGCACGAGTCCCCAGGTCTCCTCACCGCTCAGCCGCCGGGTGAGCTGGGGGCCGAGGATCTGCCAGGTGCCGGTCTGGGCCAGATTCACCAGGCAGAACGCCAGCGTGCCGGTCCACACCCAGCGGATCGAGCGGAACTCCGTCCACCCCTCGCGGATGTCGGCGGCCAGGCCCGTCCGCCGCCGGGCGGGTTCCGTGGCGCCGGTGAACGTGAGCCGCGCGAGGAAGCCCGCCGCCAGCAGGTACGTAAAGGCGTCGAAGGCGATCGCCGGGCCGCTGCCCACCGCCACGACGAGCACCCCCGACAGGCTCGGCCCGAGGATCTTGGTGGCGTTGCGGGCCGTACCCAGCAGGGAGTTCGCCTGCTGGAGCCCGGCCGGCTCGACGAGCTGCGGCAGCACTCCGCGCAGGGCCGGTGCGCTGAACGCGCCGAGCGCGCCGTTCAGGAACTCCAGCAAGGCCACCGGCATCAGCGAGTAGTGGCCGGTCAGCAGGAGCGCCGCGACGCCGCCCTGGGTGAGCGCCGAGCCCAGATGGACGGCGACCAGCACGTCGCGGCGCGAGGAGCGGTCCGCGACGGCCCCGCCCACCAGGAGCAGCGCCAGCAGCGGCAGCATGTGGGCGGCCAGCACGACGCCGAGGTCCTGGGAGCTGCCGGAGGCGTCCAGCACCGCGAACGCCAGCGCGACCGGCGCCATCGAGCTGCCGAGCAGGGACACCAGACGTCCGGCGTAGAACGCGCGGAACCGCGGCTGCCCGAACAACGAGCCAGGACGGGGAAGAGGAGGGGAAGAAGGAGGGAGGGGGGACGGGGGAGGCGGGGCGGGAGGTGGCTGCACCGGCAGGATTCTGGGGAGCCCGCCCCGGCGCGCGCTAACGTTTCGGCAGGAGGCGAAAGATGGTGCTGCTGCGGCTGAGCCCGATGGCCCTGTCCAGGTCCCGGTTCGCGCTGTCGCCGCTGGCCGAGACGCTGGGGTCGATGAGCGTGCTGACCAAGCCGTGCCCCGATCCGTGGCTCGGGCCCGGGTACACCCGGCACCACGACGCCTTCCGCGCCGTCCTGGACGCCGATCCCTTCGCCAGGGGGCTGGTCGAGCTGATCGGCTCGACCAAGTACCTCCCCGGCTTCATCACCCTCCCGCCGCCGGGCGGGATGCGCACCACCCTGGACGAGGAGCTGGCGCCGGTCGCCGCCGCCTCCGACGCGGCCGTGCGCGCCGACCTCGAAGCGGCGGTGGCGCACAGCTGGAAACGGCACGACCTGCGGTGGCTGACCGGGCACGGCTGGGGAGCCCGTACGGCCGGTCTGTTCCGGGACACGTGGGAGGCGCACATCCTCGCGGACTGGCCGCGCCGCCGGGCGCTGCTGGAGCGGGACGTCAGCCACCGGGCCGGGCTGCTGGCCGCCTACGGATGGCCCCGCGCCCTCCAGCGGATGAACCGGCGCAGCGCCTGGGTCGGCGCGGACGCGATCCGCTTCAGCCACCAGCCGGGCCCGGACCGCGTCGTCGGTGCGGACGGCATGCTGTTCGTGCCGGTCTGTGTGACGAGCGGCACCTGGCTCTGCGAGGAGCCGCCAGCCCGGTACGCCCTGGTCTATCCGGCGCGCGGGTCCGCTGCCGCCGCCACCGGGCAGCCGGGGCCCGCCCGCGCCCTGGAGCGGCTGATCGGCACCGGCCGCGCCGCCGTGCTCCACGAACTGGAAC
Organism: Streptomyces sp. NPDC057900; assembly: GCF_042887885.1. Lineage (NCBI taxonomy): Bacteria > Bacillati > Actinomycetota > Actinomycetes > Kitasatosporales > Streptomycetaceae > Streptomyces > Streptomyces sp. NPDC057900. Next base: position 512,471 of record NZ_JBHVOI010000004.1, read on the forward strand.
GCCCCGCCACCAGCACGGAGCTCGCCCGCCACTTCGGCCAGTCGCTCGGCACCGTCGGCGGGCATCTGGCCGTCCTGCGAGACGCGGGCCTGGTCGCGGGCACCAGAATCGGCCGGCGAGTCGTCTACCGGCGCACCGAGGCCGGCGACGCGCTCGCCGGCGGTCGTCCCGACCCACGGTGATCGGCGCGATCGCGGAAAGATCCTCCCCTGGCACTAGGGAGTTTGTTTTGCCTACCCATTACTCTTGTCGCAAGGCCACGCTGGGTGGCCATGGAGGAGTGAGATGAGGAGCAGCAACCCGGTCTTCTCGCGACGGGGCTTCAGCCGCGACAACGGTTACGCGAACGTCAACGCGGCGCCGCAGGCCGGGGCCCCGGTAGCGGGTGCCAATCCGTACGCCACCAACCCCTACGCCCAGCCGGACGCCCAGTACGGCGCCCCGCAGGCGCCCGCGCGTTCCGGTGCGATGACGATCGACGATGTCGTCACCCGTACGGCGCTGACGCTGGGCACGGTCGTGGTCGGCGCCGCCGCCGCCTGGGCCCTGCTCCCGGTCGACGAGGCGAACCTCAACAAGTCGTACGGCATCGCGATCGGCGCCGCGCTGATCGCCTTCGTGCTGTCGCTCGTCCAGTCCTTCAAGCGCACCCCGGTCCCCGCGCTGATCATCGCGTACGCGGCCTTCGAGGGCGTCTTCCTCGGGGTCATCTCCAGCGCGGTCAGCACGTACATCGGACCGGGCGTCGTGATGCAGGCGGTGATGGGCACCATGTGTGTCTTCGCCGGTGTGCTCTTCGCGTACAAGATGCGCTGGATCCGCGTCACCCGCCGGTTCTACGGCTTCGTGATGGCCGCGGCCATGGGCTTCATGCTCCTGATGGTGGTCAACCTGCTGTTCGCCGCCTTCGGTGGCGGTGACGGCCTCGGCTTCCGCAGCGGCGGTCTCGGCATCCTCTTCGGTGTCGTCGGCATCATCCTCGGCGCGTGCTTCCTGGCCCTGGACTTCAAGCAGGTCGAGGACGGCGTCGCGTACGGCGCTCCGCGCGAGGAGTCCTGGCTGGCGGCCTTCGGCCTCACCATGACCCTGGTGTGGATCTACCTGGAGATGCTGCGCCTGCTCTCCATCCTGAGCGGCGACGACTAGACAAACCCGCAGGACGGCACGGCGAACGAACGGCCCGCAGGCTCCTTCGCAGGAGCCTGCGGGCCGTTTATGTTCCGCGGGGGTCCGAGCGCCGGCCCGTTGGCGGTCATCCGGGCAGGGGCGCGTAGGGTCGCGGGGTGCTCGATACGACGCCCCTGATCATCGCCGTGGACCGATTCGCCGACCGGCTGCGCGCCGCCCCGCAGAGCAGACTGCGCCGGGGTGCGGCGGCCGAGGGACTGGCCCTGGCCAGGCAGCTGGCGGTGCGGGCCCAGCGCGTCGAGGCGCCGGACCGGGAGCCGAGGACCATGCCGGACGCCGGGATGTTCGCGGTCGGTGACCAGCTCGCCGTCGCGGGCCGTGACCTGGCCGTGGCACTGGAAAAGGCCCCGTCGGCGGAGCTGGACGAGGCCGTGCGATGCGTCGAGGAAGCGGCCGCCCGAGCATTCGCCTAGGCGTTACGCGGGCGGTTGGGGCGGTGGGCTGCGGCAGCGGCCGGCGAGGGCCGCTGTGTCGGGGGCGTGCGGGTCCGGACGACCGGTCGGCGGGCTAGAAGCTCGCGATGACGCGGTCGGCCAGTATGTAGACGTTCTCCCGGCCGCACGAGAACGTCAGCGCGTACGCGCCGGAGACGCCGGAACCGCCCAGCAGTACCGGGTGCTCACCGTCCCGGAGCGATGTGGCCAGCCGCTCGGCCGTCTCGCGGTGGCCGGGGGTCATACAGAGCGTGGTGCCGTCGGCGAAGACGTACACATCGAGCGTGCCGAGCGGGCCGGGGCGCACGTCGGAGAGTTCCGTACGGCTGTCGGCCAGCTCCTCCAGGCGGTTCACCGTGCGCTCGTGGTCGGTGACGACGGGTGTCTGCACCGGTACGAAGTCCGGGTGCGAGGGGTGACGGCGACGGGCCGCGGCCAGCTCGGGGGAGTCCTCGGCGAACTCCGCGAACTCCGCGATCTCGGGGAGCTCGGTGATGTCGGCCAGCTCGGTCAGCTCGGCCAGTTCCGTCAGCTCCTCCAGCGCCTCCGTGGCGTCGAGGTCCATCGCTTCGAGGCCGGCGAAGTCCGCCTGGCGCGGCATGAAGAACGGGGCGTCCTCACCGACTCCGGACAGTCCGCCCAGCAGGGACGGGGCGTCGGCGGCGTCCCGCGCTTCCTGCGTGGCCCAGAAGGCCCGCGCCTCCGCGAGCTCCCGCTCGCGCTCCTCGGCCAGCGCCTCGGCCACGGCCGCGCGTATTTCCGAGGCAGGGGTGGCGTCGTTACGGCTCTGGGCCGGGACCGAGGCGGCCTGGGCGCGGCCGTCGGCCAGCTCCCTCCGAAGGGCCGATACCTGCTTACGCAGCCCGTGAGCGGCGTGCAGAGCAGCAGCGCCCACGGCCGTGGCAGCGGCGGTGGTCAGCAACAGGGCAAGAGGCATGGCGCTCACTGACTTACTCCCGGTTTCAATCGATCCCCCGACTTCCTACATCAGCTTGACCCGTACCGGCACCATGTGTCAGTGCATTACGTCACGAATTGGACAGGTCTTTGTGCCCGGGGTTTAACCCTGATGCTGGTGTGACCTGCGGGAATGGGTCTCCCCCAGGACATAGGTCACATCCTGGGGGAGATTCGGTCACGGTCGGGGCTCGGAACCGGTCATCGCGCCCGCTCCGAGTACGCCGGATCCCGCCCAGGAGCGGGATCCGCTTCAGCTCGACTCGGTTCAGCTCAGTTCAGGTCAGGTCAGCTCAGCCGCTCGATGACCATCGCCATGCCCTGGCCGCCGCCCACGCACATCGTCTCCAGGCCGAACTGCTTGTCGTGGAACTGGAGGCTGTTGATCAGCGTGCCGGTGATCCGGGCGCCGGTCATGCCGAAGGGGTGGCCGACGGCGATGGCGCCTCCGTTGACGTTGACCTTGTCCAGCGGCAGGCCGAGGTCCCGGTAGGACGGGATCACCTGGGCGGCGAAGGCCTCGTTGATCTCGGCCAGGTCGATGTCGCCGACGCTCAGCCCGGCCCGCTTCAGCGCCTGCTTGCTCGCCTCGACCGGTCCGTAGCCCATGATCTCGGGGGAGAGGCCGGAGACGCCGGTGGAGACGATCCGGGCCAGCGGGGTCAGGCCCAGCTCGCGCGCCTTCGTGTCGGACATGATCACGAGCGCCGCGGCGCCGTCGTTCAGCGGGCAGCAGTTGCCCGCGGTGACCAGGCCGTCGGGGCGGAAGACCGGCTTCAGGCCCTGCACGCCCTCCAGGGTGACGCCCGCACGCGGACCGTCGTCCTTGGCGACGACCGTGCCGTCCGGCGTCGTCACCGGGGTGATCTCCCGCTCCCAGAAGCCGTTCTTGAGGGCTTCCTCCGCGAGGTTCTGCGAGCGGACGCCGAACTCGTCCATGTCCTGACGGGTGACGCCCTTCGTCCGGGCCAGGTTCTCCGCGGTCTGCCCCATCGAGATGTACGCGTCCGGCACCAGGCCGTCCTCGCGCGGGTCGTGCCAGCTCGCGCCGGACTCCTCCGCGCGGGCCGCGGTGCGGGCCTCGGCGTCCGCGAACAGCGGGTTGTGGGTGTCCGGCCAGCTGTCGGAGTTGCCCTTGGCGAACCGGGAGACCATCTCGACGCCCGCCGAGATGAACACGTCGCCCTCACCGGCCTTGATGGCGTGCAGCGCCATCCGGCTGGTCTGCAGGGAGGACGAGCAGTAGCGGGTGACCGTACAGCCGGGAAGGTGGTCCATCCCCATCTGTACGGCGATGATGCGGCCCAGGTTGTTGCCCTGCTCGCCGCCGGGGAGGCCGCAGCCGAGCATCAGGTCGTCGATGTCCCTGGGGTCCAGCTCCGGGACCTTGGCCAGTGCGGTCTGGATGATCGTGGCGGTCAGGTCGTCCGCCCGCAGGTCCTTCAGCGAACCCTTGAAGGCCCGGCCGATGGGGGAACGGGCAGCAGAGACGATCACGGCTTCGGGCATCACGCGGCTCCATGAGGGCTGGAAGGCTGGCTGGCTGGACTGCTCTGGAAGTTACCCGGACGTACTGCGGAGGTCACCCGCACCGGCATGTGATGCGGGCCTCTTTTCTAAGCAACCGCTCAGTCAGCCGGTGGCGGCGGTGCCGGTGTCGCTGCCCGGACGCCGGTCCACCCGGGTCGAGCCGCCGTGCTCCTCGTGCTCCTCCTGTTTTCCGGGTGTTCCCGGGGAACGGTGCTGGTACCAGTGCGGATGAGGGTGCGGTTCGGTGGCCGCGGGCAGGCGCCGCCGCCTGCGGTGCTTGAGGAGCGCCCAGGGCGCTCGTGCCCCGGTGACCTCCGTACCGGCCTCCTTGGCCGCCTGGGACGCCGCCTTGGCCACCGGCAGCATGTCCTCGCGCCGGGCGCCGTCCAGATGATCGGACTCCGGCCACAGCCCCAGCACCGCGCAGAGCGTCGGCAGGACCGCCATCGCCGCGGTCGCGTACCCCTCCGCGGAGGGGTGGTAGTTGTCCGGGCCGAACAGCTCCCGGGGGTTCGCCTCGAACTCCGGGCCCAGCAGGTCGCCCAGCGACACCGTGCGCCCGCCCTGCTCCACGGAGCCGATCGTCTGCGCCGCCGCCAGCTGCCTGCTCACCCGCCGGGCCAGCCACCGCAGCGGCTGGTAGACCGGCTCGATCGTGCCCAGGTCCGGGCAGGTGCCGACCACCACCTCCGCGCCCGCCGTCCGCAGCCTGCGTACCGCCGTGGTCAGGCAGCGCACCGACTGGGTCGCGGGCATCCGGTGCGTCACGTCGTTGGCCCCGATCATGATCACGCAGACGTCCGGGGGCCCGGACGGGTCCGCCAGCAGCAGCGAGACCTGCCGCTCCAGATCGTCCGACCTGGCCCCCGGCTGCGCGACATTACGCAGATCCACCGGCCGCTCCGAGACCGCCGCCAGCCCGGAGGCCAGCAGCGCACCCGGGGTCTGCCCGGCCCGCCGCACGCCCTGCCCGGCCGCCGTGGAATCCCCCAGCAGTCCCAGCCGCAGCGGGTCCGTCGGCCCGGCGAACGCCACCCCGTACCGCCCGTCCGCGCTCGGCGGGACCGGTGCGATCCCGCCGCCCACCAGCCGCTTCGCCAGCTGGACCTCCGCCAGCAGGACGCCCACCGCCGCGGCTCCCAGCAGCCCGACGCTGCCGCCACCGTAGGCCGCGCCCGCTGCGATCCGCCGTGCCACCCTTGCCCTCGACACAGTCCGGTCCACCTCCTCGTCGCCGTACGTGCCGTACCGCCGTACACAGAGCTAACTGCCCCCAAGAGGGCGTCGTTCAATCGCTTCGCCCAATCCGGTCCCCGTACGCATACTCTTGCCGCACCATCACGGAGACCCCGGAGTACACGGTGCAATTCCACGATTCGATGATCAGCCTTGTAGGCAACACCCCGCTGGTGAGGCTGCGCAGTGTGACGGCCGGCATCCAGGCGACGGTCCTGGCCAAGGTCGAGTACTTCAACCCCGGCGGCTCGGTCAAGGACCGGATCGCCCTTCGCATGATCGAGGCCGCGGAAGAGAGCGGCGCGCTCCTGCCCGGCGGCACGATCGTCGAGCCGACGAGCGGCAACACGGGCGTGGGCCTGGCGATCGTCGCGCAGCAGAAGGGCTACAAGTGCGTCTTCGTCTGCCCGGACAAGGTGTCCACGGACAAGATCAACGTGCTGCGCGCCTACGGGGCCGAGGTCGTCGTCTGCCCGACGGCGGTCGACCCCGATCACCCGGACTCCTACTACAACGTCTCCGACCGGCTGGTCCGTGAGACGCCCGGAGCCTGGAAGCCCGACCAGTACTCCAACCCGAACAACCCGCGCTCCCACTACGAGACCACCGGTCCCGAACTGTGGGAGCAGACGGACGGGAAGATCACCCATTTCGTGGCGGGGGTCGGCACCGGCGGCACGATCAGCGGCACCGGCCGCTACCTGAAGGACGTCAGCGACGGCGCGGTCAAGATCATCGGCGCGGACCCGGAGGGATCGGTCTACTCGGGCGGCTCGGGCCGGCCGTATCTGGTCGAGGGCGTCGGCGAGGACTTCTGGCCGACGGCGTACGACCGTACGGTCACCGACGAGATCGTCGCCGTGTCCGACAAGGACTCCTTCCAGATGACCCGCCGGCTCGCCAAGGAGGAGGGGCTGCTGGTCGGCGGCTCCTGCGGGATGGCGGTCGTGGGCGCCCTGGAGGTCGCGAAGCGGCTGGGCCCGCAGGACGTGGTCGTCGTCCTGCTCCCGGACAGCGGGCGCGGCTACCTGAGCAAGATCTTCAACGACGAGTGGATGGCGGACTACGGCTTCCTGGAGAACACCGGCCCCTCCGCACGCGTCGCGGACGTCCTCGACTACAAGGAGGGCCCGATCCCGACGCTCGTCCACATGCACCCGGAGGAGACCGTCGGTGAGGCCATCGACGTCCTGCGCGAGTACGGCGTCTCGCAGATGCCGATCGTGAAGCCGGGTGCCGGACACCCGGACGTGATGGCCGCGGAGGTCATCGGCTCTGTGGTCGAGCGGGAGCTGCTGAACGCGCTCTTCGCCCAGCGCGCCTCGCTCTCCGACCCGCTGGAGAAGCACATGTCGCCGCCGCTGCCGCAGGTCGGTTCCGGCGAACCGGTCGAGGACCTGATGGCGGTGCTCGGCGGCGCGGGCGCGGCGGACGCGGCGATCGTGCTGGTCGAGGGCAAGCCCAAGGGCGTGGTCAGCAGGCAGGACCTGCTGGCGTTCCTCGCCAAGGACGCGTCGGCGGTCACCAAGCCGTAGCCGCGCGGCCGGAACCGGCGGCTTCGCGAAAACGGTACGAGCGCGACACGTACCCGCAGCACCGGCTTAACACGGATCGGGCAGATTGATGGGTGTCGGCGGGGAAACCCGCCGGCACCGATACGGCGACACGGACTACGGAGCGGCTCCCGGACCTCCACTGTCGTCAGGACGCGAGACCGGCCCTGACCCGGACCGCGTCCCTCGCGGGGACCGCCGTCGTCCCGCCCTCCGGGAAACCGGGGGTGCGGCGGTCCCCGCGATACACCTCGTTACGCCGCCGCCGTCAGCAGCGCGAGGCGCGCCGCCGACTCCGTACCCGGCTCCGGGGTGTAGACCACCAGGCACTGATCGGGATCCCCGGGCACACCGAGCGTCTCGTACGGGAGCGTGAGCAGACCCGCCGACGGGTGGCTGATCCGCTTCACGCCGTACGCCTTCGCCTTCACCTGGTGATCCGCCCACAGCCGGCGGAAGTCCTCGTTCTTCACCGACAGCTCGCCGACCAGTGCGGCCAGTCGCTTGTCGTGCGGGTGCAGGCCCGCGTCCAGGCGGAGATGGGCGACGGTCTCCGCCGCCACGGCGGCCCAGTCCGGATAGAGCTCGGGGGAGGCCGGGTCGAGGAACACCTGGCGCGGGACGTTGCGCACGCCGGGGGAGAGCCGCGAGAAGCCGAGGAGCGCGTCGGCCGCCCCGTTCCACGCCAGTACGTCCATCCGGCGGCCCAGGACGAACGCCGGTGCCCCGCCCAGGGTGTCCAGCAGCAGCCGCAGACCGGGCCGCACCCGCTGCTCGGCGGCCGGGGCCGCCGTGCGCGGCTTGGGGCGGGCCACCGTGCGCAGGTGGGCGTGCTCCGTCTCGTCCAGTCCCAGCACCCGGGCCACCGCGTCCAGCACGGCATCCGAGACGCTCGGCCCGCGCCCCTGCTCCAGCCGGATGTAGTAGTCGACGCTCACCCCCGCGAGCTGCGCCACCTCCTCGCGCCGCAGACCCGGAACGCGCCTGCGGCCGTAGGAGTTCAGCCCGACGTCACCGGGCTGTATGCGGGCACGTCGTGAGCGGAGGAAGTCTCCGAGGTCGCCGTCCATGCCGCGATCGTAGAAGACCCGGCCGTTCCCCAGCCTGGTACTGCCGGACCCAGGAAAGACACGTCCCTGGGTAGCGGCGGCCCGCGGCGGCAGAGTCGGTGCTCGGCCGGGGAAACGTCCCGGCCCCACAGCACCAGGGAGCACGGACATGTCGTACGGGACACTCGCGGGCCGCACCGCCGTCATCACCGGAGCCGCCAGCGGCATGGGGGCCGCGACCGCCCGGCTGCTCGCCGCCCAGGGGGTCCGGGTGGCGCTGCTGGCCCGCCGCGCGGAGCGGCTGGAGGAGCTCGCCGGGAAGATCGCCGCCGACGGCGGCCAGGCACTCGCCGTCGCCACCGACGTCACCGACCAGGCGTCCGTGGACGCCGCGGCCGAGCGGGTGCACGCCGCGTTCGGCCGGGTCGACCTGGTGGTCAACGCCGCCGGTGTGATGCTGCCGAACCCGGTGGACGAGGGCCGCGCCGACGAATGGCAGCGGATGCTGGACACCAACGTGTCGGGCGCCCTGCGCGTCATCCGGGCCTTCACCGCGGACCTGGTGGCGGCCGCCGCCGACGGCCGCACCGCCGACCTGGTCAACATCTCCTCGATCGGCGCGCACGTCACGTTCCCCAACTACGCGGTGTACGGCGCGACGAAGGCCGCGCTCACCTATCTCTCGGCCTCACTGCGCACCGAACTCGGGCCGCGCGACGTCCGGGTCACCAACATCGAGCCCGGCCTCACCGACTCCGAACTGGCCGGACACGTCGACAACACGGAACTCAGCGGCCAGCTCGACGGCATGTTCGACGCGCTCGGCGGGCTGTCGAGCGACGAGATCGCCGACCTGATCGCCTACACGGTCAGCCGGGCCCGCCACATCAACCTGCGCCAGCTGGTCGTGCTGCCGACCCGTCAGGCGTGAGGAGCGTCCGCCGCTCAGCCCTCCCAGTCGGACTCCCGCCGCTCGTCGGCCCGGCGCCCGAAGAGCCGCCCGCCGCGAGAGGCCTGGAAGGCGTTGACGCCGACGATCCCGAGCCAGGCCACGACCATCCCCGGGAAGCCCGCGTTCACGACACCGATGGCGGACAGCGGGACGGCCAGGACCAGCGAGACGATCGCGAAACCGTACTGCTCGACGAAATGACCGGAGGGCCGCTCCGGCGAGCGCGCCCCCCTGACCTGCTGCTCCGCGAGATGACGCCTGACCCGGCGGTCGAGCGTGCCGTCGAGCCGCTGCTCGACCTTCTCCAGAAACGATTCGACGAGCGCGGACTCGTACTCGGTGCCCAGCTCGCTGCGGGCCTGAAGGGTAGCGTTGAGCTCCTTCTTGAGCTCCGTGTCGGATGCGTCCATCCTTCTACGTTACGAAGCCGCGTCGGCCGGGTCAGTGGGGCTAGCCCCCCGGTTCGCGGGGGCGGGAGCACCATCGGGCGGGCCTACTTGCGGATCAGCCACCAGGCGGTGCCGAGGTGGGTGGCCGCCGCGACCGTCCCGCCGACGGCCATTCCCGTGACCCCCCGGCGGGCGCCGATGTACGCGTCGCCCAACTGCGCCGCCCCAGCCACCGCCAGGACGGGAACCAGCGCCCGGCGCTCCCCCTTCAGCGCGTACACCAGCGCGGCGGCGAGCGGGACCGCGCGGACCGCGTACGCCTCCGCGTACGTCTGGAGGCCGGCCGTCGGCTCGGTGCCGGCCGGCAGCAGGAGCGTGGGGCGGGCCACCGCGATCACGGCCGCGACCGCCGAGCCCGCCGCCATGGCCACGTTGAGGACAGCCGGAGTGCGTCGCATTGCGTCACCTCTTGAATCATTAACTCTATGAATGATTTCGTGATGATACGGTGCCGGGCGTGAAGGATGTCAAGCAGGAGACGCTGACCGGCACCGCGGCCTTCCGGCTCGGCACGCTCGGCGCGATCACCGCCGAACTGTTCGCCGAACGGCTGGCGGTCCACGGCCTGAAGCCCAAGCACGCCGGACTGCTGGCCCTGCTGGACAGCGGTGCGGCGGCCTCGCAGCAGGACATCGCCCGCACCATGCGGGTGACGCCCAGCCTGGTGGTCGGGCTCGCCGATCACCTGGAGGAGCTGGGCGCCGTCACCCGGGAGCGCGACCCCGTCGACCGTCGCCGCCAGATCCTCGGCCTCACGGACCGGGGCCGCGAACTCCTCGCCCGCTGCACGGAGACGGCGAGCGCCATCGACGAGGAGCTGACGGCCGGGCTCGACGACGCGTTCCGCACGAACCTGCGCCGGACCCTCGCCGTACTGGCCGCACGGGCGGGCCTGCCCGGATAGCGCGGGCCACGGCGTCTGCATATGGACATGCAGACGCCTTGCTGGCTGAATGGATTCCTCGGCGCCGGACTGCGGCGCGACGGATCCAGCGAGGGGACAGGATGAGCGGGAGCAGCCCGGCCGCGAGGTTGCAGCAGCTGTTCGAGGGGCGCAGGCTCACCCCCACCCAGCGGCGCATCGCGCACTCGATGGTGCGCAGGGCCGGTGACGCCCCGTTCCTGTCCAGCGTCGAGCTCGCCGAGCTCGCCGGGGTCAGCCAGCCCTCCGTCACCCGGTTCGCCGTGGCGCTCGGCTTCGACGGCTACCCCGCGCTGCGCAGGCATCTGCGCGAGGTCTCCCCGGCCGGGCCCTCCGCGGGGACCGGGGAGGACACGTACAACGAGTACCAGCAGGCGGTGCTCGGCGAGATCGAGAACCTGCGGCACCTCGCGGAGCTGCTCGCGGACCCGGGCCCCGTCGAACGGGCCGGCCGGCTGCTCGCAGGGTCGCGTCCGCTGCCCGTGCTCGGGCTGCGCGCCGCCTCCTCGCAGGCCCGGGGCTTCGGGTACTTCGCCGCCAAGGTCCACCCCGATGTCCGGGTGCTCGACGAGGGCGGCAGCATGCTGCACGACCGGATCGACGCCGCCCGGCGGGCCGGGGCCACCGCGCTGATCTGCTTCGCGCTGCCGCGCCATCCGCGAGAGGTCGTGGACGCCCTCGCGTACGCCGGGGAACAGGGGCTGACGGTGGTCTCGGTCGCGGACTCCGCGTTCGCCCCGGTGGCCGCGCACAGCGATCTGCTGATCCCGGCCGCCGTAGGGACGGGGCTCGCCTTCGACACGGCGTGCGCGCCGATGCTGCTCGGGCGGGTGCTGCTGGAGTCGATGTGCGACGCCCTGCCGGACGCGCAGGCGCGGCTGGAGGAGTTCGACGCGAGGGCGGCGGCGCGCGGCCTGTTCATCGAGTGATCCGCGGGTGCGCCCTGCCCGGTGGGGCACCGCCCCCACCCACCGGGGCAGGCGCACCCACCGGCCGGCCAGTCCTCAGATCTCCAGCTCGGCCTCGATCTTCTTCAGCTTGTGGCGGGCCATGGCCAGGTTGGCGCGGCTTGAGTCCAGCACCAGGTAGAGGAACAGCCCCTTGCTGCCACGGGTCCTGAGCAGCCGGATCAGGTGGTACTGGGCGCCCAGGGTGATCAGGATGTCCTCGATCTCGTCCTGGATGCCCAGCTGTTCCATGGTGCGGAGCTTCGCGCGGACGACGTCGGTGTTGCCGGCCGCCGCGACCTCCAGGTTGAACTCCTTGCCGCCGCCGAGGGTGCCCAGGGCCATGCCGCTCGTGTAGTCGACGAGGGCGACGCCGAGGGTGCCCTCGATGTTCGTCATCGCTTCCTTCAGTGACGCTTCGGTGTTCGCCATGAGTGCTCGTTTCCTTTCCCTGACCGGCCGCGACGGCCGGTTCCGTTTTCTGGGTCTGAGGGGTCCGCTGGGCTGAGAGGTGGTCAGGTCGGGCGGTGGGGGAGCGTGCCCGGCGGCTGCGGGGTGCGTGGCGCGGGCGGGCGTGCGCCGGGCTGGGACTGAGGTGCGCGTTCCAGCGCGGTGTCGACGAGCCGGCCGATCCTGGCCCCGGCCCGGCGGCCCTCCAGATGGAGCCTGCCGACGTTGATCCGGTCCTCCGCCAGCAGCGTCAGCACGGCGGAGGAGCCCGCGGCGTACGCCGCGATGTAGCCCGTCTCGCCCCGGACGAGGAGTTCGCGGAAGCCGCCCCGGCCGGTCGCCTCCGTCATCCGGATCGAGACGCCGAGCGCGGCCGCGGTCAGCGCGGCGACGCCTTCGGCCTCCACCCCCGGGGTGTCGTGCGCGAGGACGAGACCGTCGGTGCTGGCCGCCAGGGCGCCGGCGAGCATCGGGACCCGTGCCCGCAGCCGCTGGAGTTCGGCCAGGACATCACGCACTTCGGCCTCGGGCACCATCAGCTGTCTCCTCCCGGCACGCTGTCTGAGCGCGCGTATCACAGGGCCTCCAATGCGTCTCGGAGCCGGCGCAACAGGGCGACATCGGGGTCGGCCGTGATCTCGGGCAGCTCGACCCGGGCGGTCGCGGAGGCGGCCGGGCCCGTCGGCTGCCGGACCGCCTCGACCAGCCCCGCGGCGGCCAGCCGCCGCAGGTCGACCAGGGTGTGGAACGCCGATCTGCCCAGCTCCTGGGCGATGTCCGTCGCGGTGCGCACCCCGTCCACGCATCCCAGGACGCGCTGCTGGCGCGGCGGCACCGGACCGTCGGGCGGGCCCCCGGTCCGGGCGAGCGGGGCGCTGTCGCCCGCCGCCTCCGGCCAGATCCGGTCCAGCAGCTCCCGGCGCCGGAGCGTCTCGCGCTGCACGGCGTCCACGGGCACCGGGCGGACCGGGCCGATCCAGTGGGCGACCCCGTAACGGAAGCGGGCCGGGGTCCGGGTCGGGGCGAGGGCGAAGAACGCCGCGTCGTACAACACCCCCAGGTGGCACAGTTCCAGCGCGCCGCCCGCCACCCGGCCGCTGTCCACCAGGTAGCGGCCGACCCGCCGATGGGCGCCCGCCTGCGCGACCGCGTCCCACCAGCCGTCGCGGTGCAGAGCGCCGCCCCGGGTGAGCAGGACGTCGATCCCGGGCGTCGCCGGGCTCTCGGCGTGCACCACCTCGCCGTCCGCGAGGTAGAGGGTGCCGCAGTCGCGCATCAGGGCGCCGGTGGCCCGTTCCGCGGCGAGGCGCTCAAGCATCGGCGAGAGCACGGTGGCGGGGGAGGAGGGGGCGGGCACGGGGGCGGCCGTTCTCATGCCAGGACCAGCCGCTCCGCCGTCTCGCCCAGCCGTATCCGGGCCAGGGCGAGGTTCCCCTCCGCGCGGTCCAGCCACAGGTGGAGGAAGACGCTGCTGTCGAAGTCCGTCTCGACGAACCGGAGGATGTGGTACCCGGACCGGGTGGTGACGATGACGTCCTCGACCGGCGGCTCCGCCCCCGTGACGCCCGTGCCGTCCGCGGTGTCCGGCGGGCGGGCCCCCTCAGAGGTGAAGGCGGACTGTTCGGCCGCCATCCGGGCCACCTCCGCCGTCTCCGCGGCGGTGGCCTCGTGATCGCCGTTGGGCGCGTCACCGATGGTGCCGAGAGCGAGACCGCTGGTCCAGTCGACCACGGCGGCGCCACGGGCACCGGGCAGTCTCATGACGTCGAGCAGGCACTCGTCGATTCCGGGCACGCGGACTCCCCTCCGACGCGGCGTGCGGCTGTGACCCAGAGGTTACGCATTGTGCTCAGGGCTGGTGGAGGTTCTGGCATTTTCCATGGGTACATGCAGGTGGCCGACGGAAAATGCCCCGCCGCACACCGGAGGGAAGCCATCCGGAGGCCGGAAGGAGGCCCTCCGGAGAGCGTCCGCGCCCCCCTGTTGACTGGAGCTATTCAGCCAACCAAGATGTGAATAGAAAATTCACAGTCGCGAGGAGGCATTGCCATGTCAGGACCCCGCCCCGTACGGGCACCGCGCGGTACCGAGCTGAGCGCCCTGGGATGGCAGCAGGAAGCCGCGCTGCGGATGCTGCAGAACAACCTGGACCCCGAGGTCGCCGAGCACCCCGACAAGCTCGTCGTCTACGGCGGCACCGGCAAGGCGGCCCGCGACTGGCGCTCGTTCGACGCGATGGTCCGCACGCTGCGCACCCTCAAGCAGGACGAGACGATGCTCGTCCAGTCCGGGCGGCCGGTCGGCGTCATGCAGACGCACGAGTGGGCCCCGCGCGTGCTCATCGCCAACTCCAACCTGGTGGGCGACTGGGCGAACTGGGAGGAGTTCCGCCGCCTGGAGGCGCTCGGGCTCACCATGTACGGCCAGATGACCGCCGGTTCGTGGATCTACATCGGCACCCAGGGCATCCTCCAGGGCACCTACGAGACGTTCGCCGCGGTCGCCGCCAAGAAGTTCGGCGGCACGCTGGCCGGGACGATCACGCTGACCGCCGGACTCGGCGGCATGGGCGGCGCCCAGCCGCTCGCCGTGACCATGAACGACGGCGTCGCGATCTGTATCGACGTGGACCCGCGCGCCATCGAACGCCGCATCGAGCACCGCTTCCTGGACGTCAAGGCCGACAACCTGGACCACGCGCTCCAGCTCGCGGTCGAGGCGCGGGACGCCCGCAAGCCGCTCTCCATCGGCCTGCTCGGCAACGCCGCGGAGCTGCTGCCCCGGATGCTCGCGGAGGGCGCCCCGGTCGACATCGTCACCGACCAGACCAGCGCCCACGACCCGCTGGCCTACCTGCCGGTCGGGGTCGACTTCGACGACATGGCCGACTACGCCGCCGAGAAGCCCGCCGACTTCACCCTGCGCGCCCGTGAGTCGATGGCGAAGCACGTCGAGGCGATGGTCGGCTTCATGGACGCGGGCGCGGAGGTCTTCGACTACGGCAACTCGATCCGCGGCGAGGCCCAGCTCGCGGGCTACGGACGGGCCTTCGACTTCCCCGGCTTCGTGCCCGCGTACATCCGGCCGCTCTTCTGCGAGGGCAAGGGCCCGTTCCGCTGGGCGGCGCTGTCCGGCGAGGCGTCCGACATCCGCAAGACCGACAAGGCGCTGCTCGAACTCTTCCCGGAGAACGAGTCGCTGCACCGCTGGATCAAGATGGCCGGCGAGCGCGTCCAGTTCCAGGGGCTGCCCGCCCGGATCTGCTGGCTCGGCTACGGCGAGCGGGACCGGGCCGGCGAGCGGTTCAACGACATGGTGGCGAGCGGTGAGCTGGCCGCGCCGCTGGCCATCGGGCGCGACCACCTGGACTGCGGCTCGGTGGCCTCCCCGTACCGGGAGACCGAGGCCATGCTCGACGGCTCCGACGCGATCGCGGACTGGCCGCTGCTGAACGCCATGGTGAACGTGGCGTCCGGGGCCTCCTGGGTCTCCATCCACCACGGCGGCGGCGTCGGCATGGGCCGCTCCCTCCACGCGGGCCAGGTGACGGTGGCCGACGGTACGAAGCTGGCCGGCGAGAAGATCCGGCGGGTGCTGACGAACGACCCGGGCATGGGCGTCATCCGGCACGTGGACGCGGGGTACGACATCGCGGAGTCGGTCGCCTCCGACAAGGACGTGCGGGTGCCGATGCGGGAGGGCGAGGCGTGAGCGCCACGGGCGGACCGCGCCCCACCCTGTCCTTCCAGGACATGTGGCGGGAGCTGGCTCCCGTCGGACGGCACCCGGACAGCGGCGGCTACCGCCGCTACGCCTGGACCGCCGCCGACGCCGACTGCCGGGCATGGTTCCGGGCGCAGGCCGAGGCGCGCGGGCTCGCCCTGGAGACCGACCGCAACGGCAACCAGTGGGCCTGGCTCGGTGACCCGCTGGCCGGGGACGCCGTCGTCACCGGCTCGCACCTCGACTCGGTGCCGGACGGCGGCGCCTTCGACGGACCGCTCGGCGTCGTCTCCTCCTTCGCCGCGCTCGACGAACTCCGCCGCAGGGGAGTGGAGTTCACCCGGCCGCTGGCCATCACCAACTTCGGTGACGAGGAGGGCGCCCGGTTCGGCCTGGCCTGCGTCGGCTCCCGGCTCGCCGCCGGACAGCTGACCGTCGAGGCCGCGCACCGGCTGCGGGACGGCGACGGCGTCACGCTCCCGCAGGCGATGGAGGCGGCCGGACACGACCCCGACGCCATCGGCCCCGACCCCGAACGGCTGGCCCGTATCGGCGCGTTCGTCGAGCTGCACGTCGAGCAGGGCCGCGCTCTCGATCTCAGTGGCGACGCCGTCGGCATCGCCTCCGCGATCTGGCCGCACGGCCGCTGGCGGTTCGACTTCCGGGGCGAGGCCAACCACGCGGGCACCACCCGGCTCGCCGACCGGCGCGACCCGATGCTCACGTACGCGGAGACGGTCCTGGCCGCCCGCCGGGAGGCGGAGCTGGCCGGCGCCCTCGCCACCTTCGGCAAGATCGCCGTCGAGCCGAACGGCGTCAACGCCATCCCCTCGCTCGTACGCGGCTGGCTCGACTCCCGCGCCGCCGACCAGGACACCCTGGACACCGTCGTCACCGGGATCGAGCGGGCCGCCCGGGAACACGCCGAACGGGCCGGAATCGATCTCGACGTCGTACGGGAGTCGTTCACGCCCGTCGTGGAGTTCCAGCACGCCCTGCGCGACGAACTGGGCACGATCCTGAAGGGCGCCACCCGGGGCAACGGCCGCGCCGTCCCCGTGCTCGGCACGGGAGCGGGACACGATGCGGGTATTTTGTCCGCTTCGGCCCCTACCGCCATGCTGTTCGTCCGGAACCCCACCGGGATCTCGCACTCGCCTGCCGAGCACGCCGCGGAGGACGACTGCGTGGCCGGGGTGATCGCACTCGCCGATGTACTGGAAGGTCTCGCGTGCCGCTGACAACGCAGCCCCCGACAGAGCCCCCGACGGAGTCCGGGACGGGACCGGACACGGAACCGGCCACGGAGCTGACGGGCAAGCCCGTCGCCGCGACGTACTGGCTCTCGCACGCCTGGCTCGGCACCCATGTCGAGCCGGGCGTCGTCCTGGAGGTGTCCGACGGGCTGATCGCCGGGGTACGGACCGGCGTCGACTCCCCGCCGCCCGGCGCCACCGTGCTGCGCGGGCTCACCCTGCCCGGCCTCGCCAACACCCACTCGCACGCTTTCCACCGCGCCCTGCGCTCCACCGTCCAGGTCGGCTCCGGGACCTTCTGGACCTGGCGCGAGACCATGTACCAGGTCGCGGCCCGGCTCACCCCCGACACGTACTACGAACTGGCCCGCGCGGTGTACGCCGAAATGGCGCTGGCCGGCATCACCGCGGTCGGTGAGTTCCACTATCTGCACCACGCGCCCGGCGGCACCCCGTACGACGACCCGAACGCGATGGGCGCCGCCCTGATCGAGGCCGCGCGCGAGGCGGGCATCCGGATCACCCTGCTGGACACCGCCTACCTCTCGGCGGGGTTCGGCCGCCGCCCCTCCCAGTACCTGAAGCCCGACCACCACCAGCTGCGCTTCTCCGACACCACCGCCGACGCCTGGGCCGAGCGCGCCTCCCTCCTCAAGGGCGACGAGCACGCCCTGATCGGGGCGGCAGTCCACTCCGTGCGCGCCGTGCCCGCGGACCAGCTCGCCACGGTCGCCCGGTGGGCCGAGGAGCGGCGGGCGCCCCTCCACGTCCACCTCTCCGAGCAGACCGCGGAGAACGACGCCTGCCTCGCCGCCCACGGCCGCACCCCCACCCGGCTCCTCGCCGACCACGGGGTGCTCGGCCCGCGCACCACCGGCGTGCACAACACCCACCTCACCGACGAGGACATCGCGCTGATCGGCTCCACGGCCACCGGCACCTGCATGTGCCCGACCACCGAACGCGACCTCGCCGACGGCATCGGCCCCGCCGTCGCCCTCCAGCGCGCCGGCTCCCCGCTCTCGCTGGGCAGCGACAGCCACGCCGTGATCGACCTCTTCGAGGAGGCGCGCGCGATGGAGCTCAACGAGCGCCTGCGCACCAGGAGCCGAGGCCACTGGACCGCGGCGGCCCTGCTGCGGGCCGCCTCCGCCGACGGCCACGCCGCGCTCGGCCGGCCGGAAGCGGGCATCCTCGAACCGGGCGCGCCCGCCGACCTCGCGACCGTCGCCCTGGACTCCGTCAGAACAGCGGGGCCGGTGCCGCGACTGGCCGCCGAGACAGCCGTATTCGCCGCCTCCGCGGCCGATGTGCGCCATACGGTGGTCGCCGGACGGCACATCGTGCGCGACGGGCGGCACGCGCTGGTCGACGACGTCCCGGCGGCACTCGCGAAGGCCATCGCCGCCCTGCACCACTGAACGGCGCGGCCCCGAACCCTCCGCCGCCCCCACGCAAGGAAGCGCCCCGACGCAAGGAGAGCAGTCCCCCGATGACGACGACCGCCATCACCCACATCTCCGCACTGGTCACCAACGACCCCTCCCTCGGTGACGGTTCCCCCCTCGGACTGATCCAGGACGCGGCCGTCGTCATCGAGGGCGACCGCGTCGTCTGGACCGGTGAATCCAGCAAAGCACCCGCCACTGACAACGCCGTCGACGCGGCGGGCCGGGCCGTGATTCCCGGCTTCGTCGACTCCCACTCGCACCTGCTCTTCGCGGGCGACCGGACCCAGGAGTTCAACGCCCGGATGTCGGGGCGGGCCTACAGCGCGGGCGGCATCCGCACCACCGTCGCCGCCACCCGCGCCGCCACCGACGACGAGCTCGACGCCAACGTCGCCCGCTACCTCGCCGAGGCGCTGCGCCAGGGCACCACGACCTTCGAGACCAAGTCCGGCTACGGCCTCACCGTCGAGGACGAGGCCCGCGCCCTGCGCATCGCGGCCCGCCACACCGAGGAGGTCACCTTCCTGGGCGCCCACATCGTCTCCCCGGACTACGCCGACGACCCGGCCGGCTACGTCGACCTGGTCACCGGCCCGATGCTCGACGCCTGCGCCCCGTACGCCCGTTGGATCGACGTCTTCTGCGAGCGCGGCGCCTTCGACGGCGACCAGGCCCGTGCCGTCCTCACCGCGGGACGCGCCAAGGGCCTGCACCCACGCGTCCACGCCAACCAGCTCGGCCACGGCCCCGGCGTCCAGCTCGCCGTCGAACTCGACGCGGCCTCCGCCGACCACTGCACCCACCTCACCGACGCCGACATCGACGCCCTGGCCCAGTCCGCCACCGTCGCCACGCTGCTCCCGGGCGCCGAGTTCTCCACCCGCGCCGCCTGGCCGGACGCCCGCCGTGTCCTGGACGCGGGCGCCACCGTCGCGCTCTCCACGGACTGCAACCCGGGCTCCTCGTTCACCTCTTCCATGCCGTTCTGCGTCGCACTCGCCGTGCGCGACATGGGCATGACCCCCGACGAGGCGCTCTGGTCCGCCACCGCGGGCGGCGCCGCGGCCCTGCGGCGTACCGACATCGGGCGCCTCGCCCCCGGCGCCCGTGCCGACCTGGTGGTCCTCGACGCGCCCAGCCACGTCCACCTCGCCTACCGGCCCGGCGTTCCGCTGGTGCACGAGGTCTGGCGCCGCGGCGAGCGCGCCGTGGCACCGCACCGCGGCTGACCGGGCCCCGTAACGCGGAAGGACCTGCCCCTCGACGGGGCAGGTCCTTGATCCGGCAGTCCTCGCGGGCGCGCCGCGAGGTGCGCGCTCACTCGTCCAGCGTCAGGCCCTTGCGGAGCTTGACCAGCGTGCGCGAGAGCAGCCGGGAGACGTGCATCTGCGAGATGCCGAGCTCCTCACCGATCTCCGACTGCGTCATGTTGGCGACGAACCGGAGCGAGAGGATCGTCCGGTCGCGGCCGGGCAGCGAGGCGATCAGCGGCTTCAGGGACTCGACGTACTCGATGCCTTCGAGTCCGTGGTCCTCGTAGCCGATCCGGTCGGCCAGCGCGCCGTCGTTCTCGTCCTCCTCGGGCTTGGCGTCCAGCGAACTCGCGGTGTACGCGTTGCTCGCGGCCATGCCTTCGACGACTTCTTCGTTGCTGATGCCCAGGCGGTCGGCGAGCTCGCCCACGGTGGGCGCGCGGTCCAGCTGCTGGGCGAGCTCGTCGCCCGCCTTGGCCAGGTCGAGCCGCAGCTCCTGCAGCCGGCGCGGCACCCGCACGGACCAGCTGGTGTCGCGGAAGAAGCGCTTGATCTCACCGACGATGGTCGGCATCGCGAAGGTCGGGAACTCGACGCCCCGGCTGAGCTCGAAGCGGTCGATCGCCTTGATCAGGCCGATGGTGCCGACCTGGATGATGTCCTCCATCGGTTCGCTGCGGGAGCGGAACCGGGAGGCGGCGAACTTGACCAGGGCCATGTTCAGCTCGACGAGCGTGTTGCGCACGTACGAGTACTCGTGGGTGCCCTCTTCGAGGGATTCGAGCCGGGCGAAGAGCGTCTTGGAGAGCGCCCTGGCGTCCAGCGCCCCCATCTCGGAGGCGGGCGGGATCTCGGGAAGGTCCACGAGTCCGCCGGTGGTGCTGTCGGTATCGCCGTAATCACTGCTGGTGGTGCTTGAGCGCGTGCCGTCCAGGACGGCCGCGGCAGGGGAGTCTGATTCGGTCAGTCCCTGAGGACATGCTGACGTCGCGTTCTGGGTACGCGGTTCGTCGAGCCGGGGTGACATGGTCTCCTCCATCGTTCTCGGCATATGGCTGCCGATGCCTATACGTGTTCCTGCGGTGAAGCGGCGCCTCCAAAGCCGGCCATGTTTTGGGTGTCCCCCTACCCTTACCGGTCCGTATGGCTCGTTACAAGCTCCAATTACCGCTATATGTCCGGTTTGTTGAGGTCTTCGGCTACCGCGTGGCGCACGAAACGCGTACTGTTTCAAGAACGTCAGCGACAGCTGCAACGCATCCGCATGCATAGCTATGCGGACAGTGACGATCGGCGAAGAGGGACGGGCATGGACCGCGGGACGGTCGGCAGCGCGAACCGGGGTCGGCTTCAGGTCGAGGCCCGCACCGTGGGCCGCAGTGAGGTTGTGACGCCGGTGGGTGAGCTCGATCACCACACGGCGGACCTGCTGCGCGAGCCCCTGGAGAGCGCGGTCGAGCAAGGGCGTGCGCGCCTGGTGGTGGACTGCTCACGACTCGAATTCTGTGATTCCACCGGGCTGAACGTGTTGCTCGGTGCCCGCCTCAAGGCGGAGGCGGCCGGGGGAGGGGTCCATTTGGCCGGGATGCTGCCGGTGGTGGCGCGCGTATTCGAGATCACCGGGGCCGAAGCGGTTTTCACCGTTCACGGCTCTCTCGAAGAGGCCCTGGAAGACTGATCGTGGTGCCTTCCACCACCCCGTGCGCCCCGCGTGTTGCTCGTGTCACGCGATCCGCGTAGCCGAAGTGGGTGTTGTCACGATTCCGCCGGGCAGGAGAGTCCCCGGTGAGCCCTCGCGGTGAGCCGCACGATCCGTGTCCGACCGGTGCCTGTATCGGCACCCCGGCCGTATTCGTATGTGCGTTCGTATCTGTACCTGTAGTTGTATCTGTATCTGTTCAATGGCGACATGGTGAATCGGTGAGGTGAAGCGCTGATGAGCACCACCCGGCAGCATCCGCCGGGCGACCTCGGCCGCGAGCCGGAGGGCGCGGGCGTGGGTGCGCATGCCGACGCGGGCCCCGGCGCGGACGCGGGCCCCGGCGCCTCCTCCGAGGGGCCGGCCGGTCCGGGCGAGCGGCAGTGGCGCACGCTGTCCCTGCGGCAGGTGAGCGGCATCGTGCCGACGGCGCGTGATTTCGCCCGTACCGCGCTCCAGGAATGGGGCTGGCTGCCCGCCTCCACCGCCGACCGCAGAGCGGCCGCGGAGGACGTCCTGCTGGTCGTCTCCGAGCTGGTCACCAACGCGTGCCTGCACGCGGAGGGCCCCGACGAGCTGCGGATCGGGCGCACGCCGAAGGCGCTGCGGGTCGAGGTCGTCGACGGTGGCGCGGGCCAGCCCGCGCCGCGCACCCCGCACCGGGCCGGTCGGCCCGGCGGGCACGGCATGTTCATCGTGCAGCGGCTCTGCCTGGACTGGGGAGTCGTACGGGTGCCGGGCGAACCCGGCAAGACCGTCTGGGCGGAGCTGGCCGCCCCCGTATAGCCGACACGGGTTTCCCGGGCGGGGTTTGCCCCCGCCCGCCCGAGGGGCCGTACCCCCTCGGGCCCCACGCACCTCGAAGAGCGCGCCGGATCGGCGCGCTCTTTGTCTTCCCTCCACAAGGCCCCGGGCGTACCTTGAGCGCCAAATCTGATGTGTCGTCAGCTATTTGGGCCGCGCGGAAGCGGCGCACGGCGACTCCCGGCATGAGGGGAATTCGAGGTGTCGTACCAGAAGCGAACAGCTCTCGCGCTGGCGTCCGGGCTGGCGGGGGCGGTGGTGCTGATGGTCGCGCCCGCCGCCCACGCGACGGTCGTCGACGTCAACTACAAGTGCAAGACCCCGATCGGGGACAAGGCCGCCGTGTCGCCCATCGACATCAAGAGCGTCAAGAGCGACGGCGGCTACAAGCTCACGATGTCCTTCCAGAAGGGCGTCTCCTCCAGCCCGGTCGAACTGGGCAAGGGCGCGATGAACCCCAGCGCCGTGATCAAGGTGGGCGGCGCGGACCCCGGCCAGGTCCAGGTGTCCGGAGCCGCCAACTCCGCCGCGATCCCCGCCAACAGCCCCATCAAGATCAGTGACCTGTCGGGGACGTACACCCCGAAGAAGAGCGGCAAGGTCGACTTCACCGCCGGAGTGCTCACCATCAAGGCACTCGGTACGACGACGACCTGCACCCCGTCCAACAACCCGGGCCCCTCGCTCTCCCTCGACGTCACGGCCGCGGGCGGAAGCGGCGGCGGAAGCGCGAGCGGCGGCGGTGGGAGCACGCCGGACGGCGGGTCCTCGCTGCCCAAGACCGGCCCGCTCGACTCGGCCGTCGCACTCGGCACGCTCGGCGGGACCGTGCTGCTGTCCGGCGCGGCCGGCGTGCTGTGGCTCACCAGGCGCGGGCAGCGGGCCACGGGCTGACTCCCCCGCGAACCGCAGCCGCCGCCACGCACCAGGGAGCCGCCCATGCCGCCGTTGACCGGTCACCTCACCCGCCTCGCCCTTGCCGTACCGCTGCTCGCCGCCCTGTGGTGGACCACCGCCATGACCTCGGCGGCCGGTGCCACCGAGCATCCGGCCGCCCCGGCCTGGACGGCGCGGCCCGCGGCCAACGGCACGGACCGGGACGGCGGCAGACCGTACATCTACCTGGAGGGCCTGCCCGGCAGCGTCCTCCAGGACCGGCTCTCGGTCACCAACCCGGGACCGGACCCGCTGACCGTACGGCTGCGCGGCGCCGACGCGTACAACACCGCGAAGGGCGGCTTCGCGGTACGCGGCGCGCACGGCTCCACCGGTACCGGGGCCTGGCTGCGGACGGCCACGGAGAAGGTGACCGTGCCCGCCCGCACCCGAGCGGAGGTGCCCGTCTCCGTCACGGTGCCGGACGACGCGCTGCCCGGCGACCACCCGGGCGCGGTCGTCGCGGAGAGCGGCGGCCGCTCGGTGGGCGTCCGGGTCCAGCTCCGGGTCGGCGGGCCGACGCTGGCCGCGCTCACGGTCGAGGACGTCAGGGTGTCCGGGGGCACCATCCACTACACGCTGGTCAACCGGGGCAACGCGGTCCTCGCGCCCCGGCTCACCGTCGGCGCCGACGGGGTGTTCGGCACGCTGCTGCGACGCGACGCCCGCACCCTGCCCGTCGAGCTGCTGCCCGGCCAGCGGGTCCGGCTCACCGAACCGTGGCGGGACGCCCCCGCCCTCGACTCCGCCACCGTCCGGCTGAGCGTGACCGCCGAGGGCGGCGCGCACAGCGAGGCGACGGCCTCCGCGCTCTTCGTCCCGTGGCTGCCGCTCACCGGGGGCGCGCTGCTGCTCCTGGCCGGGGCCGCCGCGGGCACGTACGCCCACCGGAGGCGGCGAGCGGCACGGCGCGACGGGCACTACGGGCACGGCTCCACCGGCACCGGGGCCGCCCCGTCCCCTGACCGGCAACAGCACTCCGACGAGAGGCACTTGGTGAAGGCGGGAGCGGAATCGTGACTGGACGGACCGGACCGGCGGCACTCCGGAGCGACGGCCTCCGGCGGGCGGCCCTGCTGCTCGCCGCCCTGCTGACCACCGCGATACTGCCCGCCCTGCTGCTGACCGCGACCGGCGCCCATGCCACCGGCCGCAGCGCGGCGGACCCGAAACCGGCGGTCACGCTCTCCGGGAAGCAGGCGGGCAAGGGCGGCGAGATCACCGTCAAGGGCACCGGCTGGCGGCCGGACACCCTGCTGATGATGCTGGTCTGCGGGCGGTCCAGCCCCGACCGGGGAGTGATCGGCGGCACCAACTCCTGCGCCAACGCGGACGGCAGGGCCGTCACCACCGACTCCAAGGGCGCGTTCAGCAAGAAGCTGCCGGTCGCGGAGCCGCCCGTACCGTGCCCCTGCGTGGTGCACGTCGCGACGGTCACCGGGGACCAGTCCGTGGCCGACGCCGCGTTCGTCGTCGCCGGACACCCGGTCGCCGCACTGCCCAAGGAGGACGGTGACGGGAAGCTCGCCGTCCTGGCCACCACCCGGCTGGAGGGCGACAGCGGGATCCTCACCTGGTTCGGCGCCCCGCCGTCCCGCCGGCTCGTCCTCACCGTGGGCAATCTGGGCTCCGCCCCGGTCAAGGACCCGGTCTTCCAGGTCGGCACCGCCCACGGCGTCTACGCCCCGCAGTGGGAGGAGCGGCAGTGGCGCGGCACCGTCGAGCCCGGCCGCAAGGCGCGGATCGAACTGCCCGTCGAGCTGACGGCGGGCGCCCACGGCGACTACCAGGTCTCGCTGAAGTACGGCACCAAGGTGCTGGCCGAACAGCCGTGGGGGGTCGGCCGCCCGTGGGGCGTGACGCTCTTCTGGATCCTGCTCTGTCTCGTCGTGCCCGCCGCCGTGTTCCGTATCGGCATGGCGGTCGTCGACAAGGTACGGCCGCGCTCCGCGCACGCGGCGGCCCGGCCGCGCCGGCGCCCCGACCGGTTCGCCGATGTGACGGCCCGGCTGCCGAAGCTGCGGCGGGCGCCCGAGCCGTCGGCGGGCCCCGCGCCCTCGGCGGGCACGGGCAGCACCACCACGGCCGCGCTGCCGTGGTTCACCCCTGATTCCGCACCGTCAGAGCACAGACCGACGACGAAGGGACATTCGTGAGTACGCAACGCAGGACGGTCGCGGCGGGAGTCGCGATGATGATCGGCGGGGCGGGCATGCTGCTGGCCGCGAGCCCTGCCCAGGCCGCCGACATCTCGTACAAGACGGAGTGCATACCCCCGGCCATCTCCGGACTGCCGCCCGTGGAGGGCACCACCCAGGTGCAGCTGACCGCACCCGCGCAGGCGAAGGTCGGGGACACCGTCGAGGTGGTGTGGAAGACGGTCGCGGCCGCCTCCAAGAACCCCGATGTCCTGGACCTGAGCAAGGACACGGTCCAGCCGACCGGCACCATCAAGCTGGGCGGCGCCGCGACCGGTGACCTGAAGATGGAGGGACCCCGGCAGAACCCGCCGATCCCCAAGAACTCCGCGATGATCCTCTCCGACATGAAGGGATCGCTGAAGCTGGAGAAGGCCGGTGACTTGACGCTGACGCCGGACGCGTACAACATCAACGTCTCCAAGCCGATCTCCACGGACACCAAGTGCACCCCGAAGGAGACGGTCAAGCCGGGCGCGACGATCAAGGTCACCGACGGCGGCGGAGCCGCGGCCGGGGGTACCACCGACGGCGGCACGGACGCCGGGGGTACGACCGACGGCGGCACCGACGCGGGCGGTACGGACGCGGGCGGCACCGACACCGGAGGCACGGCCACCGGGGGCGACACCGGCGGTACGGACGCCGGGGGCGCCACCGCGGGCTCGGGCGGCACCGGCGGTGCCACCGACTTCCCGGGCAAGGAGGTCGCCGTCAACTTCGCCTGCAAGTCGCCGGGACCCGCCTCCATCGAGTCCAAGGTCACGGTCAACGCCAAGAAGAACGGCGGCAGCTACGGGCTCACGGTCAAGACGGCCAAGGGCGTGATGGACAGCCCGGCCGACCTGCCAGCGGGCGCGCTGAAGCCGTCCATGCAGATCGTCGTCGGCGGCGCCGACAAGGGCTCCGTCGCCGTCAGCGGACCGGGGAACCCCGATCCGCTGAAGACGGGCAAGCCGGTCGACCTGCCCGACATGACCGGCACGTACAAGCCGGGTGCCTCCGGCAAGTCCACGCTCACCCCGGGCACCCTGACGATCGACGTCACGCTCGGCGGCTCGAAGATCAACATTCCGTGCACGGTCAAGGGCGCCGTCAAGGCGTCGCTCGAACTCGACACCACCGCCCAGCAGGGCGGCGCGTCCGGCGGCGACACCTCGGGCTCCGGCTCGGGCTCCGGCTCCGGCGGAGCGGCGGCCGCGGCGGGCGGCGGTACGGCCTCCGGCGGCGGCCTCGCGGCCACCGGTGCCGAGGACAACGGCGCCCTGCGCGCGCTCGGCCTGGTCGCCGGTACGGCGATCCTGCTGGGCGGCGCGGTGTTCACGTTCACCCCGTGGCGCAGGCTGCGTTCCGGCCGCTGAGCCGAGGCGCGTAGGCATACGGCAGGGGCCGCCGTACCGGGAAACGGTGCGGCGGCCCCTGTTCGGTGCGTGCGGCGCGGTCAGCTCTCGTCGCTCATGTGCTGGGTGACCTTCCTGCGGTACATCCAGATGCCGACACCGGCGATGACGGCGAGGACCGCCTCGGCCGCGACGGCGCCCGAGGTGTTCAGATCGACCCCGAGCTGCGGGGAGGTCAGGAGACCGGTCACGGAGTCACCGGCGGTGACCGCGAGGAACCAGACGCCCATCATCTGGGAGCTGTACTTCGCCGGGGCCATCTTCGTGGTGACCGACAGGCCGACCGGCGAGAGGCAGAGCTCCGCGACGGTCTGGATGAAGTAGATCGCCACCAGCCACATCGGGCTGACCCGGCCGCCGTTGGCGGCGGTGTCGATCAGCGGGATCAGGAAGACGACGAAGGAGATGCCGATCAGCACGAGGCTGGACGCGAACTTGACGGCGGTGCTGGGCTCCTTGCCGCGCTTGTTCAGCCACAGCCAGCCCGAGGCGACCACCGGGGCGATCGCCATGATGAAGATCGGGTTCAGCGACTGGTACCAGGACGTCGGGAAGTCGAACCCGAACAGGCTGTTCGTCGTCGAGTTCTCACCGAAGATCGACAGGGTCGAGCCGTTCTGGTCGTAGATCATCCAGAAGACGGCGGCGACCACGAAGAACCAGATGTAGCCCGAAAGCTTGGACTGCTCGGTGTTCGTCAGCTCCTTGTCGCGCTTCATCCGTACCAGGACCGCGACCGGGATGATCAACCCGGCGATGGTGATCGGCAGCAGCGCCCAGTCGGCGAAGTTGCCGGTCATGCCGAGCAGGCCGTAGAAGATCACCGCGACGATCAGCCAGACCAGGCCCTTGCGCAGAACCGAGCGCTTCTCCTGCTCCGTCGCCGGAGTGGAGACGACATCGCTCTCCGGGCTCAGGGTGCGGGTGCCGAGCATGAACTGGGCCAGGCCCAGCGCCATGCCGATCGCGGCGAGCGCGAAGCCGAAGTGCCAGTTGACGTTCTCGCCGACGGTCCCGATGGTCAGCGGGGCGAGGAAGGCGCCGATGTTGATCCCGATGTAGAAGAGCGTGAAGCCACCGTCACGGCGCGGGTCCTCCGGGCCGTTGTAGAGGTGGCCGACCATCGTGGAGATGTTCGCCTTCAGCAGACCGGAGCCGAGCGCGACGAGCACGAGCCCCGCGAAGAAGGTCGCGGAGTTGGGCACGGCGAGCGTGATGTGACCCAGGATGACGACACCGCCACCGATGGCGACCGTCTTGCGCGGCCCCCAGAAGCGGTCGGCCATCCAGCCGCCGGGCATGGCGAGCAGGTAGACCATCGCCATGTAGACGGAGTAGATCGCCGTCGCCGTGGTGGCACTCATGTGCATGCCGCCGGGCGCGATCAGGTACAGCGGGAGCAGTGCCTTCATGCCGTAGAAGCTGTAGCGCTCCCACATCTCGGTCATGAAGAGCGTGGCCAGGCCCCGGGGGTGGCCGAGGAAGGTCTTCTCTGCGCCAGGGGGGCTGGCAGGGTCCTTCGTCAGGCTGGACGCCATGGTCGATCCTTGCTTGCTCGGGACGCGGCGCCTCGTGAAGCGGTACGCGCCCGGTGGGGGGAGGCCGGCACCGACGCGGGTACGCCCACCGCGTCGGGATCCACGCCCGGTGCCTTCGTTGGCGTTCCGGGCCCGGCCCACAGGTCATTCACTGGACTTCCGGGCTGGCGGGTACCAGCCCCGCACACAAAAGAGACCCTGGGCGCTAATAGCTGCCCAAAGGTCTTTGAGTAGTGCAACAGGCGTTGAGACACCATACGACACGACAGAAGCCGATATGAAAGGACTTGAGACATGGATCACAGGCAAGAGTGCAACCACACTCCCATATTCGAAGGTCTGGACCTGAACGGGACGCAGACCCGCAGGGCTTTTGGATCACCTCACTTCTTGTCCGCCGCGCGGACTACCATCACTCCATGACCCGTGTACTGCTCGCCGAGGACGACGCATCCATCTCGGAGCCATTGGCCCGCGCCCTGCGTCGGGAGGGTTACGAGGTCGAGGTCCGCGAAGACGGTCCGACCGCTCTCGACGCCGGCCTCCAGGGCGGCATCGACCTGGTCGTGCTCGACCTGGGACTGCCCGGGATGGACGGCCTCGAAGTCGCCCGCAGGCTCCGCGCCGAGGGCCACACCGTCCCGGTGCTGGTGCTGACCGCCCGAGCCGACGAGGTCGACACGGTCGTCGGCCTCGACGCCGGCGCCGACGACTACGTCACCAAGCCCTTCCGGCTGGCCGAGCTCCTGGCCAGGGTCCGCGCGCTGCTGCGCCGTGGGGCCACCGAGCCCGCCCCGCAGCCCGCCACCCACGGCGTCCGGATCGACGTCGAGTCGCACCGGGCCTGGATGGGCGAGGAGGAACTCCAGCTCACCGCCAAGGAATTCGACCTGCTGCGGGTCCTGGTCCGCGACGCGGGCCGGGTCGTCACCCGCGACCAGCTGATGCGCGAGGTCTGGGACACCACCTGGTGGTCGTCCACCAAGACCCTCGACATGCACATCTCCTGGCTCCGCAAGAAGCTCGGGGACGACGCCGCGAATCCGCGCTACATCGCCACCGTCCGGGGCGTCGGCTTCCGCTTCGAGAAGAGCTGACGTACAGAAACACTCATGCGCCGAAGACTGATCAACTCCACCCTCGCCGTGGTGCTCGTGGTGATCGCCGTCTTCGGCGTCTCCCTCGTCATCGTCGAGGCCCGCACCATCAGCAGCAGCGCCCAGGAGAGCGTCGACTCCGAGGCGCTGCGGGTGATCAGCGTCATCGAGAGCCGGCTCCTGGGCTCCGAGCGGATCAACCCCGGAGTGCTGGCCGAGCAGGTCGACGACAAGCGCTACGCCCTGGTGAAGATGGTCGGCCGCGAACCGATCGAGGTGGGCGAGCGGCCCAGCGGCAGTGTGATCAGCGCCACCGAGGTGGGGGAGCACGGCGAGCGGGTCACCATCGAGGAATCCCGCTCCGCCGTCACCCGCGAGGTCGGCCGCACCCTGATGATCATCGGCGCGGTGGCGCTGCTGGCCATCGTCTCCGCCGTCCTGCTCGCGGTGCGCCAGGCCAACAAGCTGGCCTCGCCGCTCACCGACCTGGCCGAGACCGCGGAGCGCCTCGGCTCGGGCGACCCGCGCCCGCGCCACAAGCGGTACGGGGTGCCGGAGCTGGACCGGGTCGCCGATGTGCTCGACTCCTCCGCCGAACGGATCGCCCGGATGCTGACGGCGGAGCGCCGGCTCGCCGCCGACGCCTCCCACCAGCTTCGTACGCCGCTGACCGCGCTCTCCATGCGGATCGAGGAGATCTCGGTCACCGACGACCCGGAGACGGTCAAGGAGGAGGCGAACATCGCCCTCACCCAGGTCGAGCGCCTCACGGACGTGGTCCAGCGGCTGCTGACCAACGCCCGCGACCCGCGGACCGGCTCCGCCGTCGTCTTCGACCTCGACGAGGTGGTCAAGCAGCAGATCGAGGAGTGGCGCCCGGCCTACCGGGGCGAGGGCCGCGCCATCGTCCGCTCGGGCAAGCAGGGGCTGCGGGCCGTCGGCACCCCGGGCGCGGTCGCGCAGGTGCTGGCCGCGCTGATCGAGAACTCGCTGATGCACGGTGGCGGCACGGTCGCCCTGCGGACCCGGGTGACCGGCAACCAGGCGGTGATCGAGGTGACGGACGAGGGCGCGGGCGTCCCCGCGGACCTGGGTGCGCGGATCTTCGAGCGGACCATCAGCGGCCGCAACTCCACGGGGATCGGCCTCGCGGTCGCCCGGGACCTGGCGGAGGCGGACGGCGGCCGCCTCGAACTGCTCCAGCAGCAGCCCCCGGTCTTCGCCCTGTTCCTCAGCCGGGTGGCCCTGAACAGAAAAGAACCGGAACGCCCGGTGAGGTAACCGGAACGCCCCGGACGCACCCGGAGGGCTACCGCCGAGCCGTATCCGCCTCGACCCGCACGGCGGCCGCCGGCGCGGGCACGGCGGGCCCGGGAACCGCGGGAGACACGGGCGGCACAGCCGCTTCCGCCTCGCTCAGTACGCCCTCTTTGTCAGGCAGCGCCTTGAAGACCCAGCTCCGGTACGACCAGAAGCGGAACAGCGTCGCGATCCCGATCCCGAGGATCTTGAAGACATTGCTCTGCACCGGGGTGTCCCAGCCGAACCCGTACGTCGCCGCGTACAGCACACCCATCTCGATGACCGCACCCGCCGCGCTGAACAGCAGGAACAGTGTCAGCTCCCGCGTCCGCCCGCTCTTGTCGCGGTCCCGGTACGTCCAGTAGCGGAAGCCGACGTAGTTGCAGAGGATCGCGACGAACGTGGCGAGCAGGCCCGCCCGGACCGTCGGGATGTCCGTGTAGCGCCACAGCAGGTTGGACACGGCGATATTGACGACCAGACCGACCGCGCCGACCGCGCCGAACTTGGCGATCTCCCGGCCCAGCAGATCCAGCCGGACCCGCAATGCGCCCCGTTCACTCATGGTGATTGCTCAGCCCGTCTGTCGGTTCGTCTTCAGGTTCCGTCAACCCGGCCATGCTAACCAGCCCGCCGGCCGGCCGCCCATGAGTACCGGCACGGGTGTGGCGCGGCCGTGACACCCGTACCGGCGACTCCTGGACGTGCGGATACCCTGGAGGAGTGACGTTCCCGGTAGTCGGCATGGTCGGTGGCGGTCAGCTCGCCCGTATGACCCACGAGGCGGGCATCCCCCTCGGCATCAAGTTCAAGCTCCTCAGTGACACCGCTCAGGACTCGGCGGCCCAGGTCGTGAATGAAGTCGTCGTAGGCGACTATCGCGATCTGGAGACGCTGCGTGCCTTCGCGCGCGGCTGTGACGTGATCACCTTCGATCACGAGCACGTGCCGACCGAGCACCTGCGGGCCCTGGAGGCGGACGGCATCCCCGTGCGCCCCGGCCCCGACGCTCTGGTGCACGCCCAGGACAAGGGGGTGATGCGCGCGAAGCTCACCGAGATCGGCGCGCCCTGCCCCCGCCACCGCATCGTGAAGGACCCGGCCGACGCCGCGGCCTTCGCGCACGAGGTCGGAGGCTTCCCCGTCATCCTCAAGACCGTGCGCGGCGGCTACGACGGCAAGGGCGTCTGGGTGGTCCGCTCAGAGGCGGACGCGGCCGACCCCTTCCGGGCCGGTGTCCCGGTCCTCGCGGAGGAGAAGGTCGACTTCGTACGGGAGCTGGCGGCCAACATCGTCCGCTCGCCGCACGGCCAGGCGGTCGCCTACCCGGTCGTCGAGTCCATCCAGGTGGACGGCGTCTGCGACACGGTCATCGCCCCGGCCCCCGAGCTGGACGAGCGGCTCGCGGGTGAGGCCCAGCAGCTCGCGTTGCGGATCGCGGCCGAGCTGGGCGTGGTCGGACACCTCGCCGTCGAGCTGTTCGAGACCCGCGACGGTCAGATCCTGGTCAACGAGCTGGCGATGCGCCCGCACAACTCCGGGCACTGGACGCAGGACGGCGCGATCACCTCGCAGTTCGCCAACCACGTCCGGGCCGTCCTGGACCTGCCGCTCGGCGACCCGCGCCCGCGCGCCACCTGGACGGTCATGAGCAACGTCCTGGGCGGCGACTTCCCGGACATGTACCAGGCCTACCTGCACTGCATGGCCCGCGACCCGCAGCTCAAGATCCACATGTACGGAAAGGACGTGAAGCCCGGCCGCAAGGTCGGCCACGTCAACACCTACGGCGACGATCTGGCGGACGTGCGCGAGCGCGCCCGGCACGCGGCCGACTACCTGCGAGGAACGATCACCGAATGACTTCCCCCGCCTCCGCCGCACCGGTCGTCGGCATCGTCATGGGCTCGGACTCCGACTGGCCCGTCATGGAAGCGGCGGCCAAGGCCCTCGACGAGTTCGAGATCCCCTATGAGGTCGACGTCGTCTCCGCCCACCGCATGCCGCGCGAGATGATCGCGTACGGCGAGAACGCCGCGGGCCGTGGCCTGAAGGCGGTCATCGCCGGGGCGGGCGGCGCCGCCCACCTGCCCGGCATGCTCGCCTCCGTCACCCCGCTGCCGGTCATCGGCGTACCGGTCCCGCTGAAGTACCTGGACGGCATGGACAGCCTGCTCTCCATCGTGCAGATGCCCGCCGGCGTCCCCGTCGCCACCGTCTCGGTCGCCGGCGCGCGCAACGCTGGCCTGCTGGCGGCCCGCATCCTCGCCGCGCACGACAGCGAGCTCCAGGCCCGCATGGTCGAGTTCCAGAAGGAGCTGAACGACCAGGCCACCGAGAAGGGCAAGCGGCTGCGCACCAAGGTGCGCGGCGCGGACTCCTTCGGCTTCGGAAAGTAGGGCAGTGATGGACCAGCTGGAGAAGGCCGGGGAACTCCTCGCGGAGCACCCCGTGGTCGACGGGCACAACGACCTGCCGTGGGCGCTGCGCGAACAGGTCAACTACGACCTGGACGCCCGCGACATCGCCGCTGACCAGTCGGCCCATCTGCACACCGACATCCCCCGGCTGCGCGCGGGCGGCGTCGGAGCCCAGTTCTGGTCCGTCTACGTACGGTCCGACATGGCGGGCGAGGACGCCGTCAGCGCCACCCTGGAACAGATCGACGCGGTCACCGAGCTGCTGGCCCGGTACCCGGCGGACCTGCGCCGCGCGCTGACCGCCGACGACATGGAGGCGGCCCGCGCCGAGGGCCGCATCGCCTCCCTGATGGGGGCGGAGGGCGGCCACTCCATCAACAGCTCGCTGGGCACCCTGCGCGCCCTGCACACCCTCGGCGTCCGCTACATGACGCTGACCCACAACGACAACATCGCCTGGGCGGACTCCGCGACCGACGAGCCGGGCGTCGGCGGGCTCTCCCCGTTCGGCCACGAGGTCGTCCGGGAGATGAACCGCACCGGCATGCTGGTCGACCTCTCGCACGTGGCGGCCACGACGATGCGCGACGCCCTGCGCACGTCCGCCGCGCCGGTGATGTTCTCGCACTCCTCCGCGCGGGCCATCTGCGACCACCCGCGCAACATCCCCGACGACGTCCTCGCCCAGCTCCCGGCCAACGGCGGCATCGCCATGGCGACCTTCGTACCGAAGTTCGTCCTGCCGGCGGCCGTCGCCTGGACGAAGGCCGCCGACGAGAACATGCGCGCCCAGGGCCTGCACCACCTGGACACCACCGAGCGGGGCATGAAGGTGCACGCCGCGTTCGAGGCGGCCAACCCCCGCCCGATGGCGACCGTGGCGACGATCGCGGACCACCTCGACCACATGCGCGAGGTCGCCGGGATCGACCACATCGGCATCGGCGGCGACTACGACGGCACCGCGTTCCTCCCGCAGGGCCTGGAGGACGTCGCCGGGTACCCGAACCTGATCGCGGAGCTGCTCGGCCGGGGCTGGTCCACCGCCGACCTGGCCCGGCTGACCTGGAAGAACGCGGTACGGGTGCTGCGCGCTGCCGAGGACGTGTCGCGCGAGCTGTCCGCCCGCCGGGGCCCGTCGCACGCCACGATCGAACAGCTGGACGGCTGACCGGCCGGCTCAGCAGGCGCAGAGACAGAACGGGTGCCCCGCCGGATCGGCGTACACCCGGAAGGTCCGCTCCCGGTCGTCCGCTTCGAGCACCGTCGCCCCGAGCGCCAGCACCTCGCGCTCGGCCGCGTCCAGATCCGGCACGGTCAGATCCAGATGGAACTGCTGCGAACCGTCCGGACGCGGCCACTTCGGCGGTACGTAGCCGGGCGCGGCCTGGAAGGCGAGCGGGGTGCCGGTGATCCCGGTGAGGTCCACCCAGCCCTCCTGCTGCTCGACCTTCCCGCCGAGCAGCGCGGCGTAGAAGTGGGCCAGGGCGTTGGGGTCCGGGCAGTCCAGGACGACGGCACCCAGTGCGGCTACAGCCATGACGCTTCCTCCTTGGGCAGATGCGGGCATGTGGTTACCGGTAATGCGGCTCAACCGGTCACCGTTACTGCATGCTCCTGCAATGGAGGTAACGTCGCAACCATGAATGAGAGGGATTCCGCGCCCGGCGGACTCGCGCTGATCGAAGCCCTGGTCAACACCCTGGACGTGGAGACCGGCGCGGACGCCCTCGACACGGCGCAGGGGCGCGCCGAACTCGCCCTGGCCGGCCCGGACGTCCCGGCGGCCCGCGCGCTCCGGGAGGCCCTGCGCGCCGTCTGCCTGGCCCACGCGGGCCACCGCCCGCCCGACGGCGGCTCGGTGTCCCTGCTGGACCGGCTGCTGGCTGAGGCGCCCCTGCGGGTCCGGGTGGACGAGGCGGGTGCGGCGGTGCTGCGCGCGGTGGAGGAGCCGCCCGGACTGACCGCCCGGGTCGCGACGGCCATCGCCGCCGCCTGCGCGGACGGGACCTGGGACCGGCTCAAGGTGTGCGAGGCGGCGGACTGCCGCTGGGCCTATTACGACCGCAGCCCGGCGGGGCGCCGCCGCTGGTGCTCGATGTCGGTGTGCGGGGCCCGCGCGAAGATGCGCGCGTACCGCGCCAGGCAGGGCTGAGAGGGCTCGGCCACTCAGGCCTTCGGCCGCCCCATCGCCCGGAACGTCCACCCGGCCTCGCGCCACACCACGGGGTCCAGCGCGTTGCGCCCGTCCAGGACGAGCTTGCGCCCCGCGGCCTCGCCGAGCGCCACCGGGTCCAGCTCGCGGAACTCGCTCCACTCCGTCAGGTGCAGCACCACATCGGCGCCGCGCACCGCCTCCAGGGCGGTGTCCGCGTAGCCGAGCGTGGGGAAGAGGCGGCGGGCGTTGTCCATGCCCTTCGGGTCGTAGACGGTGACCTGGCCGCCCTGGAGGTGGATCTGCCCGGCGACGTTCAGGGCGGGCGAATCGCGTACGTCGTCCGAGTCCGGCTTGAAGGTGGCGCCCAGGACGCCCACCCGCTTGCCGAGGAACGAGTCGCCGCCGACGGCCTCCCTGGCCAGCTCCACCATGTGGCCGCGGCGCCGCATGTTGATGGAGTCGACCTCGCGGAGGAAGGTCAGCGCCTGGTCGGCGCCCAGCTCACCGGCGCGGGCCATGAAGGCCCGGATGTCCTTGGGCAGGCAGCCGCCGCCGAACCCGATGCCGGCCCGCAGGAACTTCTTCCCGATCCGCTCGTCGTGGCCGATCGCCTCCGCCAGCTTCACGACATCGCCGTCGGCGGCCTCGCAGACCTCGGCCATGGCGTTGATGAAGGAGATCTTGGTGGCGAGGAAGGAGTTGGCGGAGGTCTTCACCAGTTCGGCGGTCGGGAAGTCCGTCACCACGAACGGCGAGCCCTCGGCGATCGGTCCGGCGTACACCTCGCGGAGCAGCTTCTCGGCCCGCTCGCTCTCCACGCCGACGACGATCCGGTCCGGGTGCAGCGTGTCGTTGACGGCGAAGCCCTCGCGGAGGAATTCCGGGTTCCACGCCAGCTCGGCGGCGTCGCCCACGGGGGCCAGCTCGGCGAGCCGGGCGGCCAGCCGGGCCGCGGAGCCGACCGGCACGGTGGACTTGCCGACGACCAGGGCGGGCCTGGTCAGCAGCGGTGCGAGGGATTCGAAGGCGCTGTCCACGTAGCTCATGTCGCAGGCGTACTCGCCGTGCTTCTGCGGGGTGTTCACGCAGACGAAGTGGACGTCACCGAATTCCGCCACCTCCTCCCAGGAGGTGGTGAAGCGCAGCCGGCCGCTGGCGCCCTCGATGCCCGCGACGTGCTTCTTCAGGATCTCTTCGAGCCCCGGCTCGTACATCGGGACCCGGCCGGCCGAGAGCAGCTCGACCTTCTCGGGCACGACATCCAGCCCCAGCACTTCGAAGCCGAGCTCCGCCATGGCCGCGGCGTGGGTGGCGCCGAGGTAGCCGGTGCCGATCACAGTGATCCTGAGGGCCATGGAGTGCTCCTGGGAGATGCGGACAGACGTGCGGTGAACGAGCATAGTCGTGCCCCTGAAACGCTCCATTCCGGCTGTCGCGAAGCTCACGGCCCCAGCGCGTATGCCATTGCGGGGGCGGGCACCTAAAATTAGGTTACTTAACGGTAGTTAGCTGCATCCTGGGGAGTGAGAGTCTTGGCGGGTTCGACCGATTTCGACCTGTACCGTCCGGCCGAGGAGCACGAGATGCTCCGTGAGACGGTGCGCGCCCTCGCCGAGGCGAAGATCGCCCCGCACGCGGCCGCGGTCGACGAGGAGGCCCGCTTCCCGCAGGAGGCGCTGGACGCCCTCACCGCCGCCGACCTGCACGCGGTCCACGTCCCCGAGGAGTACGGCGGCGCCGGCGCCGACGCGCTCGCCACGGTCATCGTGATCGAGGAGGTGGCCCGCGCCTGCGTCTCCTCCTCCCTCATCCCGGCCGTGAACAAGCTCGGCTCGCTCCCGGTGATCCTGTCCGGCTCCGAGGAGCTGAAGAAGAAGTACCTGGGCCCGCTCGCCAAGGGCGACGCGATGTTCTCGTACGCCCTCTCCGAGCCGGACGCGGGCTCCGACGCCGCCGGGATGAAGACCAAGGCCGTCCGCGACGGCGACTTCTGGGTCCTCAACGGCGTGAAGCGCTGGATCACCAACGCGGGCGTCTCCGAGTACTACACGGTCATGGCGGTCACCGACCCGACCAAGCGCTCCAAGGGCATCTCGGCGTTCGTCGTCGAGAAGTCGGACGAGGGCGTCTCCTTCGGCGCCCCGGAGAAGAAGCTCGGCATCAAGGGCTCCCCGACCCGCGAGGTCTACTTCGACAACGTCCGCATCCCCGCCGACCGCATGATCGGCGAGGAGGGCACCGGCTTCGCCACCGCGATGAAGACCCTCGACCACACCCGTATCACGATCGCCGCCCAGGCCCTCGGCGTCGCCCAGGGCGCACTGGACTACGCCAAGGGCTACGTCCAGGAGCGCAAGCAGTTCGGCAAGCCGATCGGCGACTTCCAGGGCATCCAGTTCATGCTCGCCGACATGGCCATGAAGCTGGAGGCGGCCCGCCAGCTCACCTACTCGGCCGCCGCCAAGTCCGAACGCCTCGACGGCGACCTCACCTTCTTCGGCGCCGCGGCCAAGTGCTTCGCGTCCGACGTCGCGATGGAGGTCACCACGGACGCGGTCCAGCTCCTGGGCGGCTACGGCTACACGCGGGACTACCCGGTGGAGCGGATGATGCGCGACGCCAAGATCACCCAGATCTACGAGGGCACGAACCAGGTCCAGCGCATCGTCATGGCGCGGAACCTGCCGTAGCGGACCCGCTCCGACCCGATGCACCCAGACGCTTCGGCCCCCGGCATCGCCGGGGGCCGTCGTCATGACCGGCGTTCCCTCCGGAGCACGGAGCCCCGGATCCTGAGCGGCCCGGCCTTGATCAGTGGCTCGTGCTGCCGGCCGGTCGCAGCCGCCGGGCGTCGTGCTCCGGGCGGATGCAGCCCACCGCGAGCAGGCCGGCCAGGACCATGACGAGGGCCGTGACCAGGAAGGCGGCGGTGTAACCGGAAGCCGTGCTGTCCGCCGTGTCGACGAGGTGGCCGGTGAGGTACGGCGCGACGAGGCCGGGCAGTGTGCCGGTGGCGGCGACGATGCCGAAGACGGCGCCGCGCTGGGCGGTGGGGACGACTTCGGCGGCGGTCATGTAGTGCAGGGGGATGGCGACGGCGACCGTACCGAAGGCCAGCCCGATGAGCAGCAGGCGCGGCGGGGTGCCGTCGACGAAGGGGAAGGCGGCCATGGCGCAGCCGGCGAGGCAGACCGCGATGCCTTGCGCGGCACCGCTGGACCAGCGACTGGTGACGCCGCGAGCCTTGAGCGCGTCCATGAGCGGGGAGATGGTCAGCAGCAGGACGAGGCTGAAGGCCGAGACCGCGCTGACGGTGGTCGCCGCCGTGCCGGGGGACATGCCGAGCTCGGTCCGTAGGTAGGACGGCAGCCAGGCCTGACTGAGGGCGAGCGCCCAGGAGGCGCCGAAGGCGCTGGAGATGCTGCCCAGGACCGTGCCGGTGAGAAGGATCCTGCGGTAGGGCAGCCGCAGTGGGGCGAGCGCCTGTTGACCGGGGTGCGCGGGGCGCGCCTCGTCGAAGGGGCCGTCATGGCCGATGCGCCACCAGAGCAGTGCCCAGACCGCGCTGACCGCGGCGAGCGCGCCGTAGGCGGAGCGCCAGCCGTGCTGGGCGATGAGCCAGGTGAGGGCGGGAGCGGAGATGAGGGTGCCCAGGGCGGCGCCGCTGATCTGCAGGGCGGAGGGAAGGCCACGCCGGTGCGGCGGATACCACTTGTACAGGGCGTGCATGGACATCGAGGCGGCCGGCCCTTCCGCGGCGCCGAGGAGGACACGGCCTGCGATCAGCGCCGGGACGGCGGCCACGACGAGGACGGGCAGCTGTGCGACGGCCCACGTCAGCGTCATGACGAAGAGCAGGGTGCGGCTGGAGATCCGGGAGGAGAGGAATCCGACGACGAGTCCGGAGAGGCTGAACAGCAGAAAGAAGGAGCTGGCGATCAGCCCGTAGGTGCTGTGGCTGATGTGCAGTTCGTCCATGATCGGGACGGCGGCGAGTCCCAGGACGGCCTTGTCGGCGAAGTTGATCACCATGAAGGTGACGATCATGGCGGTGACCAGCCAGGCCCGGCGTCGGTCGTAGGAGGGAGTGTCGGCCGATGACGCGTCGAGGGGACCCGCGGGGGACGCGGAGGCGGCCGGGGACGCGGCGGGCTGGGATGGCATGGGTGACTCCTGCGGGGTGTGGTGAAGCAGGGGGCCGGGCGATGGGAAGCCGGTCCCGCGGCCGCGGCGGCTCACGCGGAAGAAGTCGCGGTGTCCGGTTGCCGAGGGGGCCTGGTGGGTCGCCGTCCCCGGTCCCGCCACCCGGTGTGGGCAGGGCGGACGGAACGGGGAGGGGCATCGAGCGCCATGCGTGTCGGGGCCGTGCTGTGCTCAGACGAGGGCCTTGGCGATGGCGTTCTTGTGGATCTCGGTGGTGCCGGTGACGATCCGGAACATGCGCAGGGAGCGGAAGATCTGCTCGACCTCGTGGCCGCGGGTCAGCCCCGCCTTTCCGTGGATCTGTACGGCCTGGTCGGCGACGCGGAAGCAGGCCTCGGAGACGAACAGCTTGCACATGTTGGCCTCGACGGAGATGTTCTCGCCTCGGTCGGCGCGTGCGGCGGCGGCCGCGACCATGGAGCGGGCCGCGTAGAGATCCGTGGCCATGTCGGCGAGTTTGTGCTGGATGGCCTGGAGGGCGAGGAGTGGCTGTCCGAAGGCGACGCGGCTCTTGGAGTGGGCGACGGAGAGCTCCCAGGCCCGTCGGGCGGCGCCGATCAG
This sequence comes from Streptomyces sp. NPDC057900, assembly GCF_042887885.1. Taxonomy (NCBI): domain Bacteria; kingdom Bacillati; phylum Actinomycetota; class Actinomycetes; order Kitasatosporales; family Streptomycetaceae; genus Streptomyces; species Streptomyces sp. NPDC057900. The sequence continues at coordinate 552,137 of NZ_JBHVOI010000004.1, forward strand.
TGAGGGGCAGTGCAGCAGCCGGTTGAGGGTGATCCGGCCGATGCCGATGCGTAGGCCCTGGCCGATCTCGCCGAGCAGGTTCGCCGCCGGGACGCGGCAGTCCTCGAAGAGGAGATCACCTTCCATCTGCTGGCCGGACATGGGCACTTCACCGTCCAGGACCCGGCAGCCCGGGGTGTCGAGATCGACGAGGAAGGCGCTGTACGTCTCCTCTGTGCCGGCCATGCGGGCGACGACGATGGCGAAGTCCGCGAAGGGGGCGGCGGAGGAGAACACCTTGTGCCCGTTGAGGACGTAGGTCTCGCCGTCCGGAGTGGCGGTGGTGCTCATGCGTCGTACGTCGGAGCCCGCGTCCTGCTCGGTGATGGAGAAGCAGCACGCCCGCTCGCCCCGGATGACGGGCATCAGATATCGCTCGACCTGATGCCCGGTGGCGTATTTCACGATCGCCCCGACGCGCAGCGGTCCGCCCATGTCCCCGAGGACGGAGTGCGACAGGGCGGCGCCGGATGCGGTCAACTCCTCTTTCAGGGCGCACAGTTCGGTGAAACCGAGACCTTGGCCGCCGAGCTCGGGGGGCAGGCTGATGCCGTAGAAGCCGAGTTCGCCACTGCGCTTCCAGACGTGTTCGAGCGTCGGCCGGTCGAGCCTGCTCTCGGCGGTGATGCCGTGGGCCCGCTCGTAGGGGATGAGTTCGTCGGCCAGGTAGGAGCGCAGTCGGACGACCAGGTCCCTCAGGGGCGGGTTGTCGTCGTAGGAGGGTTCGAGGGTGTACGGCATGGTGCGGGTTCCTGTTCTGAGGGGTCAGTGGACGCGGCGCTCGGTGCCCGCCCAGTACCGTTCGCGGATCGCGCGGCGGTCGATCTTGCCGTTGGGGTTGTGGGGCAGGGCGGCGACGATGTCGACGGCGCGGGGCTTCTTCATCCGGGCGAGGCGGTCGGCGCAGAAGGCGATCAGCTCGGACGTGTCCAGGAGGGCGCCGTCGCGGGGGACGACGACGGCCTGGACGGCCTCGCCCCACTGCTCGTCCGGGATGCCGACGACGGCGGCCTCGTACACGTCGGGGTGCTGGTGCAGGACGGATTCGACCTCGACGGCGTAGATGTTGAACCCGCCGGAGATGATCATGTCCTTCTTGCGGTCGACGATGAAGACGTACCCGTCGGACCTGCGGCGGGCGAGGTCGCCGGTGCGGAACCAGCCGCCGCGGAAGGTCTCGGCCGTCAGGTCCGGTTCGTTGTGGTACCCGGGGACGACGTCGGGCCCGCGTACGGCTATCTCGCCGATCTCCCCGTCGGCGACGGGGGTGCCGCTGTCGTCGACGATCCGCACCTCCGCCTCGGCGAGCGGACGCCCGCAGGACAGCAGCAGTTCCTCGTCCTCCCCGTCGATCGCCCGCCGGTGGTCCTCGGTCGTGAGGAACAGCACGCCGGAGGTGGTCTCACCGCATCCGAACCCCTGCGCGAGCACAGGGCCGAAGAGGTCCCACGCCTGCCGGATCCGGGCCGGTGCCATGGGTGCGGCGCCGTAGATGAGCCGGCGCAGGCTGGAGACGTCGTAATCGCGGGCGTTCGGCAGCGCGAGCACGGTGTTGACCATCGTGGGCACGACGAAGGCGTGCGTGGCGCGCTCCCGCCGGACGGTGGCGAGGAACTCCTCGGCATCCCACCGCGGCAGCACGATCGCGCAGCCGCCGGCGTAGAAGATGCCCATCAGTGGCATGCCCGAGGCGTGCGTGACCGGCCCGGCCAGGATCTGCCGGTCGCCGGGGCCGACCTTGGTCCCGTCGCCCATCACCGTCTTGCGCAGCAGCGCCAGGCGGTTGCCGTACGTCTGCACCGCCGCCTTGAGCTTGCCGGTGGAGCCGGACGTGAAGTGGAGTACGGCGGCATCGCTCTCGGCGCAGTCCACCTCCACGGGCTCGGCGGTGGTGGCCGCGAGGGTCTCGGTGTAGCCGGGGCCGAGGTCGCTGGGTCCGTCGTAGCCGAGCACCGTCCTCACCGCGGTGCCGGGGACGGCGGCGCGGGCGCATTCGAGGTGGGCGGCGTCGGTGAGGAGGACCCGGGCGCCCGACTCCGCGAGCAGATGGGCGACCTCCACGGTGCCGAGCCGGGCGTTGACCGGTGCGCGCGTCAGCCCCGCCTTGTACAGGGCGACCTCGGTGACGACGAGTTCGGCACGGTTGGCGGCGAGTGTGGCGACACTGTCGCCCCGGCTCAGGCCCAGTCCGCGCAGCGCGGTGGCGAGGCGGTCGCTGTGGTCGTCGAGTTCCGCATACGTCAGCCGGACGGGGCCGCAGACCACCGCTTCGGCATGGGGCTGATGGCCGGCTGTCCGGCGTACGTACCGCCCGAGGTTCATCGCAACTCCAGAGTTTCCGAACAATGTGTCTCATTGAAAGCTTGATGTTCGGTAACGTAAACGCAACGCTAAGGTCGGGTCAACGGTCCGGAGGAGAAGGAAGCCAAGTGGATATGAAGCCGACGGGAGACCGTCGAGTCCGCAGGACGCGGGCCGCGCTGCGCCAGGCCCTGGTCGAACTGGTCCTGGACAACGGGTTCCAGGCGATCACCGTCGAGCAGATCACCGAGCGCGCCGATGTCGGTCGTGCCACGTTCTACGCGCACTACCGCGACAAGGAGGACCTGCTGATCGGCATCGTCCGGGACCTTGCCGACGACCGTGAACGTCTGCTGCCGGCGATCCGGCAGGCGCGCGCCGAGGGCTTCACCGGCCTGCCGGTGAAGTACATCTTCGAGCACGCCGAGCAGGAGAAGCCGGTCTACCGCGTCATTCTCCGGGGCGAGGGCGACGGGCGGGCGCTGCGCGAGTTCGCCGAGCTCATCCGCGTACAGGCCGAGGCCGCCTTCCGGCTGCGGGCCGAACAGCTCGCGGTCACGCCGAGGATTCCCCTCGACATCGTCGCCCGCGCATGGACGGGGGAGCTCATCGGCGTCCTGACCTGGTGGGTGGAGAGCGATACCGGGTACACCGCCGCCGAGGTCACCGCCCACCTGCGCGACCTGTCCGTCTACGGCCGCGTCTGGGCCACCGGCCTCGCCCCGTCGGACGCCCCCGGCGCCCTCGACCTGGCGCCCTGAACGGCCCCCGGCGCCCGCTTCCGTCTCGGCTCCCGCACGGCGACCACTGGGCGAGTTACCGAACAAGATGTACGGTAACGAGCTCAGAAGGTACGACCTACCGAGCGGAGCGGACGTATGACAGGCATGTCCACCCTGGCCGACCTCGTCTGGGCGCGGGGATACACCGATCCGGCCTGGGCCCGTCGGCACACGACATCGGGCCGGGAGCTCGTTCCGAGCCGCAGTGTCTGGCGCGGCTCGGGCGGGCCTTCGGCTCTGACCGCCACACCGTCCGGCGCCCTGGACGGCCTCGCCCTCCCCGGCCCGCACGGGCGGACGCTCACCCTCGACGAACTGCTCGCCCAGGCCGAGACCGACGCCCTGCTCGTCCTGCACAGGGGGTCGCTCGTCCATGAGCAGTACCTCCACGGCTACCGGCCCCACGTCCCGCACTTCAACGCCTCCGCGGCCAAGTCCTACCTCGGCCTCGTCGCCGCCGTCCTCGCCCACCAAGGCCAACTCGACCGCAACACCCAGGTGTCGAAGTACGTCCCCGAACTGACCGGCACCGCCTTCGGTGAGGCGCAGGTCGACCATCTGCTCCACATGGGCACCCGGATGAGCTACGCGGGCCGCCCCTACGACAAGGCGCTGGAGGCCCAGCGCTACTTCGCGGTCCTCGCTCCCCAGTTGCGCCCCTACGCCTACACCGGACCGGCCACCATCCGCGAACACCTCGCCACAGCCCGCTCGACCGGCGAGCCGGGCGTGGAGTTCCGCTACGAGAACGGCAACGTGGAAGCGCTGGCCGAGGTACTGCGCCGCGTCACCGGCACCACGACATCGGCCCTGCTGTCCGAGACGGTCTGGTCGCGGATCGGCGCCGAGGAGGATGCCTACTACGTCGTCGACGCGGACGGCACTGAAGCCGCCTGCGGCGGATTCAGTGCCACGGCCCGCGATCTGGCCAGGTTCGGCGAGATGATCCGCTGCGGCGGCGCCGTCGCCGGCCGCCAGGTCGTCCCGGAGGCGGTCGCCTCCACGATCGTCTCCGGCGTACCGGACGGCTACCCCCGCCGCGTCCGCTTCCCCGCGGCACCGCCCGAGGCGCCCGCGACGCTCTCGTACCACGACCTGTGGTGGATCCCGAACGACCCCTACGGCTCCTTCATGGCCAGCGGCATTCACGGCCAGCGCCTCTTCGTCTCACCCGCCCTCGACCTGGTGATCGTCCACTACGCGTCCCAGGTCGTTTCCCCGGCGGTGCCCCAAGTTCCCCTGGTCCAGGCGTTCCTGACGATCGGTACCCATCTCCAGGGGTGAGGAGGGGCCGGAGTCCCCCGCACCGGCCGGGATGCGGCCGTCCGGGCGATGCGGGTCAGGCCGGCGCGTGGGGGCCATGGTCGGCTCGGGGGTCACGGTGGTGACGCTCAGGCCCTTCTGCAGTCGCGGCAGTGCCCCGGCTCCGTGGCGCGGAACGCGCGCTCGCAGGTCTCGCAGTTCTGGAGCGGGATGACGACGACCTTGCGACGGGGCGCGGTGAGGTCTGCGGTGCCGGGGAGCGGTGCCGGGAGGCGGGTGGTGATCCGGTGCCGGAGCAGCTTCGCCGGGTGTTTCAGGGGGACGGGGAGGTCGGCGGTGAGGGCGTGGCGGATGGTGTCGGGGTGGGCGTCGCGTTCGAGCCAGGTGGCGACCCCCGGGGTGAGGGCGCGGACGTCTCTCTCGGAGAGCGTCAGCTCGGGTGCGTGGCGGCGCAGGTCGGCCAGCAGGGTGGCAGCCGTCCGGTGCAGCCCCTCGGCGGGCATGTGCGGCTGGGGGAGGGGCGGGGGAGGCGGCGCGGGCGCGGGAGCGGGTTGCTGCGGGGGCTCCGGGGGTGCCGCTTGCGGTGGGGTGGCGGCCGGCCGGGGCCGTGGCGCGGGGGCTTTCGAGGCGTCGATGCTGCCCGGCTGGTTGTACGAGATGGTGCGGGTCACCACTCGGCCCTCGGGGAGGCGCACGCGGCTCCGGTGCAGGTAGCCCTCTGCCTCCAACTCCCTTAAAGCGGCCGCGATACGGGCCTCGCTCTCCGGGAAGCGGTCGGTGAGCACCTTGATGCCGACCTTCGCCCCGGCGGGCAGCGACTGGATGTGCGCGGCCAGCCCGATCGCTACGAGGGAGAGCTCGCGGTGCTGGGCGAGGTGATTGCCGATCACCGTGAAGCCAGAGACGTGGCGGGTGTTGACGTGAATGACACCGGATGTCGGTGTGACGTCGCGGGGGCCGACGGAGGGGCCGGGGAAGCCGTCGGGCTGGGCGCACGGGGGCGCGCTAATCTGCTGGGTATCCATCAGGAAGGTTCTGCTTCCTCGTGGTCAGGCCTCGGTCGGGATTCTCAGTCCAGGCCGGGGCCGTCTCATGTCTGTGGTTGTCGCGGCGAGCATATGCCAGCCAACCCGTCCCAAATCCAGCTGAGTTGCCATTTGTCACCCGCGCGAGTGATGGGCGTTCGGGCGGGGGTGGGGTTGGGTTTGGTGGGGTTATTTCCCTTGGTTCTTTAAAAGCCTTTAGACGTCGTGGGCCGCCGCGTCGCGGCCGACCGGGTCGCGGCCACGTGGGTCGCGGGCGCCCGCGACCCGGTGGAATCGGTCACGGTGCGGCAGGCGGTCATCCAGGGTGCCGGTCACCGCGGTCATGGTCGGCTGAGCCGTCAATTCCGGTTTTTCGTAACGAAGTTGACGCGCATTCCCGTGGACCGGAGCTGATTAGGGGGATGAACCTGGGGTAGGTGCGGCAGCTGAGCCCTCGAAGAACAAGTAGGAACAGGACCTTGTCTGTGTCAGATCCCATACCGGCGTTACCCGGCCACGACGTCCTTGACGCATACGTCGACAGGTACGGTCCCCGCCTTCTGCTGTGGGTCTGGGACAGGGCGGAGGGCGCGCTGCACCGGCACGTCTCCTGCGCGGGGTTCGGCTCGCTCCAGAGCATCCCCATGAGCGCGGTCCGGCTTCTCGTGGACCACCTGTGTGCCGAGGAGCTGATCGAGACGGTCGACGGGCCGGGGGCGGTGACCGGGGCTCCCGTGGTCACCCTGCGGGCCGCCGGGGCGGAGCGGGCCCGTTGGCTCCAGGCCCTGCGGGCGAACGCCGCGGAGCGGACCCGGCACGCGGCGCGGGCCGTACTGCACTGGATCCACGCCAACACGCACCGGCAGCCGTTGCGGATCAGCGGGTTCCTCGATTCGCCGGACGTCTTCTTCCTCGGCGACGCCCTCTCCCGGAGCGAGGTCGCCCGAGCCCTCACCTACCTGGCCGCCGAAGAGCTGATCACCTGCGAGGGCCCGCCGTTCCACCACGACGTCGGCTCGCACGTGGCGCTCACCTCGCAGGGCGTGGCGGTCGTCCTCGCCGGGGTCACGGACATCGGGGCGTACGTGGCACAGCAGCGTGAGTACCGCAGGCCCGCCCAGCACACCCACATAGAGGCCGGGACGATCGAGAACCTCACCCAGGGCGACTCCGACCACAGCGTGCACACCTCCATCGAGATGCACACCGCGCTCCAGCCCGCCGGTCTCGCCAGCCTCATCACGGAGCTGGCCCCGGCGCTCGATCTCGATCCGGAGGCGCTCGCGGACCTGCTGAGGAGCGCGAACGCGCTGGCGGGCGGCGGTGTTCCGGACGACGAGCCGCCACCGGACCGGCAGCGCGGCCTGATGGAACGGATTCGGGGCTGCCTCACCTCCGCCCCCGACACGGTCGGCCGGCAGCTCCTGATGGACGCGGTCGGCCAGGCACTGGGCAGGATGCTCGGCGGCTGACACGCGGGGCAGGGCGGGGGCGGGGCAGCGGACACGCGGGGCGGGGTCCGCACAGGACGGAGCGGGACTGAGCAGGACGGCGGAACGGGGGAGGGGCGATGCGGACGCCTTTGTACGCACGGGATCCGATCGTGCGGGGGCTGGTTCCCCGCCTGGTGGGCATGGCGCCGGACCGGCGGGAACTGGTGCCCCAGGAGCACCGGGGAGACCTTCCCCTGACGCTGCTGTCCGGGAGCCACGGCATGGGCAGGACCGCGGTCCTGGACGTCCTGGACGCGTCCTACCGAGGGCGGATCCCGCTCGGCAGGGTGGACGCCGCACGGGTCGAACAGGCCCACCGGCTCGGCCCCGTGGCGGCCAACACCTCCGCGGTGGTCGAGATCCTGGAGCAACTGGCCGGCGAACTCGCCCCGGCGGTACCGGGGGCCGTACGGCTCCGCTTCTCCCGCCTGCTGCCGGGGCTGTTCGCCGTATCCAGCTGGCACCGGGGCGACGAGGAGCAGCAGGCGCTGGCCCGTGACCGGATCGCGCGGCTGCTCGTCGCCTGCGGGCTGGCGAAGGGGGCGGAGGGGGCGGAGGGGGACGGTACGGACTGGACGTACGACGTCAGTGAGCGCCTCGCGGACCCGGACCGGCGGCAGCACGACCTGGCACCGGTCACGGAGGCCGTCGTCCAGCAGTACTTCGGACGGCACGCGCGGTCCCGCGCCGGGAAGTCGGTGCAGGAGTGGTACCGGAGCCGCTCCAGCGGCTCGGAGGACGGGGAGGCCGCCCTGATCCGGCTGAGTCTCCGCTTCCACCAGGGCGGTGACTTCCAGGACGCCGTCGAGCGCACCCTGATCGCGGCCTTCCTCGAAGACCTCGCCGACGCCTACGGGCGGTGGCAGCGCGTCAACCGGGCGCCCCGCCCGCTGGTCCTGCTGGACAACGCCCACACCGGGGCCGGGCGGCGTTTCCTCGGCCTGCTGCTCGACCACCGGGCCGCGCCGGGACCGGACGTCCGGGACCCGCTGGTCGTCGTCGCGACCCGGCTGGGCGACGACGCGGCCCGCTACCCGGACGCGACGGCCCGGGAGCTGCCCGAGCTCACCCACGAGTCCGGCTGGGAGCGCACCGTCGCCTCTTCGCCGTCGGCCGGACTGCTCACGGTCGCGCTGCCCCCGCTGGCCCGTGCCGACCTGCTGCTGATGCTCGACGCGGCCCGGGTCCCGCTGCCCCGCCATCTGCCGTCCGCCCTGTACTCCCTCACCCGTGGGCATCCCCAGGGCAGCCGGGTGCTGTGCGAGGCGGTCGTCCGCGCCGAGCGGGCCGTCGACCCCGAGACCCTCCTCGACCTGCCCGTCGAGGAGGGCCGGCCCGCGGGCGAGGTACTGCTGGAGCGGCTCGTGCCCCAGCCGCAGCTGCGCGCCCATCTGGCGCCGCTCGCCCTGGCGCGTGACCGGGCCGCCGCCCAGGTCCTGAGCACGGCGGCCGTGCTCGCCGACGGCGGACTCCCCGGCGCGGGGCTTCCCACCGCGGCCCGGTATCTGGAGGAGGAGCACTGGGCCGACGGCCCGCGGGACGGGACGGACGGTGCGGGCGGCGACGGGTCCGGTGCGCGGGCGGGATTCGTGGCCGACCCCTTCCTGCGGGCCCTCCTGGTCCACGAGGCCCGCCGGACCAGCGCGCAGGCCGGGCCGGGACGGGGCTGGGCCGACCTGCACGGACTGCTGCGGCAGCACCACGAGGAGCGCGGAGCCGGCCACGAGCCGGACGTCCTGCGGCACATGCTCGCCGTCGGGGACGCGGAACCGGTGGTGAGCCGGCTGACGGAGTACTTCGGGGTCTGGCCGGCCGGCCGCTGGCTCGACGCCCTGCCTCACGTCGCCTCGGCCCCGCACCCGCCCCGGGACCGGTGGACCGACCACCGTGCCGAGATCGCCCGGGGCTCCCACGACCACCTGTACGCGGAGGCCGACGACATACACCGGTCCGTCAACCGGCTGCTGCACGCCCTCTGGTACCTGTCCGAGACGTACGCGGAACCGATGGACGACCTGTGCCAGGACATCGGCTCCGAGCTGGCCTTCCTGTCGATGCGCCATCCGTCGGGCCGGGCGGTGCTCAACGAGGCGGCCCGCTCCTGGCCGGCCGCCGTACGTGAGCGCAGGCCCTGCCCGACGCACGGACCCGACTACGGACGCGGCCCTCTCCGCGGTGAGGAGTGAGAACTGTGCTGGACCGTTTCAGGATCCGGGCCATGGGCCCGGGAGACAGAGTCATCGCCCTGATCGTGGCCGTCGTCCTGCTCGCGGCGGTCGCCTTCGTGGTCGTACGGGCGCTGCCGGAGAAGTGCGGTGACGGCTTCGAGGAAGCGTCGAAGGAATGTGTCGGCGTCACCGCGGGCGTTCTGGACGGCGACCCCGAACTGGACGGCCTGATACGCGACGTGGCGGACGAGAACGCCCGGGTCGAGAAGGGATGGAAGGACCCGGTGAACGGCCAGGCGCGTATCCCCTACGTGCGCATCGCCCTGATGATGCCGTTCACCACGGACGCCACCAGCTCCATGAGTACGGCGCAGATCGCCCGTGCGCTGGCCGGTGCCCATGTGGCCCAGCTCAGGGCCAACGCGCAGGCCGGGCCCCGGTACCAGCTGCTGCTGGCCAACGACGGCAAGGACCTCGATCACTGGGAGCCCGTCGTCGAGCGGCTCGCGCCGATGGCCGCCGACAAGGAGGCACCGCTGGTCGGCGTGTTCGGCATGCCCAACAGCACCCCGGACACGCTCGCGGCGGCCAAGGCCCTTTCCGGCCACCGGATTCCGACGATCGGCCCCATCCTGACGTCGACCACGATGCAGGCCGGATACTTCTTCAAGACCTCACCCTCGAACGACCTCCTGGTGCGGGCGCTGGGGTCGTACCTGGAGAAGAACCCGGGAGGCGATACCGGCTTCCTGGTCTCCGACCGGCGGGAGCAGGACAGCTACTCCACCGACCTGCGGGACGTCTTCCTCAAGCACTTCGGCAAGAAGTACGGGCTGAAGCAGCGCCAGGCGTCCTACCTGGGACTCATCGGTGACGACAAGGGCGTCCCGCAGCGCTTCGCCGACGTGGCCCGGAGCATCTGCCTGACCAAGGCGGACACGGTCTTCTTCGCGGGCCGCGATCACGACCTGCCGCATCTGGTGAACCAGCTGGCGAGCGAGCCCTCGTGCAGCCACACCATGCCCACCCGCATCCTCAAGGTGGGGATCGGCATGGACCCCGAGTCGACCGGTACGAAGATCACCGCGCACCTGCGCGCCGCCCGGATCACCCTCGTCGGCGCGGCCTCCGTCGACACCCTGGGCTGGAAGGACCCCGCGCGGCTCCCGGCCGGGCCCCAGGGGTTCCTGGAGACGTTCGAGAAGCTCCGCAAGACCATGCCGGACGACCCGGCCTGGGGCGCGAAGCCCTTGGACGACGGCTACGCGGTGATGTACCACGACGCCTTCACCGTACTCACCCAGGCCACCGACCGGGCGTACGACGACATCAACGGCGAAGAGGGGGAGGGGAAGACCGGGGAGGACAAGGGCGGCGACCGGCGGAAGAAGCCCGGCGCCGTGGAACTGCCCAGCCACGACGATGTGTACAACACCGTCGTCAACATGAACATCCTGGGGACCGACAAGGGCGCGAGCTGTGTGAACTGCATGCGCGGAGCCAGCGGCACCTTCGGTTTCGACGATTCCCCCGACACCCGGAAGTGGGCCGTCTGCAAGCCCGTTCCCGTCATCGAGTACCCGGCCGCGCCCTCCACCGGCAAGGACGCCAAGGAGAAGAAGCCCGACCGGGTCTACCGCACCTACGAGGACAACTTCGACGGCTCCTGCCCCTGAGGCGCCGCGGTCGCGGGCCGCTTCTACCCGTACGTTCCCGCTGAGGCATGATCGACGGCATGGGACACCCACACCTGCCGACCACAGAGGCCGCCGTCGCCGCGGTCCGCGAGGTCGCGCGCGCGTACAACCTGGAGATGACGGTCACCGACGACATCGGCGCGGACCAGACCTCCCGGCGCACCTCGGCGGGCGCCTTCACCGTTCTCGACGCGGACGGCGCGCTGCCGCACGAGGCGTTCGTCGAACTGGGCGGCACGCCCGTGGTCACCGTCCAGGTGTTTCCCGAGGACGACGCGAAGATCACCGTCGAGGGGGTGGAGTTCAACGACATCCCCCGCGACTCCGTACCCGCGTTCCTGCGCTCCGTGTACGGCGGAACGGCGCACGTGAAGGTCAAGCGCTTCCCGGCCGGCCGCTGGCTCGTCGTGGCGCTGCCCGGGGACGAGACGTACAAGGAGCTCATCGCGCGCACCATGCTCAGCCCCTGGCTCGTCCGCAGCACGCGCGGCTGAGGCGGCGGGTCTCCCGGCGGGCGGCCTCCTAGACTCGGCCGGATGACCCCCGACACAGCATCCGAACGCCCCGTACTCGCCCCCGCAGACCCTGCCTGGCAGCACCGGGGCCGCGCCCTGGCCGACGAACTGCGTGCCGTCATGGGCCCGTTGGCCCTGCGCATCGAGCACATCGGCTCCACCGCCATCCCCGGCATGGCCGCCAAGCCCGTCTTCGACCTCCAGGCGAGCGTCGAGGACCTCGCGGCGGCGTCCCTGGATTTCGAGCAGCCGCTGGCAGGGCTCGGCTTCGGGCGTTCGCCGTACGAGCGCGACCACGTGCCCGCCGGTTCCTTCGACGACCCGGCGCGCTGGAGCAAGCGGCTGTGGGTGCGCCGGGGCGGCACAGGCGCTGGGGGTGAGGACGTCAACCTCCATGTGAGGGTGGCCGGTTCGCCCAACGAGCGGCTGGCGCTGCTCTTCCGCGACTGGTTCCGGGCCCACCCGGAGGCGGTGCCCGCCTACGCGGCCTTCAAGCGGACCCTGGCCGGTGCGGTCGCGGACACGGGGACGTACGCGGACGTCAAGGACCCGGTGGTGGACCTGGTGGTCACCGTGGCGGAGCCCTGGGCGGCGGCGACCGGCTGGCGGCCGTAGGGCCTGTCCGGCGGATCATGGCCGGTTACGGCGTCGGCCGCGCGTCGCCCCTGCCCCCGGGGTGCGACCTCCCGGCAGCGCCCCGGGGCAGCAGCCGTTCGCCCAGCAGGACCGCGCAGGCCGCGACCGTCAGCAGGCCGCCCAGCAGGAAGGTGGTCCGTACGTCGGCGTGCGTCAGGACCAGTCCGCCGAGCGCGGCGCCCGAGGCGATACCGGCGTTGTAGCCACCGGAGTTGGCCGCCAGAGCCATGTCCGTACGGCCCGGGGCGCAGTGCAGCATCTCGTTCTGGGTGGCCATGAACACCGGCCCGAGCGCGGCGCCCGTCAGGGCCAGGAACACCACCGCCGCCGCCGGGCCGCCGCCGGTCGCGTACAGGCCGAGCATGCCCACCGCCTGGACGGCGACGGCGGCGGCCAGCACGGACTGCGGGAAGCGGTCCAGCAGCACTCCGGTGACGCTCACCCCGGCCAGGCACGCGACGCCGAACACCACGAGCAGCGCGTTGACCGCGCTCCCGGAGAACCCGGCCACGTCGCCCAGGAACTTCACGACGTACGTGTATCCCGCGAACGCCCCGGTGGCGGAGAGGACTCCGGCCCCCAGCACCGTGCCGAACCGGCGGGCGTCGGGCGCGCTCCCGTACGCCGCGTGCCCCTCCTCCGGGCGGGAGGTCGGCAGCAGGGCAGCGATCGTGACCAGGGAGACCGCCCCCAGGGCCGCCACCACCGCGACCGGCACCTGCCAGCCGCTCTGCCGGCCCAGCCACGTACCTGCGGGCACACCGAGCACCAGGGCCAGCGAACCGGCCACGGACAGCGCCCCGACCACCCGCCCCCGGATCCCGGGCCGGAACAGGCCCACCGCGACCGGCCCCATCACCGCCCAGAACAGCGCCTGGGCGAGAGCCGTCACCAGCCGGGCCGAGAGCAGCGTCCCGTACGAACCGGCCGCCGTCGCGACCAGGCTGGACACCACGAGCGCGGCCAGCAGCCCCGTGAGCACATGGCGCCTGGGCAGCGTCCGGGTGAAGTGGGCCAGCGGCAAGGAGGCGACGGCGACCGTCACGCCGTAGCCGGTGACCAGGTAGCCGACCGACGGCAGGGACACGTGCAGGCCCTCGGCGATGAGCTCCAGGAGGCCGATCGGCAGGTTCTCCGCCGTGTTGAACGTGAACGCGGCCAGCATCAGGGCGGCGAGCACCGCAGGGCCTCTCCGCCTCCGGGCGAGCTCGACGATCACCCGAACAGTGTGGCAGACAAGGCGAACGCCACCCGGTCCGAACGTAAGACCCCGGGGCGGGTGCGGTTCCGCCGCTCCGGGGCCGGTGGCGTACCTTCCCTACCCATGACGGACATCGACGAGCCGCCGGACCTGCCGGGGCTGACCGGCCTGTTCGAGGCGCTGGGTGCCGAGGACGCGTCGGGCTGGGCGGAGTCGGAGGCCGAGGAGAACCTTCCTCAGCTGGCCCGGTTCCGGTTCCTGCGCATGGTCTGGCAGGACATCGACGCCTGGAGCGCGGCGGCGCCCGGCTGGGTCGAGGCCTACCGGGAGCACGGGCCCGCGGCCGGAGCCGTCGGCCGGGCCCTGCGGCTCGGGCTGACCCCGGACGAACTGGGCGAGATCGCCCGGGAGATCGCGAAGGACACCGCGTTCGGTCTGCTCCAGGGACTGGCCGGACCGGCGGACGGCGATCTGCCGCCCGGCACGGAGGCCCGGCTGCCCGGCTGGCGTCTGGCCGAACTGTCGCCCCAGGGGCGGCCCACGGGGCGGGTTCTGGACGCGCTCCACGAGGATCTGGACGAAGTGGAGCCGCAAGGCCCGAGCGGAGGTATCGCATGACCGCGTTCGACGTGAGTGAGCGGCGGATCTGGGACGGGCGGGCCGAGAGCTACGCCCGGACCTTCGCCCGGCTCTGCGCCCGTACCGTGCCCGCCCTGCTGGACGCCGCCGCCGTGGGGGCCGGGACCCGGCTGCTCGACGTGGGGTGCGGCAGCGGCAGCGTGACGGTCGCCGCCGTCGGCAGGGGCGCGGTCGTACGGGCCGTGGACGCCGAACCCGGCATGGTCGCCGTCACCCGGAAGGCGGCGCCCGGGGTGGACGTGCGCAACGGCTCGCTGCCCCAGCTCCCGTACCCGGACGGCGAGTTCGACGCGGTCGTGGCGAACTTCGTGCTCAACCACGTGGGCCGGCCGCTGGACGCGCTCGTCGAGCTGCGCCGGATCACCCGCCCCGGAGGCAGGGTCGCCGTCACCATCTGGCAGGTGCCGGGGGGCGCCGGCCAGCGGCTGGTCGGACGGGCCGCGGAGGCGGCCGGGCTGGTGCGGCCCGACTGGCTCGCCACGGTGGACGAGGAGCACAACTTCCCGCGCACCGCCCCCGGCCTCGCGGACCTCCTCACGGCGGCCGGGCTCGGGGACGTACGGAGCGAGCAACTGGCCTGGGACCACCGCGCGGACGCGGAGGACTGGTGGGCGGGCCCCGCCGCCGGGGTCGCCGCGATCGGGCAGCTGGTCAACAGCCGGGGCCCGGAGGGCGTGGCGGCGGCGAAGCGCGAGTACGACGTGCTGTGCGAGGAATTCGCCTCGGAGGAAGGTGAGTTGGTACTGCCGCATCTTGCGCTGCTGGCCCAGGGGAGGGTGTAGCGCCGAGCGGCCCTCTTTGCCCTCAACCGCTGGACGGGCCGCATATCGCTGACATGATCGTGTGATGAGCGACGAGCCTTTCAGTCTCACGGTTCTGGGCAGCGCGACCCCGTATCCGGGTACGGACAACCCGTGTTCCGGCTACCTCGTGTCGAGCGGCGGCACCCGCGTCTGGGTCGACGCGGGCAGCGGGACGCTCGGCCCGCTGCGGCGTCACGCGCGGCTGGACGAGCTCGACGCCATCTGGATCTCGCATCTGCACGCCGACCACTGCGCGGACCTCCTCACCGCGTACTACGGCGCCCTCTACGCGGACATCCGCCTCGAAGCGCCGATCCCCCTCTACGGCCCGCCCGGAACCGCCGACAGACTGGCCCACTTCCTGACCAACGGCCCGGACCGCAGCCCGGTCGAATCCGCCTTCGCCGTAACGGAGTTGTACGACGGACACCAGGTGACCACCGGCCCGCTCCGGCTGACCAGCCGGGCGGTGGCACACGGCATGCCCGCCTTCGCCCTGCGCGTCGAGGCGGCGGGCAGGTCGCTGGTGTACTCCGGGGACACCGCGCCCTGCGCGGCCCTCACGGAGCTGGCCGGGGGCTGCGACGTGCTGTTGTGCGAGGCCGAGAGCGCGCAGCCGCCCGCAGAGGGTGAACAGGTGCACCACACACCGGAGGAGGCGGGCGACACCGCCGCCGCGGCCGGGGCGGGCAGGCTGCTCGTCACGCACGTCGGACCGTTCCTCACGCCGGGGCAGGCGGTGGAGCGGGCCTCGGCACGGTTCGCCGGGCCCGTCGACCACGCCGCACCCGATGCCGTGTTCCGGATCGGCTAGGCCCCTCCGTTCGGCCGGGCCGGGCCGGGCCGGGTCAGTCGAGGCAGAACTCGTTGCCCTCGACGTCCTGCATCGGCTGGCACGACTCGTTCTCGTCGTCCGCGAGCAGGAGCTGTCCGCGGACCGCGCCGAGCGCGACCAGGCGTGCGCACTCGGCCTCAAGCGCGGCGAGGCGCTCGTCCCCCACCAGCCCGGTGCCGACCCGTACATCGAGGTGCACCCGGTTCTTGACGGCCTTGCCCTCGGGCACCCGCTGGAAGAAGAGTCTCGGGCCCACCCCGGAGGGGTCGGAGCAGGCGAACCACGCGCCCCGGCTCTCGGCCGGCAGCGTGCTGTTGTAGTCGTCCCAGGTGGCGAACCTCTCCGGAGGCGCAGGGGCGACGTACCCCAGCACCTCGCACCAGAAACGGGCGACGCGCTCGGGGTCCGCGCAGTCGAAGGTGACCTGGAACTGCCTGATCGTTGACATCGGTTCAGCATAGGTGCGCGACTTCGGACGGGTGCGTCAGCTGCGGGTAGTGCCCGGCCCCGGCGAGCTCGGTCACCGGGTGGCCGGTGGCGGCCGTCAGCGGGTCGGCCGAGCCCACGATGATCCGGACCGGCACGGTCACCCGGTCCAGCAGGGCCCGCGACTCCTCGCGCGCGGCCGCGCCCGCGCGCATGGCCGCCACCACCCGCCGCGCCGCCCCGCGACGGCGCAGGTCGGCCACCGCGCTCTCCGTCGCCGGTCCGGCGGGAACGCCCAGCGTCCGGGCCAGCCGGGCGGCGGACATCCGGCGCAGGACCGGTGCGGCGAGTGCCGAGCGGGTCAGCCGGGGCACGGGCGCCTGGAGGAACGCGGGGGCTATCAGGACGAGTTCGCCGACCCGGTCCGGCCGGTCGACGGCGAACCGCAGGGCCGGCCCGCCGGCCAGGGCGTGCGCGACCAGCACCGGGCGGGTACGGACCGGCTCCATCAGGCCGGCCAGCCAGGCGTCCAGGGAGCCGTCCGTGGCGGCGGAGCGGCCGAGGCCCGGCAGGTCGGCGGCCAGGACCGGGCCGGGCAGCCGGTCGGCGAGGGGCGCCCAGAGGTCGGCGTTCATCGGCAGTCCGTGCAGCAGGACATGGGCGGGGCGGTGCCGCTCCCCGGCCACCCAGGTGCGGCTGCCCGCCACGGTCCGGAAGCCGTAGGGGTGCAGCCAGGGCGACGCGGCGCCGAAGCGGGCGGCCACCAGATCGTCGGCCCAGGTGCGCAGGGCTTCGGCCGCCGGGGGCATCTCCAGACCGGCTCGGGCGGCGAGGGCGCGGGCGGAGTCCGTCGGGTAGCGGTCGTCTGACAGGAACGACAGGGTCTCGGGGTCCGCCCCGGTCAGCCGTCGCGGCAGGCGTCGCAGCAGGCCGACGGGGACGGTCCGGCGGGGCGTCCGCACCCCGGTGTGCCGGGCGACCGTGCCGAGCAGCTCGGGCAGGGGCGGAGTGGTGTCGTCGAGCACCCAGTAGTGCTCACCGGCCGGTGCCTCGGGGACCTCGGCCAGGAACCGCGCGAAGTGGCCGACCGTCACGACCGGCAGGAAGGTGCCGGGACCGCCGGGCACCGCGGGCAGCCGGCCGTTCCACAGGTCCTGGACGAGCGTGCCCAGGCCGAGGTACTGGCCCGGTCCGATCACGGTGCTGGGATTGACGACGCTCAGGGGGACCCCGAGGGCATGGGCGCGGTCCAGCACCGCGAGATGCCCCTCCGTCTTCGACGCCTCGTAGGCGCCCCGCGTCGCGTGGTCGGGGCTGCCCTCGGCCGCCGCGCCCACCCGGTACCCGCTGATGTGGACCAGCCGGCGCGGACCGGGCAGCGTCGCGGCCCACTCGACGACATGGAGGGCCCCGGTGACGTTGACCGCCCGCGCCTCCTGGATGCCGAGGCCGAACGCGTACCGGGCCGCGGCGTTGTAGACGTCGCGCGCTTCGGGCAGTCCCGAGAGCGGGCGCGTGATGTCGGCGGTCACCACTTCCAGCCGGGTGGTGCCGACGCCCTGGGAGGCCAGCCACGGCGTGAGGGTGTCCTCGCGCACGGCCGCCGCCACCCGCCGGCCCCGGGTGAGCAGCTCCGCGACGAGGGAGCGGCCGATGAATCCGGTGGCACCGAAGACGATCGCGTCCATGTTTCTCCTCCAGCGAGCGATTAATAGATCGGTCTGCATATTTTCTGGACGACAGAGAGGCCCGTCGGCAGCCGGCGGGCCGGGCCTCAGCTCAGCAGTGCGCCGACCTGCCGCGCGACGCTGTCCAGCGGCTTCCTGCTGCGGTGCGCCCGCGCCAGCAGGAGCGCTCCCTCGATCAGGGCCAGGATCGTGACGGCGAGGTCGTCCGCGTCCGGGCGGTCGGCCAGCTGCGTGCGCAGGGCGTCCTCCCACGACCCGTAGACGTCCGAACAGGCCTCCTGGAGGGCGTCGTTGGTGGCCGCCGTCTCCAGCGCCACCGCGGCCACCGGGCACCCCTTGTGCCAGTCGGAGGCTTCCAGCCGGTCGCCCAGGTAGCTCAGCATTCCGGCCACGAACTCGGCCGCGGGCGGCTCGGATGCGGCCAGGCCGCCGAGCGCGTCGGCGATGGTCCGGCCGGCCCGCCGGACGGACTCGCCGACCATCTGGTCCTTGCCCTCGGGGAAGTGGAAGTAGAGCGAACCGCGTGGCGTGCCACTGACCGCGATCACCCTGTTCAGCCCGGCGCCGTAATACCCCCCGGACTCGATCAGCTCCTGTGTCGCGTCCAGCAGTCGTGCCCGCGTCTCGGCGCCCTTCTGTCCCATGAGGCCAAACTAGACCGATCTACATATTCGTACAACCCCGCACGGGCGGAGACGGCGAACGGCCCCGCCCGGTGGGGCGGGGCCGTTCGCGGGCCGGTTTCGGAGCGTCCGCCTCAGTTGCTGGAGACGGTGACCTTCTCGTTGTTGTTGAGCTGCTCGACCAGCTGCTTGACCTTGGCCTTGTCCCAGACCAGGTTGCCGCCCGTGGAGCCGGAGATCGGCATGTTCATCGACGTGCCGTCGCCGCCCGTGACGCCCTTCATGGCGAAGAACATCTGGCCCAGGTCCCAGAGGGACATGTCCTTGTCGACGACCAGGGTGTCCAGACCGGCGCCCATCGTCGGGTAGAGCTTGAACGGGTTGAGGATCGTGGACGGCGTCGCCGTCTGGTTCGCCAGCGCCGCCAGGAACTTCTGCTGGTTCTTCGTACGGTCCAGGTCGCTGGCCGCGAAGGCGTACCTGGTGCGGACGAAGGCGAGGGACTCCTCGCCGTTCAGCGTCTGCTTGCCCGCCTTGAAGTCGGCGCCGGAGTTCTTGTCCTTGAAGGCCTTGGGGATGTCGAGCTCGACCCCGCCGATCGCGTCCACGATCTGGGCGAAGCCGCCGAAGCCGATCTCGACGTAGTGGTCGATGTGCAGGCCGGTGTTGAACTCGACGGTACGGACCAGCAGTTCGGGCCCGTCCTCGGCGTACGCGGCGTTCAGCTTGGTGGTGCGGCCCTTGCCCTCGTACTTCTTGCCGGACTCGGAGCCGACGAACGACGGGATCTCGACGTTCGAGTCACGCGGCAGCGAGACCAGCGTCGGGCCGTCGCCGCCGTCGTGCAGGATCATCATCGAGTCGGTCCGCTTGCCCTCGGCGGAGCCGGTGTGGAGCTTCTTCTTGTCCTCGGCCGTCATGCCCTCGCGGCTGTCGGAGCCGACGATCAGGTAGTTCGTGCCGTCGCCCGACTTCGGCCGCTCGATGACCTTGGAGAGGTCGACGTCGCGCTTCAGCTTGGAGTCGGCCCAGAAGTACGTGCCGATGGACACACCGAGCACCACGACCACCAGGACCAGCGCACCGATCTTGATCCGGCGCCGCCAGTCCGGCGCGGCCGCCGGCCGGCCCTGGACGTATCCGCCGTCACCCGGCCCACCGCCCTGGCCGCCACCGCCGCGCCCGCCGCCGTTGCCGCCGCCGTAGACCTGGCCCGTGTTGTAGCCGCTGTCGTACTGCGGGCCTTCGTCGTAGCCGCCTGGCTGCTGCGGTACCTGCCGCTGTCTCGGCGGCGCGGGGCGCCGCTGCGAGGGAGCGGGCTGCTGGGGCGGGACGGGGCGCTGGACGTGCGGCATCGCGCGGGCGCTCTCGGGCCGGTCGCTCGCGCTTCCCTGCCCGTAGCGGTTGCCGCCGCGGTTGTCGTCGTTCCAGCCCTCGGGCCAATCGTTCATGCGATCCAGTGTGCAGGCCGGGCCCACTGCTATTACAGGGTGTAAGTGAAATCGGACCTGGGCTGTTGCGAAGCTGATGCATTGCGACGGGCCCGAAGCCCCCGCATAAGGTGGAGGGCATGACAGATCAGGCCCCGCGCCCGGAGGGCGACATTCCGGGCAAGCCGACCGCGGCGTCCCGGACCACCCTCAGCCACATCATGACCGGCAGCGACACGAACCTGCTGGGTACGGTGCACGGCGGCGTGATCATGAAGCTGGTCGACGACGCGGCGGGCGCCGTCGCGGGCCGGCACTCCGGCGGCCCCGCCGTGACCGCCTCGATGGACGAGATGGTCTTCCTGGAGCCGGTCCGCGTGGGTGACCTTGTTCACGTCCGCGCCCAGGTGAACTGGACCGGCCGCTCCTCGATGGAGGTCGGCGTCCGCGTCATGGCCGAGCGGTGGAACGAGTCGACCCCGGCGCAGCAGGTCGGCAGCGCCTACCTGGTGTTCGCGGCGGTCGACGCGGACGGCCGCCCGCGCGCCGTACCGCCGGTCATCCCGGAGACCGAGCGGGACAACCGGCGCTACCAGGAGGCCCAGATCCGCCGCACCCACCGGCTGGCCCGGCGCCGCGCGATCAGGGAACTGCGCGAGAAGCGCGCCGCCGACGGCATCGAGGACTGAGAGCGGGGGCCGGAGGCTGTTACGTACGGGCGCTCACGGGCACGTCACCTCGTCGCCCGTGACGGCCCCGAACCTGCTCGGATCGGGCTCCTCGGCCCGGACCCGCTCCACCTTGGCGTAGTCCGTGCCCGCGGTCACCTTCATCGTGGGGCCCTGGCCCTTCACCGGCTTCAGCTCCGCCCCCGGCAGCGCCGCGGACAGGGACTTCGCGGACCGGTCCCAGCGCGGGTCGTACGTGACCACGGTGTGCTTGAGGTCGCGCTGCTCCCCGTTGAGCGGGGCCCGGGTGGTGTCGAAGCCGGTGCCGTGCAGGGCCGCGTCGACCGTGGAGCCGAGGCCGTCCTTCGGGGTCCCGTTGTAGACCTGGACCCGGATCTGCTGCGGCGGCACGTCCACCTTCTTCGCCGGCGCCTGCTCTGGCCGCTTCACCGTGAGCGGCTTGTCCTCGCGCAGCGCCTGGAAGAGCTGCTTCGACTTCGTCGGGTCCCATTTCACCGTCGAGCCGATGCCCTTGACCGGGTAGGCGACATCGCTCATCGGCACCGAGGCGAATTCCGACGAGGCGGCGGAGAAGCCCCGCATCGCCTGGCCGAGGTCCAGCATCTGCTGCGTACCGAAGCCCTTGTCGGCCCGTACCGACTTCAGCATCGACGAGGCGACCTCGCGGAACTTCACCGGATTCAGCAGCACCCCGCTGCTGGTGGCCTGCTTGATCAGTGAGGCCATGAACTTCTGCTGGCGCTGCATCCGGCCCAGGTCGGCGGCGCCGTCGATGTGCCGGGAGCGTACGTACTGGAGCGCCTGGCCACCGTCCAGCTCATGGGTGCCCGCCGCGAGATCGAGACCCGTGTAGGAGTCCTTCATCGGCCTGGTGGTGCAGATCTGGACCCCGCCCAGGGTGTCGACCGTCGTCATGAAGCTGGTGAAGTCGACCTCCAGGTAGTGGTCGACCTTGACGCCGGTCATGTGCTCGACGGTCCGCACGGTCAGACCGGGCCCGCCCTCGGCATAGGCGGCGTTCAGCTTCACCGGATGGGCCGCGTGCTCCTCGCCGGTGGTCTGGTCCCGGTGCTCGGGGATCTCGGCGTAACTGTCACGCGGCAGGCTGACGATGCTGGCCCGCTTCTTGTCCGCCGACAGGTGCACCAGCATGATCGTGTCGGTGCAGTGGCAGGGCGCGCCGCCCAGCCGGTACTTCGCCTTCTCCTCCTTGGTGATCTTGTCGCGGCCGTCGGTGCCGACCAGCAGCAGATTCATGCCGTGACCGCCGGAGGGCCGGTTCTTCATGTCCTTGAACGGGTCGATGCGGTCGATCCCGTTCTCCAGATTGGTCACGACGGCATGGCCGATACCACCGGCCCCGAGGACCAGCACGGAGAGACCGGTCGCCATCCGCATGCCCCAGCGTGGTCTCTCGTCCTGCTTTCTGGGCCGTCGGCGCTGCGGGGGAGCGGCGCGGGGCCGGGGCGGACGGGGGGAGCGGTGCGGCGTGGGCACGGGGGGACACCTCCGCGGTGCAAGGGGGACCTGTCGCACGGTAGGCCCATACGATCTGCATCCCGGCCCGTAACCCGGCGGCGCGCTCCGGGTTCCCCCATTCGCGGTAACGGGACGGCCGAAAGTTGCCGCCCGGAGGGCTCCCGGCCCCCGGCGCCGAGGGTTCTCACCCCCGGCGCCCCCCTGTGTGCCCCGCGCGTCCGCTACATCTGGCGGTACGGCCAGTACACGTCCATGCACTCGTCCGACTTGGCGCCGTTGACCGACTCGGTGTCCTGCAACGGGTCGCTGTCGTCCGCGGCGGCCTTCGGGAACGTGGAACCCGTCCGCCAGTCCGAGCCGACCGTGAGCGTCAGGCCGGCCCCGTCCGGGGTCTCCTTCACGGCGCTCGTCGGCATCGACAGCGCCTTGGCGACCGACAGCGCGTCCGACCTGCCCTGGGCGCCCGCGCTCTTCGGGTAGGCCACCTCGGTCGTCCGCTCGGAGCCGGGATCGGTCGAGGTGTCCGCCTCCGTGAAGCCCTTGGCCTTCAGCAGGTTCTGGACCTCCGCGGCACGGCCCGGGGTGGGGGCCTGGCCGTCACCGGAGGTGCCGTTGACGACCGTCACCCCGAGGGAGGCGGGAGCGCCGGCCTTGGGTCCGGCCGGCGTCTTCTTCTTCGCCTTGGCACGGTCCTTGGGGTCGAGCGACTCGTCGTCCCGGATCAGCGCCCAGAGCTTGTCCGCGGCACCCGGCTTCGGCAGCACGTGGGCGTCCGGATCCTCCGGGTCCTGGATCCGCGGCATCGTCAGCATGTTCATCTTGTCCAGCGGCACGTTCTTCAGCTGCATGCCGAGGTCGAACAGCTTCTTCACCGTGCCGATCTCGTCGGAGACCTGGAGCGAGCCGACGGCGGTCTCGGCGAGGTTCAACAGCTTGCCGGAGTCCGTGAACGCGTTCTGGCTCTTCAGCTCACGCAGGACCGAGTTCAGGTACATGTGCTGCGCCTGGGACCTGCCGATGTCGCTCGCGAAGGCGTGCCGGGTGCGCAGCCACTTCAGCGCGTTCTCGCCCTGGATCTTGTGCTTGCCCGCCGTCAGCCGCAGATGGGAGCCACCGGGCACACCGGGCTTGGGCACGTCGTTGACGTTCTGCTTGACGCACACCCAGGCGCCGCCCACGGCGTCCGCCATGTCCACCACACCCGCGAAGTCGACCATCATCCAGTGGTCGATGTAGACCCCGGTGAGCTTCTCCCAGGTGTCCAGGGTGCAGCCGGCGCCACCGCGCAGCGTCTCGTTGATGATGCCGTTCTTGGCGGCGAACTTCTCGCCGGTGTCGGGGTTCTCGCACGCCGGGATGTCGACGCGGGTGTCCCGGGGAATGCTCACGACCGAGGCGTTCTTCCGGTCGGCCGAGACGTGGAGCAGCATCTGCACATCGGCCAGCGGTGTCCCGCCCACGCTCTCCTTCGAGCCGCCGAGCTTGAGGTTCTCCGCGCTGTTGCGGCTGTCGGAGCCGATCATCAGGATGTTCAGCGGGGTCTGGCCGGCGGCGTTCGGAGCGGTCTTCTTCGCCGCGCTGTTGCCCGCGCTGCGCGCCCCCTTACGGATTTTGCCGTTGAGGTGCTCGTACCAGAGGTAACCGGCCGCGCCGGTGCCGAGTATGACGAAGGCGAGGGAGAACGCGATCCAGCGCAGTATCCGCCGCTTCTTCGTCCGGCCGGCGCGGTGGGGCCGGCCCCGGCGCCCGCCGTGGCCGGCGGCGCGACGACCGCCCCCGCCGCCTTCGGAGTGACCGCCGCCGTCGCCGTCACCGTCCCCGCTTCCGCTTCCGTCGGGTGTCGGGGCGTCGCCCTTCCCGTCCTCGTAGAGACCGTCGTCCCAGCCGAGTTGACCGGCATGCCGGACCCGTGGTCGCGTTCCCTCCCCTGGTGTGCTGCTGCGTCCCACCGGGACCCCCCTGCTGCTCAGTCTCGCGATATCGCGCAGTGACCCGGTGTCACTTGGCGCACTCTGCCTTGTCGGCACTGGCCTTCGGAATGTCGATCTTGGCGGGCCCGGTGATCGGGGTACCCGCACCCTTGAAGTCGGCGCCCAGGGTCAGGACCATCGCCTGGAGCCCTTCGGCGTCGGTGGTGCCCTTCTTGAGGGCCGAGCCGGGGAGCCCCATCATCGCGGCGAGCGCCCGTGCCTGGTCCGCCTGGTTCGGGGCGTACTCAAGCTTCGTCTTGGCGGCCTTCGCCGGAGCGTTGGCCTTGTTCGTGGACTTCAGGACGCCCTTCTCGTTCTGCAGCCAGGTCACGGTCTGCTGAGCGGCTCCGGGGATCTCGCCGCCGTTGTAGACGTCGACGCGTACGTCGCCCGCCGCCGCCTTGGTGCCCTTGAGGAGGGCGTCCTGCTTGCCCTTGGCGGCCTTCTTCTGCGCGGCCACCTCGGTGAGCGAGGTGTCCGCCTGCATCATCGAGAACAGCTGCGGCGCCTTCACCGGGTCCACGACGACCGTGATCGGCTTCGGCTCCGCCGGGTTGTCGATCACCGGAAGCGTGACGAACGTGATGTTCTTCGTGTCGATCTTGGTGAGTTCCTTGGCGAGCGTGGTCAGCTTCGGCACCGAGCCGATGGCCTTGTCGACCGTCAGGGCCTTCGTCGCCGAGTCCGCCAGCTTGAAGAGCTTCGTCGGGCTGGTCAGGGTGTCGTCCGACTTCATCTGCCGGATCATCGAGCCGATGAACTGCTGCTGGACCTTGATCCGGTCCAGGTCGCTCCCGTTGGCGAAGGCGTGCCGGGTCCGTACGAACGCCAGCGCGTCCTCGCCCTGGATCTTGTGCTCGCCCGCCGGCAGGTCGAGGTGGGAGTCCGCGTCCTTGATCGGCCTCGCGAGGCAGATGTTGACGCCGCCGACCGCCGTGGACAGTTCCTTGACCGCGTTGAAGTCGACCATCATGAAGTGATCGACCTTGAGGCCGGTGAGCTCCTTGACCGTCTCCATCGTGCAGCCCGGGTCGCGGCCGGACTGGCCGAGGCTGACGTTGAACCGGATGTTCTCCGTGCCCGGGATGACCTTGTCGGACCCGTCCGGCTGCCTCGACTTGCACTCCGGGATGTTGGTGATGAGGTCGCGCGGGATGCTCAGCGCGGTGGCGTTGGTGCGGTCCTTGGAGACGTGGAACAGGATGTTGGTGTCGGCATGGCCGGTACTGCCCTTGTCGCCGTAGCCCTCGTTGCCCTTGCCGGTCCGCTTGTCCGTGCCGATGACCAATATGTTGAGGGGCGCGTCGGCGGTGACGACGTCCTTGTTGCCGGCGTCGCCGATGTCCACGGAGTTCAGGTTGCCGTTGAAGTGCTGATACAGCGCGTAACCGCCGACCGAGACCCCGACGAGCAGGAAGGCCACCACACCGCCCGTCCAGATCAGCGCCTTCTTGCGGCGGGCCTTCGGAGCCTTGCGCTTGCGGCGGCCGGCGCCGTTCTCCGTCGAGGACGGACCCGGACCCTCCTTGGCGCGGGTCTCCGGGCCGCGGGCAGACCGGCGACCGCCCTGCCTGGGCACCTCGCGGCTGGGCCCGGCGCCACGTCCCCCGGCGTCGCGCGGTGAGTCCCGTCGCCGGCCGGCGTTGTCACGGGCGGCGTCCGGGCGCCGCCCGCCGCGAGGCGCGGAGGGGGCCCGACCGGCGCCCGAATCCCCTCCGGGTTGGTTCAGTCGCAGTTCGTAATCGCCGGTGTCCGGGTTGAGGACCCATTGGTCTGCGGGATCGATGTCTTCCGCCCGCCCACGGCCTTGTGCATCCACGGTTGCTTGAGTCCTCCGTCGGTGCCACGCGAGGCGCCTCCCCCGAAAGGCGCTCAATCTTTCGCTCCGGAAGTGCCGGGCCCGGGGGCCCGGAGCAACCGGATCGCGTCACACTATCCGTCCGGTTCGGCGCCGAGCGATGGGCGTGAGATATTCCACGGCCCTTACAACCGGGCATTCTTCCCATTGCACGCCGAACGTTGATGGCTGCTTGGCAATTGCTTTACTGCTTGCACAGGTCGGTCGCGGCGTTGTTACCCGAATAGGTGGGCGTGGGGCTGGGCCCCGGAGCGCCTGTCGCACCCGATTTCCCATCCGTGGGCTCACCGGACCGGCCGTTGCTGTCTTCATCCTGTGAATGTTCCGAACCCTCCCCGCCGTCGGTGTTCTTGCCGTCGTCGCCATTGAGCTGATCTGCGGGAACCACCGCGAGCGGCTTGTCGTCGCGCAGTTGCTTGAAGAGCCTGTCCGCATCGGGCTGTACCAGTTCGTCCCGGTTCCGGTTGGCGGCGTACGGCTGCCGGGGAACGGTCAGGAACTGAACCTTGTCGGTCGGTACGTTGCGCATGCCGCGTACCAGGTCGTACAGGTCCTTCAGGGTGTCGAGCCCCGGGTCCGTCGTGAGCGCCTTCGTCGCCGCGTCCAGTACCGGGTAGAGCCTGGTCGGGTTGAGAAGTACGCCGTTGCTCTGCACCTTGTTGACGAGCGCGCCAAGGAACTGCTGCTGGCGGTCCATCCGTTCGGTGTCGCTGCCGTTGCCGATCGACTTGCGGACCCGTACGTACCCGAGCGCCTGCTCGCCGTTGAGCTTCTTGCGGCCCGCCGGGAGCTTGAGGTGGGCGGCGCTGTCGTTGATCGGTTCCTTGAGGCAGATCTCCACGCCGTCCACCGCGTCGACCATGTCCTTGAAGCCGTTGAAGTCGACGACCATGTAGTGGTCGACGCGGATGCCCGTCATCTTTTCGACGGTACGGATGGTGCAGGCGGTTCCACCGAATTCGAAAGCCCAGTTGAACTGGGCGAATTGCGGCTTGCTGACAGTTTTGTCCGCCTTGTGGCAGGCCGGGATGTTCGCCATCAGGTCACGCGGGATGGACATCGCGGTGGCGCTTTTCCGGTTCGCGGCCAGGTGCAGCAGGATCGTGGTGTCCGAGCGCTGGCTGCCGCCGTCGTCGCGGCCGTACTCGCGGTTGTCCCCGGCCCGGCTGTCGGAGCCGATGAGCAGGATGTTCTCCGCGTTGTGGACAACGGAGGGCGGGCGCTCCTTCTCGTACGCCTTCAGCTCGGCGGCCGCGGAGGTGTCCGTCTTGATGTTGCCGTCGAGCTTCTTGTACAGCCACCAGCCGGTGCCGGCCGCGACGAGGACGACGAACGAGGCCCCGAGCGCGGTCCAGCGCAGCCAGTGCCGCTTGCGCTTGACGGTGATGTCGAGGGTCGGGCCGGATCCGGGCCCCTCGGGCGGCGCCCCGTCCGAGGCCCCGCCGCCCGATCCGCCACCGGACCCGCTGGCTGACCCGCCTCCCGGTCCGCTGCCCGATCCGCTGCGGGTCTCGCCGCCGGGGGTGCTCGCGGGGGTGTCCTCGGAGCTGTTCGCCGAGGCGTTCCCCGAGGTGTTCTCCGAGGCGTTCTCCGGCGCGGGCTGCTCGCCGGGCTCCGCGCCGGGCGACCCGTCCGGCGTCTGGTCCTCGCCCGCGGCCGAGTCGTCGGGGTCGGCCGGAGTGCCGGCACTTTCGGTCACGTCTGCGTCCATCCTTCACGTTCGGCGGCGCGATGGGCCGCCGGTTGCAGAAGTAGACGGCTGAACCTCACGCTTGGTTGTGCCTTGAGTGGTCTGTACCGCAGATCATGTACCGGAGTTGACGATTCGCCCGGAGGGCTCGGCCCACGATGGGCCGGACGGGTGGTCCTCGTACCGCTTGTCCTACCGCGGCGCTCCGGTACTCGCCCGGAGCGCCGCCGCGCGGGCCGCTGTCACACGGTCAGCGTGACCCGCTCGCTCTCGACGCGCTGCGCCAGCCCGTCCTCGCCGAGCTCCCCGAGGTGCCGGCACAGCACCACGGAACCCCCGGTCGCCAGCGGTGCGAACAGCCCGGCGCTGAGGCCGTCCCAGGTGTCGTACGTACGCCCCGAGAGCAGCCGCGACCCGGCACCCAGGCCCAGCGCCGCACCGTCCGCGCGGGCCCGCTCGACCAGCTCCGCCGAGCTGAGCGCGACATCGCCCACGGTCAGCGCCGGCGCGTCCGGGTCCACCGGGGCGAACGGGGCGAACCGGTCGCCCTGGCCCGGCACCTCGACCGCGTAGTCCGCGAAGCCCTCCGGCGGCCGCGGGAACCGGCCGCCCATCGGACGCAGCGCCAGCGCGATCCGCTCGCCGCGGCAGGACCGCGCCGCCTCCAGGGTGTCCGGTCCGGTGACGACCAGATCGGCGGCGGCCGGATCGCCCCCCACCTCCGCGACGACGCCGACCGAGGAACAGGCGAGCAGCCAGACCGCGGACTGCCAGTGCGCGGGGAGCAGCAGGGCGAGCCGGTCACCGGGCTCCGCGGCGAGGTCGCCCTGGAGCAGGTTGGCGGTCTTGGCCACCCAATTGGCGAAGGTGGCCACCGACAGTTCGACGCGTTCTCCGGTGGCGTCGTCGTAGAAAGTGACCATGGGGCGGGCCGGGTCCGCGGCGAGCGCGGAACGCAGCAGGTCGGCAGGGGTGCGGTCGCTGGCGTTCATCCGCGCAAGGGTACGTGGCGGCGGCGGGCCGAGCCGGGTGCCTCGGGTGACCCGTACACCGGTTCGGCAGACGGGCCGTCAATTGCCCGGAGAAACACCGGTCGCCGGAGTTGTCCGCTTGTGCCCAGGATCATCTGTATGCGTGCCTTCATTGCATCCTCCATCGGTGTCACCTGCGCGGCAGCCCTCGCGCTGCCGCTCGCCGCGCCCGCCGGCGCCGCTTCCGACACCCCCGCCCACCCGGCCACCGCGGACTCCGTGCCCGCGGCGGCGTCCGAACCCGCCGCGCTGCCCGGCTCGACGCAGTCGCTGGCCCTGACCCCCCTGTCCACCGCCTCCGCGCGGGCCCCCGGTGAGACCGCCTCGCCGGCCGCCGGGCAGGGGCTGACCGAGCGCGACGTCCACCCGTTCTCCATGGTCGGCGTCGTCTGGGACGACGTGAACACCGAACTCCACGGCACCGCCCAGGTCCGTACCCGCTCCACGGAGACCGGCCGCTGGTCCGGCTGGCAGGACCTGGATACGCACAACGCCGAGCACTCCGCCGACCCCGGCACCGCCGAACGCGAGTCGAGCGCCGTCCGGGGCGCCACCGCCCCGCTCTGGGTCGGCGCGTCCGACGGCGTCGAGGTCCGGGTGGCCCCGGAGGCCCCAGAGGCCACCGGCACCCAGGACGCCACCGCCCCCCGCGACGCGTCCGCCGCCCCCGTACCGCTGCCCGCCGGGCTGCACCTCGAACTCGTCGACCCCGGCGAGGACCCGCAGGAGCCGCCCGCCACCGGCGCGGCCGGCGCCGACCGCGCCGCGGCCCGGAACGCCACCGCGCTCCCCGCCCTGAGCAGGTCCGCGACCGACGCGGCCGCCGGGTACGCGCCGGGCGCCAAGCCGTACATCGGGCCGCGCCCGCGCATCATCACCCGCAAGGGCTGGGGCGCCGACGAGAAGATCCGCGAGAAGGCCTTCGCGTACACCAAGACCGTCAAGGCGGCCTTCGTCCACCACAGCGCCACCGGCAACAACTACACCTGCTCCCAGGCGCCCTCGGTGCTGCGCGGCATCTACCGCTACCACGTCAAGAGCAACGGCTGGCGCGACATCGGCTACAACTTCGCCGTCGACAAGTGCGGAAACATCTACGAGGGCCGGGCCGGCGGCGTGACGAAGGCCGTCATGGGCGCGCACACCCTCGGCTTCAACACCAACACCATGGGCGTCGTGGTGCTCGGGACCTTCAGCGGCACCAACCCGCCCGCCGCCTCCGTCAACGCCGTCGCCAAGCTCACCGCCTGGAAGCTCGGCCTCTTCAAGGCCAACCCCAAGGGCAAGGTGACCCTGGTGTCGGGCGGAAGCAACAAGTACAAGAAGGGCAAGAAGGTCAAACTCAACGTCATCTCCGGTCACCGGGACGGTTTCGCAACCGAATGCCCCGGAGCGCGTCTCTACAAGAAGCTCGGCACGACCCGGACCAGCTCGGCCAAGCTCCAGGGCCGCTGACACGGAAGGAGCCGAAGGGCGCGGGCCGCCCCGGATCCTGCTGCGGGCCGCTGGCCGAGGACACCCCCTGAGGTCTGCATACACTGGCCAGCCGAAGAAGCGGTTGTCCGTTACCAGGCCCGGCCCCAGCAGGAAGCAGAGACAGTGCTGTGACAGAGGCAAAAGAAGCGATTCTCCTGGTCGGCGGCAAGGGAACCCGGCTGCGCCCGCTCACGGTGCACACCCCGAAACCCATGGTTCCGGCGGCGGGCGTCCCCTTCCTCACGCACCAGCTGGCGCGTGCCCGTGCCGCCGGGGTCGAGCACATCGTCCTCGCGACGTCCTACCTGGCCGAGGTCTTCGAGCCGTACTTCGGCGACGGCTCGGAGCTCGGCCTGCACATCGAGTACGTCACCGAACGCGAACCGCTCGGCACCGGCGGCGCCATCCGCAACGTCGCCGCACGGCTCACCTCAGGCCCGGACGAACCGGTCCTCATCTTCAACGGCGACATCCTCACCGGCCTCGACATCCGGGCGCTCGTCACCTCGCACGCCGACTCGGGCGCGGACGTCTCGCTCCACCTCACCCGGGTCGAGGACCCGCGCGCCTTCGGTCTCGTACCGACGGACGACACCGGCCGGGTCACCGCGTTCCTGGAGAAGCCGCAGACCCCGGAGGAGATCGTCACCGACCAGGTGAACGCGGGCGCGTACATCTTCCGCCGCTCGGTCATCGACACCATCCCGGTCGGCCGCCCGGTCTCCGTGGAGCGCGAGACCTTCCCCGGACTCCTCGCCTCCGGCGCCCATCTCCAGGGCATGGTCGACTCCACATACTGGCTTGATCTAGGCACCCCGCAGGCCTTCATACGCGGCTCCGCCGACCTGGTGCTGGGCCGCGCGCCCTCCCCGGCCGTCCCGGGGCGCTGCGGCGACCGGCTCGTACTGCCGACCGCCTCGGTCGCCCCCGACGCCAAACTGACCGGAGGTACGGTCATCGGCGCCGACGCCGTGATCGGTGCGGGCGCCCGGATCGAGGGCTCCGCCGTACTGGCGGGCGCGGTCGTCGAACCCGGTGCGGTGATCACGGACTCCCTGGTCGGAGCGGGTGCCAGGGTCGGCAGCCGTACGGTGCTGGCCGGCGCGGTCATCGGGGACGGGGCCAAGGTCGGCGCCGACAACGAACTGCGCGACGGCGTCCGCGTCTGGTGCGGAGCACACCTGCCCGCCGCATCGGTGCGCTTCTCCTCGGACGAATGACCGGGCGAGCCGCTCCTCGCAGCACGCCCCGAATGGCCGGAATCAGCCGTACCCTCGACAGGCACCCCCGACTACCGAGGACCTCACCCGTGGCAGGACGATTCGCACCCCGCAGCGGCCCGCACGCGGCCGTCCCGCGCCAGGTGACGACGCCCGAACCGGCGGCGCTGACCCGCGACTGGACCCCGCCGGGCCCGTTCGACCTGCGGCTCGTCCTCGGCCCGCTGCGCCGGGGCCCCGCCGACCCCACCTTCCGGATGTCCGCCGACGGCTCCGTCCGCCGCGCCAGCCGCACCCCCGCGGGCCCCGGCACCCTCCATGTCGTCGCCCGCGAAGGGCGGATCGAGGCGGCGGCCTGGGGCCCCGGCGCGGCCTGGCTGCTGGACCAGCTGCCGACACTGCTGGGCGCCTCCGACGAACCGGAGGCCTTCACCCCGCGCCACCGGCTGCTCGCCGTGACCCATCACCGGCGACCGGGACTGCGGTTGCTGCGCACCGGCCTGGTGATGGAGTCCCTGATCCCGTCGGTGCTGGAACAGAAGGTCACCACGGACGAGGCGTACCGCGCCTGGCGCCTCCTGGTCCGCAAGTACGGCGAGCCGGCGCCGGGCCCGCAGGAGTACGGCCTGTACGTCATGCCGGACGCCCGCACCTGGTCGCTGATCCCGTCCTGGGAGTGGCACCGCGCGGGCGTCGACAGCAAGCGCTCCGCGACGATCCTGCGCGCGGTCCGGGTGGCCCGCCGCATGGAGGAGGCCGCCGCCATGGAGCTGACCGAGGCGATGGCCCGCCTCCAGGTGATCCCGGGCATCGGCCCCTGGACGGCCGCCGAGACCCTGCAACGCTCCAACGGCGACCCGGACGCGGTCACGGTCGGGGACCTCCACCTGCCCGGCATCGTCGGCCACGCGCTGGCCGGCAACCGCGACGCCGACGACGAGGAGATGCTGGCCCTGCTCTCCCCGTACGAGGGCCAGCGCCACCGGGCCACCCGCCTGATCATGCTCTCGGGCAACACCCCGCCCCGCCACGCGCCCCGGATGACCAGGGGCGACATCGCGCGCCTGTAGAGCCGGGCGACATCAGACCCGCTGCGGCACTTCACATCCGAGGTCGGGCAAAAACAAGCCCGTCCGGCGATTGAGGACCGGGGTCCGGGGCAGAGCCCCCCCCACGCGCCGCACGGCCTCACCGCACGACGACGAAGTCCTCCGCATCGCGCCCCACCCGAGGCGCCGCTGCCTCCAACGGACGCCCCACGGCCACCGCCCCCAGCGGATCCCACGACGGCGGCAGCGCCAGCACCTCCCGTACGACCTCGCGGCAGAACATCGTCGAGGACACCCACGCGGATCCCAGCTGCTCGCCCGCCAGCGCCACCAGGAAGTTCTGGATCCCGGCTCCCGCGGCGACCACGAACATCTCGCGTTCCGCCGTGTCCCGCCGCGTGTCCCCGTACGTGTGCGAGCCGTCCATCACCATGCACGGGACAACCAGATACGGCGCCCGGCGCAGCACCTCGCCGCGCCGCACCCGCTTGGCGATCGACTCCTCGCTCTTCCCGTCCCGCCGCAGATCCGCGATCCACGCGTCCCGCATCGCGTCCAGCAGCCGGGTCCGCGACTCGGGCGACTCCAGCAGCACGAACCGCCACGGCGTCGTGTGGTGCGGCGCGGGCGCCGTCACCGCCGCGGCCACGGCCCGCCGCACCGCGCCCGGGTCCACCGGGTCCTCGGTGAACTCGCGCACCGTACGCCGCTGGGTCACCGCCTCCCGTACCGCCTCCGACGTGCCCAGCCGGAACATGTCATCGGCCGCGCCCCGCACCATCGCCCGCGCGCCCTCGTCGGACGCCGGGTCCACGACGTGGCCGAGCCCGCGCACCACCGCCACGGGCAGCCCGTTCGCCTTGCCCTTGACCAGGTCACCGGCAGCGGCCAGCTCGTCGGCGGTGGCGACCACGGTCGCGCTCAGCGGATTGCCGTACGCGTCGGTCCCGCCCCGCAGATCGTCCAGCACCCGCACCCCGGCCGCGCCGATCGCGACATCCGTCAGCCCGCTGCGCCACGGGCGCCCGAAGGTGTCCGTGACGACGACGCCGACCTCGACGCCGAGCGTGTCCCGGAGCCCCTCGCGGATGGCCCGCGCCGACGCGTCGGCGTCCTCGGGCAGCAGCAGGACCGTTCCGGCGGGGGTGTTGGAGGCGTCGACCCCGGCGGCGGCCATGACCAGGCCCTGCCGGTTCTCGACGATCCGCAGGGTGCCGCGCCGGGCCACCACCCGTACCGTCTCGGCGTCGATCGCCGCCTCCCGGTCGGTGGCCTCGACGATCCGGCCCTCCGCCTTGGAGACGATCTTCGAGGTGACGAGCAGTACGTCACCGTCGAGGAGACCGGGCCCGGTGGCGGCGATCAGCTTGGCGAGATCGTCACCGGCCCGCACCTCGGGAATCCCGGGCAGCGCCCACACCCGGAAGGCGGGTGAGGCGTCCGAAGCAGTGCTCATGCCCGTACCTCCTCCGCCAGGGCGAGCGCCTGCCGGGCCATCTCGGCGGTGGCGGCGACATCGGTCATCATCAGCGGGACGGAGCGGCAGCGGATGCCCGCGGACTCCACCTCTCGCACCGTGCCCGCGTCCACGGTGTCGACGAGCCAGCCGTCCAGCAGCCCGGAGCCGTAGTGCTGGGCGACCGCCGCGGCCGTCGACTCGACGCCCACCGCGGCGAGCACCTTGTCGGCCATCCCGCGCACCGGTGCGTCACCGACGATGGGGGAGAGGCCGACGACCGGCACTCCCGCCTCCGCGATGGCCTCCCGGATACCGGGCACGGCGAGGATGGTCCCGATGGACACGACGGGGTTCGACGGCGGGAAGAGGATGACGTCGGCGGAGGCGATCGCCTCCAGGACGCCCGGCGCCGGCTTGGACTGCTCGGCGCCGACGGGCACGATCGCCCGTGCCGGGACGGAGGCGCGCAGCTTCACCCAGTACTCCTGGAAGTGAATGGCCTTGCTCTCGCCGTCCGCGTCGACCGCCACATGGGTCTCGATCCGGTCGTCGGACATCGGCAGCAGCCGGACCCCCGGCTTCCAGCGCGCACAGAGCGCCTCCGTGACGGCGCTCAGCGGATAGCCCGCGCCGAGCATCTGGGTGCGGACGATATGGGTCGCGAAGTCGCGGTCACCGAGGCCGAACCACTCGGGGCCCACGCCGTAGGCCGCGAGTTCCTCCTTGACGTGGAAACTCTCGTCGGTACGGCCCCAGCCCTGGTCCTCGTTGATGCCACCGCCGAGGGTGTACATGACGGTGTCGAGGTCGGGGCAGACCTTGAGCCCGAACAGATGGATGTCGTCACCGGTGTTGCCGATGACCGTGATGTCCGCGT
Organism: Streptomyces sp. NPDC057900; assembly: GCF_042887885.1. Classification (NCBI taxonomy): domain Bacteria; kingdom Bacillati; phylum Actinomycetota; class Actinomycetes; order Kitasatosporales; family Streptomycetaceae; genus Streptomyces; species Streptomyces sp. NPDC057900. The sequence goes on from NZ_JBHVOI010000004.1 coordinate 586,499, forward strand.
CGGGCGCGGCCTCCTTGAGGCCACGCAGGAAACGAGCACCACCGATACCGCCGGCCAGAACCACAATGCGCATGGGAAACAGTCTGTCAGGCGGAGCCCGGTCGTTGTTGGGGTGGTGGGGCTGTTCAGACGGTGACCGTTGCCGTGGCTCGCTGCGAGGCGTGCATGGGCATGTCGGTCAGTCCCGGGTAGTAGATGTGCAGGCTGACAGCCGGTTCGAGGGAGTCGTTGACCACCTCGTGGGCGTAGCCGGGGGCGAAGACGCGCTGGGCGCCGGCGCCCAGCGTCCGCTTCCTCCGGTCCGTACGCTCCGTCAGCTCGCCTTCCAGCACGGTCAGTACGCCGGAGGACGGGCCGTGGTCGTGCAGCCCGCTGCCCTGGCCCGGGATCCAGCTGAGCAGCCAGACGTCGTACCCGGGGAGGCTGAGCAGCCGGTGGTACCAGCGGGTGGTGGCGTCGTACTGGACGAGCGGGGCCCAGCGGGGGCGGTCGTCGGCGATGGAGCGGGCGAGGCCGGCGAACTCCGCCACCGTGGCGGGGTGCTCACGGGCGGGGCGCAGGAGGTGCTGGACCTCAAGGAGGTCGCCGGCGATCTGGAGGTCGCTGTCGCTGTTCATGGGTGCGGTGGTTCCTCGGCAGGAGTGCACGGGAGTGCGGGTCCGGTGGGGGTGCGGGGGTGTCGCGAGGACCGTGGGGACCGGGTGACCACGGGCCGTGAAGGCCGCAGGGGAGGGTCCGGGGGTCCGGGATGAGCTGTGTCGGGCTGGAGCGCGAGGGCTTCAACAGCTGAGACAGCTGGAACAGCAACAGCGAGCCTGGACAGCGCTACGGAACCCACGGGTGTGGGTGACGCGCATCGCTGAGGTCACTGGCATGAGATCAAGGAGAGCTGGAGAACCACCGGACTGTCAACCCAATGCCCGATTTGAGGCTAATGTTTCACCTCATCCGGTTGCTGTGAGCGGAGAAAGGTTTGTGCAGCGCTTGCGGCGGAGACATGGCGCAACGGAAGTGTCCGTAAACGCGGTAGCGGCTCCGTGACCCGACTGTGATCTTGGTCGCTTCGGTGATCGAATCGCAACGTGCCCGCCCTCCAGGGAGTTCCTCCCTGTGACGGGTGATCGCGCGACGGGCACGCGAGAGGCCCATGGCATATGTCAGGTTTTTGGCTATTTGAACACTTACCGCATAGGCTTGGTGCCGCAGAGTGAATACCGGGCCCAATAGCAGATCTGCGCTTGACTGGCACGAAGCTACACACTTGTAATTTCACTCGTGTCGTTCGGCCGATTCGATAACGGCCGCATCACGGGGACGCAAGAGACAGACGAGGGGCGCACATGACCGAGCTGTTCCAGCAACTGCTGGTCGAGGACGCGGACGAGGAGCTCGGCTGGCAGGAGCGCGCACTGTGCGCCCAGACCGACCCTGAGTCCTTTTTTCCTGAGAAGGGCGGATCCACCCGCGAAGCGAAGAAGGTCTGTCTCGCCTGTGAAGTCCGGTCGGAATGCCTTGAGTACGCCCTTTCCAAGGACGAGCGGTTCGGTATCTGGGGCGGCCTCTCCGAGCGCGAGCGACGACGGCTGAAGAAGGCCGCGATCTGACGCACACCGGCCGAAGACGCCGGACTCCGCGGAGCTGACCGCTCCCCGGCCCCGCCCCGACCCGGCCCGCCCATGGCCCGCCGCCTGCACCCTGCCCGCAGGCGGCGGGCCATCGCCGTGCCCGGCACAGCGCTCGGCACACTGCCCCGGCGCACCGCCCCCGGCCCCTACCGTCGCTCTCGTTCAACCGCTCCGCGCCACCCCGGTTATCCGTACCGTTAGTGTGGGGCCCCGTCCGAGACGCGCCAACGACCCGACAGGGCGCGCGTGTACACCGATGCAGCCCCCGGGGGTACGTTCCCCCGGACCCGGCCGGAGGGCCCGTACCTCGATGTCCGTGCACAGCCATTCGACGGCGCCGTACGCGGCCGCCGCCGCCCCAGAGTTCCCCAGGCATGTCGTCACCGCCGTGCTCGTCTCCCACGACGGCGCACGCTGGCTGCCCGACGCACTCGCCGGGCTGCTCGGGCAGGAACGCCCCGTACAGAGCGTCGCCGCCGCCGACACCGGCAGCGCCGACGACTCCGCGCGGCTGGTGACGGAGGCGCTCGGCGCCGACCGCGTCCTGCACCTCGCGCGACGTACGAGCTTCGGCACCGCAGTCGACGAGGCGAGCCGCACCGCCGGTGTACTCACCCCGGACGACCTGCCGTACCTGAAGCGCCCCAGCGGCTGGGACCCGGTCACCCGGTCCTGGCGTGACGACAACTACGACCTGCCCGAACTGCCGCACGGCGAACCGGTGCAGTGGCTCTGGCTGCTCCACGACGACTGCGCGCCCGAGCCCGACGCGCTCGCCGAGATGCTGCGCGTCGTCGACAACGACCCGCACGCCGCGATCGTCGGCCCCAAGCTCCGCGGCTGGTACGACCGCAGGCAGCTCCTCGAAGTCGGCGTCTCCATCGCCAACAGCGGGCGCCGCTGGACCGGTCTCGACCGGCGCGAGCAGGACCAGGGCCAGCACGACCAGGTCCGTACCGTGCTGTCCGTCTCCACCGCCGGCATGCTGATCCGCCGTGACGTGTGGGAGGAGCTCGGCGGCTTCGACCGCAGGCTCCCCCTGATGCGCGACGACGTCGACCTGTGCTGGCGCGCCCACATGGCCGGGCACCGGGTGCTGATCGCCCCCGACGCCGTCCTGCGGCACGCCGAGGCGTCCGCCCGCGAACGGCGCCCCATCGACTGCGCCGGGCGTTCCGTCTCCAGCCCGCACCGCGTCGACAAGGCCGGCGCCGTCTACACGATGCTCGTCAACGCCCGCGGCAAGCTGCTGCTCTGGGCGCTGCTCCGGCTGGTGCTCGGCACCCTGCTGCGTACGCTCGCCTACCTCGTCGGCAAGGTGCCGGGACAGGCCCTCGACGAGGTCGCCGGACTCCTGGGCACCCTGCTGCGGCCCGGCCGGATCCTCGCGGCCCGCCGCCAACGCGGCAAGGGGGTCATCGACCCGGCGGAGCTGCGCGGGCTCTTCCCCGCGCCCGGCGCCACCGTCCGCGCCACCGTGGAACAGGTCGCCGGGAACTTCGGCGGCTCCACGGAGGCCGAGTCCAGCGGCTCCCGGCACGGCGCCGTGGAGTCCGGACCGGGCGGCGACGACGCGGACTTCCTGGAGATCGACCAGTTCGCCAAGTTGAAGCGGGTCGGCCGCAAGCCGGGCCCCGTGCTCTTCGCCGTCCTGCTCCTGGTCTCGCTCGTCGCCTGCCGCAGCCTCATCGGCGGCGGCGCACTGGCGGGCGGCGCCCTGCTGCCCGCACCCGGCGACGTCTCCGAGCTGTGGGGCCGGTACGCGGACGCCTGGCACACCGTCGGCACCGGCGGCACCCAGACCGCACCGCCCTACCTGGCCATGATCTCCGCGCTCTCCGCGCTGTTCCTCGGCTCCACCGGATTCGCGCTCACCCTGCTGCTGGTCTGCTCGGTCCCGCTGGCCGGACTCACCGCGTACTTCGTCTCCCGCCCGCTGATCCCCTCCCGGCTGCTGCGGGCCTGGGCGAGCGTCGCGTACGCCTTCCTGCCCGCCGCGACCGGAGCCCTGGCGACCGGCAGGCTCGGCACCGCCGTCCTGCTCGTCCTGCTGCCCCTGATCGCCCGCGCCGCCGTCTCGGCGCACGGGATGCGCGGCAGTGGTGACAGCCGGGGCAGCTGGCGCGCCACCTGGGCGTACACCCTCCTCCTCACCCTCACGATGGCGTTCACCCCCATCGTGTGGCCGCTCGCCGTGGTTCTCGGCGTCGGTGTCCTCGCGCTGCGCCGCAACGACATCACGGCCTACGGGCTCCGCTTCCTCGCCGCCGTCGGCACCCCGCTGCTCGTCCTGGCGCCCTGGTCGCTCTCCCTGCTGTCCAGCCCCTCGTCCTTCCTGAAGGAAGCGGGCCTGGACGCCGGTACGGGATCGGCCTCCGCCCTCGACCTGCTCGGCATCAGCCCCGGCGGGCCGAAGGCGGCGGGCGGCGTCCTGCTGCTCGGCATCGTGCTCGCGGCGCTGGCCGCGCTGCTGCGCGGGGAGCGGCAGTTCGCGGTCCGGACCGCCTGGGTCGTGGCCCTGGTCGGCCTGGCCTTCGCCGGGCTCGCCAACGGCTCCGGCTGGGCGGGCCCCGCCACCCTCGTCTACGGCGCCGCGCTCATCGCCGCCGCGCTGGTCGGCGCGGACGGCGCGCGCATCCGCGTCGCGGAACTCAGCTTCGGCTGGCGCCAGCCGGTCGCCGTCCTGATCGCGCTCGCCGCGGGCATCGCCCCCGTGCTGGCCGCCGCCGGCTGGATGATCGGCGGCGCGGCGGGCCCGCTGGAGCGGCGCGACCCGGTGCAGGTGCCCGCGTTCGTCGCGGAGGAGAGCGGCACCCGTGACCAGCCGCGCACCCTGGTGCTCGACGGCACATCGCCCTCCCACGTCGCGTACACCCTGGTCCGCGGCTCCGGTGCCCGGCTCGGTGACGGTGAACTCGCCGCGGCTGGTGGCGGCAACAGCCACCTCGACAAGGTCGTCGCCAATCTGGTCGCGGGCTCGGGCGCCGACCAGGGCAGCCAGCTCAGCGGCTTCGCGATCCGTTACGTCCTCGTGCGGGACGGGGCGCCGAAGCAGATGAGCCGGGTGCTCGACGCGACGCCCGGTCTCAGCCGGCTCAGCCAGCTGGACGGCAGCGCGCTCTGGCGCGTCGACCGGCAGGTCGCCCGGATCATGATCGTCCCGTCCGCCGCCGACGCGGACGCCGAGCCGCTGCCGGTCGGCTCCAGCCCGGTCGAGGCACACACCGACATCCCGTCGGGCGGCGCGGGCCGGGTGCTGCGGATCGCCGATGCCGCGGACCCCGGCTGGCAGGCCACGCTCGACGGCCGGCCGCTGACCCGCAAGACCGTCGACGGCTGGGCCCAGGGCTTCGAGCTCCCCACCGGGGGCGGCTCGCTGAACCTCACGTACGAGGCGTCGATCACGCACTCCGCGTGGATCTGGGCCCAGGCGGCGCTCGGCCTGGTCCTGCTGGTCCTGGCCCTTCCGGGCCGCCGCCGGGAGATCGACGACGACCTGCCGGAGGAGTCCGTGCCGGTCCCCGCCGAGCCGGTCGCGGGCGAAGGCCGCCGGGCACGCAGGCTGCGCGCGGCCGCCCAGGCGGAGGGCGAGGACGCCGAAGAGGACGGCAACGCGGACGGCAACGCGGACGGAAACGCGGACGGAAACGGGGCGGAGCCGGAGGAGTACACCCTGCCCCAGCAGCCGTCCGCCGAGCCGCAACCGCACGCCGCCGACGGCCAGGAGGTCTTCGTACCGCAGCAGGCGGACGGCGACACCGGTGAGTACGCGGCCGTGCCGCAGCAGCAGCAGTACGGGGAGTGGGACGCCCAGCAGTACCAGGGCGCCGACTACCAGCAGTACCAGGAGGGTCAGTACCAGGAAGGCCAGTACGGAGCCGGGCAGTACCAGGAAGGCCAGTACCAGGAAGGCCAGTACGGAGCCGGCGCGTACGACCAGTACGGCTATCCGCAGCAGCAGAGCGACTACACGTCGTACGCCCAGGGGCAGTACACCAACGCCCCGTACGACCCGTCGTACGACGCCAACGCCCAGTACGGGACGGGCCAGTACGGCGATCAGCAGCCGTACGACCCACAGAACCAGAACCAGAACCAGAGCCAGGACCAGAACCAGAATCCCGACGAGAACCCCGCCCCGGGCCAGAACCCGTGGCCGACCGGTAACACATCGCGAGGCGAGTCCGAGTGAAGTCCACCAGCCTGTCCCTCATCGCGGGGGCCGTCGCCCTCGCCGCAGTCACCGGATTCGCCGCGCTCTCCGTGCCGGGGGACGACGGTACGACGGAGGCCGGGGCGTCCTCCCGGCTGCCCGTGGAGCGGTCCAGCCTGCTCTGCCCGGCGCCCGGTCTCTCGGACCTCGCGGAGACGGCGTACACGTCCTTCACCCCGCCCGGGAACGGCGACGGCGAAGCGGGGACGGCCGAACTGAAGTCACCCACGGCCGACAAGGAAAAGGACAAGTCGAAGGACAAGGGCACGGACAAGAGCAAGGACAAGTCCAAGTCCAAGGCGGCCGATTCGGACAAGCCTGTCGTTGCTCTGAAGGAGCCCGGCAAGCCGGTCACCGCAGACGTGTCCGGCTCGGGCGCCCCCGCGCTCGTCGGCACCGCCACCGGCCGGCTCGCGCCCGGCTGGAGCGCCCAGCAGACCACCACGGTCGAGGCCGGCGACGGACGGGGCGTGCTCGGGGTCAGCTGCACGGCACCCGACACCGACTTCTGGTTCCCGGCCGCGAGCACCGCCAAGACCCGTGAGGACTACGTCAACCTCACCAACCCGGACGACACCGCCGCGGTGGCCGACATCGAGCTGTACGGACCGGACGGCACGCTCAAGTCCGATGTCGGCGAGGGCATCACGGTCCCCGCCGGGTCCGGCGTCCGAGTCCTGATCTCGACGCTGACCAGCACGGCCGCCGACGATGTGACCGTCCACGTCACGACCCGCACCGGACGGGTCGGCGCGGTCGTCAGGACGTCGGACAGCAAGACCGGCAGCGACTGGCTCACCGCCTCCGCCGCCCCGGCCGGCACCCTGGTGCTGCCCGGCATCCCGGCGGACGCGACCTCGGTCCGGCTGGTGGCCTTCGCCCCCGGCGAGGACGACGCGGACTTCACCGTACGGCTCCTCGGCAAGACCGGGCCCTTCGCGCCGGTGGGCAACGAGGACCTCCACGTGAAGTCCCGGATGACGGCCGGGGTGGACCTGAAGAACCTCACCCGGGGCGAGGCGGGCTCCCTGCTGCTGACCCCCACCCAGAAGGACAGGGCCACTCCCGTGGTGGCGGCTCTGCGGGTGGTACGGGGCAAGGGCGACAAGCAGGAGGTCGGTTACATCCCGGCGACCGGACCGGTGGGTGCGCAGGCGACCGTCGCCGACAACCGGTCGAAGGGCTCGACGCTCTCGCTCACCGCACCCGGCGCCACCGGCACCGTGAAGGTCACGGCGTCGGCGGGCAGCAAGGCGGGTACCCCGGTCAGCAAGACGTACAAGGTCGCCGCGGGCACGACGCTCGCGGTCACTCCGCCGGTTCCGTCCGGCCTCAAGGGCACGTACGCGCTGACGGTCCACACGCAGTCGGGCGGCCCGGTCCACGCCGCCCGCACGCTCGCGCTTCCGCAGGACGGCATCCCGATGTTCACGGTGCAGACCCTGTCGGACGACGGCGGAACGGTCGAGGTGCCGGAGGCAGAACAGGACCTGTCGGTCCTGGACGACTGAACGCGAAGCACGCAGGACGCAGGGGACAGGGGAGGCCCAAGGGCCGGGGAGAGGGAACGAACGCGCCCCCGGTCCCCGTCTTCCCGCTACTCCTGCCCGTAGCGCGGGTCGACCGACTCCGGGGCGAGTCCGAGCAGTTCCGCGACCTGCTCGACCACGACCTCGTGCACCAGCAGTGAGCGCTCGTCGCGGTTCTTGGTACGGATCTCGACGGGACGCCGGTAGATCACGATCTGCGCAGGCCGCCCCTTCTCGGCGGACAGCGCGTTCCCCAGCGGAACGGTCTCCTCCGTGGTGCTCGGCACATCGAGGACCACGAAGTCGACCTCGGCCAGCTGAGGCCAGCGCCGCTCCAGCCGTTCCACGGAGTCCTGGACGAGATCGCGGAAGCTGTCCGCCCGGCTGGCCGAGAGCGGCACCTGGGGCGGTGCGACGGGCCCGCGCATGCCTCGGCCGTGGCGGTCTCGGCGCCGAGGTCGCGGCTCGGACGGGTGGGGCGGTACAGGACTGTCCATCACCGACGCAGCGTAACGCTCCGCGCGACGAGTGGACGGCGGCTGCGCGGGGACGAATCCGGCCTGTCCGCTTCTGAACAATCCGGCCACGGGGGAGCCGGATTCCGGCCCTGCTCGTGACCGAACTCCTCTTGTCCTATGACCGCTTTCGCGGTGAGCGGCGACCGGAATCGTTGCCGCCGCGACCTGCGCCCCTTGCGCTTCCGCGCAGGTCAGGAGAGATGTCCCGGAGGCGGCCGTACCGCCGGTCACAGGGCGACACGGTGGGGTGAGCCGGGGGAGAGTCGTCGCAGCCCGCTCAAGAGTGCGGTAGCGTCCAACATCGTGAGCCCTGTACGTCGCTGTTCGCGCACCGCGTGCGGCCGCCCTGCCGTCGCGACACTGACGTACGTCTATGCCGACTCGACTGCGGTCCTCGGCCCGCTCGCCACCTACGCCGAGCCCCACTGTTACGACCTCTGTGCCGAGCACAGCGAACGGCTGACCGCGCCACGCGGCTGGGAGGTCGTCCGGCTCTCCGACCCCTCCGCGCCCGTGCGCCCCAGCGGTGACGACCTCGAAGCGCTCGCCAACGCGGTACGGGAAGCGGCGCGTCCGCAGGACCGGGGCGACGGGTCCAGGGGCGCCGGCGGCCGTCGCACCGCGGATCCGGCGGAGGTCGCCCGCCGGGGCCACCTCCGGGTGCTGCGCTCGCCCGAGTCCTGAGCGGTCGCCGGTACGCCCGGCGCGCGGGGAGTCCGTGGCCGCCGGGTAGTTTGGCGGTCCGAAGAAACCCTCAGGAGGACCGTCCCGTGACTGCAGACCTGTCGCAGCTCGTGAAGGCGTACGACGTGCGCGGAGTCGTGCCCGACCAGTGGGACGAGGCCCTGGCCGAGCGGTTCGGAGCGGCCTTCGTCGAGGTGACGGCCGCGGCCGCGATCGTGGTCGGCCACGACATGCGCCCCACGTCACCGAGTCTCTCCGGTGCCTTCGCCCGTGGTGCCGCAGCCCGGGGCGCGGACGTCACGATGATCGGCCTGTGCTCGACGGACCAGCTGTACTACGCGTCGGGGGCACTGGACCTGCCGGGCGCGATGTTCACGGCCTCGCACAACCCGGCTCGGTACAACGGCATCAAGATGTGCCGTGCGGGCGCCGCCCCGGTCGGCCAGGACACCGGCCTGGCCGAGATCCGCACCCTGGTCGAGCAGTGGTCCGCGACCGGCGCTCCGCAGCCGGCCGCCACCCCCGGCACGGTCACCGAACGGGACACGCTCACCGACTACGCCGCGTATCTGCTGTCGCTGGTGGACCTGTCCGCGATCCGCCCGCTCAAGGTGGTCGTGGACGCGGGCAACGGCATGGGCGGCCACACGGTCCCCACGGTCTTCGCGGGCCTGCCGGTCGAGCTCGTCCCGATGTACTTCGAGCTGGACGGCACGTTCCCGAACCACGAGGCCAACCCCCTGGACCCGAAGAACATCGTCGACCTCCAGGCCCGCGTGGTGGCCGAGGGCGCCGATCTGGGCCTGGCCTTCGACGGCGACGCGGACCGCTGCTTCGTGGTGGACGAGCGGGGCGAGGGCGTCTCCCCGTCGGCGATCACCGCCCTGGTCGCCGCCCGCGAACTGGCCCGCAACGGCGGCAGCGGCACCATCATCCACAACCTGATCACCTCCCACTCGGTCCCGGAGGTCGTACGGGAGAACGGCGGCACCCCGGTCCGCACCAGGGTCGGCCACTCCTTCATCAAGGCGGAGATGGCCGCACACGGGGCGATCTTCGGCGGCGAGCACTCCGCGCACTACTACTTCCGCGACTTCTGGAACGCGGATACGGGCATGCTCGCCGCCCTCCACGTCCTGGCCGCCCTGGGCGGCCAGGAGGAGCCCCTCTCGGCCCTGCTGGCCCAGTACGACCGCTACACCGGCTCCGGCGAGATCAACTCCACGGTCGACGACCAGCCGGCCCGCACGGCGGAGGTCCGGGCCGCGTTCGCGGACCGCGAGGGCGTGACCACCGACGAGCTGGACGGCCTGACCGTCACGGCCCCGGACTGGTGGTTCAACCTCCGCGCCTCCAACACGGAACCCCTGCTGCGCCTGAACGTCGAGGCCCGCGACGAGAAGACGATGACAGCGGTACGCGACGAGGCCCTGGCCGTAATCCGCAGGCCCTGATCCAACGTCGTCGGCCTGCTTCCACCCCTCCGCCGCACCCCCGGAACCGGCTCGCCGCAGGCGCCCCCACCCGCACCCCGCCACACCCCCGGACAAGCACCCCCGGCCGGGCCGCGCCCCCGCCACCCCAGCGGTAGGCTGACGTCGCCCGAACCAAGACACAAGAACACGCACTCGTGCCCGCCCGAAGGGACCCACCCCATGCCGCTCGAAGCCGGTCTCCTGGAGATCCTGGCCTGCCCGGCCTGTCACGCCCCCCTGGACGACCGTTCCGCGGCCGACAGCCCCGAACTGGTCTGCACGGGCAAGGGCTGCGGACTGGCCTACCCGGTACGGGACGGCATCCCCGTCCTCCTCGTCGACGAGGCCCGCCGCCCCGCGTAACCGGGCCCACACCCCCGCACGGTGATCAGCGTGTGATCGGAGGACCGTCCCCATGCTCGACGAGTCGTTGCTCGACGCCCCGGAAGCCCTGGCCCGAGCCGACCGCCGCGGTCTGCTGCGCGGCGCCGCCGAGGCCGGGGCCAGGGTCCGCACCGCCGCCCGGCACGCGACGGAGGCCGGGATCCCCGAGCTGAACCCGGAGGGCCGCCCGCGCGCCGTCCTGGTCGCCGGCTCCGGCACCGCCGCGTCCGGCGTCGCGGACCTGATCGCCGCCCTCGCCGGAGCCTCCGCGCCGGTCACGCGCATCCAGCCGACCGGCGTCGCCCCCGCCGCGGGCGCGATGCGCTGGACCCTGCCCGGCTGGGCCGGCTCGCTGGACCTGCTGCTCATCGTCACCGCGGACGGCTCGGAGCCCGGTCTGGCGCTCGTCGCGGAACAGGCGTACCGGCGCGGCTGCAGCGTCGTGGCCGTCGCCCCCAAACAGTCCCCGCTGCGGGAGGCGGTGGACGGCGTGCACGGCCTCGTCGTGTCCATGGCCTCCGCCCCGCACGGCGAGTACGACGCCGAGACGTCGGCCGCGGGACCCGGCACCCTGTGGGCGCTGTTCACCCCGCTGCTCGCGCTGCTCGACCGCGTCGGCCTGGTCACCGCGCCCCCGGAGACGCTGCAGAGCGTGGCCGACCGGCTGGACCGCACGGCGGAACGCTGCGGACCGGCCATCGCCACGTACAGCAATCCGGCCAAGACCCTGGCCGCCGAACTCGCGGACAGCCTTCCGCTCGTCTGGACCGAGGGCGAGGCCGCGGCCCCGGTCGGACGCCGCTTCGCCGCGGTCCTGGCCGAGCTCTCGGGCCGCCCGGCCCTCGCGGCCGAACTCCCCGAGGCGCTCCCCGCCCACGGGGGCCTGCTGGCCGGGGCCTTCGCCGCGGGAGCGGACCCGGACGAGTTCTTCCGCGACCGGGTCGACGAACCGGAGGCCCTGCGCGCCCGGGTCGTCCTGCTCAGGGACCGGCCCACCGGCGGCCTGAGCGCGGCCCCGGCGGCCCGCGAACTCGCCCTGGGCCACGAGACGCCGATCAGCGAACTCGAACCGGAGGAGGGCAGCCGGCTCGAAGCCCTCGCCGAGCTCCTCGCGGTCACCGACTTCGCCGCCGTCTACCTGGCCCTGGCCTCGGAAGCCCGCGCCTGAACCACCACGCGGCAACCCGCACCCGGCCCGGCGCGTCCCGGCGCATCCCAGTCCAGCCCAGCTCACGCAGCACCGAGATCCACGCATCCGACACACACAGCACGAGGACGAACTCCATGGACCGGCTCTCCAACACCGTGCGCCCGTACGCCTGGGGCTCCACCACAGCCATCCCCGCCCTGCTGGGCGTCGCCCCCACCGGCGAGCCCCAGGCCGAGATGTGGATGGGCGCCCACCCCGGAGCCCCCTCCCGGATAACCCGCACCGCACCCGCCACCGCATCCGGCACCGAGCAGCCCCTCACCGACGTCATCGCAGCCGATCCGGTGGGCGAGCTCGGCCGGGCCGCCGTCGAAAAGTTCGGCCCCCGGCTCCCCTTCCTCCTCAAGCTGCTCGCCGCCGGAGCACCGCTCTCCCTCCAGGTCCACCCCGACCTCGCCCAGGCACAGCAGGGGTACGCGGACGAGGAGCGCCGGTCCGTTCCGATCGACGCCGCCCACCGCACGTACAAGGACGCCAACCACAAGCCCGAACTGATCTGCGCGCTCACCCCCTTCGACGGCCTGTGCGGCTTCCGCCGGCCCATCGAGGCGGCCGAGGCGATGGAGGCGCTGGGCGTCGACTCCCTCAAGCCCTACGCCGACCTGCTCCGCGCCCACCCCGAGGAGGCCGCCCTGCGCGAGGTCCTCACGGCGATCCTCACCGCGGACCCGGCACAGATGACGGAGACGGTGACCGCCGCGGCCGCCGCCGCGGAACGGCTCGGCGGCGCGTACGCCCCGTACGCGCGCATCGCCCACCACTTCCCGGGCGACGCGGGCGTCATCGCGGCCATGCTGCTGAACTACGTACAACTCCAGCCCGGCGAGGCGCTGTTCCTCGGCGCCGGTGTCCCGCACGCCTATCTCGACGGCCTCGGCGTCGAGATCATGGCCAACTCGGACAACGTGCTGCGCTGCGGACTCACGCCCAAGCACATCGACGTACCCGAACTCCTGCGCATCGTCCGCTTCGAGGCGACCGATCCGGGCATCCTGCGCCCCGAGGCGTCCCCGTCCGGCGAGGAGCTGTACGAGACCCCGGTCGACGAGTTCCGGCTCTCCCGCTTCGACCTCTCACCGGGCGGCGACCCCGTCGACCTGACCGCGGCCACGCCTCAGATCCTGCTCTGCACAGCGGGCGCACCGCGGACCGGCGACCTCGGTCTCGTACCCGGCGACTCGGTCTTCGTACCGGCCGGCGAGAAGGCCGAAGTCTCGGGTACGGGCACGCTGTTCCGTGCCACTGTGGTGGCCTGACGTACCGTCCGCACCATGGACTGCAACAATGTCCGGCCGTACCGCGGCCGCCGGAGCCGCAGCACCGAACGAAGGGACACCAGGCACCCATGAGCGCGTCAGGCGGAACCAAGGCGATCGTGGCGGCGCTCGGCGCCAACCTCGCGATCGCAGTGGCCAAATTCGTGGCGTTCCTGTTCAGTGGCTCCTCCTCGATGCTCGCGGAGAGCGTCCACTCGCTCGCCGACTCGGGCAATCAGGGGCTGCTGCTGCTCGGCGGCAAGAAGGCCAAGCGCGAGGCCACCCCCCAGCACCCCTTCGGGTACGGGCGCGAGCGCTACATCTACGCCTTCCTCGTCTCCATCGTGCTGTTCTCGGTCGGTGGCATGTTCGCGGTGTACGAGGGCTACGAGAAGATCAAGCACCCGCACGAGATCGAGGCCTGGTACTGGCCGGTCGGCGTCCTGGTCTTCGCGATCATCGCGGAGGGCTTCTCCTTCCGGACGGCCATCAAGGAGTCCAACGAGACCCGCGGCGCGCTGTCCTGGCCGGAGTTCATCCGCCGCGCGAAGGCACCGGAACTCCCCGTCGTCCTCCTGGAGGACTTCGGCGCGCTGATCGGTCTGGTTCTCGCCCTCGCCGGCGTCGGCCTGGCCATCGGCACCGGCGACGGTGTGTGGGACGGCATCGGCACCCTGTGCATCGGCATCCTGCTGATCGCGATCGCGATCGTCCTGGCCGCCGAGACCAAGTCGCTGCTGCTCGGCGAGGCCGCAGGCACCGACCAGGTCGACAAGATCAAGGCCGCGGTCGTGGACGGTGACACCGTCACCGGCATCATCCACATGCGCACGCTCCACCTCGGCCCGGAAGAACTGCTGGTCGCCGCCAAGATCGCGGTCCAGCACGACGACACGGCCACCGAGGTCGCCAACGCGATCAACGCCGCTGAATCCCGCATCCGCGAGGCCGTCCCGATCGCCCGGGTCATCTACCTGGAGCCGGATATCTACAACGAGGCCGCAGCCCGTTCCGGCACCAACCCGGCCAAGAACACCGAGGACCCCTCCGCGAACACAGAGGACCCCTCCGACCCGAACGAAACCAGCCACTGAACGCGCCGTACGCGCCCTTCGCGGCCGCTCCCGGACCGGTGGGCTGGGAGCGGCTGGGCCGTTCGGTGTAGATTCGACGGCAGTGCCAGACGTCGCTGCTGATGGCGGTCGATCGGTCCGTAGCCACGGACCGGCCGAGGGAGAGAGGGCCTCCGACGGACTGCGCTGCGAGCCTCTCGGGCATTCGTGTGCCCGAGGCCGCAAAGCGCGCCCATCCACCCTCGAACCAACTGAGGAGCAGCCCGTTATGACGACGGTCGCCAATCGACAGGACTTCAAGGTCGCTGACCTCTCCCTCGCGGCTTTCGGCCGTAAGGAGATCACTCTGGCCGAGCACGAGATGCCGGGTCTGATGTCGATCCGTAAGGAGTACGCCGCCGCGCAGCCGCTGGCGGGTGCTCGTATCACCGGTTCGCTGCACATGACCGTGCAGACGGCGGTGCTGATCGAGACCCTGGTCGCTCTGGGTGCCGAGGTCCGGTGGGCCTCCTGCAACATCTTCTCGACCCAGGACCACGCGGCCGCTGCTATCGCGGTCGGCCCGACGGGTACCCCGGACGCTCCGGCCGGTGTTCCGGTCTTCGCGTGGAAGGGTGAGTCGCTGGAGGAGTACTGGTGGTGCACGGAGCAGGCGTTGACCTGGCCGAACACGCCCACCGGTGGTCCGAACATGATTCTTGACGACGGTGGTGACGCCACGCTCCTGGTTCATAAGGGTGTGGAGTTCGAGAAGGCGGGTGCGGCTCCGGATCCGTCGACGGCGGACAGTGAGGAGTACGCGCACATCCTCACGACGCTGAACCGGACCCTTGGTGAGGCGCCGCAGAAGTGGACGCGGCTGGCGTCGGAGATCCGTGGTGTGACGGAGGAGACCACGACGGGTGTGCACCGGCTGTACGAGATGCACCGTGACGGGACGCTGCTGTTCCCGG
>NZ_JBHVOI010000005.1:0-399409 GCF_042887885.1 Streptomyces sp. NPDC057900
CTACGAGACCATTTCCGCGCCTTGCGATCGCACGCACCAGGCGCCGCCGGGCCCGCCCTTCGGGCGGACGACGCTACTTTCGAAACACGCCCTAGCCCCGTCGCCCGGAGGAGGGCGGCAGGACAACGGGCATCTCCTCGACCTGCCTGCGCCGCGCGAGCCGCTGCTCCTCCGCGGCCTCCTCGGGGTGCCGGGCCCGCCAGTACGGGTTGTCGTGCGAGAGCCCGCCGCTGACCCGCCCGTACATCCCGAACATCATCAGCAGCAGGCCGGTGACAAAGCTGAACAGGACGTTCTGGATCTGGAAGGCGAGGAAGTTCATCCCGGTGTCGAGCAGCGCGAGATTCACGAACCCGCTGAGGATGAACACGATGCCGATGACCATGTTGAGGGTCGACGCGAAGTTGCCGCCGATCACCATCCCGACAAACAGCAGCAGCCCGACACAGATCGACAGCACGCTGAGCGCGCCGTTGGTGCTCAGGCCGGCGACGGTGTCACCACCGGTGTCGAAGAAACCGATCTTGTCGATCAGCCCCAGGATGCCGAAGGCGAGCAGCACCAGACCCATCAGCCCCGCCCCCACCTGGTAGACGCGGCTGAGGCGGTGATCGACCGGGAGGTGGTCATCGAATCGAGTGGCCCTGCGGAGAAGGGCGGACCGTCGGGCAGGACGCAGTGCGTGGGGCGCGTGGGTCGCCATGGAGAAGCCTCCTTCGGCCACTACCAGGATCGCTCGGCGACGGGCGCGCCGCACCCCGGAACCCGTCGATCAGCACACGGGCACACGGGCACAGGGCTCAGGTGCCGGCCCCGCGCTCCTCGCGGATCTCGGAGACGACGTGCGCGGCGGTCCGGCGTACGCCCTCCGTGACGGTCAGGAAGTGCCAGTAGTCGGGATGACGTCCCTCAAGACCGCTGACGGCCTGATCGAGCCGGGCCACGGCGTCGTCCAGCGGACGGGCATGACGCGGCTCGGGGGTGTTGCGCCCGGCCATGGCCAGCCGCTGGGCGTCGCGGATCGCGAACCGGGTCCGCTGGATCTCCTGCTGCGGGTCCTTGGCCACCTCGTTCAGCCGGTGCAGCCGGTCACCGGCCGCCGACACCGCCTCGTCGGTGGCGTTGAGCAGGGCCCGTACCGTACTCAGCCGGGACGTGGCATCGGCCCAGCGCTGCTCGCCGCGCGCTTTCGCGGCCTCCTTGAGCTTCTCCTCGGCCTGGCGGACGTTGACCGCGGCCTGCTCCGGAACCGGCTGGAGGTCCTGCCAGCAGGCGGCGGAGAACCGGCGCCGCAACTCACTGAGCACGGGCTCGACGGAAGAGGCCCGGGTCGTCAGGGCCTCGGCACGCGTACGCAGCGTCACCAGCCGGCGATCGATCTCGGCGGCCCGCTCGGGCAGCTGAGCCGCCTCGGCCCGTACCGCCTCGGCATCGCGCAGGACCTGATCGGCCCGCTGGAGGGTGTCGGCCACACCGTGCCGGCCGGCGCCCTGGTTGAGCTTGGTCAGCTCGGGGGCGAGGGCGGCGAGCCGTGCGGCCAGCTCGTCCGCCCGCAGCCCGGACTCCCGCACCGCGTCGAGAGCATTGCTCGCGGACAGGAGCGCTTGCCGGGCCCGCTCCACGGCCGGCGCGAGCCGCGCGAGCTGGGTCTCGGCGCTGCCGAGCAACGGCCCGAGACCGGCCGCGAACCGGTCGAGGTCGCCCTTGACCCGTACGAGGTCGTTCTTGGCGGAGGACAGCTGGGCCTTGGCCTGTGTGGCGACCGACGGTTCGAGATCATCGCGGTCGAGGTCGTGCGCGTCGACGGCGGTGATGTAGGCGCTGCTGGCCGCGTCGATGCTCCGCCCGAGCGCCGCGAAGTCGTCCACGGCCTTGCGCGCGGCCGGGGAGCTGTCCACCGCGGTGATCGTCTCGATCGAGATCTGCAGATCGCGCTGGGCGGTGTCCAGCTCGACGAAGGCCTCGGCGGCGGCATCCTTCGCGGCCTGCGCCTCGGCCCGCTGCCCCTCCCCGCGGCCGCCGAACCAGCGCCGCGTGCCGCCACCGGCGAAGGCGCCCGACAGGGCGCCCGCGACCAGGGGCACCGGCAGCAGCATCAGTACGAGGACATCGCGGACCCCACTCGTCCGACGGACATCTCCGACGGCGGAACTCGCACCCGCTCTCGCCCGCGGCTTCGCGTGTGTCGCCGTCACATCCCTCTCCCGTGCCGATTCGCCCTGCCCGGTACATTCTCCCACCAGGTAAGGACGAACACACGGGCCGGTTAGTTCGCGGTTCGCACCGTGACTTCGCCGTTGTTGCTCCGGGCCTTCACCACATGGGAGCTGCTGCCACTGCGCGGCACCTCCACCGAAGTGTTCCCGTTGGGCGCGCTGGCGCTCACCGCGTACGAGGTACTGCCGCCCGGCAGCTCGATGACGACCCTGCCGTTGTCACTGCTGGTGTCCACCAACGCCGGCACAGCGGAGAACCCGAGCCGCACCGCACCATTGTCCGAGTCCGCCTTGACCGACGAGCCGGAGATCCCCTCGGCGACGATGCCGCCGTTGTCACTGTTCAGCTTCAGCGGCCCGCTGGCGTCGCGCACGGTCACCTCGCCGTTGTCGGAGCGCAGGTCGAGCGCGGTGTCGAAGCCCGACGCCGTCACCTTCCCGTTGTCCCCGCGCACGGTGACCGCCACCCCGCGCGGCACCTTCACCTGCTGCTTGGCCGCACAGTTGCTGATCAAGGCATCGCACTTCACCTTCAGCGTCAACGTGCCGCCACGCATCTCCCAGCGCGCGTCGGGCCCGGTCCCGAGCACCACCCACCCGTCGACCTGCCGGGTCACCTCGACCTTCTTCACGTCCGCCGGTACGAGCTCCAGCGTGGTGTTGGCCGTGTCGATGGTCAGCGTCTTCCCGCTGAACGCGAACGACTTGTGCTCGACCGGCGCGTCATCGGTGTCCGCGCTGCCGCATCCGGAGAGCACGAGCGCGGCGAGCACCGCAGCGCCGGACGCGATGAGTGTGCGGGTGTGGTGTGCCACGGTGTTCGTCCCCCAGGTCGTGCGCCGGCCGATTCGCCTTACCGCGTTCCGCCTCACGGTATGTGTGCACCGGCAGCCCGGGGAATCAGGACGGCCACCGTATGGGGGGTGGGGCTATCCCCCCTCTCCCTCTCTCGCCCCCTCGACGGCCCTGCACGACTGCCTCGGCCGCCGGGCTCCTGCCGCCGGCAACCGTTTGTGACCAGGGGCCGTAGTCCATGTACGCTGTTCCCTCATCCACGGGTGCGTAGCTCAGGGGTAGAGCGCTGCTCTTACAAAGCAGATGTCGGCAGTTCGAAACTGCCCGCGCCCACCAGCAGGACACATGGAAAAGGCCCAGGTCACCGGCAGTACGCCGGGAGCCTGGGCCTTGTTCGTTCCTCCGTGATTCCGGAGGGGAGCGGTGTCCCACCAGTCGCGTGCGGATGTGCCGATCGGGGGGTGCCGGTCCCGGCGTCGAGGGCGGACCGGGGACGGGGAGGGGAGCTGGGGTGAGTGGTGGGTTGGCGAATTAGTCGCGTGCTGCCGCGTTGAGTCGTGCACCATACGGCTATGCGGCTTGGCTCCAAGATAATTCCGGACTTTCCCGCAGGGGGATGGGGATGAAGGACTTTACGGATTTGATACGGGCGCTCACCGGGCTGACCTGGCCCATAATCGCCGGGCTCCTGGTCTGGAGGCTCTTTCCGACGCTCAAGGACATCATCCGCTCGCGCGGCTTCACGGTGAAGGTCGGACAGACTGAGCTGACCGTCCAGGAGATGTCGGAACAGGTCCTCAGAACCACAGCAGAAATCCAGAGCAGCCTGGCCGACGTCGCAGCCGGGCGGGCGCCGGAAGCAACACCCGAGCCCCGGACCCTCCGGGCGATCCTCTGGGTGGACGATCATCCGGAGAACAACACGTACGAAGCCGAGCAGCTGCGCAGCCTCGGCGTCACTGTGAAGACAGCGAAATCCACCGCAGAGGCAGAACACGCCATTAATGCGACTTTCGACCCATTTGATGCCGTCATCTCTGATATGGGGAGGGATGAGAGTGGATCGAATAATGCAAATGCCGGCCTTGATTTGATTCGCAAAATCCGAAATCAAGGGCATGGTGTGCCCATATTCATCTACGCCTCCACTCGGCAGGCGGATCGAGTCTCAGAGATTACTGCCGCCGGTGGCAATGGTGCCACCAATTCGGTTTCGCAACTGTTCAGGCTCCTGCGAGGGGTGGGCGAGTTCCCGCGTGACGCTGCCTGATTCGCCGTGCGAGTAGGGGACGGTGGGCCGAACCCGGCGGCTGACGAAAGCCGAGGGCAGAGGCGAGGCGGTGGCCGCGGCTGGCGTCGGTGCACGTCTCCGGACCGAACCCTCCCGCCTCGCGTCAGTCCGACCCCCGTCCCGCGTCGCGCAGGCGGTGCCAGGTGCGTATGACGGAGGTCAGTCCGGGGCGCTTGGTGGCGGGGGTGTTGGCGTCCCAGTCGCGGGCCGTGGCGGTGAACGTCTCCGCGCGGGATACCTCGGCGGGGTGGGGTGTCTGCGCCGCCCGTGCGGTGCGGCGCAGGTCGTCCGGGGTGATCGTGGCGAGCTTCGCGCGGGCGTGGTTGAGCAGGGTGGCGCAGGCGTCCTGGATCGCGGCTTCTCCCAGTGGGCGGGCGGGGACGTCCAGGTCCTCGGTCAGGTGGTGCTGGAGGGCTGCCGCCAGGTCCGGCAGGGAGATGTCGCGGATCGTCAGCGACAGGTGGGCCGAGAGTCCGGCTTCGCCCACCGCGCGGTGGGCGAAGCCGCGGGGGATGTAGAGCACGTTGCCGGGTTCGAGGACTCCGCGCAGGAGTTGGGGCGAGGTCTCGTCGTCCGGGAGTTCGCCCAGCGACCAGTCCGCCGTCTTCGGCGCGCCGTGGACGTACCAGGTCTTGCGCCCGGCCACCTGGAGGGCGAACACGTCGGCGTCGTCGCGGTGGATCGCGAGGCCCTGGCCGTCGGCGGGGGTGACGAAGAAGAACGCCTCTACGCGCCGGTCCAGTTCGCCGGACAGCCGGGCCACCAGGTCCGCTGTGGGGCGGTGCCACTGGTCGACGTGGCGCAGGAGCAGGGTTGCCCCGGAGCGCAGGAGGCCGGCGACCTTGGCGCGGTCGGCGAAGCCGTGGTGCGTCGTACCGTTGACCACGCGCGACGTGGTGTACGCGTCGGCCGGGACGGTGACCTTGTTGGAGCGGACCATCTCCAGGTAGGGGGTCCGCAGCAGCCCCGAGTCGAAGGCTGCGTCCAACTCTGTCAGATCGAAAGGCGAGTTCAGATTCTCAGGGGTGAAGAACTCGGGCTTTCGCTGCCACTGGTGGCTGCTGAAACCCTCGATGTCACCGACCCAGTTGGCCAGCGTGGGCGATTCCATGGCGTTCCCGTGGTGTCAGGGCGGTCGGGGGAGGCGGAATGCGGTGACGTCATGCTCCGGATTCCGCGTTGAACCGCACCGAGAGCAGGGAGCGCAGGGGGACGTTGGTCTCCTGCTTCGGGGTGCGAATGGCGAGCCGGTTTTCGAGAGCGACGGTCAGCAGGCGTCCGGCCAGGGGTACGACGAGGTGCTTGGCCCAGCAGCGCGCACCGTCGAACCCGAACGGCATGTACGCGGGCGTCTTCTCGGGATCCGGCACCCCGGCCCACCGCTCGGGCCGGAACCTCATCGGCTCCGGCCAGTAGTCAGGGTGACGGTGCATCAGAAGTGGGAACAGTGCGACGTTGTCCTCGCGGCGGATCTCGGGGTGCAGGCCGGTGTACGCGTCCCCGCCCGTCCGGTACAGCATCCACGCGGGCGGCAGCAGCCGCAGCGTCTCCCACAGAACCGCGTTGAGGTCCGGCCGGGCAGTGCCCTGTTGCCGCCCGGCCGGACCCATGAGCCACAGCGCGTTGCCGGTCAGCGCGGCCACCCCGTCGCAGAGGGTGGCGGTCGCGCGACGGTACATGGCGATGGCCTGCCCGCGCTCCTGGGCGTCGGAGGCGTCGCGGATCTGCTCGGCCAGCGCGGTACGCCCGCGTCCGGCACCGCCGGCGTCCGGCCATACGGTGACGGCGCGGTCGGCGATCCGGGAGAGCGCGGGGGAGCGCGTGATGCCGCGCTTCGACAGCAGGGAGACCGGCAGCGGGTCGGACGCGAAGAGCCACTGGCGCAGGTAGGAGGTGGCGGCGTAGGGCCAGGGGCCGTTCAGCCCGCGTGCCGGAGGAGGTGGGGTGCGGATACCGGCCGTGACGTCCTGCCCCAGAGCGCGGATCGTCCGCGTCGCACTGTCGTGGGGGATCTCGCCTCCGGCCGCCGGCTTGTAGACCGAGCGCTCCGTCGGCAGGACGGGGCGCGCCGCGACGACATCGCTGATCAGTTCGCGGTGGGAGACGCCGACCGTGGTCGCGTCGATCCGGAAGACCTTCTCTTCCCTCGCCAGCAGGTCCTGAATTCGTGGGGCGTACACGATGGAATGGCCGCGATCCGCTGCCGCTGCCGTTTCCTCCACGAGAATCACACCTCCATGAAGATGGCAATCAAATGGATTCGCCGTAGTCGGCGGGGGATGTGATGTGGCCGCTTCCCCCGCCGACAAAGGTGTACTGAAGGTGTACTGGGCGTACTAGATGACGTGCAGGACCCACGCGTGGTTGGCGAGGTCCTCGTCCTTCTTGAACTTCCGTACAAGCGCCTTGATCTTCTTCATGACTACTCCATTTCCTGGATTGCGGACGCTCTCGAAAGCGCGCCCGTGCCATAATCGAAAGGGGCTGCCTTCCCCCCAACGGGGGAGTGTCACCGTTTCAGTTGGCGCTCACGTTCTCCTAACGTTTCACTAACTTCGAAGGTCAGTGGTGGCCCGCCGACGGAGCCCGAGCCCGGCGATCGGCCGCCCCGAGGTGTTGGCGGCGAAGCAGGTCAGCCACCGTCCCCGCTGAGCGAGCCCAGGCGACGAAGTCGTGGGTGCTGCCCGGGGAGGCGCAAGAACCCAGGTGCCACACGGCTGAGCGGCATGGTGCGCGCTCCGCCGCTCCGGGTCTCCACCTCGCAGGCACATCTTCCTCACTGACATGACCATGCATTTTTCGCTAACCGGGCAACGGCGCGGCGGACTTGACAGAGTCTCATGATCTTCCGGTGATAGGCTCGCGTGCACATGCCACGTGAGCTTTCGCCTTGGCATGGCTACAGCCAGGGGGGCTCTCCGGGCGGTGACGTCTGCCCACAGCCGAGGGTCCGCTTGGACAGATTTCGAGAGCTGGACTCCAGCCGCTCAATAGAGAGTCACATGACGAATTTTTGGCAGGATCCGACAGTCTGGGCGCTTGCCGTCGGCGTCGCTGTCGCCGCCACGGTAATCACTCGCCAGCGAAAAAAGATCAAGGCGCTACGTCGTCAGAAGCAGGGCGTTCAAGGTGAACTGACCGCATCGCAGGGCAGGGCGGTCGACCTTGAGTCCACCGTCATCGAGCTGCGCAGCGGCTACGACGAGGTGGTCCGCCAGGCCAAGGAGGAGGCGGAAGACGCCACAAACACCGTACTGAAGTCGGCCATGCGGACCCTTCAAGGGCTCGCCGCGGAGCAGCAGCGGGCCATCTCAGGGCTGCAGAAGAAGTACGGCGACTCGGCCGTGCTGCGGGACATGCTGGAAATCGACCACATGAACTCGCAATTCAACCGGCGCGCGCAGTCCATCGCTGTGCTGTGCGGTGGATGGCTCGGCCGGCAGCGGGTGGCCGCATCGGTCTATGACGTGATCCGCGGAGCGCAGGGCCGTATCCGGCACTACCAGCGCATCGAAATCGCCTCACGGGTCGATTTCGCGGTGACCAGCCGTGCCGTCGAACCGATCGCGCTGACGGTGGCCGAGCTGCTCGACAACGCGACCAGCTATTCCGAGCCGTCCACCATGGTCGAGGTCGAGGTGCGGACGGTGCCCCGGGGCATCTGCATCGTGATCGACGACGCCGGTGTCGGCATGAGCGAGGAAGAACGGACGAACGCCACCGCTCTGCTTTCCAGCGGGACCGCGGTGAGCGTTTCGGAGCTCGGCAACCCTCCCGCGTTCGGTTTCGCGGTGATCGGTGCCCTGTGTGCGCGGTTCGGATTCACGGTCGCCATCGACAGCACCTCTCCCTACGGCGGTGTCCGCGCGGTGGTGATGGTGCCGAAGGAGTTGTTGACCGAGATGCCCGAGCCCCAGACGCCCAGTTCCACCCAAGAAGTCAATGTCGCTGCCGCGAGCCGCGGTTCGGCTCCTGCGGGGGCAGAGGGCGGGCTGCCCCGTCGACGGAACAAGCGCGGCATGGCGCTCGTGCCGGACGGCGGCCGCAGGTCTGATGAAGCGCCGCCGGCCCGGTCAGCAGAGGCACGGGTGGCGGCCATGGGCGCGTTTCAGCGTGGCACTCTCAGCGGCCGAGGTGCGGGGGTACCGGCCGCCGAAGGTGATACGTCTGCCGATTCACACGAAGGATTCGATGCCCCGTGAGCGATGACCTGTCCTGGATGCTTGAGGACGCGCTGCAGATTCCGCATGCTCTCCACGCGGTTCTGATATCTGCCGACGGCCTCCAGATGTCCCGTACCGCGGAGATTGACAGGGGTGATGCCGACAAGGTGGCCGCCGCCGTCTCCGGCCTGCAGTCGCTCAGCCGGGCCGTCAGCTTCTTCTGCGGAGAGCGCGGAGCGAACTGGCGCCAGACCCTCATCGAGTTCGACGGGGGCTGGGTGTTCCTGAACGCTGCGGGCGGCGGCAGCTACCTTGCCGTGGCGGCGTCGGCCGAGGTCGACATGCAGGACATCACGTACCGGATGCAGCAGCTGGTCAGCCGACTGGGCAAGGCGATGTCGACCGGCCTCCGCGGCGACACGGTCACCTCATGACAGAACCCGGCCTTCCCGAGCCCGAGTTCGTGTCCGAGGCCGGAGAACTGGTCCGGCCCTACGTCATCACCCGTGGCCGTG
Source organism: Streptomyces sp. NPDC057900 (assembly GCF_042887885.1). Taxonomy (NCBI): domain Bacteria; kingdom Bacillati; phylum Actinomycetota; class Actinomycetes; order Kitasatosporales; family Streptomycetaceae; genus Streptomyces; species Streptomyces sp. NPDC057900. Next base: position 8,981 of record NZ_JBHVOI010000005.1, read on the forward strand.
AACTGCCCGATGAGGACGAGTTCGCCCTCATCACTCTCGTCACGACGGCCACCGATGAGGAGCAGCGCCCTCAGCGGCTCTCGCCCGAGGAGCAGCAGATCCTGGAGATGTGCTCCAGTGGCTACCTCTCGGTCGCTGAGATCGCCGCGCACTCCCAGCTGCCGCTCGGGGTGGTCAAGGTGCTGCTCAGTTCCCTCGCCGAGGGGGGCTATCTCGTGACCCGGGCGCCGGTGCCCTCGGCCCGTCCCACCAACAAGGCCTTGCTTAAGGAGGTGCTCGATGGCCTCAAGGCTCTCACTGTCTGAGGATGCCTACGTGTCCAGCGGCGCACAGCAGACTGCGGTGAAAATCCTGGTCGTCGGGCATTTCGCCGTCGGCAAGACCACCCTGATCGGATCGCTTTCCGAGATCACGCCGTTGTCCACAGAGGAGCGGATGACGACGCTCTCGGAGCGCGTCGACGACCTCAAGGGGGTCCAGGGGAAGACCACCACCACCGTCGCCCTGGACTTCGGCCGGCTGACGCTGAGCGAGCGCATCGTTCTGTATCTGTTCGGCTCCCCCGGACAGCAGCGCTTCGTGAGTCTGTGGGACGACACGGCCCGCGGAGCGCTGGGCGCCCTGGTCCTGGTGGACCCCGAGCGCCTGGCCGACTCCTTCGACGTCATGGACCTGGTCGAGAGCTACGGCCTCGATTTCGCCGTGGCCATCAATCACTTCGAGGGCAGCACGGTCCACACCCCGGAGGCAGTCCGGGAGGCACTCGACCTGCTGCCCGACACCCCCGTCGTCACCATCGACGCACGCGACGAGAAGTCGTCCGTCGACGCCCTGATCACCTTGGTCCGCTATCTGCACGAGCGCGCCGACCTGGAGCACGCATGACAACCCCCTCTGTACCTCCGCCCGGCTGCCCCGCACACGGCAGCGGGCAGCGAATACCCCTGGACAGCCCGGAGTTCGCTGCCAATCCGCACGCGTACTACCGCTACATGCGCGAGCTCGGCCCCACCGCTCCGGTCACCATCGCCCCCGGCGTGGAGGCGACGCTGGTGACCGATTACAACGCGGCTCTGGAACTGCTGCAGGATTCGACGACCTTTCGCAAGGACTCACGCCGCTGGCGTGCACTGGCTGAGGGTTTCATCCGCCCCGACAGCCCGGTCCTGCCGCTGCTGGCCTACCGGCCGAACGCGATGTTCACCGACGGCGCCGAGCACGTGCGGCTGCGGCAGGCCATCACCGACTCCTTCGCCCGCGTCAGCAACAAGCGGCTGAACCGGATCGTCAGCCAGGCGGCCCAGTTCCTGATCAACCAGTTCAGCGCCCGCGGCAGCGCCGACCTGCTCCGCGACTACGCCCAGCAGCTCCCGCTGTACGTGTTCAACGACCTGTTCGGCTGCCCGGCAGAGATCGGTGACCGGGTGCTGTTCGGCATCGCCGGCATGTTCGACGGAGTCAACGCCGAGGCGGCCAGCCAGGTCCTGCTCGGAGCGGTCAGCGAGCTGGTGACGCTCAAGCGCGCCCAGCCCGGGGAGGACATCACCTCCTACCTGATGCAGCATCCGGCGCAGCTGAACGACGAGGAGCTGGCGCACACGCTGGTGTTGCTCCTGGGTGCGGGCGGCGAGCCGGAGGGCAACCTGATCGGCAACGCCTTCTACACGATGCTGACCAACGAGGAGTTCGCGCGCCTGGGGCAGTTCGACAAGGCTGTGGACGACACCCTGTGGCGCAATGCGCCGATGTCCAACTACGCGCCCCATTACCCGGTGGTCGACACGGACGTGGCCGGCGACAAGGTACGCGCCGGTGACCTGGTGCTGGTGTCCTTCGGCGCCGCCAACACGGCGCTCGCGGACCGCGGGGCCGACACCCGCGGTCACCTCGCCTGGAGCGCGGGCCCGCACGCCTGCCCGTCGAAGGAGCCGGCCAGGCTGATCGCCCTGACGGGCCTGGAGACGCTGTTCAACGCCCTGCCCGACGTTGAACTCGCCGTCCCCGCGGACAGCCTCGCCTGGCGGCCCGGCCCCTTCAACCGGGCCCTGGCCTCCCTGCCCGTCCGGTTCAGCGCGGTCACCCCGCGCGCCGCGGCCGCACCGGAGCCGACGGACGGGCCCCGCTACCCGGCACCCCCCGCCGCGGCAGCACCCGGGCCGGCGGCGCCGCAGCCCGCCGGCAAGGCGGGGCGCTGGAGCAGCTTCAAGAAGTGGCTGACGGGCCAGTAGCCCACACCCCCTGTGATGCATGTGACACAGGCAGTTGATGTGGTCTGCATGAATGATCAACTTCCTGGGTAGGACGGCGCGGAGTGTCTGGAGTGACACAAGATGAAGGAGAGGCAATGGATCGCGCAAGCATCTCCGCGCCCCCATCCGCAAGCGCCCGACCGGGCCCACAGCGCACCACCCCCAGCAGACGGAGCCCGTACGGGGGCGGCGACCCCGACCAGCCGCAGGACCGAATACCCGCCGTTCCCGGCAGCGGATCGGTCCTCGTCTCCTGCCTTGCCGGCGGAGCGCGTCCCCGTACTCCCGCACCGTCCAGGCGCGGTACGCGCCACGACGTGCGAGGCGCACGATGACCTCCCGCCCGGACCCCGGCATACCGGCAACCGGCCCCGGTGAGACGACGCTCGGCGACCACGTACTCGGTCAACTGCGTCGCCTGGGCGCCGGGGTGGGCCTGAGCGAGGCGGACACCGAGCTGTACGGACAGGTCCTGATCGAGTCCCTCGCGGACACCGCCCACCGGCCGCTGTCCCTGCCGCCGGCCTCGCAGACCTTCCTCTCCGACGACCACAGCCCCGTCGAGTTCTCCCTCGCCAGCGCCCCGGACGCCACCCCGGCCCTGCGCGTGCTCGTGGACCCCGGGTGGGCCCACAGCGACATGGCCGACAGCGGCCGTGCCGGGCTTGCGGTCATCCGCGCGATGGGCGCCCGCTGGGGCTTCGCCACCGACCGACTCGACGCCCTCGCCGACCTGTTCTTCCCCGCCGCGGCCCAGGGCCCCCTGGCCCTGTGGTACGCGCTCGACCTGCGCGCCGGAGGGGTCCCAGGGGTCAAGGTCTACCTGAACCCCTCGGCGTCCGGCCCGGAGAACGCGGCCCGCACTGTGCGAGAGGCACTGCGGCGGCTCGGCTACGGACAGGCCTTCGAGCAGCTGCCCCCGGCGGCCGGCTATCCGTTCCTCGCTCTGGACCTGGGTGCCTGGACGTCCCCCCGCGTCAAGGTCTACGTGAGAGACGCGGGCATGTCGGCCGATGACGCCTGTGCGCTCAGCCGTACCTCCGGAGCCGCAGCGGCCGACATCCGCTACTTCTTCCATGCGGCCGCGGGCTCCCTCGCGCCGTCCGAGCGCGGCGGAAGCGACAGCCTGCGACTGGTGCGGCGGCCGGCGATCACCTGCCACTCCTTCACCGAAGGCGACAGCAAGCGGAGTGGCTTCACGCTCCACATTCCCGTTCGTGACTACGTGCGCGATGACGAAGAGGCCCTCGACCGCGCCACAGCCCTGCTGACCCGGGCCGGCATGGACCCCACCGTTCTGAACCGGAGTTTGGCAGCGCTCACGCAGCGAAGCCTCGCCGACGGCGTGGGGCTGATCGCCTACCTGGCGCTGGTGTACGAGCGCGACCGGCCGCCCCGGCTCACCGTCTACCTGAGTTCCGAGGCCTACCGCGTCCGGCCGCCGCAGGAGCAGTACCCGCGGGGCAGCTGGATGCCCGCGCAGCACACCCGGAGCGTCCTGGACCTCGGGCCCCAGGCCATCGGCCACGTCAGCCCGCACACCGCACAGAAGGAAGTCACATGGAGCCCTACCGCATCAAGGTCGTAGAACCTCTTGCTTTCACCACCCGGGAGCAGCGCGAGGCCGCGCTGAAGCGGGTCGCCTACAACCCCTTCGATCTGCGGGCCGACGAAGTCACCATCGACCTGTTGAGCGACTCCGGGACCGGTGCCATCTCCGCGGACCAGCTCGCCGCAGGAATGCAGGGCGACGAGTCCTACGCCGGCAGCCGCTCCTTCTACCGGTGGCACGAGGTCGTCTCCGAACTCACCGGCTACCCCCACATCCTGCCGGCACACCAGGGCCGCGCGGCCGAGCGCGTCCTCTTCTCCTCGCTGCTGCGGCCCGGCACGAGTGTGCTGTCCAACACGCACTTCGACACCACCCGCGCCAACGTCGAACTGACTGGCTGCACGGCGTACGACCTGCCCTGCGCCGAGGCGAAGGACCTCGACAGCGACTTTCCGTTCAAGGGCAACATCGACCTGATCGCCCTCGAACAGGCCCTGGAGAACGCGGACCGGACGCCCGTCGGGGCCGTGCTGATGACCATCACCAACAACGGTGGCGGTGGCCAGCCGGTCAGCATGGAAAATCTGCACCGCACCGCCGAACTGTGCCGCCGCCACAACGTGCCGATGATCCTCGACGCGGCCCGGTTCGCGGAGAACGCCTGGCTGGTGACCCAGCGCGAACCCGGCTACGCCGACCGCACCCCGCGCCAGGTCGCCGAGGAAGCCTTCCGCCTGGCCGACGGCTGCGTCATGAGCGCGAAGAAGGACGGGATCGTCCACATCGGCGGCTTCATCGGCCTGAAGGACGCCGAACTCGCCGAGCGGTGCGGGGGCCTGCTCATCGCCACCGAAGGGTTCACCACCTACGGCGGTCTGTCCGGACGTGACCTCGACATGATGGCCCGCGGCCTCCTCGAAGTGACCGAGCCGGCCTACCTCGCTGAGCGTGCCGACATAGCCGCCCATCTCGCCGCACGCATCCGTGAAGCCGGCGTCGACATCGTGGAACCCGCCGGTCTGCACGCCCTCTACGTCAACGCCGGGCGCCTGCTGCCTCACATCCCGCCGCACCAGTACCCCGGCACGGCCCTCGTCTGCGAGCTCTACCTGCGCGGCGGCATCCGCTCGGCGGAGCTGGGGTCGCTGTACCTCGGTGAGGAGGACGAGCACGGCAACCCTGTCAAGACGGCGCCCTACGAACTCGTACGGCTGGCTCTCCCCCGACGGGTCTACACCCGCAGCCACTACGACCACGTCGCCGCCACCCTGGCGGACATCGCGAAGAATCCTGAATCGGTCCGCGGCTACCGGGTTACGGGCCAGTCCCCGATCCTCCGACACTTCAGCATCAAGCTGGAGCCCGTGAAGTCCGGCGACTGATCAGCACGCTCCGGTCGTCACGACGCGAGCCCAGGAAAGGCCCCGCCCCGGTGAGGGGAGGGGCCTTCTTCCACAGCTCCCCCCGGTACGCGGCAGCCGGGGACAGATCGCGCAACGGGCGGCTGTTAGCGTCGGGATCATGAACGACAGCGTGTACGTGGGCAACGCGGGCGAGGACGCGGCACTGGACCGGGGGTGGCTGCTCGGCCACTTCAAGGACGCCGGGGATCCTCGTCACAGCGAGGCCCTGGAGATCAAATGGGGTGTCCACCCGCGTGGTGACGAGCGGGCGCAGTGGGTGCGGGGTGAGGAGCGGACCGCTCTGCTGGTGCTCATCAGCGGTCGCTTCCATGTCCGCCTTCCTGGACGCGACGTGGTCCTGGAGCAGCAGGGTGACTACGTCGTCTGGGGCCGGGGCGTGGACCACTCCTGGTTCGCGGAGGAGGAGTCGGTGGTGCTGACGGTGCGGTGGCCGTCCGTCCCCGGCTATGCCGTGACCCCGGATTAGAGCAGAGCGGGCCCGGGTAGCCTGGCCGCCTGTTCGCGGTGCCGAAGGGCTGGACCAGGCGTTGGGCGAGGGACTGGAAGTGGACGGCGAAGGGCGGCCTGCCGCGTGCCTCGCCGCCGCCGGTCAGGAGTACCGGCCGGACGCCGCCTCGCCCCTGCGGATACCGGCCTTCCGCCGCTTCCTGCTGGCCCACCTCGTCTCCGCGACGGGGTCGGCCATGGCGCCCGTGGCGCTCGCGTTCGCCGTGATCGGTCATGGTGGCGGCGCACAGTCGCTCGGGATCGTGCTCACCGCGAACACCGTACCGACCCTGGTCCTGCTCCTCCTGGGCGGCGTGCTCGCGGACCGGATGTCCCGCAGCCGCATCCTCTTCCTCGGGAACCTCGGGGCCGGGCTGGCGCAGGCGGCGGTCTGCGTGCTGGTGGCGACCGGTACGGCGACGACGCTCGCGATCAGTGTCTGCGCCTGCCTCTCCGGGGCGTCGGCCGCGTTCATCGCGCCCGCCGCCCAGGGAATCGCGACCCGGCTCGTGGCGAAGGAGCAGCTCCAGCAGGCCAACGCGCTGGTCCGGGTGCCCGGGAACGCGGTCAGGATCGTCGGTCCGGTCGTCGGTGGATTCGTCGTGGCGCTGGCGGGCCCCGCCTGGGCGCTCGGGTGGGACGCGAGCACGTTCGCCGTCGCGGCCCTTCTCCTGCTCGGGCTCCGGCTCAAGGGGGCGGTCCCTTCCGGGGGCGGTGTGGTGAGCGATCTGCGGGCCGGCTGGGCCGGGTTCCGCTCGCGGAGCTGGCTGTGGAGCTACACCGTGGCCGGAACAGCGGTCGTGGCGGCCTGGCTGGCCGGATTCCAGCTCCTCGGGCCACTGGTGGCGGCCGACAGCTACGCGGGCGCCCGTTCATGGGGGCTGGTGCAGGGCGCCTTCGCCGCCGGGCTCCTCGCGGGCACGTTCCTCTGCCTGGCCTGGAAGCCGCGACGGCTGATGCTGGTCTGTGTGCTGACGAGCGCGGGCATCATGCTGCCCCTGGCCGCTCTGGGGCTGGAACTGCCCCTCTTCTGCGTGCTCTTGGCCGCCGTCGTCGCCGGAATCGGGCTGGACGTCGCGATCGTCTCCTGGTCCACGGTCATGCAACAGCAGGTGAGCGAACATGAGTTGGGGCGACTCGGCGCGTTCAACGCGGTGGGTGAACGCGCCGCCATCCCGATCGCGTACCTGCTGGTGGCAGTTGCCTCGAAGCACTGGACCGATCAGCACATCCTGCTGGTGTGCGCGGGAGTCGTCCTCGCCGCGACCCTGGCCAACGCGTGTGTGCGCGATGTGTACCGGATCAACCGCGTGTGAACCCGGGCGTCCGGCGGGAACGGGTTACGGCGGAGAGCCGGACGAGTGCGCCCGCCCGGCTCGCCGCCACCGTGGTCAGCGCCGCCAGAACAGCAGGTGGGTGACTCCGCTGGGGCTCGGCACCGTATCGAGGTGGTACCGGTCGAGCAGCTCGGTGTGGCTCTCCCAGAGCCGTTCGCCACGTCCCAGTTCGATGGGCGCCACGGCGATGTGCATCGTGTCGACGAGGTCGGCATCGAGGAATTCGCGGATGGTGGCGACCCCGCCGCCGAGGCGTACGTCCTGGCCGTCGGCGGCCTCCTTCGCGCGGGCCAGCGCCTCCTCCGGTGTCGCGTCGAGGAAGTGGAAGGTGGTGTCGGCCAGGGTGAAGGAGGGGCGCTCGTAATGGGTGAGCACGAAGACCGGTGTGTGGAAGGGCGGGGTGTCGCCCCACCAGCCCTTCCACTCGTGGTCCTCCCACGGGCCGCGCTGCGGGCCGAACTTATTGCGCCCCATGATCTCCGCGCCCACGTTGCGGGTCTGCTCGCGGGTGAAGTAGTCGTCCAGGCCGCGTGTGCCGCCGGGCTCCGTGCGGTTCACCCAGCTGGCGGTGGGGCCCACCCAGGACATCAGGGTGGCGGGGTCCGCGTGGCCGAAGGGCCGTTCCAGGCTCTGGCCCTCGCCGGCACCGTATCCGTCCCGCGACACGGTGATGCAGTGCATCCTCAACAGCTGTTGTGACATGAGTTCTCCTCCGGGCGTCGGCGAGCCGGGCATCGAGAGCCGGGCGCCGACAAGCAACAGACGGTGCGTCGCCGACTGGCGGCAAACTGCAACCGGATGTGATGAGCAACCGGTTGCACAGTACTACGCTGTCAGCATGCCGCAACCAGTTGAGACGGGCCTGCTGCCCGTGCCGCCGGGGAAATCGGGCTGCCCGATCAACCTGACCGTCGAGCTGCTGGGCGACCGGTGGAGCCTGGTCGTGCTGCGGGATGTCATGTTCGGCGGCCACCGGCACTTCCGGGAGCTCCTCGCCCACTCGGTCGAGGGCATCGCGTCGAACATCCTCTCCGCCCGGCTGTCGAAGCTGGTGGGTGCCGGCCTGCTCACCCGGCACGACGATCCGAGCCACCGGCAGAAGATCGAGTACCGGCTCACCGAGGCGTCGATCCAGCTCGTTCCGCTCATCACACAACTGGGCGACTGGGGCTCCCGCTGGCTGCCGACCGTGCCCGAGCTGTCGATCCGTGCCCAGCTCCTCGCTCGCGGCGGCCCCGAAATGGGCGAGAGGTTCATGGACGAGCTCCGCGCCACCCACCTCGAAGGCCGTCCGCGGCGCACCGACGGCGTACTGGCCGAGCTCACCCTGGCCTACGAACGCGCCGTCGCCGAGCGTGCTGCCCCTGGCGGTGCCGTCTCCGAAGGCTGAGAGAGCCGGGGAGAGAGCCCGGGGGCGCAGGTGTCAGCGGCCGTCGGCGGGGCGGTCCAGCGCGTAGACCGTGACGGGGTTGCCGTTCAGCTCCTCCTGCCTGCGCGGCGTGAAGCCGAGGCGCTCTGCCACCTTTACCGATGGCGCGTTGCCCGGCCGGATGAGGGCGGTGAAGTAGTCGGCGTCCAGCGTGGCGAAACCCCAGTCCAGGCACGCCCGAGCCGCCTCGGTCGCGTATCCGCGCCCCCAGTGCTCCGCCCGGAAGGTCCAGCCCAGCTCGACCTCGTCGAACTGCTGCCAGTACTGCAGACCGCTCCGGCCGATGAACTCGCCGCTGGACCGCAGCTGCACCGCGCACAGGCCGTGCCCCCGCTCGGCCCACTGCCGTTCGATCCCGGCGAGCCGTTCCAGCGCCTGCCGGTGGGAGTAGGCCCCGACGAACCGGTTGACCTCGGGATCGGCGTGGAGCTCGACGAAGGCGTCGGCGTCCGACGTCGTCAGGGGGCGCAGGGTGAGTCGCTCCGTCTCGATCATGCCCGCGAGCGTAGTTCCCTCACCCGTTCGGGTGCGCCCGGGTGGCCGCCCCCTCAGGTGCCGACCAGGGTCGGTCTGACGTGTAGTTCCACCGGCCAAGGAGTTCCCATGGCACAGTCAGCGCCCACACCGGGTACGTCCCGTTCGCATGCCACAGAGCCGGGGGGCGGCAGCCCCTGGGCGGCCGGCGGGACCATGTTCGCCGGTGTTCTGCTCATCGTCGACGGTGTGCTGGAGGCGATCAAGGGCATCGCCGGAATCGCGACCGACGACGTCTACACGCGGGTCAACAACTACGTCTTCAAGTTCAACGTGACGAGCTGGGGATGGATCCACCTGGCTCTCGGCATCCTCCTCTTCCTGGTCGGCTGGGGCATCCTCCGGGGCTTCGGCTGGGCGCGCGGCATCGGTGTGGGGCTCGCGGCGCTCAACATGATCGCCAACTTCATGTGGCTGCCCTATCAGCCGATCTGGGCAGTGGTCTCCCTCGCCATCGACACCTTCGTGATCTGGGCCCTGTGCACGGACCGCTCGAAGCCGGTCATCTGACAGTCGCCGGGCGCGGTTGGTAGCCTCCACCGATGACATTGATCTTGGAAGAAGCCGTCCGCGCCCGGCTGCGAGCCGCCAACATCTGGTACGTCGGCACCGTCTTCGCCGACGGAGCGCCGCAGGTCAGCCCGATGTGGGTGGACCTGGAGGGGGACGGGGAGCTGGCGTTCAACACCTCGGCGGGCCGGGTGAAGGAGGAGAACCTGCGCCGCGACCCCCGCGTCTACCTCTCCCACGCGGATCACGACGACCCCTTCGACCGGGTGCAGATCAGCGGTGAGGTGGTCCGCTTCGTGGAGGGCCAGGAGGCGCACGACCGGATGGACCGGCTCGCCCGCAAGTACCTGGGCAGCGAGCGCTTCGAGTGGACCATGCCGGGGGAGCGGCGGATCGCGGTGATCGTCCGCCCGGTCAAGGTGCGGCACATCGTGGGGGTGGAGCGGTTCAGGCCGGGCGGCCCGGTACCCGCTCCCTGACCGGGCCCGGGGGCCGGCACGTGGCTCTGTGGGCACGTGGGGCCGTGGATCCGTGTGCACCTGGATCCATGGGTCCGTGGATCCGTGTGCACGTGGATCCGTGGATCCGTAGGCGTTGTCAGTGGGGCGGTCCACACTTGATGTATGTGCCGCAGTATCAAGACCCTTCGCCCGCCGTCCCTCCCCGAAGAGGCCACGGAGGAGGACATCCGCGCCGCCGCCCTGCAGTTCGTGCGCAAGGTCTCCGGCTTCCGTGCCCCGGCCGCGCACAACAGGGAAGTCTTCGACCGTGCCGTCGACGAGATCGCCGCGTCGACCGCCAGACTGCTGGACGGTCTGGAAGTGCGGGGAGGTGTCAGGACGCCGTAGGGACCGAGGCCGGGGCGGCAGCAGCGGCCGCGGCGGCCGCCGCCGCGGGGCGCCGCATCAGCAGCGCGGCGAACGCGCCCGCGACGAAGAGCGCGAGGACCGAGATCGCCGTGCCCAGCCAGCTCGCGCCGAGCCACTGCGCGCCGAAGTAGCCGAGCCCCACGCTGTAGCCGGCCCAGGCCACGCCCGCGACCGCGGACCACGGCAGGAATTCCTTCGCCTTGCGGTGCGAGGCGCCCGCGCCCAGGGAGACGACCGAGCGTCCGGCCGGGGCGAAGCGCGCGATGACGACGAGGACGCCGCCGCCCCGGTTGAGCGCCGCGCCCAGGCGTTCCTGCGCGGAGGTGAGACGGCGGGAACGGGCGATGGCTGCCTCCAGCCGTGCACCGCCGCGCCAGGCGAGCCGGTAGGCGGCGAGGTCACCCAGCACGGAGGCGCTGGCCGCGCAGAGGATGAGGACCAGGAGCGAGGGGACCTCGGTCACGTGACGGGCAGCGCCCGCGGCGTCGGCGGCCACCGTGCTGGTACCCGCGGCGGCGGCCGTGGCGGCGGTGATCACGAGGACACCGCTGGGCAGCACGGGAAGGAAGACGTCCAGAAGCACCGAGAGGGCGACCACAACGTAGATCCATGGGCTGCCGGTCAGCGCGCCCACACTCTCCAGCACTTCTACTCCCCGATTCGTGACAACGCCGCGACGTCGCAGGGGAGCGGCAGGAGCGGCAGGGCCAGCTGTACAGCGTACGCCTGCCGTTCACCTGGAGATCCAGATATATGCGTGATGTTGGGCACCTCATGTGTATGTCACATGAGCGTCGACCCTCACTCGTGGATGCCTCGACGTTCGGTCCATGCGGTGCCTGAGCTGCGGCAGGCGCGTGCGGGCCCGGTGGCCCGCACGCGCCCCGTCCGGGTCAGACGGCGACCGGGGCGGCCGGTTCGGGGGTGCGCTCCTCGACGGGCAGGGGAGCGGAGCGGGCGGTGAACAGCCGGTCCAGGGCCAGGGCGCCGGGACCCGTGAAGACGAGCAGCAGGAACACCCAGCTGTAGACGGCGGACGGCTCGCCGCCGTTCTGCAGCGGGAAGAGCGCCCCGGACTGGTGGACGCTGAAGTACGCGTACGCCATGGAGCCGGACGAGATCAGGGCCGCGATACGGGTGCCGAGGCCCAGCGCCACGAGCCCGCCGCCGACGAGCTGGATGACCGCCGCGTACCACCCTGGCCAGGTGCCGGCGGGTATGGATCCACCACCCATGGCGCCGCCCAGGACGCCGAAGATCGAGGCGGCACCGTGGCAGGCGAAGAGCAGGCCTACGACGATTCGGAAGAGCGCGAGAGCGTAGGGCTGGGCCTGATTCAGGCGTGAGTACATGGGGGGAGGCTCCTTCGGTCTAGTGGGGACGTGAACCGACTGAGCACCACAGGTTAGGTAGGCCTCATCAGTACTTGCAAGTTCAACGTTTAGTTGACTGGCTGAAAGTCGATGACCCGTCATTGGTCAGCCGGCGATCAAATACCGTCTGGAGCTGGGCCCCTGTCCTCTTCGACTTGGCCTGAACCAATGACAGCGCAGCTTTCCGGCCATGCAACGTAAGTGTCATCAGCTGATTGCCGAACCATGGCCCGTCCGTCTTGTGCCACTGAACCGGAGCTGTACCAGTGCGCCCGTGCCGGGCCAGCAGCCGTCCGAACCGTCGCCCCGCCCGGCTCCAGCCGAATCGGAAGGCACCCTTGAGTGGGCCGGGGATCGAGTTGTGCACGGGAGAGCAGGTCAGTTGCAGGACGCGGGCTGCCGGTGCGCCGTCGGGGGCTCCGGCGGGCCAGGCGGGTTCCGCGATGTACGCATGGTGCACATCGCCCGAGAGCACACATACCGTCGCCGGGGCGTCGGGTCCGCTGCCCACCTCCCGGATCAGCTCCGTCAACTGCCCGAACGAATCGGGGAAGGCGGCCCAATGCTCCAGGTCGGCGCGTTGTCGCAGGTATTCGCCGACCCGCGCCCAGCGGCCGTCCGGGCCGCCCCGCTCGCCCCGGCACAGCGCCGAGCTCCACTGTTCCGCTTCGTGTACCAATGGAGGCAGCAGCCACGGGAGCGATGTGCCGATCAGAACATGGTCGAAGGAACCGGGCCCGGAGAGCATCTCCTCGCGCAGCCACCGCATCTCCTCGGGATGGATCATCGCCCGCCGCGATTCGTCGAGGACCCGGGCCGCGCGGCTGTCCACCATGAGCAGCCGTACTCGGCCGAAAATGCGTCGGTAGCTCCAGCGGGTAGAGGTGGGGTCCGCGTCGGCCCCGGCCGCGAACCGGCGGACCTCCTCCGTGCCGTCCGGGGTGGCGTGCACCGCCGCGTAGAGCGGGTCCGCCGCCAGCTCGGCGGGGGAGAGGTTGCCGAGGTGCTGATAGACCCAGTACGACATCAGTCCGCTGACGATCCGCTCGTGCCACCAGGGGGTGGAGCGGATCTCGGTGAGCCAGGCGGCGCTGGTGTTCCAGTCGTCGATCACATCGTGGTCGTCGAAGATCATGCAGCTGGGGACCGTGGAGAGCAGCCAGCGCACCTCGGGGTCGCGCCACGACTCGTCGTACAGGCAGGTGTACTCGTCGTAGTCCGCGACCTCCGCTCCCGGCGGCTCGTTCAGATCGCGCCGCGCCGCGAGCCGCTGCCGGGTCTCCCGCGACGTCTCGTCCGCGTACACCTGGTCGCCCAGGAGCAGCAGGACGTCGGGGCGTACGGCGTCGGGCTCTGCGGCGAGCCGGGCGGCGAGGGTGTCCAGGGCGTCCGGCCCGACGGGGTCGGACCGGACCGACGCGTGTCCGCCGGCGGGGGGAGCCGCCCAGCGGCAGGAGCCGAACGCGATCCGGACCGTCGGCTGTCCGGCGCCCTCACTGCCCGAACCGGCCGCGCCCGCCTCGCCGTCCTCACCCGCTCCGTCGCCGCCGGTGGATATCGGCGGGGTGGTGATCGTGCTCGCCGGGAAGGGGTGGTTCTCCGGCGGCCACACCCGGCGGTCGTCGAGCAGTACCTCGTACGCCGTGGTGGAGCCGGGGGTCAGCCCGGTCACCACCACCAACGCGTAGTGGTGACCGGAGACCGCGAAGGTCGGGGACGAGCCGGAGGCCCCGTCCGCGCACCGGATCACGGCCGTGCACGGCCGGTCCGCCTCGACCCAGACGGTGGCGGTGGAGGCGGTCTCCCAGTCGACGTACCGCAGTAGCGGTCCCAGGCGCAGCCCGGCAGTCATGTGGTGCTCCTCGCGTCGTTCCGTACGGACGGATCCGTATGGCCGGTTCCGTACGGGGTGTTCGTACGGCGGGTTCGTACCGTACGGAACGACGGGGGAGTGCGGGGCGGTTCCGGAGTCGCGGGTCAGCGGTCCGGCCGCCGTTCAGTGATCGTTCAGCAGCCGTTGAGCACGGACTGCAGTGCGGCCTTCTCGGCCGAGTCGACGGTCAGGTCGTAGTAGTGCTTCACGTGCACCCAGGCGCGTGCGTACGTGCACTTGTACGCGGCACGCGAAGGGAGCCACTTGGCCGGGTCCTTGTCGCCCTTCGACTGGTTGACGTTGTCGGTGACCGCAATGAGTTGAGGGCGCGTCAGGTCATTCGCGTAGGCCTGACGTTGGGCGGTGGTCCAGCTGGAGGCGCCGGACCGCCAGGCCTCGGCGAGGGGGACCATGTGGTCGATGTCCAGATCGGAGGCGGCGGTCCAGGTGGCCCCGTCGTACTCCGAGTACCAACTGCCGGTGACGGCAGCGCAGCTGGAGTTCTGTGTGACGTTCGTGCCGTCCCGCTTCAGGACCACTTCGCGGGTGTCGCAGGCGCCGGACTGGGTGATCCAGTGCGGGAACTTGTCCCTGCTGTAGCCGTCGGAGGAGCCCTCCGCCTGTACGGTCAGCTGGCTCAGATAGGTGCGGGCGGTGGACGCGGCCACCGGTGTGGGCATGGCGGCCTGGGCGCTGGGAGCGGTGAGCAGCCCGGTGGTTGCGGCGAGGGCGGCGGATGCGGCGAGGACGGCTATGCGACGCGCGTAGACACCTGACATGCGAACTCCCTTGATGTGGGGGGACCTTGACCCGGTCGTGCGGAACGGCCCGGCCATCGTGGCGGCGCCAGGTTTCCGTGGGGTGGGCGCCAGGTAACAGAGTGGCGACATGGGCACGTCACATCAAGGGTTCTGACGAAGAGGGCAGGAGTGCGGGGGCGTACGCAAGTGAGTGCGCGGGCGTACGGAACTGACGGGACGGCAGGTCCGGTCCGGGAGGCGGCGCCTCGGGGCGGCCGGATCGCGCTCGTCGTCGTACAGCGGCTCGTTAGGGTGGCCGCGTGCTGCTACCGGTCAACATCACGCTCGGGGTCGTGCTCGCCCTGTTGCTCGCGGCGGCCGCGGCCATCGCCGGTTTCGCCTCGCTCGGCCGGTCGCGGCAGATCGTCCTGGCCGGACTGCGGGCGGCGGTGCAGCTCGCGGCGGTCTCCTCGCTCATCGGCTGGGTGGTGCACGCCTTCGCGCCGACGTTCGCGTTCATCGCGTTGATGTTCGGCGTCGCGGTGTGGACGGCGGGTCACCGCGTCACCGGAAACCGCAGCTGGAAGTGGGTGGCCGTGCCGATCGGGGCGGGGGTCGTGCCGGTGGTCGCGGCGCTGCTGCTCACCGGGCTCGTGCCGGTCCGTGGCATCGCGCTGATCCCGGTGACCGGAATCCTGATCGGGGGCGCCCTGACCGCGACGGTGCTCGGCGGGCGGCGGGCGCTCGACGAGCTGGCGACCCGGCACGGGGAGGTGGAGGCGGCGATGGCGCTCGGCCTCCCGGACCGCGACGCGCGGCTGGAGATCGCCAGGCCCGCCGCGTCGGACGCGTTGCTGCCGGGGCTCGACCAGACCCGGACGGTCGGGCTCGTCACGCTGCCCGGTGCGTTCGTCGGCATGCTGCTGGGCGGCGCCTCACCCGTACAGGCGGGCGCTGTGCAACTGTTCGTGCTGGTGGCGCTGATGGCCGTACAGGCGGCGGCCGTCGCGACCGTGCTGGAACTGGTGGCGCGGGGACGGCTGCACCGTGCCGGGACGGGGGCGTCGGCCACCGGGCGCTGACGTGCGGCGGGGCCAACCCCGGTAGGGCGCCAACCCCGGCAGGGTTGGCGCCCTGCGGGCTACTGGGCGTCGCTGATGTGCAGCAGGATCGATCCGTCGGCCGCCGCCTCGACCCGGATCCGCGTCAGGTCCTCGACGTGCGCGTCCGGGGAGAGCGCCGCCGCGCGCGGGCCCACGCCCACGACGCGCATGCCCGCCGCCCGGCCGGCCGCGATGCCCGCCTCGGAGTCCTCGAAGACGACGCAGTCCGCCGGGTCGAAGCCCAGCCCGGCGGCGCCCTTGAGGAAGCCCTCCGGGTCCGGCTTGCTGGCGCCCACGCTCTCGGCGGTCACCTTCAGCTCGGGCATCCGCAGACCGGCCGCCGTCATCCGGGCCTGCGCCAGGGCCCGGTCGGCCGAGGTGACCAGGGCGTGCGGGAGCGCGGCGATCGCGTCCATGAAGACGCCGGCGCCGCCGACCGGGACGACGCCGTCGGTGTCGGCGGTCTCCTCCGCGAGCATCACGCGGTTGTCCGCGTAGTTCTGCTCCACCGGGCGGTCCGGGAGGAGTACCGCCATGGTGGCGTACCCCTGCCGGCCGTGGACCACCTTGAGCGCGGCCTCCGGGTCCAGTCCGTGCCGCAGCGCCCAGCGCCGCCAGCAGCGCTCCACGACGGCGTCGGAGTTCACCAGGGTGCCGTCCATGTCGAGCAGCAGGGCGCGGGCGGTGAGAACGGTGGCCGGCATGGGCGGGCTCCAGGGCGGGGTGACGGTGCGGGGACACGTGAGGCCCCGGGAAAAGAACACGGGAAAGAGAACAAGCGGCCCCCGCCCGCCGGTCAGGGAGTGCGTTTGGGGGCCACTTTGTTCCATCACGATACAAAAACCTGCCGGGGAAAGCCAATCCCTGACGGGGTGTGGGCCGGGGTGGGGTAGGGGCGGAAGAGGCTGGGGAGGTGGGTCAGTAGCGGCCGTGGCCCGTCGTGATCGCCTCCAGGGCCCGTCGGGTGTTCGGTCCGTAGACCCCGTCGTCGTCGCCCTGGATGTACATGTACCGCTGGTAGCGGTGCACGGCGTCCTCGACGCGGTCCGTGTAGTCGGCGTCGGGGGTGCTCATGAACAGCCCGATCTCCTGGAGCCGCCGCTGTAGCTCGGCCACCTCCGGGCCGTGGTCGCCGCGCCGCAGCGTGCCGCCCTCCGCCGACAGCGCGGGCGGGTCCGCCGGTGCTGTGCTGCCGGTGTCCGCCGTGCCCGCCGCGCCCCCGGTGGACGCCGGGGAGGACGCGGTGACCGGGGCCGAGGGGCCGGTGGACGCCGACGCGGACGCCGAGGCGCTCGCCGACGGTGACCCGGACCCGGATGCCGAGGCGGACGCGGACGCGCCGGCGGAGGCGGACGCGGATGGCGAGGCCGACCGGGACGGCGGCGCGGAGGCGGACGCCGTCGTCGAGGGTGACGGTGCGGCGCTCTCCTCGGGGAGGCTGGTCACGGTGGAGGGCAGGACCGCGTCCAGATCGGCGTCCCCGTTGCCGTCCCCGTTGAACAGCCCGCCGACGAACGCCGCCGTACCGACCACCGCCGCGACGGCCGCCCCCGCGGCCAGCGCGGCGAACGGGCTGCGGCGGCGCGGCCGCACCGGATCCGGCTCCAGGTCCGTCGTCGGGGCCGAGGTGTCCGGGTGGCCGTCCGGAGTGCGGGGCCCGGCGCTCCCCGGCAGCGGGTCGGACCCCGCCGCGCTGAGGAAAAGGGGCATCGTCGTGGCCGCATCAGCCACATCGCCCACACCAGCCACATTGCCCGCATCGGCCACATCCCCCGCATGGCCCTCCGCCGGGTATCGCGCCGAGCCGCCCCGGCCGACCGCAGCCCCCTCGATTCCCGCAGCCCCCGCGGCCTCCTCACCCCCCAGCGTCACGTACGGCCGGATGCGCAGTGGGTCGAAGTCCTCCGCCGCCGCGAACTCGGCCGAGCGCCCGGCGTGGTGCTCCTGCACGACGCGGTGCTGTTCGGCCGCCCGCTGTTCCTGCGTGACGTAACGCTGTCCGTCGTCCCACGGCTGCCCGGCGCCGCCCCGGGGCGCGCAGCCGCAGCCCGGTCCGGTGCCGGGTCTGCTGCCCGTACCGCACTCCGGGCAGATATGTCCGGTCATTGTGGGTCCCCTCCCCTTGAACTGCCTGCGATTATGCAGCCCGCCGCCAGGAAGCCCAATCGTGCGGCCCCTCGGCAGGCCATAACCGCTCAAAGCGGACAGGATGGGTGTCCAGCGGATCCGAGGAGATGTCACATGGCCCAGCAGTTGAGCCCCCCGGCCCCGGCCCCGGGCGAAAACCGCTCCACCCGGTCGGTGCTGGTGGCGATCGGCGCCCTGCTCCTCGGCATGCTGCTCGCGGCACTCGACCAGACCATCGTCTCCACCGCGCTGCCGACCATCGTCAGCGACCTCGGCGGCCTGGAGCACCTGTCATGGGTGGTCACGGCCTATCTGCTGGCCTCGACCGCCGCGACCCCGCTCTGGGGCAAGCTGGGCGACCAGTACGGGCGCAAACGGCTCTTCCAGATCGCCATCGTCATCTTCCTGATCGGCTCCGCGCTCTGCGGCATCGCCCAGAACATGCCTCAGCTGATCGGCTTCCGCGCACTCCAGGGGCTCGGCGGTGGCGGTCTGATCGTGCTGTCGATGGCGATCGTCGGAGACATCGTCCCGCCGCGCGAACGAGGCAAGTACCAGGGCCTCTTCGGAGCGGTGTTCGGCATGACGAGCGTGCTCGGGCCGCTGCTCGGCGGCTTCTTCACCGAGCAGCTCAGCTGGCGCTGGGTCTTCTACATCAACCTCCCCATCGGCGTCATCGCCCTCGCCGTGATCGCCGCCGTGTTGCACATCCCGGTCCGCCGCACGAAGCACACCATCGACTACCTGGGCACCTTCCTCATCGCCTCGGTCGCCACCTGCCTGGTCCTGGTCGCCTCGCTCGGCGGCACCACCTGGCCCTGGGGCTCGGCGCAGATCATCGGCCTCGCCGTGCTCGCCGTGCTGCTCCTGATCGCCTTCGTGTACGTGGAACGGCGCGCGGCAGAACCCGTACTGCCGCTGAAGCTGTTCCGGATCAGGACCTTCAGCCTCGTCGCCGTGATCAGCTTCGTCATCGGCTTCGCGATGTTCGGCGCGATGACCTACCTGCCGACCTTCCTCCAGGTGGTGCACGACATCTCGCCGACGATGTCCGGTGTCCACATGCTGCCGATGGTGTTCGGCCTGCTCCTCACCTCGACCGGGTCCGGCCAGATCGTCAGCCGTACGGGCCGCTGGAAGGTCTTCCCGATCCTCGGCACCGGCATCACGGCGATCGGCCTGCTGCTCCTCCACCGGCTCACGGAGACCAGCAGCACCCTGGAGATGAGCCTCTACTTCTTCGTCTTCGGTGCGGGACTCGGCCTGGTGATGCAGGTCCTCGTCCTGATCGTGCAGAACGCCGTGAGCTACCAGGACCTCGGCGTCGCCACCTCCGGGGCTACCTTCTTCCGTTCCATCGGCGCCTCGTTCGGTGTCGCCATCTTCGGCACCATCTTCACCAACCGGCTCACCGACAAGCTCGGTGCGGCGCTCAACGGGAGGGCCCTGCCGCCCGGGGTCAGCGCGGACAGCCTGTCGGCCGACCCGCGCGCCATCGGCAAGCTGCCGCCCCCGCTCCGGGGGCCGGTGATCCACGCGTACTCGACATCGATCACCGACGTGTTCCTGTACGCGGCCCCCGTCGTCCTGATCGCCTTCGTCTTCGCCTGGCTGCTCAAGGAGGACAAGCTGCGGGGCTCGGTGACCGCCCCCGACCCCAGCGAGACCCTGGCGTCGAACCCGGTCGAGCGGTCCTCGTACGACGAATGCGCCCGCGCCCTCTCCGTCCTGGCCACCAGGGAGGGGCGCCGCGAGGTCTACGTGAAGATCACCGAGAAGGCCGGGCTCGATCTGCTGCCCGCCGCGAGCTGGATGCTGCTGCGCATCAAACGGCACGGCACCGTGGAGCCCGCCCGGCTCGCCGAGATCGCCCCGGTGCCGCTGCGCGTGATCAGCGAGGCGTGCCGGCAGCTGGAGGAACGCGGGCTGGCCCGCCGGGTGGGCGTGCAGCTGGTACTCACCGAGCCCGGCGCGGAGGCCGTGGTGAAGCTCTCGCACGCCCGCGAGGAGTCCCTTGCAGAGTTGCTGGGTGACTGGTGGGGCCCCGACCGGCCGACCGACCTGGTCGCCCTCGTCTCCGAGCTGACCGCCGAGACGAGCGGATCGAGCAAGGAACGGCCGCACAGCCCGGAACCGAGGCGCGACCACCAGGCCTGAGCGCGCGACCACCAAGGCCTGAGCGCCGGGGGCCCGTCACACGGTGGCGCCTCAACCAGACCTTCGTCAGGCTTCCAGCTCCTTGGCGAACCAGTGCTCCGCGTACTGGTTGCGGTGGTGGAACGCCGGGACCTCCCGGTAGCCGTGCTTCGCGTACAGCCCGCGCGCCTCGACCAGGTCGTTACGGGTGTCGAGCCGGACCAGCCGGACGCCCAGGGCCCGCGCCCGGTCCTCGATCGCCGCGAGCAGCAGCCCGCCGCCGCCCGTGCCGCGCGCCTCCGGGCGTACGAACACCCGGGTGAGCTCCGCGACCCCGTCGCCCGTCGCGATCAGCCCGGCGCAGGCCGCCGCCCGTCCGCCGAAGCGGCCCACGACGAACTCACCGGTCGGCGGGACCAGCAGCTCGGCGCCGTCGTCGGTGAGCCCCTCGTCGATCTCCTCGGCGGTCGCCGGCCGCCCCCAGTAGCGGCTCGCGACCTCGTCGTAGTAGTCCCGCCGCAGCAGCGCGCCATCGGGGGAGTCGAAGGGTTCGGGGGTCACGGTCCACGTCATTGGGTCATTCTGTCTTCCGCACGGATGTGCGGAAAACGATTTGTGTGCAGGGGGCATCGGTGGCACAGGAGACGGGATCGACGATGGAGGCCGGGGCCGTCCAGCGGCTCGGTGAGCGGTGGATACGGGAGCTGGCCGGGCCGGGCGGCGGGAGCTTCGTGTGCTCGCCGGCCGGGCTCTGGCTGGCCCTGGCCGTGGTCGCGGCGGGCGCGCGCGGGGAGACCGCCGAGGAACTGCGCGCGGTGCTGGGGGTGGCGGAGCGGCAGGCCGCCGACGCGGTGACGGCCCGGGTGCGCGAGCTGGCGGCCACCGAGGCGCTGGGGGTGGCGACCCGGGTGTGGACCCGGGTGCCGGTCTACCGGGAGTACCGGGAGGCGCTGGCGGACATCGGGTTCGGGCCGATGGACACCGCCGGGATCGACGCCTGGGTACGGGAGGCCACCGGCGGCCTCATCGAGCGGCTGCCGCTGGACATCAGCGACGACATGCTGCTGGTGCTCGTCAACGTACTGGCGCTGAAGGCGCGGTGGGACGAGCCGTTCGATCCGGAGGAGACCTGCGACCTGCCGTTCACCGACGCGGCCGGGGCGCGGCGCGCGGTGCCGACCATGTACACCACACGTGCGCCGTGGGACGGCTGGACGGTGCGTGGCACCCAGGTCGTCGAGCTGCGCTGCCGTACCGAGCGCCCCGGCGGCGCCCCGGCCAGGGTCCGGCTGGTGCTGGGGGAGCCGGGCGCGGGAGCGGCCGACGTACTGCCCGCAGGCTGGGCGCCGCAGTCGCTGCGCACCCCGCTGGACACGGACGTCCTGAGTATCGCGGTCCCGCGATTCACCCTGCGTACGAACGTTCAGGTGACCGAGCAACTGGCGGCGCTCGGAATCCGGGTCGCGACGACTCCCCGCGCGGATCTCGGGTGGATCTCGCCCGAGCCGCTCATGATCTCCGAGGTGGTGCAGGAAGCCGTGGTGAAGGTCGCGGAGGAAGGTGTGGAGGCCGCGGCGGTGACCGTCATGGCCGCACCGGGGGGCGCGGCGCCCGTGCCGGAGCGCTACCTGCACATCGCCTTCGACCGCCCGTTCGGGATCGTGGTCCTGGACGGCAGCGGCGAGGTCCCGCTGTTCACGGGCTGGCAGGCGGACATCCCGGCCGGGGAGGACTGAGCCCGGCGCCGCCCGAGCTCAGCGCAGCGGCGGCGGCGCCATGACCGGCGGCGGCGGTGTCACCGGTCGCCGCCGCCGGGACCGCGCCACCAGCAGCACCGCCGCGACCACCAGCGCCACGGCACCGAGCAGCGTCAGCACCCAGGCCGGAACGGGCCCCACGGTCAGCAGCTCGTCCCGGTAGTACGTGGTCCGGTACGGGGTGTCGGCGGCCGTCGCCCGCAGCTCGTGGTCGTCATCGATCCGCTCGGGCCGGGGGAACGCCTGGCTGATCGCCGTGAGGAACACCGGCTTCCCGCCCGTCAGCTCGTCCAGCGCCGGGTACGCGCCGCCGTCCCGCCCGGTGTCGACCCGCTCCGCGTAGGTCACCTCCGGTTCCAGCCCGCCGATCCGGCCGCGCGGCTCCATACGGTGCGCCGCCAGCACGTACAGCCCCAGCGACTGCGGTGTCGTGGCGAGCCGGGACAGCCGCATCGGGTAGACCGGCTCGGCACTGGCGAAACGCAGCCGCAGCGGGTCGAGCCGGCCGAGCAGCGGACCGCCCTTCTCCTGCGGGGCGAGGCGGATCGCCACGTACTCCCACTTCCGCTCGACATAGGGCCGCAGTGCCGTCGACAGCCAGTCCGGGAGCTCGAAGCCGTTCTCCGTCAGCCAGCCCTCCAGGGCCGTCGGATCGGTCGCGGTCAGCCGGGCCACGTCGAACGGCCCGAGCCGTTCCCGGCCCACCACCCCGACCGGTGCGGCGGCCGAGGGGGCGGCGGCGGAGTCCCCCGACGCGTTGCCAGAACCGCCGAAGGGCCAGTCGTCGGCGTGTGGCCAGAAGTAATGCCTGGTCTCGCGGACCGGCGCGGTGAGGGTTTCGAGCTCGGAGAAGAGCGAGGCGTCACCCAGCTCGACCGTGGCACGGTGCGGCACCGGCATGATCCACGCCGCCTCCGGCGCGTTCCCCCTGACGGTGAGCTGCATCACTATCTGCTCGGCGCCGCCCGACCAGCTGACCACGGAGGTCTCCCGGTCCACCGAGACCTGGCTGTTCGGGTCCACCACCATCGCCCCGCAGCCACAGGCGTACGCCGGTGCGATCAACGAGCCGATCTGCAACGACACCAGCATCATGACGAGTGACAGCGCGCGGACCGCCCAGGCCCGCGCTCCGGCCTCCACCCCTTGCCCCGTCCCCGCCCACCGCATCCCGGCTCCTCCCCCTTACCCGCCCCAGGCCCTGGTCACGGGCTCAGACGTGGGCGGCGGTCCTGTCGGTTCCGGCCGTCCGGCCACGGGTCGGCCGGACCGCCGGACATTCTTTCGGACAAAAGCCGGATGACAGTCAGGCGAAGAGGGGGTTGATTGTGTCTACCTCATAGCGCAATGCGAAGGTTTCACAGCATGCCCGAATCGAGGGTCGGCACAAGACGGCAGGAGGGTCGGCGCAGCGTGGCGAATGCGGAGCACAGTGTGCGCGGAGAGGCGACGGCAGGGACGAGGACCGGGGCGGCCCGAGCTGTTCTCTGGCTGGTTGTGGCCGCGTTGGCCGTACGGCAGATGGCGGTGGTGCTGCGGCAGCCGCCTGGCGAACGGCTCACCGATCTTGAGACCTGGACGGGTGAGAACGGTGTGCTTCATGTGACGGGCTCGCTGTACGACACCGACCGGTTCACCGGCACCCCCTTCGCCGGGCTGGTGCTGAAACCGCTCACCCGGACCGCGGAACAGAGCCTCGGGGTCGCCTGGACCTTCGGTTCGCTGCTGCTCGTCGCCGCCCTCGGCGTCATCGCGGCGCGCGCCCTGCCCGGACCGGTCAAGAGACGCACCGCGCTGTTCGCCGCACCCGTCGCGATCACCCTGCTGATGCTCTCGCTGCCGGTCCGAAACGCCCTCTACCTGGGCCAGACCAGCATCCTGCCGGTCCTCCTGGTGCTCGTCGGCTGCTTCGTCGTCAGAGGCGAGCGCGCCTCCGGTGTCCTGATCGGCATCGCGGCCGCCCTCCAGCCCACCGTCCTGCTGTTCGCCGTGCTGCTCTGGCTGACCGGGAGGCGCCGGGCGGCGCTGACCGGCGGCGCCGCGTTCGCCGCCTGCACCGCACTGGCCTGGGCGGCGATGCCGCACGACTCGTGGACGTACTGGGTGCACCACGTCGCCGGGGCCGGCCTCGGCGACCAGGCCGACAGCCTCGCCAACCAGTCCCTGCACGGCGCGCTGCTCCGGTTCGGCCTGGCGGGCCCGCTGGAGATCGCGCTCTTCCTGGTGCTCGCGGCGGCGGTCTGCTTCCTCGGTCTGCGCCGCGCCGCACGGTACGCCCGCGACGGCCAGCTGCTGCTCGCGGTGGCCGTCACCGGCTGTGTCGTCGTCGCCGTCTCACCGACCGCCTGGCAGCACCAGCTGCTGTGGGTGCTGCTCGCGGTGGTCGGCCGGGTCGGCACCCGGGCCTCCGACCGGATGGTGTGGCCGGCCGTCGTGGTCCTGGTGATCACACTGCCCGGCAAGATGCTGCTGCCGAACATCGAGTCGATGTTCCCGGTACGCGACAACGTGCTGCTGATCGCCGCGCTCGGGGCCGCGTGCGTCGCCCCGTTCCTGCCGCGCACCTCGCCCTACTGGCAGCAGCCGGTCCCCACCGACTACGCGGCCCCCGTCCCGGCCCGCTGGAGCCGGGTGCCGCTGCTGCCGTTCTGGCGGCGGGTGCTCAGCCGGCCCAACCTGCTGCTGGAACTCCTGCTGATCAGGGTCGTCTACTCCGCCTACCAGCACGTCAGGCTGGCCGCGACGGCCGGCCGTGCCACCGCGGAGCACCACGGCCGGCAGATCCACGCGGTCGAGCAGTGGCTGCACATCGACATGGAGCACTGGGCCAACCACGCGGTGGTCAAGGTCGGCTGGCTGCGGGACTTCTTCGACTACTACTACTCGACGTTCCACTTCATCGTGCCGTTGGCGATCCTCGCGGTGCTGTACGTGCGCCGCCCGGCCGACTACCGCTGGGTCCGCAGCTCCATCGGCTTCGCCACGGTCCTGGCCCTGGTCGGGTTCTGGCTCTACCCGCTGGCCCCGCCGAGGCTGATGCCAGGGCTCGGCTTCATCGACACCGTCCACGGCGTCCAGGACTTCGCCAAGCCCGACTACGGCACGCTGACGGGCGTGACCAACCAGTACGCGGCGATGCCCTCGCTGCACTTCGGCTGGTCGCTGTGGTGCGGTGTGGTGATCGTGATGCTCGCCCCGAAGGTCTGGATGAAGCTCCTCGGGGTGCTGCACCCGCTGTTCACGGTCTCCGCGATCATCGCGACGGGCAACCACTGGGTGCTCGACGCGGTGGGCGGGGCGGCGGTGGTCGCGCTCGGCTTCGGGCTGACCTACGCGCTGTCCGGACCGCGCCGGCTCCAGCGGCCTGCGGCCAAGGACGGGGGCGGGGCCGGGGCCGGGAACCCCCTGGAGGCGACGGTGGCCGGAAAGCCGTAGCCGCGCAGGCGGCGAGGAGAGTACGCCTACGCGGCTCAGGTGTTCGCGGTGCTCAGGGCTTCCGTGCTGCTCAGCGCTTCCGTGTTGCTCGGCGGTCGTGCTGCTCTCAGGCGTTCGTGGTGCTCACCTGGAGCTGCTTGATGCCGTTGAGCCAGGCGGAGCGCAGCCGGCGCGGGTCGCTCACCAGCCGCAGGTCGGGCAGGACGTCCGCGATGGCGTTGAAGATCAGGTTGATCTCCATGACGGCGAGGGACTTGCCCAGGCAGAAGTGCGGACCGCCGCCGCCGAAGCCGAGGTGCGGATTGGGGTCGCGGGTGATGTCGAACTTCTCCGGGCTCTCGAATACCTCGGGGTCGTTGTTGGCCGAGGAGTAGAACAGCCCGACCCGGTCGCCCTTCTTGATCTGCTGCCCGCCCAGTTCGAGGTCCTGGGTGGCGGTCCGCTGGAAGGAGACCACGGGGGTCGCCCAGCGGACGATCTCCTCCGCGGTCGTCTCGGGCCGCTCGCGCTTGTACAGCTCCCACTGCTCGGGGTGGGTGAGGAAGGCGTGCATGCCGTGGCTGATCGCGTTGCGGGTGGTCTCGTTTCCGGCCACGGCGAGCAGGATGACGAAGAAGCCGAACTCGTCGGACAGCAGGTTGCCCTCGCCCTCCGCGGCGACCAGCTGGGAGACGATGTCCTTGGCCGGGCACTCCTTGCGCGCCGCCGCGAGGTTCATCGAGTACGAGACCAGCTCCATGGCCGCCTCGGCGCCGATCTCCTCGGTGATCGCGTACTCGGGATCGTCGTACGAAGCCATCTTGTTCGACCAGTCGAAGATCCGGCTCCGGTCCTCCTGCGGTACGCCGATCAGCTCGGCGATGGCCTGGAGGGGCAGTTCGACGGCGATGTTGTTGACGAAGTCGAACGAACCGTCCTCGTCCGCGCCGGCCTGCGCCGTCTCGACGATCGAGCGCGCCCGGCTGCGCAGCGCCTGTTCGAGCGAGCGGACAGCGCGCGGGGTGAAACCGCGCTGGACGATCTGGCGGACCCGGGTGTGCTCGGGCGGGTCCATGTTCAGCATGATCAGCTTCTGGACATCGATCTGGTCGCGGCTGATCGTCTCGTTGAAGCGGATCACCGCGGTGTTGGTGTTCGAGGAGAACAGTTCGGGGCGGGTCGATACGTACTTGACGTCCGCGTGCCGGGTGACGACCCAGTAACCCTCGTCGTCGAAGCCGGAGATGCCGGCGGGCTGGGTGCACCACCAGACCGGCGCGGTCTCCCGCATCAGGGCGAACTCCGGGTGCGGAACCCGCGATTGGAGCAGGTCGGGATCGGTGAAGTCGAACCCTTCGGGCAGATGGGGGCAGGGCATCGGCAGCTCCAGGTCAAGAACGCCAGGTCGGTCCGAGAGTCGTCCGGGCTTTGTCTGACGACCCATCAGAAGTTGCCCGAAAGGTAGTAACGAGTTCTACAACTGACAAGAGGCGTGGCCCGATCTGTTGCGTGAAGCATCCGTGAAACAGGCCGGTTTGTGGTGGGTGCCGACGGTGAAGCATGGGCAAGGTCCGTGCAAGCCTCTTGCGTACCGAGGGTAATCCTCATAAGACTGCATGAAGAACTAGAACGCGTACTAGTTCCTTCCGTGGGCGCCGGGACGCCTCTGCGGAAGTGCGAGGAGAGGACGAGCTCATGGCCGCGGAACCCGTCATCGTCGAAGCCGTACGCACTCCCATCGGCAGGCGCGGAGGCGCGCTCGCCAATCTGCACCCGGCCTATCTGCTGGGTGAGACCTACCGTGAACTTCTCGGCCGCACCGGCATCCACGCCGACTGCGTCGAACAGATCGTCGGCGGCACCGTCACCCACGCCGGTGAGCAGTCCATGAACCCCGCGCGCAACGCCTGGCTCACCGTGGGGCTGCCGTACGAGACCGCGGCGACGACCGTGGACTGCCAGTGCGGCTCCTCGCAGCAGGCCTCCCACATGGTCGCCAACATGATCGCGGCCGGGGTGATCGACGTCGGGATCAGCTGCGGGGTCGAGGCGATGTCACGGGTGCCGCTCGGCAGCGGCTCCAAGCACGGACCGGGCAAGCCCTGGCCCGACGAGTGGAACGTCGACCTGCCCAACCAGTTCGAGGCCGCGGAGCGCATCGCCCGCAGGCGCGGCCTCACCCGCGACAACGTGGACTCGCTCGGCCTCCTCTCCCAGGAGCGGGCGGCCGCCGCCTGGGCGGAGGAGCGCTTCAAACGCGAGACCTACGCGGTCCAGGTGCCCACCACGGAGGCGGAACAGGCCGCCGGACAGGGCATGTGGCGGCTGGTCGACCGTGACGAGGGGCTGCGCGACACCTCGATGGAGGGGCTCGGCGGGCTCAAGCCCGTGATGCCCACCGCCATCCACACCGCGGGCAACTCCTCGCAGATATCCGACGGCGCCTGCGCGATCATGTGGGCGTCCAAGCGCATGGCGCGGGCCCTCAAGCTCAAGCCGAGGGCCCGGATCGTGGCCCAGGCGCTCGTCGGATCCGACCCGCACTTCCACCTCGACGGCCCCGTGGACGCCACCCGCGCGGTGCTCGGCAAGGCCGGGATGTCGCTCAAGGACATCGACATCGTGGAGATCAACGAGGCCTTCGCCTCGGTCGTGCTGAGCTGGGCCCAGGTCTTCGAACGGGACCTCGACGGGCTCGCGAAGGTCAACGTGAACGGCGGCGCGATCGCGCTCGGCCACCCGGTCGGCGCCACCGGCGCCAGGCTGATCACCACCGCCCTGCACGAACTTGAGCGCAGGGACAAGGAGTTCGCGCTGATCACCATGTGCGCGGGCGGCGCGCTGGCCACCGGAACGATCATCCAACGCCTGTAACGTCCCGGCGGGGGATGCCCCCAGCCCGATGGTGCGGTCAGATACACCCTCGGGCGGGGGCGTACGCGGATGTCCGCCCCCGCGACGGCTGCCTAGCGTCAGGGGCATGGAAAACAACGCGAGCAACTCCGCCCGGAAGAACGCCACTCGACGCGTCCTGGCCGCCGCCACCGTCGTGGTCCTCGCCGCCCTCGGCACGGTTCCCGCCGCGGCGGCCGGGCACCAGGCGCCCGGCCGGACCGGGTCCGCACCCGTCACCCAGCGGCACGACACCCGCGGCGAACTCGTCGCGCTCACCCCCGTCGCCCGCCACGACCGGGACGGGGTCGCGGACTTCCTCGCCACGGCGGGCATGGACACCGGCATCGTCAGACACGGCGTTCGCGCCTACCGCCTCACCTACCGCACCGTCACCCCGCAGGGCGCGCCCACCACCGCCACCGGCCTTTTCGCGCTCCCCGAGGGCGGCGCCCACCGGCTGGACCTGGTCTCCGACACCCACGGCACGATGGCCCACCGCGACTACGCGCCCTCCGCCGCCGAGGACTCCGGCCGTTACGCCGCCTACCTGCACGCCTCGGCCGGCCGGGCGGTCGCCGCCCCCGACTACCTGGGCCTCGGGAAGGGTCCGGGGCGCCACCCGTACATGGACACCCACTCCGCCGTCACCGCGTCGCTCGACATGCTCCGCGCCTCGCACACCGCCGCCCTGCGGCTGGGCCGCCCGCTCACCGGCGACGTGTACGCGAGCGGCTTCTCGCAGGGCGGCCAGGTCGCCATGGCGCTCGGCAAGGCCCTGGAGGGCGGCGCGGACCGGCGGTTCACCCTGCGGGCCCTGGCCCCCGTCTCGGGACCCTACGACCTGGAGCACGCGGAGACGCCCGCCATCTTCGACGGCAGGGTCAACAGCACCAGCGCCCTCTTCTACATGACGTACTTCCTCACCGCGCAGAACCGGCTCCACCCGCTCTGGAAGGACCCCTCTGAGGCGTTCCGGGAGCCGTACGCGGACATCGTCGACGGCCTCTTCGACACCAACCACTTCGAGGAGGAGATCATCCCGGCCCTCCCCGCGACGCTGAAGGAACTGCTCACCGACGACTACTACCAGCGGCTCCAGCACCCGTCCGGTGCCCTGCTCGCGGTCATCCGCGCGCAGGACGGCACCTGCGCCTGGAAGCCGGACGTACCGGTACGGCTCTACTCCTCCTCGGGCGACACCGACGTGCCCATCGCCAACGCCCGCAGCTGCGCGGCCGATCTGGCGCGGCGGGGAGTGAGGGCGCCGGTGATCGACCAGGGACCGGCCACCCACAACGAGACCTATCTGAAGTCGGGTCCGCAGATCGTGCGCTGGTTCGACGCCGAACGGGCCCGGCGCTGATCCCGGGCCCGCACGCCGAAAGCCCCGGCCGCATCGCGGTCGGGGCTTTCGGTCATACGCGGACGGAGTCCGGGCCGACTCAGTACCAGCTGTTGGCCTGCCAGAACGACCAGGCGCCGCACGGGCTGCCGTAGCGGGAGTTCATGTAGTCCATGCCCCACTTGATCTGGGTGGAGGCGTTGGTCTGCCAGTCGGAGCCGGCGGACGCCATCTTCGAACCGGGCAGGGCCTGGACCAGGCCGTAGGCGCCGGAGGAGGCGTTGGTCGCGCTCGGGTTCCAGCCGCTCTCGTGGCTGACGATGTTGCTGAAGCACTGGAACTGCGCCTCGTCACCGATCATCTGCCTGGCCGTGTCCTGGGCACTGCCGCCGGCGGACGTCGGCGCGGCGGACGGAGCCGCCATGGCCGAGGTGGCGCCCACGGCCACACCGCCGACGCTCAGGAGGACGGCCGCACCGGCCATGACGGTCTTGCGACGGGCGTTGCGGGGCTTGGCGAGAAGGGTGCTGGCGAACGACACAGGGAACCTAACGTCGGGAACGGTTGAGTCGCCCGCCGGTCCGAATCCTGCCTGGCCCGGTGCTCGTTGACCGCTGTCCGTATCCGGTGGACGCTGCGGTGCTCGGCGACGTCAACCAGTGTTAGCGGCGCCGTTCAACGACCGCAATGACCCCTGTTACGACCCCGCATCGCACCCAGGACCGAAGGTCCCGAACCATCCCATAACGCTCCATAGCAGCTCGGAGGGGTCGGAACGGGGGGTTACGTACGATCCCGGCGGCTCCTATTCCGCTTCGTACAGGACCAAGGTCCTGTGGGTGCCCTCACTCCGCCGGGGCGTCGAATGTGACCTGGGCCTCGAAGGCGGCACGCCGGGTGGCCCTGCGCAGCGCCTTCAGCAGCGCCGCCCCGACGGTCAGCGTCAGTACGACGGTGAGCGCGGCCCGGCCCAGGTCCCAGCCGACCGAGGTGGCCGTGCAGTAGGCGAGGAAGCGCACCAGGTTGTCGCCGAGCGGGTCACCGGGATGGAAGGAGATCCCCGAGCCGAGGCCCGGCACGATGGTCCAGCCGTACAGATTCATGATCGTCCCGTACGCGAACGCCGCCACCGCCCCGTACGCCGCCAGCATCAGCAGCTCGGCGCGGCCGCGCAGCCGGTCCGGTGCGGGCAGCAGGCCCGCGCCCATCGTGAACCAGCCCATCGACAGCATCTGGAACGGCATCCACGGGCCGACCCCGCCGGTCAGCAGTGCGGACGCGAACATCGTCACCGAGCCCAGCACGAATCCGAACCCCGGCCCCAGCACCCGCCCGCTCAGCACCATCAGGAAGAACATCGGCTCAAGCCCCGCCGTGCCCGCCCCCAGCGGCCGCAGTGCCGCGCCGACGGCGGCCAGCACCCCCAGCATCGCCACCGCCTTCGCGTCCAGCCCGGCGTCCGCGATCATCGCGACCACCACCCCGACCAGCAGCGGCAGCAGCGCGGCGAACAGCCACGGCGCGTCCTGCGCGTGCGCGAGACCGGAATCGGCCCCCGCCAGCAGCGGCCAGCCGAAGGCCACCACCCCGATCGCGCTGATCAGCACCAGCGCGGCGACGGCCCGGGGCCCGAGCCGTACCGGGCGCGCGCCCCGGCCCTCCGTGCCGCTCATGCGCCGCCCCCCAGCGCGGCACGCACCTGGGTCACGGTGAGCCACTCCTGCGGGGCCAGGATCTTCGCGATCTGCGGGGCGAACGCGGGGGACGACACCACGACCTCCGGGGTCGGTCCGTCCGCCACCACCTCCCCGTCGGCGAGGATCACCACCCGGTGCGCCAGCTCGGCGGCCAGCTCCACGTCATGCGTGGCCAGCACGATCGCGTGACCCTCGGCCGCCAGCGCGCGCAGCACCCCGACGAGCCGGGCCTTCGCCGCGTAGTCCAGGCCCCGGGTCGGCTCGTCCAGGAGCAGCAGCGGGGGCCGGGCGGTGAGTACCAGGGCGAGGGCCAGGGCGAGGCGCTGGCCCTCGGAGAGATCGCGGGGGTGGGTGGTGTCGGGTACGTCGGGCAGCAGCTCGGAGACCAGGGCCCGGCAGCTGCCCGGTGCGGCGCCCGCGTCGGCGTCCGCCGCCGCGCACTCGGCGGCGACGGTGTCCGCGTACAGCAGATCGCGCGGTTCCTGCGGTACGAGCCCGGCCCGGCGCACCATCTCGCGCGGCGGGGTGCGGTGCGGGGTCCGGCCGCAGACCAGGACGCTGCCGGAGGTGGGCTCGACCATGCCCACGAGCGCGGCGAGCAGGGTGGACTTGCCCGCGCCGTTACGTCCCATGAGCGCGACGGTCTCGCCGGGCGCGACGGTGAGCGTGACCCGGCGCAGCGCCTCGATCCGGCCGCGCCGCACCCCGAGGCGCTCGATCCGGGTGGTGGCATCAGTGACCGGCTCGGGCACGGCGCTCTCCCGGGGGCCCCGGCCGAAGAGCCTGCCCAGCCCGGACCGCTGCACGGCGGGGCGGGGCGCGGCGGCCGTCACCCCGGCCGGCGGCACCGGCCCGGCCGCACCGCCGACCGGGCCGGGCTCCAGGCCCGCCAGCCGCTCCCGCATCCCGGGGGCCCGCCGCCGGGCGTCCCGCACCGAGAGCGGCAGCGGGTCCCAGCCCGCCAGCCGCCCGAGCGCCACGACCGGAGGATGCACCGGGGAGAGGGCCATCACATCGGCGGGGGCGCCCATCACCGGGGCGGCGCCCGGCGCGGGCAGCAGGACGACCTGGTCGGCGTACTGCACGACGCGCTCCAGCCGGTGCTCGGCCATCAGGACCGTCGTGCCCAGATCGTGGACGAGCCGCTGGAGGACCGCGAGGACCTCCTCCGCCGCCGCCGGGTCCAGCGCGGACGTCGGCTCGTCCAGCACCAGGACCCGGGGGTGCGGGGTGAGGACGGAGCCGATCGCGACCCGCTGCTGCTGGCCGCCGGAGAGCGTGGCGATCGGCCGGTCCCGCAGCCCGGCCAGGCCCAGCAGGTCGAGGGTCTCCTCGACCCGCCGCCGCATCACGTCCGGGGCCAGGCCCAGCGACTCCATGCCGTACGCCAGCTCGTCCTCGACCGTGTCGGTCACGAAGTGGGAGAGCGGGTCCTGGCCCACCGTGCCGACCAGGTCCGCCAGCTCGCGCGGCTTGTGCGTGCGGGTGTCGCGCCCGCCGACGGTGACCCGCCCGGTCAGCCGCCCCCCGGTGAAGTGCGGCACCAGACCCGACACGGCACCCAGCAAAGTCGACTTACCGACCCCCGAAGGGCCGATGAGCAGCACCAGCTCACCCTCGGGAACGGTCAGATCGACCCCCGACAGGGCAGGCCGCCCGGCCCCCTCGTACCGCACAGAGACATCGTCGAACCGGATCACAGCTGCTCCTCGAAGCCTGTGGGGGAGGGCGGGACGGGCGCGACCAGCGCGGGCAGCAGACCGATCAGCACCGCGGCGGCGGGCCACAGCGGCAGCACCGGCGCGGTCAGCGGTACGACTCCGGGGTGCAGCGCCGCCGGATCCGCGCCGCCCGCCCAGATCATCGCCACCGCGACCGCCGCACCGGAGCCCGCGACCAGCCAGGCCCGTACGCCCCACCGGTCGGGCCGGTAGCGGGTCCGCACCGAACGCGTCCCGCCCAGGCGCAGCCCGGCCATCGCCGCGACCAGCCCGGCGATCAGCAGCGGCAGCCCGTACACCGCGCCCTGCGCGGCCAGCAGCCCGTACGTACCGGCGCAGACCCCGAGCAGCCCGCCCAGGGTGAGGACGTTCGTGGTGTGCCGGACGGCGGCCGGGACCTCGGCGGTGCGCCCGTAGCCGCGCGCGTCCATCGAGGCCGCCACCGCGACCGACCGCTCCAGCGCGCCCTCCAGGACCGGCAGCCCGATCTGGAGCACCGCCCCGACGCCCCCGGTCGGCCGGCCGCGCAGCCGCCGGGCGGTGCGCAGCCGCACCACGTCGGCGACCAGGTTCGGTGCGAACGTCATCGCGACGACGACGGCCACCCCGGCCTCGTACAGCGCACCGGGCAGCGACTTCAGCAGCCGGGCCGGGTTGGCGAGCGAGTTCGCCGCGCCGACGCAGATCAGCAGGGTGGCCAGCTTCGCCCCGTCGTACAGGGCGAACAGCAGCTGCTCGGCGGTGACCCGGCCGCCGATCCGGACGCCCTTCGCCCAGTCGGGCAGCGGCACCTCGGGCAGCGTGAACAACAGGTGCGTGCCGGGGATCGGGGAGCCGAGGAAGACGGAGAAGAGCAGCCGCACCCCGATGACGAACAGCCCGATCTTGATGAACGCCCCGTACGAGCGGGCCCACGGCGCGTCCGTCCGGCGCGCGGCCACCACATATCCCGCCACGCCCACCAGCAGGCCGAGCAGCAGCGGGTTGGTGGTCCGGGAGGCGGCGGTGGCGAGCCCGAGCGCCCACAGCCACCACGCCCCGGCGGGCAGCGCGTTGCTCCGGGTCGCGGCGGGGGCGCGCCAGACCGGGGCCGGGGCGACGGCCGCCGGGGCGTTCCCGGTGCCGTCCGTCGAGCCGTTCATCCGCGGCGGCGGCGGGCCTGCGCGACTGCGGCGATGCCGAGCAGAAGGACGGCGCCGACCCCGAAGAGCACCCCGGCGGACGGACCGCCGCCGGAGCCACCGCCGCCGGGGGCGGACGCGGAGGCGGAGGTGGGCGCGGACGCCGTGGCCCGGCCGCTCTCCGTACCGGTCGTCCCCGAGACCTGCTCACCGCACCCCGCGACCGGGTAACCGGAGATCGCGCAGAGCAGCGCGTCACTCCCGTACCGCAGCGGCTTGGCCACCGCCGCGAGCGCCTCCGCGCTGCTCGCGTCCTTCGGGACCCGCGCGCACGCGGTACGCGGCGGGGGCGGGGTCTCGCCCTGCGGCGCGTCGGCGGCGGTGCCGGGGTCGATGACGAGCGCGACCCGCTTGGTGCCGCCCTTGGCGGGGGTGTCCGCGCAGATCTTCGCGAAGTCGGGGGAGCGGCGCGGTTTCGCCGCGTCCTGGGAGTCGGCGCTCACGGCGAACCGGAAGCCCTGCACGGAGCCGTCGTCCGGCCGGACCAGGGACGGCCCCTGGGTGGCGTACGCCCATCCGCTGCCGGAGCCCTCCCAGAAGGACCAGTAGCGGTAACCCGCCGCCTGGGCCGTTCCGGTGCCGAGGAACACGGACAGGACGGCGCCCAGGACCACCAGCAGCGTGGTGGCCCGTCCCCGGCCGCTCACAGCTGCTGGTTCTTCCGGCGGCCGCTGATCAGGAATCCGGCGCCGGCACCGACGGCGAGCCCGATCCCGACGAACCACCAGAGACCGCCGATCCCGTCCCCGTCGCCGCTGTCCTTCTTCTCCTCCTCGGTGGCCGTCGGCTTCGGCTTCGAGATGGAGTAGGGCGCGGGACCGGTCGCGTTCAGCTGGGCGACGAGGTCGGCGCCGCCGAAGTCGTGCACGTCGGCGCCGGTCGAGTGGGCGGCCATGACCAGCTGGGCGTAGGCGGCGGGGCCGCTCCGCGCGGCCCAGTCGGCGGAGTTCTTCGCCAGCCAGTTCACGGCGCCCGCTGCCTTGTCCTTGTGCCCGGAGGCGGAGAGGGCGACGACCGCGTCGGCGGTGTTCCCGAAGTCGGGCTGCGGGGCGCTGTCCTCGGCCCCCGGCATCGGCGGCTGGTCGAGGTGCCCGGTCTTCGCGAGGGCACCGGCCAGGTAGTGGGCGCCGTTCTGGGCGGCCCGCTCCGGCCTGAGCGGCTCCGTCGTCTTACAAGTGGGGGCCGTGGCCGCTGCGGTGTCGCCGACGACGAGCCCCTTGCCGAGCGAGCCGAGCACACCTGCGGCGGTCGCGTCGCCGTTGGCGGCGAGCTTGCCCGCCTTGTCGGGCTGGTAGGCGAAGGCGCCGCCGTCCTTGCCGCCGCAGGGGATGGCGAAGGTGAGCAGGGCGTCGTACGGGGTCTTGCCGCCGTGCGTCGTGATGTCCCCGAGCCGCTCCCCGGCGCGGGCCAGGGCGCCGATCACGATCGAGGTGGAGTTCGCGTCGCTCGGGCTGCCGGCGGTGTAACCCCAGCCGCCGTCCTCGTTCTGGACGGACTTCAGCCAGTCGAGCCCGTTGGCGACGAACTCCTGGTGCTTGCCGACCTCGTGCAGCGCCTGTACGGCGGCCGCCGTCGCGTTGGTGTCGATCATGGTCTTGGCGTCGCACGGCACGGAGGGGTCCGGGCGGTACGCGGCGAACGCCCCGCTGTCGCACTGCTGCCCGACCAGCCAGTCCACGGCCTTCGCGGCGGGCATGACGCCCACGGCCCGCTGCGAGACGAAGGCCAGCGACTGCCGCCAGACCCCGTCGTACGTCGGGTCCGTCGTGCCGTACAGCCCCGAGGGCAGCGCGGTGGACGGGGACGGAGAGGGGGACGGCGCGGCGACCGCGGCCGGGGCTGCGGCTGCGGCCGCGCAGAGCACGGCAGCGGTGGCGGCGAGCGCGGCTGCGCTGCGGCGTACGGTCATGGCGGGCGGGGCCTCTCCTGCGGGAACCGGTCCCAGGCGCACACAGGCACCGGGCTCCGGCTCCGTATACCTCGACGGTGCCGGCCACCGGGGTCCCGATGGCAGGAGCCGGTCACGACACGGACAGGGCATTCCGACTTCCGCCGACGGGGCGGTCACGGCTGCGTGGTCAGTGCCGGATTTCCACCGGCTTCCCCCTGAACGGGCATGATGACGACTCGCACACTCTACCGGGCGGGTACTGCGGGAGCCCTGACCGGGCGGGGGCCGTCCCCGGTCCTCAGTGGCCGGACGGCGGCTCGAAGCACCCCGTCTCCGGGTAGGGGCCATTGACCGAGACCTGGTAGTTCGTCTTCTGTGTGAACGCGGTGACGCAGGCGTCGCGACGGACGAACAGGGCCACCCGGGCGCCCTCGGGCGTGACCTCCCGGTCGGTCTCGAAACGCGCCCTCATCGGCTCGACCCGCAGGGCCCTGCGGGACGTGGTCCCCTCGTCACCCGGGCCCTCCACCTGATAACCGATCCTGATCATCGCGGCCCGGACCGAGGCCGGGTCCCAGACCCCTTGCTTCCAGAGCCGCTTGAGTACCGGCTCGATGCGGTCGGCCTCCCGCCGGGCCGCCCTGGCACTGGCGTCCGACATGTCACCGGCGATCCGGGAGCCGTTGTTCTCGCGGTAGTGCGGGGCGCCGTCACCGGCCCCCGGTTCGACGTAGGGGGAACTCAGCGGCGGACTGGGGGCGGCGCTACCGGTGCTCCCGGGCCCACCGGACCGGCCCGCCGCTCCTGCCGTCGTCGCGTGCTCCGTGCCGCAGCCGGCGAGCGACACGGCGGCGAGGACGACGAGAGCGCCCGCCGCCAGGCCCCTCCCGCGCCCGGACCTGCTCGTCCTCATCAGCCTCAACCCGTTCCGCACCGCGAACCCCTCCCACCGTCGTGTCCCCCGTCCGAGGTGCGGCTCACGATAGCCAGGGCGCGAGGGGAGCGACCCGCGTTCACACCGCGACGAACGTCACCGGGCCGCTTCCCGTGACCGCCTCGGCCCGCCCCAGCTTCACCAGCCGGCGCACATGCGCCTCTGCCTCCGAGACGGCGATGTTCCGTGATCCGTACGGGATCTGCTCCCAGGGTCGGTTCCACTCCATCCGTTCCGCCAGCTGCCACGGTGTGAGCGGTTCCGCCAAGAGTCCGAGGAGGCCGGTGAGGCGTTCCTCGTGGTGGTCGAGGAGTTCGCGGACGCGGCCCGCCGCGTCGGCGAAGGCGTGCTGGTGGGCGGGCAGCACCTCGGCGACCCCGAGGCGGCCGATCCGTTCCAGGGAGGCGAGGTAGTCCCCGAGCGGGTCGGTCTCCGTCGCGTCGTCCGGGTTCTCGTAGAGGCCGACGTGCGGGCTGATGCCGGGGAGCAGGTGGTCACCGGAGAAGAGGCGTCCCCGGCCGGGCAGTTCGGCCGGGTGGTCCTCCTCCAGGTGCAGGCAGACATGGCCCGGCGTGTGGCCCGGGGTCCAGATCGCGCGCAACTCGCGGCCCGCCAGGTCGAGGAGCTCGCCGGGCACGATCTCGCGGTCCGGGAGCGCGGCCCGCAGACCGGGCAGGGTGCGCATCCGGCCGCCCTGCTCGCGGGCTGCCAGCAGCGGGGCGATGTGGTCCTCCGGGGCGCCGACCGTGGCCAGCTTCTCCGCGAGGTACGACAGCCAGGTGCCCGGCTCCGACTCCCGGGTGCGGCGGACGATCGCCGTGTCGGCGGCGTGCATCGCGATCCAGGCCCCGGACGCCTCGCGCACCTGGCCGGACAGGCCGTGGTGGTCGGGGTGGTGGTGGGTGATGACCACGCCGTGGATCTCGCCGATGTCCACGCCCACCGCCGTGAGCCCGGCCGTCAGGGTGGACCAGGCCTCGGGGTCGTCCCAGCCGGTGTCGATCAGGACCGGGCCCCGGTCCGTGTCCAGGACGTGGACCAGGGTGTGGCCCAACGGGTTGTCGGGGATGGGGACTTTGATGCTGTGGACGCCACCACCGTGGTTCATCACCTGCGTCATGGACTCCCCATCTCCTCGCGGTCTCGGTGGCGTGCTGGTCCCGGCCACGGCGCACCGCGTCCACTGTAACGAGAACTTGTTCCAGTGGTAGCCCCGGTCGACCATCGGATCGGGTCGTCCGGTCGTGTCCGGGCCGTGGACTCCTGGAACTGGAACTGGTATCAGTTCTGACACAGAGTCAGATGCAGGACCGTCCAGCAAGTCAACGAGTCGGGTCACATGCCGCGTCGCGGGAGGCAGCAGCCATGAGCGAGCTTGTCGAACACGGAAAACTGTTCATCGGCGGGGAGTTGGTCGATCCGCTCGGGCGGGAAGTCATCGAGGTCATCTCCCCGCACACCGAGCAGGTCATCGGCCGGGTGCCGCATGCCGCACAGGGGGACGTGGACCGGGCCGTCGCCGCCGCCCGCCGGGCGTTCGACGAAGGGCCCTGGCCCCGGATGACACTGGACGAGCGGATCGCCGTCGTCACCCGGATCAAGGACGCGTTCGCCGCGCGGTACGAGGAGATCGCCCGGGTCATCAGCTCGGAGAACGGCACCCCGTACAGCTCCAGCGTCATGGTGCAGGCCCTCGCAGCGATGATGGTGTGGGACGCGGCGATCACCGTCGCCCGCACCTTCCCGTACGAGGAGCGCCGGGACGGGGCGCTCGGGCCGCTGCTGGTGCGCCGTGAGCCGGTCGGGGTGGTCGCGGCCGTCGTGCCGTGGAACGTGCCGCAGTTCACCGCCGCCGCCAAACTCGCGCCCGCGCTGCTCGCCGGGTGCTCGGCCGTCCTGAAGGTGTCGCCCGAATCGCCGCTGGACGCCTACATCCTGGCGGAGATCGTCGCGGAGGCCGGGCTGCCCGAGGGCGTGCTGTCGATCCTGCCCGCCGACCGCGAGGTCAGCGAGTACCTGGTCGGGCACCCCGGCGTCGACAAGGTCTCCTTCACCGGGTCCGTCGCCGCCGGGCGGCGCGTCATGGAGGTCGCATCCCGCAACCTCACCCGCGTCACCCTGGAACTGGGCGGGAAGTCCGCCGCCGTGATCCTCCCCGACGCCGATCTGGAGACCGCCGTCGCGGGCATCGTGCCCTTCGCCTGGATGATCAACGGGCAGGCCTGCGTGGCCCAGACCCGGATCCTGGTCCCGCGTTCCCGGTACGAGGAGACGGCAGAGGCGTTCGCCGCCGCCGCGGGCGCGCTCAAGGTCGGAGACCCGCTCGACCCGGCCACCGAACTCGGCCCGCTCGTCGCGCGCCGCCAGCAGCAGCGCTCCCTCGACTACATCCGGATCGGCCAGGAGGAAGGCGCCAAGATCCTAACCGGCGGCGGGCGCCCGGCCTCGCAGGAGCGCGGCTGGTACGTCGAGCCGACGCTCTTCGGGGACGTCGACAACTCCATGCGCGTCGCCCGCGAGGAGATCTTCGGCCCGGTCATCTGCCTGCTGCCGTACGGCGACGAGGACGAGGCGGTGAAGATCGCCAACGACTCCGAGTACGGGCTCAGCGGCAGCGTCTGGACCGCCGACACCGAGCGCGGCATCGACATCGCCCGCCGGGTCAGGACCGGCACGTACAGCGTGAACACCTTCAGTCTCGACATGCTCGGACCGTTCGGCGGCTACAAGAACTCCGGCGTGGGACGGGAGTTCGGGCCCGAGGGATACGGGGAGTACTTCGAGCACAAGATGATCCATCTGCCCGCCGGGTACGGGGGAGCGGCCTGATGGGGGACCGCTGGAGCGTCGAGGTCGACCGGAGCGTGTGCATCGGCTCCGGGATGTGCGTCAACCACGCACCGGACGGCTTCCGGCTGGACTCCGCCCGGCAGTCGCACCCCGTGGACCCGGAGACCGACGCCAACGAGCGGGTGCTCGCCGCGGCCGAGGGATGCCCGGTCGAGGCGATCACCGTCGCCCTGGCCGACTCGGGGGAAGTGGTGTTCCCCCCGGAGGACTGACCGGCGGGCCGCCCGGGGTGTGGCTTGCCACACCCCGGGCGGGTGGCGGACCGCAGTGACCGGCCGGGGGGTGCCGCGACAGAGTCACCAGCATGTCCACAACGACACCGACCACCAACCCGCCCGGTCCGCCCCGCACCGCCGGTCTCCCCGTCCGCGCGGCCACCGCGCTCACCGCTCTCGCGGCGGTTCTCGTCCCCGCCTTCGTCCTCGCCCCCGGACCGGTGGCCGCGCGCCTCTCGGGCGGCGGCTACGGCCGGCGCGAGCTCGAAGACCGCCTCTCCGACTCGTTCGTCGACTACTGGGTAGCCGGTGAGCGGAGCTTTCCCCCCGGCCTGCGGGGCGTCGTCGACTACTGGTCCCGCTACCACCTGGTCAAGGCCGTGATCGCCGCGCTCCTGCTGGCCGTGCTCGTCGCGCTCGGCGTGCTGCTCCGGAAGGCCTACCTGGAGGCCGGCGGGCTCACCACGGGGAGACGGGCCGCTCTCGCGTCCGCCGGGGCGGCCGTCACAGCGCTCGGGCTGTTCGCGCTGGCGATGGTGATGGCGAACGTCCAGGGGGCGGTGGCGCCCTTCTCCTCGCTGATGTCGATGCTGCCGGTCCACAGGTCCCACGGAGAGCTCGCCGAGACGCTCGGTCAGATCAGGCAGGGGCTGGCCGCCTACCCCGACGGCGGCCAGGGCCCGCCGCCGCTCAAGGTGATGGTCGACGACTTCGGGCGCTACCACGCCGTGCTCGCGGTGGCCGCGGCGGCGGTGGCGCTCTCCGCCGCCGCGATCAGCGCGGTGTCGTGGCGGAGGTTCGCCGCGGCGGCGGCGTCCGACCGGCGGACCAGGCGCCTGTACCGGTCGTCCGGGCTGTGCTGGGCCCTGCTGGCGGCGGCCGTCGCCGTGATCGCCGCGGCGAACACGGCCACCACCGCGGACCCCGCCCCGGCGCTCCTGGCCTTCTTCGAGGGCGGCTGGTGAAACGACTCCCCCAGGCGCCGAGCAGCCCTCAGGCGTTGAGATGGGCCAGGACGGCGAGGACCCGGCGGTGCCGGGTGTCGTCGGGCGGCAGGCCGAGCTTCGCGAAGACATTGCCGATGTGCTTCTCCACCGCGCTGCCGGAGAGCACCAGGCGCCGGGCGATGGCCGTATTGGAATGGCCCTCGGCCATCAGCGCCAGCAACTGCCGTTCCCGCGCGGTCAGTCTCTCCAGCGGGTCGTCCCGTCGCTGCCGGGCCAGCAGCTGGGCGACGACCTGCGGGTCCAGCACCGTCGCGCCCCCGGCGACCCGGACCAGGGCGTCCAGGAACTCCTCGACCCTGGCGACCCGGTCCTTCAGCAGATAGCCGACCGCGCCCGCCCCGTCCGCGAGCAGATCGGCGGCGTAGGACACCTCCACGTACTGGCTGAGCACCAGCACGGGGGCGCCGGGCAGCCGGCTGCGGGCGGTGGCCGCCGCCCGCAGCCCCTCGTCCGTATGTGTCGGCGGCATCCGCACATCGACGACCGACACGTCCGGGCGGTACGTGAGCACCGCCTCGACCAGGGCGGGGCCGTCGCCGACCGCCGCCACCACCTCGTGTCCGTCCTCCGAGAGCAGCCGCACCAGCCCCTCGCGCAGGAGCACCGCGTCATCGGCGACGACGATCCGCAGCGGCTCGCGCGGCGCGGGGACCACCGGTGCTTCCGGCGCCGCGCCGTCCCCGTTCAGTGACACGGGAGCTCCGCCGTGACCGTCGTCGGGCCGCCCTCGGGACTGTCCACCGTCAGCCGGCCGCCGACCGCCCGCGCCCGGTCGGCCAGCCCCGCCAGCCCGTGCCCCTCGGCAGGCGCGGCACCGCCCACCCCGTCGTCCGTCACCCGGACCCGCAGGACGCCCCCGGTGCGGCGCAGCCCGACCGTGCACCGGCCGGCCCGGCTGTGCTTGGCCACGTTCGTCAGGGCCTCGGCGACCACGAAGTACGCGGCCGTCTCGATACCGGGCTCCAGCCGGCCGATCGGCGCGGGGGCGTCGAGCTCGGCGGGCACGACGCTGCGCGCGGCCAGGGCGCGCAGCGCCTCCCTGAGCCCCCGGTCGGTCAGGACCGGCGGTGCGATGCCCCGTGACAGCGCCCGCAGTTCGTCCAGGGCCTCCTGGGTCCGCAGGACCGCGTCCGCCAGTGCTGCCCTGACCAGTTCCGGTCTGCGGTCGAAGTGGTGTTGGGCGCGGCCCAGTTCCATCGCCAGCCGGACCAGCTGCTGCTGGGGCCCGTCGTGGATGTCCCGCTCCAGCCGCCGCAGCGCGGCGGTCTCCGCCGTCACCGCCGCGACGGCCTGAGCGCGGGCGGTGTCGCGCTCCTGCTCCAGTCCGCTGATCCTGCGGTGCAGCGCCGACATGTTCGACAGGAGCGCCTGTCCGAGCCCGGCCTGTACGGCGACGCACATCCGGGTCACCAGCGGCAGGGACGACAGGACCAGCACGCCGACCGAGAGGGCGAACGCGATCCGCCCGGACGGTGACGTCAGGCCCAGGCTCAGCGCGACATGCGACCGGTCGCTGCCCGCGTACAGGGTCATGGGCCGCAGCGAGCCGGGCGCGACCTCGTTGCGCAGGGGGTAGGTGACCATGGCGATCCCCACGAACCACCACAGCGCCGTCACCACGGAGGTGACCAGGACGACCGGGAGCACCAGCACCGCGTGCGCCACGTCGAGCCACAGCTCAGGGTCTGCCGCGCCGTCCGTCCCCTCCGACCTCGGCCGCCGGCCCGCGCCGCCGGAGCCGCCGGTCCGGGCGCGCACCGCGCCGATCCGCCGCCACTCCAGATCGCCGGGCCACCGGACCAGGGCCAGTGCGCGGGCCGCGACGGGCGACCCGCTCGGCACCAGCGAACCGGCCGTTCCGGCACACAGGCCGCCGACCACCAGGAGCAGACCGGCGGCCGCGCTCAGCGGCGCGGTGAGGAGGTACAGGGATTCCACGAGCGTGCGACGTCCGGCGCGGACAGCGGGACCGACACCGGGCCGCCACCGGCCGACGGCCACGGAGGGCAGCGACTCAGCCATGCCCTCAGCTTAATCTCAGCTCTTGGCGGTGCCCCGGCCCGACAGCAGGTGCAGGCGCAGCGCCAGCTGGAGCTCCAGCGCGCGGTCCGGCTCGTTCCAGTCCCGGCCGAGCAGCACCTGGATCCGGTCCAGCCGCTGCACCACCGTATTGACGTGTACGTGCAGCTCGTCCTTGGCCCGGATCAGGCTGCCGCCCGCGCCGAAGTACGCGCCGAGCGTCCGCACCAGGTGGGTGCCGCGCTGGGCGTCGTACTCCAGCAGCGGGCCCAACGCGGAGGAGACGAAGCCACCCACGTCCTGCCCGTTGCCCAGCACCACGCCCAGGAAGCCCAGCTCGTCCACGCACGCGCCCTCACCCGTACGCCCCAGCACCCGCATCGCCCGCAGACAGCGCGCCGCCTCCGCGTACGCGGCGGCCAGCTCCCGCGCGCCCCTGGCCGGGCCCGTGGCGGCGACGGTGACCGGGGTCTGGGCCAGCTGGCCGAGCTGGGCCGCCGCCGAGCGGGCCACCGCCCCGGCCGCCGGGCCCGAGCCGTCCGCCTCGATCAACAGCACCACCGCGCCCGCGTGCTCCGCGCTCACGCCGTGGATCTCCCCGCCGAACAGATAGCGCATCGCGGCCGGGGCCAGCCGTTCCCGGGCGTCGGTCTCCGCGACCAGCAGCAGATGCGGGCGGTCCAGGTCGATGCCGAGGCGGCGGCCGCGCTCCGCGAGGCCCGCCGGATCACGGCCGGTGTCGGTGAGCAGGTCGGCGATCAGTTCGCCCCGGATGCGGTTCTCGGTCTCCGCCACCGTGCGCCGCAGCAGCAGGAGCAGGCCGGTCACCACGGAGGAGCGCTCGAACAGCCGCCGGTCGGAGTCGTCCAGCGGCCGGCTCCGGTGCAGTACCAGACCGGCGAGGAGCTCCTGTCCGGCGAGCACCGCGCAGACCACCCGTCCGGCGCGGTGTACGGCGCGCGCCCCGGTTCGGGACTCCTCCGCCGCCTCCGCCAGCCAGCCCGCGTCCATGCTGTCGGCGGCGAAGCCCGTACCGTCCGGGCGGACGGCGGCCAGCGGGCGGCCGCCCGGGTCGTGGATGGTCAGGGGGGAGCCGAGCAGTCCGGCGACGGCGGCAGCCACGTCCGTCACGTCCCGGCCGCGCAGCACCAGGTCGGTCAGCCGGTCGTGCGACTCCTCGGCCCGCCGCATGGCCGCAGAGTGGGCCCGTACCGAGGCGTTGGCCTCGGCCAGCTCCGCGTTCGCCTCCGCCAGTTCGGCGAGGGCGGAGGTGGTGTCGGCCAGGGCGCGGGCGGTGTCGATGGCGAT
Source organism: Streptomyces sp. NPDC057900 (assembly GCF_042887885.1). Classification (NCBI taxonomy): domain Bacteria; kingdom Bacillati; phylum Actinomycetota; class Actinomycetes; order Kitasatosporales; family Streptomycetaceae; genus Streptomyces; species Streptomyces sp. NPDC057900. The sequence goes on from NZ_JBHVOI010000005.1 coordinate 52,954, forward strand.
GGCGGCGTGCGCGGCGAGCGAGCAGAGCAGGGCCACCTCCTCGGGGCTGAACACCCGGGGCGCCCGGTCGGCCGCGAACAGGACGCCGATCACCTTGCCCGTACCGCCCCGGCTGGAGCCCAGCAGCAGCGGCACGCCCAGGATGGCGACCAGGCCCTCGTCCAGCACCCCGGCGTTGATGTTGTGGGTGTGGTGGAAGCGCTCGTCGGTGCGGTAGTCCGGGGTCGCGTACGGGCTCGCCGTCTGCGCGACGAGACCGCCGAGGCCCTCGCCGAGTTCGAGGCGCAGCCGCTGGAAGAGCAGTGACACCGAACCGTCCGTCACCCGCATGTAGGTGTCGCCCGCCTCCTCGTCCGGGAGGGTCAGATACGCGGTGTCCGTGCCCAGCAGCATCCGGGCCCGCCGCACGATCGCCTTCAGTACGTCGTCCAGATCGCGCGAGGCCGCCAGGTCGCCCGCCGTGTCGAAGAGCGCGGTGAGCTGGAGCTCGCGGCGCCGGTGCTGGCGCAGCGCGCCCCTGATCCGCAGCGCGGTGGCGGTGGCTCGCTCCACCTCGGCCAGCTCGCCCACGGGCACCCCGTCGGCCCGCGCCGTCGAGAGGACCGCGCCGAGCGCCTCGGCGGGGGCGTCGTCGGCCAGCAGCTCGAACAGGTGCCGGAGATGGGGTGCGGCGGAGGGGTTGGGCTCGGACATGGCGGCCAGCGTTCGTAGAGAGTGGGCGGGAGAGCTCAGTTGGCGGTCCAGCCGCCGTCCATGGAGAGCGAGGTGCCGGTGATGTGGCCGGTACGCGGACCGCACAGCCACAGCACGGCCTCCGCGACGTCGCCCGGTTCGATCAGCCGCTTGATCGCGCTGCGCTCCAGCATCACCCGCCCCACCACGTCCTCCTCCGAGATGCCGTGCGTACGGGCCTGGTCCGCGATCTGGTTCTCCACCAGCGGGGTGCGTACGTAACCGGGGCTGACGCAGTTGCTCGTCACCCCGTGCTCCGCCGCTTCGAGCGCCACCACCTTGCTCAGCCCCTCCAACGCGTGCTTGGCCGTCACATAGGCCGACTTGTACGGGCTGGCGCGCAGCCCGTGCACCGACGAGATGTTGACCACGCGCCCCCAGCCGCGTTCGTACATGCCCGGCAGGGTCCGGCGCAAGATGCGGAACGGGGTCTCCACCATCACGCGCTGGATCAGCGCGAAGCGGTCCGGCGGGAACGCGTGGACGGGGGCGACGTGCTGGAGCCCCGCGTTGTTGACGACGACGTCCACACCGTCCGGCAGGGTGTCCACCACGGCCGGGTCCGCCAGATCCACCACCCAGGCCGTCCCGCCGATCTCCGCGGCCAGCTCCCCGGCGGCCTCACCGGCCTTGTCCACGACGTGCACATGGGCGCCCGCCGCCGCCAGGGCCTGCGCACAGGCCCGCCCGATCCCGCTCGCCGCACCGGTCACCAGCGCGGTCCGCCCGGCCAGCACCGGCGGTGCGGGTACCTGCGCCGGTCCGCCGCCGGGGGAGGGGGCGGCGGGTTCCTGATCGGGTCTGCGGGAAGTCTCCATGGCCGTCACCGTAGGTACGCGGCGGCGCCTGTCACATGGCGCCGGTGCACACACCCTCCCGCCCCGGCATGGTGGCGGCGTACGTGGTGCGTGGACCGGGCCCGGTCCGCCGGTGCGCGCTCGGTGTCAACCGCCGGGGCGCGGCGCGCAAGGGCGGCGGGGCACACAGACCGGGCCCGGGAGTGTCCGCCGGTCCCATGGGCGCGGGCGGGCGCTGCTCGTAGGTTCCGGCAGCAGTCCGTCCCCCCGCACGTACCGACCAGGGAGGCACCCGTGCGCCCATCGATCCTGAGACGTCTCTTCCGCCGCGTCGCGTCCACGGCCGTCCTCGGCCTGCTCGCCGCGACACTGAGCACCACCACCGCCGACGCCCGCCCGGCCGTCGCCGCGGCCGGGGGCCTCCAGCAGGTCACCGGGTTCGGCTCCAACCCCGGCAACCTCCAGATGTACGAGTACACGCCCGCCGGTCTGCCCGCGAACGCGCCGCTGGTCGTCGCCCTGCACGGCTGCGCGCAGACGGCCGACGCCTACTACACCAACTCCGGCTGGCCGGAACTGGCCGACCGGTGGGGCTTCGACGTCGTGTTCCCGCAGACCACGGCCGCGAACAACGCGCTCTCCTGCTTCGGCTGGTTCGACCCGGCGGAGGACACCCGGGGCAGGGGCGAGGCCGCGTCGATCGTGCAGATGGTGGACCACGCGAAGCAGAGCCGGGGCTCCGACACCGGGCGGGTGTACGTCACCGGCCTCTCCGCGGGCGGCGGCATGACCGCCGACCTGCTGGCCGCCTACCCGGACGTGTTCGCGGGCGGCTCTGTGGCCTCCGGGCTGCCCGCCCAGTGCGCGACGAGCCAGGCGGCCGCGTCGGGCTGCCAGACCGGCCCGCAGAAGCTCACCCCCGCCCAGTGGGGCGACAAGGTCCGGGGCGGCTATCCCGGTTACGGCGGGCCCTGGCCCCGGGTGGCGATCTGGCAGGGCACCTCTGACTACACCGTGTACCCGGCCAACGCCACGGCCCTGCGCGACCAGTGGACGAACGTGTGGGGCATCGGCCAGACGCCGTCCGCCACCGACACGCTCCCCGGCAACACCACGCGCAGCGTCTACAACGACTCCGCCGGGCGGCCGGCCGTGGCGACGTACTCCGTCTCCGGCATGGGCCACGGCCTCCCGGTGAGCCCCGGTACGGGGGCGGAGCAGTGCGGGAAGGCGGCCGCGTACTTCCTGAACACGGTCTGCTCCTCGTACTACACGGGGGTCTTCTGGGGCCTGGACGGTGGCACCCCGGGCGGGGGCGGTGACGACGGGCTCCCGGCCCCGGCGGGCGTGAGCGTCTCCGGTACCACCGACACCACCGCCTCGCTGTCCTGGAACGCGGTCACGGGCGCCGCCTCGTACACGGTCATGCGCGACGGTACGAAGATCGCGTCCCCGTCCGGCACGGCCTACACGGACACCGGCCTCACCGCCGGGACCGCCTACCGCTACACAGTGGCGGCCGTGGACTCCTCAGGTGCGGCGGGCGCCGCCTCCGCCCCGGTGACGGCGACCACCACCGGCGGCAGCGCCCCCGCGAAGTGCTGGACCGCGACCAACTACGCGCAGGTGGCCGCGGGCCGGGCCCACACCACCGGCGGGTACGTCTACGCCAACGGCTCCGAGGCGAACATGGGCCTGTACAACGTCTTCGTCACCCACACCCTCAAGGAGTCGCCCGCCGGGTACTTCGTGATCGCGGACAGCGGCTGCACCACGGGCTGACAGGTGCGGTGGTGCGGGGCCCGGCGGACAACCGCCGGGCCCCGCACCCCGGTTCAGGCCCGCGCGTACGCCACCAGCCGGTCGGCGATCTCGCGGGCGCCCCGGTCGCCCGTGAGCACCGTGTAGTGGTTCACGTCCGGTACCGCGACCGGTGTCAGCCGGGTCCCGGCGAGGTCCGCCGCCGCGAGGCGCTTCTCGTCGTACAGGCCCTGTTCCTCGTCCATCAGGCCGCGGGCGGCCCAGAGCAGGGTCGCCTCCACGGGCAGCTTCCGTACCGCAGAGAGCACCTCCTCGTCGAAGAGGCCGATGCCGTCCGTGCGGACCGCCTCGATCCGGCACGTCGAGCGCATGGCCGGTTCCGCGCCCGTCAGATCGCGCTGGATGTAGGCGTCCACCTCGTCCGACCAGGCGCCCGCGAACGCCGGGTGCGCCTGCCAGAAGGCCCGGTAGGCGGCCCGGTCCGGGAACGTCATCGACAGCCGGTCCATCGCCGGGCCGATCACCGCCGTCATCAGCTCGTCCGGCGACAGGTGCGTGGGAGCCGGGAAGCCGATGCCGCCGTCGACGAGCAGCAGCGGCCCGAAACGGTCCGGGTGGCGCACCGCGGCCAGCGCCGCGACGAACGCCCCCATCGAGTGGCCCGCCAGCACCACCCGGTCCAGGCCCAGCGCCTCGGTCAGGGCGGCGACGTCGTCCGTGTGCGCGGTGACGCCGTACGGGCCGGGAAGGTGCGAACTCCCCGCCCTGCCCCGCAGATCCGGGGCGACCAGGGTGACGCGCCCGGCCAGCCGCCGGGCCACCGGGCCCCAGGAGAGCGCGTTGGCCGTGATGCCGTGCAGCGCGACCACCACCGGCGCGTCCGGCTCCGCGGCCGGCCAGCGAACGGCCGCCAACTCGCCGCCGTTCACAGGGACTTTGATCTCCTCGTGCGGAATCACTGGTGTCCGGTCTCCTTCCGGTACGGGACGGCTCTCAGCCTGGACGGCAGTCGGGCCAGACCGCCGGGCAGCAGATGTACCACGGCCACGAACAGCACGCCCAGCAGGAACAGCGGCTGGGAGAGCGGGACCCGGAGCACCGCCGGGAGTCCGGCGACCGCGCCGGAACCGGCCAGGTCCCCGAGCCGGTGGTCGGCCCAGGTGTAGAGGATGCCGCCGGCCATCGGGCCCCAGCGGGTTCCGGAGCCGCCGAGCACCACCATCACCAGCAGCGACAGCGTGAAGTCGGACGTGGTCGTCTGCGGGGTGGAGCCGCCGGTCAGCAGCAGGTGCACGATGCCGCCGAGCGCGGCGAGGGCGCCCGCGAGGACGAAGGCCGTCAGCTTGAACCCGTACGGCTTCAGCCCCAGCACCTCCACCCGGCGCTCGTTCTCCTTGATGCCCTCCCAGACGCGTCCGGTGGGGGAGTGGACCGCCCAGTGGACGACACCCAGGGTGAGGACGAGATAGGCGAGCGCGATCCAGTAGAGGTTCGCGGTGTGGTCGATGCCGACCAGCCAGGACGGCAGCAGATCGGCGGGGGCCGCCCGGCCCTCCTCGCCGCCGGTGAAACCGCCCGGGTCGCGGGAGACCAGGATCGAGCCCGCCTGGGCGAAGGCGAGCGTCACCATGGAGAAGCCGATGCCGGTGACGCGCAGGCTCACCGAGCCCAGGACCAGGGCCAGGGCGATCCCGAAGAGCAGGCCGAGCACTGCGGCGAGGGCGAAGGGCAGCCCCGCCTCAAGGAGGAACACATTGGTGGCGTAGCTGCCCGCCGCGAAGTACAGGGCGTGGCCGAACGAGAGCAGCCCGGTGCGTCCGAGCAGCAGGTCGTAGCCGGTCGCCAGGGCGCCGAACAGCAGGCAGGTGGCCAGGAGTTGCAGGCTCCCGGCGCTGCCGAGCGGGCCGTCGAGCAGGCCCGGTACGGGGACGGCGCTGTAGGGCGCCACGACCAGGACGAGCAGGACGGCGGCGGGCCACCAGCGCAGCAGCCGGGCGCGGGCCGGGGGCGCTGGGGCCGCCGGGGGCGGGCCGTCGGTGCGTTCCGGTGTCTCGATGGTGGCGCTCACGCGAGCCTCCCCGTCAGTCCGCGCGGGCGGATCAGCAGCAGCGCGGCGAGCAGGACGACGACCGCGAGATCGCCGAGCCCCGCCGCGGTGTAGTAGTTGGCGAACTGCTGGACCAGGCCGATGACCACGGACGCCACGGCGGCGCCGGTCACCGAGCCCATGCCGCCGGTGACCACCACGACGAACGCGAAGATCAGCAGCGAGGTGCCCTGACGGGGGTCGACCGAGCCGAAGTACAGCCCGCCGAGCGCCCCGCCCAGGGCCGCGGCGCAGCCCCCGATCGCGAAGACGAGGGTGAACGCCCTGCGGACGTCGATGCCGAGCGCGGTGACCATCGCCCGGTCCTCGACCCCGGCCCGTACGACGAGTCCGTGCCGGGTCCGGCCGAGGAAGAGCCGCAGCGCCACCAGGACCACGACCGCCGCCGCCACCAGGACGAGCCGGTTGACCGGGACCTGCGCGCCCAGCAGTCCGAAGGTGCCGGACAGCGCCTTCGGACCGGGGAAGGTCCGGGCGTCCGCGCCCCAGATCCCGGACAGCAGCGCGGGGACCGCGAGCCCGACCCCCACGGTGGCGAGGACCTGCTCGCGCGGCCGGGTGTAGAGCGGGCGGACGACGGCGAGTTCGAGGAGCACCGCGGCGGCGGTGCCCACCGCCGTGCCGAACAGCACCGCGAGGACGAAGCCGGCCCCGCCGGGGCCCGCGCCGGGAAGGTTCCCGGACGCCGCCCACCAGGTGCCGTACGCGCCGATGGAGAGCAGGGCGCCGTGCGCGAAGTTGAGCACGTCCATCAGGCCGAAGATCAGCGAGAGTCCGGACGCGACGAGGAAGTAGAGGGCTCCCAGACCGAGTCCGGTCATGGTGAGCAGGACGAGGGTGGACATCAGGAATCCGCCTCCACGGAAGGTGCTTCGGTGACCGGCCCGTGCCCCACGCCGAGCAGCCGGCGGGCCGCCTCCGCGTCGCCGAGCAGCTCCGCTGCCGGGCCCCGGTGGGCGGTCCGGCCGTCGGCCAGCACCACGCAGTGCCCGGCCAGCCGGCGTACGACGGCGAGGTTCTGCTCCACGAGCAGCACCGGCACCGCCTCTGCGGCCCGCTCCAGCACCCGCGCCACCTCGGTGACCACCTTCGGCGCGAGGCCCTTGGTCGGTTCGTCCGCGGTGATCAGCCGGTTGGCGTTGAGCAGGGTGCGGCCGATGGCGACCATCTGCTGCTGACCGCCGGACAACGTTCCGGCCAACTGCCTGGCCCGCTGCTTGAGTTCCGGGAAGAGTTCATGGACCAGGGGGTAGTCGGGTTCGCCCGCGCCGGGCCGCTCGGCCAGCCGCAGGTTCTCCGCCACGGTCAGCCCGGCGAAGACGCCCCGGTCCTCCGGGGCGTACCCGACACCCCGCCGGACCACGGCGTGGGTGGGCAGGGACACGGTCTCCTCGCCGTCCAGCCGGACGCTGCCGCTGCGCGGGACGAGCCCGAGGATGCCCCGTACGGTCGTGGTCTTCCCGGCGCCGTTGCGGCCCAGCAGCGCGGTCACGCCGTGGGCGGCGACGTCCAGGGCGACGCCGTGCAGGATGTGCCGGCCGCCGATCAGGACCCGCAGGTCCCGTACGTCGAGCAGGGGGTGCTCGCTCACAACCCCTCCCCGAGGTAGGCCTGTTGCACGGTCGGATCGGCGGTGACGGCCTCCGGGGTGTCCAGGGCCAGCAGCCGCCCGTGGTGCATCACCGCGAGCCGGTCCGCCAGGCCCAGGAGCACGTCCATGTGGTGTTCGACCATGAGGACGGTGCGCCCCTCCTCGCGGTGCAGGGTGCGGATGAGCTCGGTGAGCGCGGGGACCTCCTCCGCGCTCACCCCGGCCATCGGCTCGTCGAGCAGCATCAGCCGGGGCTCGCCCACCAGCAGCACGGCCAGCTCCAGCTTCCGCTTCTCGCCGTGCGACAGTTCGGCCGCCGTCGCCCCGGCCCGGTGGCCGAGGCCGGTGCGCTCCAGCACGCCGGCCACCTGCGCGGTGTACGGGTCCGCGCGCCGCCAGAGCCGGTACGAGCCGCCCCGCGCGGCCTGCGCGGCCAGCCGTACGTGGTCGGCCACCGTCATCGCAGGCCAGAGGCTGGAGGTCTGGAACGTCCGGCCGATGCCGCGCCTGGCACGTACGTGCGCGGGCCGGTCCGTCAGATCGGCGCCGTCCAGCGCGACCGTGCCGCAGGTCGGCATGACGGTGCCGCTGATGAGGTTGAACAGGGAGGTCTTTCCGGCCCCGTTGGGGCCGATGAAGGCGAGGAACTCGCCCTCGTGGACGCCGAGCGTGATGTCCTCAAGGATCGTCGCGCCACCGACGCTCCAGCCCAGTCCGTCGAGGCTGAGCACGGGAGCGGCCGGGTGCGCGGCGTCCGCCCGGCCGTCCCGGCGGCCGAGGGGGTGCGGTGCGGTCATGGTTCAGCCCGCCGAGGGCTTCACGGGCGGCGCCACGGCGTCCATCGGCTCGGTGTCGAGCAGCTCCGGCTTCAGGGCGGCGCCCTTGCCGGTGAGCCGGGCCACGAACATCGGCTGCACCAGGGCGTGGTCCTCGGCCCTGACCTGTGCCTTGCCCTTGACGCCGTCGAAGGTCCAGCCCTCCAGGGCCTTCACCATCGCGGCCGGGTCCGTGGCGCTGCCCTCGGCCACGGCGCGCACGATCATCTGGGCCGCGGTGAAGCCGTCCGGGGTGAACAGGTCGGGGGTGCCGCCGGCCTTCTCCACCGAGCCGAGCATGGCCTTCTCCGCCGCGTTGCCGCCGCCGGCGCCGGGGAAGTAGTGGGCCAGGAAGGACACCTTGGCCCCGGCCGCCCCGAAGACCGGGTACGAGGCCGTCCCGGCCAGACCGGTGACGACCTTGCCCGCGCCCAGCACGCCCTGCTGGTCCAGCGCGGTCCACAGCGCCGGGGCGGTGGAACCGGCCCAGGCCACGAAGACCAGATCCGGCCCGCCCGCCTTCACCTGCCGGGCGAACGGCGTCAGGTCCGTCGCGCTCGGCGGCGCCAGTACGGAACCCACCTTCGCGCCCTTCGCGCCGAGCACCGCCTTCACCGCGGCGACGTTCGCCTGGCCGAACGTGGAGTCCTGGGCGAGCACCGTGACCTTCTTGCCCTTGGCGTCCCCGAGCATCGCCCCCGCCGTCAGGATGTCCTGGTAGGACTGGCGGCCCGAGCGGAAGGTGTAGTCGTTGATCCCGGTCACCGCGTCGGTGGCGGCCGGTCCGCTGATGTAGAGCACCTTGTTCTGGGCGGCGAGCGGCGCCATCTGGAGGGCGACGCCGGAGTCGGTGGTGCCGGCCAGCACCTTGTAGCCCTTGCCGATCAGGTTCTTCGCGGCGGAGACCGCCTTGCCGGGGTCGCCCGCGTCGTCCTGCTCCGTGACCTCGATGCGGTGGCCCGCGACCTTGCCGGTGCCCTTGGTGGCGTAGTCCAGGCCCGCCATGAAGCCGTCCCGGTACTGCTTGCCGTAGTCCGCGAGCAGCCCGGTCCTTGAGTAGACCAGCCCCACCTTCACGGCCGAGGCGCTGCCGGACTTCCCGGACCCGGCGTCCTCGCTGCCCGCCTTGCCGGCGGCGCTGCACCCGGTCAGCAGCAGTCCGGCCACGGCCAGTGCGGCGACGGCCGGCAGGGCCGCGGGCCGGACGGCGCGGGTGGTGCGGGCGGCCCCGACGGTGGTGCCGGCTCTGCTCGTGCTGCTGCTCGTTCTGCTGGCTCTGCGACCCATGACGACCGGCTCCTCGGCGTGTTCCTGTGATGTCGCCGAACCGTATGAACACCGTGCCGTCGTCGATATGGTGCAGGGCACCTCACCTGACCGGGGAGGCGTGTGGGCACCGCACATGGGCGGTGCCCGGGGGCCGCTCAGCGGGGCGGGTCCGGTGACGTCACGTCGATCAGCTGGCACACCGTCTCGATGTCTATCTTCACCTGCGCGATCGACGCCCGGCCGGACAGCCAGGTGATCAGTGCCGAGTGCCAGGTGTGCTCGATCACCCGGACGGCCGAGAGCTGCTCCGGTGTCGGGTGCTCAAGCCCCATCGCGTCCAGGATGATCGCCGTCGTGAGCCGCGAGACGGTGTCCACCTCGGGGCTCACGCTGCGGTCCGCGAAGGTCAGCGCGCGCACCATCGCGTCCGCCAGATGCGGTTCCCGCTGCATCGCGCGGAACGCCCGCATCAGGGTGTCGGCGACCCGGTCCGCCGCGTCGGCCCCGGCGGGGGGACGTTTGCGCAACGTGCCGTGCATGTGCTGGAGCTGGTCCTGCATGGTGGCGACCAGCAGGTGGACCTTGGACGGGAAGTAGCGGTACAGGGTGCCCAGGGCGACCCCGGCGGCCTCCGCCACCTCGCGCATCTGGACGGCCTCGAATCCGCCCCTGCTGGCGAGCTGCGCACTGGCGTGCAGGATGCGGCGGCGGCGGGCCTCCTGGCGTTCTGTCAGGGGCGGCGATGCCGGTCTGGCTTCCGCTGTCATGTGTCCCATCCCCGTGGCTTCTGTCCGCGACCGCGAGGACGCGAGGGCCGGTCCGGCGGCGCACAGCATGCCAGGGTGTGTGCCGTGGCGCGAATCACCTGATCCGGCCGTTGCACCGTCGCTACCTGCCGGTAGATTCGTAGCTCGTTGAACGATCCGGTCTATAACTTGTTCTAGATTAGCGTGAGCGGTTACGCTCCGGCGAACACGCAGTGAGAAGGGGGCCGAGTGTGACCGCTGAGGCCATAGAGTCGGGCCCCCGCACGGGCGTCGGTACGTCGGACACGGAGGCAGGCACCGAAGGCGACCGGCCGCTGCGCATCGCACTCCTCACCTACAAGGGCAACCCCTTCTGCGGCGGCCAGGGCGTCTACGTACGCCACCTCGCCCGCGAACTCGCCCGGCTCGGCCACAGCGTCGAGGTCATCGGCGCCCAGCCCTACCCGGTGCTCGACGAGGGCGTCCCGCTCACCGAACTGCCGAGCCTGGACCTCTACCGGCAGCCGGACCCCTTCCGCACCCCGAAGCGCGGCGAGTACCGCGACTGGATCGACGCCGCAGAGGTCGCCACCATGTGGACCGGCGGATTCCCCGAACCGCTCACCTTCAGCCTGCGCGCCAGACGCCATCTCGCCGCCAGGCGCGGCGAGTTCGACGTCATCCACGACAACCAGACGCTCGGTTACGGGCTCCTCCCGGACCTCGGCGCCCCCCTCGTCACCACCATCCACCACCCCATCACCGTCGACCGGCAGCTGGACCTGGCCGCGGCACCGAACCGCCGCCGCCGCGCCTCCGTCCGCCGCTGGTACGCCTTCACCCGGATGCAGAAGCGGGTCGCGCGCCGGCTGCCGTCCGTGCTCACCGTCTCGGGCTCGTCCAAGCAGGAGATCGTCGAACACCTCGGGGTGGACCCCGGCCGCGTCCACGTCGTGCACATCGGCGCCGACACGGAGCTGTGGTCGCCCGACCCCGCCGTCGAAGAGGTCGAGGGCCGCATCGTCACCACCTCCAGCGCCGACGTACCGCTCAAGGGCCTCGTCCACCTGGTCGAGGCGCTCGCCAAGCTCCGTACCGAGAACCCCGCGGCGCACCTCGTGGTCGTCGGCCGCCGGGCCGAGGACGGGCCCGTCGCGCAGGCCATCGAGCGGCACGGGCTCGGGGACGCCGTCGAGTTCGTCAAGGGCATCAGCGACGCCGAACTCGTCGACCTGGTGCGCGGCGCCCAGATCGCCTGCGTCCCCTCGCTGTACGAGGGCTTCTCGCTGCCCGCCGCCGAGGCCATGGCCACCGGCACCCCGCTCGTCGCGACGACCGGCGGAGCGATCCCCGAGGTCGCGGGCCCGGACGGCGAGACCTGCCTGGCCGTGCCGCCCGCCGACGCCGGGGCGCTGGCCGACGCGCTGGGCCGGCTGCTCCGCGATCCCGCGCTGCGCGAGCGGCTCGGGGCGGCGGGCCGCGCCCGGGTCCTCGCCCGGTTCACCTGGAAGCAGGCGGCGATCGGTACCGCCGCGCTCTACCGGGAGGCCATCGCCGCCCGTGCCGCCACCCGGCCCGACGGCCGCCGCTGACTCCGCACCGCCCCGGACGCCCCGGCGTCCCGCCCCCTTCGAACCCCGACCGCGAAAGCAGGCATTCGTGCTGACCGTGGATTTCACCCGCTTCCCGCTCGCCGCAGGTGACCGAGTGCTCGACCTGGGCTGCGGCGCCGGACGCCACGCCTTCGAGTGCTACCGGCGCGGCGCCCAGGTGGTGGCTCTCGACCGGAACGGCGAGGAGATCCGCGAGGTCGCGAAGTGGTTCGCCGCGATGAAGGAGGAGGGCGAGGCCCCCGAGGGCGCCACCGCCACCGCGATGGAGGGCGACGCGCTCAACCTGCCGTTCCCCGACGAGTCCTTCGACGTCGTGATCATCTCCGAGGTGATGGAACACATCCCCGACGACAAGGGCGTGCTCGCGGAGATGGTCCGGGTCCTGAAGCCCGGCGGCCGGATCGCCGTCACGGTGCCGCGCTACGGCCCCGAGAAGATCTGCTGGACGCTCTCCGACGCCTACCACGAGGTCGAGGGCGGCCACATCCGCATCTACAAGGCCGAGGAGCTGCTCGCCCGGATGCGCGGCGCCGGACTCAAGCCGTACGGCACCCACCACGCGCACGCGCTGCACTCGCCCTACTGGTGGCTGAAGTGCGCCTTCGGCGTCGACAACGACAAGGCGCTGCCGGTACGGGCGTACCACAAGCTGCTCGTCTGGGACATCATGAAGAAGCCGATGGCGACCCGGGTCGCCGAGCAGCTGCTCAACCCGGTCGTCGGCAAGAGCTTCGTCGCCTACGCGACCAAGCCGCACCTGCCCGCCGCGGCGGCCACCGACGCCCCCGCGAAGACCGGCGACTCCGTCAGGTCAGAGGCGTGACACTTCCCGAGCGGACCGAACACCTCGTACTGCCCGGAGTGCTCACCGCCGGACAGGCCGCCGAGACCGTCGCCGCGCTGCTGGCCGTGCAGCGCGAGGACGGCGCGCTGCCCTGGTTCCGGGGCCACCACCTCGACCCGTGGGACCACACGGAGGCCGCCATGGCGCTGGACGCCGCGGGCGAGCACGAGGCCGCGGAACGCGCCTACGAGTGGCTGGCCCGCCACCAGAACGGCGACGGCTCCTGGTACGCCGCCTACCACGACGGCGACCCGCGGCGGCCCACCGACCGGGGCCTGGAGACCAACTTCTGCGCGTACGTGGCCGTCGGCGTCTGGCACCACTACCTCGCCACCGGCGACGACGCGTTCGTCGACCGGATGTGGCCCACCGTCTTCGCCGCCGTCGAGTTCGTGCTGAGGCTCCAGCAGCCCGGCGGCCAGATCGGCTGGAAGCAGGAGGCCGACGGCACCCCGGTGACGGACGCGCTGCTGACCGGCTGCTCCTCCATCCACCAGGCACTGCGCTGCGCGCTCGCCATCGCGGAACGCCGCGAGGAGCCGCAGCCCGACTGGGAGCTGGCCACCGGCGCACTCGCCCACGCGATCCGCAGCCACCCGGAACGCTTCCTGGACAAGAGCCACTACTCGATGGACTGGTACTACCCGGTCCTCGGCGGCGCGCTCGAAGGACCGGCGGCCACCCGGCGCATCGAGGAGGGCTGGGACCGCTTCGTCGTCCCGGACCTCGGCGTGCGCTGCGTACTGCCCAACCCCTGGGTGACCGGCGGCGAGAGCTGTGAACTGGCCCTGGCGCTCTGGGTGATGGGCGAGTCCGACCGGGCCCTGGAGATCCTCCAGTCCATCCAGCACCTGCGGGCCGGTGACGGGATGTACTGGACGGGGTACGTCTTCGAGGGCAACCGGGCCTTCTGGCCGGAGGAGCGCACCGCCTGGACCGCCGGTTCGCTGCTGCTGGCGGTGGCCGCGCTCGGTGGGGACGAGGCGACCACCGCGGTCTTCAGCGGGGAGCGGCTGCCGAAGGGGCTGGAGCCGGACTGCTGCGGCTGACGTCCGGCCCCGGGCTTCCTCAGCGGCGGATGCGGCCCGCGACGGCGTGCCCGATGAACAGGTACACGACGGCCGCGAGGCCGTAACCGGCGACGACGTTGGCCCACGCCTTGTCGAACGTGAACAGGTCGTACGACCAGCCGGCGAGCCAGCGTGCGCTGTGCCGCACGAACTCGACCAGGTCGTTGCCCCGGTTCGCGTCGAGCAGGTACATCAGGATCCAGAGGATGATGATGAAAGCCATGATGTCCGCCACCACGGCTATGACACGTGCTGCGGTGCTGCTTCCGTTGCCTCTTCTGTACGCCATGGACACCGGATTGCCAGTTTCCCCGGGGTGAAACCCGGACGGCGCACCCCGGTGGCGGGTGGTCCGCGCCGGCGTGAGCCTGGCTGGGGAGTGCCGGGCTCCGGCACTCCCCAGTGCCGTGCCCGGGAGGCCCGCCGTGCCCCGTTCCGTACCGTTCCGCCGCCTGTTCATGGCATTCCTGCTGTCCTGCGCCGTGCTGATGGCCACCACCGCGTGCGGCGGCGACGACAGCACGACGAGCAGCAGTTCCGCGTCGCCCACGGGCACGTCGTCGGCGGAGGCGCAGAAGTTCGCCAAGACCCGGTTCGTCGCCAACGCCGGGCTGGCCGCGGGCGCCACCTACCAGTGGGTCGTCAAGCCGTACCGGGCGGGCAAGTTCAAGAAGGGCGCCGACGGGCGGACCTTCGCGCTCGTCAAGGCCGGACTCGCGGGCGGCTTCGCCTACAACCGGCTCAAGGCCGCCACCGAGAACGCCAAGGGCGACCCGCTCCTCTCGAAGGCCGTCGCACCGCTGACCGCCGGGATCGCCTCGCTCAAGGGCATGGCCACCAAGCTCCGCAAGGGCGAGGCGGGAGCGGGCGACATCGGCGCCTTCGAGAGCGTCATCAGCTCCATCAAGGACGCCGGGAAGAGCGCGGGCGCCGAGGTGAAGGACAAGGTCCCGTCCGCCTCGCAGCTCGGCGGATAACTTCTGGGACCGGGGCCGCGGAGACCTTAGGCTGCGGCCATGAACCCTCTCACCCATGAGCGCTACTGTGACGAAATCGTCCTGAGGACGGACGCGTTGAGGTCCGCGGTGGCCGACGGCGACCTCGACGCGACGGTACCGACCTGCCCCGACTGGACGCTGCGCGATCTCGCCGTCCACGTCGGCGGCGCCCACCGCTGGGTCGGTGAGATCGTGCGCACCCGGGCCACGGAGGAGGTCCCGGACGAACGGGTGCCGCACTTCACGCCGGACGGCGACGACCCCGACGTGCTGGACGCCTGGCTGGCGGAGGGGGCTGCGCGGACCGCCGGAGCGCTGCGGGAGGCCGGACCGGAGCTGCCGGTCTGGTCCTGGTCCTGGGAGCGCACCGCCGGGTTCTGGGCCCGGCGCATGGCGATCGAGACGGTCGTCCACCAGGCGGACGCCGCCCTGACCGCGAAGGTGCCCTACGCGATGGCACCGGAGCTGGCGGCGGACACCATCGACGAGTGGCTGGACATCGTCGCCTTCGCGGCGAGCTCCGGATACGACCCGCAGGCGGCGGAGCTGCGCGGCGGCGGGCGCTCCATCCATCTGCACGCCACCGACGTCCCCGGTGCCGAGTGGCTGATCGAGTTCGGCGAGGACGGCTTCACCTGGCGCCGTGCGCACGAGAAGGCGACCGTGGCCCTGCGGGGACCGCTCACCGACGTGATGCTGGTCTTCAACCGCCGCCTCGCCCCGGACAGCGACCGGGTCGAGGTCCTGGGCGACGCGGAGCTGCTGGACTTCTGGCTGGCGCGGTCGTCCTTCGGCTGACGGCCGGTGTGCGGGCCGGGCGCCGCTGGGCCAAGCTGGAACGGCAGCCCGTCCCCGTCCGGCGAGGAGGTTCCGATGGACCCGGTCAGGGCCCTGGAGCGGATCGCCTTCCTGCTGGAACGCGGCGGGGCCGACACCTACCGCGTACAGGCCTTCCGCACGGCCGCCCGCACCGTCGCCGCCATGGCCGAGGGGGAGGCCGTCCAGCGGGTGACGAACGGCTCGCTGGAGCGGGTCAAGGGCATCGGCCCCCGGACCGCTCAGGTCATCCGGGAGGCGGTGGCCGGGGAGGTGCCCGGCTACCTGGAGGGGCTGGAGACCGAGACCGAGGAGCACGGGCCGCTCGCGGAGGGCGGCGAGCGGCTGCTCGCGCTGCTGCGCGGCGACTGCCATCTGCACTCCGACTGGTCGGACGGCGGCAGCCCGATCGAGGAGATGGGCCGTACGGCGGCGGAGCTCGGCCACGACTGGGCGGTGCTCACCGACCACTCGCCCCGGCTGAAGGTGGCCAACGGGCTCTCGCCGGAACGGCTGCGGGAACAGCTCGACGTGGTGGCCGAACTCAACGAGCGCTGGGCGCCGTTCCGGCTGCTCACCGGCATCGAGTGCGATATCAACCTGGACGGCACCCTGGACCAGGAGGACGAACTGCTGGCGCGGTTGGACCTGGTGGTCGTCTCCGTCCACTCCAAACTGCGGATGGACCCCGGGCCGATGACCCGCCGCCTCCTCGCCGCCGTCCGCCACCCGCGGGCGAACGTCCTCGGACACTGCACCGGCCGGCTGCTCACCGGCCGGGGCCGCCCGGAGTCCCGGTTCGACGCGGAAGAGGTCTTCGCCGCCTGCGCGGAGGCGGGCACGGCGGTGGAGATCAACTGCAGACCCGAGCGGCTCGACCCGCCCAGGCGGCTGCTGCGCCAAGCCGTCGCGGCGGGCACCCTGTTCGCCGTCGACACCGACGCGCACGCCCCCGGCCAGCTCGACTGGCAGATCCACGGCTGCGCCCGCGCGGAGGAGTGTGGGGTCCCGGCGGAGCGCGTGGTGACGACGTGGACGGCGGACGAGCTGCTGGCCTGGACGGGGGACGGCGTGGTTCCGGACCGGGCGGCTACAGACTGAGCTCCGCGAGCACGCGCAGGGTGTGCGGGTCCGGCGCGGTCACCAGCAGGTCGGTGACCGGTCCCTTGCGCCACAACTCCAGCCGCTCCGCGATGCGTTCGCGCGGTCCGATCAGTGAGATCTCGTCCGCGAACGCGTCCGGGACGGCCAGCACGGCCTCCTGTTTGCGGCCCTCCAGGAACAGCTGCTGGATCCGCCGCGCCTCCTCCGCGAACCCCATCCGCGCCATCAGGTCCGCGTGGAAGTTGCGGGCGGCGGCGCCCATGCCGCCGATGTAGAAGCCGAGCATCGCCTTCACCGGCAGCAGCCCCTCCGCGACGTCGTCACAGACGTGCGCGCGGGCCAGCGGCGCGATCATGAACCCGTCGCGCAGGCCGGTGAGCGAGGTCTCGTACACGTCGGGGCGCAGCGGCGACCAGTACAACGGCAGCCAGCCGTCCGCGATCTTGGTGGTCTGCGCGATGTTCTTCGGGCCCTCCGCGCCGAGCAGCACCGGGAGGTCCGCCCGCAGCGGATGGGTGATCGGCTTCAGCGGTTTGCCGAGCCCGGTGGCGTCCGGCCCGTCGTACGGGTGGGAGTGGAACCGGCCGTCCAGCGCGACCGGTGCCTCGCGGGCGAGCACCTGGCGCACCACGTCGACGTACTCGCGGGTCGCGGTGAGCGGGCTGCGGGGGAACGGCCGCCCGTACCAGCCCTCGACGACCTGCGGTCCGGAGAGCCCGAGGCCGAGCATCATCCGGCCGCCGGAGAGGTGGTCGAGGGTCAGCGCGTGCATGGCGGTCGCGGTCGGGGTGCGGGCCGCCATCTGCGCGATGGCGGTGCCCAGCCGGATGCGGGAGGTGTGGGCGGCGATCCAGGTCAGCGGGGTGAAGGCGTCGGAGCCCCAGGCCTCCGACGTCCACACAGAGGTGTAACCGAGATCCTCGGCCTCGCGGGCGAGGTCGAGATGGGCCGGGTCCGGGCCGCGGCCCCAGTATCCGAGAGCGAGTCCGAGCCGCATTTTGCTGCCTCCCAGTGTCCCTGGCGATCTGACGCTTCATCAGATGTAGCCGGAGGGTACGACAGCGGCCCCCCGCCCGGAAGGGGCGGGGGGCCGCTGTCGGTGGTGCCGTTGTGCCGGGTGTCAGCCGCGCTGGATGCCCGTGGTGTCCTGGAGCACACCACGACGGCCGTCCTGGGTCTGGGCGATGAGGCCCGGACCGCGCTGCTCCACCGCGAGGTACCAGGTGCCCGGAGCCAGTTCGGCGATCGGGGACGGCGAACCGTCCTCGCCGTACAGCGGACGGGCCACCGGAACCGCGAACCAGAACGGGGTGAAGTCACCGGCGGGCGCGGCGTCGGCCGCCGGGGCCTGCTGGGCCGGCGCGGCCGCCTGCTGCGGCTCGGGCTGACCGGGCTGGCCGGGCTGCTGTGCGCCGTACGGCTGCGGCTGGCCGGGCTGCTGACCGCCGAAGGACGGCTGCTGCTGCGCGCCCGGGTAGCCGTAACCCTGGCCGGGCTGCGGGTGACCGCCGTACGGCGGGTGCACGGCCTGCGGCTTCGGGGCGCCCGCGAGCGGGGCCTTGAGCGCCGGAACCATCGGGGACGCGACCGCGGCACCCGCCAGCACCAGAGAGGCGATCATGCCGAGGATCAGACCGGCGCCGGCGTCGATCGAACCGAGGTCGAGGATCGTCCACAGGAGGTGCCAGGCGGTGATGACCGTGGCGGCCACACCGAACGCGGCCAGGTCCAGTCCGAGGACCTTGCGCGGCTGGGGCTGCGAGCGCGAGAGCACGATCAGCGCCGCGCCGGCCACCCCGACCAGGTAGACGCCGATCGCGATGCCCAGCGAATCCCAGGCATTCGGTGCGTCGATGCTGGAGTTCCCATAGGAGTAGTAGTCGAGGAAAGAGGCGATGAACAGCACGACCGCTGCTCCGATCACCACGCCATCGCCTCGACTGAGGGAGCGGATATTCACGTGAAGGTCCTTAATAGGTCGTCTCGTCGGGGCGGTCGTCGCTGCCACCGATACGGCGGGCACGGCGCGAAGCTCGGGGGCGGCTCCCCATCGTACGGATGAATCTATCGTCTGCCCGGTCGGGTTGTGCCCCCTGTCCGGACGTTGGCCGGGCATCCCCCCGAATTCATCGCAGAACCACCCCTTACTACCCGTTGAGGTAGCTGCTGATGCCGTCGGCGATGCCCTGGGCAGCCTTCTGGCGCCAACTCGCGCTGGTGAGCAGGGCCGCGTCCTTCGGATCACGCATATTGCCGCATTCGATGAAGACTTTGGGCACGCTGGACAAATTCAGTCCGCCCAGATCCTTACGGGTGTCCAGTCCGGTATTGCCGCCGATGTAATTGGAAGGCGCACTTCCGGTAGCCCGGACGAAGAGTCCGGCGATACGCGTACCGAGATCGCGCGACGGACCGACGATCTTGGAGGTGTCCGCGCCGCCGCCGCGCACCGATGCGGGGAGGATCACATGGAAGCCCCGGTTCCCCGCCGCCGATCCGTCCGCGTGGACCGAGACGACCGCGTCGGCCCCGGCCTTGTTGCCGATCCGGGCGCGTTCGTCCACGCACGGGCCGAACGGCCGGTCGTTGTCGTACGTCAGCACCACCTTCGCGCCCTGCGCCTTCAGCAGCGTGCGCATCCGGTGCGCCACATCGAGGGTGAACTCGGCTTCCGCGTAACCGCCGTTGGTGGAGGTGCCGGTGGTGTCGCACTCCTTGTGCGTGGTGCCGATGCTCACCTGGCGGGCGATCTCGGCGGTGTGCAGGTGGTTGCGCGGGTTGTGCCCGGGGTCGATCACGACCGTCTTCCCCGACAGCGGCCCGGACGGGGCGTCCGGCGCGGACGCGGAGGGGGCGGGCTTCCGCCCGGCGGGGGCCGCCGGGCCGCTGCGCGCCGGCGAGGGGGAGGCCGGGGCCGGTGCGGAGGCCGTCGCGGAGGACGGCGACGCGGCTTCGGGGCCCGGCCGGGCCTGCGCGGTGTCACCGCCGCCGCAGCCGGTGGCGCCCAGACACAGCACGGTCAGCGTCGCGGCGGCGAACAGGGCCGGGCGGCGCGGGGTGGGGGGAACGCTCTTGTCGTCACGCACCCGGCGATGCTATCCGGCGCCCCGTCCGGCGTCCGGAGGCCTCGGGACCGGTACCGGGGGCTGTCAGATCCCGGGCCCGGTGCGCCGCAGGACCCGCAGCGAGTCGGTGACCGAGATCTCGGTGAACGCCCCGGAGGCCAGCGCCCGCAGATAGATCCGGTACGGGGCCTGCCCGCCGTGCGCCGGGTCCGGGAACACGTCGTGGATCACCAGCAGCCCGCCCTCCGCCACGTGCGGGGCCCAGCCCTCGTAGTCGCCGTTCGCGTGCTCGTCGGTGTGGCCGCCGTCGATGAAGACCAGGCCGAGCGGGCCGCCCCAGACGGCCGCGACCTGCGGGGAGCGGCCCACCAGAGCCACCACGTGCTCCTCAAGACCGGCCGCGTGCAGCGTCCGGCGGAAGGTGGGCAGCGTGTCCATCCGGCCGACCTCCGGGTCCACCACGGTCGGGTCGTGGTACTCCCAGCCGGGCTGCTGCTCCTCGCTGCCCCGGTGGTGGTCGACGGTGAGGGCCGTGGACCCCGCGGCGCGGGCGGCGTCCGCGAGCAGGATGGTGGAGCGCCCGCAGTACGTGCCCACCTCCAGCAGCGGCAGCCCGAGCGCGGCGGCCTCCGCGGCGGCCGCGTACAGGGCCAGCCCCTCCACCACCGGCATGAAGCCCTTGGCGGCCTGGAACGCGGCGAGAATCTCCGGCTTGGGCTCGGCGGCCACGGGGTTCCTCCAGTTGGGGCGGGATACGGGGACGGGGCATGTCAACGGCGCCCCATCGTGCCGTACGCCCCCGCCGCGGCCTCGCGCGGGGTCCGTCCGGCCGCGGGGGTGTGCGCCGCCCCCGCGGCCGCCGGATCAGCCCTTGAAGGCCGCCCGGCTCAGCCCTTGAAGGCCAGCGACACGGGCCGGGAGGCGTTCCCGTACGCGTCGACGGCGACGACGTCCGCGCGGTAGCGGTGGCCGGCCACCGCGTCCGTGACCGGGATGTCCAGGGCGTTGGGGCGCGGCATGAAGTAGAAGTCGGACAGCACCTTGGACGAGACGGCCTTCGCGCCGGTCGTCGTGTCCGTGATGTCGACCGTGTAGTGGTGGACCATCTGGTCGTCCCTGGCCTGCGCGACCCGCAGCGCCGTGCCGCGCCCGGCGACGCGCACCGCCGTCAGCGGCTTGCGGGTGGTGAACTTCGGGGCCACCGTGTTGCGCCGGTCGGCGGTGTAGCGGAAGTTGTCCTTGATCTGCTGGTTCGTGCGGCCCTTCAGCCGTACCGTCCAGCCGGGACCGCTCAGCGTGCCGGCGCTCGCGTACGGCGGCTGCCAGCTCGCCGACCACTGGCCGCCGGTGTAGATGTCGTGCTTGTCGGCGGCCATGTTGAGCCGGTCGATCTCGGTGCGGTCCTTGTAGACCTCGACGAACAGCGCCTGCGCGGTGGGCGCCTCGAAACGGTCCGCGAGACCGTCCTCGGTCACCATCCGGTAGCCGTGGTCGACCTCCACGTACGACATCGAACCGTCGTTGACGGAGGTGAAGTCGCCCTGGTACATGGACCGGTCGTCGTTGTTGTTGAGGTGCGAGTGGCCGGAGAAGAGGATCGCCTGCGGGAAGGCGCTCAGGTCCGCCGCCAGCCCCGGGTTGGCGGCCTGCTGGCCGTCCATCGTGGTGCCCGTCGTGGGCCGGTGGCCCTGGACCAGGACCGGCTTGCGGGAGGCTCCCGGAGCGGTGGTGAGCGCGGCCAGCCGGCTCTTCAGCCAGGCGCGCTGCGCGCTGTCGCCGTCGTACGTCTCGGTGTTCACCGTGAGCAGGTGGACGCCCTTGACGTCGGACTCGTAGTACCCGCCGCCCGAGTCGGGGAACCAGGCCTTCGGGTAGCCGGCCCGGATCGCGGCGAGGCTGTCGTCGTGGTTGCCGTTGGACAGCAGCACCTGGGTGCCGGTCATGCCCTTGCGCTTCAGGTTCGCCCGGAAGATGTCGGAGACGATGCGGTGGTCGGGGCCCTTGCCGTCGCCGTTGTCGTTGATCATGTCGCCGTTGGACAGGATCGCGTCCGGGTGCGGGAAGACCGAGCCGATGGTGTCGAAGAAGCTCTCGTACTTCTTGTCGTTGTTCTTGTGGTCCCCGACATGGACGTCCGACATGACGACGAAGCGGGCGAGCGGCTTCTCCTTCGTCTTGATCAGATAGCCGTACGCGACGGGCACACTGGCCCGGTTGCCGTGGAAGGCGACGGCCGTGACGTTGGTGTCCTCGGCGATCCGCAGCGGCCGGCCGGGGGAGTAGGCGCGGCTCTCCCGGGTCGGGGTCGAACCGTCCAGCGTGTAGCGGACGGTCTCGCCGTGCCCGGCGCGGAAGTTCAGCGACACCGTGTGGTCGTACCGTCCGCCGGGGACGCTGACGCCGGGTGCGGCCGGCGGACCGGCGGGCTGCGGCCGGGCCTGCGCGGCGGCCGGGGCGGCGAGCGCCAGGCAGGAGGCGGCGATCACGAGCGGGGTGAGTCTCACGGGGGTTCCTTCTCTGCGCGAAATCGTGATAACGGACCGGTAACCGGTCTGAACCATCGACGTTAGGCAGCGCGGACCAGCCGGAGGGGAGGGCCGGCTGGCCTTCCGGTGAAGTGCCCGTGAATGTCCGTGGTGCGCCCCCCCGTGGGACGCCGTACGCCCCCGCGGACGAGGTCTGCGGGGGCGTACGGGTGGGGTGAGCCCGGGTCGGGGCGGGCCCCTGGCGGAGCCGTGACGGAGGGATCAGCAGCTCTGCCAGAGTCGGGTCATGACGCGGACGCCGAAGCGCAGTCCCTCCAGCGGGACGCGCTCGTCCACGCCGTGGAAGAGGCGGCCGTAGTCCAGGTCGTGCGGGAGCTTCAGGCCCTTGAAGCCGAAGCAGCGGATGCCGAGGTGGGTGAAGGCCTTGGCGTCCGTACCGCCGGGGTTGCAGTACGGCACCGGGTGGCCGTCCGGGTCCTCCGCGCGCACCGCGTCGCACATGGCGTCGACGAGCGGGCCGTCGAAGGTGGTCTCCATCGCGATGTCGTGGTTGACCCACTCGCGGCTCACCGACGGGAGGAGCAGCTTGTCGATGGTGTCGATCAGCTCCTGCTCGTGGCCGGGCAGGAAGCGGCCGTCGACGCGGGCGGTGGCCTTTCCGGGGATGACGTTGGTCTGGTAACCGGCGTTGAACATGGTGGGGTTCGCGGAGTTGCGGAGCACCACCTGCATGAAGTCGGAGACCGGGCCGAGCTTCGCGAGGCTGCCCTCGATGTCGTTCTCGTCGAACTCGACACCGTAGAGCCGGGCGGCCTCTTCGAGCAGCGCGCGGACGGGTTCGATCAGCCGGATCGGGAAGGTCTCGCGGCCGATCCGGGTCAGCGACTCCGCGAGGTCGGTGACCGCGTTCTCGTCGTTGGGGGAGGAGCCGTGGCCGGCCCGGCCGGTCGCGGTGAGCTCCATCCAGGCCATGCCGCGCTGGGCGTTCTCGATCGGGTAGAGGCGCCGGGTGTCGTCGATCGCGAAGGAGAACCCGCCACCCTCACCGATGGCTTCGGTGACCCCGGCGAACAGCTCCGGGCGGTGCTCGACGAGCCAGTGGGCGCCGAACTTGCCGCCCGCCTCCTCGTCCGCGAGGAAGGCCAGGACCAGATCGCGGGCGGGCTTCGTACCGGTGCGGGCGAAGTGCCGGGCGGTGGCCAGCATGACGGCCACCGTGTCCTTCATGTCGATCGCGCCCCGGCCCCACAGGTAGCCGTCCCGGATCTCGCCGGAGAACGGCGGCACCTGCCACTCGGAGGCATCGGCGGGGACCACGTCCAGATGGCCGTGGACCATCAGCGCGCCGCGCTCCGGGTCGCGGCCGGCGATCCGGGCGATGACGCTGGCCCGGCCCGGCGCGGACTCGACGAGCTCCGATTCGATGCCCACCTCCGCGAGGCGGCCCACCACCCAGTCGGCGCTGGCGCGCTCGTCGCTGGTGGGGTTGGAGGTGTCGAACCTGATCAGTTCGGCGCAGAGGTCGACGACCTCGGCCTGCGCCTCGTCGGAGGCGGGGACCAGGGGTGCGGTGGAATCGGTGGTGCTCATGCTGCTCCCACGGGGGTGCTGGTGCGGGCGTCGGGGGCGGTGCCGTCCGCGCCGTCCTCGTCGTCCAGGGTGGAGGTGCCGTACGGCTTCACCCAGCCCAGCAGGCCGAGCACGCAGTACAGGACGAAGGCGGTGGCCAGCGAGTTCAGGGCCGGTATGCCGCCGTCGTAGAACTTGCCGACGCAGAAGGCCACGATCCAGATGACGATGGACATCGGCACCCAGGTCGGCGAGGTCTTGGGCAGGGTCTGGGATTCCCGGGTGTCGTCCAGCGGCTTGCGCATCTTCTTCACGACCCAGTACTCGGCCACGATGATGCCGCCGATCGGCGGGATGGCGACCCCGAGGATCGTCAGGAACTCGGTGAAGTGGGTCATGATCCCGACCGCGGACAGCAGCGTGCCGGCGACGCCGAGGACGATGGTGACCGCGCCGCGGTGGACGCGCTTGCCGAAGACGACCTGGAAGAAGTTGACGACGCCGAGCGAGGAGCCGTACAGGTTCCAGTCGTTGATCTTGGCGGTGGACATCAGGACCACGATCACGCCGAAGGCACCGGAGGTGGAGAGCACGATGTGCGAGACCTCGTTGCTCTTCACCAGGTGGCCGAGCAGCACACCGGTCAGCCCGACGATGTACTCGGAGAGGATCATCGAGGAGGCGCTCTGCAGGAAGACGTGCGAGCCCTTGCGGTTGTAGCGGGTCATCTCGGGGGAGACGATCGCGCCGGTCATGTAGCCGCCCGCGATGGCGGTGGCGGCGACGGCGAGGGGGATCGTGTCGCCGGGCGGCGGCGAGTGGATCAGGTCGCTGAACGAGTGGTCGCTCAGGGTCCGGATGACGGAGAAGGCGACCATCGCGAAGAACAGCGGCGTGACGATCTTCGCGAAGTTGGCCATGTACTTGAAGCCGAAGATCACCAGGGCGGTGATGGCGATGCCCGCCAGCACGCACCACATCCAGGACGGTCCGCCGACCAGCGCGGAGACGCTGTCACCGAAGATCGTGTTCTGGACGCCGAACCAGCCGACCAGGCTGACCGCGATGACGAAGCTGACCAGCGCGGAGCCGTTGCGGCCGAAGCCCACCCAGCGGGTCAGCATCGGGGTCGCGAGGCCCTCGCGCATACCGGCCAGGCCGATCGCGAAGATCACGATCTCCAGGATCACCGCGCCGAGCGTGAAGGCGAGGAAGGCGTTGCCGAAGGTCATGCCGACGCCGATGGTGGCGCCCAGCGTGAACTGCGAGATCGAGCCGGACTGGGCCAGCCACTGGAGCAGCATGGACCAGAAGCCGAACCGCTTGTCGCGCGGGACGCGCGAGAGCGAGTAGTCGTCGCTGCCGATGCTCTTGGTCTCGTTGACCGCGGCGTCGGCCGGAGGGGCGGCAGCCATCAGGACTCCTGGGGTGTGCGGCCGAGGGTCTGCAGGTGGGACAGCGACCCGTAGCGGTTGACGAGGTTGTCGAACTCCACCGCGTCGTGGAAGTCCAGGTGGCCCGCGCCGTAGGCCTTGGCGACCTCCACGGCGTAGCGGGCGGCGGAGGCGATGTCGCTCTCGTGACTCGCGCCCGTCTGGCAGCCCGGCACTGCAGCGGCCGAGGTGACCGCGAGGCCGACCACGGGGGCGGCCGTGGCGGTGGCGGGCTGGAGGATCGAATTGATGTGGTGTGCCCCATTACCGTACGGGGTGATGTCCTGTGTGGTCACGGGGTACGTGACCAACGGCTCACCGGTCACCACGGCCAGCAGCTCACCGAGCTGCTCGCTGACCCGGAGCACCCAGCCCTCCTTGACGGTGGGCGACAGGGCGAGGCCCTTGTGGTTGATGATGCGGTTGCCCTTGGTGGTGTCGATGGAGAGCACGGCCTCCATGGCGTCGGTCACCTCGTGGCGGTTCATGGTGGCGATGTCCACGGGCGAGCCCATGAACGGCACCGGGTCGTGCGGCTCGGTCGGGGCGTCCGGGCAGATGTGCGTGGCGACGATCACATCGCCGGGCAGCACATCGCCGCGGCGGCGCATGTCGAGCAGCTTCGCGGCGGTGGCGACGGCGGAGACGGCCCCGTCGGCGTCGGAGACCATCCCGATCATCTCGGGCCGGGCGCCGATGCCGCCGAGCCGGCCGACCACACCGAGGGTGCGGGCGGTGCCGCCCGCGGTGCGTCCCCGGGAGCCCGGGATGCGGACCATCACGAAGTCCGTCGAGCCCCGCTCGCCGGTGACCGTGGTGACCTCGGCGGACGATCCCTCGGCCCCAGCCACGGAGTCGAGGTACTCGACGACCGTCTTCCCATTGGCCTGCGGGTCGTCGAGGAGGTCGACGATGTCCAGTACGTACTTCAACATGGGGGGCCTTTCTCGCGCATCCATCACACCCGTCCGGCGCCCGGCAGGGAGTGGGACGCCGGACGGGGTGCTGAGAGCAGATTCGGGATCGGATAGCGTTGAACGCAACTGTTTCCCGTTATCTGCAATTCAGGTCTGAATGGTGAGATGGGTGAAATGACGATGGCGGACTTCGATCTGGACCGGCGGACCCCGGCCGGTGCCCTGCAAACCGTCGACCGGGCGCTCCTCGTGCTGCTCGCGTTCGAGCGGACCAGACCCGACTGGGGCGTCACCGAGGTCGCGGAGGAGTTCGGCTGGGACACCTCGGTGGCCCAGCGGCTGCTCGCCACCCTCGCGGGCCGGGGCTTCCTGGTCTCCGACCCGGCCACCCGCCGCTACCGCATCGGCCCCGCCGTGCTGCGCCTGGGCAGGCTCTGGGAGCGCTCCGGATCGCTGGAGCTGCTCGCCGGACCCGTCCTGGAGGAGCTGCGCCGGGTCACCGGCGACACCGTGCTGTTCTGCCTGCCGGACAGCTTCCACATGCGGTGCGTGGCCGCGGAGGAGGGCGAGACGGGGCCGCTGCGCTACTACCCGCTGGTCGGTGAGCTCTACCCGGCGCACGCCGGGGCGACCAGCAAGTCGTACTACGCCTACCTGCCGGACGAGCAGCGCCACCGGCTCTTCCGGGGCCGCCCGATGGCCCGGTTCACGGACCGGACGGTGACCGATCCGGATCTGCTGGAGGAGGAGCTGCTGAAGGTGCGCGCCCAGGGCTACGCCTGGACGGTCGGTGAGTACGACGCAGGCATCGCGACCGTTGCCGTACCGGTCTTCCTCGGACGCGAACCGTACGGAAGTCTCAGTCTGGGCGGCGCGAAGGAACGGTTCGAGGGGGCGCCGGAGAACCGGCTCGACGCGCTGCGCAAGGCGGCCGACATGCTGGAGAGGCGCCTCACCCATCCACCGCAGCGCCCCAAACCCCGCTCCCGCCGCACGACCTGACCGGCAGCCGGACCCGCTCCACCCGCACGACCTGACCCAAGAGAACCAAGAGGAACCCCGTGAATCTGCTCCTGCTCTCCAACTCCACGCAGTACGGCTGCGGTTACCTGGAACACGCCCTCGACACGGTGCGGGCGTTCCTGCCCGCGGAGGCCCGGCTCGCCTTCGTGCCGTACGCGCTCGCCGACTACGCGGCGTACACCACCCGGGTCCGCGACGCCCTGGAACCGGCCGGCATCAGCGTCCGCGGCGTCCACGAGAACGCCGACCCGGTCGCCGAACTCGCCGCGTCCGACGCCGTGTTCATCGGCGGCGGCAACTCCTTCCGGCTGCTCAGCGCGCTCTACCGGACCGGGCTGCGCGACGCCGTGACCGAGGCGGTGCGCGAGGGGCTGCCGTACATGGGGGCCAGCGCGGGGACGAACATGGCCGCGCCCACCCTGCGCACCACCAACGACATGCCCATCGTGCAGCCGCCGTCCTTCGAGACGCTCGGCCTCGTCCCGTTCCAGATCAACCCGCACTACCAGGACCCGGACCCGGACAGCACCCACAAGGGCGAGACCCGCGAGGAACGGCTCACCGAGTTCCTGGAGGAGAACGACGTCCCGGTGCTCGGGCTGCGCGAGGGCTCATGGCTGCGGGTCAACGGGCGTCAGGCCCGGGTCCAGGGCGCCCGCCCCGCCCGGCTGTTCACCCGCGGCGCACAGCCGCAGGAGCTCCCGGCGGGGACGGACGTCTCTCATCTGCTCACGACGGCACCGAGGTTCGACGCGCCGGTGCGCTGAGCGTCAGCACCAGATCGGTCTCGGCGGGCCGGCCGCTCGCCGGATGCGCCGCCGGGTAGGCGCGCGGCGCGTATCCGGCGGCCGATCCGGCCAGCACGAAGCTGCCGCCGGCCGGGGCGGCCAGCGCGTACCGGCCCTCCGCGTCCGTCGTGGTGAGCCCGGCCTGGCGGCCCTGCCGGTCGATCAGGGTGACGTTGGCCCCGGCCACCGGCGTCCCGTCCGGGTCGGTGACCCGGCCGCGGAAGCCGGAGCCGGGCAGCGGCAGCGGGAGGCCGGACAGCCGGGCCGTCTCGTCTCCCGCGCTGCTCGCCAGCAGGACCGGCGCGGCGGCCGCCCGCTGCGAGGGCAGGAACGCGGCCAGCACCAGACCGGCCAGCACCGCGCCCGTCGCGATCATGAACGAGGTGCGGAACCCCTGCATGCTGGGCACCGCGACGGACCCCATCCGCGTCGAGGTGTGCGCCAGCACCATGCCGATCACCGCGCTCGACACCGAGGTGCCGATGGAGCGCATCAGGGTGTTGAGCCCGGTCGCCGCGCCCGTCTCCGAGGCGTCGACGGCCCCGATGATCAGTGCGGGCAGCGAGGAGTAGGCGAGCCCGATGCCGGCGCCGAGGACGACCGCGATCACGACGGTCTGCCAGGCGGCGCTCATCAGGCCGAGCCCGGCCCCGTATCCGATGGCGATGACCGCCATGCCGAGCATCAGCGACACCTTGGGGCCGTACCGGGCGGACAGCCGCGCGTACAGCGGGGCGACGAGCATCATCGTCAGGCCCAGCGGCGCCACGCACAGCCCGGCGACGACCATCGACTGGCCGAGCCCGTAGCCGGTGGACACCGGCAGCTGGAGCAGCTGCGGCAGGACCAGCGAGACGGCGTAGAAGGCGACCCCGACCATGATCGAGGCGAGGTTGGTGAGCAGTACCTCGCGGCGCGCGGTGGTCCGCAGATCGACCAGGGGTGCTTCGCTGCGCAGCTCGAACACGCCCCAGGCCAGCAGCACCACCAGTCCGGCGGCGACCAGCCCGAGGGTGGTGGGGGAGGTCCAGCCCCAGTCGCTGCCCTTGGTGATGGGCAGCAGCAGGAGGACCAGTCCGGCCGAGAGGCCGAGCGCGCCGGTCATGTCGAACTGGCCGGGGGCCCGCAGTACGGGTTCCGGCACCGCGAGCACGGTGAGCCCCATGGCGAGCACGCCGAGACCGGCCGAGCCGAAGAAGAGGGTGTGCCAGTCGGTGTGCTGGGCGACCAGGGCGGCGGCGGGCAGCGCGAGTCCGCCCCCGACCCCGATCGAGGAACTCATCAGGGCCATCGCGGAGCCGAGCTTCTCGCGCGGCAGCTCGTCGCGCATGATGCCGATGCCGAGCGGGATGGCGCCCATGGCGAAGCCCTGGAGCGCGCGGCCCACGATCATGATCACGAGGTCGTCGGTGAAGGCGCATATCAGGGAGCCGATCACCATGACGGCGAGGCTCGCCAGCAGCATCCTCCGCTTGCCGTTGAGGTCCCCGAGCCGCCCCATGATCGGCGTGGAGACGGCTCCGGCGAGCAGCGTCGCCGTCATCACCCAGGTGGCGTTGGACGGGTCGGTGTCGAGAAGGGTGGGCAGGTCCTTGATGACGGGGACGAGCAGGGTCTGCATCACCGCGACGGTGATACCCGCGAAGGCGAGCACGGGGACGATCCCCTTGCCGGTCTTCGACGTCCCCGGATCAGGAAGCTCCGCGGACTGCTGTTCGTGCGTCGTCTGTGGCATACGTGCGGCCTCCGGGCAGCGGAAGAGGGGGGACGGGGAAGGCGTGCGGGCTGTGCGGGCCGTGCTGCGGGCAGCTCCGCCCGCCAAGTGTGTGCACGGTGAAACCTTCCGCATGTCCGAGGTATTCCGGTGAACGGGGTGCGAACAGGACACAGTCGCGGCCGGGGCCCGGCGTCCGGCCGGAAACAGATGCCGATCTGACCTTCCGTCAGATTGAAACGTGTTCTACTCTTGCGCCGTTCCAGTGGCTGCGACCGGCGAGGATCCGCATGGGCATCGGAATCACCGAAGAACACAGGGAGCTCGCGCGGGCCGTAGGAGGATGGCTCTCGCGCGCCGTACCGCCCGGGGAAATCCGCAAAATTCTTGACGCGGACGCCCCCGCTGCCACCGGCGCACGCCCCGAATACTGGGACGGCCTGGCGGACCAGGGCCTCCTCGGCGTCCATCTGCCCGAGGAGTACGGGGGACAGGGCGGCGGACTGCTCGACCTCGCCGTCGTCCTCGAAGAGGCGGGCCGCGCCGCGCTCCCCGGCCCCTGCCTGGCGAGCACCCTCGCCTCGGCCGTACTGCACGCGTCGGACCCGCGCACCCCCGGCGCGGACGAACTGGTACGTGACCTCGCCGCGGGTCGCCGCATCGGGGCCGTCGCCCTCGGCCCCGGCAGCCTCACCGCCGTCGAGCAGGAGGACGGCCACCTGCTCGACGGGGAACTCCCGCCGGTCCTCTCCGCCGACGGGGCCGATCTGCTGCTGCTCCCCGCCGCCTCGGTCACCGGCACCCGCTGGTTCGCCGTCGACACCTCGGCCCGGGGGCTGACCGTCCGCCCGCACCGCAGCGCCGATCCGACCCGGCCCACCGCGGAGGTCAGGGCAGAAGGCGTCCTGGTCCCCGCCGGGCGGCTGCTGCCCACCGACTCCGCGCTCGTCCGCGACCTCGCCGCCGTACTCCTGGCCGCGGAGGCGTGCGGCACCGCGGCCCGTTCGCTGGACACCGCCACCGAACACGCCAAGGTCCGCGAGCAGTTCGGCCGCCCCATCGGACAGTTCCAGGGCGTCAAACACCTCTGCGCGGACATGCTCGTACGGGTCGAGCAGGCCCGCGCGCTGGCCTGGGACGCCGCCCGCGCGGCCACGGAGACCCCGGAGACACGGTCCATGGCCGCGGCCCTCGCCGCGTCGACCGCCCTGGACGCCGCGTACACCTGCGCCAAGGACGCCATCCAGATCCTCGGCGGCATCGGCTTCACCTGGGAGCACGACGCCCACCTCTACCTGCGCCGCGCCCTGGTCGCCCGGCAACTGCTCGGCTCCGGCGACGTCCACCGCCAGCGCGCCGTCCGGCTCGCCGCCGCCGGGGCCCGCCGCAGCCTCACCCTGGAGCTGCCCCCGGAGGCCGAAGCCCACCGCGCGGCGGCCCGCGAGGCCGTCGCCGCCGCCCGGGGCCTGGACCCCAGGGCCGCCCGCAGCGCCCTCGCCCCCACCGGCTACGCCGCCCCGCACCTGCCCGCGCCCTACGGGCTGAACGCCGGCCCCGTACAACAGCTCGCCGTACAACAGGAGTTGCGCGAACAAGGGGTGAAGCTCAGCGACCTCTCCATCGCCACCTGGGTGGTGCCCTCGCTCATCGCCCACGGCACGCCCGAGCAGCAGGACCGCTACCTCCTGCCCACCCTGCGCGGCGAACTCCAGTGGTGCCAGCTGTTCTCCGAACCCGGCGCCGGATCCGACCTCGCCTCGCTGCGCACCAGGGCCGAACGCGTCCCCGAGGGCTGGCGGATCAACGGCCAGAAGGTGTGGACGAGCGCCGCCCAGTGGGCCGACCACGGCATCCTGCTCGCCAGGACGGACCCGGACGCGCCCAAGCACCGGGGGCTCGGCTACTTCCTGGTCGACATGAAGAACACCGAGGGCATCGACATCCGCCCGCTGAAGGAGATCACCGGCGACTCCCTCTTCAACGAGGTCTACTTCGACGACGTGATCCTGCCCCCGGACGCCCTGGTGGGCGAGGCCGACGGCGGCTGGCGGGTCGCCCGCAACACCCTGGGCAACGAACGCGTCCACATGGCCGACCAGATGTCCTTCGACACCGGACTCGAAGCCCTGATCGACCGCTCCGCCGGACTCGACGGCGCCTGCCGCGCCCGGATCGGAGCACTCGCGGCGGAGGCCCACGCACTGGCCTGCATCGGGCTGCGCACCACGCTGCGACAGGTCTCAGGACTTGAGCCGGGCGCGGGCGCCTCCGTACGCAAACTCATCCAGACCGCCCACCAGCAGAAGGTCGCCGAACTCACCCTCGAACTGCTGGGCCCGGCGGGCGCGGTGGCGGAGGGAGCGGGGGAACGGGCCGTGCACGGATTCTTGATGTCCCGCTGCCTGACCATCGCGGGCGGCACCACGCAGGTTCAGCTCAACGTCGTCGCCGAGCGCATCCTCGGCCTGCCCAGGGACTGAAGGGAATCCATCATGAGGTCATACATCGTCGGCGTCGGCATGACGAAGTTCGAGAAGCCCGAGAGCCGCGACTGGCAGTACTGGGACATGGTGAAGGAGGCCGGCACGGCGGCGCTCACCGACGCCGGTCTCGGATACGAGGACATCCAGCAGGCCGCCGTCGGCTACTGCTTCCAGGCCTCCACCGCCGGACAGCGGGCCGTGTACGGACTCGGACTGACCGGGATACCCGTCTACAACGTCAACAACAACTGCGCCACCGGCTCCACCGCGCTGATGATGGCCCGCCAGTTCGTCGAGGGCGGCGGCAGCGACTGCGTCCTCGCGCTCGGCTTCGAGAAGATGGCGCGCGGATCGCTCGGCGGCGGCGGCTCCGACGGCGGCGCGGGTGATTTCAAGACGTCCCCGGTCGCCCGCCACTACGGGATCATGGCCGCCGCCCACGGCTTCGAGATGACCCCGCCCACCGCCCAGATCTTCGGCAACGCGGCCCGCGAGCACATGAAGAGGTACGGCACGACGGAGGCGCAGCTCGCCGCCGTCGCCGCGAAGAACCACCGCCACTCGACGGGCAATCCGCACGCCCAGTTCCAGGACCCGTACACGGTCGAAGAAGTCCTCGCCGCCAAGCCGATCCACCACCCGCTGACCCGGCTCCAGTGCTCACCGACCTCCGACGGGGCAGCCGCGGCCGTCGTCGTCTCCGAACGCTTCGTCGAGGAGCACGGACTCGGTGACCGGGCCGTCGAGATCGCCGCCCAGGCCATGACGACCGACACCGAGGCCTCCTTCGCCTCCGGGACCTGTATCGACGCGGTCGGACTGCCGATGTCACGGGAGGCGGCCCGCCAGGTCTACGAGAGCGCGGGCATCGGCGCGGAAGACCTCGACGTCATCGAACTCCACGACTGCTTCTCCATCAACGAACTCCTCACCTACGAGGCGCTCGGGCTGTGCGGCGAGGGCGAGTCCGGCCCGCTCGTCGAGTCCGGCGCCACCACCCACGGCGGCCGCTGGGTGGTCAACCCGTCGGGCGGGCTGATCTCCAAGGGGCATCCGCTCGGCGCCACCGGAATCGCCCAGGCCGCCGAACTCACCTGGCAGCTCAGGGGCGAGGCGGGCCCCCGCCAGGTGCCGGACGCCCGCACCGCGCTCGCCCACAACATCGGGCTCGGCGGCGCCGCCGTGGTGACACTCCTGCGCCGCTGACCCCTGTGGCCCATCCGGGCCCCGGTCCTACACCGCTGGACCGACGCCGGTACGGTCCGGAAACCGATGTACGGGGTGCTGGGCGGCTGCGAGTATGACGCCATGGTTGACGTCTCGACGCCCACACGCCGTACCGGCCGTACCCGTACCCGCACCTGGGCGGTGGTGCTCGCCGCCTGCGTCGGCCAGTTCCTCGTCGTCCTCGACGTGTCCGTCGTCAACGTCGCCCTCCCCTCCATGCGCACGGACCTGGGGCTGAGCACCACCGGGCTCCAATGGGTGCTCAACGCCTACTCGATCGCGTTCGCCGGATTCATGCTGCTCGGCGGACGGGCCGCCGACCTGTACGGCCGCAAGCTGATGTTCCTCGTCGGCCTCGGCCTCTTCACCGCCGCCTCACTGGCCGGCGGACTCGCCCAGGAGGGCTGGCAGCTGCTCGCCGCCCGCGCCGCGCAAGGCCTCGGCGCCGCCGTCCTCGCCCCCGCGACCCTCACCCTGCTCACCGCCGCCGTCCCCGAAGGACCCGCACGGGCCAGAGCCATCGGCACCTGGATGGCGGTCGGCGCGGGCGGCGGCGCGGCCGGCGGACTGATCGGCGGGGTGCTCACCGACGCGCTCTCCTGGCGGTGGGTCCTGCTGATCAACGTGCCGGTCGGCGTGCTCGTACTGGCCGGAGCCGCGGTCTACCTGGCCGAGGGCCGGACCGGCGAGCGGAGCCGGATCGACCTCCCGGGCGCGCTGCTCGTCACGGCGGGCCTGGCCTCCGTCGCGTACGGCATCGTGCAGACGGAGGAGTCGGGCTGGACCGCGTCCGCGACGCTGCTGCCGCTGCTCGGCGGAGTGGCGCTGCTCGCCCTGTTCGTCCTGGTGGAATCCCGTACGGCGAAACCGCTGATGCCGCTGCGGGTGCTCGGCGCACGGGCGGTGGCCTCGGCCAACGTGGCGATGTTCCTGATCGGCTCCGCCACGTTCTCCATGTGGTACTTCATGACCGTGTACGCGCAGAACGTGCTGGGCTACTCCGCGCTGGAGGCCGGACTCGCCCTGATGCCGACCTCGGTGGCCATCGTCATCGGCTCCAAGTGCGCCCCTCGGCTGATGGCCCGGGTCGGAGCGAAGAACCTCGCGCTCGTCGGCACGGTGGTCGCGGCGGCGGGCTTCGGCTGGCAGTCCACGATGACCGCCGACGGCGACTACCTCACCTCGATCTGCCTGCCCGGCGTGCTGATGATGGCCGGCACCGGCCTCGCGGCGACCCCGCTCGCCTCGCTGGCCACCTCGGGCGCGGCCCCCGGCGAGGCCGGACTGGTCTCCGGACTCGTCAACACCTCCCGCACGATGGGCGGCGCGCTCGGCCTGGCCGTGCTCTCGACCGTCGCCGCCGCCCGAACGGACGGTGGAACGGGCCCGGCGGACCTCACGGCCGGCTACGCCCTGGCCTTCCGGACGTCGGGCTCCGTCCTGCTGGGCGGCCTGCTGCTGATGATCTTCTGGCTCCCGCGCCACCGGCCCTCCGTGCGGCGCTGAACACGTTTCTTTCTAGAGCCAGCCCTGCTGCCGCGCGGCCCGGACCGCCTCCATCCGGTTACGGGTGGCGGTCTTGCCGATCGCGGACGAGAGGTAGTTGCGCACCGTCGACTCCGACAGGTGCAGCTTCGCCGCGATGTCCGCGACCGTCGCCCCGTCCACCGAGGCCATCAGCGCATCGCGCTCCCGGGCGGTCAGCGGACTGGGGCCCGCGCTCAGCGCGGCGGCGGCCAGCGCCGGATCGATGACGGTCTCCCCGGCCAGCACCCGCCGGATCGCCTCCGCCAGATCCTCCACCGGCCCGTCCTTCACCAGGAACCCCGCCGCCCCCGCCTCCATCGCCCGCCGCAGATACCCGGGCCGCCCGAACGTGGTGAGGATCAGCACCCGGCACTCCGGCACCTCCTCCCGCAGATCGGCGGCCGCGTCCAGACCGCTGCGCCCCGGCAGCTCGATGTCCAGCAACGCCACATCGGGCCGCGAGGAGACCGCGGCGGCCACGATCTCGTCGCCCGCCCCCACCTGGGCCACCACCTCGATGTCCGGCTCCAGCCCGAGCAGCAGGGCGAGCGCGCCCCGCATCATCCCCTGGTCCTCTGCGAGCAGCACTCGTACGGACTTGACCGGCCGGTGATCCTGCGGCATCTCGTTCACGGGGAACAGGTTATGGGGGGTGGGCGGTTGGGACGCGTCGACCGGCCCGGTCGGCGGCAGGCCCACTCCGGGTACGCCGCCGACCGGACCGCGCCGGGTCAGAGCAGCGCGTGCGGGTACTGCCCGGCGCGGTTCTGGAAGGCCAGGACCGCGGGGTTCTGCACGGTGCCGCCGCGGATCTCGATCGCCCGGCTGATGGTGCGGTCACCGTCCCAGCCGTCCGGCCCCGCGAGGACCGTCCACAGGAACGGGATCAGCGCCTCGCTGTTCTCCCAGGTGGCCGCGTCCCACAGGTAGGAGGGGCTGTGGTCCACGGCGTAGTAGTGGACGTTGTCGCCGACGGTGAACATCGGCTCGTCGAAGGTCGTGGGCCGGGCCCAGGCGAAACCCATGCCCTCGTCGCAGGAGACGTCGATGACGAGGGTGCCGGGCGCGAGCTTCGGCAGATCCTCCTCTATCAGGAACATCAACGGCGCGGCGGTGTCCTGGAGCACGCAGTTGACGATGATGTCGTGCCCTGCCAGGAACTCGGCCAACGGCTCCGGACCGTCCTCCGTGAGCGCGATGCTGCGCCGGGGGTCGAGGGTGTCGTCGGCGACGTCGTGGTCGAAACGCACGATCCGTGCCGAGTGGATAGGTGAGCTGACGGCGGTGGTGCCGCGGGCGGTGAGCACGTCCACGTCGTGCACGCCCAGCGCGCTGAGCGCGGTCACCGCGCCGCGCGCGGTGGCGCCGAAGCCGATCACCGCGGCACGCCGCCGGCGCCCGTAGTCACCGGTCGCCCCGGTCAGCTGCATGGCGTGCAGCACCGACGAGTAGCCGGCCAGCTCGTTGTTCTTGTGGAAGACGTGCAGGTTGAACCCGCCCTTCGGTGTCCAGTGGTGCATCGCCTCGAAGGCGATCAGGGTGAGCCTGCGGTCGATGGCGGCCTGCGTGACCTTCTCGTCCTGCACGCAGTGCGGCCACCCCCACAAAACCTGCCCGTCCCGCAGCTCCGCCACATCCTCGTGCAGCGGTTTGGCCAGCAGGATGACGTCGCACTCCGCGATCAGTTCCTCGCGCGGGCGGAAACCGGCTACATGCGGTGCGAGCTGGGAGTCCGGTACACCGAAGTGCTCTCCGTACCCGTTCTGCAGAAAGATGCTGGGGCGAAGATCGGCGTCGATGCGTTCGAAGTGCGCCGGGTGGATCGGCAGACGGTGTTCGTTCTCTTTGCGGGCCTGCGACACGATTCCGAGCTTGAGCTGCTGCAAAATACCCCTCTGGTTACCGCCTGTGTAACACACTCCGAGGGGGCACGGACCTGGCCGACGGGCGTCGGCGGCGCTCCTTCGGGCCGGAAGACGGCGTGAGCGCCGCGCTCGCCACCGGCTTTGCGTTACTCCTGCGGAAGAGGTCAGGGGATGAAGTCGGTCAGCGTGCAGCCGCCGACCAGCGCCTTCATCTTCTTGTAGCCGCTCGGGATTCGGGTCTCCGGATCACAGATGAGGGCCAGCAGCCCCGAATCCTTGAGGTTCTCCGTGGTCACACTGTGTCCGGTGACGGCGAAGTCCTTACCCAGGAGATACCCGCTGTCGTGACGCTTCTCCGCCTGGACCTGAAACGCCTTCATGTCGTCGATGGACATGAGGGTGACGTCGTTCCTCTCCTCATCCCAGCAGACGGCACGTTCCTTGATGCCCCACCCCTTGCCGACCGACTCGGCCTCCGGGTCGTCCTCGTCCACGCTGTCTTCCATGTGCAGATCCGCGCAGGTGGTGCGCTGGCTGACGAACGTCTCCAAGTCCGCCATCGTCGCGGCGCTGGGCCGCGGAGGTGGCTCGGCGTCCGCCAGCCGTCCACCGCTGCCGGCGGACTGCCCGTAGCCGTCGGACGAGCCGGAACTCCCCTCGTCGCCCTGTCCGTTGCCGATACTGTCGATGCCGCCGCCGCCGCCGTCGCCATTGCCACAGCCGCTGACGGTCGCCAGTGCCACGATGGCGGCGCCGACTGCCAGCATGCCCCCGAACCGCATGTGCTCCCCCTCGATCTCACCTACGTCAGCAGCCAACTTATCTTGATTGTGGCGGTGTTGAGGGGCCAGCTCCCAGCACTCCGGACCGACTTCGTGATCGTGCGCCTGGGGGCTGGCAGACTCGATGTCATGACGGACGGTATCGAGGAGATTTTCGAACGGGCCGGCTGTGAAGGCGCCCTGTGTGTAAAGCCGTTGGAAGGCGACGCCGAGTTCGGCCTGCGCGCCGACGAGCTTGTGGTCCCGGCCTCGGTGGTCAAGGTGCAGGTCGCCCTGGAGGTGGAGACGTGGTTCGCCGAAGGCCGGTTGGACCCGTGCGAGCGGGTGACCCTGAGTGCTGCCGATCGGACTCCGGGCCCGGTCGGAGTCTCGCTCTTCAATGACGATGCCGTGCTCTCATGGCGGGACATGGTCGTCCTGATGCTCACCATCAGCGACAACCACACCACCGACGCGCTCATCCGACGAGTAGGCGTTGACGCGCTCAACGGGGCAGCGACACGGCTCGGGCTGACCGGCACCGTGATCGACTCCGATCTGCGGACCATGCTCGACTCCATCGGCGAGGACCTCGGCTGCGCCGACTGGAAGGGCTTGCTGGACTGGGCGGCCGACGCGTCGGCAGAGGAGATGGCGCGCGCCGACGAGAGGCTTCTTGTCTCACGCGCCCTGGACCCGTCGCGGGGGACCCGGACCACGCCTCGTGACATGGTCGACCTGTTGCGGCTGATCTGGACGGACCAGGCGGGTCCCGCCGCCGCGTGTGAGCGGGTGCGCGCCGTGATGGGCAGGCAGTTGACCCGGCACCGGATCGCGAGCGGGTTCCGGCTACCGGTGCGGGTCGCGGCCAAGAGCGGCAGTCTGGTCGGCGTGATCCGCAACGAGATCGGCGTGATCTCCTACCCCGACGGTCGTCGATATGCCGCCGCTGTCTTCACTCGATCCCTGCCCGGCTCGGACGACGCGGCGATCAGCCGAGCCATCGGCACCGTCACCGCGCGGGCGGTGACCGCGCTACAGGAGGCGGGCGCCTGAAAGACGGTCATGTGCCGCGCGTGCCTCGGTGAGGGCTCGATGCCGGAGGTCGCCGCCGAACAACTGCATCGTGGTGGCGGCCAGGACGTCGTCCCTGCCGATGGTCCGCGCGTCACCTCGGCGGGTGGACAGGGCCCTGACGGAATCCGTGAGGGACGGGTCCGGGTCCTTGAGCGACGGGTCCGCGCCTGGTTCGTCCGACGTCACGAGGGTGACCGTGCCGAAGCGTTTGACCCCGCCCTCGCGGACGACCATGGCCGCATCCCGGGCGAGGTCCGCCAGGAACACGCTCGCGATCCCGTCCAGGTCGCGGACCATCACCGGGACGGCCGTCACCCCCTGGCTCCGCAGCAGCCTCTTGACCCCGGCCTCGAACCGGTGGGCGCCGGCCACAGCGCTCGGCCTGCGCGACCTGCTGCGCTTGGGAGGGGGCACGATGACACCGTCGTACATGACAACGGACAGCCCCTTGAACGTCGGGCTGTGGTCGTACCAGGTGCCGCCCACCTCAAGCTCGACGTTCCGGTCGATCGCCGAGATGAGGTCCCTGGGTATCAGCTTCTTCCGGGCCTCCTCCGCCGCGGCTCTCCTCGCGGCGGCGATGATCTCCGTGAGCACGGTCCGCGTCACCGAGGCGGCGGCCCACGTGGCCGACCGGGAGACGTGCATCGGCGTCACGTCCCTGAAAACCGCTTTGACGAGAGCGGGCTTGAACGGCGAGACGTCCACCACCGAGGCGGTCTCGGGACCGATGCGCTCAGGGCGTGCGGGCTGTGCGGTCATTGGAAGAACCTTCCTCGGGAGCGGGTGGCGATCCTGCACCCGCTGTCGGCCTAGGCCTGGCTGATCGAGAGATTTGCTGCGGTCGTACGGACCGGCTGTGGCACTGTCGGCTTCCGCTACGGCGCCTCGTGCACCCGGGACAGCAGGGCCATCAACTGGTGCTGCTCGTCCGGAGTGAGTGGCGCCAGCAGCTCGGCGTTGGCTGCCTCGGCCAGGGCCGCGCAGCGGGTGAGGGCGGCTGCGCCTTCCGCGGTGACCGTGATGGCGTTCTTGCGACGGTCGGCGGGGTCCGGGGTGCGCAGGACGAGTCCCGCCCGCTGGAGGTCGTTGAGGATGCCGACCATGTCCTTGGGGTCGACGGCGAGCCGGCGGCCCAGCTCGGCCTGGGCGACCGGCCCGTACTCGGCGGTCGCGGCCAGCACCGCGTGATGCATGAGCTTCAGCCCTTCCGCGGCGAGCGCGTCGGCGACCAGGCCGCGAGCGCGCGCCGCGACGCGGCCGACGAGCCAGCTCGGCAGGGACTGGATGCGCTGGAGTGCTGCGGTCACGCGGTCAGCCTATCCCGAAATTCATTGGGACTCCCTACGACTTCAAGCTATCGTTGGGACACCCAATGAAAATCGAAGGATGGACGGGGAGGTCCTTGTGCTGCGCATTCGCCATGAGGTCGGCGGCGGGCCCGCCGCACTGGTCGCGGAGGAGGCCGACAGACCCGAGCCGGGAGCCGGGGAGGTGCTGATCCGGGCCAGGGCGGTCGGGGTGACGCTGCCCGCCGTGCGCAAGGTCCGGGACGCCGGGGAACCTATCTCGCTCGCCGGCGAAGTCGCGGGGGAGATCACCGCCCTCGGCGAGGGCGTCACCGCATTCGGCGTCGGAGACCGCGTCACCGGGTTGTGCTTCACCGACGCCTACGCCGAGT
The DNA here is from genome assembly GCF_042887885.1 of Streptomyces sp. NPDC057900. Lineage (NCBI taxonomy): Bacteria > Bacillati > Actinomycetota > Actinomycetes > Kitasatosporales > Streptomycetaceae > Streptomyces > Streptomyces sp. NPDC057900. Next base: position 92,833 of record NZ_JBHVOI010000005.1, read on the forward strand.
TCGCGGTCCTGAACACCGCGATGGCCTCCCGGATCCCGGACCGCGCGAGCGACGTGGAAGCGGTGGCGCTGGTCCGCAGCGGCATGGTGGCACGCGGCGCCTACGAGGCCGCGCACGTGGAGCCCGGCCGGTCGGTCCTGGTGACAGCGGCGGCGAGTGCGGTGGGCACGCTCGCCCTCCAGTACGCGAAGGCAGCCGGCGCCGGACGTGTGGTGGCCGCTGTCAGCAGCGCCGACAAGGCCGACTTCCTGCGGGACTTGGGCGCCGACGAGGTCGTTCTGTACGAGGACGCCGACTGGGGCGCCCCGTACGACGCCGTCCTCGACGGAGTCGGCGGCGACCTGCTCGGCCGCGCCGTGCGAGCCCTGGCCGCAGGCGGCCGGCTGGTGGCCTTCAGTTCCGGCGGGGGCACGGTGGAGGCGTACGAACTCCTGGTCCGCGGTGCTTCGTTGATCGGCTTCCAAATGCGTGCCATCGCCGTCGGCAAGCCCGAACTGTACGACCGCTGGCTGCGCGAACTCTGGCAACTGCACGAGGCGGGCACCCTGCGCACCGCCGTGCACGAGGAGATCCCCCTCGCCGAAGCGGCCCGGGCCCACGCCCTCATCGAGCAGCGCCGCAACCTCGGCAAGGTCGTCCTCGTGCCCCCGCTGCGATGGTCGGAGCGTTCATCCGTCTGAGGGGACATCCGCCTCTTCGGTCCCGAAGCGGTGCCCTGTTGCGCGATGGTGCAGCGGTCCTACGAGAGGGGTTCATCATGGAGCGTTCGCTCGCGCCGCACGAGGCGGCCATCACCGCGGCCGATGTGCGGCTTGTCCTGTCCTGCGACGTGACGGGCGACCTGGACGATGCGGTCCTCGCGCAGGCCCTGACCCACCTGCAAACCAGTACGCCGCTGCTCACCGGAAAGATCACCCAGGGGCCGGGGAACCAGCCGCTGGTCCTCATCGCGGATGCGGCCGCAGGGCCGGTTCTCGGGCGCGGCACCGATTTCGACGAGGAGATCAACGCCCCTCTCACCTGGGAATGCGCTTCCGCGTCACCGGGATCGAACTCGGCGGCGACCGGTGCGAGGGGCTGGTGCGGCGCGCGAGGGAGGCCTCGCTGTCGGTCAATCCCCTGGTCTCGGGCGTCCTGTTGACCAGCCTGCGCACTCTGCTGCCGACTCAGGACGGCCCGGCGCGGCTGCTGTGCACCACGGCGGTCGACATGCGCCGCCGGCTCACCCCGCCCCTGCCGGCCGAGGTCCTGCAGTCCGCTGCGACCACCACGTCCCTTCGCCTGTAGGTCACTTGCGTGAAGCTGTGGCGACACCGAAGACGTTGACGCCCTTGAGCCCGATCGGCCGACCATGGTCCACGCAGTTCCTGTACGGTCGTTCCGGAACCGGGCCGTTCGGGCTTGCCTCGCGCCACCGCACGCCGGCGCGTGCCCGGTGCACTGCCCTGCCGATCGCCTGTCGATGGGTTTCGCCTCCTGCGAAGTCGTCTGCCCCGCCCGGCCCTTCGCTCCCCCGGAACGGCTGGATCGGATGACGTCCAGTCATGGGCGGGCGCCGTGGGTACCGGGTCGTGACACGAGCCCCAACCGAGACGTGAGTAAGGAACCGCATGGCACGCGAGCATGATCCGCCCAGCCACATACCGTCGCGGCGGGACGCATCCGCAGGCGCCTCCGGGGCAGTCGACCCGTCCGCGAGTTCACCGGTGTCTGTCCGCCGGGCGGTTCCGATGCGAGGAACGGCCGGAGACCCCGGCGACGCCCTGATGCCGGGCGGATCACGCAACGGCAAGGACATTTCCTCCCCTGCGGCCGACCCGGACGCGGGCGCGCGCAGCCCTTCGAGCGAGAGCGAGGAGAGCGAGGGCTCCGGCCACGAGGCTCCCGAGGCCGCGGGCAGCCAGAAGGAGACCGGGGATCAGGCGGGTGGCGAGGGCGCCGCCGGTGCCTCTTCGGCCGTCGGTGCCGCGCGGGCCGGCGGCACTCCGGAGCCGGCGGCGGAGGAGCCCTCCGAAGCCACGTCGACCACCTCCGCGCAGGCCGGGGCCACTTCGGCGACGTCGGCATCGTCCGCGTCCCCTGAACCGGACCCGGGCCCTGACCCGGCCGCAGCGCCCGCCACCACCCGCACCGTCGGGGGGACCCCGCCCGCCGCCGCTGCGGCAGCGGCGGGAGACAGCGGCGGCGGCGCGGGTACGCACGCGGACGACGTACCGCCCAACGGCCGTCTGAAGAAGCCGATGCTGGCCGCGGCGGCGATCGCCGGTGCGGTACTGATCTCGGTGCCGTTCCTCGTGGCGGGCCAGGACGACCGCAAGCCCGAGAAGGAGCAGACACAGAACGCGGCGGGCACGGTTCTGAACAGCGAACGCTCTGCGTCCCCGGAGACCTACACCAGCGAGTCACCGAAGCCCTCCGTGACGCCGAGTGAGAAGAAGAAGGAGAAGGAGAAGGAGAAGGAGAAGGAGAAGGAGACGGTGAGGCCGTCCACCACACCGACCCTCAAGGCGGCGATCGCCCCGCCACCGCCACCGAAGGCGCCCGCGACCCGGCCCACGGCCACTGTGACGGCGAAAGCACCGCCGGGGACGGCCGCCAGCGCTTTGAACAGCCTCGCGAAGAACGACCCCCGCGGGCGACACATCTGCTACCGGGCCTTCGTAGCAGCACACGGCTGGCAGCAGCCGGTGTGCGACGGGACCATCACCGGCACGACGGACCAGGGCAAGAAGATCACGGCCCTCAACATCGCGGTGTGGAACGTCGAAGGCTCCTCCGCCAACGCCTTGCTGCACGACCCGGGTTCGACGGGCGGCAATTCCAAATGGGCCCCGAACTGGACGGCCGTCGTCGCGGACGGCAAGAACAACTACATCGGCAGCTCGAAGAAGGGCGCCCCGTTCCTGACGGGCTTCGCCATGAACATCGGCAACGGCTCCGTCTGCCACACGGCCAAGATGGGCGGTGGTGGCTGGGGCCCACAGGTCTGCAAGAACAAGCGCCCTGAGTACATGTTCGTCGGCACCACCGCAAACGACCACTGGTTCGAGGCCGTGAGGCTCACGGTCTAACCCACCGGGCTGACACTTCGACCCACGAACGAAACCCCTGAACTGCACCGGGGACCCTGCGGCATCCGCTGGTGGCACCGCTCGTTTCCAGCAGCAGGATTCAGCACTCCCGGGTAACTCCGTTTGACGGCAGTTGCGTTCGAGGTCGAGTAATTGTCCTGCGGCTTCCATCCGGGAGCATCTCTTCAGGGGTGTGGGGTAGTGGCCCGCGTCGTTGCGGAGCTTCGTGCATTGGGTGCACGATTCACGCGGCGGACGGAGGTGGTCGAGGTGCTTGGAGGCTGCCCTGGGGACGCTTCCGCGCGGCTGGTACTGCTTGCGGGGGGTGTCTCTTCTGCGGCCGAGGACGCGGTCTTCGAGGCGATGCTGGAGGGGTGGACACGTCAGCAGCGCGGTAGACGGCGTCTGCGGCCGAAGACGATCGGTGATCGACTCTTCGCGAGTGCTTCACGTGCCGCTGTTGCCACCGTTGGCCTCACTGTTCGGGCGGGGGACTCCTGTGCCGTGGGGGACCCGTCGTCGGGAGGGTTGGGTCAGACCCCGGGAACTGTCAGAGGCAATGGGTGCTCCTGCACCGAGTCGGTTGCACGGGCGTCCATGAATGTCTGGGCTCCTGGGTGGCGGGCTTCAATCGTGCAGGAGGTCCTCGAACTCCCAGGAGTGTCCCGGCGCGTGGTCGACGAACAGCATGCAGGCCTGTCGCAGGTGGGGAGCGAGGACGGGGTCCGCCATCTCGCACGGCGCGGCACAGACGTAGGTGAAGTCGTCGCCGTTCCAGCGCACCCATACGTCGAACGTGCCGCGCCCCATGTCCTCCAGATGACCGGCGTGCTCGTCGGAATGCCCCTGGGCCAGTTCGCAGACCAGCGAGTCGGGGAGCCCTGGGCTACCCGCCTGCTGATGAGCCTGCGCGGTCTCGAACCAGGGCGGACAGACGCGGGAATTGCAGTGAATCACCGTATGGCCTCCGGCTGAGAGGATATGGGGACCGGTCCGTGCGGCGCGCGGCAGCGCACGGGTGGGGGTGGGGACCGCGCTCGGGGGGCGCCGTACCCGGTTGCGGCGCGGCGTTGTCGGACGGGCCACCCGGCGAGCGTCACCAGCAGCCCGGCCGCCGGGTCGAGCACGGTGAGTACATCGGAGCCCCCGGCCGTCAGCCGCGCCATCGCGTGCTCCTGCTGGTCCGGATCCTCCGCCCATGCCCGTAGCCCGTCCGGAACGGCGGGGCTCCGGAAGCTGGTCGAAGGTCGGGGCTCGGGAGTGCCGAGCCCGTCCGCGCGCCAATGCGCCTGCCGCCGCAGCCACCGGAGCGCGAGCCGGCGGTTCGGCAGGGTGACCCTGCCGAGCGAGATGGCCCTCCCGCCGGTCGTCGCGGTGACCTCCGCCGCGTACAGGACGCCGTTCACGCGGCCCGCTCCCCGGTCGGGAACCGGGCCAACGCCCGCAGCGATTCGGCCACTGCTTCGGTGAACGCCGTCAACGCGGCTTCCTGCGCGCAGTGTTCGGAAATCGCACGGTCCAGCTCCGCGCGGAACCTTGCGCGCGTCTCGGGGTCCGACGCGATGCGGTCCAACTCGGAGAGCAGGTCGTCCACGGGTGCTCTCACAGCACCTCACCCCGGCTCCGTGCGTTGCACCGTGCGTTCTGGGCGCGGAGGCGTTCTATGGGGTCCGCAGGGCGTACGTGCTCGGGCTCGGCTTCCCATTCCTGCCCGCCGCAGACCGGCCGCAGCGACCAGTACGGGCCGGCGAGGCCCCGGAACTCGCCCACTTGGTTGCCTCGGCCTATGTCCACCATGAGCGTGCCGGGTTCGGGTGCGGGATGAGCGTGTCCGCTCAGGGAGTCGATATCAGCGCACACGATCGTGCCTCTCCGTAGTCATTCCACTACCAAGGCGGCTCAGCGTGGCCTACGGTCAGGCCGTATTCAATGTTCTGAAAATGGAGGGAACGTTGGTAAACATCAAGGACTTGAACCCGGGCAGCGTTCGGTGCACGTCTGCGCAAGGCGCGGGAGGCACGTGGCCTGAAACAGGACGAGCTCGGCGCGCTGATGGGCTACTCGGGACGGCACATCTCAGGTGTCGAAACTGACAACAAACCGCCGAGCCGCAAGTTTTCGCGCAGCGTCGATGTTGCCCTCGGACTCGCCGGGACCGCCGAATCGTTCGAACGCGCGTGGGGGCGGCTGCGGAACGGAAGTCTCCTGGAGGGGTTCCCGGAGTACGTGGGGTATGAGGGGCGAGCAGCAGAGATCAGGCTGTTTGAGTGCGGCGTGATTCCTGGTCCACTGCAGACGCGAGAGTACGCGCGGGCCCTTGCTGGAAGCTCTGTCAGGCGGGGAGTCATTACGCGCGAACAGGCAGAGGAACGAGTCTCGTTCCTCATGGAGCGACAGGCGGCCTTGGTTCGCCCGATGCCGCCGTTGGTGATCGTGGTGCTGGATGAGAGTTGCATCCGTCGGCCGGTCGGTGGTCCGGCGGTTATGGACGCGCAGTTGAAGCGCCTGATCGACTTTGCCGAGCAGCCGAACACCATGCTCCAACTCGCCCCCTTCGACCTCGGGGAGCGTCGGACCTTAGATCGCTTGGTGAATCTCCTGACCCTCCAAGACCGGTCCGTGATCTCCTACGTCGAGTCGCAGACCCAGGGGCACCTGGACCGCGAACTCAACTCAGTGTTGCCGCTGGTGAGGGCCTACCATCAGCTACAGGCCGAATCGCTCTCCCAGAAGGCGTCCGTGGCCATGATCAACGAGGTACGAAAGGGCACCCCGTGACGACTGACTCTCCCCCCGCTCTCTGGTTCAAGTCCTCCTACAGCAACAACGGTGGTTCCTGTGTCGAGTGGGCTCCGAATCACGCAGCCGCTACCGGCGCCGTCCCTGTCCGCGACTCGAAGGATCTGAGCGGCCCCACGCTGTCCTTCCCGGTCGCCTCGTTCGCCTCGTTCGTGGCTGGTGTCAAAGCAGGCGAGTTCGGCGCCATCTGATCGCTCGGCAGGCGAACGCCGCCTCATTCGCGTCCACGTTGCAACGGTGAAAGGGCACCCCGTGACGACCGAATCCCCCCGCTGGTTCAAGTCCTCCTACAGCAGCAACGGCGGCCAGTGCGTCGAGATCGCAGCCAACCTTGCCGTCTCGCGCGGCGTCGTCCCCGTCCGTGACTCCAAGGATCTGGACGGTCCCGTTCTGGACATCCCCGCCCACGCGTTCAGCTCTTTCGTGGCGGGCGTGAAGGTCGAAGACTTCGGCACCGTCTGAGCAGGCCATCCGGCGCCGCTCCATCGTGTCCTGTGGGGCGGCGCTGTGACCACCTGATCGTCCACTTGCTGACCTCGGCGGACCGGGTTCAGCTTGTCTGTCCTGCCTCGGTACAGCGAGTTCGCCTGAGGCGCGATATGTACTTCGTGCAGACTCTGTTGACGGCCTACTGTCAAATGCAGGCCGAAGTTCCGTCCCAGCCGGCGTCCGTGGCCATGATCACCGAGGCACGAAAGGGCACCCCGTGACGACCGAATCTCTCCAGTGGTTCAAGTCCTCCTACAGCAACAACGGCGGCACATGCGTCGAGTGGGCGCCGGCACACGCAGCCGTTGTCGGTGTTGTTCCCGTCCGTGACTCGAAGAATCTGAATGGTCCCGTTCTGGACATCCCCGCCTACGCCTTCACCTCCTTCGTGGCAGGCGTCAAAGCAGGCGAGTTCGGCGCCATCTGATCGCCCGGCAGGCGTACGCCGCCTCATTCGCGTCCACGTTGCAACGGTGAAAGGGCACCCCGTGACGACCGAGTCCTCCCGCTGGTTCAAGTCCTCCTACAGCAGCAACGGCGGCGCCTGCGTTGAGATCGCAGCCAACCTTGCCGTCTCACGCGGCGTCGTCCCCGTCCGTGACTCCAAGGATCTGCGCGGCCCGGTCCTAGACGTTCCCGCCCACGCGTTCACCGCCTTCGTGGCGGGCGTCAGGGCCGGAGACTTCGGCACCGTCTGAGCAAGCCATCCGGCGCCGCCCCATCGTGTCCCGCGCGGTGGGGCGGCGCTGTGACCAGCCGGGCTGCCAGCGGCCCCGCGACGGTCGGGGCCGGTACACCGTGACCCGGCGGTCGTGTTCGCTGACCTCGGAGCAGCGGATGAAGCGCTCCCTGAGCATGCGCCATTTGGTGCGGTCGCGATCCGTGTGGGCGGACGGTGTGCCGTCGTCGCTGACGACCAGGATGCGGTCCACCATCAGCATCGCCGCCGCTATCTGCGCCGGGGTGCCCTCCACTCCGTTCATGGTGCTGGATTCCAGAGGGTCCCGGACCAGTGCCAGATCCCTGAGCCCGGCGAACGCGGCGGGCGAGACGAGGGCGGTGTCACGGCGTGCCGCAGGGATGTACAGCACCCCGTCGCCCGCCTCGCGAACCGTTGCGACATCCTCGGCCGTGGCGAGTACGTCGTCGATCCGGCCGGCCGGGGCGCGCAGTGACAGCTGGACGGGGAGCAGTCCGAGGAAGGCGAGGGCCGTGACCGCGACGATCAGCCGTCGTGGCGTTGTGCGCAGGCGGAGCGCGAGGCCCCGGCACGCGGCGCCGATGAGCAGGGCGAGCCCGAGGTAGCTGAACAGGACGTAGCGGGCCAGGTAGGCGGGGTGGATCAGTGACGCGGCGAGCAGCAGGAGTGGGGGTACGGCGAGCAGGGGTGCGGCCACCGCTGTGAGCGCGGCCCGGTCGCGGCGGGGCGCGCCGAGGGCCTTCCCGGGCCGGGCGAGCCGGGCGCAGAGGCCGCCCGCTAGGAGGGTCGGCAGGAGGCCGAGCAGGGTGCTCGGGCGGACCGGGGGTATCCAGGCGACCTGCCCCGTCTGGGACTTGCTCGCCACGATGAGGGGGAGCGTGCCGAGCCCGGCGGCGCAGGAGGCGGCTCCCCAGCGCAGGACGGTCGCGCGGGGCGCACGGATCAGGGCGAGTGTCACGGCGTGCGCGGGCAGCAGCAGGAGCGAGAACCAGTTGAGCAGCCCGGCCAGCAGCACGGTCGTGCCGTACGCCGCCCAGAGCCCCGCGCCACGCCTGCCGCCTGTCGCACCTGTCGCACCGGTCGTATCGGACGCACCGGTCGCACCGGTCGCGTCCATCGCCTCGACCAGCAGCAGGCAGGCGAGCGCCGCACATGCTGTGACCAGCGCGTACGAGCGTCCCTCCTGCGCGTACTGCTGCACCGCGGGGATCAAGGAGAACGCCAGGCCCGCCGCCAGTCCCGTGCACGGGTCGGCCAGCCGGGCGCCCAGGAGGGTGATCACGGCGGCGGCGCCCGCCATGGCCAGGACGGAGGGCAGTCGCAGTGCGAGGAGGTTGTCCCCGAAGACGGCGAAGATGCCGTGCGCGAACAGGTAGTAGAGGCCGTGCACGACCTCGGCCGTGTCCAGCAGGTGCCACATCTCCGGGATGCTCCGGTGGGCCACCTGCCATGTCGCCGCTTCGTCGCGCCACATGCTGTCCTCGCGGGTGATTCCCCACAGCCCGAGTAACAGGCTCAGGGCCGCTGGACCGGCCGCGAGTGTTGATTTCGGCATGGCGAAGCTCCGGCTCGGCGTGAGGCGTGAAGGGGGAGTTGACCGGTGGCCCTGACCGTTGCCGGAGGGCTCCGGATACCTTCAGCACGCTAAGCGGCGGTGGTGATCGGGGTCGTCACCTGCGCTGACGAGCCAGGGGGCCGCCGCAGGAGCTACGCGAGGTGCGGCCCGGGTCCGTCGCAGGTGCTACGCCGGGGCCTGCGTCGGCCGCGCGACCTACTCCCTGGTGCCTGGAGTCCGGTTCCGGTTCGTGCCCGGGCGGTTTCGTTCGGACCGTCGAGCGGACTTTCGTCGGTACCTGTGACGCGGCTCCAGTCATCGGGCCGGCCGCTTCCTGGTGGCCACAGCCCCGTACGCCCTGGCGGCTGCCGGGTCGATCGCCGCCGCCGGGCTGACCACCGCCGTGGCAGACACCGCGCGTGGCGGGAGCGCGGCCGGTACGAGCCTTCTCGGCGCAGCGGTGTACGTGACCGTGCTGGCGGCCGGAGCCATGGCCTGTCTGGGGCGCTGGTCGATGTCCCGGGTGCTGGGGGCGCTGCCCCTCGTGGCGCTGCTCGCGGGGGTCCAGGGTTCCGCCTGGCTGATCCCGCTGATGGCCCTGGTGGTGGTGATGCCCGCAGCGGTCGTGCCGGGAAGGATCGACCGCCGACTGGCCTCGGTCTACGCCGCCATCACCTGGCTGCCTTCCCTCTACGCGGCCCTCTCGGGCGACAGCGACTTCTTCCTCGGGATGATCCAGCAACTCGGTCCCGTCATGCTGCTGATCGCCATCCGCGCCGCGATCCCGGGAGTCCGTCCCCGGCACATCTTCGCGATCCTGGTGGCCGGTGCGCCATGGGTCACGACGGCTACAGGCTCACCGATCGGTGCTGCCATTGTCATCACAGTCCTCGCCGTGGCCTGGGGAGTCGGCCGGCTGTCCCGTAGGCGACTCCAGGTCACCACCTAATACCCCAGCCCGACTTCGTGCCGGTCGGCGGATGATGTTCGACCAGGCCATGGCCCGGATCGCGGGCCGCTTCGACGAGCGGGCCGGCCATGTCCGGCTCGGACCGATGTGGCGCCTGCTGCGTTATGCCTGTTGGGACGCTGATGCCGTCCGTGACGACCGACGCGGCTGCGCCGTCGGCCCCTTCCCGGACAGCCGGTTCCACGCTCACCCGCGAGGCGTGTCTGCGGCCGGCTCAGCGGATCGTTGGAGCTGGTGGCGCGACCACTTCGCGCAGCTCGGCAGCTGCCTGAGCCATGAGTTGAGCGAGAGTGGTGTCCGGCTCGGCCAGCCAGCGGGGGATGGCGCGTCGGTGGATCGCCAGCACCACGTCGATGATGAAGCGTGCTTTTCCGGGCGCGACGCCGCGGCGCTCAAGCGCCGGTGCCAAGGCTTCGGCGATGTCGGCGAGCTTGATCAGATCGCGCTCGGCCAGCGCCGGGTTGGCGGCGATCACTCTTCCACGGCGCTGCAGGAACTCGCGTGGACGGAAGATCTCCTCCGCGGTTCCCAGCGCGGTCAGCAGCGTCTCGATCGGCGTGAGGTCCGGGTCGGCCGCCTCGACCTGGGCGACGAGGTGAGCTTCGAGTTCGTTGCCGGCGAAGAGGACTTCCCGCTTGTCGGGGAAGTAGCGATAGAAGGAGCGCTCCTTCAGACCGGCGGCGCCTGCGATCTGCGCGACCGAGGTGCGCTCGAACCCCTGCGTCTCGAACAGGTCGAGCGCCGCACGTTCGAGCCGGCCCTGTGCATCGGATTCCCATCGCGGCATGCCCATCAGTGTACGACAACAGAAGCTGTCATCAGCTGGTACGGTCGATGACAACAGATGCTGTTATCACTCGGGAGATCGTCATGAAGGCTCTGCAATTCGACCGGTTCGGTTCGCCGGACGTGATCGTGCTCCGCGATGTCCCGCAGCCGGAGCCGGGACCCGGCCAGATCCGGATCGCTGTGCGGGCGTGCGGCCTGACACCGGCCGACTGGCATGTCGTCGACGGTCTCCTCGCCGACCATCTGCCGCCGCTGCCGCGCGGGCTCGGCCTTGAGGTCGCGGGCACCGTCGACGCGCTCGGCGAGGGCGTCACCGGCGTTCGGATCGGCGATCGCGTGTTCGGCCCGGCCTCCTTCGACGGCCCGACGGCTGGCGCCGCCGAGTACGCGCTGTTGCCGGCCTGGGCGCGCATTCCCGAGGGCGTCACCGCCGAGCAGGCCGCCGCGCTGCCGATGGCGGCCGAGACGGCGTGGCGCGCGCTCGACGACCTCGGCGTCCAGCCGGGTGAGCTGCTGCTCGTCCACGGCGCGGGCACCACCGTGGGCGAGGCGGCGGTGCGCTTCGCGCTGCACCGGGGTATCCGGGTGATCGCCACAGTCGGACCGACACGGGCCGCCGCCCTGAAAGAGATCGGCGCCCAGGTGACCACCTACGGCGAGGGCATGGCCGAACGCGTCAGCTCACTGACCCAGGGCGCCGTGGACCGCGCCCTGGACGCCACGCCGACCGGGGGCCGGATCGACCGCGCCGACCAGCCCAGCCCGGCCGGCGGCTCGCTGCCGACCTTGATCGAGCTGACCGGGGATCCCGACCGTGTCCTCACCGTCTCGGACTTCGCCGCCGCAGCCGAACTGGGCGTCCGGATCACCACCGAAATCCGCTACGACCGGATGAATGAGTTCGCCAGGCTCGCCGGCGAAGGCGTCCTGGTGGTACCGGTCGCCCGCACTTACACCCTCGACCAGATCCAGGAAGCGGCCAAGCTCAGCCAATCCCGCCGCCCCGGCGGCAAACTCATGCTCGTCCTGTGATCACCTCGCTGGCTTGGTCGGGCGAAAGGAGTCCACACACCCCGGTGATCACAAGGTGACCGCACCTGTTCCCGACCAGGGTCCCTGTAAGCAGTGGTGGTCTTCTCGTCGCGAGTGGCGAGGCCCTGCCACCGCCCCCCGTCTACGCGCCCGCGCCCGGGGCGGGACCCCTGTCGCCGTCCTCGTCGCCCTGGCCCCGGCCCCCGCCCGGCTCGTCCGCCGGAAGCTCCGCCGTCACCACGAAGCCGCCGCCCGGACCCGGTCCCGCCTCCAGGGAGCCGCCCGCTGCCGCCAGCCGTTCGGTGAGGCCCTTCAGGCCGGTGCCGCCGATGCCCGGGGTGGGCGCTGCGGCTGTGGTGCGGCCGTCGTCGGTCACCGTCAGGCGGACCCGGTCCGGGGTGCCGTCGATCACGAAGGCGCAGGCGGTGGCGGTGGAGTGGCGCAGGACGTTGGTGACGGCCTCCCGTGTCACCCAGCCCAGCAGCGCCTCCGCCTGCGGGGAGAGCGGCGGGCCGGAGCGGCGGACCGTGGGTTCGATGCCGGCGGCGATCAGCGCGGACCTGGCCCGGTCCAGCTCGGTGGCCAGGCTGCCCTCGCGGTAACCGGTGACCGCCTCGCGGATCTCGGTGAGCGCCTGCCTGCCCACCGACTCGATGTCGGCCACCTGCTGGAGCGCCTGGTCCATGTCGTGCGGGGCGAGCCTGCGGGCGGCCTCCGACTTGACGACGATCACCGAGATCGTGTGGCCCAGCAGATCGTGCAGATCGCGGGAGAAGCGCAGCCGCTCCCTCTCCACGGCGCTGCGGGCCAGTTCCTGCCGGGTGGAGCGCAGCTCCATCACCGTCTCCGACAGGGTGAGCAGCGCGGCCGTCACCGCACCGGAGATGAAGGTGCCGTACGCCAGTGTCCACGGGGTCCCGGTGCTGTCCTCACGCCAGACCGACACCACGCACGCGGTCACGGCGAGCACGAGCAGAGCGCCCGCCAGCCACTGCTTGCGCAGGATGGTCCCGCAGGCCAGCGAGAGCAGCGGGAAGAACAGCAGCCAGCTGCCGCCGTACCCGGCCGCGAGCCCCACCGTGATGGCTGCCAGCGCGGCGAGCATCATGTACGTCACGCGGCTCTCGCGTGACTCCTTGTGGAAGCCCCGGAACACCAAGGAGACGTAGAGGGAGTTGAACGCGAAGAGACCGATGCCGCCGACCCAGGGGTTGGGGCTCTCGCCCTGGAACAGATTGGAGAAGGCGCCGAGGCCGAGCAGCAGCCAGGGAAGCAGCACGTAGGGCCCGGGAGGCCCCGGACGCCGGTGCTCCCTGAGCCACGCCCGTCGCTCCGCACGTCGCCTGCGCCGTGCCTCGCGCGCTTCCGATCGGTTCCCGAACATGCTCACTCCTGTCACACGGTCCTCGCGGACCGACGGTACGAGACCACGGCGTACCCGCCGAACAGCAACAGCCACCCGGCGAGTACGCCGACGGTCGCTGCGCCGGGCGCGTGGCCCTCGGTCGCGGCCCAGCCGAGTTCGGCGAACCGGTTGGCGGGGGTGAACCCGCCGATGGAGCTCAGCCAGTCGGGGAGCAGCTCCAGCGGGAACCACAGCCCGCCGACGATCGCGAAGCCCATCAGACAGGCGACGTTGACCACGCCGGTGCCCTGCGGGGTCAACCGGTAGCCGTTGCCGATGCCGAGCAGGGTGAAGGGCAGCGCGCCGATCCACAGCAGCAGGACCAGCGCGGCCCACTGCCAGGCAGCCAGCTCGACCCCGTTGACCAGCCCGCCCGCCAGCAGCACCGTCAGGATCGTCGGAAGCACCGTCACCGAGCCGCTGATCGCGCGGCCCACGACCGCCTGCGCCGGGGAGAGCGGAGTGACCCGCAACTGCTGGAGCCAGCCGAGCGACTTGTCGGACGAGACCCCCGTACCGATCGCCATCGCGGAGCCGAGCGCCCCGTACGCGGCCATGCCGACCATCGAGCCGGTCTTCCAGTCGCCGTCGCCTCCGCCGCCGCCGATGTTGGTGAAGAGGAGATACATCATCACCGGCATTCCGGAGCCGAAGAGCAGGAAGAAGCCGTCGCGCAGGGTCCGGCGGATTTCGAGCAGTATGTACTGGAACATCAGACGGTCTCCTTCTGGCTCTGCGGGGCTGCGGACGGTTGCGCGGTGAGGGAGAGAAAGGCGGTCTCCAGCGTGGCGGGGGAGACCTGGAGGCTCCGGATCAGGCCCCGCCGGGCCAGCTCCACGACGGTGGCGTCCGAATCGGCCGTGCGCAGCAGCGCCCGGTCCCCGGTCACCTCGACGGTGGCCACGCCGGGCAGCAGCTCAAGGCCCTCGGTGGGCCCGCCCGCCAGGTCGAACGAGACCAGGTGCAGGCCGGCCGCCTCCTTGATGGAATCGGCGCTGCCGTCCGCGACGATCCGGCCCCGGTCGATGACGACGATCCGGTCGGCGTTCTCGTCGGCCTCCTCCAGGTAGTGGGTGGAGAAGATCACCGTGTTGCCGCGCCTGGCGTAGGCCTTCATGGAGTCCCAGAAGCCGCGCCGGGCCTCCACGTCCAGCGCCGCCGTCGGCTCGTCCAGCACGATGAGTTCCGGGTTGCCGGCCAGCGCGACGGCGAACCGGACGCGCTGGAGCTGGCCGCCGGAGAGCTTGTCGATCCGCCGGTTCGCGTACTCCGCGACGCCCGCCAGGTCCAGCGCCTCACCGATCGGCATCGGGCGCGGGTAGGTGGAGGCGACGAAGGCGATCAGCTCGCGGACGGTCACCCGGGGGATGGGCTGCCCCTCCTGGAGCATCGCCCCGATCAGACCGGCCCGGACCGCCTGGTCCGGGGTGCGGCCCAGCACCTGGACGCTGCCGGAGTCCGGCTCGTCCAGGCCGAGCAGCAGGCTGATGGCGGTGGACTTCCCGGCGCCGTTGCGGCCGAGCAGCGCGACCGTCTCACCCCGCTCGACGGTCAGCCCGATCCCGTCCACGGCCCGTACGCGCTCCTCGCCCCGGCCGAAGGCCTTGACCGCCCCGGTGAAGACCACCGCGGTCCCGTTCCCCGTTGTTGATTTCATGAACATGACGCTACGGAGGTGGGGCGCGGTCCCGGCAGAGGCGCATGTACGGACTCCGTGATGACAAATGTCATCGGCGGACAGGACGGCCCGGCCGCGCCGCGATCGGCCGGATCGCTTCGGGACAAGGTGATCTGACGACACGTCAGCAGTCTTCACAACTGCTGGGCGCTGCGTTATACATAGGGCCACCGGCTAGAACGCGTTCTAGAACGGACGCGGCTTCCGGTCCCGCACGACCTCGGTGCGGCCGACGGTGCGGAAGGCCGCGCCGAGGTCTTCCCACCATCAAGGAGCAGCTCTCCCATGCCCATTGATGCCGCAGAGGCGGTTGCCGCCGAACCCCGCTCGACCTCGATCAGCTGGGACCACAAGGACGTCCAGCTCTACCACCTGGGCCTCGGGGCGGGTACGGCCCCCGGCCGGCCGGACGACGCCACCGACCCGGACGAGCTGCGCTACACGCTGGAGTCCCGGCTGCACGTCCTGCCGAGCTTCGCCACCGTCGCGGGCGCCGGCCTCGCGATGGCCGGCGGCCTCGCGGCGCCCGGGATCGACGTCGACCTCGCCGCCGTACTGCACGGCGGTCAGTCCGTACGGCTGCACCGGCCGATTCCGGTTCGGGGCAACGCCGTTCAGACCTCGAAGGTCGCCGCCGTGTACGACAAGGGCAAGGCGGCCGTGCTCGTCCTGCGTACCGAGGCCGCCGACGACGACGGCCCGCTGTGGACCAACGACGCACAGATCTTCGTGCGCGGCGAGGGCGGCTTCGGCGGCGAGCGCGGCCCGTCGCAGCGGCTCGCCGTCCCGGACCGCGAACCGGACCGGGTGGTGGAGCGGCCGGTCCGGGCCGATCAGGCGCTGCTCTACCGGCTCTCCGGTGACTGGAACCCGCTGCACGCCGACCCGGAGTTCGCCAAGCTGGCCGGCTTCGAGCGGCCGATCCTGCACGGACTCTGCACCTACGGGATGACGCTCAAGGCGGTGGCCGACACCCTGCTGGACGGCGAGGTGTCCCGGATCGCCTCGTACAGCACCCGGTTCGCCGGGATCGTCTTCCCCGGCGAGACCCTCCGCATCCGGATGTGGGCCGATGAGGGCCGGGTCCAGGTGCAGGTGACCGCCGCGGAACGCGACGACGCCCCCGTCCTCGCGGACACGCTCGTCGAACACTCCTGAAGCACGTACCGCACGTACCGCACGCACTTATGTACCCGCACGTACCGCACGCACCCTTACGCACCCGCACGTACCGACCCCGAGGGGAGCCGCACCATGCGCGCAGCCGTACTGCACGAGACCGGCCAGGACAAACTCGAAGTCCTCGACGACGTCGAGGCGGTGGGCTTCGGCCCCGGCAAGGTCAGGCTCCGCATCCGGGCCACCGGGCTGTGCCACTCCGACCTGTCCGCGATGAACGGGGTGCTGCCGCAGCCCGCCCCCTTCGTCCCCGGGCACGAGGGCGCCGGTGAGGTGCTCGACGTCGGTGACGGGGTGACCGGGCTCAGCGCCGGGGACCGGGTACTCGTCTGCTGGCTGCCCGCCTGCGGCGCCTGCGCGTCCTGCAAGCGCGGCCAGACGCACCTGTGCCTGGCCGGATTCATGAACGCGGGCACCCCCAACTTCAAGCGCCCCGGCGGTGACGTCTTCGGCTTCGCGGGCACCGGCACGTTCACGGAAGAGGTCGTCGTCGGCGCGGACTGCGCGGTCCCGATCCCCGACGACGTGCCGTTCGAGATCGCCGCCCTGATCGGCTGCGGCGTCACCACCGGACTCGGCGCCGCGATCAACACCGCGCAGGTGGAGGCCGGTTCCTCGGTGGCCGTGATCGGCTGCGGCGGGGTCGGCATCTCCGCGATCCAGGGCGCCAGGGTGCGGGGCGCCGCCCAGATCATCGCCGTGGACCCGGTGGAATCCAGGCGCGAGGCGGCGCTGCGGTTCGGCGCGACGGAGGCGGTCTCGCCCGAGGCGTTCGCCGACGCCAAGGCGCGCGTCACCGCGGGCGAGGGCTTCGACTACGTCTTCGAGGTCGTCGGCAAGTCGGTCACCGCCCGCACCGCGTACGAGAACACCCGGCGCGGCGGCACCCTCTGCGTCGTCGGCGCGGGCGCCATGGACGACAACTTCCAGGTCAACATGTTCGAGCTGTTCTTCGACGAGAAGCGCATCCTGCCCTCCATGTACGGGGGAGGGGACGTGCTCCGGTCGTACGAGCGGGCCATCGCGCTCTGGCGGGCCGGCCGCATCGACCTCGAATCGATGATCACCCACCGGGTGCGGCTCGACGGCATCAACGACGCCCTCGACCAGATGCGGACCGGTGAGTCGCTGCGTACCTGCATCGAGCTCTGAGCCACCGACGTACCGCCCCGCCCCCTCCCGAGAGGACCCCGAGATCCGATGTCACTTCCCCTGGACGGACTGTCCGCGATCGTCACCGGAGCCGGCCGCGGCCTCGGACGCGCCGAAGCGCTGGAACTGGCGCGGCTCGGCGCGGCCGTCGTCGTCAACGACTACGGGCAGCCGGGCCGCGACGGCTCGGGCGAGGCGTCCGCCGCCCCCGCGGAGCAGGTGGCGGCGGAGATCCGGGCGGCCGGCGGGCGGGCGGTCGCGCACCTCGGTGACGTGTCCGGCCACGAGCAGGCCCGCGCCCTGGTCGAGCTGGCCGTCGAGACATACGGGCAGCTCGACATCCTGGTCAACAACGCGGGCATCCTGCGCGACCGGATGATCTTCTCGATGACCGAGGACGAGTGGGACTCGGTCATCAGGGTGCACCTCAAGGGCCACTTCAACACCACGCACTTCGCCGCCGCGCACTGGCGGTCCCGGTCCAAGGCGGCAGGCGGACCGGTCTACGGCCGGATCGTCAACACCTCCTCGGAGGCGTTCCTGGCCGGTTCCGCGGGCCAGCCCAACTACGCGGCGGCCAAGGGCGGCATCGTCGGGCTGACCACCTCCACCGCGCTGGCCCTGGCCAAGTACGGCGTCACAGCCAACGTCATCTGCCCGCGCGCCCGGACCCGGATGACCGAGGACGTCTTCGCGGGCTTCCAGGAACCGCAGGACGGGGGACTGGACGCGCTCGCACCCGAGCACGTCTCACCGCTCGTCGGCTATCTGGCCTCCCCGGCGGCCGCCAAGGTCAACGGGCAGCTGCTGGTGGTGCACGGCGGGATGGTCGCGATCGTGGAGCGGCCGAAGGTGGCGGCGAAGTTCGACGCGTCGAAGGAGACGTTCTCCTTCGACGAGCTGGACGAGCTGATCTCGCCGTACTACGCGGACCGCCCGCCGAACGAGACGTTCGCGGCGTCGGAGGTGCTCGGCCTGAAGCGGGGTTGAGCGGCCGGCCGCGGGGACACGTAAAGGCGTAAAAGAGTGGGCCCCCGCAGCCGGTCGCGCCGGCTGCGGGGGCCCACCGTTTTCCCCGTATCCCTCGTTGGTGTTCCGGCGGTCAGGCCGCCCTGCTCTCCTCTTCGGAGGTGCGGCGGTGGCGGCCGAGCGGCTGTGCTGCCGAGTCGTCCGGCGCCACACCCCCTCGGTGCTTTCCGGAGCCGCCGGCTTCGGCCCCCGCGCCCGCCCCCGGCGGACGCGTCTGGGTCGTGTCGGTTCGGGCTTCAGACATGTGGGAAGTCACCCCGTTGTGATCGCTTACGTTCTGTCTCCGGGGTCATCACGCCACCGCCACCGGGAAGCGGTCACCGTCGGCAACCGCGGTGCGCGAATACGTCATCCCCCGCCCAACTTTAGACCGGTGGGTCTAGCCAGTGGTGGTACGCCCCACAAGTGGCGCCTGCCCCAGAGGAACCGGCCTACACACAGAAGGAGGCGCCAGGGCCCCGGACGGTTGCATACCGCTTTCCGGATGTCCGGCAGGGGCCCGTACCGCACCCGGCTCCTCGTCGGCCGGTGCCGTCAGGAGCGCCACCGCGCAGGTCGTCTCCCCGTTGGAGTACGGAAGCGCGAGTACGCCCTCGCGGGACCAGACACCGCTGCCCGCCAGCCAGCCCTCCGGTACCGGGAGCTGGTGCAGCCGACGGCCGGCCGGCCGCCACACCCCCAGCCAGCTTCCCGTCGCTCCGTCGATCCGCAGGGCGACCGCGCAGCTCTCCGGCATCAGCATCTGCCCCGGCTGCACGGCGAACGGCGTCACCGCCACATCGGCCGGACGCAGGCACTCCGGGAAGCGCACCGGCAGACAACTGCCCAGCACCCCCCAGCCGAGCCGGTCGTGCCCCGGCGCGTTCGAGCGGATCAGCAGGAGACCGCTGTCCGGGTCCGCGAGCAGCAGCCGGTCGTCGCTGTCCGGCGCGATCTGGAGCAGCGGTGTCATCTCGGCGCCCCGCCCCAGGTCCACCGCGACCGCCTTCACCGGACCGCCCCCCGCCGGTTCCCGGTCCAGGGCCAGCAGCCGGCCGTCCCGGTCCAGCCAGACCCCGCCCGAGCAGCGCCCCGGAAGCTCCGCGATCTGCTCGGGCCCGTTCGGACCGCCCGCCACCAGCCAGAGCCCGGTGGAGTACTCACCGGTGGACAGGGCGTACGCGCTGACGCCGTCCGGTGAGGGCGGCAGCAGGGTCAGCTCTTCGCACTCGACCGCGCCCAGCAGCAGCTCACCGGTGCCGGGGCCGGTCGGGTAGAGCAGCGAGAGGGTGTGCCCGTCCGCGACCCGGCGCCGGATGAGCACCCGCCCGTCGGCCAGCGGCAGCACCTGGGAACCGGCGTCCTCCGGCTGGTTGAGGGGCAGCGGTACGGCGTACGGCTCGGGGCCGTCCAGCGTCCAGCGCTCCGGGAACCAGGCAGTGTCGCACGCGTCACCGCTTTCCGCGGCCTCGGGGTGCGCGGCGGTGAGCCGTGCCGCGTACGCGCCGTTCGCCGTGATGGTGAACGGCGGTGTCGGCAGGACCGTTTCAGCAGTCGGCCGTTCCAGCACCAGTGGCGGGCAGGCCGCCTCCGTCGCCGCGTCCACCGCACCCTTCAGCGCCGTGTCCGCCGGGTCCGCCGCCGGATCCGGGGGCTCCACGGCCCCGGTCGGTTCGTCGGACCCCGGCTCCGCCGGCTCCACCGTCTCGCCGGCTTCGACCGCCGCCGCGGTCCCGTCCTCGATGGCACAGGCAGTCATCGACTCGTCACCTCCGGCCACCGAAGCTAGTTTTCGCACTTCCTGCCGAACAACACGAGACCTGCCACTTCACACATATGGGTGGCGATGCCCGTATTCACCTGAGAGGGAGGGGGTGGGTGTGCTGCGTGATTGGGGCGCGGCTAAGGTTAGGCAGTCCTAAGTCTTGTCTGTGTAAACCGCAACTGGAGCAAGTCATGTCCCTTCGACGCCGCGGCACCGCCGCAGTCGGTCTGGCCGTAGTCGCCGCCCTGTCCCTCTCGGCCTGCGGAAGCGACGACGGCGCGTCGGGCGGCTCCGGCAAGTCCGAGGCCGGTGGCGAGAAGAAGGCCGCGGTCGCGACGGGCGGCAAGGACTTCGGGGACGCGGCGAAGAAGACGGCGGCGTACGGGACCGACGCCCCGGCGGGCACCTTCCCCCGCACCCTCACCCACGCCATGGGCAAGACCGAGCTGAAGGCAGCCCCGAAGCGCGTCGTCGTGCTCGACGTCGGCGAGTTCGACAACGTGGTCTCGCTGGGTGTGAAGCCGGTCGGCTACGCCCCCTCCGAGGGCGACGCGGCCATTCCCTCGTACCTGAAGAAGGACGCGGGCAACCCCAAGAACGTCGGCACGATCAACAACCTCAACCTTGAGGCGATCGCGGGCCTCAAGCCCGACCTGATCCTCGGCAGCCAGCTGCGCGCCGCCGACAAGTACGACGAGCTGTCCAAGATCGCGCCGACCGTGTTCTCCATCCGTCCGGGCTTCACCTGGAAGGAGAACTACCTCCTCAACGCCGCGGCGCTGGACAAGACCGCCAAGGCCAAGTCCGAGCTGGGCGCCTACGAGGCCAACGCGAAGAAGCTGGGCGAGGACGTCGGCCCGAAGAAGCCGACCATCTCGATGGTCCGCTACCTGCCGGACAAGATCCGCCTCTACGCCAAGGCCTCCTTCATCGGCACGATCCTCGACGACGCCGGCCTGCCGCGGCCCAAGAACCAGCAGATCAACGAGCTGGCCGCGGAGATAAGCCCGGAGAAGATCGACGAGGCCGACGCCGACTGGATCTTCACCGGTGTGTACGGCGCACCGAAGGCCACCAAGCGCGACACCACCCAGGCCAACCCGCTGTGGAAGAACCTCACCGCGGTCAAGGAGGGCCGGGCCAAGAACGTCTCCGACGAGACCTGGTACCTGGGCCTCGGCGTCACGGCCGCGAACCTGGTCCTCGACGACCTCCGCGCGGACCTGGTGAAGTAACGATTCATGACCGGCCGCCGGTCCGCCCCTGCGGGGTGCGGCGGCCATGGACTGCGGGGCACGGAGGACAGGTAGCCTTTCCTCCGTGCCCCGTCTGTCTGAAGTCATCTCCGAGCTCGACGCCCTCTGGCCGCCCGAGCGGGCCGAAGGATGGGACGCGGTCGGCACCGTCTGCGGAGATCCGGACGCCGAGGTCGACCGGGTGCTCTTCGCCGTCGATCCCGTCCAGGACATCGTGGACGAGGCGCTGAAGCTCGGCGCCCAGCTGATCGTCACCCACCACCCGCTCTATCTGCGCGGTACGACGACGGTCGCGGCCTCCACCTTCAAGGGCCGGGTCGTGCACACGCTGATCAAGCACGACATCGCCTTGCACGTGGCCCACACCAACGCCGACTCCGCGGACCCCGGTGTCTCCGACGCCCTCGCCGGCGCCCTCGACCTGCGCGTCGAGCGGCCCCTCGTACCGGACCCGACCGACCCCGCCGGCCGTCGCGGTCTCGGCCGGATCTGCACGCTCGGCCAGCCCGAGACCCTCGGTGAGTTCGCCGCCCGCGCCGCCGCCCGGCTGCCCGCCACCGCGCAGGGCATCCGGCTGGCCGGCGACCCGGACGCCCTCGTGCGCACCGTCGCGGTGAGCGGCGGATCCGGCGACAGCCTCTTCGACGCGGTGCGCGCGGCGGGTGTGGACGCCTTCCTCACCGCCGACCTGCGCCACCACCCGGCCTCAGAGGCCGTCCAGCACTCGTCGCTCGGCCTGGTCGATGCCGCACACTGGGCCACCGAATGGCCGTGGTGCGAACAGGCCGCGGCACAGCTCGACGCGATTTCCGACCGCCACGGATGGGACCTGCGGGTCCATGTCTCGAAGCAGGTCACCGACCCCTGGACCACCCACCACTCTTCTGGAGCCCCCAACTGAACGCCGCGCCCGCCGACCAGATCCGACTCCTCGACGTCCAGGCCCTCGACCAGCGCCTCTCCCAGCTCGCGCACAAGCGCGACACCCTTCCCGAGCACGCCGAGATCGAGTCGCTCACCACCGACCTCGCCCAACTCCGCGACCTGCTCGTCGCCTCCACGACCGAGGAGAGCGACACCGCCCGCGAGCAGACCAAGGCCGAGCAGGACGTGGACCAGGTGCGCCAGCGCGCCGCCCGCGACCAGCAGCGGATGGACTCCGGCAGCGTCACCTCGCCCAAGGACCTGGAGAGCCTGCAGCGGGAGATCGTCTCGCTGGCCAAGCGCCAGGGCGACCTGGAGGACGTCGTCCTTGAGGTCATGGAGCGCCGGGAGTCCGCGCAGGAGCGGGTCGCGGAGCTGACCGACCGGGTCGCCGCCGTCCAGGCGAAGGTCGACGACGCGACCGCCCGCCGGGACGCCGCGACGGACGGGATCGACGCGGAGACCGCGACGATCACCAAGGAGCGCGAGCTCGTCGCCGCTTCCGTCCCCGCGGACCTGCTCAAGCTGTACGACAAGCTCCGCGCCCAGCAGGGCGGGGTCGGCGCCGCCCGCCTCTACCAGCGCCGCTGCGAGGGCTGCCGCCTGGAGCTCAACATCACCGAGGTCAACGACGTGAAGGCCGCGTCCCCCGACACGGTGCTGCGCTGCGAGAACTGCCACCGCATCCTGGTCCGCACCGCGGACTCGGGTCTGTAGTGACCCCTGCGCGCCAGTTCGTCATCGAGGCCGACGGCGGCTCCCGGGGCAACCCGGGGCCCGCCGGGTACGGCGCGGTCGTCATCGACCCGGTGACGGGGGAGACGCTCGCGGAGGCGGCCGAGTACATCGGCGTCGCGACGAACAACGTCGCCGAGTACAAGGGGCTCATCGCCGGTCTGCGGGCGGCGAAGGCCCTCGTGCCGGACGCCGCGGAGTCCCCGGGCTCCCCGGACGGTGGAGTGCGGGTGCACGTCCGGATGGACTCCAAGCTGGTCGTGGAGCAGATGTCGGGCCGCTGGAAGATCAAGCACCCGGACATGAAGCCACTGGCGGCCGAGGCCGCCCGGATCCTCCCGGCGTCCGCCGTCACCTACGAGTGGATCCCGCGCGAGCGGAACAAGCACGCGGACCGGCTCGCGAACGAGGCGATGGACGCCGGTAAGCGGGGCAGGCAGTGGGAGCCGTCCTCCTCGACGGCCGCCCTCGACACCCCGCGCTCCTCGGTGGCTGCCGACCTCCCGCCGGTCTCCGGTCCGCCGGCTTCCGTCCCGCCGGTCTCCGGTCCGCCGGGCGACGCGGCGGCCGGAGCGGCGAGGGCCAGGGCGGCGCTGAACCGGCCCGCTCCCGCCGCCACGGCCACTCCGCGGACCGGCTGGGGCGCCCCCGACCTGGGCGCGCCCGCGACCCTCGTGCTGCTGCGGCACGGCGAGACCGCGCTGACCCCCGAGAAGCGGTTCTCCGGCAGCGGCGGCACCGACCCCGAGCTCTCCGCCACCGGCCGCGAGCAGGCCGCACACGCGGCCGAGGCGTTCGCCGCCCGGGGCACCGTGCAGGAGATCGTCAGCTCCCCGCTGCGCCGCTGCCGGGAGACGGCCGGTGCGGTGGCGGTCCGGCTGGGCCTTGAGGTCCGGATCGAGGACGGGCTGCGCGAGACGGACTTCGGCGCCTGGGAGGGCCTGACGTTCGGTGAGGTCAAGGAGCGGTACGGCGCCGATCTGGACGCCTGGCTGGCCTCCGCGAAGGCGGCCCCCACCGGCGGCGGGGAGAGTTTCGCCGAGGTCGCCCGCCGGGTAGCGGCCACCCGCGACCGGCTCGTCACCCGCTACGCGGGCCGCACGGTCCTCACGGTCACGCACGTCACGCCCATCAAGACCCTGGTCCGGCTGGCGCTCGGCGCCCCGCCCGAGTCGCTGTTCCGGATGGAGCTCTCGGCGGCGTCCGTGTCGACGGTGGCGTATTACGCGGACGGCAACGCCTCCGTACGGCTGCTGAACGACACGTCCCACCTGCGGTAGTGGTCATGAGGCCTTCCGGACGGCGCTCGGCCCCATCGGCGGGGGGAAGCCGATGGGGCCGAGGCGGTTCCGGCGGGCTGGGGGATTGCCTGCCGGAACCCGGGTCACCCGGAGTCCGGGTCACGTGTCCCTGAAGGTCTCGTGCCCCGGCTGCCGGGGAGCATGCACGCGAAATCGCGCCAAATGTTCCGTGCCTTTTCCCGCCCTTTTCCTGCCCCGGCCTTTCGTCGCTCAGCCGCGCAGCGCTGCGGCCTCTGCGGCCAGCCGCTCCACCCGGGCCCAGTCCCCGGCCGCCACCGCGTCGGCGGGCACCATCCAGCTGCCGCCCACGCAGCCGACGTTCGGCAGGGCGAGGTACGACGGTGCGGAGGCGAGCGAGATGCCGCCGGTCGGGCAGAACCGGGCCTGCGGGAGCGGGGCGGAGAGGGCCTTCAGATAGGCCGTGCCGCCCGCCGCCTCCGCCGGGAAGAACTTCATCTCGGTGACCCCGCGCTCCAGCAGCGCGACCACCTCCGACGTCGTGGAGACGCCCGGCAGGAACGGCACCCCCGACGCCTTCATCGCGTCCAGGAGGGCGTCCGTCCAGCCGGGGCTGACCAGGAAACGGGCGCCCGCGGCCACGGTGTCGGAGACGTTCCGCGCCGAGATCACCGTGCCGGCGCCGACCACCGCGTCCGGCACCTCCGCTGCGATGGCCCTGATCGCGTCCAGGGCGGCGGCGGTCCGCAGCGTCACCTCGATCGCCGGCAGCCCGCCCGCGACCAGGGCACGGGCGAGCGGCACCGCGTCGGCGGCGTCCTCCAGGACGACGACGGGCACGACGGGGGCAAGGTCCAGCACGGAGGAGGTCATGCCCTCATCCTGCCGCGAAGACCGCACTCCACGCAACGAGCGTTGCGCA
This sequence comes from Streptomyces sp. NPDC057900, assembly GCF_042887885.1. Classification (NCBI taxonomy): domain Bacteria; kingdom Bacillati; phylum Actinomycetota; class Actinomycetes; order Kitasatosporales; family Streptomycetaceae; genus Streptomyces; species Streptomyces sp. NPDC057900. The sequence goes on from NZ_JBHVOI010000005.1 coordinate 117,521, forward strand.
TGTTGCAACCAGCCCGCGAGCCGGCAAGCCCGCGGGCTCACGGACTCAGTGAATCTCCGTCACCACGACATCGAGCTCCCACGCCCGCCCGGCCCGCGCGGGCGCCTCGGCCTCCACCACGTACCCGAGATCACGCAGGACGCCCACCAGCTCAGCCGGCTCCTTCGGCGCGGCGCCCGACCGGAGGAGATCGCGGACAATCCGGCCCTTCGTGGCCTTGTTGAAGTGGCTGACCACCGACCGCTTCTCCACCCCGTTCACCAGCTGGGAGTGCAGCACCCGCACACTCGCCGTGCGCTCCGCGACCTCGCCCTTCGGCTTCCACGCCGCCGCGTACGCGGACGACCGCAGATCCAGCACGAGGCCGTCCCCGGCCGCCTCCGGCATGACCTCTGCCATCGGCGTGCGCCAGAACGCCCCGAGCGCGCCGAGCCCCGGCAGCTTCACCCCCATCGAGCAGCGGTACGGGGGAATCCGGTCGCCCACCCGGACCGCGCCCCACAGCCCGGAGAACACCAGCAGCGACTTCCCGGCCCGGCGGCGGGCGGCGGTGTCCAGGGACGCCAGGTCCAGCGCGTCGTACAGCACCCCGGTGTAGATCTCCCCGGCCGGGCGGGTGCCGGCCGTCCGCAGCTCGACGTTCTTCGCGATCTCGCCGCGCAGGCCTTCGCTCAGTCCCAGCACCACGCGGGCCTTCTCCTCGTCCGCCACGGACAGCTCCACGAGGGCCTCCAGCACGGCGGCCCGCGACTCGGCCAGACCCGGCAGCGACAGCGACTCGGGCTTCAGAGGTGCTCCCCGCCCCGAGGCGGCCTTTCCTTCGGAGGGCGGCAACAGCACGAGCACGGCGGTTCTCCTTCGTACGAACGGGAAGGGGGACGACGACCGGCGGTGCGGACCGGTCCACGGCTCCCGGCGGTGTCGCCCGGGTCCGTGAAATCCCCTCGCGCCAGCGTACGGGCAGTCCCGCCCACGCCCTTCCCGCGCCCGGGACGCGACCCTTCGCACGCCTTCCCCGCACCTTCTCCGCACGCTCTCCGAGCCGTCTCCGGACCCTTCCCGCCCCCTCTCCGAGCCCTCCCGCGCCCGGGATGCCGCCCGCCCCGCCCCGTCCTACGCTCGGCTCATGCCCCGCCGCCACCTCCACCTGACCGGCGCAGCCGGCACCCCGCTGCGGACGGCCCTGAGCGGGCTGCGCACCGAGCTCGGGCTCCCGGACGACTTCCCGCCCGACGTCCACGCCGAAGCGGCGGAGGCGGCGAGGAACCCGGCGGTCGCCGGACACGAGGACGCCACGGAGCTGCCGTTCCTCACCATCGACCCGCCCACCTCCACCGACCTCGACCAGGCGATGTACCTCGAACGCCGCGCGCACGGCTACCGCGTGCACTACGCCATCGCCGACGTCGCCGCCTTCGTCCGCCCCGGCGGCGCGCTCGACACCGAGGCCCACCGCCGGGTGACGACGTTCTACCTCCCCGACGGCAAGGTGCCGCTGCACCCCACCTCGCTCTCCGAGGGCGCCGCCAGCCTCCTCCCCGGCCGGACCCGCCCCGCCGTCCTCTGGGAGATCGACCTCGACGCCGAGGGCCGCGCCGTCACCACCCGGGTGCGCCGGGCGCTCGTACGCAGCCGCGCCAGGCTCGACTACGCGGGCGTGCAGCAGCGGATCGACGCGGGCACCGCAGAGGAGCCCCTCGCGCTGCTCAGGGACATCGGCACCCTCCGCGAGGAACAGGAGGTCGCCCGCGGCGGCATCTCCCTCAACGTGCCCGAGCAGGAGATCGTCGAGCGGGACGGCGGCTACGGGCTCGAATACCGCGCCCCGCTGCCCGCCGACGGCTGGAACGCCCAGATCTCCCTGCTCACCGGCACGGCCGCGGCCCACCTGATGGCCGAGACCGGAACCGGCATCCTGCGTACGCTCCCGGTCGCCCCGGACGGCGCCGTCGCCCGCCTCCGCCGCTCGGCGGAAGCCCTGCACATCGACTGGCCGCACCACGTCCCGTACGCGCGGATCGTCCGCTCGCTGGACCCGCGCAGGACCGACCACGCCGCCTTCCTCCAGGACTGCACCACCCTGCTGCGCGGCGCCGGATACACCGTCTTCGAACACGGCGAACTGCCCACCCCCGCAGTCCACGCCGCCGTCGCCGACCTCTACACCCACTGCACCGCGCCGCTGCGCCGCCTCGTCGACCGGTACGCCGCCGAACTCTGCGTCGCCGCCGCCGGGGACCGCGAGCCGCCCGAATGGGTCCTGGCCGCGCTGCCCGCCCTGCCGAAGGAGATGGCGGACGGGACCCGGCGGGCCAACACGGTGGAACGCGAGTGCGTGGACCTGGTCGAGGCCGCGCTGCTCAAGGACCGGATCGGCGCGGTCTTCGACGGGTACGTGGTGGACGTGAAGGAACAGGAACCGACCACCGGCACCATCCACATCGACGACCCGGCGATCATCGGCCGGATCGAGGGCGGCACCACGGTCCTGCCTCTCGGGGAACGGCTCCGGGTACGGCTCACGCAGGCGGACCCGGGCACTTCAAAGGTGCTGTTCGCACCCGCCTGAGCGCGCCTCGAACCCGGTCTCGTACGATCGCGCCTTCGACCTCTCCGCCTCCACGCATCCGCCTTCCACGGATCCACCCACGAATCCGCCCCACGAACGAAGGACCGGCGTGACCGACCCCGAGGGCCCGCCCGCCACCGACCGCCCCGGCCAGATCGTCACCGCCGCGCGCACCCTCCTGGAGCAGGAGGGCCCGGAGGCGCTCACGATGCGCCGCCTCGCCGCCCGGGTGGGCATCACGGCGCCCTCGCTCTACAAGCACTTCCCGGACAAGTCCTCGGTGGTGAACGCGCTGGCAGGCGTGATGTTGCGGGAGACGGCAGAGGCCCTCGAATCGGCCGAGTCCACCGCACCGGGCTCCTTCCCGGCGCTGGCCACCGCCTACCGCACCCACGCCCTCGCCCACCCCCACCTCTACCGCCTCACCACGGGCCGCCCCCTCCCTCCGGACCTGGAGGAACGCGCCGCGGCCCCCCTGTTCCGCGCCCTCGCGGACGACGCGGACCGCGCCCGCGCGGCCTGGGCCTTCGCCCACGGCATGGTGACGATGGAACTGAACGGCCGCTTCCCCAAGGGCTCCGACGTCGAGGCGGCGTGGACGGCGGGTATCACGGCCTTCGCCGCTTCGGTCCGCCTCTGACGCGGGCGCGACGGCCCGTGCCACGATCGGGTTAAACATCCCCATCTCACGGACAGCGGATTCCCCGCTGTCTCATTCTGGCGAGCGGCCGAGGAAGGGGCGGGACATGTCAGCCGTGCAGCACGAACGGCTCTTTTTCCGCGAACAAGGGTCTGAAGCTGCGTGGCGATCGAGGGTGCCCCAAGAACCACGCCATCCCCGACGGCACCTTCGCCCCCACCGAACTGCGCCTGTACCGGGGAGCGGACCCCTGGATGCCCTGCGAGGGCGTGGCCCTGGTCGTCGAGGTCACCTCGTCCAAACCGGCGGCCGACCGTACGGGCAAGCGCCACTGCTATGCCCGGGGGCCCGTGCCCCTCTACCTGCTGGTCGATCGCGAACAGTCATCGGTGACGCTGTTCAGCGACCCGCAGGGGGATGACTACCGTCAGCACTGCACCGTCCCGTTCGGCAAGGCCATCCGCCTTCCGGATCCCTTCGGGCTGGATCTGGAGACCGAGACGTTCCTCTGAACAGTCCGCCCGCCCCGGACAGGTAGCATGGGCGCCACGGCAGACGAGCCGGGCGGACGGCCGCGTGAGGATCTTCGGACCCTCCCGAGGAACGTCCGGGCTCCACAGGGCAGGGTGATGGCTAACGGCCACCCGGGGTGACCCGCGGGACAGTGCCACAGAAAACAGACCGCCTTGGACTTCGGTCCTCGGTAAGGGTGAAACGGTGGTGTAAGAGACCACCAGCGCCTGAGGTGACTCAGGCGGCTAGGTAAACCCCACCCGGAGCAAGGTCAAGAGGGGCCGTCGCAAGAGGGCCCTGCGCGAACGTTCGAGGGCTGCCCGCCCGAGTTCGCGGGTAGACCGCACGAGACCGGCAGCAATGCCGGTCCTAGATGGATGGCCGTCTCCCCGGCCGCCGCGAGGCGACCGGGCGACAGAACCCGGCGTACAGCCCGACTCGTCTGCCGTCACCAGCGGTTCTGCCTCCGAAGGGGCCTCCGGCCGAGTCGGTGACGGGCGCGGTCATGGTGACGGTGATCAGGCCGGCTGTCCGTCTTCGCCCGTCCACCGTGCGCATGAGACGACCACGACGAGAGGCCAGAACGACTGCGCGAACGTGGTGACGCGTTCGGCGGCCCCGGCCGAGCCGAGCGTCAGGAGTGCGAGCAGGAACCACGCACCCGCGAGCCACATCGCCACGCTGGCTCCGGCGGACGGCATGGGCCGCAGACCCCAGGGCATGGTCCTGCCGAGGGACGCGGCCGCTCGCCGGACCGGCGAGGTCGCTCGTTCTGCCGGCCGTCGGACGGTGGGGGCGCCGCGTCGTACAGCCAGCACCGGCCACATCGCCAGCAGCGCGAATCCCACCACCACCACGACACCGTGGGCGAACGAGCCGCCACTGGGCGGCGCGGGGAAGAGCGCGAGCAGCATCGCGGAGAGCCCGCCGCCCGCCAGCGCCACCCGTCCGAAGGGCGCGGCCAGCCGCAGCCCGCAGGCGGTGACCATATGGCACAGGCCGAGAGCCAGCAGGGCCGACGTCATCACCCAGTAGCCGGCGGCACCGTCGGCGGCGAGGATGCTGATCGTCGTCGAATCCGGGTCGTATCCGGGTCCCTGAAGTTCCGCCGCGACCGACCAGCCTCCGACGAGAAGGATCGGAGCGCACACCGAGGAGAACAGGACCCACCAGGGGACAGAGCGCACCGGAGAACGATAGAACGCCCCCGGTCCGCGCCTCCCGGTGTACACGCGGGCGCAAGCGGCCATCCCCCGTGTGGCCGTTTCCACCGGCCGCGCCCGGCACCCGTCTGCGCACGCTCTACGAGACCCACCCCGAGCCGGCGCACGCCGTGGTCGATGTCGAACCGCAACTGACGCGCGTCCTGACAGCACTGTTGAGAGGCATGGAAGCAACCGCAACCGCAACCGCGAGGGCGGTCCGGGCGCGGTAAGTCGCCATCCGTGTGAGACGGCGACCGGGCTACGGTTCGTAACCAGCCGCAGCCACGAGGCAGGGGAGGGAAGGGACGTGCGCGAACTCGGCCCCACCGAGGGGAGGCTGCTCCGCGCCTGGTCGCAGGGCGTGGGGGGCGACCGGCGCGCGGCATCGGTGCCAGAGGTGCTGGAGCGGTGCCTGGCCGTGCAGGCACAGGACGCGAGGGCGGCGGCGCTCGGCATCAGGGCGCGCGGCTCCGGGCTGACAGAGGCAGACGTGCACCGGGCGCTCGGCGCCGCGCGAACCGTGGTGCGGGGCTGGTTCATGCGGGGCACGCTGTACCTGGTCCCGGCCCGCGACGCGGTCTGGCTCCGCGAACTGCTCGCCCCGCCACAGCTGCGCCGCAGCGAGCGCCGGTACCGCGAGCTGGGGCTCGGACCGGCGGAGCTGGCCCTGGGGGAGCGGGTGATCACCGAGGCCCTCGCGGACGGCCCCCTGACCCGCGACGAGCTCGCGGCGCGGATGAACGGAGCGGGCCTCCAGGCCTCCGGGCAGGCCCCGTTCCACCTCGTCCGCCGGTCCGCCCTGCTCGGGAGCACGTGTTTCGGCCCGGTCCGGGAGGACGGATCCGCCACCTATGTGCTCGCGAAGGACTGGCTGTCCGACTCGGCCGGTCCCTCCGGTACGGACGCGCTCGTAGAGCTGCTGCGCAGATACCTGGAGGCGCACGGGCCCGCTACGGCCGCGGACTTCGCCACCTGGTCGGGGCTCGGGCTGCTCGCCGTCCGCCCGGTGTGGAAGAAGCTGCTCGCGGCCGGTGTGACCGAACCGTGCCGCGTCGACGGCCGGGACGACTACGCGCTGTCGGCCGGCGCGCCGTCCGGTCCGGAGCCGACAGACGATGTCCGGTTGCTGCCGGCCTACGACAACTACCTGCTGGGGTACGCCGATCGTCGGCTGTCCGTCGAGCCCGAGCACGCCCGTATGGTCCGGCCGGGCGGCGGCCAGATCAGCCCCACCGTGGTGGTGGACGGACTGGTCCGCGGGGTGTGGCGTCGTGACCGCTCACGTGCCGTCGCCCTGGACCTGTTCGGGGCCGCTCCGGACGGCACCGGCGTTAAGGCCCCGGACTCGCAGGCTCCGCACACGGCGGGCCTCGACGCCGAGGTCCGCGACATCTCCCGTTTTCTCGCTGAGTGAGCCCGAGGCGCCGAACCGGTCCCCGTCCACCGCTGTACGACCGGCGGCTCGCCCGACTGCCGGGGTCCGGTGTCCGGCCGCCACCCTCGTCCTGACCCCGGAATCGCCGGATCGCTCCGGATCCCGTAGTGCCATCCGCGGGCCCCGGCCGCCCGTGCGAGTCGCTGACCTCGGTGGACCGGTGGACACTGGTGGCCACGACAGGTCCTCGACGACCTTGAGCACGCACCCGCCAGGGGGGCCTGGAGGTACGTATGCCGCGGCCCTTGTGGACCGGAGCGATCAGCTTCGGGCTGGTCACGATCCCGATCAAGGTAATCAGCGCGACCGAGGACCACGCGATCCACTTCCATCAGTTCCACCTGTCGGACATGGGCCGGGTGCGGACCCGCAAGGTGTGCGACCTCGACGGCGAGGAGCTGTCGCAGGACGAGATCGGCAAGGGTTACGAGATCACGAAGGACGAGACCGTCCCGATCACGGACGAGGAACTCGACCAGATGCCGCTGCCGACCGCCAAGGCGATCGAGATCGTCGCGTTCGTCGGCGCGGACACCATCGACCCGGTCCGGATCGCCGACTCGTACTACCTCGCGGGCGACGGCCAGGTCGCCGCGAAGCCGTACCTCCTGCTCCGCCGGGCCCTGGAGCGCTCCGACAAGGTGGCCGTCGCGAAATTCGCCTGGCACGGCCGCGAGCGCCTCGGCACGCTCCACGTGCGCGAAGAGGCGATCGTGCTGCACGTCATGCACTGGCCCGACGAGATCCGCAGCCCGGAGTCCCTCGCGCCGAAGGAGGTGGAGCTGGACGACGACGAGATCGCACAGGCGGTCCAGCTCACCGAGACCATGGCCGCCGACGACATCTCCGGCTTCCGGGACCACTACCGCGAGGCCCTGGAGGAGCTCATCGAGGCGAAGTCCGAGGGCAAGGAGGCCCCTGAACCGGCCGCCGACGCGGCGGAGGGCGAGTCCGGGCAGGTCATGGACCTGATGGCGGCCCTGAACGCCTCCGTCGAGGCCGCGCAGGAGAGCCGGGGCCAGGAGAAGGACGCGACCGTACATACGATGCGGTCGCGCAAGAAGTCCACGGCCAGGAAGTCCACCGCCAAGAAGCCCACGGTGAAGAAGTCCACGGCCAGGAAGGGCGCGGCCAAGAAGTCCACGGCCAGGAAGTCCACGGCCGGGAAGACGGCTGCTGACAAGCGCAACGCCTCCTGACCGGATCAGGTGGGTGAGCCACCGCGACAGCACGCCGGTCGCTCAGCCGGCCGAGGCGTACCCGTGTGTGGTCCAGGAAGGTACTGTCGGCCCGCCGACCGGATCGAGATCGTCAACCGGTCGGGCCGCGGAGTGACCATGGCCACGCGCGCAGAGCGCCACGCTTTCTGGAGGCCCCCGAAATGATGCCCACACACGACGAGAAGGTCCGCGAGCCCGAGGACCTGGCGAAGCGCGGGTTCGGCGCCGAGCCCATCGAGCTCGTGGTCTTCGACTGCGACGGCGTACTCGTCGACAGCGAGCCCATCGCCGTGCGCACCCACGTGGCCCTCGGGGCCGAACTGGGCTGGCCGTTGAGCGAGTCCGACGTGATGGCCCGTTTCGTCGGCCGCTCCACCACGTCCATCGGCGAGCAGATCTCCGATCGCCTCGGTGCCGGGACCGCCCGTATCTGGGACGAGCGGTTCCGGGTGATGCACGCGGAGGCGGTCGACGCGGGCCTCACCGCTGTTGACGGCATCGTCGAGGCCCTGGACGGTCTGGAGGAGGCGGGCCTGGGAGCGCGGCACTGGTGCATCGCCTCCAGCGGCAGCCACGACAAGATGCGGCACACCCTGGGCCGGGTCGGTCTCTACGAGAGGTTCGCGGGCCGTATCTTCAGCGCCCATGAGGTCGAACGGGGCAAGCCCGCACCGGACCTCTTCCTGCACGCGGCACGGCAGTCGGGCGTCGACCCGTCCCGGTGTGCCGTCGTGGAGGACAGCAGATTCGGTGTCCAGGCAGCCGGTGCCGCCGGTATGCGTGCCTTTGGATACGCGGGAGGCCTCACTCCGGCCGACTGGCTCAGGAGCCCGACCGCAGTCGTCTTCACCGACATGCGGCGTCTGCCCGGCCTGATCATGGCGCACGGAGAGGCGAAGGCGCCGCATGGCGCCGGAGATTGAGCGCGCGGGGACATACCCGGGGCGTCCGGGTACGGCGGACCGAGCCCGCCGGACCCGGTCCGGCGCCCCGAGTCCGCCGGACCCGTGGCGGGCGGGTCCGCCGTCGAGCGGCTCCCGCCCGGATCAGCGGTGGCTCAGGACGTTGACGATCCGCCCGTTCGGGTCGCGTACGAAGAAGCGGCGCACGCCCCATTCCTCGTCGTGCGGGCCGTACACGATCTCCGCGCCCGCGCGCACCAGCGCCGTGTGGGCCGCGTTCACGTCCGCCACCTCCACGCTGACGTCCGGCGTGACGGGTGCGGTCAGGTCGGCGCTCATGAAGCTGATCTGGGCGGTGGGTTCGGCGGGCGGGGCGAGCGTCATGATCCAGCCCTGGTTCATGACCTCCTCGAACCCCAGCAGCCCGTAGAACGCGGCATTCGCCCGCATGGCGCCGGCCGTGCCTTCGGGGTCAGGGCCCGAGTCGACGGGGAGGTTGGGGACGACGCGGCGGACTGACATTGACGACTCCTGTCACCTGGCTGACTCGACGTCACCGACATTACGGCCCCTCGCACCGGACCGCCCGGTATGCTTTGGCCCTGCCAAGCGGACGATTCCGATGGTCAGTTGGGGGCGCCGGTCTGGGACGGTACGGTTTCGAGGGAGCGGAGCAGACGCTCACCGCGATCTTCGGCCATATCCAGAGTGGCCAGAACGGCCGGCGTCGAGATGCTCGGCAGTACGTAGTGCAGCAGCACCGAGATGCGCCGCCCGAGGTCCTCGCGGTGGGACAGGACCTGCGACATGACCTGGATGCCGGAGAAGGATCCGGCCAACATCTCGGCGGTCTCGCCCGGGTCGACATGCGGCAGCAGTTCGCCCTGGCCCTTCGCCGCGCTCAGCAGGTGTTCGAGCCGGTCTATCCAGGCACGGAAGGGCGTGCCCCGGTCGAGGCCCTCCACGGCCTGGTCCATGGCCAGGCCGACACTGGCCCGTACCAGCGGCTCATGGCGCAGCCGGTAGGCGAGGATCATGCCCTGGTCGACCAGGTCCTGGAGCTTGGTCAGCTGCGGCGGCAGCGGGTCGCTGTGCAGCTGTATGTCCATCACCCCGAGCGCGAGATCCTCCTTCGAGGTGAAGTGGAAGTAGAGCGCGCCCTTGGTCGCCCCTGCCCGCGCGAGGATCTCGCTGATGGTCGCGCTGCTGTAGCCGCGCTCGTCGAACACCTCGGCGGCCGCCACGAGGATCGACCGACGGGTCTGGATCGCGCGCGCCTGTTGTGCCATCAGCTTCTCTCTAGTGGTGGCGGGGTTGGTGTCATATGGGGTTGGCTGGAAAGTAAAACCGGGCTGTCAGTATCTTACTGCGGGGCGGCTCGGCCTTGTGACTCGGATCCTCCTGGGGGAACTTCATGGTTCAGATCACCTCACGCAGTGTCTCGGCACCGGCCGGCGGCGCCGGGGCCGCGAGGAACACCGGTCGTGCCGGGGCTCCGGGTGGAGTTCCGGATTCCGCCTCCGCCGCCGGAATGGAGCAATCGGTGCGAAGAAGGAGCTCCCCGGAACACCTGAGACAGATGGTCCACCGGCCCGACGCGCAGGACGTGTTCCCTACCGGGCTGACCAAGCTGACCGACTCCCAGTTCTCGGTGTCGGCCCACTGGCCGAGGCCGCACCGCTTCTTCACCCCGGTCGCGGGCCACCAGGACCCGCTGCTGATCGCGGAGACGATGCGGCAGACCACCATGCTGATCGCGCACTCCGAGTTCGGGGTGCCCCTCGGGGACGCGTTCGTGATGTGGGAGCTGCGGTACGCCTCAGAGGCCGGGCGCCTCGCGCTGGGCGAAGAGCCCTGGGACATCACGGTGGACGTGTCCTGCTCCCGGATACAGCGACGCGGCCGCAGCCTCGGCTCCATGCACCTGGAACTCCTCCTGCACCGCCGGGGCACCGTGCTGGCGTCCGGTGGCGGGCGGATCAGCTGCACCTCCGCCAGGGCCTACCAGCGGGTACGCGGACACCGCAGCGACATGCTCGACGCGCGTATACCCCTCCTGCCCGCCGTCGCACCCCGGACCGTGGGCAGGACCTCCGAGCACGACGTCGTCCTGGCTCCCGCGGCGGCTCCCAGCACCTGGGCGCTGCGGCTGGACACCCGGCATCCGACGCTCTTCAGCCATTCCAACGACCATGTTCCGGGCATTCTGCTGCTGGAGGCCGCCCGACAGGCGGCCCAGGCGGCCTCGCCCGGCCGCGCCTTCCTCCCGACATCGGTACAGGCCGACTTCCTCCAGTACGTGGAACTCGACCGCCCCTGCTGGATCGAGGCCCTGCCCGTCCCCGCCGACGGCAGCTCGCCCGCCGGGGTACGCATACGGGCCGTCCAGGACGACGAACCCGCCTTCACCTGCACCCTCCGTTCGCCGGATCTCCGTCAGACCGGCCTCAGCGACGCCCGGAGCCGCCGCCCATGACCACGCGCATCCTCATCACCGGGGCCACCGGCTTCGTCGGCAGCCGGGTGGCCGCCGCCGCCCGCGCGACCCCCGGCGTCAGCCTCCGGCTGATGACGCACCGCACCGAACCCGACACCCCGGCCATGACGGCCGACGGACCGGTCTTCGAGACGGTGTACGGGGATCTGGCCGACCCCGGGACGCTGCGCGGCAGCTGCGAGGGCGTCGACGCGGTGATCCACTGCGCCTCGCACGTCGGCTCCGGTGAACAGACCGCCCGGACCGTCAACGACCTCGGCACCCGGGCCCTGGTCGACGAGGCCGTACGCAGCGGCGTCGGCCGGATCGTCCAGCTCAGCACCGCCTCCGTCTACGGCCGGGGCCCCTTCAAGGCGCTGCTCCCCGGAATGGCCGAACCGGCCCCCGCCTCGGCCGTCAGCCTGACCAGGGCCGCCGCGGAACAGCACGTCCTCGCGGCCGGCGGGGCCGTCCTGCGCCCGCACCTCGTCCACGGGGCGGGGGACCGGTGGGCGATTCCCGGACTGGTCGCCCTGCTGCGGTACCTGTCGGCGGGACCGGTCGGCTGCGACGCCCGCCATTCGATGATCGACGTGGCGACGCTGGGCCGTGCGCTGCTGGGGGCGGCGCTCGCCGAGAAGGCCCCGGCCGGCGTCTACCACGTGAACCATCCGGAGCCGGTGAGCTGTTCTGAGGTCCTGTCCACTGTCCTCACCGAGCTCTCGCTGCCGTGGGCGAGCACGGAGATCGGGATGGAAGAGGCGCGTGCCCGGCTGGCCGGTGTCCCGTACGCCAAGCACCATTTCGAGATGCTCACCGTGGACCACTGGTTCGCCGACGAGCGGATCTGGCGGGACTTCGGCTGCGAACCCGGTCCGGATTTCCGTACGTCCTTCGCCGAACACGCCCCCTGGTACCGGAAGTTCCTCAGCCGCTGAACGGCTGCTGCCGGACCGGTGCCGGGATCCTGGTGCCCGTGCCGCTCACCCTGATCCGCGTGTCGCCCGCCCGCAGTGTGACGGTGAGCGTGCCGGGCCGGCCCATGTCCTCACCCTGGTGGAGGGTCAGCCCGGCCGTCTCCGGGACCAGGGACAGGGCCCGCAGATAGGCGCCGAAGGCGGCGGCCGCCGCACCCGTCGCCGGGTCCTCGACCACGCCGCCGACCGGGAACGGGTCGCGGACGTGGAAGACGGTCTCCGAGGCGCGCCACACCAGTTGCAGCGTGGTCAGGTCCAGCCGGTGCATGAGTGATTCGACGCGGCCGAAGTCGTAGTCGAGGGCGGCCAGCCGCTCCCGGGTCGCGGCGGCCAGCACCAGGTGCCGGGCGCCCGCGTAGGCGATGCGGGGCGGCAGGGCCGGGTCGAGATCGGTGGCCGGCCAGCCCAGTCCGGCGAGCGCCTCCGCCAGGTCGTCCGGGGAGACGTCGGTGATGTGGGGCTCCACGCTGGTGAGGGTGGCCCGCAGCTCGGCGCCCTCGCGGACGACGGTGACCGGCACCGGGCCGGCGGCGGTGGCGAACTCCAGGTCCCCCGGCCCGTCCCGCTCGGCGAGCGCCAGGGCCGTCGCGACGGTGGCGTGACCGCAGAAGGAAACCTCGGCCTTCGGGCTGAAGTAGCGGATCACGTAGCCGCGCGCGCCCGGCGCCGCCGCCTCGGTCCGCCCGGTCAGGAAGGCCGACTCGCTGTATCCGAGGTCCGCCGCGACGGCCAGCATCCGCGAATCATCCATACCGGACGCGTCCAGCACCACACCGGCCGGATTGCCGCCGTCCGGGTCGGCGGAGAAGGCGGTGTAGCGAAGGATCGAGGGCTGCGGGATCTCAGTCATGTGCCGCACAACCGTGCCGCGGCCCGGGGCATTCCCCGGTCCGCGGCACGGCTGCCGGTTCAGTGGCAGTTCTTGGTGCCCTTGCTCGACTTCGTCCAGGAGCAGGAGTCCAGCAGCTTGCCGTTCGGCTTGATCAGCCGCGCCTTGTCACCGGTGTTGTTCCAGACGTACGAACCGCGGTTCCAGTACACATGACCGGGGCTGGTCCTCCCCTTGCCCGTGTGGACCTTGACGGTCTTTCCCGGGCTGACGTTGTAGCTGCCGAAGGTGTAGGTGTACCCGGTGTTGTCCTTCAGCTTGTAGCCCTTGAGCTGGAACTTCGCCTTGGTGTTGTTGTGGATCTCGACCCATTCGGCGTTGAGCGAGGCGTTGGACCGGGTGTCCTTGCCGGGGCTGTCGTACTGGATCTTGCCGAGGTGCACTCCGCCCTGGTGCGCGGCGGCCGAGGCCGGTGCCGCGACGAGCAGCGAACCGGCGAGGGCGGTGGTGGCCGCCAGGGCGAGGGGCACCGCGGTGCGTATGCGCATGCTGTGTTCCTAGTGTGTAGTTCCGGTGAAGAACGATGAGCATAAGGGCAGCACGCGCTTACCGGGTCGGCCGGGACACCTTTCGGCCGGGATTGGCGGTTCTGGTGCGAGAGATGGTCAACCCCGGTCTTTCGGGGACCGGTTCCGACCCGGGCAGGTCAGGAGGTCAGCCCCGTCCCACGTACGGCATGGCCGTCGCCAGCACCGTGGCGAACTGGACGTTCGCCTCCAGCGGCAGCTCCGCCATGTGGACCACGGTCCTCGCCACGTCCGCGGCCGCTATCACCGGCTCCACGGCCAGCTCGCCGTTGGCCTGGAGGATTCCGGTCGTCATGCGCTCGGTCATCTCCGTCGCCGCGTTGCCGATGTCGATCTGCCCGCAGGCGATCCGGTACGGGCGCCCGTCCAGCGACAGCGACTTCGTCAGCCCGGTCAGCGCGTGCTTGGTCGCCGTGTACGCGACCGAGTGCGGGCGCGGCGTGTGGGCCGAGACCGAGCCGTTGTTGATGATCCGGCCGCCCTGCGGGTCCTGCTCCTTCATCCGGCGGTACGCCGCCTGCGCGCACAGGAACGCCCCCGTCAGGTTCACGTCGACCACCGTGCGCCAGTCCTCGTAACCGAGGTCCTCGACCGGCACGCCGCCCGGACCGAAGGTGCCCGCGTTGTTGAAGAGCAGGCCGAGGTGGCCGAAGGACTCGTGTACGGAGGAGAAGAGCGCGTCGACCTCCTCGGGGCGCGAGACGTCGGTGGGGACGGTGATGACGCGGGCGTGCTCCCCGGCCAGCGCGGCGGTCTCGGTGAGCGGTCCGGGGCGGCGGCCCGCGAGCGCCACCGACCAGCCGGCGCCGGTCAGGGCGAGTGCCACCGCGCGGCCGATCCCGGAGCCCGCGCCCGTGACCACGGCCGTCTTCGTCGCGGAGTTCAACAGTTTGTTGCTCATGGTGCGGCAGCGTACGCCCAGGGCCCGGTGCCGGTGGGGCGCCCCGGCCGTCCGGTGGCGTCCGGCCGGGCCAAGGAGTGCTCCCGGAGGGCGGGTTCGTGCCTCCGGGGGGTGAACCCGGGGCCGGTTTCCGGCGATTCCCCGGCAGTCCGGGCCGGAGTTAATGATCATGGTTCTGGCCGCATATGCGGACTTTGCCCCCGGGGACCCATTCCCGCCGCAATCCTCATCCCGGCGACGCCCGCACGACGCGAGCGCGACAACCGCCGGATGTGCTGGACCGGTGGACTTCCCCTCACACCACCAGTCAGGGGAGGGACAGATGACGCACTCATCGCACCAGCAGGAGCAGGAGTTGCGCGACGCCGCCCGGCACACGGGCCGCCGCCGATTTCTCACCGTCACCGGTGCCGCCGCCGCGCTCGCCTTCTCGGTCGGCCTGCCGACAGCGGGCTCCGCGGCCGCCGCCGAGCTGGACGCCCGGCGGATCGACGAGGACCCGTTCACTCTCGGCGTCGCCTCCGGCGACCCGCTGCCCGACTCCGTCCTGCTGTGGACGAGGCTCGCGCCCCGCCCGTTCGAGCCCGACAGCGGACTGCCCCGCGCCCGCGTCGAGGTGAGCTGGGAACTGGCCCGCGACGAGCGCTTCACCCGGGTCGTCCGGCGCGGCTCCGCCACCGCCCACCCCGAGTTCCACCACAGCGTCCACGTGGAGGTCAGGGGGCTGGACGCCGACCGCGTCCTCTACTACCGCTTCCGCACCGGCAAGTGGACCAGTCCGGTCGGCCGGACCCGCACCGCGCCCGCGAACGGCGCCCACAAGCGCGAACTGACCCTGGCCGCCGTCACCTGCCAGGCCTACCACGACGGCTACTTCACCGCGTACAAGCACCTCGCCCAGGAGGACGTCGACGTCGTCTTCCACCTCGGGGACTACCTCTACGAGTACGCGGTGAACGCGACCGGCGGGGCCCGCAACTACACCGACCGCACCCTGCCCGCCCTCTTCAACCGGGAGACGACCACGCTGGAGGACTACCGGCTGCGGTACGCCCTCTACAAGTCGGACCCCGATCTGCGTGCCGCCCACGCCGCGCACCCTTTCGTCGTCACCTGGGACGACCACGAGACCGAGAACAACTACGCCGGGGACACCTCCGAGGACAACCTGCCGCCGGAGGAGTTCCTGATCCGCCGGGCCGCCGCCTACCGCGCGTACTGGGAGAACCAGCCGCTGCGCGCCCCGCAGCGGCCGACCGGTCCTGACATGAAGCTCTACCGGCGCCTCCAGTTCGGCCGGCTCGCCCAGTTCGACATCCTCGACACCCGCCAGTACCGCAGCGACCAGGCGTACGGCGACGGCTGGCAGACCCCCGGACCGGAGTCCGAGGACCCCTCGCGCACCATCACCGGCGCCACCCAGGAGCGCTGGCTGACCGACGGCTGGCGCCACTCCAGGGCCACCTGGAACGTCGTGCCGCAGCAGGTCACCTTCGCCCAGCGGCGCGACGTACCGACCGACGCCTACAAGCTCTCCATGGACTCCTGGGACGGCTACACGGCCTCCAGGGACCGCGTCCTGAAGGGCGCCCGGTCCGCCGGGGTGGACAACCTGATGGTGCTGACCGGCGACGTGCACGTGAGCTACGGCTTCGACATCAAACAGGACTTCGACGACCCGGCGTCCCGCACCCTGGGCACCGAGATCGTCACCACGTCGATCACCAGCGGCAAGGACGGCTCGGAGAAGCCGGCCAACTGGAACAACCTGATGCAGGCCAACCCGCACCTGAAGTTCTACAACGGGCGCCGCGGCTACGCCGTCGTCACCCTCCAGGAGCGCCAGGCGCGCGCCGACTTCCGCACGGTCTCCGCCGTCACCAAGCCGGGCGCCCCCCTCAGCACGGCCGGCTCGCTCGTCACGGAGGTGGGCAACCAGGGCCTCACCCCGGCCTGATCCGCTCAGCGCACGGCCTGGTCCACCGGGTAGCGGACGCCGACGCGGTCACGTACCGCGTCGAGCGTCCGCATCACCGCGAGCGAACCGTCCAGCGGCACCAGCGGGGACTCCGTCTCACCCGCCCGGACCGCCCGCATCACCTCGGCCGCCTCGAACTGCATCCCCGACAGGCCCTGCGGTCCCGGCCCCGAGGTGACCTCCTCGGGCTCGTGGCCCGCCCGGTGCAGCACGAAGCGCCGCGGATAGAAGAAGCTGTCCGGGAAGTCGATGCGTCCGGCCGTCCCGATGACCGTGGCGGCCGTCGGGTGGTGCCCGACGATCGAGCAGGAGAGCAGGGCGGTGGCGCCCGAGTCCCAGCCCAGCAGCATCCCGGTGTTCAGGTCGACGCCCTCCGGTGACAGCAGCGCGTCCGCCCGCACCCGGTCCGGCTCACCCAGCAGCAGCTGCGCGAACGACACCGGATAGACCCCGAGGTCCAGCAGCGCACCGCCGCCCAGCGCGGGATCGCGCAGCCGGTGCTCCGCGCCGAAGTCCCCGGCGAAGCCGAAGTCGGCCTGCACGGTGCGGATCTCACCGATCGCCCCGTCCCGCACCAGCTCGGTCATCCGGCGGATGACCGGGTTGCAGTACGTCCACATGGCCTCCATCAGGAAGAGGCCCCGGCCGCGCGCGAGCTCCACCAGCTCCCGCGCCTCGCGCTCGTTGAGCGTGAACGCCTTCTCGCACAGGACGTGCTTTCCGGCCTCCAGCGCGAGCCCGGCCGCCTCCCGGTGCGCGGAGTGCGGAGTGGCCACGTACACCACGTCGACCTCGTCGTCCGCGACGAGTTCGGCCCAGCTGCCGTAGGCCCTCGGTATCGCGAACCGCTCGGCGAACGCCTTCGCGGCGGTGTCCGTACGGGAGGCGACAGCCACCACCTCCGCATCGGGCATCGCCAGCAGGTCGGCGGTGAAAGTCGCCGCGATGCCACCGGTCGCCAGCACGCCCCAACGGACAGTCCTGCTCATGCACGCTCCCAAAAAGGTGTCGACCATTCCGGCTGAGCTGAGAGCATAGAGGCGGATTCAACAACAATGGAGATCAGAATGCCGGAGAGCGGCGTCAGCCGAGCCCAGCACGTACACATAACCGACACTGCCCCCGTCACCTCTCCACCCCGGCCCACCGCCACTGCGGCGGCCCGGCGCACCGGACTTCTCGTCACCCTGGTCCTCGGCGGCCTGACCGCGCTGCCGCCGCTGTCCATGGACATGTACCTCCCGGCACTGCCCGCCGTCACCGACGCGCTGCACGCACCCGCCTCGACCGTCCAGCTCACCCTCACCGCCTGCCTCACCGGCATGGCGCTCGGACAGGTCGTCGTCGGTCCGATGAGCGACCGCTGGGGCAGGCGCCGCCCGCTGCTCCTCGGCATGATCATCTACGTCTTCGCCACCGCGATCTGCGTCTTCGCCCCGACCGTCGAACTCCTCATCGGCTTCCGGCTGCTCCAGGGGCTCGCGGGCGCGGCCGGCATCGTCATCGCGCGCGCGGTGGTGCGCGACATGTACGACGGCATGGAGATGGCCCGGTTCTTCTCCACCCTGATGCTGATCTCCGGCGTCGCCCCGGTCATCGCCCCCGTCATCGGCGGACAGGTCCTGCGGCTCACCGACTGGCGGGGCATCTTCGCCGTCCTCACCGTCGTCGGCACCCTGCTCACCCTGGTCGTCTGGAAGTGGCTGCGGGAGACCCTGCCACCGGAGGAGCGCCACACCGGAGGCATCGGTGACGCCCTGCGCACCATGCGCGCCCTGCTCGCCGACCGCGTCTTCACCGGCTACATGATCGCGGGCAGCCTCGCCTTCGCCGCCCTCTTCGCTTACGTGAGTGCCTCGCCGTTCGTCGTGCAGGAGATCTACGGCGCCTCGCCGCAGACCTTCAGCATGCTCTTCGGCATCAACTCGATCGGCCTGATCGCGGTGGGCCAGATCAACGGCAAGATCCTCGTCGGACGGATCAGCCTCGACAAGGCGCTCGGCTTCGGGCTCTCCGTCATCGTGCTGGCCGCGACGGCGCTGCTGCTGATGACGTCCGGGGTCTTCGGTGACGTCGGACTCGTCCCGGTGGCGGCGGGGCTGTTCGTGCTGATGTCCGCGATGGGCCTGGCGATGCCGAACACCAACGCCCAGGCCCTGATGCGCACCAAGCACGCCGCCGGATCCGCCTCCGCGCTGCTCGGCACGTCGTCGTTCCTGATCGGAGCCATCGCCTCGCCGCTCGTCGGGATCGCGGGGGAGGCGACGGCCGTACCGATGGCCGTCGTGCAGCTGGTGTGCGCGGTGGGCGCGATGGGCTGCTTCCTGGCGCTGTGCCGGCCCTGGCAGCAGGTGGCCGCCCGGCCGTGACGGGCCACGGCCCGGGGGAGGGGCGGCCGGGATCCGCCTACACTTCGTCGGTGAACGACACCCTCCCCACCGCGGACACCCTGCGCGCGGCCCTGGCCGGACTCCTCGACGGGCTGCCGCCCCGCCAGGCCGCCCAGGCCGTCGACCGGCTCATCGCCAACTACCGGGGGACCACTCCCACCGGCACCCCGCTGCTCCGCGACCGCTCGGACGTCGCCGCGTACGCCGCCTACCGGATGCCCGCCACCTTCGAAGCGGTACGGTCCGCCCTGCACGCCCTGCGCGAGGCCGCCCCGGACTGGGTGCCCGCCACCCACACCGACGTCGGCGGCGGCACCGGAGCGGCGAGCTGGGCGGTCGCCGGGGCCTGGGAAGGGCCCAGGAGCACCGTGCTGGACTGGGCGGAGCCCGCGCTCGCGCTCGGCCGCGAACTGGCCGGCGCCGCCGGTATCCCGGCGCTCGACGCCGTCGAGTGGCGGCGGGCCCGGATCGGCGAGGACCTCGATCTCGGCCCCGCGGACCTGGTGACCGTCTCCTACGTGCTCAACGAGCTGACGCCGCAGGCCCGCACCGCGCTCGTCGACGCCTCGGCGCGTGCGGCGCAGGCCGTGGTGATCGTCGAGCCCGGCACCCCCGACGGCTACGCCCGCGTCATCGAGGCCCGCGACCGGCTGACCGCCGCCGGGTTCACCGTCGCCGCGCCCTGCCCGCACAGCGACGCCTGCCCCATCGAGCCCGGCACGGACTGGTGCCACTTCTCGGCCCGGGTGAGCCGCTCCTCGCTGCACCGCAAGGTGAAGGGCGGTTCGCTGCCGTACGAGGACGAGAAGTTCAGCTACGTCGTGGCGACCCGGTTCCCGGTGGCCCCGGTGGCGGCCCGGATCACCCGCCGCCCGCAGATCCGCAAGGGCCAGGTGCTGCTGGAGCTGTGCACCCGTGACGAGGGTCTCCAGCGGGCCACGGTCACCAAGCGGCACGGCGAGCTGTACCGGGCCGCCCGGGACATCGACTGGGGCGACGCCTGGCCGCCGGAAGCCGGCTAGGCGCTGTCCTGTCCGCGCAGCTCCTGGGTGCAGCACTTCACGCTGCCGCCGCCCTTGAGCAGCTCGCTCAGGTCCATCGGCAGCGGCTCGAAGCCGCGGGCCCGCAGCGGGTCGAAGAGGCCGGTGGCGGCCTGCGGCAGCAGTACGTTGCGGCCGTCGCTCACCGCGTTCAGCCCGAGCGCGGCGGCGTCCGCCTCGTCGGCGATCAGCGCGTCGGGGAAGAGCCGGGCCAGCACCGCCCGGCTGCCCGGTGAGAAGGCGTCCGGGTAGTACATGATCTCGTCGGACGCCTCGTCGAGCACGCTCAGCGCCGTATCCAGGTGGTAGTAGCGCGGATCGACGAGATCCAGCCCGATCACCGGCCGCCCGAAGAACTCCTGGGCCTCGTCGTGCGAGAGCGGGCTCGACCGGAAACCCCGGCCCGCCAGCAGGTACGAGGACGTCACCGCGAAGTCGCCCTCGCCCTCGTTGACGTGGTCCGGCTCATGGATCTCCGTGAAGCCGTGCTCGCGGAACCAGTCACGGTGGGCGGCCGCCTCGGCGAACCGCTCCTGGTAGGCGAACCGGGCGCCCAGCACCCGGCCGTCGACCACGGTGGCCCCGTTGGCCGCGAAGACCATGTCGGGCAGCCCGGGGTCGGGGGTGAGCAGCTCCACGGTGTGCCCGAGGGCACGGTAGCGGTCGCGCAGATCCTCCCACTGGGTCTGGGCCAGCGGGAGGTCCACCGGCTTGGTGGGGTCCATCCACGGGTTGATGGAGTACGTCACCCTGAAATGGGCCGGGGCGCACATCAGGTAGCGGCGGGGTGTGGCTTCACGAGGCAACGGGGGCTCCTCACGAATCGTCGCGGCGGCGTTGGTGGCCGCCGCGGCCGGTGCGTCGCACGGGTATGTGCGTGAGCCCATGGTGCGCCCGCCGGGGCCCGGCGCGCAGTGAACCGATCGGGTGGTTCCTCGCCGTGCATTTCATGACAGAAGATGTGATAGCGCTCACCCCGCGCGCCCGATCCGCCCACCCCGCTTCCGGAGTCTGGCCACCCGAGGCGCAGGATGGTGGGACGATGGACAGGGGCAACGCTGAGGTAAGGGGATAGATGGGCGCCGATTTCGGCCGTAGTCGCGGCTCAGAGAGCAGGTTTTCCCACTGGCTGCGCCGACGACCCAAACCGCAGCAGAGCGAGGTCGACGACACCGCACGGGAGGCACTGCTCCTGGCTGTCGCGGAGGCCGGAATGCCGATCGCGCCCGCTGCCCACCCGGTGGGCTACCGATGTTCCTGCGAACGCATGGGCTGTCCGACCCCCGCCAGGCATCCGATCTCGTTCGCCTGGCAGACGCAGTCCACGACCGACCGGTCCCAGATCGAGCGGTGGGCCCGCAGCCAGCCGCAGGCGAACTTCATCACGGCGACCGGCATGATCCACGACGTTCTGGACGTCCCGCTGTCGGCGGGTGAGCAGGCGCTGGAGCGGCTGCTCGCCGCCGGGATCGAGGTGGGCCCGGTGGCCAGGTCCGGCGACGACCGGATGCTCTTCTTCACGGCGACGCGGGGTACGCCGGAGGACGAGGACGAATGGTGGCCGTGCGAGCTGGACTGCCATCCCGAGACGATGGACGAGCACCCCGGGCTGCGGTGGCACTGCCGGGGCAGCTATGTGCTGCTGCCGCCCGCCCGGCTTCCGGGTGAGCTGGACGTGCGGTGGGTGCGGGGGCCGGAGAACCCGCTGCCCGATCCGCTGACGCTGCTGGAGACGCTGACGGACGCGTGCGCGCGGTTCGTGGGCTCCGCGGAGCAGAGCGATGTCGACCACGAGTCGGTGGCCTGGCCGCTGAGCCGGTAGGCGGCGGCCGGGCGGGCCCGGTTCAGGATCCCTTGGCCGAGGTCAGGCCCGGGAGGCGGTTCAGTACGGTCACCTTGCCCGTACCGGCGCCCTTCTTCGGGACGTACACCAGCTGGCTGGAGACCCGCTCCTTGGTGAGGGTGCTCTTCACCTCGCCGGACAGCAGCGCCCGCACATCCGGGGTGACCGTCGGTCGCAGCCCCTTCGCCGCGGTCTGGCGTTCGAAGTGCTTGCTGCTGAAGAAGACCAGCGCCCCGCCGTCCGCCGTCTCCAGGCCGAGCGGTCCGAACGCGCCGCTGTCCAGCGGCTGGTCGATGTACTGGTACGAGAAGCCCGCCCGCCGGGTGTTCTGGCGCGTGGTGCGCCAGAGCGAGGTGGAGGCGCCCGGGGTGAAGACGTCGGGTGTGCCCTTCTGCAGGTAGTCCGTATACTGCTTGCTCAACTCCTGCGGGGCCACCGTCAGTTGGGTGCTGTCCGCCGGGACCGGCTCGGCCCGGCCGTCGTCGTCCTTCGCGAAGCCGGGCAGCCGCGACGGGGCGACGACCGACAGGTAGATGGCCTTCCAGCCCGCGCCGGGGCCGGACTTGGCGAAGACGACGAGCCAGCGGGTGTCCAGCTTGCCGCTGTCCTGGTCCCGGTTGGAGTCAGTGTCCGCGACGAACCACCTCGGCCAGCCCGCCTTCTTCGGGATGACGTAGTGCGCGTCGGTCAGCTCCAGCGGCTGGTGGTTCGCGTTGCCGTCCGGGTTGTTCTTGTGCCGGGCCTTCAGGCCCGCCTGGTTGATCGCCCCGAGCGAGCCGCCGATCTCGTCCGCGTCCAGCGCTGGATCGTAGGCCTTGTCCGCCGCGTTGTACGCGGCGGTGAACGTCTTCAGGGCCTGCGCGGCCTCAGACTTCGTCGCCGCCGGCACGACTTCCAGCTCGCCGTGCACCGTCACGCATCCGCTCGCCGTCACGCTCAGCACCGTCGCCGCCGCGAGCCCCGTCGCCAGCCGAACCGGCCTCAGACTTCTCATCCGTTGCTTTCTGCGCCTTCTGATCCGTCGCCCCCACTGACCGTGCGAACCCTACCGGGGCGAGGAAGAGCGCGAGCGTGGGGATCAGATACAGCGCCCACACCGTGATCTGGAGAACCGTCGGATCGGGCTGGAAGTTGAAGGTGCCCTTCAGCAGCGTGCCGTACCAGCTGTCCGGCGGGATCGTGGAGCTGATGTCGAACGCCCGGTTCTGCAGGCCCCCGAGGAACTCGGCCTCCTGGAGGTCGTGCACCCCGTACGCGAGCACGCCCGCCGCGACGACCACCAGCATGCCGCCGGTCCAGCTGAAGAACTTCGCCAGGTTGATCTTCAGCGCACCCCGGTAGAACAGCCAGCCCAGCACCACCGCGGCGGCGATGCCCAGCACCGCGCCGATCATCGGATGCCAGCCGTCGTCCGCCGCGTGCACCGCACGCCAGACGAACAGCGAGGTCTCAAGACCCTCCCGGCCCACCGCGAGCAGCGCCGTGGCGACGAGCGCCCCGGTGCCCATCGCGAGCGCGGCGTCGAGCTTGCCGTGCAGCTCCGCCTTCAGGTGCCGGGCGGTGCGCCGCATCCAGAAGACCATCCAGGTGACCAGGCCGACCGAGAGGATCGACAGCGAGCCGCCGAGCGCCTCCTGCGCCTTGAACGTCATCTCCTGGGAGCCGAACTCCAGCCCCGCGCCGAACGCCAGGCTGACGACGATCGCGATCCCGACACCGACCCAGATGGGCAGCAGCCTGTTCCGGTTGCCCGTCTTCACCAGGTACGCGATGAGAATGCAGACGACCAGGCTGGCCTCAAGGCCCTCGCGAAGGCCGATCAGGAAGTTACTGAACACGATTCGGATCCCTTTCCGCTTCGGGGTGCTTGAGAACGGCTACGAGAACAGCGCCCGGCCCCACCAGTCGTCCTTGTCGCGGACGCCCGGCGGGACGGCGAAGTGCGCCGAACCCACGTGCTGGATGTACTCGTTGAGCGCGTCGTGCGCCGCCAGGCGGCGCTGGAGCGGCACGAACGCCTTCCGGGTGTCGCGCTGGTACGCGAGGAAGAACAGTCCGGCGTCGAGGCGGCCCAGGCCGTCCGTCCCGTCGGTGAAGGAGTAGCCGCGCCGCAGGATCGTCGCCCCGTCGTTGCTGTCCGGGTGCGCGAGCCGTACGTGCGCGCTCGGCAGCATCGCCTTCAGGAACGGCTCGTCGCGCTCCTTGGCCTTGCCGACCGGGGCGCCCTCGCCCTTGTCGCGGCCGAAGACGTCCTCCTGCTCCTGGAGCGGGGCGCGGTCCCAGGTCTCGATGTGCATCCGGATGCGCCGGGCCACCAGGTAGGAGCCGCCGGTCATCCAGCCCGCCCGGTCCTTCCCGCCGACCCAGACGTGCGCGTCCAGGGCCGCGGTGTCGGTGCCGGAGATGTTCCGGGTGCCGTCCTTGAAACCCATCATGTTGCGCGGGGTCTGGGCGCCCGGTGTCGTCGAGGACGTCTTGCCGAAGCCCAGCTGCGACCAGCGGATCGCGGTGCGGCCCATGCCGATCCTGGCCAGGTTGCGGATGGCGTGCACCGCCACCTGCGGGTCGTCCGCGCAGGCCTGGACGCACAGGTCGCCGCCGCTGCGGGCCGCGTCCAGATTGTCGCCGGGGAACTTGGGGAGGTCGACGAGCGCGTCGGGCCGCCTGTCCTCCAGGCCGAACCGCCCCTTCGCGAACAGCGAGGGGCCGAAACCGATGGTCAGCGTCAGCCGGGACGGTTTCAGGCCGAGCGCCTCTCCGGTGTCGTCCGGCGGGGCCTCGGCCAGCCCCCCGTACGCCCCGTCACCGACCGCGTGGCCGGCCGTCATCCGCTCGGCGGCCCGGGTCCACTCCTTGAGCAGCGCGACGAGTTCGGCCCGGTCCTCCGTCGTCACGTCGAACGCGGCGAAGTGCAGCCGGTCCTGGACGGCGGTGGCGATCCCGGCCTGGTGCGCACCGTGGAACGGCACCGCCGCCCCGCTGTCCGCGGCCGGGACCTGCTCGTCGTCGGAGCGGACCGCGGCGACCGTCGCGCCCGCCGCGACCGCGCCCAGGGCGAGTCCGGCGCCGCCCCAGCCGAGCAACGCCCGCCGTGAGGGGGCGCCGCCGGGGCCCGGGGCGGGAGCGGCCGTGTCCCGCGTCTCCTCTGACATGCCCGGATCCTCTCTGCGTCTGTCCGCGTCGGGTTACTTGGTGACCGCGGCGGCGAGCCTGGAGAGCGGTTCCGCCAGCGCGTTGACCGCGTCCGACAGGTCCTTGCGGTCCGCCTTGCCGACCTTCTCGTACGAGGTGAAGTCGTAGGACGTCTTGTCCTTGCGGTAGGTGTCCAGCAGCTTGTTCAGCTCCGCGAACCGCTTGTCCAGGGTGGCCGACAGGGCCGCGTCGTTCTTCGAGGCGATCGGCTTCAGCAACTCGTAGGACTTCTCCGCGCCCTCGACGTTGGCCTTGAAGTCGATGAGGTCGGTGTGGCTGTAGCGCTCCTCCTCGCCGGTGACCTTGCCGGTCGCGACCTCGTCGAGGAGTTCCTTGGCGCCGTTGGCCATCGAGGTCGGGGTGATCTCCGCCGTGCCGACCCGCTTCTGCCAGTCGAGCAGGTCCTTCTGGAGGGTCGGCGCGAGGGCCTTCTCCTCCGTGCCCAGCTTCTTGTCCTGCCACAGCGCCTTCTCCAGGCGGTGCCAGCCGGTCCACTTCTGGCCGTCCTCCAGCCCGTCCGCGCGGACGTCGACCTTCGGGTCGATGTCACCGAAGGACTCCGCGACGGGCTCGGTCCGCTCCCAGCCGAGCCGGGATTCGGCGTAGGCCTTCTTGGCGGCCTCGATGTCCCCGGCGGCGACCGCGTCCGTGAAGAGCTTGGCCTTCGGCAGCGTCGCGTCGGCCTGGTCCTGGACGTAGGTGCGGTAGGCGGCGACGGCCTTGTCCATCTCGGGGCTGCGCTTGGCCGCGCTGCCGCCGCTGATCTCCAGCTTCTGCCGGATGCCGTGGCCCTTCATGCCGGGCTTGCAGGCGATCTCGTACGAACCGGCCTTGATCTCGGCCGTGATGGTGGCCTTGGTGCCGGGGCCGATGTTCTCGCGCTCCGCGACGATGCGGTCGTCCGGGAACAGCACGTAGACCTCGGTGACCTTGGAGCCCTTGTTCTGCACGGCCAGTTCGACGTGCCCGGCCGGCAGCTTCTTCTTCGACACCTCGCAGGAGTCGTCCTTCGCGACGACCTGGACGGCGCCGTCACCCTTGCCGTCGCTCTTCTCGGCGCAGCCCGTGACAGCGGTCAGAGCGGCCACGGTGGCGGCGGCGGTGACGACGGAGAGACGAACGGCTCGCATACGGGCTCCACATGAGGATGAAGGAAGAAAAGCGGAAGGACGGACAGGGCAGGTGAGGCGGACCTAACTTAACCGACCCTTACCTGACCGATACCCACGCACGCAGTGATTCAGCTCTCACCGCGCACGCGGGGGAACGGGGCGATCACGACCGACCCATGGACGAGCCCGGCACGGGTAAAGCGATGGTCAAGCGGTCCGGTCGGGCACCACGAGCGGCACCCCGGTCCGCGGATGCGGGAACACCTCGACGGGCTGCCGGTAGACCTCTCCGAGCAGCGCGCCCGTGAACACCTCTGCGGGCGGTCCGTCCACCGCGATCCGCCCGTCGTGCAGCACGGCGGCCCGGTCGGCGTACGCGGCGGCCAGTCCCAGATCGTGCAGGACGACGACGACCGCGTCACCGGCGGCGGCCCGCTCCCGGCAGATCCGCAGCACCAGTTCCTGGTGGCGCAGGTCCAGCGCGGCGGTCGGCTCGTCGAGCAGCAGCAGCGGGGCCCGCTGCGCCAGCACCCTGGCCAGCGCGACCCGGGCCCGCTCGCCACCGGACAGCGCCGAGAACGGGCGGGCGGCGAACGCGGTGACCTCGGTGGCCGCCATCGCCGCGCGGACCGCCGGATCGTCCTCGTCCTCGCGTTCCGTACCGGCCCAGGGGGCCCGCCCCATCCGGACGACGTCCGCCACCGGAAAGGGGAAGGAGAGCGCGGCGGACTGCGGCAGCACCGCCCGGCGCAGGGCGAGTTCGGGCGCGGACCACTCGGTGACCGGCCGCCCGTCGATCCGTACGGTGCCGCTCGTGGCGGGCAGGTCGGCGGCCAGTGCGGCCAGCAGCGTCGACTTCCCGGCCCCGTTCGGGCCGACGAGCGCCAGCACCTCGCCCGCGTGCACCGTCAGCTCGATGGAGTCGAGCACCTGACGCCCGCCCAGCCGGACCCGCAGCCCGCGTGCCTCCGCGACCGCGGCGCCGGGGGCGACCGGCACGGGGAGCAGCCGTTCGCGCACCGCGAAGAGATCCCGCAGCGTCCTCATGCCCAACCACCTTGCTTGCGACGGGTCCTGCGCAGCAGCCAGAAGAAGAACGGGCTGCCGATCAGCGCGGTCAGTACCCCGAGCGGCAGCTCGGCCGGGTCCGCGACGGTACGGGCCGCGAGATCGCCCGCGACCAGCACCAGCGCACCGCCGAGCGCACTGCCGGGGACGAGGAAGCGGTGTCCGGGGCCGTTCGCCATCCGCAGCAGATGCGGCACCAGCAGCCCCACGAACGAGATGATCCCGGCCACCGCGACCGCGGCGGCGGTCAGCAGCGCCACGACGAGCACCAGCACGACGCGGAGCCGTTCCACATCGACGCCCAGGTGCCTGGCGGGCCGTTCACCGAGCGCCAGCAGGTCCAGCTTGCGGGCGTAGAACGGCGCGATGACGAGTCCGAGCACCGCGCACGGAAGCACGGCCAGCACCTTCGGCCAGGTGGCCTGGGCCAGCGAACCGAGCTGCCAGAAGGTGATCTGGCTGATCTGCGCGTTGTCCGCGAAGAAGATGAACAGCCCGATCAGCGCGCCCGCGAAGGCGTTGACGGCGATGCCCGTGAGGATCAGCGTCACCACCTCCGTCCGGCCGCCGGAGCGCGACAGCGCGTAGACGAGCAGCACGGTCAGCAGACCGGCGGCGAACGCGCAGACGGTGATGGTCCAGTTGCCGAAGAAGCTCAGCCCCAGCGCGATCGAGGCGACCGCGCCGACCGCCGCGCCCGCCGAGATCCCGATGACGCCCGGCTCCGCGAGCGGATTGCCGAACACCCCCTGCATCAGGGCGCCCGCACAGCCCAGGGACGCGCCGACCAGCAGCGCGAGGACGACCCTCGGCAGCCGGACGTTCCACAGGACGCTCTCCCCGACCCGGTCCAGGGCGTGTCCGCCGAGTCCGATCCGGTGCTGGACGGAGGCGAGGACATCGCCGAGCGGAATGCTGTACGCGCCGAGTCCGGCGGAGAGCAGGGCGCACAGCACAAGGGCGGCGAGCAGCCCGGCGGTCAGGGTGACGGCCGTCGAGCGCCGGGCGCGGGGCGGCGCGGGCGCCGGTTCCGTATCCGTGCGCCCGGTGGGTGTTTCACAGGTGGTGGTCACTTGGCGGCACCGTCCTCCGGGTAGAGCTGGGCGACCAGCTCGCTCAGCACCCGGTCGGTGCGCGGCCCGTAGTTCAGCAGCACCCCGTCGTCGACCGAGACGATCCGCCGGTCCATCCCGGCCGGGGTCTCCGCGACGCCCGGGATCTTCACCAGGCCGTCGACACCGCCGACCGAGTCGAGCCCCTTCGTCATCACCAGGATCGCGTCGGGAGCCGCCTTGGCCAGGGCCTCGCTGGTGATGGCGGTGAAGTCCTTCTTCAGCCCGGACGCCTTGCCCGCGTCGACCGCGCCCGCCGCTTCGAGCAGCGAACTCGCGCCGGACTCACTGCCCCCCAGCAGATAGACGGAGGCGGAGCCGCGCAGGTAGAGGAAGGCGACCCGGGGCTTCTCCGCCCCGTCGGCCGGTGCGGGCACGGACTTCCGGACGGCGTCGATCCGGTCCTGGGTGCGCTGCTTCAGCTCATGGCCGGACTCCGGTACGCCCAGGGCGGCGGCCACCGTCTCGATGCGGCGGCCGACGTCCGCGAGTTCGGTGGCCGGTTCGACGACGACGAGCGGAATCCCGGCGTCCCGGATCTGGCCGATGGCCTCCGCCGGGCCGGTCGTGGTGTCCGCGAGGACGACGGTGGGCCGCAGGGAGAGCACGCTCTCGGCCGATACGTCATGGGCGCGGGTCACCACCGGGAGCTTCTCGGCCTGCTGGAAGGTGGCGGTGATGTCGCGGGCCACCACCTGCTTGCCGAGGCCGAGGGTGAAGACGATCTCGTTCAGGCTGCCGGTCAGCGGCACGATCCGGTCGGCCGAAGTGATCGTGGTCCGCTTGCCGTCCGCCGATTTCACCGTGACGGGCAGACGGGGCGCGGGCACGGTGGCCAGCGGCTCGATCCGGTCGGCGTCGGCGGCCGAGGCGTTCTCGACTCCCGCCGTCTTCGCCGCCGGCGTCCCCGTACCCCCGCAGCCGGTCAGCAGCAGCGCGGCCGCCAGGGATATCGCGGCCGTGAGGACGCCGGTGCGCCCGCGCCTCGGTCGCCGGGTGTCGCGGCCCGGCGGGGCGAAGTCCTGCGAGAAGCGCACTGGGGCACCGTCCTGTCGTTCTGCGGCGTGCAGTTGGGGATGGATTGCGAGGAATGTGACGGAAGGGGGTACCGACACACGATGTACATACCTTAGGTTAGCCTTACCTCATCTACTAGACCTCGGAGGGGTTCATGCCGCCGTTCAGACCTGCCCGCGCGCTCGCCGTCGCGCTTCTCGCGGTACTGCTGGGAGCCCTGCTCCCGGCCACCGCCGCGCAAGCGGCGAGCCGGACGGTGCAGGGCGGCCGGCTGGACTGGGGAATCAAGTCCTCCTTCCAGAGTTACGTCACGGGCCCCATCGCCCACGGCAGTTGGAACCTGACGGGCGGCGCGGCCACGGTCGGCGGAAGCCAGTTCCGCTTCCACTCCGCGACCGGCTCCTACGACCCGGCGAGCGGCGCCCTCACCTCCGGGTTCTCGGGAGGCGTCCACTTCACCGGTCACAGGAAGTCCGACGGTTCCAACGAGCTGGACCTCACGATCAGCCGCCCGACCGTCCGCATCCAGGGCGGCGGCGGCACCCTGTACGCCGACATGGTCAGCAAGGACCGGGGGACCGGCCGGGTCACCTCCGCGGCCCAGGTGCCCCTGGCCACGCTCGGCCTGTCCGGGATCGACATGCGGGGCGGCTCCACCCCCGTCGCCCTCAACAACGTCCCGGCGACGCTCACTTCACAGGGCGCCAAGTCCTTCGCCGGCTACTACACGGCCGGTACGCCGCTGGACCCGGTCAGCCTCTCCGTGGACACCTCGGCCCCGGCCGGGAAGCCCACCGCGTCCAGGCCCCCGGAGAAGCCCGCGGACCGGGCGAAGCCGAAGGAGACGGCGGGCCGGATCGAGGACGGTGCCGTGGACTGGGGCGTGCGCCGCACGTTCCGGGAGTACGTCACCGGCTCGATCGGCCGGGGCGAGTGGACCCTGGCCGGGGGCGCCCAGGACGGCGGCGCGCTCTTCCGCTTCCCGAAGGGGCAGGGCACGTACGACGCGAAGAAGCAGACCCTGGCCGCCGCCTTCGCGGGCAGCGTCCGCTTCACCGGGGCGGACGGCCTCGACCTGACGCTCTCCCGGTTCGCGGTCGGGCTCAAGGCGGACCGGGGCACCCTCAGCGCCGACGTCCGGACCAAGGGCGACACCCGGAAGGCCGTACCGCTCATCACCTTCACCGCCAAGGACTTCGCGCCGAAGGACGGCCTCGCGGTCCTCACGGAGGCCCCCGCGAAGCTGACCGCCGACGGCGCCAAGGCCTTCGGCTCCCTCTACAGGGCGGGCACCGCGATGGACCCGGTCTCGCTCGCCGTGGCCCTCGACGCGAAGGCGAAGCTGCCCGCGCTCCCCGACCTGGGCAGCGACCCGGCCCCCGCCGCGCAGCCCTCGGACACCCCCGGACCGAAGACCACCGCCGCCACGGCGTCCGTGGCATCGGCGGCGGACAAGGGCTCCTCGACCGGGCTCTACCTGACGCTCGGCGGGGCCGCCGTGCTCGCCGCGGCAGCGGGCGTCGTGCTGTTCCTGGTGCGCCGCAACCGCTCGACGCCGGGCACCCCTTCCTGACCTCGGACCTCTCCCCGTCCCCCCACGCGCACATCACCCATCCCGCTCCACCCCTGTCCCCACACCCCCACCCCCCCCGCTGATCCTGTTCATCCCTGAGGAGACCACCGACCATGGCAGCCACCCGCCGCCCCATAGCCCTCGCCGCAGCCGTCGCCACCGCGGCCGCCCTCGGCACCGCCTTCGCACTCCCGGTGTTCGCGGCCGGCCAGTCCGGCTCGGAGGGCGCCACCGCGGCCGCCCCGACGATGGAGCTGAAGGACGGCACGCTGGACTGGGGCTTCAAGGAGTCCTTCCGCAAGTACATCGGCGCCGCGGGCAAGATCACGGTCAAGGACGGTGCCACCCAGGCGGCCGGCAACGGTGTCTTCACCTTTGTCAACGGCAAGGGCACGTACGACATGACCACCCACGGCACCGACACCGCCTTCGAGGGCGGCGTCAACTTCTCCGCCCACGGCGGCGTCCTCGACATCACGCTCTCGGACGTCAAGCTGTCCACCGCCGGCAAGGGGGGTGCGATCACCGCCGACGTGGCGACCCCGCAGGGCACCCAGAACGATGTGGCGGTCGCGGACCTCGACCTGTCGGCCGTGAAGCCCGGTCAGGGCGCGGGCGGCGCAATGGTCTTCAAGGACATTCCGGCCAAGCTGACGAAGGCGGGCTCCGAGGCCTTCAACGGCCAGTACCAGGCCGGGGAGGTCCTCGACCCGGCCACGCTCACGGTGAAGGCGGTCACGCCCCCGACCGAGGAGCCGACCGAGAAGCCCACGGAGAAGCCGACCGAGAAGCCGACCGAGAAGCCCACGGAGAAGCCGACCGTGAAGCCCACGGACCGGCCCACCACCCAGCCCACCCGGCCGACGCCGAAGCCCTCCCCGAGCACCACGGCCACCGACAAGCCGGCCGCGGACCCGGGTGCCATCGTCGACGGCAGCCTGAACTGGGGCGTGAAGGCCTCCTTCCGTGAGTACGTCACCGGCCCCATCGCCCACGGCAAGGTCGAGACGACGGGCGGCGCGACCGCGTCCGGCGACGGCTACCGCTTCCCCGACGCCACCGGCCACTTCGACGCCGACAAGAAGACCCTGAACGCGGAGTTCGACGGCAAGGTCCGCTTCCTCGGCCACCAGGAGGACGGCGCCTACACCCTCGATCTCTCCCTGAGCAACCTGGAGATCCAGGCCGACGGGACCAAGGGCAAGCTCATCGCCGACGTGTCCGCCAAGGACCGTGAGACGAAGAAGGTCGCCACCTACACCGGTCTCGCCGTCGCGGACCTCAAGCTGCCCGCAGGCGAACTCGCCGCCAAGGACGGCGTGGTGACGCTCTCCGCCGTTCCGGCCACTCTCACCGCCGACGGCACCAAGGCCTTCGGCGGCATGTACGAGGCGGGTAAGCAGCTCGACCCGCTGACGGTCGCGGTCGCCCTCGACAAGAACGCCGAACTCCCGTCCAGCGGCGGCGCGTCCACGGGCGGCTCGTCCACCGGCGGCATATCCACCACCGGCGGCTCGTCCACCGGAGGCACCGTGGGCGGCGCCGGTACGGTCGGCGGCTCCGGCGCGCTGGCCTCCACCGGCTCCGACATCCCGGCCGGTGCGCTGTTCGCCGCCTCCGGGCTGATCGTGGCGGCCGGCGCCGGCGCGGTCGTCGTGGCCCGTCGCCGCCACACCGCCTGACAGCACCGCGCGACACCACCGCCCGGGTGCGGCCCCTCTCGCGGGGGCGGCACCCGAGCGGTGCTTGAATGCGCACGTGAGCGACTACGACGTACCCGCCGGCATCGACGTACTGCGGGTGTTCTGCGGCCCGGACGGCCGGCACGGCAACGCCCTCGGTGTCGTACGCGACGGGCGGGACCACCCGGAGCGGGCCTCACGGCAGGAGCTGGCCCGGCGACTCGGCTTCAGCGAGACCGTGTTCGTGGACGATCCGGAACGCGGTCACCTGGAGATCTACACCCCGGGCCTGCGGCTGCCGTTCGCCGGACACCCGCTGGTCGGCGCCGCCTGGCTGCTCGACCTGGAGGTCCTGGAGCTTGAGGTGGGGGAGGTCTTCGCCCGTCAGGACGGCGAGTTCAGCTGGATCACCGCCCGCCCCGAGTGGGCTCCGCCGCGCACGCTGGAGCAGTACGGCTCGGCGGCCGAGGTCGAGGCGCTGACCGGCCCGCCGCCCGGTGAGGGCTGGCTCTACGTATGGGCGTGGGAGGACGAGGCGGCGGGCCGGATCAGGGCGCGGGCGTTTCCCCGGCGGGACGACGGCATCGTCGAGGACGAGGCGACGGGGGCGGCGGCGCTGCTGCTCAGCGACCGGCTGAACCGGGCGCTCAACATCAGGCAGGGCCGGGGCTCCCAGATCCTCACGGCCCCCGCACCGGACGGCACGGTGGAGATCGGCGGCCGGGTCGTACTGGTGGTCCAGGGCTGAAACCAGGCCCGTCCGGCGACTGAGGACAGAACGAAGCGGTGCGGTCGCCCGAGCCCGAGCAACCCCACCGCCGGCCGCCAGAGGCCTACGCGCTGAGCGGGAACGCCTCTCCCAGCTCCCGGAACACCGCCGTGTTCAGCGCGAACGCCCGCTTGCACTCGTCCACGATCCGCTGCTTCTCCAGGTCGTCCGCGTCCACCGCGTCCAGCAGCTCGCGGTAACCCCGCTTGAACGAGGCGGGGTTGGCGATCCCCTCGAAGACGTAGAACCGCACCCCGTCGCCCTTGCGCTCGAAGCCCCAGGTGCGCTCCGCCTTGTCGCGGATGATCTGGCCGCCCGACAGGTCGCCCAGGTAGCGGGTGTAGTGGTGCGCGATGTATCCGGCGGGCCAGCTGCGGGCGCACTCGGCCACCCGCTCCGCGTACGCGGCCGTGGCCGGCAGCGGCTCCAGGCCCTCCCGCCAGTCCGCACCCCGCAGATGGGCCAGATCGCGCTCCAGCTCCGCGGTGCGCATCAGCTCGGGCTGGATGAACGGACCGGCGACCGCGTCCTCGCGCAGCGCCCCGGCACCGTCCTCCAGGGCGCGGTACACGAACCACAGCTGCTCCGTGTAGCGCGTGTACGCGTCCACGCCGAGGCGCCCGCCGAGCAGGTCGCTCATGAAGGTCGAGGTCTCCGCCTCGGTGTGCTGCTCGTGCGACGCGGTGCGGATCAGCGTCGAGAAGGGCGTGGCGGTGACGGTTGCGTCCAAGGCGGGCCTCCGGGGACCAAGGGGGACGGGAAGTCCAGAAAGAGACGGAGATACCGGCCCGCCCCGGCTGTGTACCGCGGCGCCGGCCGATGTCCCGATCTTCCTACTTAGGCTTACCTAAGTCAACTGTTTCCCGACGCTCTGTCGGTAAAAACGGCCGGGGAGCCGCCGGAGAGGTGCCGGGGAGACGAAAACGGCCGCCCGGGAGGGGCGGCCGTCGTAACTCGGGGTCCGAGGTGGGCTGAGGGGCTACGGGAGCGTGAGGATCTCGGCGCCCGTCTCCGTCACCACCAGCGTGTGCTCGAACTGCGCGGTCCGCTTGCGGTCCTTGGTCACCACGGTCCAGCCGTCGTCCCACATGTCGTAGGTGTGGGTCCCGAGCGTCAGCATCGGCTCGATGGTGAACGTCATGCCCGGCTTCATCACCGTGGTGGCGTGCTCGCTGTCGTAGTGCGGAATGATCAGACCGGAGTGGAACGAGGAGTTGATCCCGTGCCCGGTGAAGTCCCGCACCACCCCGTACCCGAAGCGCTTCGCGTACGACTCGATGACCCGGCCGATCACGTTCACCTGGCGGCCCGGCCGGACCGCCTTGATCGCGCGCTTCAGCGATTCCTCCGTGCGCTCCACGAGCAGCCGCGACTCCTCGTCCACGTCGCCGCAGAGGTAGGTGGCGTTGTTGTCGCCGTGCACCCCGTTGATGTACGCCGTCACGTCGAGGTTCACGATGTCGCCGTCGCGCAGCACCGTCGAGTCCGGGATGCCGTGGCAGATCACCTCGTTGAGCGAGGTGCAGAGCGACTTGGGGAAGCCCCGGTAGCCGAGCGTGGACGGATAGGCCCCGTGGTCGCACATGAACTCATGGGCGACCCGGTCGAGTTCGTCCGTCGTGACGCCCGGGGCGATCAGCTTCGCGGCCTCACCCATCGCCTGCGCGGCGATCCGCCCCGCGACGCGCATGCGCTCCACGGTCTCGGCGTCCTGCACCTCCGGGCCGGTGTACGGCGTCGGGGCGGGCTTGCCGACATACTCGGGGCGCCGGATGTTTCCGGGCACGGAACGGACGGGAGTGATCTCCCCTGGTACAAGCAGCGACTGGCCAGACATGCCAGCGAGTCTAACCAGCGAGTCCGGGGCACCATGGCACCAAGGAAAGGAGCCGGTAATGGCCCTGTTCAAGAAGCGCACGGTCGGCAAACCGGGCGAGTGGTATTACTGCCTGGAGCACAAGAAGGTCGAGGAGGGCCCCGAGTGCCCGGCCAAGGACCGCTTCGGTCCGTACGCCTCCCGCCAGGAGGCCCAGCACGCGATGGACACCGCGCGGGAGCGCAACCTTGAGTGGGAGACCGATCCCAGGTGGCACGACCGCCAGGGGCCGGACGAGAACGCCGGCGGCTGAGGGCCGAGGCGGCGGCCGAGGGGCCCGCGCCCCGGGCTCAGCCCGCGGCCGCCGCCTCCAGTCCCCCCTCGCGCTGCGCGCGCCTGCGCAGCGCGTCCGCGTCGGTCTCCGAGTCGTAGGTGAGGAGCTTCGGCAGGGCGGCCGCCAGCAGCGCCACCGAGGCGACGCAGGCCACCCCGCCGCTCCAGACGGCCGTACGGGTCCCCGTCCAGCCGGCCATCCCGCCGGCCCGGACCTGGCCCAGCTGCGGTCCGACGCTGTACGAGAGCACCTCGATGCCCGCGAGGCGGCCCCGGAGCTCCTCCGGGATGGTCTGGTTCCAGATGGTGGAGCGGCCCAGGCCGCTGAGCATGTCGCCCGCACCCGCCACCGCCAGGCAGACGAGCACCAGCCACACGTTGCCGAACCAGCCCGCCGCAGCGATGGCCAGCCCCCAGACGGCCGCGCCGGACACCACGAACAGCCCGTGTCTGCGCACCCCCTTGGTCCAGCCGCTGGTCAGCCCCAGCACCAGTGAGCCCACCGAGCCCGCCGCGTACATCAGCCCCAGCGACCACTCGGCGTCCAGCTCGTCGCTGAGGAACGGGAAGATCGCGTTCGGGAACGCGAAGAACATCGCGGCCATGTCGATCGCGTACGTCCCCAGCAGCACCGGCCGGCTCCAGGCGTACCGCGCCCCCTCCGCGATGCCGCGCAGCGACGGCTTCCGCCCCTTCTCCACGGGCGGTGCGGGCGCCAGCCGGCGGCACAGGACGACCGAGACGGTGAACGTGACGACCGTGACCGTGTAGGCGGTTGCGTGACCGGCGTACGCGACCACCACACCGGCCAGCGACGGGCCCATGATCGCCCCGAACTGCCAGCGCAACGAGTTCAGCGCGGCGGCGGCACCCAACTGGTCGTGCGGCACGATCCGGGCCATCAGCGAGTCCAGCGCGGGCCGCTGGAGCCCGGAGAGCGCGGAGACCCCGCCGGCGACCACGTAGAGCGGCCAGAGCAGCGGGTCCGGCAGGGCGGCGTTGACCAGCAGGACGAGCGCGAGCAGTCCGAGCCCCGCCTCTGTGCCCAGGATGACCTTGCGGCGGTCTACGGCGTCGGCGAGCGCGCCGCCGTAGAGCCCGAACACGACCAGCGGCACCAGCTCGACCGCGCCCATCGCGCCCACCGCGAGCGGCGAGCCGGTGAGGTGCTTGATCTGGAGCGGCAGCGCGATCAGCGCCATGGAGCTGCCGAAGAAGGTGACGAGCCCCTGCACCCACAGCAGCCGGAAGTCGGCGGAGGACCGCCAGGGCGAGAGATCGGGAAGGAGCGCGGAGAGCCTGGCGGCGAGGGAGGAGCGAGAGGTCACGAGGACATATGGTCCGTCGAGGTACGTGGCCGGGGCAAACGCATTTCCGGAATTGCGGGCGCGGGATCCCGCGCCCCCTCACCAGCGTGGCGGCGGCGGAGCCGTCAGCTGGTCGGCGAGCCGGGACAGCCGGTCGCGGAAGCGCCGCCGGCCACGCGGCACGGGCGCGCCGTTCTCCCCGGCCGCCGCGCTCACCAGGTGCTGGACCGTGTCCAGGTCCACCTCGTCGCCGCCCGCCACGGACAGCGCCTCATGGGCCAGGCCCCGGACCTCCGGATCGCCGTTGTCCAGCGAGAGCACCGTCGCCCCTGCCCGCCGCGCGTCGTGCACCCGCTCCAGCAGGCCCCCGCCCGGCGAGCTGGGCGCCACCACGAGCAGCGTCTCGCCCCGCCCGGCCGCCTCGATCCTGCCCAGGCCCACCGCCAGATGGGCCGGGTCCCCGGGCGCCACCCGGTGCCGTACCAGCGTGGGCGCCAGCTCGGGCAGCCCCGACCAGGTGGACTCGTCGACCAGGTGCGCGGCCAGATGCCACGGCTCGTACTCCTCGCTCCCCACCAGCAGCAGCCCGCCGCCGTGCGGGACGACGGACGAGCGCAGCGTCCCGGCGAACCGCCGGGTGGCGGCGGGCCACTCCGTCCCGGCGAGCACCTCACGCAGCAGCGCCACTCGTACGGCATCCATGGCCCGGCATCCTGCACCACCGGCCGGGTCCCCGTGGCGGAACGGTCGCCGGACCACCCGAACGGGGCCGTGAACGTGATCCGGATCGCGGTCCGGCGGCGGGGCGGCTCCCCGCCGGCTGGAAGTACTGTCGGGGCCATGACTACGAATGACAGCGGCAGCGCGCCCAAGCCCCCGGCCAAGGACCCCTGGGACCTCCCCGACGTGTCCGGACTGACCATCGGCGTACTCGGCGGCACCGGCCCGCAGGGGCGCGGACTCGCCTACCGGTTCGCCCGCGCCGGACAGCAGGTCGTCATCGGCTCCCGCGCGGCCGACCGCGCGCAGACGGCGGCGGAGGAGATCGGCCACGGCGTCCGGGGCGCGGACAACGCCGGATGCGCCCGCGACAGCGACGTGGTGATCGTCGCGGTGCCGTGGGACGGGCACGCCAAGACCCTGGAGTCGCTGCGCGAGGAGCTCGCCGGGAAGCTCGTCATCGACTGCGTCAACCCGCTCGGCTTCGACAAGAAGGGCGCCTACGCCCTGAAGCCGGAGGAGGGCAGCGCCGCCGAGCAGGCCGCCGCCCTGCTGCCGGACTCCCGGGTCACCGCCGCCTTCCACCACCTCTCGGCGGTGCTGCTCCAGGACGAGGCGATCGAGGAGATCGACACCGATGTGCTGGTGCTGGGCGAGGCCCGCGCCGACACCGACCTCGTCCAGGCGCTGGCCGGCCGGATCCCCGGAATGCGCGGCATCTTCGCGGGGCGGCTGCGCAACGCCCACCAGGTCGAATCGCTGGTCGCCAACCTGATCTCGGTCAACCGCCGCTACAAGGCACACGCGGGGCTGCGCACCACCGACGTGTGAGCCGCACCGCGGGGGCCGTACCCCGCTCGGATCGGCCCGGGGCATGGGGGACACTGGAGGGGACCGCGCACCACCCCCCGACAGGAGCCCTCCCCATGCCCCGCCTCGCTCTCTACGCCGTAGCCGTCTGCGTTCTCGCCGTCGTCGCGGCCGTGATCTCCTTCGTGCAGGGCAGCTGGCTCCTCGGGGTCCTCTGGGTGCTCCTGGTCGGCCTCTCGTCCAACATGGCCTGGTACTACCTGCGCCGCCGCCGCGCGACGCAGAACGCGTAGCTCCTCAGGAGCAGCGCCAGTCCTGCGTCTGCCAGAACCGGTAGGCGTCGAGGCCGCAGTACGTGTCGAAGTCGCTGACGCCGAGCGACCGCAGCAGCGCGTCGACCGCGTCGAAGAACGCCGCGTTCACCCCCGGCACCCACAGCAGGGCGAAGACGGCGATCAGCCCGAACGGGGCGAAGGGCTCCACCTGCCTGCGCACCCTGTACGAGAGCCAGGGCTCGATCACCCCGTAACCGTCCAGACCCGGCACCGGTACGGAGTTCAGGATCGCCGCCGTCACCTGGAGCAGCGCCAGAAAGCCCAGCGCGTACCGGAAGGCCGCCGGGACGCCGCTCAGCGCGTCCAGCCAGAACGGCGCCGTGCACACGATCGCGAACAGCACATTGGTCAGCGGGCCCGCCGCCGAGATCAGGCTGTGCCGCCAGCGGCCCCGGAT
Source organism: Streptomyces sp. NPDC057900 (assembly GCF_042887885.1). Lineage (NCBI taxonomy): Bacteria > Bacillati > Actinomycetota > Actinomycetes > Kitasatosporales > Streptomycetaceae > Streptomyces > Streptomyces sp. NPDC057900. The sequence continues at coordinate 156,269 of NZ_JBHVOI010000005.1, forward strand.
CCGGCCGCGCTCGATGAAGACCGCGCCGCCCGGCAGCCCGATCCCGCCCATGATCACGAACAGCACCGGCAGCACGATGCTGAGCAGGGCATGGGTGTAGCGAAGGGGATTGAGCGTGAGGTATCCCTTGGCGCCGATGGAGATGTCGCCGCTGTGCAGCGCGGTCCTGGCGTGGGCGTACTCATGGAGGCAGAGCGACACCACCCAGGCGGCCGTGACGAAGAGGAACGTGGCGAACCCCGGCTGATCCGCGAAGTCCGTCCACACCGCCCACCCGGACACCGCCGCGACGGCGGCGATCCCTAGGAAGACCGGGCTGATCCGCCGGTCGCTGCGCGCTGGTGCGGTGGTCATCGGGGGCTCCTGGTGGCTGCGGGGAGGAACGGGAGCGGGCGGGCTGCGAGCCCCGACCGTACAGGCGACACGGCCAGAACGTCTGGCATCCTGCCGGTGGTTCCGTAAAGGGTGGGGGCATGACAGGCAGTACGGCGGGCGGCCCGCGCGCATCCGGCGGGGCCGTGGTCCCGCTTCCGGCCCCGGTCACGGAGAATGGGCGCGTGCGCTACAGCATTCTCGGTACCACCCAGGCACTCCGCGACGACGGCACGGCCGTCGCCGTCGGCGGGGCGCGGCTGCGCGCCCTGCTCACCGTCCTCGCGCTGCGGGCCGGCCGGACGGTGCCCGCCGCCGTGCTCGTCGACGAGGTGTGGGACGGGGACCCGCCCGCCGACGCGCCGGGCGCCCTCCAGGCACTCGTGGGCCGGCTCCGCCGGGCGCTCGGGCACGCGGCGGTCGCCTCCGGGGAGAACGGCTACCGGCTGGCCGCCGAGCCGGACACCGTCGACCTGTACCGCTTCGAGCGGCTCGCGGGGGAGGGGGCGCGGGCCCTGGCGGAGGGCGATCCGGCCAAGGCCGTGGGCGTCCTCGACGACGCGCTCGGCCTGTGGCGCGGGCCGGCCCTCGCCGACCTGCCCGACCGGCACGCCGAAGCGTCCCGCTGGACCGCCCGCAGGCTCGACGCCCGCCGCACCCGGCTCACCGCCTCGCTCGCCCTCGGCCGGGCCGAGCAGGTGCTGCCGGAACTGGCCGCGCTCTGCGGTGAGCACCCCCTCGACGAACCCCTCCAGGCACTGCGGCTGCGCGCCCTGCGCGACGCCGGACGCACCGCCCAGGCGCTGGCCGCGTACGAGGAGGTGCGTACCGTCCTCGCCGACCGGCTCGGCGTCGATCCCGGCGCCGAACTGAAGTCCGTGCACGCGGAGTTGCTCCGCCAGGAGCCGGTGCTTCCGGTCATACCCGAGGCTGCGGCAAAGGCCGCCGCAGCCCCTGACCGCCGCACGGCCGCTGACCGCCGCACGCCCCCGGGCCGTCCCGCCGCCGCTCCCGCCGTCGCCCCGCCCGGCAACCTCCGGGCCAGGCTCACCAGCTTCGTCGGCCGGGAGGGCGATATCGAGACCCTGCGCGGCGACCTCGCGGAAGCCCGCCTCGTCACCCTGCTCGGCCCCGGCGGCGCGGGCAAGACCCGGCTCTCCCAGGAGGCCGCCGAATCCGTCGACCCGGCCACCTGGCCGGACGGGGTCTGGCTGGCCGAGCTGGCACCGGTCGACGACCCCGAGGCGGTGCCGGAGGCCGTCCTCACCGCGCTCGGCGGCCGCGAGACCGTACTGCGCGGTGCGGGCGCGGAGGAGCTCAGGGCGGTCGAACGCGGCGGCGCCGAACCGCTCGCCCGGCTCACCGAACACCTCTCCGGGCGCCGCGTGCTGCTGCTCCTGGACAACTGCGAACACGTCATCGAGGCCGCCGCAGCCCTCACCGACCACCTGCTGGCCCGCTGCCCCGAACTCACCGTGCTCGCGACCAGCCGTGAACCCCTGGGTGTGCCGGGCGAGTTCGTCCGGCCCGTCGACCCCCTGCCCGACCCGATGGCGCTGCGCCTGTTCGCGGACAGGGGCGCCGCCGCGCTGTCCGGCTTCCGGGTCGACGCGGACGAGCGGACGGCGGCCGCCTGCGCCGAGATCTGCCACCGTCTCGACGGGCTGCCGCTCGCCATCGAGCTGGCCGCCGCCCGGCTCCGGATGCTCACCCCGCGCCAGATCGCCGACCGGCTGGACGACCGTTTCCGGCTGCTCACCGGCGGCAGCCGCACCGTACTGCCGCGCCAGCAGACCCTGCGGGCCGTCGTCGACTGGTCCTGGGACCTCCTGGACGGACACGAACGCACCGCCCTGCGCCGGATGTCGGTCTTCTCCGGTGGCTGGACCCTGGCCGCCGCGGAGGCCGTCTGCGCCGACCGGCCGGACGACGCGCACGATGTCGCCGCGCTGCTCGGTTCACTTGTCGACAAGTCGCTCGTCGTCGCCGCCCCCGCCTCGGACGGCCGGATGCGCTACCGCCTCCTGGAGACCGTCGGTGAGTACGCCGCCGAACGGCTCGACGAGGCGGCGGAGCGGGAGACCGTGGAGCGTCAGCACCTGGTGTTCTTCCGGGAGCTGGCCCGTACCACCGACCCCGGACTCAGAGGCGCCGGACAGCTCGCCGCGATCGAGCAGTTCCAGTACGAGTACGAGAACCTGCGCTCCGCCCTGCGGCGCGCCGTCGCCGCACGGGACGAGCAGGAGTCGCTCTGCATGGTGCTCTCGCTCTCCTGGTACTGGCACATACGCGATCTGAGCACCGACGCCCAGCACTGGGCCGAGGCCGCCTCCGGCCTCGGCCCCGATCCGTTCGCCCCGCCCGGCGGCTCCGCGCCCTCCCTGCACGACCGCTGTATCGACGCGCCCCCGCCGATGAGCCCCGAGCTGCTCCAGGAGGCGCGGCGCCAGGTGGCGCTGGTCCGGATGGTCAGCTCGGACAACGGCATGGACGAGTGGACGAGCGTCGACAGCATGGCGCGGCTGCGCGTCATCGCGCACACCTACCGGCCGGGCCAGCCGCAGACGTGCCGCTTCCCGGCCTCGCTCTGGTTCTTCGCGGTGCTCGTCACCGGGGACATGAACGCACTGCGCGACCTGCTGGAGGAGACGGTCCGGGCCGCGCGTGGCTTCGGCTACGAGTGGGAGCTGGCCGCGGCGCTCCAGATGCGCGCCAACGTGCTGGCCAACCGGCTGGACTGGGCGGGCGAGGCCCGTGCGGACGCCGACGAGAGCCTGGAGATCTTCCTCCGGCTCGGGGACGACTGGGGTGTCGCGGAGGCGCTCTCCTCGCGGGGCGAGGCCAACGAGAAGCGGGGCGACTACGGCCGGGCGGCCGAGGACTACCTGGCCGCCGTCGGCTACGCGCGGAAGATCGGCGCACGGGCCCAGGTGTCGGTGCTCCGCACCCGGTACGCCGCCGCCCTGACCGAGCTGGGCCGCGGCCCGGAGGGCGAGGCCATCCTGCGGGAGGTGCTTGAGGAGACGTGGCACGTGGGGCACGGGGCGAAGTCGTTCGCCCGGCTCTTCCTGGCCATCTGGCTGGGGCGGTCCGGCCGAACCGGCGAGGCCCGCGTGCACCTCGGCGCCCTGTGCCAGGAGTTCACGGCGGAGACAGAGGCGGTGTTCCACGGTTTCGTGGTGGGCGGGGTCGCCTGGCTGGACAACCTGGAGGGGCTGTACGCGGACGCCCTGGACCGGAGCCGCCAGGCACTGGAACGGTCCGGCGACCCGCTGTCGCAGATGGTGGCGCCGCACATGGCCGCGACCCACCTGGTCACCGCCGCGCGGGCGCTGGGCGGCCTCGGCGGGGAGCGCGCCGCGGCCCTTGCGGTGCGGCTGCTGGCCGGCTGCCGGGAGCTGCTGCCGAGCGGGCACGTGCAGACGTCGATGGAGCGGGAGAACTACGAGGCGGCCGAGGAGCTGGTCCGGGCCGCTCTCGGGGACACCGCCTTCGAGGCCGCGTACGCCGAGAGCGGCGGCCTCTCCGTGAAGGAGGCCACCGCTCTCGTCGAGGCATACCTGAACTGATCCCCGTCCGCCGGGTTCAGGACTTCAGGTCTCAGGACTTCCGGGTCAGGACTTCTTGCGGAACTTGGACACCGCGAGCGGGGCCATCACCGCGGTGATCACCACGGTCCAGCCGAGCGTCAGCCAGACCGAGTGGCCGAGCGGGCCGCCCATCATCAGGCCGCGGGCCGAGTCGGCCAGGTTCGACAGCGGGTTGTAGTCGGTGAACGCCTGGAGCCAGCCGGGCATCGTCTGCGGCGGGGCGAAGATCGAGGAGCCGAACTGGAGCGGCATCATGACGAGCATCCCCATTCCCTGGACCGCCTGGGACGTCTTCATGCTCAGTCCGAGCAGGATGAAGATCCACATGATGGCGGCGCCGAACGCGGCCGCCAGTCCGATCGCGCCGATCAGCCCCAGCACCGAGCCGTGCAGCTGCATGCCGAGCGCGAAGCCCATGCCCAGCAGGATCAGCGTGGCAACCATCATCCGGCCGAGCTCGACCACGATCTTGGCGATGAGCACGGAGGACCGGGCGATCGGCATGGTGCGGAACCGGTCCATGACCCCCTTGCGGAAGTCGTCGTTGACACCGCTGCCGACGGCCATGGCGATGTTCATGCCCATCATCGCCATCAGACCGGGGATCAGGTAGTTCAGGTACTCCTGCCGGCCGCCGCCCATGCTGCCGCCGACGGAACCGCCGAAGACGTACACGAAGAGCAGTACGAAGATCACCGGCATCAGGAGCGCGTCGAACATCGACTCCGGATCCTTCTTGATCTGGAGCAGATTGCGCCGCACCAGCGCCCCGATGTGCCGCAGGTTGTTCCGGAGTCCTATCCCGCCCTCGTCGTGGAGCTTCGCGGCGGGGGCGGCGGACGTCGTGCCGGTGGGGGCGGGGGTGGGCGTCAGAGTCGTCGTGCTCATGCCGCGACCTCCTGGGGAATCGTCTCGGTCTCGGTGACGGTGGCCTTGCCGCCGGTGATGGCGAGGAACACCTCGTCCAGGCTGGGCAGCGCGGTGGCGACGTGCGCCAGCGAGAAGCCCCGGGTGCCGAGCAGGCCGATGACGGCGGTGAGCTGCTCGTCGCTGAGGATCGGTACGTACAGCAGTCCCTCGTCCGGGACGGCCTGCGCGCCCGCGACGCCGTCGAGACCGGCCTCGCGCAGGGCCTGTGCCATCGCGGCCAGTTCGGCGGGGTCGGAGGGGCGGATCTGCAGCGTGCGGCCGCCGACCTTGGCCTTCAGCTCGTCGACACCGCCGCGGGCGATGATCCTGCCCTGGTCGATGACGGTCAGCTCGCTGGCGAGCTGCTCGGCCTCTTCCATGTACTGGGTGGTGAGCAGTACGGTCGCCCCCTCCGCGACCATGCGCTGCACCTCGTCCCAGACCTCGTTACGGGTACGGGGGTCGAGCCCCGTCGTCGGCTCGTCCAGGTACAGCACGGCCGGGCTGCCGATCATGGACGCGGCCAGGTCCAGCCGGCGCCGCATGCCGCCGGAGTAGTCCATGGCGGCCTTCTTCGCCGCGTCGGTGAGCGAGAAGCGCTCCAGCAGCTCGTCGGCGCGCGAGCGGGCCTTCTTGCGCGGCAGGTCGAGCAGCCGCCCGATCATGTAGAGGTTCTCCCAGCCGGAGAGCTTCTCGTCGACCGAGGCGTACTGCCCGGTCAGGCCGATGGTGCGGCGCAGCTGGCGGGGCTGGCGCACCACGTCGTAGCCCGCCACGACCGCGTGTCCGGCGTCGGGCAGGATCAGGGTGGACAGGCAGCGTACGAGAGTGGTCTTGCCGGCGCCGTTGGGGCCGAGCACGCCGAGAACGGTGCCCTCGCGTACGTCGAGGTCCACGCCGTCCAGAGCCTTGGTCGAGCCGTAGTGCTTGACCAGTCCCCGTACCTCGACGGCGTTTCCGCCGCTCCTGGGGTTCTTGTCGATTCGCGTCATGTCCACTATCAGAACAGCCGCCACCGACAGCCCACCGACAAGCGGCCGACAGCCCGCCGACGGGGGAAGTCGGCGGGCTGTCGGTGGTGCCGGAAGTGGTCGTACGAGCGGTGGGATCCGGTCAGTGGAAGGTGTGCTCCGGCGCCGGGAAGGTGCCGCCGACGACCTCGTCCGCGTACGCCTTGGCGGCGTCGCCGAGGATCTGCCGCAGGTTCGCGTACTGCTTGGTGAAGCGCGGCACCTTGCCGCCGGTCAGCCCGACCATGTCGGTGTAGACGAGCACCTGGGCGTCGGTGTCCGGACCGGCGCCGATGCCGACGGTCGGGATGTGCAGGGTGCGGGTGACCTCGGCGGCCAGCTCGGCCGGTACGAGCTCCAGGACGACGGCGAACGCGCCCGCGTCCTGCACGGCCTTGGCGTCGCGCAGCATCTGCTGGGCGGCCTCCTCGCCGCGGCCCTGCACCCGGTAGCCCATCGCGTTGACGGACTGCGGGGTCAGGCCGATGTGGGCCATCACCGGGATGCCGGCGTCCACCAGGAGCTTGATCTGCTCGTGGCTGCGCTCGCCGCCCTCCAGCTTGACCGCGCCGACCCCGGACTCCTTGATCAGCCGGGTGGCGTTGCGCAGGGCCTGGACAGGGCTCTCCTGGTAGGCCCCGAAGGGCAGGTCGGCGACGATCAGGGCGCGCTTGGTGCCCCGTACGACGGCGGCGGACAGGATGGCGATCTCGTCCATCGTGACGGGCACGGTGGTCTCGTAGCCGAGGTGACAGTTGCCCATCGAGTCCCCGACGAGCATGACCGGGATGCCGGCCTCGTCGAAGACGGACGCGGTCATCGCGTCGTAGGCGGTGAGCATGGGCCACTTCTCGCCGCGCTCGGTGGCGGCGGCGATGTCGTGGACGGTGACGCGGCGGTTGCTCTTTCCTCCGTACAGCGCCTTGCTGCTGTCGGCGGGGGCTCCCGCGGGGGGTGTGGCGGGTGTGGCGGGCTGGTTGTGCGCAGCCTGAAGCGACATGGCCAACGGCTCCTTCGTCATCTCGAGGCGCCCTGACGGCGTCCCCGGATCCCTTCCATGGTGGCATCCCGGAGCCGGTCACGGGAAGTGGGCCCGCGCACCTGCCCGGCACCGAGTGCCATTTCACCCGGTAAAGACTTTCCAATACGAGACGGTCTCGTATCGAAATGAGGTTAGGCTTTCCTTCATGTCCATACCGTCCGGCGCTCCCGCCGTCGTGCCCCAGGTCCCGGAGGCGGTCCACCGCCGCCGCTGGGCGATTCTCGTTGTCCTGATGTTCAGCCTGCTCATCGTGGTGCTGGACAACTCGATCCTCAACGTCGCCGTCAAGACGATCGCTTCCCCCGCACCCACCGGACTGGGGGCCACCCAGAGCGAGCTGGAGTGGGCGATCAACTCCTACACCCTCGTCTTCGCCGGACTGCTCTTCACCGCAGGACTGCTCGGCGACCGTATCGGGCGCAAGAAGATGCTCCTCCTGGGCATCGTGCTCTTCGGTATCGGCTCCGCCTTCGCCGCCATGTCCGGCTCGCCCGGCGAACTCATCGCCTGGCGCGCCGTGATGGGCTTCGGCGCCGCCTTCGTGATGCCGGCCACCCTCGCCGTCCTGATGAACGTCTTCGAGCGCGACGAGCAGCCCAAGGCCATCGGCATCTGGGCGGGCAGCGTCGGCCTCGGCATCGCGATCGGCCCGATCACCGGCGGGCTGCTCCTCGAACACTTCTGGTGGGGCTCGATCTTCCTGGTCAACGTGCCCGTCGTGATCATCGCGTTGATCGCGATGCTGATCCTCGTACCGGACTCCAGGGACCCGAAGCCGGGCCGCCTGGACCCGCTCGGAGTCGTACTCTCCATCATCGGCCTGGTGCTGCTGGTGTACGGGATCATCCGAGGCGGCGAACTGGCCGACTTCACCGACGTCTCGGTACTCCTGCCGGTCATCGGCGGACTCGCCGTCCTGGTGGTGTTCGTCCTCCACGAGAAGCGCAGCGCCAGCCCGGCGATCGACATCACGTACTTCAGGAAGCCGGCCTTCTCCGCCGCCGTCGCCGCCATCGCGCTGGTCTTCTTCGCGCTGATGGGCGTGACGTTCTTCTCCGCCTTCTACATGCAGAGCGTGCGAGGCTGGAGCGCCCTGCAGTCCGGGCTGCTGATCCTGCCGCTGGCCATCGCCCAGATGGTCTTCGCGCCCAGGGCCCGGCTGGTGGTCGCGCGGTTCGGCGCCCGCGCCGTGTGCACCGTCGGCATGCTGCTGGTCGCGGCCGGACTCGCGGCGTTCGCGCTGTTCGACGCCGACACCCCCGTCTGGCTGATGTGTGTGGTCTTCTTCGTGCAGGGGACCGGCATGGCCCATGTGATGCCGCCGGTCACCGTCGCCGTCATGCAGGCGCTGCCGCGCGAGAAGGCCGGCTCCGGCTCCGCCGTCAACAACACGTTCCGCCAGGTCGGCGGCGCGCTGGGGATCGCCGTCCTCGGCTCCGTGCTCTCCGCCGTCTACCGGAGCGACATCGAGAGCCACCTCGGGGCGCTCCCCTCCGCCGCCAGGGACACCGCGGCGGAGTCGATCGAGGCGACGCTCGGCATCGCGGAGAAGATGGGGCCGAAGGGCGCCCCGCTGGTCGCCGCCGCGCACGACGCGTTCCTCGGTGCCATGCACGTCACGGCCATCAGCTCGGCCTTCGTCGCTTTCCTCGGGGCGATCGTGGTCGCGGTGTTCCTGCCGGGCCGCACGCCCGCCGCGCGGCCGCCCGCCCAGGGCGGCGCCCAGGAGGATCCGTCGGTGTCCGCGCCCGCGGCACGCTGACACCGGAACGGGCCGGTCGCGGGGGGATGCCGCCGCGACCGGCCCGTTCGGGGAGAATCGGGGGTGGCGAAAGGTGGTTTCACGTGCAGGCTCAGGCAGCGGACCGGGACGAGCGGGCCCCGGGCGAGCGCGACCGCGACCCCGGTGAGGACCAGGAGCCCCGCCGAGGGCGGCCGCGCAGCGCGGCGGCCGAGCGGTCCATCCTGGACGCCGTCGTCGATCTGCTGGAGGCGGGCGAACCCCTCGCCGGCCTGTCCATCGAGCGGATCGCCCGCACCGCCGGGGTCGGCAAGGCCACCATCTACCGGCGCTGGGCCGACAAGGAGGAGCTCTTCGTCGACGTCCTGCGCGACATCGAGCCCCCGGAACCCGACGTCTCCGGCACGGCGGGCCTCGGGGACCTGCGCCTCCTGCTGGAGTCGATGCGCAGACGCGGACTCGCCCAGCGCTCCTCCGTACTCCTGCACAACGTCTTCGCCCAGATGAAGAGCCACCCCCGGCTCTGGGCCGAGTACCAGGGCACCGTCATAGCGCCACGCCGGGCCGCCATGCTCGCGGCCGTCCGGCGGGCCGTCGAGGCCGGTGAGCTGCGCGGCGACACGGACGTGGAGCTGATGGACGACATGTTCGTCGGCCCCATGCTCGTCCGCACCATCCACCGGCCCGACGCGCCGCTGCCAGAGGACCTCACGGAGCGCATCATCCAGCTGCTGGTCGAGGGGGTCGGGCCGCGCCCGCCGGGCGGCGGCCCCGGCACCGCCGCGCACCGGGGCTGACGCGCCCGGACCCCCACGAGTGTGATCGTTCTGTCACAAGCCCCCGCAGACCGCCTCCCGCCGGAACCCGCCGCGCCCCCTCGTTCGTCCTGGTGGCAGTACGGCCGTCGTCGACGGCGGGAATCGCGTCGCTCATCGCCTAGGGTCGTTGGCGCGGCGATGTGCACGGCAAGGCAGTGAGGACAGCGCGATGGTGCAGGCGTACAGGGCGGACACGGAGAACGGCGGCGGAGGACCGCAGCCCACCGACACCCGCTTCCGGGACCTGCGCGACAGGCTGGGCCGGCTGGCGCGGGACCGGGGCATCTGGCGGCGCGGGCTGGTCCTGGCGGGCTGCTCCGTCCTGCTGACCTTCGTCATGCTCCTGCACTCCCACATCCCGAACACCATCGGCAACCTGGGCAGCCTCACCGAGACGTTCCTGCCGTGGATCGCCGTCTTCGTCCCCGTGCTGTTCGTCCTGGGCCTGGTGCGGCGCTCCGCGACCGCGCTGATCGCGCTCCTGCTGCCGGTCATCGTCTGGTTCAACGTGTTCGGCGGACTGCTCACCGACAAGTCGGGCGGCGGCGGCGACCTCACCGTCGCCACCCACAACGTCAACGCGGACAACGCCGACCCCGCGGGCACCGCCCAACAGGTGGCAGGCTCCGGGGCCGACGTCATCGCCCTCCAGGAACTGCCCGCCGGCAAGGTGAAGACCTACGAGTCGGCGCTCGCCGGGCGCTTCCCGTACCACTCGGTACAGGGGACCGTCGGCCTCTGGAGCAAGTACCCGATCAGCGACACCCACCCGGTGGACATCAAGATGGGCTGGGTCCGGGCCATGCGGACCACCGTCGCCACGCCCAAGGGCGACGTCGGCTTCGTCGTCGCGCACCTGCCCTCGGTCCGGGTCAAGCTGCACGCCGGATTCACCGCGAACCAGCGCGACCAGAGCGCGGACGCGCTCGGCGAGGCCATCGCGGACGAACGGCTCGACCGGGTCGTCCTGCTCGGAGACCTCAACGGCACCATGAACGACCGCTCGCTCAACGCGGTCACCTCCCAGATGCGCTCCACCCAGGGCGCGGCCGGTGACGGCTTCGGATTCAGCTGGCCCGCGTCGTTCCCGATGGCCCGGATCGACCAGATCATGGTGAAGGGCGTCGACCCGGTGTCGTCCTGGACGCTGCCCGCGACGGACAGCGACCACCTCCCGATCGCCGCCCGCGTCAAGCTCTGACGTCACGGTCCGTTTACCTCCCGGCATAAACCATCTGAGAGTATTTGTTCCGATCCGCTGGACAGGCTCCGAGCCGACCGGCGATGGAGCCGGCCCGCCGCCGCGTGCTCCGCCCCCCTTCGGAAAGGTCTCTCCTCATGCCCCTGGCTCTGCTCGCCCTCGCGGTGAGCGCCTTCGGCATCGGTACCACGGAGTTCGTGATGATGGGCCTGCTGCCCGATGTCGCGGACGACCTCGGCACCTCCGTCCCCACGGCGGGCTACCTCGTGTCCGCCTACGCGATCGGTGTGGTGCTCGGCGCCCCGCTGCTCACCGCCCTCGGCTCCCGCGTCCCGCGCAAGCGGATGCTCCTGCTGCTGATGGCGCTCTTCACCGTCGGCAACCTCGCCTCCGCGTTCGCCCCCGGCTTCGGCTGGCTGATCGCGGGCCGGATCCTGGCCGGGCTGCCGCACGGCGCCTTCTTCGGCGTCGGCGCGGTCGTCGCCGCGCGGCTGGTGGCCGACGGGCGCCGAGCGCGGGCCGTCGCGACGATGTTCCTCGGCCTGACCGTCGCCAACATCGTCGGAGTGCCCGCCGCCACGCTGCTCGGCCAGCACCTCGGCTGGCGCGCCACGTTCCTGGTGGTCGCGCTGATCGGGCTGGGCGCGATGGCCGCGCTCGCCCGGCTCGTCCCGCAGATCCCGGTCGAGGCCCACCAGGACGTCCGCCGCGAGCTGCGCGCCCTGGGCAACCGGCAGGTGCTGCTCGGACTGCTCACCGCCGTCTTCGGCTTCGCCGGGGTCTTCGCCGTGTACTCCTACCTCTCGGCGATGACGACGGAGGCGATGGGCTTCGGGGAGTCCTCCGTGACGCTGGTGCTGGCGCTCTTCGGCATCGGCATGACCCTGGGCGCGCTCGCCGCCGGACCGCTCACGGACCGGGCGCTGCGTCCCACGCTGTACGGATCGCTGGGCGCGCTCGCGGTCGTCCTGGTCGTCTTCCCGTTCGCCGCCCATGTGCGGTGGGCCGCGCTGGTGATGGTGGTGCTGCTGGGCGGGGTCGGCTTCATGACGACGACGCCGTTGCAGATGCTCGTCATGAACAAGGCCAAGGACGCCCCGACCCTGGCGTCCGCCTCCAACCACTCCGCGTTCAACCTGGCCAACGCGGGTGGCGCCTGGCTGGGCGGCGTGGCCATCGCGGCAGGCTGGGGCTGGACGTCCCCGGCCCTGGTCGGCGCGGTCCTCGCCGTGGCCGGCCTCGCGGTGGCGGTCACCGCGGGCGTACTGGACCGAGACCGGACCCCGTCGACAGTGGTGGCCAGGGCCAGGAACGCGCCGACGGCCGACGGGCAGAATCAAGCCCGTCCGGCGATTGAGGACGAACCCTCGGCCGGACGGGCCAGAAGCCGCGCGTAACCCCCGGCGTCAGCCGGACTCGCGCCACCGGTTCGTGATCGGCAGCCGCCGGTCCTTGCCGAAGCCCTTGGGCGAGATCTTCGTGCCCGGCGGATACTGCCGCCGCTTGTACTCCGCCGTGTCCACCATCCGCAGCGTCTTCGCGACCAGCGCCGCGTCGAACCCGGCCGCGACGATCGCGTCGAGCCCCTGGTCCCGGTCGACGTACAGCTCCAGGATCCGGTCCAGCACGTCGTAGTCAGGCAGCGAGTCCGTGTCGACCTGACCGGGCCGCAGCTCCGCGCTGGGCGGCTTGGTGATGGAGGCCTCCGGGATCGGCGGGGTCTGCCCGCGCTCCTCCGCGGCCCGGTTGCGCCACTTCGCCAGCCGGAAGATCGCCGTCTTGTAGACGTCCTTGATCGGCCCGTACGCGCCGACGGAGTCCCCGTACAGCGTCGAGTAGCCGACCGCCAGCTCCGACTTGTTGCCCGGAGCCAGGACGATCTGGCCCTCCTGGTTGGAGACGGCCATCAGCATCGTGCCGCGCAGCCGCGACTGGAGGTTCTCCTCCGCGAGACCGGTGAGCCCCAGCGAACCCATGTACGCGTCGAACATCGGCTCGATCGGCACGGTGCGGAAGTTCAGCCCGGTGCGCCGCGCCAGCTCGGCCGCGTCGCCCTTGGAGTGGTCGGAGGAGTACTTCGACGGCATCGAGATGCCGTAGACGTTCTCCGCCCCCAGCGCGTCGCAGGCGATCGCCGCGACCAGCGCCGAGTCGATCCCGCCGGAGAGCCCGATGAGCACGCTGCGGAAGCCGTTCTTCGCGGCGTAGGCGCGCAGGCCCACGACGAGCGCGGAGTACAGCTCCTCGTCGTCGTCGAGCCGGTCCGCGTAGCCTCCGGCCAGCTCCGTCTCGTACGGCGGCAGCGGCTTCTCGGAGAGGACCACGTGGTCGATGCGCAGCCCGTCGTTCACCACGCCGGAAGGCGCGTCGGCGGCGGCGGCCGGCAGATCGAGGTCGATGATCACGCTGCCCTCGGCGAACTGCGGCGCACGGGCGATGACCTCGCCCCGCTTGTCGACGACGATTGAGTCGCCGTCGAAGACCAGCTCGTCCTGGCCGCCGATCATCGCCAGGTAGGCCGTCGTGCAGTCGGCCTCCTGGGCCCGCTTGCGGACCAGTTCGAGCCGGGTGTCGTCCTTGTCCCGCTCGTAGGGCGAGGCGTTGATCGAGAGCAGCAGCCCGGCCCCGGCGGCCCGCGCGGCCGGCACCCGGCCGCCGTCCTGCCAGAGGTCCTCGCAGATGGCGAGCGCGACGTCGATCCCGTGCACCCGCACGACGGGCATCGAGTCGCCCGGCACGAAGTACCGGAACTCGTCGAAGACGCCGTAGTTGGGCAGGTGGTGCTTGGCGAAGTTCAGCGCGATCCCGCCGCGGTGCAGTACGGCGGCGGCGTTGCGCGGGGACCCGGCGGGCTGGCCGTAGCGCGGCGCGGCGAACTCGGAGCGGTCGAGGTATCCGACGACGACCGGCAGCTCCCCGAAGCCCTCCTCGTCGAGGCGGGCGGCGAGCGCGCGCAGCGCGTCCCGCGACGCCTCGACGAAGGAGGACCGCAGGGCCAGGTCCTCGACGGGGTAACCGGTCAGCACCATCTCGGGGAACGCCACCAGGTGGGCGCCCTGCTCGGCGGCGTGCCGGGTCCAGTGGAGGATCGCCTCGGCGTTGCCGGCGAGGTCACCGACGGTCGAGTCGATCTGATTCAGTGCGAGGCGTAGTTGAGGCACGCCGCCCAGTGTAATCGTCTGACTGACGCGATGTCCTGGCGGGCCGCGCGAAAGGCTGTGCGGCCCGCCGGGTGTCCCGCCTGGCGGCCGGTCAGCTCCGGTAGCCGACGACCGTCATCATGCCCGCCTCCGCGTGGTACAGGTTGTGGCAGTGGAGCATCCACAGCCCCGGGTTGTCCGCGTCGAGGTCGACCGTGAGCGTCTGCCGGGGGAGCACGATCGCGGTGTCCTTACGGGCCCCGGAGGCGTTCCCGGCCAGCGCGAAGGTGTGCCCGTGCAGATGGACGGGGTGCCACATCGAGGTCGCGTTGCGGAACTCCAGCCGGACCCGCTCCCCGGCCTTCACCGGATGCCGCTGGTCCGCGCTGTACGGCTTCCCGTCGAACGCCCAGTCGTACGCGGCCATGGAACCGGTCAGCCTGATCCGCGCCGTCCGGTCAGGCTCCTTGGCGGGCAGCGCCACGGACGCGTCCGGGACCAGCCGGTCGGCCGTCACCAGCTGGCCGTCCAGCTCCTTCGGCCGCACAGCGGCCGCCGGCGCCGCCCCGCCCCCGGTCCGCAGCAGCGCCATCGCGGAGACCTTCTTGCCCTCGGCCAGCGCGGTCAGCGGGAACACCCCGTCCCCGGCGGTCACCAGCACGTCGTACCGCTCACCCATGCCGAGCAGCAGGGCGTCCGTCGTGGTGTGCCGGACCGGGAAGCCGTCGGTGTGCGTGACCGTCATCCGGTGACCGCCGAGCGCGACGCGGAAGGCGGTGTCACCGCCCGCGTTGATGATCCGCAGCCGGATCCGGTCGCCGGGCCGCGCGCTGAAGGAGGCGGGGTCCTGCGGGGTACGGCCGTTGACCAGGTAGTACGGATAGCCGACATCGCCCGCGTCGCCGCCGAGCAGCTCGCTGGTGGCGCCCATCAGCATGCGCGAGGGCCCGGATCCGGCATCTGCGTCGGCACCGGCCGAGGGCATGTCCTCCATGGCGTGCCCGCCGTGCCCCTTGGTGAGTTCCTGGAGCACCGCGTCGGGGGTGGAGCCGTCCACCCCGTCGAGCCAGTCGTCCAGCACGACGACCCACTCCCTGTCGTACGCGAGCGGCTCCTTCGGGTCCTCGACGATCAGCGGCGCGTACAGCCCTCGGTCCAGCTGGACACCGGAGTGCGGGTGGAACCAGTACGTGCCGGGGTCCGGCACCGCGAACCGGTACGTGAAGTCCTTGCCCGGCTCGATCGCCCGCTGGGTCAGCCCGGGGACCCCGTCCATGTCGTTGCGCAGGGCGAGCCCGTGCCAGTGCAGGGAGGTCGGCCGCGGAAGGTGGTTGGCGAGGGTGAGGGCGAGCGTGTCGCCCGCGGTGACCCGCACCTCCTTGCCGGGCAGCCGGTCCCCGTAGGCCCAGGTGCTGACGGTGTGCCCGCCGCCCAGGTCGAGCCGGGACGGGGTGGCGGTGAGCGAGACCTCGCGTACGGGGCCGGAACCCCGGCGCTTCTCGGCCGCCGCGACCTCGGGGCCGTCGGGGGTCACGTAACCCTCGGGGGCGGCGGTGCCGGACGGGCCGCCGTGACGCATACCGGAGTGGTCCGGCGTACCGCCGCCGTCGGAGCAGGCGGCGAGAACTCCGGTACCTGCGAGGGCGATCGATGCGCCGAGCACGGCGCGTCGGGTGTGCTGAGCGGGCATGACTGAGTGCACCTCAATGATGTTGTCGGTGTGGTGAAGGGCGGACGGGGCGCGGTGCGCCTATATCCGCAGTACCGACAGATCGGTGAGGAGGGCCTTGCGCGGCCGTGGCGGGGGAGGGGGCCGCGGCGAGCGCGCCGAACGGGCCGCGCTGTTCCGCGGCAGGGAGCCCGCGGGCCGCCGGGCCACCACCAGCAGGGCGGTGAGCAGGGCGAGACCCCAGACGGACAGCACGGCGAGGCAGACGGCCATCGGGTCCATGCCCCGCATCGGCGCGGGACGGTCCGGGTGCCGGGCCTGAGCGTTCACCGCCCGGGTGTCCGCGTCGGCGGACACCGCACCGGCCATGGACATCGAGTGCGACGCGTGCGGGGACGCCGGGCCCGCACCCTGCCCGCCGTGCTCCGCCGGGTGACCGACGGTGTGCATGGTGAAGATCCCGAAGAGCAGCGCGGCGAACAGCAGCAGCTGCCCGTACCTCGCACTCCTCGTCCCGGACATGGCGGCCACCCTACCCCTACCGGGTATATAAACGACGGTGGCCCGCCACCCCGCGCGGCGGGGGACGGGCGCGCCGGGCCGGCCGGGTCAGTTGCGGGAGTAGACCTTCTCGGCCCAGCCGGCGATCTGGTCGTCGGAGAGGTGCTGCGCCAGATCGGCCTCGCTGATCATGCCGATCAGCCTCTTGTTCTCGACCACGGGGAGCCGCCGGATCCGGTGGTCCTGCATCTCGTGCAGCACGTCCTCCACCTCCGCGCCCGCGTCGATCCAGCGCGGCGTGCCCTGCGCGAGGTCGCCCGCGGTCACCTTCGACGGGTCCTTGCCCATCGCCACGCAGTCCACCACGATGTCGCGGTCCGTCAGGATGCCGATCATCCGGTCCTGATCGCCCTCGGCCGAGATGGGCAGCGCGCCGACCTTGTGCTCACGCATCAGCTGGGCGGCGCGGTCGAGGGTCTCGTGCGCCGGGATCCAGGTGATGCCGGTGTGCATGATTTCCTTGGCGGTGGTCATGGGGGTTCCTCCTGCGTGCCGGTGGGCACTGCTCTACGACCCCGAGCGAACCCATCGTGGGGGGCCCGTTCGGGGTACGCGAGCGCTGTCACCCATTCGGGTGCACTTGAGGCGCGAGGGAACCTTCACCGTGCCGGTCAGGCGCGGGGTGCGGCCCCGCGCGCGGCCAGCATCTGTGCCATCGCGTCCAGCTCGGACCGCTGGGCGTCGACCATGCCCTGGGCGAGCCGCTTCTCCGCCTTCACGGTGCACAGCTCCGCGCAGCCGCGCGCCATGTCGATCCCGCCCTTGTGGTGGTCCGTCATGAGCTGGAGGTAGAGGACCTCGGCATGTCTGCCACTGGCCTCGCGGAGCCGGCCGAGCTCGGTGCGGGTGGCCATGCCGGGCATCAGGGACCCGTCGTGGGCCTGGTAACCACCCCCGTGCCCCGACATCCCCTCCATCCCTTCCATGTCACCCATGCCGTGCCCCGCGTGCTGCCCGTCCATCCAGGCCATCGGCTCCTGCCCGGCGGACACCTTGGGCAGCTCCCACAGGTCGAGCCAGCCGAGCAGCATGCCCCGCTGGTTGGCCTGCGTGTTGGCGATGTCGTACGCGAACCGGCGCACGTCCTCGTCCCGCGTACGGTCCCGGACGATGAAGGACATCTCCACGGCCTGCTGGTGGTGGACCGCCATATCGCGGGCGAACCCGGCGTCCGCCGAATCCGTCGCGGGCGTGCGCGGGGCGGACCCGGCGGCGCTCGTGTGCTCGCCCGCCCCGTCGTCCCGTGCCGAGGCCACCGTCGCGGCGCCCGCGAACAGCACCGCGAGCGCCACGGCGGAACCGGCCACCCAACGGGTGCGCCGGGTGCGTCCCGTATCCGTCACGGGGCCTCCAGTCCGCCGGTGCACGACGCGCCCGGCTCGGGCATCTGCGGCCCCTGCACGTACGCGGAGAAGAACCGCGCCACCCGGGGGTCGTCGGCGCCGTCCACCGTGAGCTGTTTGCCCCAGGCACTCAGCATGATCGGGGCGGCCTGGTCCTCGTACGGGCTCATCAGGGAGTACGGGGTCTTCCCGACCCGCTCGGCGAGCTCGGCCACGTCCGAGGCCGGCGCCTTGTCCGTGTACGTCACCCACACCGAACCGTGCTCCAGCGAGTGCACGGCGTTCATGTCGGGGATCGCCTTCTTGTATACCTCCCCGTCGCAGTTCATCCAGACGGGGTTGTGGTCACCGCCGACCGGGGGCTTCATCGGGTACGTGACGGGCTTGGTGACGTGGTTGCGGGTCAGCTTCTTCGCGTCCCAGCTCTTCTCGCCCTCGATGCCGCTGCCGGCCGCGTCCTTCCCGTCCGCCCCGGGCCGCTCCGACGCCTTCGCGTCCGCGGACTTCTGGTCCGCGGACGCCTCGGACCTGTCCAGCAGCGTGTAGCTGCCGAAAGCGACGAGACCTGCGACGACGACGGCGCTGAGGCCTATGGCCACCACACGGTTGCGGCGGTCCCGCGTGCGGTCGGCGTTGCGCATCTGCTCTATGCGCGTCCTGCGGTCGTGGCTCTCGTGGCTCATGTCGTGGGTCCTTCTGCGAAGGGGCGATGAGGGTCTGGAACGGGTCGGGAATCCGGTGTGCGCAGGGCGGTTGCCGGACTGCCGCGTCCCGTGCACACCATGGCCGACGATCGTAGTGGGTGGCCGAGTGCTCCATCTCACGTCGTGTGCGTAATCTGGGTGAAATCCCGGGTCGTGATACTGGCAGTGTCTCCCCTACCCCGGGCGGTGGTGCACGGACCGTCTGAACTGCAAGGATGTGGCTATGGACAAGCAGCAGGAATTCGTCCTCAGGACACTTGAGGAGCGGGACATCCGGTTCGTCCGGCTGTGGTTCACCGACGTGCTCGGTTATCTCAAGTCCGTGGCCGTGGCCCCTGCCGAGCTTGAGCAGGCGTTCGACGAGGGGATCGGCTTCGACGGCTCGGCCATCGAGGGCTTCGCCCGGGTCTACGAGTCGGACATGATCGCCAAGCCGGACCCGGGCACGTTCCAGATCCTGCCCTGGCGCGCGGAGGCCCCCGGCACCGCCCGCATGTTCTGCGACATCCTGATGCCGGACGGCTCGCCGTCCTTCGCGGACCCGCGCTACGTGCTCAAGCGCATCCTGGCCAAGACCTCGGACCTGGGCTTCACCTTCTACACCCACCCGGAGATCGAGTTCTTCCTGCTGAAGGACAAGCCGGTGGACGGCAGCCGCCCCACCCCGGCGGACAGTTCCGGCTACTTCGACCACACCCCGCAGAACGTCGGGATGGATTTCCGCCGCCAGGCGATCACGATGCTCGAATCGATGGGCATCTCGGTCGAGTTCAGCCACCACGAGGGCGCTCCGGGCCAGCAGGAGATCGACCTCCGCTACGCGGACGCGCTGTCCACCGCCGACAACATCATGACGTTCCGTCTGGTCATGAAGCAGGTCGCACTGGAGCAGGGCGTGCAGGCGACGTTCATGCCGAAGCCGTTCTCCGAGTACCCCGGTTCCGGCATGCACACCCATCTCTCCCTCTTCGAGGGGGACCGCAACGCGTTCTACGAGTCCGGCGCCGAGTACCAGCTCTCCAAGGTCGGCCGCTCCTTCATCGCGGGCCTGCTCACCCACGCCGCGGAGATCTCCGCCGTGACCAACCAGTGGGTCAACTCCTACAAGCGCATCTGGGGCGGCTCCTCCCGCGCCGCGGGTGCCGGCGGCGAGGCCCCCTCGTACATCTGCTGGGGCCACAACAACCGCTCCGCCCTCATCCGCGTCCCGATGTACAAGCCCGGCAAGACGGGCTCGGCCCGCGTGGAGGTCCGCTCCATCGACTCCGGCGCCAACCCGTACCTGACGTACGCGGTCCTGCTGGCCGCCGGCCTCAAGGGCATCGAGGAGGGCTACGAACTCCCGGCGGGCGCCGACGACGACGTCTGGGCCCTGTCCGACGCCGAACGCCGCGCGATGGGAATCGAGCCGCTCCCGCAGAACCTGGGCGAGGCGATCTCGCTGATGGAGAAGAGCGAACTGGTCGCGGAGACGCTCGGCGAGCACGTCTTCGACTTCTTCCTCCGCAACAAGAAGCAGGAGTGGGAGGAGTACCGCAGCGAGGTCACCGCCTTCGAGCTGAAGAACCTGCTGCCGGTGCTGTAGGCGCAGGTCAGGCGCTCAGAGACCAGAAAGCGGGCGGGCCACCCGGTTCAACCGAGGTGACCCGCCCGCAGTCATGATCAGCCCTGGGCCGTCTGTGGGCCGTCAAGCCCGAACGGGCGGCCCAAGTACACCTTGTCCATGGCGATGCGGGCCCGTCCCTCGCTGCTCGGAAGCAGGTGGGTGTAGGTCCGCAGGGTGAACCCGGGATCGGTGTGTCCGAGGTACGTACTCAGCGCCTTGATGTTCTCTCCAGCGTCCAGGAGCACGGAGGCGTAGAAGTGCCTCAGTGCGTGCATCCCGTGCTCTCGTGCGGCCGTATGGCGCTTGCCCGGTTCGGCCGGCGGGATGACGTCGGCCGCGACCAGAGCGGACTTCCACAGCCGAGTGTTGAAGTCGGTACGCCGTACCGCGCCCTTCCCGTCCGGCCGGATGAAGAGAAGACGCTTCGTGACCGGCTTCCCGTCCGGGCGTGCCCACGGAAGGGTCACGGCCACGGGAGGGAAGTCTGCCAGGTGCTTCCTCAGCGCGTCGGCCACCTGAGGCGACAGGGGTACGTCCCGCACCTTCTGGCGCTTGGGCAAGGCGAACACCAACTCGCCGTTGATAAGCTTGACTTGGCGCCCGACGTGGACCCAGCCTGCGCCGAATCGGATCTCATCTTCCGCCAAGCCGAAGATCTCACCTTGGCGAAGCCCGCAACCCGCACCGAGATCGACCATGGCGCGGTACTGCTCAGGCAACGCGGCCTGCACGGCGAAGACTCGGTTCGCAGCCCAGGGCACGACCTGGTGCGGGTTCCGCGCCGGGGCCCGCACAGTGCTGGCGCTGCATGGGTTCTTGCGCATGTACTCGTCGTCCACGGCGGCGTTGAGGATCGCTGAGACGCTGGAGAAGATGACGCGCCGGTACGAGGTTGCCGGGATGGCACGCTCCAGCTCAGCCAGCCAATCGCGGATGTGCTCGGGCTTGAAGGAGCCGAGAGGCCGCGACCCGAGGTAGGGCAGCGCGTGCAACCGGATCTGCGAGTTCACCGACTCCCGAGACGCCGGGTCCGAGGTCTGTGCCTTGAGCCAGCGTTCGGCGTACTCCCGGAACGTGGTCTGCGCCAACTTCGGATCGACGTACTGCCCACTCTCCATGTCAGCAGCGGTCTTGATCAACCACGCTTCCGCCTTGCGCTTCTGCTTGTCGGGGAAGCTCTTGGACTTCTCGGTGCCGTCCGGGCCGATGTAGCGGGCGCGGTAGCGCAGGCCGATGCCGTGGCGGTCGGTCTTGACGCGTACGGGCTTGCCGGTCGGTCCGGGTTCGGTCTTGTACCAGCGGTCTTGGATGTGTCCGGCCATCAGGCAGCCCCTTCCAGGAGGGAAGCGACCCAGGCGCGGACATCCTCGGGGTCGTAGCGCAGGTGCCGGCCGACGCGGAAGCCGCGGGGCCCGGTCTCCTTGCGTCGCCACTGGTAGACCGTCTCGACCGGGACGCCCAGGAGGTCAGCCAGATCGACCGGCGTCAGATAGCGATCGGGGAGCACCCGCCTCATGCCCACACCTCCGATCCGTCGAGCGCTTCGAGTTCGGCGCGTGCTTCGCGGGCGGTGTCGCGGTTGTGTTGGATGTCGCGGTGGATGTTGGCGGCGAGCCAGGATTCGCCGGGGGTGTGGCCGTGGCCGGCGTAGGTCCAGTGCGCGAGGGTGAGCGTGGTCGCCTCGGGGTGGTCGTCCGGGTTCGGGAGGCCGAGGGCGGTGCGTTGTTGGGCGGCGCGGTAGTCGGCGCGGACCTGTCGGAGGGCTCCGAGCGTCGTGGAGTACTTGCGCGACTTGGTGGAGAAGTGACCCCGGAAGCCGAGCATGTGGGCCCAGTCGCGGAGCTTGCGATCGGGGTAGGCGTGGTGGAGGTCGAGGCATGCTTCGATCAGCCGGCGGGGGTGGTCCGGGATGCCGAGGAGGATCAGGGATTCCTTGTTGCCGATGCGGTGGTCCACGGTGCCGGTCGTCTCGGCCGCTTTCGTGGCGTACTTGGCGACGTAGGACGCCACGGCTTGTTCGGTGAGGTCTTCGCCGTTGCCGAACGCGCCGATGGGCTGGACGTCGAGCTGGGTGCCCCAGCGCAGCACCCACTCAGCGGGGAAGCCGGCTTCCTCGTTCGCGGGAACAGTGACCTCGACCCTGGCGGCGGCCGCGCGGATCGCGTCGTCGAGCAGGCCGAGGGTGGCCCAGGGCGGGGGCGGGGAGTCCGGGCCGTCTGGTCCGTCGAAGCGGATCACGGCGTGGAAGTGGACTGCGCCGCGCTTTTGGTACTCCGCGACCTTTCCGAAGGACAGCCGGGACTGTTCGCGGGCTGCTTTCTGGGTGAGTCCGGCGCGGCGGGCGATTTCGCGGCGGAGGTAGATCGTGAAGTAGCGCCACAGGTCGGAGGCGTGGTTGTTCCACAGCACCGCCCCGGCGTAGTCGTAGCGTGCCGGGTCGAGCGGTGTGCCGAGTTCGGGGGCGGTTTCCGGGTGGTGGGTGTCGCAGCGGCAGGGACGGTTTCCGGGCCGGTTGTGGACCGGGCCGAAGGACGGGGCGGTGAGGGTGGCGAAGACGCGGGGGTGGTCGCGGATGGTGTGGGGGGTGCCTTTGTCGGGGTTTCCGGTGAGTCCGGCGCGGATGAGGTGGTAGGTGTCGCCGGCGTAGGTCCAGGCGCAGGCGGGGCAGCGGGAGGCGCGGCGGTTGCCGCAGGCGATGCGTAACAGTCCGCCGGGCTCGGTGTCGGTCGTGTAGTGGTGCAGCAGGGTGCCGGTTGCCCGGTCGGTGGTCTTGGTGGCGCCGGTGAGGTGGATGGGCTGTGCGCATCCTCCGGTGCGGCGGATCTGTTCGTTCCAGCGGTCGAAGCCGGTGGATCCGGCCACCCTCAGCACGTCGGTGAGGGTGGCCGGGTCCAGGCCCGCCGCGGTGGCGGTGTCACTCACGCAGCCACCCCCAGCCGGGAGACCAGGAGGGCGGCGGCGATGTGCTGGGTGTAGGCCGGGGGGATGCATTCGCGGATGCCGTCCCGGTTCATCCAGCCGACGTCCATGTCGGTGCGGGCTTCCTGGACGCCGGAGAAGTTGCCGACGTAGTGCGCGAAGTGCCCGGCGGCGCGGGGGCGGCCCATCTTGGTCAGCGGTGCCCAGTGCGCGGGGTGCAGGGGCGGGGTGAAGGTGAAGCCGCCGCCGGTCTCGAAGAGGCGGTGGCGGTAGGTCCGCATCCCGAACGCAGCCGCGCACAAGGTCACCGGGTCACGCAGCTCCGAGGCCGCTTCTTCTACGTTCTCGATGGCCCAGGGGCGGCCGGTTGCTTCGAGGGCGGCGCGGGTGGGGGCGATGAGGTCGGGGTGTTCGCGGTGCTGGATCTTCTGGGCGCGGCTGTAGCGCTGACAGGGCGGGGAGGCGTGGATGAAGTCGAACTCGGCTCCGTGCTCGCGGACGTAGTCGAGCGCGTTGGCCTGGATGAAGCGGAAGGGGTAGCGGGGCTGCGGGGCGAGGTCGATGCCGGTGATGTCGAATCCGGCGCGGTGGTAGCCCATACCGGCTCCGCCCTGGCAGCAGAACAGGTCCAGCACGCGCAGTGTGCGGAGCGGGGTGGTGTTCATCGGTTGCCGCCGTTCTTGTTGTGGGCGGGGCCGTGGTTGGCGGTGTAGCCCTCGACCAGGGCGCGTACCTGGGCGTCACCCTTGGCGGTGGCCGAGGCGCCGCAGTGGCACACGGCAGATCCGGTGGCGGGGGCGTTCGGGGACGGCTTGCTGACGTGGAGCCCGGGGCGGTCCGGGGTGGGGGTCAGGTCAGTCACCGGGCTCACGCTCCGATCCGGGCGTGGGTGCGGGGGGTGGTGTGGCCGGTGCCGTTGCAGGGGTGGCAGGTCGCGGTGACCGTCTCGCGGTGGCCGGTGGGGGTGGTCTGGCCGGTGGTGATGGCGACGGTGGGGAAGCCGTCGCAGTGGGTGCAGATGGGCCGGGGCGGGGTGTGCTGGTGCATGATGGTGTTTCCCTTTCGGGTCTGCGTGATCTGGAAGGTGTTGAGGCGCCCGGGGCGGCGGAAACTTGGCGGTTGAGGCCGCCCCGGGGGCTACTTGCTGTGGTGCGAGGAGCGCTTGAGCGTGAGGCCGAGGCCACCGCTGGCGGAGAGAACCGCAACGGTCGCGGCGGCGAACACGTGGATCGTCACGGCGATCATCAAAATGATCAGAGCGATGCCGCCGGTCGTCGTGAGAGCGAGCAGGATGGGTCCGGTGTAGTTGCGGGGTGCGGTCCGGACGATGACGATCTGTTTCGGGTCGGTGCCGGCCGGGAGCTGTCCGAGCAGGTCCGCCGGGATGTGACCGGCGTTGAACTGGTCTTCGGGGTAGCGCACGAGGTCACCTCCGGTCAGGGGTTGCATCGGTGGGTACGGGCGGCGAGTTCGGCGGCGGCCCGGCCGTGGTAGTCGGCGGAGAAGTTGCAGCCGGGGGCGGTGCAGGCGGCGGTGTGCTTGGTGCGGCCCCGGCCGTCGTAGTGGGTGCCGACCTGGACGGGGCCGATACGGATCACGTCGGTGAAGCGGTTCGGACGCGCCATGGCGTGAACTTCCTTTCTTGTTAGGCGAGTTGGGCGGTAATGGCGTCGGCCAGCGGTGCGGGGACACCGAGGCGAGCACGCAGGGTCTCCGTGTCGATGTGGTTGCCGGTCGTGGCGTGGTGGGTGTGGGCGACCTTCCGGGCGTGATCGAGCAGTGCCGGCGGAACAGCCACCGCCGGACCAGACACCGCAACCGAAGCCGGGGCAGAGTCCGGAGCCGGTGCGGGGGTGAGTTCGGGGGCCGGTTCGGGGATGCGTTCCACCGTGACGTCCGGGACTGTTTCGGGCTCGGGAGCGGGCAGCGGTGCAGCCGTGGCCGGTTCGGGCTCGGCCGGGGTGGGTGCGGGGGTGTGGGCGAGGAGTGTTCCGCCGAGGAAGGCGAGGGCGGGCCAGCCGGCGACGAGGATGCGGAGCCAGGCCGGTGTGTTGCCGAGGTTGAGCATTCCGGCGGTCGCGATGTTCGCGCCGAGGGATGCGGTCAGGGCGATGACGAACCAGACCCAGGCCGGGCGGTTGCCTGCTGTGGCACGCATCCGGCGCCAGGCAGCGACCAGCAGCAGGTCCACGCTGATCGGGTAGGCCCACGCCTTCCAGCCGTCCTGTCCGGCCGCTTCGGCAAGGTCATGCAGGTGCGAGAACGACAGCGCGCCCGCGATGACGGCCTGGACCAGCACGGCGTCCATGCGGATGGTTCGGGACATCGGGGTTCACCTCCAATCTGGGGTGGTGCGGGGCCGGGCGGGATTCGGTGGTCACCGCCCAGCACCCGGAGCAGCCGGGGTCAGGCGTCCGGGTCGGTTCCGGAGCCGAGGCAGTTGAGGCAGAGCCCGTCCTGCTGTCCGACCGGGCGGCGCTTGCGACCGACACGGACCGTGGTGGGGACGTTTCCGGTCCCGCCACACGGCTTGCAGTCACCGGGCTCGACGGGGGCGGGGTTCGTCAGGAGGGGCTTGGTGGTCCGTTGGGTGGTGGCCATGGCGGTGGTTCCTTTCGGTTCCGGGCATGGGCGGGGTAGGGACCTGGCGCGAGAGGTCACGCCAACCGGGGGTGCGAGGTGTTACTCGGTGACCGGGACCGTGCTGACCAGCGGCGCAGCCGGGGCCGGGGTGGCACGGACGACCGGGCGGAACGGGGCCAGCGCCTCAATGTCCGGGGTCAGGTGCGCGTACTCGCGGCAGATCGCGACCGCGTCGGCGGCGGTCATCTCCGGGGTGCGGATACGGGACCAGCCCCCGGAGGAGTCGCCTGCTACCGCCACACCGGGGCGGTCCGGGGCGATCGTGGTCACGGCGACGACCGCGTCGGGGGCGATGTCGCCCAGGCCCATATCGGCGGTCTGTTTGTCGTTCACGCGGTGCACCACACGGCCGGTGAGCTGGGCGCGGAGCATGGTTGCGCCCTTGCCGAGTTCGGAGCCGAACCGCTGGCCGCAGATCTCCAGATAGATCCCGATCGCACGGGCCATCTGGGCCAGCCGGACCAGGCGCATCACCATCTGATCGCGCCGTTCCTCATCCTTCTTCGCTGCCGTCAGGAACAGTTCGGCCACTTCATCGACCAGGACCACCAGCGGCACCGGCCGCACCTTGGCGGGCAGATCCCACAGGTCCGAGACCCCGTGAGCGCTCAGAGTGTCGAAGCGGGCTTCCATCTCCCGCACGAGAACCTCAAGCAGGTTCGAGGCTTCGTCCGGGGTGGTGGCCAGGGCGGTGAGCCGAGGTGCGTAACCCCGTTGCTCCACACCGCGCTTGCAGTCGATCCCGATCAGGCCGACCGGGAGTTTCGCCAGTCCCGTGATCAGGTTGCGCTGATACATCGACTTGCCCGACTGATTCGCGCCCAGGGTCAGGCCGTGCGGGATCTTCTTGTAGTCCCGGACGAACGCCGTACCGTCCTCCCGCAACGCGACGGGCACCACCAACGGGCCCGAGGCGACCTTGCGGGGCAGGCGGCGCGGCATCTTCACCCGCCGCAGCACGTCGTACCCGGTCATCCGCAGTTCGACGAACCCGGGCTTCACCTCGACCACGTGGACGGAGTGGACACCCCAGGCGTGCCGCAGCCGCTCCGAAGCCGTCGCCACATCCGCAGGCTCCAGGCCGGCCGGAAGACGGAGAGTTGCCCGCATCCCGGTCGAGGAACCACGGACCCGGCGCACCTTCGGCGGAACCGGCTGCACATCCTGGCGACGGGCCACGTTACGGACCATGAACGCCCGCAGCCGGGACGGCTGAACCGTCAGCCCGCACACATCCATCGTCGAGCGGTACGTAGCCGCGAACCGGACCCGAGCCACCGGCAGACCCACCAGCGACCAGAACACCCGAGGCGCATGCCCCTTCGCGAATCCGAGGCCACCGACAGCCGATAAGGCCCCCGCCACCTCGATCACTCCGGAAAGGTTCGACATGATCAGGCACTCGCCGTGATCGCTACCGCGCGGAAGCTGATCCCGTGCCGGGTCTGACCGTTGAACGTGTTCTCCCAGTCCCGCGCCTTCAGCCCGATCACCGTGACCGGCGTCCCCGGAACCAGGCTCTCCGGGACACCCGTGCTCGGCACCGTCACCTGGTACAGGTTGCCCTCCCCTTCATCCGAGATCAGCAGACCCACCGTGGCGAGCGGGGCACCGGTCTCCCGGTCCATCGCCACCTCACCGGTCTGCTTACTCACGAGCTTCGGAGTCGGAGGCGTCGCGACGAACACGACAGCGGTCGAAACATCGATCTTGAACGACGGCATAGCAGTCTCCTGTAGAAGAGAGTGTCTCCTTCACTCATGTATATGAGTGATAGCTAGAAGAGTGCAGCACTCCTGTACATGAGTCAACCCGCCACGAGAAAGAATCTTGTGGCGGGCCAGCACGCTGACGGCTCGTCAGTCCCCTGCGGGGAAGCGGTAGTCCAATACGAACTGGTCAGCCGCCATGACCGTGTCGCACACCTCAACAACGCGTCCGGACTTTGTTGCCGCGTTTCGTACGAGATGGATCACGGGGGACCCAGGACTCAGGGCCAGCGCGGACACCTCAGCCTTGGTCGCCAGCCGTGCGCGTACGGTCTCGGTGAACTCCGCGAGGATGTGTCCGCGATCTTCGAGCCGCGCATAGATCCCGCCCCCGCCCGGGTTCTCGGCGAACATCTCCGGAATGTCCTTCACGACATTCCATGGGAGATACGAGGTGGCCTCCTCGGTGGGGACGCCGTCCCGGAAGTACCGGCGCTTTCGCGCGAGGACCTGAGTGCCGGCCGCGACGTCCAGCCGTTCCGCGATCTCCTGCGGTGCCTCAACCGGGCCGATGAAGAGGACGTTCACGGACGGCTTGCCGCCGGACTGCTCGGCTTCCGCGAGGTAGGCGGCCTTGCCTGCCTTCCGGTGAGACCGGCGGAAGCGGTCGGAAGATTTGCGCTGCACCGGAGGTCGGGACCGGACGAACGAGCCCCGTCCGTGATGCGTTTCGATCAACTGAGTCGTACGCAGCTCAGCGACTGCCTTGCGTACGGTCCCCGATGCCACGCCGTAGCGGCTCATGAGTTCCGTCTCGCTTGGCACAGCAGCCCCAGCAGCCAGAGCCCCCGACCGGATCTGAGCCGCAAGGTCATCCGCGATCTGGAGATACTTCGCCTTGGCCGAAGAGGCCACTTCACTACTCGCCATAGTCCTTCTCAGTCTCCTATTCTCATGTACATGAGTAACAGTCGCCACGAGACCCCGTCAACGCCGCTCCACTCCGTGTCCGTAGCTGGGGTGGTGGTCCGCGAGGACGGACGGGTGCTCACGATCAAGCGAGCCGACAATGGGACGTGGGAGCCGCCGGGGGGTGTGCTCGAACTGTCCGAGGCGCCGGAAGACGGCGTACGCCGCGAGGTCTACGAAGAGACCGGCATCAAGGTGCAGGTGGACCGCCTGACCGGGGTCTACAAGAACACAGCTCGGGGCATCGTTGCCCTGGTCTTCAGGTGTCGCGCCGAGGGCGGCCAGGAGCAGCTATCGGAGGAGTCCACAGCGGTCGAGTGGTTGACTCCGGACGAGGTGACCAACCGCATGGCCGAGGTCTATGCAGTCCGAGTAACCGATGCCCTGCTGAACGATGCTCCTCACGTGCGAGCCCACGATGGTCGGAAGCTCGCTAGCCGCTGAGAGTTCCACTCAGAACGCACCTGCCCAGGAACGTTGGTCCCGCGCCACGGCATAGACCGCTTCCACTTGCTCAGGCCGTAGGGCCCCAACCAGGGGTGCCAAGGCGGCGAGGGCTCGATCGTCAAGTGCCCGCACGTCGTGTAGCGAAGGCACCACAGTAAGGCCGGCCGGGCGGACGAAGACGAGCACTGGGTTCACCTCAACGGGGAAGCCGCATCCTCGTTCGAGCACGCCTTTCACGATCGCAGCTTCGCGCCGGCTGTTCCGGAGATATGGGCGCCCTTCTCCATGGTTGATCCGGACGGCATGGTCACCGACCCAAACTGACTTGTCTCGATGGTTCTTCGTGTTGATCGCGAAGACACCGCCGAGCCCTATGAGCAGGTGGTCGACATCCCAGGTCGGGGAGAGCGGTACAGAGTGCAGAGAGCGCCAGTTGTGCCGTGACAGGCGTGCCAGTTCACGACTGACGATGCGTTCGCCGCGTAGTCCGGCTTTCCAGGAATCAGCCTCAGTGGGGCGGCGCAGCATCCGCGCGAGACAGCGCTTCAGCAGGCCCGGTGAGACTTCTTCAATCTTCTCTCTTAGTGCGTCACCAGGGCGCCGTAAAGCCAAGTCGTGTTCGGGGGGAGGGGGAAGTCGCGTCGTCCCGACCCCGACGAGTGAAGGTGGTGAAGGGGGAATGTGCGGAGCCAGGACACGCAAGATCGACTGACGTAACTTCTCGTCCTTGACTTCGAGATGCCCAGTGTTCCGGTCGAACCATGCCACGGTCACACCATCAGACGTGTTCACGTAGAGCCGGTCCAGCCCATGGCGCTTCCACTTCGACACTCGCAACTCAGTCATGGCCGCCCCCAGCGTTCCCCTGCACCCGGTATCACCATGGGACCAGGAGCGAACTCACCTCACAAGGCCGCCTCATGCCCATGGTCCAGCGAGCTGTTACAGGTTTCTCTACCTCATCAAGTGCCCGCGCAAGGCGCGGGCTGGCCCCTTGTGCCCGGCCCTCTGTGCCTTCGGCACCCAGGCCGGGCCCATGGGGCCGCAGCGAACTACGGCCCCTGAGTCGAGAACCAAGCCCGCGGCTTCACAACGATGCCTCCGGCGGGGGCGCTCAGACTCCGGGATGGGAGGGGCGCCGTTCGCGAGTGCCGGCCGCAGCGTGGCGAGCGTTGTGGGCTCCCATCCCGTCCACCTTCGACCCAGGCAGAGCCGAGCAGTCGCGGCCCAGGGCGTCAAGGTCGTTCGTACAGTGGCGCGCTCCACCTTGACGCCCTGAACCACGACCGCTCCACGGTGTGTGGGTCGAAGGCGGACGGGATGGGAGCTGGGGCGAGTTGTGGGTTGAGGTCGGAACAGTCGCCGTTCTCGGCCTCGTGACCGCAGAGGAACAGATAGCCAGTCTCAGGGAGTTGGTGGCGGTCGTGTACGATCGCGGGTTAGGTAGGAAACGCCCGTAGCGCTTGCGAGACAACCTGGCAGGGCGTCGCAAGCGCTGAAGGACTAACCAGGAGTAGCCATGACGACGAACCGTCACCACCACGATCCCGATCCTGTATTACTAAGCAATACGTTTGAAGGTATCAAGGTGCCTACCCCAAGCACAACTATTGAGCCTTGGCAGACCGCTCAAGGCGCAGAAACTGAGCCTCAGGTGCGCAGGCGTGCCTGGGAGTTGGGCGCGTCTTTCATCCAAGCGGTAGCAGCTCTGATCGCCGCCCTGACCGGACTGTTGGCGCTGATCTCGACCATGCGCTGACGACTCCACGGGCCGTCTGTGGGCCGTCGAAGGGTGCTCGGCGTTGAACAACGTTGACAGCCATCGACGGCTCGGCCGCAGGTCAGGGGAGGTCCGAACAGTCTCACTGCACGTCAGGGAGCCATCGCCCCACTTCCTCCGCAACAAGAAGCAGGAGTGGGAGGAGTACCGCAGCGAGGTCACCGCCTTCGAGCTGAAGAACCTGCTGCCGGTGCTGTAGGCGTGGGCAGGCGGCGCCGCGGCGCCGCCACGTGACTTCGGGGCCGACGGTGCGACACCGTCGGCCCCGAAGCCGCTCCACGAGCCATGGGCCGTCGCCGGCGAGCTCGCCTGCCGCTGCGACCGGCCGCTTCCTGCCCTGCCGCGGCGGAGGCGTGGCTGTCTCCGGGGCTGGGCATCATCCATAGCGATGAGAGGGGTGCCGTGAGCGGGTACACGAGCGAGCGCGAGAAGACGATCGCGATCATCGGTCTTCGGATGGAAGAGTACGCATCCTTACGGTCCGAGGTGGTCCAGAGAATCGGAGCCCGACAGCAATTGGCCGGATACGCCGCTGCGGCCACCGTCATCGCGGCGACGCTCGGCAGTGGCCTCGGGCCCTGGCGCATCCTTGTGGTCGGGCTCGTGTTCCTGGTCGCCTACCTGTACCTGCGGGACAGCAATGACGGCATCCAGAGGCTCGGGACGCATCTGCGGGTCATTGAGAACGACGTGAACGACCTGGCTCGCAGCGTGTACGGGCGGGAGATTCTCACCTGGGAGTCCTGCAGGCAGACCGAGCGGAACGGCGAGAACAGGTTCTGGAGGGCCCTCGGGCGCCTCGGCGGCTGGCGCCTTGAGGCACCGCGCGCGACGGTACCCGAACCACGTGGAGAATCCGAAGGGTAGAACGACCCTCGAACTTCCCCTCTACGCAGGGGTTTTGCGTGTTCTCCTCTGCCCGGAGGAGTGCCCCGCCTGCTCGACGGCCGTGCCTATCATGCTGTTCATGAGCCAGTTGCTGAGCATCGAGGCCCCGGCCCACGCGCGCCCGGTGCGTCTTCGAACGGAGCGGGGTGTCTTCGCCGCCCTGGACGTCCCGCCTGCGGGGCACGCCCCTGTGCGGGGGACGGCCGTGCTCGTACCTGGCTTCATGGGCAGCAAGGAGGACTTCCTCCCCATGCTGCCGGCGCTCAGCGCCGACGGTGTACGTGTGCTGGCCGTGGACTACCGAGGTCAGTACGAGACCGGCGACGCCTCACCGGCGCCCTCGTACTCCCGGGACGACATGGCCGGCGATCTGGTTGCCGTCACCCGTTCCCTGGATACGGGCCCCGTGCATCTGCTGGGCCACTCCTACGGGGGGAGTCTCGTCCGCGCGGCGGTCATCGCGACTCAGGGAGATCCCTCACTCTGGGCGTCGGTCACTCTGATGAACTTCGGCCCCGGCGGCGTCTCTTCCTGGCAGCGGGAGCGCCTGAACATGCTGCTCTCCGTCATCGAATCGATGCCCTTGGCCAAGATCTGGCCGTTCGTGCGAAGCAAGGGCGAGTCCGTGCCCGAGGAGGTCGAACGCTTTCTGGAGCAGCGGTGGGTGAGCAACAGCCCGCGCCAGTTGGCGGCTGTCGCGCAGCACATGCTGGACGAGACGGACACAACGGCCGACCTCGCTCGGACGGCCGTTCCCGTGTCGGTGGTCTCCGGCACTCCCGACGAGACCTGGGACCCCGACGGCGTGGAGCGGATGGCCCGTCAGCTGGGGGCCACGTTCGTCCGGATCGAGGGCGGCGGGCATTCCCCCAATGTGCACAAGCCGGTCGAAGTGGCTTCCGCTCTCCTCGGTTTCTGGCTCACCCGGCACGACGTGGTAGCCGTCTGACGTCGGCGGGTTCCGGCGCCCCGCCGGTTCACCCCTGCGGCGTCGTTGCCCAGGCCGGGCGCCAGACCGGCCCCGGGAGCCCCGGCAGGCTGTCCAGGTGGGCGATGATTCCGCGGAGGCCGGGGTGGCGGTTCGTCGCGGGGACGATGAGCGACAGCGGGTACGCGAGGGCCGGGCCCACGACCGGGATGCGCCGCAGGTCGTACGCCGCCGGCCAGGTGTACCGGTCACGCGCCCCTACGAGGGTGGCCACCTGGGCGGATTCCGCGAGGGTGTCCAGCAGCACTTCGTCGCCGAAGTGCGGCCCGGCCGCGTCGATGCGCAGGCCGAAGTCGGTGGCGAGCTGGTCGTAGAAGTCCGACCACTCGCTCAGCGGCGCGATGCCCGGCACCCAGATCCGGTGGTCGCGCAACTGCGCCGGCGTCAGGCTGCGCGCGGCGGCGAGCGGGTGCTCCGGGCCGACGAGGAGTTCCAGCGGGGAGTCGAACGCGTGGATCATCCGCACGCCGGGCGGCAGTGCGCCCGGGTCCGTGACGGTACGGAAGGTGGCGTCGATATCGCCTGCCGCGACGGCGGCGGCCGCCACGCGCGGGTCGTTGACCCGGAGGGTCACCACGTCGAGGTCGGTACCGGGACGCGACCGCCAGTACTCGTGCAGCACGACGGCCTGCGCGCTCCGCAGGCCGAGGACGTCGATCCGCAGAGCCCGGGAGCCCGGCCTGACCGCGGCGACGGCGCGCTCGACAGCGGCCACGACACTCCGGGCGTGGGGGAGGAACGCCTGACCGTCGAGGGTCGGCTCCACCCCTCTGGGGGTGCGGGTGAACAGCCGGACCCCCAGCTCGCGCTCCAGGGCGGCGATCCGCTTGGAGACGGCCTGCTGGGTCACGCCCAGCTCGTCGGCCGCGTGCCGCAGTCGTCCCAGCTCGGCCGCCCTGACGAACGTGCGCAATGCCTCGGTGTCCACCGGTCCAGTCTAGGTCCGCACAACTGATGGTTGTGGCTGGTGAGAGCCCGGTTGTGGGAGTCCCGTACGGGCCCGCGCGGGCGGTGCCCATAGGATCCGGCCCATGGTGACCGCGACGGTTCGGGAGTGGCGCGACGAGGAAGGGTGGGGCGTGCTCGATTCGCCCGAGACCCCCGGCGGCTGCTTCGGCCACTACGCCGATATACAGCAGTCCGGATTCCGCACCCTGACGCCCGGACAACGGGTCGACCTCGTCTGGGAAGCGCCCGGTTTCAAGCAGGACGGATACGACTACCGCGCGGTGAGCATCGTGCCGAGGCCCGGCTGACGTCCACAGCCGTCAGCCGTCAGGCGCTGCATGGCCATCGGTGTCCACCGCGGGCGCGTGCGGGATCCGCTGCCGCAGCACTGCTGACTATTCGTCAGTTCTCTGCGATGCTGCGCGCCATGCCGGACGAATCGGGAGCAGCTAGGGTCGCGTCGGGCCGTGCGCCGGACGTGCTGGCACCGGCCAGGCTGGGGCCGCTGCGGCTGCGCAACCGGGTGATCAAGGCCGCGACCTTCGAGGGTGCCACCCCCGAGGCGCTGGTCACCGACGCGCTCATCGACTACCACCTGCGCCCCGCGGCGGGCGGCGTCGCCATGACGACCGTGGCCTACTGCGCGGTGTCCCCGGAGGGCCGCACCGAGCGCCGTCAGCTGTGGATGCGGCCCGAGGCGCTGCCGGGGCTGCGCAGGCTGACGGAGGCCGTGCACGGTACCGGGGCCGCGGTCAGCGCGCAGCTGGGCCACGCCGGTCCGGTGGCGGACGGGCGCTCCAACGGGCTGCCCAGCCTCGCCCCGATGGCCGGCTTCAACCCGCTCAGCATGCGGCGTAACAGGGCGGCCACCGCCGACGACATCGCCCGTGTCGTCGCCGCCCACGCCGAGGCGGCCCTGCTCGCGGCCGAGGCCGGGTTCGACGCCGTGGAGATCCACCTCGGCCACAACTACCTGGCCAGCGCCTTCCTCAGCCCCCGGCTCAACCGCCGTACCGATGCCTTCGGCGGCTCCTTGCGTGCCCGCGCGGCCGTGGCGCTGGGCATCACCCGGGCGGTACGCGACGCGCTGGGCGACCGTCTCGCCATCACCGCCAAGCTCAACATGAAGGACGGCGCGCCCGGCGGGCTCACCGTGGACGACAGCCTCCAGGTCGCCCGCTGGCTGGAGGAGGACGGCTCGGTGGACGCACTCGAACTGACGGCGGGCAGCTCCCTGTTGAACCCGATGTACCTCTTCCGGGGCGACGCCCCCGTCACCGAGTTCGCGGCGAACTTCCCGCTCCCGCAGCGCCTCGCGATCCGGGCGCTGGGCCGCGGCTTCTTCCGTACCTACCCGTACCGGTCGCTGTATCTGTTCGACGCCGCCCGGCAGTTCCGGGCCGGACTCCGGCTGCCGCTGATCCTGCTCGGCGGGGTCACCGACCGGCAGGGCATGGACCGCGCCATGGCGGAGGGCTTCGACTTCGTCGCTATGGCTCGCGCCCTGCTCCGCGAACCCGACCTGCTGCACCGCATCGGGCGCGACCCCGCGACCCGCTCCGAGTGCATTCACTGCAACCGCTGCATGCCCACGATCTACACCGGGACCCACTGTCCGCTCATCGGTGGACGGCACGCGCCCGATCACTGACAATGGCAGCGGAGCCGCAGTGGACGGGGGAGCCATGGCTGAGGTTGTCGCAGTGCTCGGCGTGCTGTTCGCCGTGGTCGTCTTCCTGATCGTGAAACTGACGCTGCGAAGCAGGCGCGGCCAGACGGACAACTTCGACGGGCAGCAGATCGAGCGGGAGCACAGCGCGGAGGCGCGGAACATCCGGGCGGCCAACACGTCGGTCGCCGTGCACAACCGGTTCATCGACGGCGGCAACGACTGGCGCCCCCGAAAGCGCTGACCCCGAAAGCGCTGACCCCGGACCCGCGGCGGGACGGCACGCGCCGGACCCCGCTGGGGTAGGGTGACGTTCCCCCGCACGGGGACGTACGCAGGATTTCCCCGCAAGGGGCGTACCGCAGGATCCCCGCACGGGGACGGACCGGAGGAGGTGGGACCCATCACCGCTGTATCAGGCTGGGTGCTCGCCCCTCGTCAACGCGTGGTCGACCGGACGTAACCGACCGCGGAGCACCCATCGGCGTTTTCCCGAAAGGCTCCGCTCCATGCCGGTCCCGCTGTCCCCGCTTGCCCGTTCCTCCCTGGTCACCACACTCCGCACGGCCGGCTGCGTCTTCGCGGAGGACGAGGCGGAGCTGATCGCCTCCACCGCCGCCGACCCCGCCGCACTCAACGCCATGGTGGAGCGGCGCGTCGCCGGTCTTCCGCTGGAACACGTCCTGGGCTGGGCCGAGTTCAGCGGGCTGCGGATCGCCGTGGACCCGGGGGTCTTCGTCCCACGCCGCCGCACCGAGTTCCTGATCCGGCAGGCCGTGGCGCTCGCCCCGCGACCCGCCGTGGCCGTCGACCTCTGCTGCGGCACGGGCGCGCTCGGCGCCGCGCTCGCCGCGGCGCTGGAGGGGATCGAGCTGCACGCCTCCGATGTCGAACCCGCCGCCGTGCGCTGCGCCCGGCGCAACGTCGGTGAGCTGGGCCGGGTCTACCAGGGTGATCTCTTCGCCCCGCTGCCCGAGTCGCTGCGCGGGCGCGTCGACGTACTGCTCGCCAACGTGCCGTACGTACCGACCGGCGATGTCGCACTGCTTCCCGCGGAGGCGCGGGTGCACGAGCCACTGGTGGCGCTGGACGGCGGCGGCGACGGTCTCGACGTCATGCGCCGGGTGGCCGCGGAGGCACCCCGGTGGCTCGCGCCGGGCGGCAGCCTGCTGGTCGAGACGAGCGAACGGCAGGCCGCCCTCGCGGAGGAGACCGTCGGCGGCAGCGGACTGATCCCGCGCGTGGTGACCTGCGACGAGCTGTACGCCACCGTCGTGATCGGGACCATGCCCGCCCGGCCCCGGTAGCCGAGCCCCCCGACGGCTCAGGCGAAACGCCACCGGGTCTGGCTGAACCGCTCGCCCTTGCCGAAGCCGAAGACCGTGCGCGGGGAGACCGCGAACACCTCGGCCCGGTTGCCCTGGGAGCCCACGAACATGCCGTCCGCGACGTCGAAGTGCCAGAACTCCCCGTACTTCGCCTCCCAGGCCTGGGCGAGAGCGGTCAGCAGGGCCGCGTCCGTCACCCGGTCCGCCCGGCCCTCCACCACCACGTCGAAGCCCTCGGTCCAGGCGTTGTTGCCGGTCGTGAGGACCACTTCGGGGTTGGCCGCCAGATTGCGGCCCTTGCGTTCCTCGGCGCCGGTGGAGAAGTACAGCGCCCCCTGCCACCAGACCCCGATCAACGGGGTGACGTGCGGGCGGCCGTCGGGACGGACCGTCGTCAGCCAGTACAGCTCGGCCCCGGACAGCAGTTCCCGCGCGTCGGCCCAGTGGGCGGGCTCTGCGCCGGAACTGCTGTAGCGGGGGTCCAGCTCGGCTTGCGGTTCGGCTGCGGACATGACCGGGCCTCCAGGAGAGTGCTGAACGGGACATGCTGGTGAAGTACAGACTGTGCGACCCCTCCGTATTCATCGGTGCGGGACTAGGCTCGTAAGACTGGAACGTGATCGGGCGGCGAGCAGGAGAGAGCACGGAATGACGACGTTGCCGGGGCGCAGGAGCAGTACGTTCACCCGATTGCTGCGGCACGGATTCACCGACCCGTCCGGCGCGGAGCGGCTGCTCGACCTGCCGGACCTGACCTCCGTACGCTCCGACCCCGTTCTCCTCGAAGCGCTCGGGGCCACCGCCGACCCCGATCTCGCGCTGCGCGGCGTCGTACGGCTCGTGGAGGCGGAGGAGGCGGACGAGCGGCAGATCCTGCTGGACACCCTCGTCACCGCCAAACCGCTGCGGGACCGGCTGCTCGGGGTGCTGGGGGCGTCGGAGGCGCTCGGCGACCACCTGGCCCGGCACCCGCGCGACTGGCAGGCCCTCGTCACGTACGAGGCCACCGACCTGCATCCCGGAGTGGCCGAGTTCGAGCACGAGCTGGCCGGCGCCGACGACCAGGACGCCCTGCGCGTCGCCTACCGCCGGTGCCTGCTGTCGATAGCGGCCAGGGACGTGTGCGGCACCACGGATGTCGCGGAGACCGCCGCCGAGCTCGCGGACCTGGCCACCGCGACCCTGCGGGCCGCCCTCGCGATCGCCCGTACGGCCGCGCCGGAGGACGCCGCGCAGTGCCGCCTCGCCGTCATCGCGATGGGCAAGTGCGGGGGCCACGAACTGAACTACGTCTCCGACGTGGACGTCATCTTCGTGGCGGAACCCGCCGACGGCGCGGAGGAGAGCGCCGCCATCCCGGCCGCCACCCGGCTGGCCGCGCACATGATGCGGATCTGCTCCGACACCACCGTCGAGGGCACCATCTGGCCGGTGGACGCCAACCTGCGCCCGGAGGGCCGTAACGGGCCCCTGGTGCGCACCCTGTCCTCGCACCTCGCCTACTACCAGCGCTGGGCCAAGACCTGGGAGTTCCAGGCGCTCCTCAAGGCCCGGCCGGTGGCCGGGGACCCCGCGCTGGGCGCCGAGTACGTCGACGCCGTCTCGCCGCTCGTCTGGCAGGCCGCCGACCGGGAGAACTTCGTCCCCGACGTGCAGAAGATGCGCCGCCGGGTCATCGACACGATCCCCGTCGACCGGGTCGACCGCGAGATCAAGCTCGGGCCGGGCGGACTGCGGGACGTCGAGTTCGCCGTACAGCTGCTCCAGCTCGTCCACGGCCGCAACGACACCACGCTGCGCAGCGGCTCCACCCTGGAGGCCCTGGGCGCGCTCGCCCGGGGCGGTTACGTCGGCCGGGTGGACGCCGCGCAGCTGGACGACGCCTACCGCTTCCTGCGCACGATGGAGCACCGCATCCAGCTCTACCGGCTGCGCCGCACCCACCTGGTCCCGGAGGACGAACCGGACCTGCGGCGCCTCGCCCGCTCGCTGGGCATGCGCGTGGACCCCGTCACCGAGCTCAACCAGGCCTGGAAGCGGCACGCCTCCGTGGTGCGCCGGCTGCACGAGAAGCTGTTCTACCGGCCGCTGCTCGACGCGGTCGCCCAGCTCGCCCCCGGTGAGTCCCGGCTCAGCACGAAGGCCGCCGCGCACCGGCTCGAAGCCCTCGGCTACGAGGACCCGGCGGCCGCGCTGCGCCACCTGGAGGCGCTGTCGTCCGGCGTCTCGCGCAAGGCCGCCATCCAGCGCACCCTGCTGCCCGTGCTGCTCGGCTGGTTCGCGGACTCCGCCGACCCGGACGCCGGACTGCTCGGCTTCCGCAAGGTGTCCGACGCGCTGGGCAAGACCCCGTGGTACCTGCGCCTCCTGCGCGACGAGGGCGCGGCGGCGGAGAACCTCGCCCGGGTCCTCTCGGCCGGCCGGCTCGCCCCCGACCTGCTGCTCCGCGCCCCGGAGGCGGTGACCATCCTCGGCGACCCGCAGGGGCTGAAGCCGCGCGGCCGGGACGCCCTGGAGCAGGAGGTGCTGGCAGCGGTGGGCCGTTCGGACGGCGCGGAATCCGCGGTGGCGGTGGTGCGCGGGGTGCGGCGCCGCGAACTGTTCCGGACCACCTCCGCGGACCTCATCAGCTCCTACGGCACCGAGGACAGCCCCGCGGAACAGGACCCGGGCGCGCTCGTCGACCGCGTCGGCACCGCCGTCACCGACCTCAACGCCGTCACCATCGCCGGGGCCCTGCGCGCCGCCGTACGCGCCGAATGGGGCGACACGCTCCCCACCCGGTTCGCCGTGATCGGCATGGGCCGCTTCGGCGGACAGGAGCTGGGCTACGGCTCCGACGCGGACGTCCTGTTCGTCCACGCGCCGCGCGAGGGCGTCGACGAGCAGGAGGCGTCCAGGGCCGCGAACCGGGTGGTGGCCGAGATGCGCAGGCTGCTCCAGCTGCCCACCGCGGACCCGCCGCTGATCATCGACGCCGATCTGCGCCCCGAGGGCAAGAGCGGACCGCTGGTCCGCACCCTGAAGTCGTACGAGGCGTACTACCGGCGCTGGTCGCTGGTCTGGGAGAGCCAGGCGCTGCTGCGGGCCCAGCCGATGGCAGGCGACGCGGATCTGGGCCGCGACTTCATCGAGCTCATCGATCCGCTGCGCTACCCGGCGGAGGGGCTGGGGGAGGACGCGGTCCGCGAGATCCGGCGGCTCAAGGCCCGGATGGAGTCCGAGCGGCTGCCGCGCGGGGCGGACCCGACGCTCCACACCAAGCTGGGCCGGGGCGGGCTGAGCGATGTCGAGTGGACGGTCCAGCTGCTGCAGATGCAGCACGGCTGGGCCGAGCCGGGGCTGCGGACCACCCGGACCCGTGAGGCGCTGGCCGCGGCCGGCGCGGCGGAGCTGCTCTCCGCGGAGGACGCGCAGACCCTGGACGAGGCGTGGGTGCTGGCGACCCGGGTCCGCAACGCGGTGATGCTGGTACGGGGCAGGCCGGGCGACACGTTCCCGTCCAACCCCCGGGAGCTGACCGCGGTGGGGCGTTACCTGGGGTACGAGCCCGGCCACGTCGGCGACATGCTGGAGGACTACCGGCGGATCACCCGGCGGGCGCGGGCGGTGGTGGACGAGCGGTTCTACGGGGCGGCGGTGTGACGCGGTGCGCCGTGGGTTCCGGGGCGGAGCCCGGAAACCCGGGCGCGCCCGCACCTGTCCCACGGCCCTCAGTTCCGGCCCACCGCGGCCTTCGCCCGGTGGACCGACAGCGCGGACAGCCGGGCGCGCCCGGCGTCCCTCGGCGGAATCCGCCTCGGCAGATGGTGCGGAAGCGCTCCGTACCAGGCGTACGACACCGCGTAGCCGAAGGCCAGGCAGGCCATGCCGCCCACCGCGTCCAGCCAGAAGTGGTTCGCGGTCGACACGATCACCATCAGGGTGACCATCGGGTAGAGCAGGCCGAGGATCCTCGCCCAGGGCGCGGAGGCCAGGGCGAACACGGTCAGCCCGCACCACAGCGACCAGCCGATGTGCATCGACGGCATCGCCGCGTACTGGTTCGACATGTTCTTGAAGTTGCCCGAAGCCATCGAGCCCCAGGTCTGGTGGACCATGACCGTGTCGATGAACGTGCTGCCGTTCATCAGGCGGGGCGGCGCCAACGGGTACAGGTAGTAGCCGGCCAGCGCGGCGGCCGTGGTCGCGAACAGGGCCAGTCGGGCTGCCGCGTAGCGGCCCGGGTGGCGGCGGAACAGCCAGATGAGCACACCGATGGTGACGATGAAGTGCAGTGTCGCGTAGTAGTAGTTCATCGACACGATCAGCCATGTCACCGAGTTGACCGCGTGGTTGACCGACCGCTCCACGGCGATGCCCATGAACCGCTCGACCGACCAGATCCAGTCGGCGTTGGCCAGGGCCGCCGCCTTCTGCTCGGGGACGGCGTTGCGCACCAGCGAGTACAGCCAGTAACTGACCGCGATGAGCAGGATTTCGAACCAGAGACGTGGCCTCCGCGGGGACCGCGGACCACGCAGCCCGGCCAGGGTGCGATCGCGCAGTCTTCGCATCCGGTTCACGTCGCCGGGTTGCTTCGTGTTCGCCTCGGGAGCCGCCTCGTTCACGATGGGTGACGGGGTGGCCTCCGTACGGCCTTCCTGTCGTTTCACGCTCAATTCACCCATAGGCACAGAGTCTGCCAGATTCGCCCCCTCCGCCTGATGATCCTCCGGTCGGGAGCGGCCCGCACGTCCTGCGGACTACGGGTGTGCGTGGGATCCTTGGACGGGCGGGGCGGGCGATGCCGCGTCGGGACCGGGGCCGGCGGCCGTCGAGCCGCGCACGACCAGCTCGGGCATGAAGACGAACTCGCTGTGCGGGGCGGGTGTGCCGCCGATCTCCTCAAGGAGCGTACGGACCGCGGCCTGACCCATCGCCGTCACCGGCTGCCGGATCGTGGTCAGCGGCGGATCGGTGAACGCTATGAGCGGGGAGTCGTCGTAACCGACCACGGACAGATCGCGCGGCACGTCCCTGGAAAGCCTGCGAGCTGCGCGGATGGCGCCCAGCGCCATCATGTCGCTCGCGCACACCACCGCCGTGCAGCCCCGCTCCATCAGCGCGGAGGCGGCTGCCTGACCGCCCTCCAGGGTGTAAAGGGAGTGCTGGATCAGCCCCTCCACCTCGTCCGGAGTGAGGTTCAACTGCTCCCGCATCGTGGCGTGGAAGCCCTCGATCTTGCGGACCACCGGGACGAACCGCTTGGGCCCGACGGCCAGTCCGATCCGGGTGTGGCCCAGCGACACCAGGTGCGTCACCGCCAGCCGCATCGCGGCCCGGTCGTCCGGTGAGATGAACGGCGCCTGCACCTTGGGCGAGAAACCGTTAACCAGTACGAAGGGGACTCCCTGGGCGCGCAGTTGCTCGTAGCGCTGCATATCGGCCGAGGTGTCGGCGTGCAGCCCGGAGACGAAGATGATTCCCGAGACGCCGCGGTCGACCAGCATTTCGGTCAGCTCGTCCTCGGTGGAGCCGCCGGGGGTCTGGGTCGCCAGCACCGGGGTGTAGCCCTGCCGGGTCAGCGCCTGCCCGATGACCTGGGCGAGCGCCGGGAAGATGGGGTTCTCCAGCTCCGGCGTGATCAGGCCGACCAGACCCGCGCTGCGCCTGCGCAGCCGTACGGGCCGTTCGTAGCCCAGGACGTCGAGCGCGGCGAGGACGGATTCGCGGGTGGCAGCGGCAACCCCGGGCTTGCCGTTCAGTACACGGCTGACCGTCGCTTCGCTGACCCCCGCCTGAGTTGCGATATCGGCAAGCCGTGCGGTCATGGAACTGGACTGTACCGGGAGCGGGTCGGATTGCCCACCATGCACAGGAATCGGACGCCGACGCCCGCGGAAGCGGCCCGCGCCCCCGCCCCCGGCTGCTCGCGCAGCTCCTTCGGTCGGCCCCCTCGGCAATATCTTGCAAAGTCTTGCGGGGCCGGACTGCGGGCTGCGGTCAGATCGTCGCACTGCGGAATCATGGGTGGTGGCCTGCCCCTGTCAGGGCTCGGTGCTCCGCGTCAAGGGGCTTGACGGCAACCGTGAGGACACGCGAATGTAACGATCGCCGAAGCTTGCAGAAATCTTCCGCAAACTCTTTCGGCCTTCTTTCATCCTTGTTACGTTCACGTCGACCCGGCGCCGCGACGGAGCGGTACGGCAGTTGAAGGAGTTCAGATGCGACGTGGCATAACGGCCACCGCCCTGGTCGCGGCCCTGGCGCTCGCGGCGACCGCCTGCGGCAGCGACGACGACAGTTCCAACGGCACCTCCAAGAGCTCGGGCGAGCTCTCCGGCACCGTCACGTGGTGGGACACCTCCACCGCGGGCAGCGAGGACAAGGTCTTCAAGAAGATCGCGGAGGGCTTCGAGAAGGAGCACCCCAAGGTCGACGTCAAGTACGTCAACGTCCCCTTCGGTGACGCGCAGAACAAGTTCAAGAACGCCGCGCAGTCCGGCTCCGGCGCCCCCGACGTGATCCGCTCCGAGGTCGCGTGGACGCCCGAGTTCGCCGACCTCGGCTACCTCGCTCCGCTGGACGGCACCCCCGCGCTCCAGAAGGCGGACGACTTCCTGAAGCAGGCCGCCGCGTCCACCAAGTACAAGGACAAGACGTACGCGGTGCCGCAGGTCATCGACTCCATGGGCATCTTCTACAACAAGAAGATCTTCAAGGAGGCCGGCGTCCAGGTCCCCAAGACCGTCGACGAGCTGAAGACCGCGTCGAAGAAGATCAAGGACAAGACCGGCAAGACCGGCCTCTACCTGCGCGGCGACGACGCGTACTGGTTCCTGTCCTTCCTGTACGGCGAGGGCGGCGACATGGTCGACGCCTCCAACAAGTCCGTCACCATCGACAACCCGGCCGGCGTCAAGGCGATGAAGGTCGTCAAGGACCTCGTCGACTCCGGCGCCGCCAAGACCGACGCGACGGACGGCTGGGAGAACATGCAGTCGTCCTTCAAGGACGGCAAGGTCGCGATGATGATCAACGGCCCGTGGGCCGTCGCCGACACCTACACCGGCAAGGAGTTCGCGGACAAGGCCAACCTGGGCGTCGCCCCGGTCCCGGCCGGCTCCGCCGCGCAGGGCGCCCCGCAGGGCGGTCACAACCTCGCCGTCTACGCCGGTTCCAAGAACCTCGACGCCTCCTACGCCTTCGTCGACTACATGACCTCCGTCAAGACCCAGGCCCAGGTCACCAAGGAGCTCAACCTGCTGCCGACCCGCACCTCCGCCTACGCGCAGGAGAGCGTCGTCGACAACGAGATCGTCGGCTTCTTCAAGCCCGTCGTGGAGAGCGCCGTCGAGCGCCCCTGGATCCCGGAGACCGGCAGCCTCTTCGCGCCGCTGGTCACCGAGTACACGAAGGTCCTCACCGGACAGACCTCCCCGGAGAAGGCCGTCAAGACGACCGGCGACTCCTACCGCAAGCTCCTCAAGGGCTGGAAGTAACCCAGGAAGGCAGGCCGGCTGATGGCTGTCCACACCAGCCAGTCGGTGGCGAAGGCCGCGGGCGACGACATCGTCGCCCGCGGCCGGAGCCGCGGTACTGGCAACCCCACGCCCCCGGGCCGGATCCGGCGGGCGCTGTCGACCCACTGGTACGCCTGGACCATGGTCGCCCCGGTCGTCATCGTCATCGGCGTGATCATCGGGTATCCGCTGGTCCGTGGCATCTACCTGTCGATGACCGACGCCAACGAGCGCAACGTCGAGCGGTCCATCGGTGTCAACCACATCCCCGCGACGTACGAGTTCGTGGGCCTGGACAACTACACCGACGTACTGAAGGGCAGCGAGTTCCTCGGCACGCTCGGCTGGACCCTGGTGTGGACGGTCTCCTGTGTGGCCATCACCTTCGCCCTCGGCATGGGGCTCGCCAACATCCTCAACCGCCGGATCGCCGGGCGCTCCGCGTACCGGATGGCGCTCATCCTGCCCTGGGCCATCCCCGGCTTCGTCTCCGTCTTCGCCTGGCGCTTCCTCTACAACGAGGACCGCGGGCTGCTCAACAGGATCCTCTCCGGGAGCGGCTTCGACGGCATCCCGTGGCTCAACGACCCCACCTGGGCGAAACTCTCCGTCATCGCCGTCAACGTGTGGCTCGGCGTGCCCTTCATGATGGTCGCCCTCCTCGGCGGGCTCCAGTCCATCCCCAGCGAGCACTACGAGGCCGCCGAGATGGACGGCGCCACCGCCTGGCAGCGCTTCCGCCACATCACCCTGCCCGGACTGCGGCCGGTCTCCACCACCGTGATCCTGCTCTCCACCATCTGGACCTTCAACATGTTCCCGGTGATCTTCCTGCTGACCAGCGGCGGACCCGGTGACGCCACCCAGATCCTGGTGACGCAGGCGTACAAGTTCTCCTTCGAGATCAGCCCGCGCGACTTCGCGCTCTCCTCCACGTGGGGCGTGCTGATCCTCGTACTCCTGATGCTCTTCGCCGCTGTGTACCGGCGAGTCCTCCGCACCCAGGGAGATGACTGGTGACCACGGCACCCACCCCCGCCGCGCGGCACTCCGCGCCCAAGGTCCGGCTGCGCGGCGAGCGTTCGCCGCTGGCCTCCACCGCGCTGCACCTGACGCTGATCGTCGCGTCCGTGATCGCCGTCTTCCCCGTG
Organism: Streptomyces sp. NPDC057900; assembly: GCF_042887885.1. Classification (NCBI taxonomy): domain Bacteria; kingdom Bacillati; phylum Actinomycetota; class Actinomycetes; order Kitasatosporales; family Streptomycetaceae; genus Streptomyces; species Streptomyces sp. NPDC057900. The sequence continues at coordinate 200,919 of NZ_JBHVOI010000005.1, forward strand.
CTGTGGGTCCTGCTCACCTCGCTGAAGCCCGCGCAGTTCGCGACGACCACGAGCTTCTTCAAAGACACGACGTTCGAGAACTACACGCACCTGCTCAAGGACACGAAGTTCCTGACCTGGTTCGGCAACTCGGTGGTCGTCGCGGGGCTCACCACACTCGTCGGCGTGATCGTCTCCGCCTCCACCGGCTACGCCGTCAGCCGGTTCCGCTTCCCCGGGAAGCGCGGACTGATGTGGACGCTGCTGATCACCCAGATGTTCCCGGTCGCCGTCCTCATCGTGCCGATCTACAACATCATGGCGACCATGGGCCTGCTCAACAAGCCCGCCGGTCTCGTCATCACCTACCTCACCATCTCGGTGCCGTTCTGCGCCTGGATGATGAAGGGCTTCTTCGACACCATCCCGCGCGAGATCGACGAGTCGGGGCAGGTCGACGGCCTCACCCCGTTCGGCACGTTCTGGCGGCTCATCCTCCCGCTGGCCAAGCCCGGACTCGCCGTCACCGCGTTCTACTCCTTCATCACAGCCTGGGGCGAAGTGGCGTACGCCTCCGCCTTCATGGTCGGGGAGGACAACCTCACCCTCGCGGGCGGACTCCAGCTGTTCGTCAACCGCTACGGGGCGCAGTGGGGCCCGATGACCGCAGCCTCCGTGCTCATCGCGATACCCGCGGCCCTGGTCTTCCTGTTCGCGCAGAAGCACCTCGTCACCGGCATGTCCGCCGGAGCCGTCAAGGGCTGAGGCAGCACGGCCGTACGACCCGCACGCACCAGTCACGGTGGCGCCGGCATCCCGACCCGGTCCCGGCGCCACTCCCCACCCAGACACCCCAGGGACGACATGACCCAGCACCTCGCTGCCCCCTCCACCGGCACGTCCGCCGACGCCCCGGGCCACCGCACCGGCTGGTGGCAGGACGCGGTGATCTACCAGGTCTATCCGCGCAGCTTCGCCGACGGCAACGGCGACGGAATGGGCGATCTCGCAGGCGTCACCGCCCGGCTCCCGTACCTCAGGGACCTCGGCGTCGACGCGGTGTGGCTCAGCCCCTTCTACGCCTCCCCGCAGGCCGACGCCGGGTACGACGTCGCCGACTACCGGGCCATCGACCCGATGTTCGGCACCCTGCTGGACGCCGACGCGCTGATCCGGGACGCCCATGACCTGGGCCTGCGGATCATCGTCGACCTGGTGCCCAACCACTCCTCCGACCGGCACGAGTGGTTCAGGCGCGCGCTCGCGGAGGGCCCCGGATCCGCCCTGCGCGACCGTTACCACTTCCGCCCCGGCAAGGGCGCGGACGGCGAACTCCCGCCCAACGACTGGGAGTCCATCTTCGGCGGACCGGCCTGGACCCGGACCACGGACCCGGACGGCACGCCCGGCGACTGGTACCTCCACCTCTTCGCGCCGGAGCAGCCCGACTTCAACTGGGAGCACCCGGCCGTCGCGGACGAGTTCCGCTCGATCCTGCGCTTCTGGCTCGACATGGGCGTCGACGGCTTCAGGGTCGACGTGGCGCACGGCCTCGTCAAGGCCGAGGGCCTGCCCGACCTGGGCACCCACGACCAGCTGAAGCTGCTGGGCAACGATGTCATGCCGTTCTTCGACCAGGACGGCGTGCACGAGGTCTACCGCAGCTGGCGCACCATCCTCGACGAGTACCCCGGCGACAGGATCGCCGTGGCCGAGGCCTGGACCCCCACCGTCGAGCGCACCGCCAACTACGTCCGCCCCGACGAGATGCACCAGGCCTTCAACTTCCAGTACCTCGCGACCGCGTGGGACGCCGCGGAGCTGCGCGCCGTCATCGACACCTCGCTGAACGCGATGCGCCCGGTCGGCGCCCCCACCACCTGGGTGCTCTCCAACCACGACGTCACCCGGCACGCCACCCGGTTCGCCAACCCGCCCGGCCTCGGCACCCAGATCCGTACCGCGGGCGACCGCGAACTGGGCCTGCGCCGGGCCCGCGCGGCCAGCCTGCTGATGCTGGCGCTGCCCGGCTCCGCCTACGTCTACCAGGGCGAGGAGCTCGGCCTGCCCGACGTCACGGACCTGCCGGACGAGGCCCGCCAGGACCCGTCGTTCTTCCGGGCCGAGGGCCAGGACGGCTTCCGCGACGGGTGCCGGGTGCCGATCCCGTGGACCCGCGAGGGCACCTCGTACGGCTTCGGCGCGGGCGGCAGCTGGCTGCCGCAGCCCGCGGGCTGGGGCGAGCTGAGCATCGAGGCCCAGACCGGCGAGGCCGGCTCCACCCTGGAGCTGTACCGGGCCGCGATCGCCGCCCGCCGGGCGCACCCCGGGCTCGGCGCGGGCACCGCGGTGGAGTGGCTGGACGCCCCCGAGGGGCTGCTGATCTTCGCCCGCCCCGGCTTCGTCTGCACCGTCAACACCACGGACACCGCCGTCCGCATCCCCGTACGCGGCACCGTCCTGCTGTCCAGCGCCCCGGTCACCACCGACGGCGCCGAGATCGAGCTGCCGGCCGACACCACGGTGTGGTGGACGGTGTGACCGTCCCCCCGCCCAGGGCCGGCAGCCCGCTGAGGCTCTCCGACATCGCCGGACAGGCCTCGGTCAGCGAGGCGACCGTCAGCCGGGTGCTCAACGGCAAGCCGGGCGTCGCGGACACCACGCGTCAGCGGGTGCTCGCGGCGCTCGACATCCTCGGCTACGAGCGCCCGGTACGGCTGCGGCAGCGCAGCGCCGGACTGATCGGACTGGTGACACCCGAACTCACCAACCCGATCTTCCCGGCGTTCGCGCAGTCCGTCGAACAGGTCCTGGCGGGCCACGGCTACACGCCGGTGCTCTGCACCCAGCTGCCCGGCGGCGCCACGGAGGACGAACTCGTCGAGCAGCTCGTCGAACGCGGTGTCGGCGGCATCGTCTTCCTGTCCGGACTGCACGCCGACACCTCGGCCGACCCGGCGCGCTACGCCGCGCTGACCGACCGGGGCGTCCCGTTCGTCCTGATCAACGGCTACAACGAACGGATCAGCGCCCCGTTCGTCTCGCCCGACGACACCGCCGCCGTCCGCATGGCCGTCGGCCACCTCGCCGAACTGGGCCACCGCAAGGTCGGCCTGGCGATCGGCCCGCAGCGCTACGTGCCCTCCCGCCGCAAACGCGACGGCTTCGTGGACGCGGCGGTCTCCCTCCTGGGCATGGACCGCTCGGAGGCCGAACGCCTGGTGTGCTCCACCCTGTTCAGCGTGGAGGGCGGCCAGGTGGCGGCCGGCGCCCTGCTCGACCGGGGCTGCACGGGCATCGTCTGCGGCAGCGACCTGATGGCACTCGGCGTGGTCCGCGCCGCCCGCGACCGCGGCCTCGCGGTGCCGCGCGACGTGTCCGTGGTCGGCTTCGACGACTCCCAGCTCATCGCGTTCACCGACCCGCCACTCACCACGGTCCGCCAGCCCGTCCAGGCAATGGCGGCGGCAGCGGTGGGCGCCCTCCTGGAGGAGATAGCCGGCAGCCCCGTCCAGCGCACGGAGTACGTGTTCCAGCCGGAGCTGGTGGTGCGGGGATCGACCGCGGCGGTGGTGTCGGGGGTGCGGGCGGGCTGACATCGGCGCCCGGCGCGGCCCCGGCCCCCCGCCCCTCAGCCCTCGCCGTCGCCCTTCTTGAAGAGCCGGACGGTGCTGAGGATCTTGCGGATGGTGGTGTCGGGGACCTCGTCGGGGACGCCGTGGGCGCCGACGTAGGTCCATGACACGAAGGCGCCCTTCGCGTTCTTGAAGGCGAAGGTCACCGCCTTGCCGTCGCCGTCGCACTTGCCCTTCGCGGGGGTGCCGGACGAGGTGACGGTCACGAGGCTGCCCTCGATGCCCGTCTTCGTGCGGTAGGACTCGGGCTCACCGATGGTCAGGCGGGTCCGGTCGGGCTGGGTGTAGGCGCCGTAGACCCAGTTGGTCGCGGTGTCCTTCGCGGCCTCCTCGGCGCTCTTCGAGCCCTTCTCCCCGGTGGTTCCCGTCGAGGCGAGCGGGGTGTCCTCCTCGGTGCCGCTCCTGTCGTCGTCGGACGTGCACCACTTCTCCTTGAGCACCGCCGGGGCCATCATCCCGACCAGCGGCTTCTCCTCGGGGTCGTCGTCCTTCGCGACGTAGCTGACCCAGCTCGCGGCCTTCCGGGCCCAGGAGGACGGCACGTCGAACGTGATGCCGCGCTGGGCGTTCACCACGGTGTTCCAGCCGGGGACGAGGGGGCCGTTGCCGCCGGTCGCCGTCCGGTCGGTGCTGCCGGGGCTCGCCGAGGCCGGTACCGCGGTTTTCGGGTCGGCCTTGTCGCTCCCGTCGCCTCCGCCGTCGCGGAGCACCAGGAAGCCGGTCACCGCGCATGCCGCGACGACCACGGCGGCCGCGGTCACGACGGCGACGGTGGTCCGGTTCCGGGAGTGGCGGGGCGGTTCGGGCGCGCTCATGCCGAGCGTGGGCGCGGCGTGCCAGTCGGGGTTCGGGCGGCCGGACTGCGTGGGACCCGAACCGCTGTACACGTTCGGTGAGTTCGGCTGATCGGGGGGCGACTGCTGTCCTGGCCACATGGGGGCCGAGTCTAAGGGGTGCCCCGCCCCGAGGCCGTGACGCCCGCCCCGCACGTCAGACCAGCAGCGCACGGGCGTGCTCGCGGGCCTCGCGCAGCCAGGACGAGCGGTCCTCGTCGGAGGAGTCGGTGACCGTCCGGAAGACGACCCGGCGCACGTCGGTAACTCCCACGTAGGGCAGGACACATGCCGACCAGATCCTGTCCAGCGGATCACCGAACTCGTCCGCCTCGCGCTCGGCGGGAGTGTCGGAGGTGTTCAGGACGAGGGCCCGGCCTGCCTTCAGCAGTGCCTGCGGCTCCCCGTCAGAGGTGCCCAGCTTGTAGGCGACGCCGGGCACCAGCACGCGCTGCACCCACCCGGTGAGAACGGCGGGCGGCATGCCCCACCAGTTGGGGTGGACGAACACCATGGCGTCGAGGGTGGCCACCTCCGCCCGGTGCGAGGCCAGTTGTGCGTCCGGGGTGTCCGCGGCGGACCGGACCGTCTCCGTCTCGTCGGCGGTCAGGCCGACCGCGAACCCCTCCGCGCAGAGATCGTGCGCCAGCACCTCGCTGCCCCGGTCGCGGAGCTCCCGCACCACGGCGTCGAACACCGCGTGGTTGAAGCTTCCCGGCCGTGGATGGGCGAGGTAGACCCCGGTACGTGACATGCCGTTTCCCCCAAGACGTCCTGCGTGGTCATCAGCCGCGGGAAGCGGAGCAGCCCCCCGCTCGGTGCCCATCATGACGGGTGAGGTGCCGCCGGGGGACAGGGGTCCGTCACGCACACGAGGGGCACCGGGAGTCGACCCGGGCGGGTCGGCGGGGAGTGTGACCCCCGGGTGCCCCTCGTACGTGACCGGTCCGGCCGGACGGGCGCGTGGGGCCCGGGGTAACGGGACCCCCGGCCGGCCGGACCGGAGTCGGGAGAAACGTAACAGGGCTGCAATGTTTTGCGTAAGACCTTGCAGGAAGAAATCTGCGGTATTTCGTGGATGTGAGCAGGGTGTGAGCGGGGTGTGTCCAAAGGGTTGACCGGGTCCCGGTGGGCTCGTACGGTCTCCCCGCGGCAAGGTTTGCATTCTTGCAGCAAGAACCTTCACGAGCCTTGAGGGCAGGGTGCGTTGCCGGACGAGGCTGAACCGTCACCCGCGTTTCCCCCACCGCAGGAGGAAAGACATGGCATGTAGACCCCTGTTGTCTGCAGCGCTCGCGCTGATCGCGGGCGCCGCCGCCCTCGTGGTCCCCGCCACGAACGCGCAGGCTTCCGCCCCGGGTTCCAAGGACGTCACCGCCGTTCTCTTCGAGTGGAAGTTCGACTCGGTCGCCAAGGCCTGTACGGACTCCCTCGGGCCGGCCGGCTACGGCTTCGTACAGGTCTCCCCGCCCCAGGAGCACATCCAGGGCGGGCAGTGGTGGACCTCGTACCAGCCGGTCAGCTACAAGATCGCCGGACGGCTCGGCGACCGCGCCTCCTTCGCCAACATGGTCGCCGCCTGCCACAGCGCGGGCGTCAAGGTGGTGGCCGACTCGGTCATCAACCACATGTCGGCCGGTTCCGGCACGGGTACCGGCGGGTCCTCGTACAGCAAGTACGACTATCCCGGCCTGTACTCGGTCAACGACATGAACGACTGCCAGTCCCAGATCAGCAACTACGGCGACCGCGCCAACGTCCAGAACTGCGAACTCGTCGGCCTGGCCGACCTGGACACCGGTGAGGAGTACGTACGCGGCAGGATCGCCGGATACCTCAACGACCTGCTCTCGCTCGGCGTCGACGGCTTCCGCATAGACGCCGCCAAGCACATCCCCGCCGGGGATCTCGCCAACATCAAATCCCGGCTGACCAACTCCGGCGTCTACTGGAAGCAGGAGGCGATATTCGGGGCCGGTGAGGCCGTCTCGCCCGACGAGTACGCCGGCACCGGGGACGTCCAGGAATTCCGGTACGCCCGCAGCCTCAAGCAGGTCTTCAACAACGAGAACCTCGCCAACCTCAAGAACTTCGGCGAGGGCTGGGGCTTCATGTCCTCGTCCAAGGCCGCGGTGTTCGTCGACAACCACGACACCGAGCGCAACGGCGAGACGCTGAACTACAAGGACGGTGCCAACTACACCCTCGCCAGCGTGTTCATGCTGGCCTGGCCCTACGGTTCGCCCGACGTCCACTCCGGCTACGAGTGGTCGGACAAGGACGCCGGTCCGCCCAACGGCGGCACGGTGAACGCCTGTTACAGCGACGGGTGGAAGTGCCAGCACGCCTGGCGCGAGATCGCCTCCATGGTCGGCTTCCGCAACACCGCCCGCGGTGAGGCCGTGACGAACTGGTGGGACAACGGCGGCGATCAGATCGCCTTCGGCCGGGGCTCCAAGGCGTACGTCGCGATCAACCACGAGGGCTCCCCGCTGAGCCGTACCTTCCAGAGCTCGCTGCCCGCCGGCGACTACTGCGACATCCAGTCCGGCAAGGGCGTCACGGTCGACGGCTCGGGCCGGTTCACCGCCACGCTCGGCGCCAACACGGCCCTCGCCCTCCAGACCGGCGCCCGCACCTGCTCCGGAGGCGGCACCGGTCCGACGGACCCGACCGACCCCGGTACGGGCACCTCGGGCGCCTCCTTCGGCGTCAACGCCACCACCCACCTCGGCCAGAACATCTACGTCACCGGCGACCAGCCCGCCCTCGGCAACTGGAACCCGGCCGCCGCGCCGAAGCTGGACCCCGCCACGTACCCCGTCTGGAAGCTCGACGTGAGCCTGCCCGCCGGTACGACGTTCGCGTACAAGTACGTCCGCAAGGACGCGAGCGGCAACGTCACCTGGGAGAGCGGCGCCAACCGCACCGCCACCGTGCCGGCCTCCGGAAAGGTCGCGCTGACCGCGGACGTCTGGCGCGGCTGACCTTCTTCCCCCTCCTGTTCGGGTGCCGCGTCCGGATCCGCCGGACGCGGCACCCGCAGCACCCTCGTCCCTCATACAAGGAGACCCCGCCCGTGTTCCGTTCCACCCTGAGACGGGGAGCCGTCGCCGCGTTGTGCACGGCGTTGCTCCCGCTCGTCCCGGCGGCCTCCGCGTCCGCCGCTCCCAGGCCGCCCGCCGCGCCCTCGGACGCGAAGCTGGCCGCCGAGCCGGCCCGGCACGACCTGACCCGCGAGCAGTTCTACTTCGTGATGCCCGACCGGTTCGCCAACGGCGACACCGGCAACGACCGGGGCGGGCTGACCGGTTCACGGCTGGAGACCGGGTACGACCCCACCGACAAGGGGTTCTACCAGGGCGGCGACCTCAAGGGGCTGACGAACAGGCTCGACTACATCAAGGGGCTCGGCACCACCGCCATCTGGCTCGCCCCCATCTTCAAGAACCGCCCCGTCCAGGGCACCGGCAAGGACGCCTCGGCCGGCTACCACGGCTACTGGATCACCGACTTCACCCAGGTCGACCCGCACTTCGGCACCAACGCCGACCTCACGAAGCTGATCGAACAGGCCCACCGCAAGGGCATGAAGGTCTTCTTCGACGTCATCACCAACCACACCGCCGACACCGTCGACTACGCAGAGAAGACCTACGGGTACCGGCCCAAGGGCGCCTATCCGTACCTCGACCGGACCGGCCGGCCCTTCGACGACGCCAAGGGCATGGCGAAGGTGGACGCCGACTCCTTCCCGTACAAGCCGGTCACCTCCGGCGGCAAGACGCCGGCCTGGCTCAACGATCCGACGATGTACCACAACCGGGGCGACTCGACCTACGCCGGCGAGTCCACCACGTACGGCGACTTCTCCGGGCTCGACGACCTGTGGACCGAGCGGCCCGAGGTTGTCGCCGGGATGGAGAAGATCTACGAGAAGTGGGTCCGCGACTTCGATATCGACGGTTTCCGCATCGACACCGTCAAACACGTCGACATGGACTTCTGGACCCAGTGGGCGACCGCGCTCGACACCTACGCGGCCAGGCACGGGCGCAAGGACTTCTTCATGTTCGGGGAGGTCTACTCCGCCGACACCGCGATCACGTCCCCCTACGTCACCCAGGGACGGCTGGACGCGACGCTCGACTTCCCGTTCCAGGAGGCGGCCCGCCAGTACGCCTCGCAGTCCGCCCCGGCCTCGAAGCTCGCCGCCGTCTTCGGTGACGACTACCGGTACACCACCGACAAGGCCAACGCCTACGAGCAGGTGACCTTCCTCGGCAACCACGACATGGGCCGCATCGGCACCTTCCTCAAGCAGGACAACCCGGAGGCCGGGGACGCGGAGCTGGTGAAGCGGGCCCGGCTGGCGAACGAGGTGATGTTCCTCAGCCGGGGCAACCCCGTCGTGTACTACGGCGACGAGCAGGGCTTCACGGGCGCCGGGGGCGACAAGGACGCCCGCCAGACCATGTTCGCCTCGAAGACCGCCGACTACCTCGACGACGACCAGCTGGGCACGGACCGGACGCACGCCTCCGACGCGTACGACACGAAGCACCCGCTCTACCGGTCGATCGCCGCCCTGTCCGAGCTGACCGCGAAGAACCCGGCGCTGCGCGACGGCGTCCAGACCGAGCGGTACGCGGAGGGCTCCGTCTACGCCTTCTCCCGTACGGACCCGGCGCGCGGCGACGAGTACGTCGTGGCCACCAACAACGGCACGGCCGCGAAGACCGTCGAGCTGCCCACCGAGTCCGCCCGGATGGACTTCCGTACCCTGTACGGCGGTTCCGGTACGGTCCGCAGCGGCGCCGACAAGAAGATCACCGTCACCGTCCCGGCCCTCTCCAGCATCGTGCTCCGCGCCGCGAAGCCGCTGGGCGCACCCGCCGCCAGGCCCACGATCTCCCTGAAGGCACCGGCCGCCGGAGCCACCGGCACCGTCGAGCTGACCGCCGACGTGGACGGCGGCTCCCTCGACCGGGTCGTCTTCGCCGCCCAGCAGGGCAACGGGAAGTGGACCACGCTCGGGTCCGCCGACCACGCCCCGTACAAGGTCACCCAGACCATCGGCAGCACGACAGCCGCCGGAACGCCCCTGCGGTACAAGGCCGTCGTCGTCGACCGCGCCGGCCGCACCGCGAGCGCCCTCGCCTCCACCACCGCCGGGCAGGCACCGCCGCCCGCGAAGCCCGTCGCCGTCGAACGCGACTACGCCGTCATCCACTACAAGCGCGCCGACGGCGACTACGACGGCTGGCAGGCCAGGTCCGGCGGGGCCACCGCGGACTTCGCCGGGCGCGACGCCTACGGCGCGTTCGCCTGGATCAAGGTGCCGGAGGGCGCCGACTCCGTCCCGTACACCGTCGAGAAGGCCGGGACCGCCGACGGGGCGGAGCGGACCGTAGAGCTCGCGAAGACCGGGCAGGTCTGGATCGCGCAGGGGGAGGACGGGCAGCGCGACACCGCGCCCGACGGCGCCTATCCCGCCCCGGACACCTCCAAGGCCGTCCTGCACTACTACCGGGCCGACGGCGACTACGACGGCTGGGGGCTGCACACCTGGACCGGAGCCGCGGAGCCCACCGACTGGGCCAAGCCGCTCCAGCCGGTGAAGAAGGACGCCTCGGGCCTCACCTTCGAGGTCCCGCTCACCGACGGCGCCACCTCGCTCAGCTACATCCTGCACCGGGGCGACGAGAAGGATCTGCCCAGCGACCAGTCACTCGACCTGGCCACCTACGGCCACGAGGTCTGGATGCTCGGTGGCGCGGCGGGATACCTGCTGCCGCAGACCGGCGGCGTCCCCGCGCCCGACCTCACCAAGGCCGAGGCGCAGTGGATCGACGCCGACACCGTCGTCTGGAAGGTGAAGGCCACCGAGGCCACCAGCCAGCAGCTCGTCTACGCGAAGGGCGGCGGGATCTCCGTCGTCGACGGCGCGCTCTCCGACGAGGGCCGGTGGCTGCGGCTCAGCCCGTCCGCGCTGAGTGACGCGCAGAAGGCGAAGTACCCGCACCTCAAGGACTACCCGGCGTTCACCGTGGACGCCCGCGACCGGGACCGGGTCCGTGACGCCCTGCGCGGCCAGCTGATCGCCACCCAGCGCGCCGCCAACGGCGCCCTGCTCGCCGCCACCGGGGTACAGAGCGCCGGCGTGCTCGACGACCTCTACGGGAAGCGGGCGAGCGGCGCCGCGCTCGGACCGGTCTTCCGGCACGGCACGCCCACCCTCTCCGTCTGGGCGCCCACCGCCCGTACCGTCTCCCTCGAACTCGACGGGAAGACCGTCCCGATGCGGCGCGACGACCGCACCGGCGTCTGGTCCGTCACCGGAAAGCGCGGCTGGAACGGCAAGCCCTACCGGTACGTCGTGGACGTCTGGGCGCCCACCGTCCAGAAGCAGGTCACCAACAAGGTCACCGACCCCTACTCCACCGCCCTGACCACCGACTCCGCCCGCAGCCTCGTCGTCGACCTCGACGACGCGAAGCTCGCGCCCAAGGGCTGGAGCACCCTGCGCAAGCCCGCCGCCGTGCCGCTGCGCGACGCCCAGATCCAGGAGCTCCAGATCCGCGACTTCTCGATCGCGGACCCCACCTCCAAGCATCCCGGCGAGTACCTCGCCTTCACCGACACCCGCTCCGACGGGATGAAGCACCTCAAGCGGCTCGCCGACTCCGGCACCAGCTACGTCCACCTGCTGCCCGCCTTCGACATCGGCACCATCCCCGAGCGGAAGAAGGACCAGCAGAAGCCGGCCTGCGAGCTGTCCGTCTACGCCCCCGACTCCACCGAACAGCAGGCCTGCGTGGCGAAGGCCGCCGCGAAGGACGGCTTCAACTGGGGCTACGACCCGCTGCACTACACCGTCCCGGAGGGGTCGTACGCCTCGGACCCGGACGGCACCCGGCGCACGGTCGAGTTCCGGCAGATGGTGCAGGGGCTCAACGGCGCCGGTCTGCGGACCGTCATGGACGTCGTCTACAACCACACCGTCGCCTCCGGGCAGGACGCCAAATCCGTCCTCGACCGGATCGTGCCCGGCTACTACCAGCGGCTCCTGGAGGACGGCGCCGTCGCCACCTCCACCTGCTGCGCCAACACCGCGCCCGAGAACACCATGATGGGCAGGCTCGTCGTCGACTCGATCGTCACCTGGGCCAAGGAGTACAAGGTCGACGGCTTCCGCTTCGACCTGATGGGACACCACCCCAAGGCCAACATCCTGGCCGTCCGCAAGGCGCTCGACGCGCTGACCGTGGCCAAGGACGGCGTCGACGGGAAGAAGATCATCCTGTACGGGGAGGGCTGGAACTTCGGTGAGATCGCCGACGACGCCCGCTTCGTCCAGGCCACCCAGAAGAACATGGCCGGCACCGGCATCGCCACCTTCTCCGACCGGGCCCGCGACGCCGTGCGCGGCGGCTCCCCGTTCGACGAGGACCCCGGCGTCCAGGGCTTCGCCACCGGCCTCTACACCGACCCCAACACCTCCACCCACAACGGTACGAAGGCCGAGCAGAAGGCCCGGCTGCTGCACTACCAGGACCTGATCAAGGTCGGGCTCACCGGCAGCCTCGCCGGCTACACCTTCACCGACAGCTCCGGCGCCGCCGTCAAGGGCTCCGACATCGACTACAACGGGGCCCCGGCCGGATACGCCGCCGCCCCCGGTGACGCGCTGGCCTACGCCGACGCCCACGACAACGAGACGCTCTACGACACCCTCGCCTTCAAGCTCCCGGCGGGCACCCCGGCCGCGGACCGGTCCAGGATGCAGGTCCTGGCCATGGCGACGGCCACCCTCTCGCAGGGCCCCTCGCTCTCCCAGGCGGGCACCGACCTGCTGCGCTCCAAGTCCTTGGACCGCAACTCCTTCGACAGCGGCGACTGGTTCAACGCCCTGCACTGGGACTGCCGCGCGGGCAACGGCTTCGGCCGGGGACTGCCGCCCGCAGCCGACAACGAGGCCAAGTGGCCGTACGCCAAGCCGCTGTTGACCAACCCCTCGGTCAGCCCCGGCTGCGCGCAGATCAACGGCGCCTCGGCCGCGTACCGGGACCTGCTCACCATCCGCGCCACCGAGAAGGACTTCGGCCTCTCCACCGCCGGGCAGGTGCAGTCCGCGCTCTCCTTCCCGCTCTCCGGCAGGAACGAGACCCCGGGAGTGATCACCATGCGGCTCGGGAAGCTGGTGGTCGTCCTCAACGCCACCCCCGGCACCACCACCCAGAAGGTGACCGCCCTCGCGGGCCGGAACTACGCCCTGCACCCCATCCAGGCCGCGGGCGCGGACCCTACCGTCAAGAAGGCGACCTACGGGCGGAGTTCGGGAAGTTTCACCGTTCCGGGACGCACAGTGGCGGTGTTCTCGGCACGCTGACCGGAACAGGTCTACCGTGAGGCCAGCCGCCGGGGAGAGTCGCAGCATCACCCTCCCGGGCGTCCCCTCCCCACTCCACCCCGGCCGGTCCCGGCCCCGAACCCGTACGTACCGGCAGTCGCGCCGACGGCCCCGGTGCCGTACCGGGCCCGGGGGCCGGGTACCGGCCTCTCCACCTGTTCAGCGACGGTGACGATGGTGAGCTACATCCCCGAGGAGACCACGAGCTTCGTCGGACGGAAGACGGAGCTGGGCCGGATCGAACACGCCCTCGCCACCCGCCGGCTGACCACGCTCACCGGCTCGGGCGGGGTCGGCAAGACCCGGCTCGCGGTCCGCGCGGCCGGCCGCGCGGAACCCCGATACCGCGATGGCGTCTGGTGGGCCGACCTCGCCCCGCTGCACGACGACGGACTGCTCCTGGCCACCGTCTCCGACGCGGTCGGGCTCAGCGACCACACCCTGCGGATGCCCATGGACGTGCTCTGCGAGTGGCTCGCGGACAAGCGGCTGCTGCTCGTCCTGGACTCCTGCGAACATCTGCGCCACGCCTGCGCCCACCTCCTCGGGGAGATCCTCACCACCTCACCCGGACTCACGGTGCTCGCCACCAGCAGACAGCCCCTCGGCATCAAGGGCGAGCAGCTCGTCGAGGTGGACCCGCTGCCCGTCGACGGCGCGGCGGACGCCCTCGCGCTGTTCAGGGCCCGGGTCGCGGCGATCGCCCCGGCCACCCGGTTCGACGAGCCGGGCACCGCAGAGGCGGCCGCCGAGATCTGCCGACGGCTGGAGGGCATCCCGCTCGCCATCGAACTCGCGGCGGCGGGCACCGGACGGCACACCGTCGAGCAGATCGCGCGGCGGATCGGCTCCCGCCTCGACCTGCTCGCCGACGAATCGGTCCGCCCGCAGCGCCACCGCACCCTGCGCACCACCATCGGCTGGAGCCACGAGCTGTGCACCCCGCTGGAACGGCTGCTCTGGGCACGGGCCACCGTGCTGCGCGGCGACTTCGACGAGGCGACCGCCCGCGAGGTCTGCGCCGGGGGACCGCTCACCGGGGACGGGGTGGCCACGGCGCTGCGCGGCCTGGTGGCCAAATCGGTCGTCGTGCGCGACGGCACCCGCCACCGGATGCTGGACACCATCCGCGAGTACGGCCGGATGTGGCTCGCCGAACTCGGGGAGGAGCGCGCCGCGGCTGACCGGCACGCCGCCTGCTTCCTGCAACTGGCCCGCAGCGCCCACGCGGGCTGGACCGGCGACGACCAGATCAGCTGGTACCACCGCATCGCCGACACCCACGCCGACCTGTGCGCGGCCCTGGACCACCTGCTCACCCACGACACCGCCGCCGCCCAGGAGATGGCCGGCCGGATCGGCTTCTTCTGGTGCTGCTGCGGCCACCTCCCGCAGACCCGCGACTACGCCCAGCGCGCCCTGGACGCCGGCCCGGCACAGGGCCCGCACCGCACCCGGGTCCTGTGGGTGCTCGGCATCTGCGTGATGCTCCAGGGCGACTACCCGGCGGCGGAGCGGATCGGCAAGGAATGCGTACGGGCGGCCGCGAAGGACGGGGCCGACGAGGGCGTCCTCGCCGCCGCGTACCTGCGCGGCCTCACCCACCTGATGGTCGGCCGGCCGGAACTGAGCCTGCGCGAGGTGGACCGGGTGCTGCACAGCACAGAGGCCGGCACCCCGCTCGAATCGACCTACCGGCTGCGCTGCCACCTGATCACCGTCTTCGCCCTCACCGGCCTCGGCAGGCTGGACGAGGCGGCCGAGGCCGCGGTCGTCCTGCGCGCGGCCTGCGAGGCCATGGACGAGTGCTGGACCCGCAGTTACGTCGACTACCAGCTCGCGTTGATCGCCCTGCTCCAGGGCCGGGCGGAGGCGGCCGCCGCGCACGCCCGGTCCATGCTCACCGGCAAGCACCGGCTCCGCGACAGCTTCGGCATCGCGCTCGGCCTGGACATCCTGGCCGCCGCGGTCGCCGCTCAGGGTGAGGGCGCCCACGCCGCCCGGGTGTACGGCACCGGGCAGCTCTACTGGCGGATGGTCGGCCACCCGCAGCGCGGCACCCCGGAGCTGGGCCCGCTGCGCGAGGCCTGCGAGCGCCAGGCCCGCGAGGCCGTCGGTGACGCCGCCTACCAGCGGGCCTTCGACCGGGGCCGGGCGGACAGCGCGGAAGCGGGCCTGGCGCTCGCCCTCCACGGGGAACTGCTCACTTAGAGGGCCCTCCAAGGGCCTGTACGGGCGGGAAACAGGAATCTGACAGCTTGCTGACATCCTCTCCCTACCCTCCACCCCATGCGATTCCTCCCCAGCCCGTTCCCCCGGCCGTCCCTCCGTCCGTCGCGGCGCATCACCGCGGTGGCAGCGGCGGCGGCAACCGTGGGCATGTCCTTGCTGGCCGTGGCCCCCGCTCACGCGGCGGAACACCCCGCGGCAGGCCCGGTGGCCACTCACCGGCAGGCGGTCACCGCGGCACAGCAGCGGTCGGTGCTCCAGTACTGGACGCCCGAGCGCATCGCCGCGCTCACCACGCCGACGTCCGGCAACCCGCCCGCCGGCGGCCCCGACGGCGCGCCCTGGACCACCGGGGGTGCGCTGCCGGGGACCGTCGGGCGGCTCTTCTTCACCGACCACGGCGAGGACAGCAGCTGCACCGCCACCGTGATCCGGAGCGCCAACCGAAGCACCGTGGTGACCGCGGGCCACTGCGTGAACAACACCGACCTGCTGGGCGAGAACAACCAGTGGGCGGCCAACGAGATGTTCGTGCCCGGCTACCACGACGGTCAGGCGCCCTACGGCAAGTTCGTCGGCCGCATGGGCGTCGTCGGCTCCACCTGGCTGGCCAACGACCAGCAGCACGCGCAGACGTACGACTCCTACGACCAGGCGTTCGTCGTGCTGAACACGGACGAGCGGGGGCGGCGGCTCCAGGACGCGGTCGGGACGGCGCAGAGGATCGGCTTCGACCGGCCCGGCGACGTGCCCAGCGACTCCTTCGGATACCCGCGCGCCAGCGCTGACCCGGCGCGCGAGGGCCTGCCCGAGTACACCGGTGAACGTCTCGCGTACTGCTCGGGGACGGCCAGGGAATACCCCGGCACGGTCGAGTTCCCCGAGCCGCCCGGCCTGTTCGGCCCGCCGTGCGTCATGGGCGGCGGCTCCAGCGGCGGACCGCGGATCACCGGCCTCAACCCGGTGACCGGTGTGGGCACCGTGGTCGGAGACAACACGCAGAGCGCGTTCTTCGAGACCGATGGCGCGCCCTGCGCCGATTCCTCCCACGACGGCTGCGTCCGCTACCTCGTCGGTCCGCAGTTCAGTACAGCGATCACCGAGCCGCTGTACGACCGGGCCCAGCGGGCCTGAGCGCCGCGCGGGCAGCCGCCCACCGCTCACAAGCCATCGCAACTACCGATATCTACGATCCGCATGGGTGAGGCCGATATGAAACGTGGACGCAAACGGCGTACGAGGTTCCTGCTTGCCGCGCCCCTGACCGCCTGTGCTGTGTGCTTCACCTCGACACAGGCGTTCGCCGCCGCCGACGGGGCCCGTACTCAGCCTGCGCGGCACGGGGTGAGCGAGGTGCGTTACAACCTGGGCGACAAGGCTTTCCCGCCGCCCGAGTCCTCCGGATACGTGGGCGACAACGAGCTGAACGGGGCCGTTTACTACCCCGACGACATCTCCACCGGCACCCACCCGCTGATCATGATCGAGCACGGATTCTGGGACACCTGCGCCGACGCCGAGGCCTCCAGGTCGCTCACCGCCGCGCAGGCCGCGCTGGCGGAGGACGAGCAGAGCGGTGACACGGCCGACGCGGCGAAGCAGGAGGCGATCATCGAGGCGGCCTCCGAGCGGCTGTCGGCATGGCCGTGCGCACCTGGGGTGCGGCAGATCCCCAGTTATCTCGGATACGACTACCTCGGCCGTGATCTGGCGAGCCGGGGGTTCGTCGTCGTCTCCGTCGGCGCGAACGGCATCAACTCGACGTCCCAAGGCCAGGCCGACACGGTCTATCAGGAGCGCGCGGCACTGATCAACGCCCAGCTGGGCATGTGGCGGAAGCTGTCGTCGACCGGCGAGGGCCCGCTGCGTGGCAGCTTCGTCGACGCCAGGTCCGGACGTCCCTCATCGGTGAACTTCAAGGACCATGTGGACATGCGGAACGTGGGGCTGGTGGGGCACTCCATGGGCGGCGGCGGAGTGATGCAGGAGATCGCCGACAGCAGCCGCGCCGGATGGCCCGAAGGCGTGTCCGTCAAAGCCGCGTTCGCTCTCGCGCCCACCGCCACCTGGGACGTCGAACCCATCACCAAGACGTCGTTCGCGGTGATGTGGGGCACGTGTGACCAGGTGAACACCGGAGAGTTCTTCGACTGGAACAAGGACGACAACAGCGCACCGATAGCCCAGTACACGGTGCGCGGCGGTGTCCACGACTTCTACAACAAGCAGTGGTCGCCCAGCAGCGGTCAGGTCAGCGCACATGACGACGCCGTTCCCGGCAGCAAGCCGGGCACCTGCGAGTCCCAGTTTCCCGGGGCCACCGCCCCCCGAACCGATCAGCAGGAACTCTCGGAGCAGCGGCAGCGCCGGATCACCAAGGAGTACGTGGGCGCCTACTTCGCTGCCCGCCTGCTCGGCCGGACGCGGTACGAGCCCTACCTGACCGGAGAGAAGCCGTTCCCCGGGACGGGCGGTGTCGTCAGCACCCGGTTCGACGGGGGCGTCGACTGAGCGCTTCGCGGACCTGGCCGGTGGCGGGAGGGAGTGAAGTCGGGCCGGCTGCCGTGATTCCCGCTTGTGCGCGTCCCCCGGGGCGGGAAAGGGTGGGGGCGTACCGCCTCTTCCCTCCCCGCCCCGCCCAGGAGCCCCTGTCATGCCGCAGATCACCGTCGACTACTCCGCCGAGCTCGACGACACCTTCGACCGGGCCGGTTTCACCGGCGCACTGCACCCGCTGATCGCCGAGACGGTCAGCACGAAGATCACCGCCTGCAAGACCCGCTTCCGCCGGATCGAGGAGACGGCGGTGGCGGACGCGCCCGAAGGTGACGCGCTCGTGCACATCGAGATCGCGCTGCTGGCCGGCCGCACCCCGGAGACCAAGGCCCGGCTCACCGAATCGGTACTGGAGCTGCTGGCCGCGCGCATCCGGCCGACCGAAGGACTGGCCCTGCACCTCTCGGCCGAGACCCGCGATCTCGACCCCTCCTACCGCAGCGCCTGACTCAGGGGAGCCGCTGCGGAGGCACGGCCGGTACGGCGGGCGCCAGCGCGGAGAGCCGCACCAGCAGGTCTCCGAACGGCCCGTCCGCCGGCTCCTGCGCGAGGACCCGCAGCACGATGCCCGCCATCTCCTCGTTGTACGCGGCGCTCACGGCGGTCAGCGCCGCGAAGTCGTGGACGAGCTGCAACTCCAGCTCGGCGCGCGGGATATGGCGTCCGTCCAGCCAGATCAGGGCCGTCGACTCCGCGAGCGAGACCCAGGACCTGACGGCCAACTCCAGCCGGGCCGGGGGCTCCTCGACCCCCAGATGGGCCAGGATCTGCTCGCAGGCCGCCTGCCGCACCCCGTCGATCATCGCGTTCGCCGTCGACGAGCCCACGGCCGGGCCGCCCCGCATCAGCGCGGCGAAGCCGGGGCCGTGCTCGTCGACGAAGTCGAAGAACCGCCCCATCACCCGCAACAGCCGTGCGCCCAGCGGGCCTTCGTGCGGCTCCAGGAACCGGGTCGCCAGCTCGTCGGCCGCCCGCCGCAGCGCCGCCTCGTACAGGCTCTGCTTGCCCGGGAAGTAGTGGTAGACCAGCGGCCGCGAGATCCCGGCGGCGGCGGCGATCTCGTCGATCGAGACCTCGTCGGGGGAGCGGTGGCTGAACAACTCCAGCGCGACACCGATCAACTGCTGTCTGCGCTCCTCGACGCCCATCCTGCGCCGCACCCCGGTCGTCATGGGGAACAGCGTACCGACCGGCAGGTCCGGCCTCCGCCTACAGGTCCAGTACCAGCCGCTCCCCCCGGCACCGGGACACGCAGAGCAGCATCGAGTCCGCCCGCTCCGCGTCGTCGAGCAGTTCGTCGCGGTGGTCCACCTCGCCCTCCAGGACGGGCTGTTGGCACGTACCGCAGAAGCCCTGCTCGCAGGAGTACGGGACGTGCGGCAGCTCCGCGCGGACGGCGGCCAGCGCCGACTGGCCCGACGCCACCCGGACCGTGCGGCCCGAGCGGCGCAGCTCCACCTCGAACGGGGCGGAGCCGGTGGCGTCCGGGGCGGCCGCGGTGAAGCGTTCCAGGTGCAGGGTGCAGCCGGGCGGGAGCGCGGCGGCGACCGCGTCCATCAGGGGCTGCGGACCGCAGCAGTGCACCGCCGTGTCCGGCGCCGCGTCCGCCAGCGCCGAGGAGACGTCGGGGTGGCCCGCCTCGTCCTGCGGTACGACGGTGACCCGGCCGCCGCCCGCGTCCAGCTCCGCGATCTCCGCCAGGAACGGCATGGTCGCCCGGCTGCGGCCGCCGTACAGCAGCCGCCAGTCGGCCCCGGCGGCTGCGAGCGCGCGGAGCATCGGCAGCACCGGCGTGATCCCGATGCCGCCCGCGACCAGCACGTACGCGGGGGCGTCCGCCAGCGGGAAGCGGTTGCGGGGACCTCTGACCTCGACCTCGTCGCCCTCGTGGAGCCGCTCGTGCACCTCCCTGGAGCCACCCCGGCCGTCCTCGTCGAGCCGGGTCGCGACGGTGTACGTGTCGACGTCGGCCGGGTCGCCGCACAGCGAGTACTGGCGGACCAGACCGGACGGCAGCACCAGGTCCAGATGGGCGCCGGGCTGCCAGCGCGGGAGTCCGGCGCCCTTCAGGCGGAGCAGTACGACCCCGTCCGCGGGAGTGGACCGTTCGACGACCGTCAGCCGCCTGCCGGTGGTCGAACGGCGCTGGGAGTGACCGGATATGGGCTCGTCGAGGGCCGGCAGCGGCCAGAGCGGGGACGTCTCTATGCGGCGGCGCATCGCCCGCTTGGCGAGCAGCGCGGCGGCGGCCACCACGACGACGGTGCGCGGCCGGGGGAGGGGCAGGGACAGGGGCATGGTCAGCCGGCTTCCGTCGTACGGGCCTCGGCCGCGACGGCGGCGGGCGAGCGGTTGAGGTAGTCGACGGCCTGCGCCGTACTGCCTTCCTGCGAGGGGTGGTAGGCGCGGCTCAGGTAGCGCGGTATGGATCGCAGCATCGAGGGTGTGCTGGGCAGGGTGCCGCGCCTGCCGCTGCGGTAGAACTGCCCGAACGACGCCTTGCCGTCCAGCAGGCTCGGGTCGTTCTCCATGAAGAAGCGGGCGCCGCGCTGCCAGAGGAAGGCCAGCGCGGAGAACGCCGTGGCCCAGGTCCGCACCCGCCGCCGGTAACCGCCGTCGACATGCATGAACACGTCGAAGGCGACCGAGCGGTGCTCGACCTCCTCCGCGCCGTGCCAGCGCAGCAGGTCCAGCATGGTGGGGTCGGCGCCGCGCCGGTCCAGCTCCTCCGCGTTCAGGACCCAGTCGCCGAGGAACGCGGTGTAGTGCTCGATGGCCGCTATCGTCGCCACCCGCTCCATCAGCCACCACTTGCGCGCCCGGCCCGGCGGCAGCGTCCGGTCCCCGAGCAGCTTCTCGAAGAGCCAGTCGACCTGGGCGGTGTACGGGGTCGGGTCGAGGCCCAGCTCCCTCAGGTGCGGGAGTACGTCGTCATGGGCCTGGGAGTGCATCGCCTCCTGCCCGATGAACCCGATGACGTCCTCGCGCAGCCGCTCGTCATGTATGTACGGAAGCACCTGGCGGTAGACGTGGATGAACCAGCGTTCCCCGGCCGGGAGCAGCAGATGGAGCACGTTGATGGTGTGCGTGGTGAACGGATCGCCCGGTACCCAGTGCAGGGGCGTCCGGTCCCAGGCGAAGGAGACCCGGCGGGCCTTGAGCGCGATCCGTTCCGACGCGACCGCCGCAGGCTGCGTGTTAGACATGTTGTCAATGTACTGAGCGGTAGGCCGGGGGAACAGGGGCCTGCGGCGAATTCCTGCGCCCGTTGCCGGCCGGTCCTCACCGTAGGGCCCCGACCCGACTGCCGTCTCTCAGCCGCCCGTTCAGCCGTGCCCGGTCACCCGCCCCGGCGGGCACCGCGAGCAGCCGCCCCCGCGCGCTCCCCGTCACCCCGCCCGAGGCACTCAGCGAGGTGAACTGCTCGCTGCCCGCCGCGAGTACGTACCACCGGCCGCCGCGCGACTTCCACAGCACGCCCGCCAGCGCCCTCGGGGTGCGCTTCCCGCACGCGGGCGAGTCCTCCGAGCGCGCCGCGACGGCCCCCGGCGGGCGGCTCCCCGGCGGCCGCGCCGAGGGCGCCTGGAACTGGGCGAGCACCCGGCTCCCGGTGCCCCGCCAGGTCTCCGCCCGGGTGCACAGCCACCGGGCGGAACCGCCCCCCTCGGGCAGCGGCTGCGTGGCGTACGTCCAGGAGTTGACCGAGCGCACACCGTGCGAGCGCACCGACGGGAGCAGACAGGCGGTGCGCGCCCAGCTCTCCAGCTCCGACCGCCCCGCCACGTCGTGCGGCTCCGCGGGCGGTCCCGAGGTCAGCCGGGCCGGGGCGAGTTCGCCGAGATCCGTCACCAGCCGGTCCGCCGTGCCGTCGGACAGCCCGACCGCGTCCCAGGACCGGCAGCCGCCCGTGGGCCCGGTACCGGCCACCGCGTCGGTCACCCCGTCCGGTGTGCGGTGCAGCGGGCGCGGCGCGCGGTCCGGGGCGAGCAGGTCCCGCAGCGACGCCTTCCGCACCCAGGGCGCCGTCAGATAGCGGACCCGGCCCGCCGCGCGGTCGACCACCAGGGCGCCGGCCGACGCCGCGTCCGCCCCGTCGACCCGGGCGAAGTCGAGCGCCGCGCCCTCGGACGGATCGGCGTTACGGGGCTCCGCGTACCGCACGACGCGCAGTCCGTCGTAGAACAGCACCACTGCGGAGGCGCCCACCTCGCCCGCGTACAGCAGCTGCGGGGCTCCCATCGGAGGGCCCACGGGCGTCCGGGGCGTCGCCGACGTCCGCACCCCGCCGCCCGGCCGGGCCCACACCGTCAGCGCCCGCCGCAGCAGCCGGACGTCCTCCGTGCGGTCGCCCCGGGTGGGCCACGCGGTGAAGTCGGTACGCGCTGAGCGCCGCCAGAACGTCGCGGGGACCACCCGTAGCGCCCCCGGGTCCAGGGCCTGCTCCGCCGCCGGATTGCGCGCGTACGGGGGCGCGGCCGGATCCCCGCGCCCCCAGCCGCCGCCCGGCAGCCCGAGCAGCGTCCCGCACACCGCGGCCGCGGCGACGGCGGCCAGCGCGGCCCGCGCGTATCTGCGCCGCCGCGGCAGGTCCGGCGGCCTGGCCTGGAGCGAGCACGGGTCGAACTCGGGCGAGGCCAGCAGCGCGTAGGGCGCCGCGACCCCGTCCGCCTCCCGCAGGGCCGCGTGCGGATCGGCCACCCCGGCGGCGGCCAGCTCCCGCCGGACCTCGCCGTCCGCGAGCGACTCCAGGCCGCGCAGGACGAACGCGGCACGGGCCGGTCCGCGGAGCGCGGAGAGCCGCTGCTCCAGCGCGAGTTCATCGGCTCCGCCGGAGTGCGGGAACAGCCGGAGCCCCCAGACCAGCGGAAGGACGGGCGGCAACTGGGCGCGCCGCGGCCACCACCGCCGACGCGGTGGCAGCCCCGCCGCCAGGGCGCCGCGCAGCACCCGCCGCCGGACGGACGCGTAGTCGGGCCCGGCCGCCGCCGCCGTACGGCCGGGACGGCGTGGCAGCGGGAGGCCCGTGTCCCGCGCCGGACCGGACCGGCGCGCCGCTTGCAGGGAGCGCTGGGCCAGGGCGTGGGCCGCCAGGACGCGCCGGGAGCGGCTCGGCGAGGGCGGCAGGACGAGATAGCCGAGCCGGACCAGTCGCGGGTAGTGCTCGACCAGCGAGGCCTCGGCCTGCTCCGCATCGACCGGGGCGGCGGCTGACGGTACCTCTGGCAGTGGGCGCACGTTCAGCTGAACGAGCGAATCGTGCGATGGTCACCCCGGGCGGGGTGCTCCGGGGGCGGCGTTCCGGCCCCGGGCCTCAGGCGAACCGGGCCAGCTGGGGGTCGACCGGGGCCGCCGTCATCCGGTTGGCCAGGGTCGACATGGTGTAGGCGCCGATCCCCAGGACCACCTCCAGCGCGTTGCGGGGGGTGTAGCCGTGGGCCAGGAACGACCGGAGGGTCTCGTCGTCCACGGCCCCGCTCGACTCGACCGCGGCGACGGTGAACCGGCGTACCTCCTCCAGTCGTTCGTCGGGGAGCGGCAGGGGGCTCTCGCCGCGCAGTGCGGCGATGAGCGCGCTGTCCGCGTCGAGGGCGGTGAGCTTCGCGGTGTGCATCGCCACGCAGAGGTGGCAGTCGTTGCGGGTGGCCATCGTCATGATCACGACCTCCCGGGAGAGCTGGTCCAGGGTGGTCGACTCGAAGAGCGCGCTCATCTTCAGGAAGCCGTTGAGCAGCTCCGGTGAGGAGGCGAGCAGGCCGACGCCGGTGGGCAGGTAGCCCTGTTTCGCCGTCACGGCCGCCATGGCGGGGCGGGACGCGGCGGGGGCGGATTCGGGGGTGTGGTCGGTGAAGACGGATGCGGGCATGGCTGACCCCTCGCGGTAAACTCGACAACGTGATTGACGAAAAGGTAAACCAAGTTGTCGAGTACCGCAATGGCTGAGCGCACCGGACAGGGCTCCCGGGGCACCGTCGGCGCGGGCTTCGAGCTGCCCATCCTGCTGTTCGCGGGGTTCCGGTCGATCATCGACGACCTCCACCGCGAGCTGGCCGGGCAGGGGCACCCCGAACTGCGCCCCGCCCATGGCTACGCGCTCCAGGCGGTCGGCCGCGACGGTGCGACCGCCAGTGAGATCGGGCGACGGCTCGGCGTCTCCAAGCAGGCGGCGGGGAAGACCGTCGACAGGCTCGAAACCCTCGGCTACGTCGAGCGCGCCGACGATCCGCAGGACGGCCGCCGCAAGGTCGTACGGCTCACCCCGCGCGGGATCGACGTACTGGCGCGGTCCGCCGCGGGCTTCGACCGGCTGCGCGCCGAATGGGTCCGGGTGCTCGGCGCGGAACGGGTCGCGGCGCTGGAGGCCGACCTGCGCACGATGGCCTCCGCGGACGCCTTCCGGCTCGACGTGGCGAGCTGGATCAACAGCTGAGCGGGTCGGCGGTTGACCGAATGTGCTGAGCACTTGGACTTTGCGGACGAAAGATAGGACGTATCTGGCTGGCACCCTTCCCGGGAGCCACTCCGTGCGGCAACATGCACGCGTCGGTACCCAAGAGATCCGACCACTCGTGGTCGGGAATGGGAGGGAACCATGGCACGACGCACCCATGTGCTCAGCGCGCTCGCACTGGCGGCCGCCGCCGCGCTCATCCCCGTACAGGCCACGGCGCAGCAGCCGGCGCATCCCGCCGCCCCCTGCGGCGCACCCGTGAGACCCGCTTCGCAGATGACGATCGAGGCGTGCGACAGCCCCGGCCGGATCATCGAGAAGGCCGCGAACATCGTCCCCACGACGGGGCAGCTGGCCTGGCAGCAGCGGGAGGTGACCGCCTTCACGCACTTCGGGATGAACACCTTCACCGGCCGTGAATGGGGCTCCGGCACCGAGGACGAGAAGCTGTTCGCGCCCAAGAGCATCGACGCCGACCAGTGGATGCGCGCCTACAAGGCCGCCGGTATCAAGCAGGTCATGCTCACCGTCAAGCACCACGACGGCTTCGTCCTCTACCCGAGCCGCTACACCGACCACTCGGTCGCCCTCAGCCCCGGCAGCCCCGACGTCGTCGCCCTCTACGTGAAGGCCGCCCGCAAGGCGGGCCTGAAGGTCGGCCTCTACCTCTCGCCCTCGGACGGCGCCGAACTCCCGCACGCCTGGCACGCCGACTGGGTCGAGAAGATCCGCGCCAAGGAGGCCGCCGGCGAGACGCTGAGCCTGCCCGAGCGGATGGCCCTGGAGGACGGCGACCGCGCCCCCGCGGGCCAGGGCCGCTTCGGCAACGGCAGCGCCGTCACCGAGCGCACCATCCCCACCCTCGTACCCGGCGACGACCGCGCCGCCCGTGTGAAGAGCGGCAAGCTGCCCACCTTCAAGGTGAAGGCCGACGACTACGACGCGTACTACCTCAACCAGCTCTACGAGATCTTCACCCAGTACGGCCCGGTCGAGGAGCTCTGGCTGGACGGCGCCAACCCCTGGTCCGGATCCGGCATCACCCAGAAGTACGACGTCAAGCAGTGGTTCGACATGGTCAAGGCGCTCTCGCCGAACACCGTCGTCTTCCAGGGCCCGCAGGGCGTGCGCTGGGTCGGCAACGAGTCCGGCGTCGCCCGCGAGACCGAGTGGAGCGTCACCCCGCACGTCACCGACCCGTGGACGGGCCTCGGCAGCCTGCCCAACGACTCGACCGACCCCGACATCGGTTCCAGGAGCAGGCTCCTCGAACCGGGCATCAACTACCTCCAGTGGTACCCGGCAGAGGCCGACGTCTCCAACCGCCCCGGCTGGTTCTTCCACCCGGAGGAGAAGCCCAAGACCCCGGCGCAGCTGATGGACCTGTACGAGAAGAGCGTCGGCCGCAACGCCTCGCTGCTGCTCAACGTCCCGCCCGCGCCCGACGGCCGGATCGCGGACGAGGACGTCACCTCGCTGACCGCCTTCGGGGCCGATCTGCGCCGGGTCTACGGCACCGATGTGCGCAAGAAGGGGCCGGGCCCGTACACCTTCGACCGGGTCGCCGTCCGTGAGGACATCCGGCACGGACAGCGGGTGGAGAAGTTCGCCGTGGAGGCCCGGATCGACGGGAAGTGGCAGCGGATCGCGGACGGCACCACCATCGGCCACGAGCGCATCCTGCCGCTGCCCGGGGCCGTCACCGCGACGGCGGTGCGGGTCAAGGTCCTGGAAACCAGGGCGAAGCCGTACCTGGGAGCCACGACCCTGCACCTCACCACCGCGCCGGACAAGCCCTAACCGCGGTCGAGATACGCGAGTACGGCCAGAACGCGGCGGTTGTCGTCGTCGGAGGGCGGCAGGCCGAGCTTCCCGAAGATGTTCGAGGTGTGCTTGGCCACCGCCCGCTCCGTGATCACCATGTGGGCGGCGATCGCCGCGTTCGAACGGCCCTGTGCCATCTGCTCCATGACCTCCTTCTCGCGCGGCGTCAGCCCGCCCATCGGCTTGTCCTGCGAGCGCCGCGACAGCAGCTGCGAGATCACCTGCGGGTCCATCGCGGTGCCGCCCGCCGCGACCCGGCGGACCGCGTCGATGAACTGCTCGGCGTCGAAGACCCGGTCCTTGAGCAGGTAGCCGATGGCGCCGTTGCCGTCCGCCAGCAGCTCACGCGCGTACAACTGCTCGACGTGCTGGGAGAGCACCAGCACCGGCAGGCCCGGCCTGGCGCGCCGGGCCGCCAGCGCGCACTGGAGCCCCTCATCCGTGTGGGACGGCGGGAGCCGGACGTCGACGACAGCGACGTCCGGCTCCAACTCGGCCAGTGCCCGGGTGAGTTCGGGCCCCGTCTCGACGGCGGCCGCGATCTCGAAGTCGTACGCCTCCAGCATGCGCACCAGGCCGTCGCGCAGCAGGAAGAGATCTTCGGCTAGGACAACTCGCAAGGGATCTCCATGGTCACCATGGTGGGACCGCCCGCGGGGCTGCTGACGGCCATGATGCCGTCGAATGTACCGAGTCGGCGTTCGACTCCGCTCAGGCCCGAGCCCGATCCGGCGCTCGCACCGCCCTTTCCGTTGTCCGTGACGGAGATCCGCAGCATGTGGTCGTCATGGTGCAGGTCCACCCAGATCCGGTCCGCGCCCGAGTGCTTCGCGGCGTTCGTCAGGATCTCGCTGACCGCGAAGTACGCGGCCGACTCGACCGGCGCCTCCGCGCGGCCGTTCAGCTCCACCTCGACCTCGGTCCCGATCGGCATCCGCAGCGCCAGCGCCTTGACCGCGTCACCGAGCCCGCGCTCGGCCAGGACCGGCGGATGGATGCCCCGCACCAGATCGCGCAGCTCGGTGAGCGCCTCGGCGGACGACTCGCGGGCCATCGCCAGGAGCTTCTTCGCCTGCGCCGGGTCCTTCTCGACCAGCGCCTCGATGGTGCCCAGATTCATGCCCATGGCGACCAGCCGGGCCTGCGCGCCGTCGTGCAGATCGCGCTCGATGCGCCGCAGCTCGGAGGCGGCGGTGTCGACCGCCTCGTGCCGGGTCTCGGTCAGCCGGTCGACGCGCAGCGCGAGCTCCCGCTCATGGGTGGGGGCCAGCATCGAGCGGGCGATCGCGAAGTGCGCGTGCAGCAGCCGCTCGCTCAGCAGCACCCCGACCCCGAAGATCGCCACGCCGAGCCCGGCGGCGACGAGCGCGGTCGCCTGGCTGTCGACGGGCACGAACCCGTACCAGTACCGGTCGTCGGTGAAGACCCGCCACAGCCCCGCCGCCAGGACGAAACCCTCCACCGGGTAGATCATCAGCACCGCGGCCATGATCGACACCACATAGCCGGCCGTCATGTCGACCAGCAGCCACTGCATGTCCCGCCAGGTCGCCGGGTCCTTCAGTATCAGCGTGGTCCGCTCCACCTGCCCGGTGAACCCGCTGCGGACATCCTTCGGGAACGGCCGGTACGGGACCGGGATCCGCACGTCCGACCAGGTGACCGCCAGCAGCCGGCGCTGATTGGCGTGCTTGCGTACCGCTGTCATGACGTACGGGGTGGTCACCAGGCCGATGCCCAGCGGGATGAGCGTGATGGAGACCAGCGCGAGCACAAATAGCGTGACCGACCCCACGATCGACGCGAACGACAGCGCCAGCCCGCGCCCCGCGGCCAGCAACGCGGCCCTTGTCCGTCCGTGCGGCGTGTTCATATCGGTTCCTCTTCTCTCGCCGGCACTCGTGGCAGCCCCGGTCCGCACACAGTCTGACGCCTGGGACGGCCCGGCCGTCAGCCGCTCTGACACCCGGCGGGGGTGTACCCAGCACCACCCCCGGGGCCTCGCCCTATGTCGCGGGGGAGTGGGTGTTCCAGCGGCTGGGGCGGCGGGCCCCGGATTCCTAGATTCGAGGTGTCTCGACAACCGGTTCTTCCACCGGTCATTACGCCGGTTCTTCCACCGGCTTTTCCAACGACTCTTTCAGGGGGCGAACACGCCATGAGGCGCAATCTCGCGGCACGTATCGGTGTGTGGAGCGCACACCACCGAAAGACGGCCATTCTCGGCTGGCTGCTCTTCGTCGTGCTCGCCGCGGGCATCGGCGGTGCGTCGGGCATGGTCGAGATGACCAACGCGGAGAACGGTGCGGGCGACTCGGCGCGGGCCGAGCAGATCCTCTCCGACGCCGGCCTCGGCCACCGGGCGGGCGAGCTGGTCATGGTCTCCTCCGCGCGGCCGGACGGCTGGAGGACCGCGGCACGGGAGCTGACCACCGCGCTCGGGAAGACCGGTGAGGTGACCGGCCTCAAGGCTCCGGTCCCCGCCGAGAACGGCAAGGACGCGCTGATCACCTTCGAGATGAAGGGGGACGCCGCCACCGCATCCGACCGGGTGCAGCCCGTCCTGGACGCCGTCGAGGGGGTCCGGAAGGGGCAACCGGACGTCACGGTCCACCAGTTCGGCGACGCCAGCGCCGGGAAGTGGCTGGGCGATCTGCTCTCCGACGATTTCAAGAAGGCCGAGTTCACCGCCGTACCGCTGGCCCTGGGCATCCTGCTGGTCGCCTTCGGCGCCGTCGTCGCGGCGCTGCTGCCCGTCGGTCTCGCGCTGACCGCCTGCATGGCCGCCTTCGGCCTGCTGTCGCTCGCCAGCCACCAGCTGCACCTCTTCCAGACCACGTACTCCGTGATGTTCCTGATGGGCTTCGCCGTCGGCGTCGACTACTGCCTCTTCTACCTGCGGCGCGAGCGGGACGAGCGGGCGGCGGGGCGCGACGCCGAGACGGCGCTGCGGATCGCCGCGGCGACCAGCGGCCGGTCCGTCCTGGTCTCCGGGCTGACCGTCATGGTCGCGATGGCCGGCATGTTCCTGTCCGGACTGCTGCTGTTCAAGGGCTTCGCCGTCGCCACGATCATCGTGGTCTTCATCGCCATGATGGGCTCCGTGACGGTACTGCCCGCCCTGCTGTCCTGGCTGGGCGACCGGATCGACGCCGGACGCGTACCGCTGCTCAACCGGCGAAGCAAGCGGGGCGCGAAGAAGGAGAGCGGCCGGATCGCCGGAAAGCTGCTGCGGCCCGTGCTGTCCAGTCCGAAGTTCTTCGCGGCCGCCTCTGTCGTCGTGCTCCTCGTCCTCGCCGCGCCCGCCCTCGGCATGAAGACCGAGTCGCTCGGCCTGGAGAAGCAGTTCGGCTCGCAATCCGAACTGGCCGTCGCCTACCGCCACATCAGCGAGACCTTCCCCGGCGGCCCCGCCCCGGCCCAGGTGGTCGTCGAGGCCGACGACATCGAGGCCCCCGCCGTGCGCGAGGCACTCGACGGCTTCGACAAGGTGACCGTCCACCGGGAGCGGAACGTCGCGGAGTTCGAGGTCCCGCTGGAGCGCGGGAAGGCCGATCTGACCGAGCTGCGCGAGCACCGGCTGCCCGCCGCCTTCGACGGGACGGGCGCCCGCGCCTACGTGACCGGTGAGACCGCCGGGTCCGTGGACTTCACGGCCCAGCTCAAGAGCGGCATCGCGCCCGTTTTCCTCTTCATCGCCGCGGTGACGTTCCTGGTGATGCTGTTCTGCTTCCGCAGCTACGTCATCGCCGTGACCGCGATCCTGCTCAACCTGCTCTCGGTGGCCGCCGCCTACGGAGTGATGGTCGCCGTCTTCCAGCACGGCTGGGGCGCCTCGCTGATCGGCTCCGAGGGCGTCGGCGCGATCGAGTCCTGGATGCCGCTGTTCGTGCTCGTCGTCCTGTTCGGGCTCTCGATGGACTACCACGTCTTCGTGGTCTCCCGGATCCGCGAGGCCCACGGCCGGGGCCTCGCCACCCCGGCCGCGATCGACGAGGGCATCCGCCGGACGGCGGGCGCGGTGACCGGCGCGGCCGTGATCATGGTGGCGGTGTTCGCGGTCTTCGGGACGCTGTCCATGCAGGACATGCAGCAGATGGGCGTCGGCCTGGCCGTCGCCGTGCTGCTGGACGCGACGATCGTCCGGATGGTGCTGCTGCCCTCCGTGATGGCGCTGCTCGGTGAGCGGAACTGGCGGACCCCGCGCGGACTGTCCCGGCTGCCCGCCCTGGACCACAGCGAGCCGGAGCCCGGCCCGGCGGCGGACCCGGTGGGCGCGGTCCGGCACGGCTGACCCCGGCAGAGCAGAGGACGTACGGGTGGGCCCCGGTTCCGGTACGTACCGGAACCGGGGCCCACCCGTACGTGACGCGAAAGGCCCTGGGTCAGGGCGTGTACTTGTACCCGACGCGCCGCACCGTCTGGATCGACCGGCGGTGCTCGGCGCCCAGCTTGCGGCGCAGCCGGGCGACATGGACGTCGACGGTGCGCCCGTCGCCCACGTGCCCGTAGCCCCAGACCGTGGTGACCAGCTGGTCGCGGGTGTGCACCCGGTTCGGGTGCGCCACCAGATGGGAGAGGAGCTCGAATTCCAGGTAGGTGAGGTCGAGCTTGTCGCCGTTCACCGAGGCGGTGCGCTGCACGGGGTCGATGCGCACGGGGCCCGCGCCCGGTTCCTCCAGTACCTCCGGCACCACGTACTGCCCGGCCCGGACCGCCGCGGCGGGCGGCTGCTGGTCGGCCGGGACGAGCACCAGATAGCCGACCATCGGAGGCCGGCCCGGCAGCGCCGGCAGGGTGTGCTGGGGTGCGGGCAGCCAGGTCGTGCCCGGCGCCAGGAACGCGGCCACATCGGCCTGCTCGAAGACCTCGTCCGGCGCGACGGCCCGCAGCCGGTGCCGGTTGGGGGAGGGGGGACGGGAGGCGGTGGCCGCGGCGGCCGCCGACTGGGCCGCGGTGGCGGCGGAAACGGCGGAGACGGTACGAGTGTTCGCCATGGGGTCAGCTCTTTCGCGCGAGGAGTCGTCTGTGGACGGACTTGCTGCGTGCGCGCGGACCGAAGACCGGGGTGAGCGGCTTTAGGGGGCCAGCGCGTTCAACGCGCGGCAACACACCCGGTCGAAGTCGTGATGCTGACGGGAAGGCCAGAACGGCTCCAGGTCGCTGCGACCTGTCGAGGTGTGCTGGATGCTGGCCATGTCCCCATTGAACCAGAGGAAACGGTCCCGCAGCAGACTTATCCCAGCCGTCGGTACGGACCCCTGGTGTTGAATCGCTCACCCCGGACGTACGACGAGGCGCCCACCGGCCGTGCGGTGGGCGCCTCTTGGCGCGCGGGCGTGTGCGGGGCGGGATCAGACCTGGGCGGCCTTCTCCAGCGCGGTGCAGCAGGTGTCGACGATCAGTCGCGTGACGACGTACGGGTCGACGTTGGCGTTGGGACGGCGGTCCTCGATGTAGCCCTTGCGGTCCTGCTCGACCTGCCACGGGATGCGGACGGAGGCGCCGCGGTTGGAGACGCCGTAGCTGTACTCGTTCCACGGGGCGGTCTCGTGCAGACCGGTCAGCCGGTCGTCGATGCCCGCGCCGTAGTGCTTGACGTGGTCCATCGGCTTCGAGCCCTCGCCCAGCGACTCGCACGCGGTGATGATCGCGTCGTAACCCTCGCGCATCGCCCTGGTGGAGAAGTTGGTGTGCGCCCCCGCGCCGTTCCAGTCGCCCTTGACCGGCTTCGGGTCCAGGGTCGCGGAGACGTTGAAGTCCTCCGCGGTGCGGTACAGCAGCCAGCGCGCGATCCACAGGTGGTCGGAGACCTCCAGCGGGGAGACCGGTCCGACCTGGAACTCCCACTGACCGGGCATCACCTCGGCGTTGATGCCGGAGATGGCCAGCCCCGCCTTCAGGCAGTTGTCGAGGTGCTTCTCGACGATCTCGCGGCCGAAGATCTCGTCCGAGCCGACGCCGCAGTAGTAGCCGCCCTGCGCGGCCGGGAAGCCGCCCTCGGGGAAGCCGAGCGGCCGGTGGCCGTCGAAGAACGTGTACTCCTGCTCGATGCCGAAGACCGGCTCCTGGCCCGCGAACTGCTCGGCGACCGGGCGCAGCGAGGCCCGCGTGTTGGACTCGTGCGGGGTCATGTCGATGTGGAAGACCTCGCACAGGACCAGGACGTCGTCGCCGCCGCGGATCGGGTCGGGGCAGGTGAAGACCGGCTTCAGCACCCGGTCGGAGGCGTGGCCCTCGGCCTGGTTGGTGCTCGATCCGTCGAAGCCCCAGATGGGCAGCCCGGCCGCGTCGGACGACGGGGAGCCGGGCATGATCTTCGTCTTGGAACGGAGCTTGGCGGTCGGCTCGGTGCCGTCGATCCAGATGTACTCAGCCTTGAACGTCACGGAAGCCATCCTTTGGGGGTGCTGCGGTCTATGCAGCGCAGCTTCGCAAGAGGCGATTTCCCGTCCGTTGCTCTCGTGTGAACCCCGTGTTACCTCAGGGATTACGGGACAGCCCTGAGGTTTCCCGCGCGGGACGGGCGTGTTGTACGGGCCTCAGCCGCGGGCCCGCAGCAGCGTCCCGAAGCCCGCGGCCCGGATCCGCCGGATCAGTTCCTCCTCGGTGGCGCCCAGCGACGCGGCGGCGCGCGGGAGCCGCCAGTCGGCGGCGTCGAGCGTCCGCAGCAGATGGCCGCGCCGGATCTGCGCCTCCGACAGCCGGAACGTCTTGAGGTAGGCGACCCGCCCCTTGTGGTCGGTGACTGTCTCCCCGATGTGCTGCCCGGTCCCGTTCCGCAGGAACGGCGGCAGGAACCGCCACAGCGTGAACGAGCCCATCCGGTACACCCGGTCGAAGCTGTACGAGGAGTCCAGCAGTTCCCGGGCGAACAGCGTGTCGTGCGCCTCGCTCCACTCCCGCTCCTGCTCCAGCGCGGCCGCCCGCAGCCCGGCGAGCGTGCCGAGGCCCGGCCCGTCCGCGATCCGCGCCCCGAAGGCGGCCACCGGGGCGCCGTACATCGCGTACTGGTGGACCAGTTCCCCGTACAGGTCCCGGACGAGCGACGCGTGCAGCAGGCGGTAGTCCTCGGGGTGCGGCACGACGAACGCGGCGGCAAGCGCGTCGGCCGCGTACACCATCACCCCGCACTGGCCGGGGTGGATCTCGAACACCCGCAGCGCGTCGCCGAGCCCGCGCACCGACCACCCCAGGTACGCGTCCTCGCCGCGCGGCGAGAGACCGTCGCGCAGCGCCTGCCGCGACCACTCCTCCCAGGCGGTCGACGGCCCGCCGAAGTGCAGCGAGAGATAGCCCTCCAGCGCGAGGTGGAGCGGCAGGAAGCGCAGCCGGTCGCCGGGCCGCCGCTTGGCCATCCGGTGGTGCGGGTGCCGAGGCAGCCGCAGGGTGCGGGGCGGGGTGCTCCCCGCACCGCCACCGGCGGCCAGCTGGGTGCCGTACGCGGCCGCCCCCGTCCCCTCGCCCGACCAGTCGGCCACGAAGCCGTGCGGGATGTACGCGGTGTAGTGGGTGCGCGGCCCCACCTCCACGACACCGGCCCCGCTCCCCGTGTACACCTCGCGGTGCAGCCGGAGCCCCTCGACGGGGTTCCCGCGCACCAGCGGCACCAGCCGGATGCCGCCCCAGACCTGCGAGGGGCGGGCGGTG
Organism: Streptomyces sp. NPDC057900; assembly: GCF_042887885.1. Lineage (NCBI taxonomy): Bacteria > Bacillati > Actinomycetota > Actinomycetes > Kitasatosporales > Streptomycetaceae > Streptomyces > Streptomyces sp. NPDC057900. The sequence continues at coordinate 234,486 of NZ_JBHVOI010000005.1, forward strand.
AGCCCGGTCAGTTCGAGCCTGTTCACAGTGGATCCCCCTCCTGGCCGGCCGTCACGAACCGGGCGACCTGCCGGTCCAGGTACGCGTGCAGTGCGGCGGGCCCGGTCCGGCCCTCGGAGAACTGTGCGATCTCCACCAGGGCGGGCAGGTCCTCCGCGTCCCGGATACCGGCCGTCGGCACACTCGGGGCGAGCCGCCGGACGTCGAAACCGGCCGCGTCGTATACAGGGTTCACATGAACCACCGAGGTGCGCCGGTCCGGGTCGATCCTGGTCCGCCACACCCGCAGCACCTCGCCCGCGAGTCCGGCGGGCGCGTTGTCCCAGCCGTCCGAGACGATGACCAGCCGGTCGGGGCCGCACTCCAGGGCGTCCAGGATCCGGCTGCCGAGCGGCGTCGGGCCCCGGGGCACGACCAGCAACGGATCGGCCGCCCCGGTGGTCCACAGCGGGGTGTACGCCCCCGGCGCGGCCAGCTCCTCCAGCAGAAAGGCGCAGGCCAGCGCCACGGCGAGCGGCCGACGCCGCTTCTCGCCCGAACCGGACGACGAGTAGCTGTCATCCAGCACGGCGGCGACCCGCCCCCAGCTCCCGGCGTGCGGACCCGCCGCTCGACGGGCCGCGGCGCGCAGGGCCGAGGTCAGCACCTCGCGGTGGCGCCCGCGCAGCTCGGGGCGGAACGACAGGACGTACAGGGCGAGCCGGGTCAGCGGCATCACCGTCAGATCGACGTCCGTCGGCAGTTCCGGCGCGGCGGCCGTACCGCGCTGCCCCAGGGTGCGAAGCCGCTCCAGCCGGGTCATCCGGGGCACCATCCGCTCCAGGAACGCCTCCCGCTTCATGCCGTGCCGGGCGGCGAAGCCCTCGGCGACGGTGAAGGGGAGTTCACCGACGGCGCCCTGCTCGTAATGGGCACGGCGCCAGGCGTCGAGCAACTGGTTGCGGTAGCGGGGCAGTCTGCCGGGCCGGAAGAGGAAGTCCCCCAGCTCACCGCCGCTGCCGCTTCCGCGTTCGTGATCGCGTTCGCCGAGAGGGAGGTGCGCGTGGCGGGCGGCGTTCTTCAGCCCCGCGCGGTACTTCACCGCGTCGTGCGCCGGATCGGGCCGCGCGGCCACCCAGTCACGCATGATCGCGCGGGTGCGCCGGTTGTTGACCCCGGCCGCGCGCAGCTCCCGGAACAGCCGGTACACCCGCTGCGGAGGCAGCTTCGCCAGCCGGGCGGCGATCAGCCGGCCCTCGGTGCGCTTCTCCTGGACGGTGGCCTCACCGGCGTACTCCAGCAGCCCCCGCACGATGCGCGCCGCGTTGTGGTCGTTGATGTCGAGGGCGAGCGAGGCGGCGTACACCCGGCGGTAGTTGACCCGTACGTACTCGTGCAGGAAGTCGAGGGAGAGCTGCTGCCGGTACGCCCCCGAGTGGAACTCGCGCTGCCCGGTCGCGGTGACCGCCGCGTTGACGAAGAGGAGCACGTCCTCGGCGGCGACCAGGTCGGCAAGGGTCTCGGTCGTCATGATGCATCCCCCGTGGTGCCCGCGAGACGGTACGCGCAAGCGGAAGCCGGCCGGGGAATGGGGGCGCGAACAGCGAAATATTTGCTTTACAGGCAAGTCCCGGAAGTCGCACCGGAGTCCCGCGGCCGGCCGGCTCAACGTAACCGCCCGGCCGCGCGCCCCGCCACCGGATTCCGCGCGCCCCGCCAGCCGGTTCCGTGCGCCCGCCACACCCGGATTCTTCGAGGCGCCGTCCGTACCGGGCACACTTGTGCCATGACGACATCCGTGAAACCCCTGCGTATCGGCCTGGTCGGTACCGGCCCCTGGGCCGGCAACGCCCACGCCCCCGCCATCGCCGCGCACCCAGGCGCCGTGCTGAGCGGGGTGTGGGGCCGCCGGGCCGAGGCCGCGCGGGAGCTGGCCGGGGCCCATGGCGCCCCGGCTTACACCGGTGACGCGGGGCTCGACGAGCTGTTCGCCGCGAGCGACGCCATCGCGTTCGCCCTGCCGCCGGACGTCCAGGCGCCGCTGGCCGCCCGCGCCGCGGCGGCCGGCTGCCATCTGCTGATGGACAAGCCGGTGGCGACGAGCGTCGCGGCCGCCCGCGAGGTGGCGGAGGCGGCGGAGCGGGCCCGGGTCGCCTCGGTCGTCTTCTGCACGCTGCGGTTCGCCCCGGAGACCGCGGCCTGGATCGCGGAACAGCACGCGGCGGGCGGCTGGTTCACCGCGCACGCCCACTGGATCGGCGCCCTGTGGGCGCCCGGCGTCGACAGCGAGTACGCCGCGTCCCCCTGGCGCCACGAGAAGGGCGGCCTCTGGGACGTCGGCCCGCACGCGCTCTCCGTCCTCATCCCGGTGCTGGGCGACGTGACCCGGCTGACCGCCGCCCGCGGCCCCGCCGACACCCACCACCTCATCCTCCGCCACGCCTCCGGGGCCTCCAGCACGGTGACGCTCACCCTGGCCGCCCCGCAGGCGGCGACCGGGGTCGAGGTGGAGCTCAGGGGCGAACACGGCATCGTCGGGCTGCCCCGGTGGGACGGTGCGGTGGGCGCCTTCGGGGCGGCGGTGGACGCGCTGATCGAATCGGTGCGTACGGGAGTGGCGCACCCCTGCGACGTACGGTTCGGGCTCCGGCTGACGGAACTGCTCGCGGAGGCCGAGGCACAGGCGGGGTCCGCGGAGTAGCCGGGGACCGGCGTCGGGTCAGGGCCGCGGGGGTGCGCCGGCCGGTCCGGCGCCGGGGCCCTTCCCCGGCGCCGCGTCGCCCGGTCCCCGCGACAGCGCGGCGCGGAAGCCGTCCAGGAAGCGCCGGACGGCGGCCACCTCGGTGTCGTCGAAGCCGCGCAGCAGCTCGACGGCGCTCCCGATCGCCGGTCCGAACGCCGCCCACCCCAGCTCCACCGCCTGCGGCGTCACACTCAGCAGCACCCGGCGCCGGTCGCGCGCGTCACGGGACCGGGTGAGGTGGCCGAGCCGCTCCAGCCGGTCGATGAGCGAGGTGGTGCCCGCCGAATTCAGCCCGAGCTCCGCGCCGAGCCCGCCCGCCGTCACATCGGTCCCGTTCCGTCCGGCGTCGAGCAGACAGACCAGGGCCCGCACATCGGTCGGATGCATCCCGTTCCGGGCCGCGAACTCGGCCTGCCGCAGCCCGAATTCGGCCGTGACCCGGCGCAGCAGATGGACGATCTCCATTTCACGTCCCCGGTCGCTCATCACCGCTCCTCGTCTATTATCTCGCTCAGCGAGATAATATCCAGGTGTACGGAGTCCAGGGAGCACCCCATGACATCCACCCGGCAGCCCGCGACCGGTGACGCGGCCTTCCTCGCGGCGTACGACGAGGTCATCACGGCCAAGTGGCCCGCCGGAACGGCGCGGAGCGACATCCCCACCCCGTACGGCACCACCCGCCTCAACAGCCACGGCCCCGAGGACGCACCGCCCCTGATCCTGCTGCCCGGCGGCGGCGCGACCTCCACGGTCTGGTACGCCCAGGCCGCAGAGCTGGGCCGCACGCACCGGGTACACGCCGTGGACCTCGTGGGCGAGCCCGGCCGCAGCACGCCGGGGGAGCGCCCCATCCGTACCGTGGACGATCTGAACGCCTGGCTCGACGCGGTACTGGACGGCCTGGGCGCTGAACCCACCGCGCTGTGCGGCCACTCGTACGGCGGCTGGATAGCCCTCCGGTACGCCCTGCACGCGCCCCGCCGGGTCGGCGGGCTGGTCCTCGTCGACCCCACCGGCTGCTTCACCGGCTTCCGCCCCGGCTATCTGCTGCACGCGCTCCCGATGCTGCTGCGCCCGAACCCCGTACGGACGCGCGCCTTCCTGGACTGGGAGACGGGCGGGGCCGCGCTCGACCCGGTCTGGCTGCGGCTGCGCGAGGCGGCGGCCGGATTCCCCTCGGCCCGCCCGGTCACCGGCCCCCGCCCGTCCCCCGAGGCCCTGCGCGCGCTCGACGTACCGGCCCTGGTGCTGCTCGCCGGACAGGGCCGGGCCCATGACGCGGACCGGGTGGCGGCCACCGCGAACAGGCTGCTGCCGCACGCGGAAACGGCCGTCCTGCCCGGCGTCTCCCACCACGCCCTGCCGCTCCACGGGCCGACGGCGGCCGAACTGAACCGCAGAATGGCCCAGTTCCTCGACCAGGCGCGGTAGAGGTCCGCGGCCCCCGGCTCAGCGCCCCATCGCGTCCCGTACCGCCTCGTCGGTGCGCGCGACCACGGCGGTGCCGTCCTCGGCGGTGATGATCGGCCGCTGGATCAGCTTCGGGTGCTCGGCGAGCGCCGTGATCCATCGCTCCCGAGCGGCGGCATCGCGCGGCCACTCCTTGAGCCCCAGCTCCTTCGCGTCCGCCTCCTGGGTCCGCGTGATGTCCCACGGCTCCAGCCCGAGCCGGCCGAGGACGGCCCGGATCTCGTCCGGCGACGGCACGTCCTCCAGGTAGCGGCGGACCGTGTAGTCGGCGCCCTCCGCGTCGAGCAGCTGCACCGCGCCGCGGCATTTGGAACAGGCGGGATTGATCCAGATCTCCATGGGGCCAACGGTACGGGATGGACCCGCGAAAGCCCCTCTGGCCAGGGGCGATTGTCAGTGCCGGGCAGTAAAATGGAGGGAGTTCGTGAGGGTTCCACCACCGTGCCAGGAGGTTGCCAATGGCCGTTGCCGCAGTCACGACCAAGCCGCTCCACAAGCCCCTGCAGAAGAAGCGCCTGCCCGCCGGACGCCCCCGTGAGTGGTACGTCGCCCACAACCGGCGGCTGAAGGCGATGCGCCTGGCGATAGTCCTGCTCGACAGCGGAGTTCACCAGCCGTCGAGCGCGAGCAACGCCCGGATACGCACGGCCGCGGAGCGCCTCGGTATCCACCCGCCGTCCGACACCACCTGCCGCATGGTCCGCGCGCTCATCCGCTACGGCCGCTGACCGGGGGCCACCGGTCCGGTCCGCCGCGCCCCCGGGAGATCCCGGGGGCGCGGCCGCGTCTCAGTACCCGTCGCAGGTGGCGGTGGCGAAGGCGCCGGAGGCCCGGTCGGTCCGCCGGGTGATGTCGTCCACCTTCACGGAGCACGCGACGTCGCCGCCGGACCTCCCGAGGCTGACGACGAACGAGCCGCTGTTCATGAACCCCCTGGTCTCCAGCTCCCCGGCCCAGGGCAGCGTCCGCAGGGTGAGCCGCCCGGTGGAGAGGGCCTCGCCCTGCCAGGTGCTGTAGGTGAGCGTCACGTCCTTGGCGGTGCCGGTGACCTCGTACCTGATCCGCAGCCGCTCCGAGCTCTGCTCGGCCAGCCCGTGGGCCAGCACCGCGGAGACCGCGCCCGCGGCCAGTGCCAGGAGTACGACGGCCATCAGCAGCACCCACGGCCAGAGCCGCCGCCGAGGGGGCCGCGACCCGTCCGGCCCGTCCGGCCCGTCATCGGTCACCTGCTCGCTCATGCGCCCACCCTCCCCGCTCCGGCCCCGCCCCGCGACCCCGCCGCCCCCCTCACCCGTCCGGCCCACAGCGCATGCGGCACCACCCGCCGCCGCCTTGACTTGGGACGGTCGACGAGTGCTGGGAGGCACGATGACGAGGCGAGTCGTACGGGGCGTGGGTGCCGTGCTGGTGGCGGTGGCCGTGGCGGCGGGGGCCACGGCGTGCTCGGACGACGGGGACAGCGCGTCCAGCTCGGCGTCCAAGGCCGCGTCGGCGGCCTCCTCACTGGCGTCCAGGGGCGCCGACGCGGTCGCCTCCGCGACGGCCGCCGCCCAGGACAAGCTGAACAGCTTCAAGGACGGCGTGAACGCGAGCGGCGACGTCAAGGCCGGTGCGGCGACCACCGGCAAGGACGGCCGCGCCTCCTCGAAGGTCACCGTCCACAACAGCGGAGACTCGAAGCAGTCCTACGGCGTACAGATCAACTTCCGCGATCAGAGCGGAAACCTGCTCGACACGGTCGTGGTGACGGTCGACGACGTCGCCGCCAAGGCCACCAAGGACGCCACCGCCCGCAGCAACCGCAAGCTCGACGGCGACATCAAGGCCGAGGTGGGCAAGGCACTGCGGCACTGACCGCGACGGGCGCCAACGGATTCCGCCGGTCCGCAGACACCGGCACGGGCAGCGGACAGCATCACCCCAAAGCGGACAACTGATCATTGCCATCGCGCAGTTGGCCATGAGACGGTGATTTCGAAAAGCTCCGCACGGTCGCCGCGGGGGCACTCTTCGGCCGACAGAACGGGAAACCGTCTCCATGAGTCTTCCGAACGATCCCGGCCCGTCGGCGGGAGCGGTGGAGAGCCGGCTCCTCGCGGTCAGTGACCTGCACGTCGGCATGGCCGAGAACCGGCTGATCGTCGAGTCGTTGCGCCCGTCCGGCGACCAGGACTGGCTCATCGTCGCCGGCGACGTGGCCGAGAAGATGGCTGACGTCGAATGGGCTCTTGAGCTGCTCGCCGAGCGGTTCGCCCATGTCGTCTGGACCCCCGGCAACCACGAGCTGTGGACGACGGACAAGGACCCGGTGCGACTGACCGGCCGGGCGCGCTACGAGGGCCTGGTCGAGCTGTGCGGAAAGCTGGGCGTGAGCACCCCGGAGGACCCGTTCCCGCTGTGGCAGGGACCGGGCGGCCCGGTGGCCGTCGCGCCGATGTTCCTCCTGTACGACTACACCTTCCGGGTCCCGGGCACGGCGAACAAGGAGGAATCCCTCGCCCGCGCCCAGGAGGCCGGCGTCATTTGCACGGACGAGTACATGCTGCACCACGACCCGTACCCCGCACGGGACGACTGGTGCCGGGCCCGGGTGGCCCTGACCGAGCAGCGGCTCGCCGCCCACGACCCGGACATCCCCCTGGTCCTCGCCGGCCACTGGCCGCTGGTCCGCGAGCCCACATCGGTGCTGTGGCACCCGGAGTTCGCCCAGTGGTGCGGAACGGAACTCACGGCGGACTGGCACCGCCGTTTCAACGTCGCGGCAGTGGTCTACGGGCACCTCCACATCCCCCGCACCACCTGGTACGACGGGGTGCGCTTCGAGGAGGTCTCGATCGGCTACCCCAGGGAGTGGCGCAAGCGGGGCCACCCCTACGGACTGCTGCGCCAGATCCTCCCGTACGAACCACCGCCCAAGGAGCCGGACAGCGGAGGGGAAGCGGCCGGGAGCGGCAACGCGCCCACTGGCAGGGCGTGATGGAGCAGGTCACGAAGGAGCTGAGCTGACCGGGACAGCCGATCCGCTCGCCGCGCGGGCGGCACAGAGGCGGCCGACCGCTTCGAACTCCGCGGCAGACCGAAGAGGGCCGCTCCCACGCGATGGGGAAGCGGCCCTCTTCGGCTGTTCTGGGATCAGGTCGGCGACCGGGTCACCCGGCCCCGCCTCTTAGAGGTCGAAGTACAGCTCGAACTCGTGCGGGTGCGGGCGCAGCTGGATCGGGGCGATCTCGTTCGTGCGCTTGAAGTCGATCCACGTCTCGATCAGGTCGGGCGTGAAGACGCCGCCTGCCAGGAGGTACTCGTGGTCCGCCTCAAGGGCGTCGAGGACGGCCGGGAGGGACGTCGGGACCTGCTGGACGTTGGCGTGCTCCTCGGGAGCCAGCTCGTAGAGGTCCTTGTCGATCGGCTCCGGCGGCTCGATCTTGTTCTTCACGCCGTCCAGGCCGGCCATCAGGAGGGCCGAGAAGGCGAGGTACGGGTTGGACGACGGGTCCGGGGCGCGGAACTCGACGCGCTTGGCCTTCGGGTTGGAGCCCGTGATCGGGATGCGCATCGCGGCGGAGCGGTTGCGCTGCGAGTAGACCATGTTGACCGGGGCCTCGAAGCCGGGGACCAGGCGGTGGTAGGAGTTCACCGTCGGGTTGGTGAACGCCAGCAGCGACGGGGCGTGCTTCAGGATGCCGCCGATGTAGTAGCGCGCCATGTCCGAGAGGCCCGCGTAGCCCTGCTCGTCGTAGAACAGCGGGTCGCCGCCGGCCCACAGGGACTGGTGGACGTGCATGCCCGAGCCGTTGTCGCCGAAGATCGGCTTCGGCATGAAGGTCGCGGTCTTGCCGTTGCGCCAGGCGACGTTCTTCACGATGTACTTGAAGAGCATCAGGTCGTCGGCCGCGGCGAGCAGCGTGTTGAACTTGTAGTTGATCTCCGCCTGGCCGGCGGTGCCGACCTCGTGGTGCTGGCGCTCGACCTGGAGGCCGTTCTTGTCCAGCTCCAGGGAGATCTCCGCACGCAGGTCGGCGAAGTGGTCCACCGGCGGGGTCGGGAAGTAACCGCCCTTGTAGCGGACCTTGTAGCCGCGGTTGTTCTCCTCCGACCCGGTGTTCCAGGCGCCCGCCTCGGAGTCGATGTGGTAGAAGCTCTCGTTCGCCGACGTCTGGAAGCGGACGTTGTCGAAGACGTAGAACTCGGCCTCGGGACCGAAGAACGCGGTGTCGGCGATGCCGGTGGAGGCCAGGTACGCCTCGGCCTTCTTGGCCACGTTGCGCGGGTCACGGCTGTACTGCTCGCCGGTGATCGGGTCGTGGATGAAGAAGTTGATGTTGACGGTCTTGTCACGGCGGAAGGGGTCGACACGGGCGGTCGACAGGTCCGCGCGGAGCGCCATGTCGGACTCGTGGATGGCCTGGAAGCCGCGGATCGACGAGCCGTCGAAGGCGAGCTCCTCGGTCGGGTCGAAGACCGCCGCCGGGATGGTGAAGTGCTGCATCACACCGGGCAGGTCGCAGAACCGGACGTCGATGAACTTGACGTCTTCGTCGGCGATGTACTTCTTCACGTCGTCGGCGTTCTGGAACATCCAACTCCTCCTACTCCCGGCCCGGGGTGGGACGGGGTTGCAGCTCGTTGTGCGGCCAGTGCGGTGGCACACGCTGGACCCGACCATAGGCAGACCGGATTTCTCAAGCATGACCCATTTGTTTCGCTGAAGTTAACCGGGCCGGGTGTGAGTAGCGCCTCGTGATCGTGCGGTAACCGGTTCCGGGGGTGCCGGAACGCGGCTGCTCCCACCCGCCCGGCAGGGGTCAGGGGCGGGCGCAGTACCGTGTTCGGGTGGACAATAGGCAAGCAATCGGATCGTGGCTCTCCGGGCCGCGTGCGGCCGCCGAGGACATGGGCGCCGACTTCGGGTACCGGGGCAAGCGGCTCGGGCTCCCCGAGCAGGGGCCGGGGGCCGTCGCGCCGCTCGGCCGCCGCTTCGGCGCGATCTTCATCGACTGGGCCCTGTGCATGGTGATCGCATACGGGCTGTTCGCTCGCGGTGACCAGCAGGCGGCCGGCAACTGGGCGGTGGGGATCTTCCTCGTACTGAGCCTGCTCACCGTCGGCACCATCGGCTGCACGCCCGGCAAGCGCCTCATGGGCATCAGGGTCGTCGCGGAGGGTGGCGGGCGGCTGGGGCTCGGGAGGGTGTTGGTGCGCACCGTGCTCCTGTGCCTGGTGATCCCGGCCCTGGTCTGGGACCGCGACGGCCGCGGGCTGCACGACCGGGTCGCCCGCGCCGTCCAGATCCGCGGCTGAGACGGGATACGACGCGTACGACGGATGCGAAGAGGGCGGGTCCCGAACTCCTGGTTCGGGACCCGCCCTCTTCGCATCCGTCGTATCCGGAGGCCTGCTCCGTACGTCAGCGCATCTTTCCGCCGCGCGGCATCCGCATGCCCTTCGGCATCGGGCCCTTCGGCAGCGGCATGTTGCTCATCAGGTCACCCATCGCGCGCAGCCGGTCGTTGGCGGCGGTCACCTGGGGGCCGGTCAGGACGCGCGGCAGCTTCAGCATCTTGGTGCGCACCTTCTTCAGCGGCACCTGGCCCTCGCCGTTGCCGACGATGATGTCGTGCACGGGGACGTCGACCACGATGCGGGCCATCTTCTTCTTCTCGGCCGCGAGCAGGGACTTCACCCGGTTCGGGTTGCCCTCCGCCACCAGCACGATGCCCGCCTTGCCCACGGCGCGGTGGACGACGTCCTGGCTGCGGTTCATCGCGACCGCGGGGGTCGTGGACCAGCCGCGGCCCACCCGGTCCAGCACCGCCGCCGCGGCGCCGGGCTGCCCCTCCATCTGCCCGAAGGCGGCCCGCTCGGCGCGCCGTCCGAAGACGATCGCCATCGCGAGGAGGGCGAGCACGAAGCCCAGGATGCCCACGTAGATCGGGTGGTTGATCAAGAAACCGATCGCGAGGAGGACACCGAAGGTGACGATTCCCACACCCGCGACGACAAGACCGATCTTGGAGTCGGTCCGCCTGGTCATCTTGTAGGTCAGGGCGATCTGCTTGAGTCGCCCCGCGTTCTCGGCGCTGTCCGCGCCTTCAGTGGTTTTTGCCTTCCTCGCCATGCAATGAAGTTTACGTGGCCTAAGAACGGTGCTCGGCCACGGCCTCCAGTACGGACTCGGACTCGACCCGGTCCTTGGCCCGGCGGCGGTCCTCCAGGACGGCCGTCCAGGCGTTGCGACGTGCGGTGCGCTGGCCACTGCTCAGCAGCAGCGACTCGACGGCGCGGAGGGCGTTGGTGACGGTCGGAATGGCTGTGGCGCGTACCGGCGCGGCCTGCATCGTGGAAGTCCCCTCGGAACGGATGCGCGGACTGAGCGGCGCTCAGTGGGCGGACTGTGTTGCGCGGACTGGATACGGAAGCGGCATGGCCAGCGGCCGGGAAGCCACTGCGCTGCGTGCATCCAGGGTCACTGCTCGGTGTTACCAGCGCATGACCGGTCGGTCAAACACCAATGAAACCTTGATAGCGGCGCCGCGCACGTCGGCGCGGCCCATCCGCGCCTCCGACCTGCGAGGAGCGGACGGGCCGCGTCGAATCAGCTATTACTGCTCAGTAACTACTTGTGCCCGGTTTCACACGGGCGTCCGGCTACGCGGTCGGCGCGGTGGCGGCCTCACGCCGCTCCATCGCCTGCTGGAAGAGCCGGCCCGCGCGGTACGAGGAACGGACCAGCGGCCCGGACATCACACCGGAGTAGCCGATCGCGTCGGCCTCGTCCTTGAGCTCCACGAACTCGTGCGGCTTCACCCAGCGCTCGACCGGGTGGTGGCGCGGGGTCGGCCGCAGGTACTGCGTGATCGTGATGAGCTCGCAACCCGCGTCGTGCAGGTCCCGGAGCGCCTGGCTGACTTCCTCGCGGGTCTCGCCCATGCCGAGGATCAGGTTGGACTTGGTCACCAGACCGGCCTCGCGGGCGCGGGTGATGACCTCCAGGGAGCGCTCGTACCGGAAGCCGGGGCGGATCCGCTTGAAGATCCGCGGCACCGTCTCCACGTTGTGCCCCAGCACCTCGGGGCGCGAGGAGAAGACCTCCGCGAGCTGCGCGGGCTCGGCGTTGAAGTCGGGGATCAGCAGCTCCACCTTGGTGTAGCCGCCCTCCCGCTCCGCCGTCTGCGCGTGGATCTGGCGCACGGTCTCCGCGTAGAGCCAGGCACCGCCGTCCTCCAGGTCGTCGCGGGCGACGCCGGTGATGGTGGCGTAGTTCAGGTCCATCGTGACGACGGACTCGCCGACGCGGCGGGGCTCGTCCCGGTCCAGCGCCTGCGGCTTGCCCGTGTCGATCTGGCAGAAGTCACAGCGCCGGGTGCACTGGTCGCCGCCGATGAGGAACGTGGCCTCGCGGTCCTCCCAGCACTCGAAGATGTTGGGGCAGCCCGCCTCCTGGCACACCGTGTGCAGACCCTCGCTCTTCACGAGCTTCTGCAGCTGGTTGTACTCGGGGCCCATCTTCGCCCGGGTTTTGATCCACTCGGGCTTCCGCTCGATGGGGGTCTGGCTGTTCCGGACCTCAAGGCGCAGCATCTTGCGCCCGTCGGGTGCGACAGCGGACACTCCGGCACTCCCCTTTGCTTTCACTGCATTGGATTCTTCGGCGAACACCAGGGTACGCCCGTGGTTCATGCGGCTTTACGTCTGGACCAACCTGTGGCCGCCAGGCCCTATTCCCGGTGCGGTGTTCCGAGCGTCACGCCGTGGCCACGGCATCGGCCGGATGCTCGATGACGCGCGGAGCGAGTTCGGCGTTCTCCAGGACGTCCCGCAGGTGCTTCTCGACGACCGGGAGCACGTCCGTGATCGTGAGATCGCGTCCCAGCTCGTACGCCAGTGAGGTGACGCCCGCGTCCCGGATGCCGCAGGGCACGATCCGGTCGAACCAGGTGTTGTCCGGGTTCACGTTGAGGGAGAAGCCGTGCATCGTCACGCCCTTGGCGACCCGGATGCCGATCGCGGCCAGCTTGCGGTCCTCGCGGCGCTGTCCGGCGTTGGACGGGGCGTACTCGGGGCCGTTCAGCCGGGCGTCGAACTCCTCGTCCTGGATCCTGGGGTCGAAGTCCAGGGAGAGGCCGCCGATCGCCGGGCGCTCCTCGACCGGGTCCCCGAGCACCCATACGCCGCTGCGGCCCTCGACCCGGCTGGTCTCCACCCCGAAATCGGCCGCCGTACGGATCAGCGCGTCCTCCAGGCGGCGGACGTGCGCGACGACGTCCACCGGGCGCGGCAGCTTCTGGATGGGGTAGCCGACCAGCTGGCCCGGCCCGTGCCAGGTGATCTTGCCGCCCCGGTCCACGTCGATGACCGGCGTGCCGTCCAAGGGGCGCTCACTGTCGAGCGTGCGCCGGCCCGCCGTGTAGACGGGCGGGTGCTCCAGCAGCAGACAGGTGTCGGGGACGGTGTCCTCGAACCGTGCCGCGTGCACCTCGCGCTGCTTCTGCCAGGCCTCCCGGTAGTCGACGGATTCCTCGCCGAATCCCAGACGGACGAACCGAAGCTCAGTCACGGCAGCAGCCTTTCTCCTTGCGGTGCCGGAAGCCGGGAAGTGTCCCGGCGCCACGTCACCATGCACCGAATCGCGCCACCCGCAACTGTACGACCGGCGTCCGGGTGCCGGCCGGGCAGGTGGTTCCCGTCAGCTTCCCCGCAATCCTCACACGATCGGATGAAAGTGAAGCGAAGGTGGCCGAGGTCGCCCCGGAGGCCGCTAAATTCGCGCCGTTCCATAAGGGCTGCCCGCCCGGCCCCGAAGGCAGGAGACCGTACAGCTGATGTCGGATCGACCTCCGCAGCGCACGCCCAACCGCCGACTCGCCTCGCTCATCACCGAAGCCGGTTTCTCCAACGCCGGCCTCGCCCGCCGGGTGGACCAGCTCGGCCTCGAACACGGCCTGGACCTGCGGTACGACAAGACCTCCGTGACCCGCTGGCTGCGCGGACAGCAGCCGCGCGGGACGACCCCGGCGCTGATCGCGGAGGTCTTCACCCGGCGGCTCGGGCGCAGACTCTCCGCCCAGGACCTGGGCCTCGACGCCTGCGCCCCCGTCTACGCGGGCCTGGAGTTCGCCGCCACCCCCGCGGAGGCGGTCGACATCGTCAGCGGGCTGTGGCGGAAGGACTCCGGCAGTCATGCGGAGCTGCGGAAGATCGCCTTCACCCCGGCAGGGCTGGTCGTCCCCAGCCGGGACTGGCTGATCGGCCGGGCGGACGAGTGGGTGGCGCGCGGCGTCGAGCCCGGGGCGGCCGTGGGGGCGGCCGGCGGACCGGTGCGGACCGGTGGCGCTCCCGGCGCCCAGACCCAGACACCCGGCGGTCCCCGCGGGACGTCCGGTCCGAACGGCCTGAACGGTCCGAACGGCTTGAACGGTCCGATCGGCCTGAACGGTCCGAACGGCGGCCATGGCGGCTACGGCGGCGGAGCGAACGGGCATCCCGGCGGCGGTCTCGGCGCGGTGCCGGAGCAGGGCGGTGCCCCCGGTCCCGGCTCGCGGAGGCCGGTCCCGGTCCGGCCGCCCGGAACGCCGGGGATGCCCGTGACACCGCACGCTCCGGGTATGCCGGGTCTCCCCGGCGTGCCCCGGCAGCGGCAGACTGAGCGGGGCTCCGGTCAGAAGGTCAGCAGCGGCGACGTCGCCGCCCTCAGGTCGGTCGCCGAGCTCTTCCGCACCCTCGACAACGCCTACGGCGGCGGCCATGCCCGCCAGGCCCTGGTGCGGTACCTGGAGCACGAGACGGAGCCGATGCTGCGCGGCACGTACGGCGAGGCCACCGGGCGCCGGCTGTTCGCCGCCGCCGCGGATCTGACCCGGCTCGCGGGCTGGACCTCGTACGACATCGCCGCGCACGGGCTCGCCCAGCGGTACTTCGTGCAGTCCTTACGTCTGGCCCAGGCCGCCGGCGACCGGGCCTACGGCAGCTACGTCCTGATCACCATGAGCAGGCAGGCCGTCTACCTCGGCCACGGCAGGGAGGCGGTGCAGCTGGCGCGGGTGGCCCAGCAGGGCATCGGCTCCGCCGCGCCGAACGCGGTCCTGGCGCTGCTGCACGCGGTCGAGGCGCGCGGACACGGCGTCCTCGGGGAGGCCAAGGCCTGCGTGGCCTCACTGGCGCGGGCCGAGCGCGCGCTTGAGGTATCGCGCCCCGGGGACGAAGTGCCGCACTGGGCGCGCTACTTCGACGAGGCCCAGCTCGCCGACGAGTTCGGGCACTGCCACCGGGACCTCCAGCAGTACCGGGCCGCCGCGCAGCACGCGGAGCGCTCGTTGCAGCTGCGGGCCCCCGCGTACGCCCGCAGCCGGCTGTTCTGCCGGGTGGTGCTGGCCTCCGCCCGGCTCGGGCTCGGGGAGCTCGACCAGGCCTGCCGGCTGGGCGCGGAGGCCGCCCAGCAGGCCGCCGAGATGCGCTCGGTGCGCGCCACCGAGTACGTACGCGACTTCGAGCGCCGGCTCGAACCGTTCCGGGACGCCGCCCCGGTACGCGGGTACCGGGAGCGGGTCGCCGCACTGGGCTGAAGACGGGCCCTACGCCGCCTCCGGGAACGCGGTGGTGGCGCCGCGGCCCGGCCGTACGCCCAGGTCGGTGAGGATCGCCTCGGCCGCGCGGCGGGCCGAGGACAGCGCCCCCTGGACGGTGCTCGTGTCACGGTGGTCGCCGCACACGTAAAGACCCGCGAGCAGCCGGACCGGGCGGTGCGGGTCGTGCGGGGCCGCCATGGCGGGCACCGCCTCCGGGTCGTGGTGGACGGCCAGCAGCTCCCAGTCGTCCGTGGGCGTGCCGTACAGCACGGCGAGATGGGCCAGGACCGCGCGGTCCAGATCGGGCGGCGGGGTGCCGAGCACCGTCGAGCTGACCAGCGTCCGGCCGTGCGGGGCGCGGGCCGGGTCGACCTCGCTCATCACCGCGGTGTGCGCGACCGGGCCCGAGCGGTCGGCGTCCAGCACCAGGGACGCACCGGTCCGCGGGGGAGCGGGAGCGGTGTGGTGAAGCACCGTCACCGGGTGGAAGGACGGCACCCGCAGACCGGGCAGCAGTTCGGCGGCGGCGCCCGCACCGGTGGCCAGCAGCAGTGAGCGGCAGCCCAGTTCGCCGTGCTCCTTGGTGCGCACAGAGGTGATGTCGGCTGCCGTGACATGGACGCCCGTCCGTACCGTGCCGGGCGGCAGCGCCGCCGCCAGCAGTTCGGGCAGCGTGCCGGAGCCGCCCGACGGCACGCAGAGCCTGCCGCTCGCGTAGCTGCGCAGGGCCAGGTCGGCGCACCGGCTGGACGTGGTGAGTCCGGGGTCGCTGAGCAGCGCGGTGAGCAGCGGGCGCACGAAGCCGTTGAGCGTACGGGGGGACAGGCCGCGTCCGGACAGGGCTTCCAGCGCGGTCCGTTCGGGCCGGGCCAGTACCCGGGCCCGGGGGGTGGCGGCCAGCCGGGACAGCGCCGCGCCGAGCCTGGCCTGGTCTATCGCGCCGCCCATGGCCCCGGTGATGGTCTCGCCGAGCGGCGCCCTGGGCGCACTGGCGAGAGCGCGCGCCGCCTTGAGCGCGCCGCGGGCGTTGCGCGTGCCGAGTGCGTTGCGCGCGCCCCGGGTGCTCCGGATCTCACCGGTGCGGTGGCGGCGGCCCTCGCTGTGGACGAGCACGCCGGGGGCGAAGTTCCGCAGGACGAGATCGCTCAGTCCCGGTGCCGCGTACAGCTCCGGATAGGAGGTGTTGAGGAGCGGGCCGAGGAGGTCGAGCCGGAACCCGTCCACCTCCTCCGTCATCATCCGGCCGCCGACCCGGGGGCCGGCTTCCAGGACGCTGACGCTCACTCCCGCGCTGGTCAGCTGGTGAGCCGCTGCCAGGCCGGCGATCCCGGCCCCGATGATGACGACGTCCGCGTGGTGTGCCGTGCTGAGCACGTGCCCTCCCCGAGTCGGCGCGATTGGTGGGAGGGTTGTGCCCTCAACAGGCCACCGGAATGCGCGAGTTCGCCATGAGGCTAGGAGTGCGGCCGGTTATCGGCGCAGTCGCGCGCACCGGGGCACCGGTGCACGGGGTCGCACATCCGTCTGAATTCGCCTACGGGTGGGGTTCCTGGCGTCGCTGGGGCTTCAGGGGTCCGGGACCTGCGGCAGCCGGGGGTGGCGGCGGACCCGCCGCCGTGGTTCGCGGTGGGCCGGATCAGCGCAGTGCCGCGCGGATGGCGGCGTCGATCCCGGGGAAGGCGAACGAGAACCCCGTGTCCAGCAGCCGCCCCGGCAGCACCCGCTGACTGCCCAGCACGTCCCCGGCGAATTCGCCCAGGGCGATCCGCAGCGCGGGCGCGGGCGCGGTGAAGAGGGTCGGGCGGCGCAGCACCCGGCCCATCGCCGCCGTCACCTCGCCGTTGGTGACGGGGTCGGGCCCCGTCAGGTTCACCGCCCCGGACAGCTCGGGGGTGTCGAGGATGTGCCGCAGGGCCGCGATGTGGTCGTGCAGCGCGATGAAGCTCCAGTACTGCCGCCCGTCGCCCAGCCGCCCGCCGAGCCCCGCGCGGAAGAGCGGGAAGAGCCGGCCCCAGGCCCCGCCCTCCCGGGCGACGACCAGTCCGGTGCGGGCGTGCGCGGTCCGCACCCCCGCCTCCTGCGCGGCGGCCGTGGCCTCCTCCCACTCCACGCACACCGACGGCAGGAACCCGTCGCCGGGCGGAGCGCTCTCGTCGACCGCCCGGTCGCCGGTGTCCCCGTAGAAGCCGATCGCGGAACCGGCCAGCAGCACCTTCGGCGGGGTGTCGAGCGAGGCGACGGCCTCCGCGATGGCGGCGGTGCCCAGCACCCGGCTGTCCCGGATCTCGCGCTTGTACGCCTCGGTCCAGCGGTGGTCGCCCACCCCGGCCCCGGCGAGGTGGACGACGGCGTCGCAGCCCACCAGCCCGGCCACGTCGACGTAGCTCCGCTTCGGATCCCACTCCACCTCGTCACCCGACCTGGCCGGGTGCCGGACCAGCCGGACCACCTCGTGCCCGTCGGTGCGCAGGGAGCGCACCAGGGCCGCTCCGATGAGTCCGGTCGATCCGGTGACAGCGATACGGGAGTGCGGCATGGTGCCATCCTGCCGTACCGGGCGGGCCGCAGGGGCGTGGCACAGTGGCGCGCATGTCCGAGATTCATACGCACCTGGCCCACTCCGTCCGCCACTCGGTCCCTTCCGACGAAGCCGCGCTCGGTGAACTGGACCGCGCCACCTGGTCGACGCTGCACGCCGTGTCGCCCCGGCCGCAGCCCCCGTACGCCCCGTTCTTCGACGATGCCCACCGGCCGCCGGACTTCCTGGTGGCCGAGGTGCCGGACGGGACGGGCGGGACGAGGCTGGCCGGGTACACCAGGCTGGTCCCGCCGACCCCGCTGGCCTGCAACACACACGTACGCCAGATACAGGGCCTGGCCGTCGCCGACTGGGCGCGCGGCCGGGGGATCGCCAGGGCGCTGCTGCGGGCGGCGATGGCGGCGGCGCGCGAGCAGGGCGCGAACCGGATGACCCTGCGGGTGCTCGGGCACAACGCGCCCGCGCGGGCGCTGTACGCGTCGGAGGGGTTCGTCGTCGAAGGGGTGCTGCCCGGTGAGTTCTTCCTGGCCGGACGCTACGTCGACGACGTACTGATGGGGCGCTCGCTCGCGCCCTGAGCGGTTCCCGCTCGCAGTCAGTCCTTGAAGAGCCGCATTCCGCCCGTGAGTTCGTGCAGACAGCGCACCGCGAGCTCTGCGGGGGAGCCGGCCCCGGCCGCCGGGGCGTCGGTGCCCGCCCAGGTCTCCAGGGCGACCCGTACCGCGTCCGTGGCGGCGGCCGCGGCGAGCCGGATCTCCAGGGGGTCAGCCGCGTCACCCGCCAGCCGTGTCAGCACCGGCAGCAGCCGCTCCTCCGAGTCCTGGTTGACCCGGTACCAGACGGCTCGCAGCGCCGGATCGTCCTGCGCCGCCCGCAGCAGCCCGCGCGTCTGGCCGAGCTGCTCCGTGGCGTACTCGTCCCCGGGGCTGAGCGCCTCCGTCACCGCCCGCTCCAGAACCCCGGCGAACGGGGCGCCCGGCTCCGCCGCTTCGAGCAGCGCCTGCCAGCGCTCGGCGCCGCCGGTGAGCAGCGGCCCCACCGCGTCCTGCTTCGAGCGGAAGTAGCGGTAGAAGGTGCGCAGCGCGACGCCCGCCCGCAGGGCGATGTCCTCCGCGGTGGTGCCGTCGGGGCCGCGTTCGGCGAAGAGCGCGGCGGCCGCGCGCGCGATGTCCAGCTGGGTCGCGGCCTTGCGGCGTTCGGTGAGTGACGGCTGCGGCGGGTTCATTCCCCGCAGATTACCCCGCCCGTGCCCGGACCGCACCGAAAGACTGCACTAAATGCCGTCGTGGCAAAACGTGCCACTCAGGCGTACGGTGGACAGCGAAAGAGAACGTCATCGGGGGATTCGAGATCGGGAGACCTCATATGAACCGCTACGAAGGCCGACGCGTACTCATCACCGGCGCGGGCTCCGGTATCGGGCAGGCCACCGTCCACCGCGTCCTCGCGGAGGGCGGTCTCGTGGTCGCCGCCGATGTCAGCGAGGCGGGGCTGAAGGCCACGTACGCGACTGCCGTGGCGGACGGCACCGCGGAGCGCCTCACCACCACCGTCCTGGACATCTCGGACGAGACCGCCGTGCGGACCGGTGTCGCCGCCGCCGTGGCCACCCTCGGCGGGCTGGACGTGCTGGTCAACGCCGCGGGCATCCTGCGCTCCGAGCACACGCACAAGACCTCGCTGGAGTTCTTCAACAAGGTCATCGCGGTCAACCTCACCGGCACCTTCCTGATGATCCGCGAGGCGATACCGGCCCTGCTCGCGGGCGACAGCCCGGCCGTCGTGAACTTCTCGTCGACGTCCGCGAGCTTCGCGCACCCCTACATGTCCGCCTACGCGGCGAGCAAGGGCGGCATCCAGTCGATGACCCACGCGCTGGCCGCCGAGTACAGCAAGCAGGGGCTGCGCTTCGCCGCCGTCGCACCCGGCTCGATCTCGTCCGACATGACCAGTGGCAACGGCCCCGGGCTCCCGGCCGACGCCGACATGTCCCTCTTCGTGAAGCTGGCCCCGGCCCTCGGTCAGGGCTTCGCCAGCCCGGACACCGTGGCGGGCGTCGTCGCGATGCTCGGCTCGCAGGACGGCGCGTTCATCACCGGTACGGAGATCCGCATCGACGGCGGCACCCACTACTGACCTGACCGGGAGGGCGGAGCACGGGGGCGGTACGGCTCAGACGCCGCCGAACCGCTCCTGGAGCGACGGGAAGCGCTCGGCCAGGGCCGCGCCGTCCTCGATGCTGAACGGGATGCCCTCCGGCTCCGCGGGCTGGGGCGGCAGCCCGAGGTCCGGCGTGACCACCCCGGTGAGCTGTTCGTACGCCTCGTCGGCGGCGTAGCCCAGCTCCTCCGCGTCCCCGTCCAGCTCCTCGTCGAAGTCGTCGAGGAGCTCGGCGAGGCTGTCCGGATCGTGTACGGCGCCCTCGAAGACCTCCCGGCCCTGACCGATCAGCCAGCAGCGGAAGTAGTCGAAGGCGTCGTCGCTCGCCCCGCCGAGCAGTACGGCGGCGGCGCCCCACAGCTCCCAGCGGTAGGCGCGGTTGTAGCGGGCCTCGAAGTGCCGGGCGAAGTCCAGCACGGAATCGGGATCGAGCTGCACCAGCCGTTCGACCAGCAGATCGGCGTGGTCCTCGGGGTCGCCGTCGGCGGCCTCGCGGGTGCTGTCGATGAGCTCCCAGAATTCCGTCTCGTCCATCACGGGTCCAGCATCTGCCCTGGCGGCGGGCGATGCACGCGGAGACACCGAAATGAAGCCTTACGGTCTCCGCCGCAGGGGTGATCGTTACCGGGGCCGCCGGTAGAGCGAATGCAGCCGTTCGGCCGCGTCGGCGAACCGGGTCCGCAGCCCGGCCGGTTCCAGCACCTCCAACTCCGGTCCCAGGGAGAGCAGCTGGCCATACGCCACATCCAGGGACTCGACCGGCAGAGTGACCGTGACCCAGCCGTCCGGCCCCGCCGGCCCGGCCGCGTCCAGGGCGTCCTGGGCGGCGGCCCGGTCCACGGTGTGCGGCAGCCGGGCGGCCGCGGTCTCCGAGAGGCGCAGCGTCACCTCGGCACGCAGGATCGACCGGGCGAACTGCGCCGCGCGCTCGTCCCAGAACCCCGGCAGGTCGAAGCTCTCGTCCCGGACGAACCTGGTGTCGGACACGGTGACGGCCGTGAACCGGTCGATCCGGTAGACCCGGAAGTCGTCCGCCGCACGGGCGCAGAGGTACCAGACCCCGGCCTTGAGCACGAGTCCGTACGGCGACAGCTCCCGCTCCACCTCGGTGTCCCCGCCGGGCCGCCGGTAGCGCGCCAGCACCGTCCGGTCGTCCCGGACCGCCTCCGCGACGGCGGGCAGCAGCTCGGGAGTGACGGGTTCCCGGTACCAGCCGGGTGCGTCCAGGTGGAAGCGGCGGCTGACCCCGGTCGAGGCGTCGCGCAGGGAGGGCAGCAGAGCCGCAGAGACCTTCAGCCGGGCGGCGTCCCCGGCGTCCGCAAGGCCCATCTCGCGCAGCGCGGAGGGCAGCCCGGAGAGGAAGAGCGCCTCGGCCTCGTCACGGGCGAGCCCGGTGAGCCCGGTGCGGTACCCGCCGACGAGCCGGTACCCGCCCGCCCGCCCCCGCTCCGCGTAGACCGGGATCCCCGCCTCGGAGAGCGCCTGGGCGTCCCGGGTGACGGTCCGCTCCGACACCTCCAGCTCTTGGGCCAGCTCGGCGGCGGTCATGGCGGGGCGGTTCTGCAGGAGCAGCACCATTCTGATGAGCCGGGCAGCACGCATGCGGCCATTGTGTCCGGGGAGAGGGACACGTGTGCCCGCGGCCCGGCGCGCATGACACCGCACCGGCGGGCAGACCAAGCCCGTCCGGCGATTGAGGACAGAGCCTCTGCCGGACGGGCTGGAAGAAACACAGGACGGGGAGCAGGGTGGGCCCGCGCCCCGTCCTCCGGGCCGTCAGAGCCCGTAACGCTCGCGCGCGTCCTTGACCGCGGACGCCGGTACCTCGCCGCGGCGGGCCAGCTGGGCCAGGGCCGCGACGGTGACCGACTGCGCGTCCACGCCGAAGTGGCGGCGGGCCGCGTCGCGGGTGTCGGAGAGGCCGAAGCCGTCCGTACCGAGCGAGGACCAGTCCTGCTCCACCCACTGGCTGATCGAGTCCGGAACCGCGCGCATCCAGTCGCTGACCGCGAGGACCGGACCCGGTGCGCCCTCCAGCGCCTGGGTCACGTACGGCGTCCGCTGCTCACCGCGGAGCAGCGCCTCGTCGCACTCCAGCGCGTCGCGGCGCAGCTCGCCCCACGAGGTGGCGGACCAGACGTCGGCCGTGACACCCCAGTCCGCGGCCAGCAGCTCCTGGGCCTCCAGGGCCCAGTGGATCGCCGTACCGGACGCCATCAGCTGAAGGCGCGGCGCGTCCGCCTTCGCGGGAGTGCCCTCCTTGAACCGGTAGAGGCCCTTGACGATGCCCTCCTCGACGCCTTCCGGCATCGCGGGCTGCGGCTTCGGCTCGTTGTAGACCGTCAGGTAGTAGAAGACGTTCTCGGCCTCGGGGCCGTACATCCTCCGCAGACCGTCCTGGACGATCACCGCGATCTCGTACGCGAACGCCGGGTCGTAGTTGAGCGACGCCGGGTTCGTGGACGCGATCAGGTGCGAGTGGCCGTCCGCGTGCTGGAGGCCCTCACCCGTCAGGGTCGTACGGCCCGCCGTGGCACCGACCACGAAACCGCGGCCGAGCTGGTCGCCCAGCTGCCAGAACTGGTCGCCCGTA
Source organism: Streptomyces sp. NPDC057900 (assembly GCF_042887885.1). Taxonomy (NCBI): domain Bacteria; kingdom Bacillati; phylum Actinomycetota; class Actinomycetes; order Kitasatosporales; family Streptomycetaceae; genus Streptomyces; species Streptomyces sp. NPDC057900. The sequence goes on from NZ_JBHVOI010000005.1 coordinate 256,535, forward strand.
CGCTGCCAGCCGAACATCGAGTAGAAGATGTAGAACGGGATCATCGGCTCGCCGTGCGTCGCGTACGACGTGGAGGCGGCGATGAAGTCGGCCATCGCGCCGGCCTCTGTGATGCCCTCGTTGAGGACCTGGCCGTCCTTGGCTTCCTTGTAATACATCAGCTGGTCGCGGTCGACCGGGTCGTACGTCTGGCCCAGCGGCGAGTAGATGCCGGCCGACGGGAACAGCGCCTCCATACCGAAGGTGCGGGCCTCGTCGGGGACGATCGGAACCCAGCGCTTGCCGGTCTCCTTGTCCCGCATCAGGTCCTTGGCGAGGCGGACGAAGGCCATCGTGGTGGCCAGCTCCTGCTTGCCGGAGCCCTTCTTCAGCGCGGCGAACGCGCGCTCCTCGGGCGCGGGCAGCGCCACCTGGTGCACCCGGCGGGCCGGGGCGGGGCCGCCGAGGGCGGCACGGCGCTCCTGGAGGTAGCGGACCTCGGGGGAGTCGGCGCCCGGGTGGCCGTACGGCACCAGGCCCTCGTCCAGCTTCGAGTCCGGGATCGGCAGCTCCAGCAGATCGCGCATGGCGCGGAACTGCTTGCCGTCGAGCTTCTTCATCTGGTGGTTGGCGTTGCGCGACTCGAAGCCGGGGCCGAGCGTGTAGCCCTTCACCGTCTGCGCCAGGATCACCGTCGGAGCACCCTTGTGCTCCAGCGCCGCCCGGTACGCCGCGTACACCTTGCGGGCCTCGTGGCCGCCGCGCGAGGTGTGGAAGCACTCCGCGATCTTCGCGTCCGTGAGCAGCTTCGCCAGCTCGGCGAGCGCGGGCTCCGCACCGAAGAAGTGCTCGCGGATGTAGGCCACGTCACGGGTGGCGTACGTCTGGAACTGGGCGTCCGGGACCTCCCGGAGCCGGCGCACCAGCGCACCCGTGGTGTCGAGCTGGAACAGCTCGTCCCAGGCGGTGCCCCAGAGCGTCTTGACGACGTTCCAGCCGGCCCCGCGGAACGCGCCCTCCAGCTCCTGGACCACGCGGAAGTTGGCGCGGACCGGACCGTCGAGGCGCTGCAGGTTGCAGTTGATGACGAAAGTCAGGTTGTCGAGCTGCTCACGGGCCGCGAGGGCGAGGGCCGCGGTCGACTCGGGCTCGTCCATCTCGCCGTCGCCCAGGAAGGCCCAGACGTGCGAGTTCGACGTGTCCTTGATGTTGCGGTTGGTCAGGTAGCGGTTGAAGCGCGCCTGGTAGATCGCCGAAAGCGGGCCGAGGCCCATCGAGACGGTGGGGAACTCCCACAGCCAGGGCAGCCGCCGCGGGTGCGGGTAGGAGGGCAGACCGTCGCCGCCCGCCTCCTGGCGGAAGTTGTCGAGCTGCTGCTCGCTGAGCCGGCCGTCCAGGAAGGCGCGGGCGTATATGCCGGGGGAGGCGTGGCCCTGGATGTAGAGCTGGTCACCGGAGCCGTCCCCCTCCTTGCCGCGGAAGAAGTGGTTGAAGCCGGTCTCGTACAGCCAGGCCGCGGAGGCGAAGGTGGCGATGTGGCCGCCGACGCCGAACCGGGAGCCGCGGGTGACCATCGCGGCCGCGTTCCAGCGGTTCCACGCGGTGATCTTCGATTCCATCTCCAGGTCGCCGTCGAACGCGGGCTCGGCGGCGGTCGGGATGGAGTTGACGTAATCGGTCTCCAGCAGTTTGGGCAGCGCGAGACCGGCGCCCTCGGCATGCTGGAGCGAGCGGCGCATCAGGTATGCGGCGCGGTGCGGGCCTGCGGCCTTGGTGACGGCATCGAGGGAGGCCGCCCATTCGGCGGTCTCCTCGGGGTCGCGGTCCGGGAGCTGGTCGAGCTCGCTCGGAAGCTTTCCTACGGGGTCGGTCATGATCGCCGCCTTCCGGTGAGGAGGGGGGTGGAGAAAGGTCCCTGACTGGCAGGACAGGGCGATGGGGCCGGTGGGCCCGCGGATGAACTGTAAGTCTCCGATCGATGATCGATCAAAGGATGAAAGGCAAAACTTCTCGATATGGAGAAAGTGGCATGGCGTGCCGCAGAACAGGGCACCCAGTGACGGGATATAGCACCTAAAAGGGGCGCCCGTCTGCACGGGTGAGCACCTCTCGCGTCACATGCGCACCATGGTCAGCGCCCGCCCCGCTCAGGCGCGCGGAGCGCAGCCGAGCACATGGGCCTTGACCAGTACGCCGATGTCCGGGTCCTTGCGCAGGAACGCCTCGATGAGCGCCTCGTGCTCCTCCGCGTACGACTTCTGCACCGTGCCGAGCCAGCGGATCGAGAGGGCGGTGAACACCTCGATGCCCAGCCCCTCCCAGGTGTGCAGCAGCACGGCGTTGCCCGCCGCCCGGACCAGCTCGCGGTGGAAGCCGACCGTGTGGCGCACCTGCGCCTCCCCGTCGGCCAGCCGGTCCGCCTCGTACAGTGCCGTGACGTGCGGGGCGAGCCGTGAGCAGTTCTCGCCCAGCCCCGGGGCCGCCAGCTCCGCCGCGATCTGCTCCAGGCCGGCCCGGACCGGGTAGCTTTCCTCCAGATCGGCGGCGGTGAGGTTGCGGACCCGGACGCCCTTGTTCGGTGCGGACTCGATCAGCCGGAGCGTCTCCAGCTCCCGCAGCGCCTCGCGCACGGGCGTCTGGCTGACCTCCAGCTCGGTGGCGATGCGCCGCTCCACGATCCGCTCGCCCGGCTTCCAGCGCCCGCTGACGATCCCGTCCACGATGTGCTCGCGGATCTGTTCGCGCAGCGAGTGGACGACGGGCGGGGTCATGTGGGGCTCCTTCGGGCAAACCGGTGCTGCCTGCACCCAACTCGGCTGCCGGAGCGGCCGGTGGTGTCTAGACAATACGGCGGCGCCCCCGCCCGGGAGTGTTCCGGACGGGGGCGCCGCTGGTGAGGCTGGTTACAGCCGCTGTGCTCAGAGGCCGAGCTCGACCTCGAACTCACCGGCCTCCAGGATCGCCTTGACCGAGGTCAGGTAGCGGGCGGCGTCGGCGCCGTCCACCAGACGGTGGTCGTAGGAGAGCGCGAGGTACGTCATGTCGCGGACACCGATGACGGTGCCCTCCTCGGTCTCGATGACGGCCGGGCGCTTGACGGTGGCGCCGATGCCCAGGATGGCTGCCTGGTTCGGCGGCACGATGACGGTGTCGAACAGCGCACCGCGCGAACCGGTGTTGCTGATGGTGAAGGTGGCACCGGACATGTCGTCCGGCGTCAGGCCGCCACCGCGGGCCTTGCCGGCCAGCTCGGCGGTCTTCTTCGAGATACCGGCGATGTTGAGGTCGCCCGCACCCTTGATGACCGGGGTCATCAGACCCTTCTCGGCGTCCACGGCGATGCCGATGTTCTCCGAGTCGAAGTACGTGATCGTGCCTTCGTCCTCGTTGATCCGGGCGTTGACGACCGGGTGGGCCTTCAGCGCCTGGGCGGCGGCCTTGACGTAGAACGGCATCGGGGAGAGCTTGACGCCCTCACGGGCCGCGAAGGCGTCCTTCGCCTTGTTGCGCAGCTTCATCAGCTTGGTGACGTCGACCTCGACGACCGTCGTCAGCTGAGCCTGCGAGTGCAGCGCCTTCATCATGTTCTCGCCGATGACCTTGCGCATGCGGGTCATCTTGACCGTCTGACCGCGCAGCGGGGAGGCCTCCAGCTTCGGCGCCTTGGAGGCGGCCGGAGCAGCGGCGGCGGGTGCCGGGGCGGCGGCGGCCTTGGCGGCCTCCGCGGCGGCGACGACGTCCTGCTTGCGGATACGGCCACCGACGCCGGTGCCCTTGACCGCGCCCAGGTCGACGCCGTTCTCGGCGGCGAGCTTGCGGACCAGCGGCGTGACGTACGCGCCGTCGTCACCGGAGGTCGCGGCCGGGGTGACCGGAGCCGGGGCAGCGGCGGCGGGCGCCGGTGCGGCCGGGGCCGGGGCGGCGGCAGGTGCCGCGGGAGCGGCCGGTGCCGGTGCCGGTGCCGGGGCAGCGGGAGCCGGGGCGGCCGGAGCCGGAGCGGCGGGAGCTGCCGGGGCGGCCGGGGCGGCCGGTGCCGGAGCGGCGGCCGGTGCCGGAGCGGCCGGAGCCGGGGCAGCGGCCGGGGCGGCGCCGGGGGCACCGATGACGGCGAGCTTGGCGCCGACCTCCGCGGTCTCGTCCTCGGCGACGACGATCTCCAGCAGCACACCGGAAACCGGGGCCGGGATCTCGGTGTCGACCTTGTCCGTGGAGACCTCAAGGAGGGGCTCGTCCTCCGTGACCTCCTCGCCGACCTCCTTCAGCCAGCGGGTGACGGTGCCCTCGGTGACGCTCTCACCGAGCGCCGGAAGGGTGACGTCGGTACCGGAGGCGCCACCGGCGGGGGCGGCTGCCGGGGCCTCGGCCTCGGCAGCGGGGGCCGGGGCGGCGGCGGGGGCCTCTGCGGCCGGTGCCGGTGCCGGGGCGGCCTCGGGCTCCGCGGCAGGGGCCGCCTCCGCGGCCGGCGCACCGGTGCCGTCGTCGATGACGGCCAGCTCGGCGCCGACCTCGACGGTCTCGTCCTCGGCGACCTTGATGGAGGCCAGGATGCCGGAGGCGGGAGCCGGGATCTCGGTGTCGACCTTGTCGGTCGATACTTCGAGCAGCGGCTCGTCGGCCTCGACGCGCTCGCCCTCGGCCTTCAGCCAACGGGTGACAGTGCCCTCGGTGACGCTCTCGCCGAGCGCCGGAAGGGTTACGGAAACCGACATGGTTTCAGTTGCTCCTTACGAATGTGCGGAAGTAGGTCGGTCGTCGCGCCCGTCGACTGATCAGTCGTGGGAGTGCAGAGGCTTTCCGGCCAGGGCCAGGTGGGCTTCGCCCATCGCCTCGTTCTGCGTGGGGTGGGCGTGGATGAGCTGCGCGACCTCGGCCGGCAGCGCCTCCCAGTTGTAGATCAGCTGGGCTTCGCCGACCTGCTCGCCCATACGGTCACCGACCATGTGGACGCCGACCACGGCACCGTCCTTGACCTGGACGAGCTTGATCTCGCCCGCGGTCTTGAGGATCTTGCTCTTGCCGTTGCCCGCGAGGCTGTACTTGAGGGCGACGACCTTGTCCGCTCCGTAGAGCTCCTTGGCCTTGGCCTCGGTGATACCGACGGAGGCGACCTCGGGGTGGCAGTACGTCACCTTCGGGACACCGTCGTAGTCGATCGGAACGGTCTTCAGACCGGCCAGCCGCTCCGCGACGAGGATGCCCTCGGCGAAGCCGACGTGCGCGAGCTGGAGAGTCGGGGCCAGGTCGCCCACGGCCGAGATGGTCTCGACGTTCGTCCGCATGTACTCGTCGACGAGGACGTAGCCGCGGTCCATCGCGACACCGGCCTCCTCGTACCCGAGGCCCTGCGAGACGGGGCCGCGGCCGATGGCGACCAGCAGCACCTCCGCGTCGAAGGTCTTGCCGTCGGCGAGGGTCACCCGGACGCCGTCCTGGGTGTACTCGACGCCCTGGAAGAACGTACCGAGGTTGAACTTGATGCCGCGCTTGCGGAACGCGCGCTCAAGGAGCTTCGAGCTGTTCTCGTCCTCGACCGGGACCAGGTGCTTCAGGCCCTCGACGATGGTGACGTCGGTGCCGAAGGACTTCCACGCCGAGGCGAACTCGACGCCGATGACGCCGCCGCCCAGCACGATCGCGGACTTCGGGACCCGGTCCAGCTTCAGCGCGTGGTCCGAGGAGATGACGCGGTTGCCGTCGATCTCCAGGCCCGGCAGCGACTTCGGCACGGAGCCGGTCGCCAGGAGCACGTGGCGGCCCTGGATGCGCTGGCCGTTCACATCCACCGAGGTGGGGGAGGAGAGCCGTCCCTCACCCTCGATGTAGTGCACCTTGCGGGAGGCGATGAGACCCTGCAGACCCTTGTACAGGCCCGAGATCACGTCGTCCTTGTACTTGTGGACGGCCTCCATGTCGATGCCCTCGAAGGTGGCCTTGACACCGAACTGGTCGGCCTCGCGCGCCTGGTCCGCGATCTCACCGGCGTGCAGCAGGGCCTTCGTGGGGATACAGCCGTTGTGCAGGCAGGTGCCGCCGACCTTGCCCTTCTCGATCAGAGCGACGTCCAGGCCCAGCTGCGCTCCGCGCAGGGCCGCGGCGTAACCGCCACTGCCACCGCCGAGGATCACTAGGTCGAAAACGGTGCTGGCGTCGTTCGCCACGTCACGTCCTCCATGCATGTGCGCCGTACGCCGGGCCCCGTCATCGGGGTGTGACCGGCCGGTCGGCTGGTGTGCGGCCGCTTTTGTCATTCGGCCCTGTGGTGGGGGCCCTGTCCTGCCGAGAACCCATCTTCGCACTTGTTGACGGTGGGCGGGACGCGGGGCCCTGCTCCGGGACGGACGATCGTCCGTTCCAGCGGGTTACCGCCGCTCGGGGAGGGCTGATTTCGTCGAGAGCGAAACCCGCCCGGACCCGGCAGCGGTGCCGTGGGTGCAACACGGACGGCCCCGGACGTATGCCCGGGGCCGTCCATCGCCTTCACCCTCAGCCGAGGTCTCCGGCAGCGGTGCGCTCCGCCAGCTTCACCAGGGTGCGGACCGCGGATCCGGTGCCGCCCTTCGGCGTGTAGCCGTACGGGGCGCCCTCGTGGAAGGCGGGACCCGCGATGTCCAGGTGCGCCCAGGCGATGCCCTCGCCCACGAACTCCTTCAGGAACAGACCGGCCACCAGGCCGCCGCCCATCCGCTCGCCCATGTTGGCGATGTCGGCGGTCGGGGAGTCCATGCCCTTGCGCAGGTCGGCGGGGAGCGGCATCGGCCAGGAGGCCTCACCGACCTCCTCGGCGATCTCGTGGATCGAGGTGCGGAAGGCGTCGTCGTTGGCCATGATGCCGAACGTGCGGTTGCCCAGGGCCAGCACCATCGCGCCGGTCAGGGTCGCCACGTCGACGATCGCGTCCGGCTTCTCCTCCGAGGCGCGGGTCAGTGCGTCGGCCAGGACCAGCCGGCCCTCGGCGTCCGTGTTGAGCACCTCGACGGTCTTGCCGCTGTACATGTTGAGCACGTCACCGGGGCGGGTGGCGTTGCCCGACGGCATGTTCTCCGCCAGCGCCAGCCAGCCGGTGACGTTGACGCGCAGGCCCAGGCGGGCGGCCGCGACGACGGAGGCGAACACGGCGGCGGCGCCGGCCATGTCGCACTTCATCGTCTCGTTGTGGCCGGCCGGCTTCAGCGAGATGCCGCCCGAGTCGTAGGTGATGCCCTTGCCCACAAGGGCCAGGGTCTTCTCCGCCTTCGGGTGCGTGTAGGCGAGCTTCACCAGGCGCGGGCCGCGGCTCGCGCCCTGGCCGACGCCGAGGATGCCGCCGTAGCCGCCCTTGACGAGCGCCTTCTCGTCGAGCACCTGCACCTTGACGCCGTGCTCCTTGCCGGCGGCGGAGGCCACGGCGGCGAAGGACTCGGGGTACAGGTCGTTCGGCGGGGTGTTGATCAGGTCGCGGGCGCGGTTGATCTCCTCGACCAGCGCGACGGCACGCTCCGCGGCGGCCTTGAACGCCTTGTCGCGGGGCTTGGCGCCGAGCACGGCCACCTCGGCGAGCGGCAGCTTGGCGCCACCGGAGGCCTTGGGGGCCAGCTTGTTCTCACCACGCTGGTAGGCGGTGAAGGCGTACGCGCCCAGCAGGGCGCCCTCCGCGATGGCCTCGGCGTCCTCGACGGTGCCGATGGGCAGCGCGAAGCCGGCCTTCTTCGAGCCGGTGAGCGAGCGGGCGGCGGAGCCTGCGGCCCGGCGCAGCGCCTCGGCGTCGTAGCTGCCGTCCTTGTCCGGGACCGGGCCGAGTCCGGCCGCGATGACGACCGGGGCCTTCAGGCCGTCGGGCGCGGGGAGCTTGGTCAGTTCGCCCTCGGCACCACTGGCGCCCAGGGTCTCCAGGACGGCGGCGAGCTTTCCGCCGAACGCCTTGTCGACGGCCTCGGCGCCCGGTGCGAGGACCAGGCCCTTGTCGCCCTTGGCGACGCCGACGACGAGCGCGTCGGCGCGCAGTGTCGCCGCACCGGAGGTGCTGAGAGTGAGAGCAGTCACGGTGGTGAAATCTCGCTTCCTAGAGTTCTGTGCCGGTCGAGAGGGTGGGCCGACCGTGCCCGGCGCATCGTAGACGCCGCCGCAATGTGCCGGGAATGAGCCTACGCGCGCCCTTGGTGCCGGATCACGGCGGCGGGCCGAGTACGTGGCCGAGCGCGTGTCCGGGCCGTCGTACGGTTGTGCTGCCGGGATGATCTTCCCGGGGGAACGGGCCACGGCCGTAGCGCGGTTGGCGGCACGTCGGTGAGCTGGGGGGAACGATGCGTGAGCGGCTGCCCGCGAGGGTGACCGGAGGGCCGGCCGGGCTGTCCGTCGCCGTACTGATTCTGCTGGCCGTGCTGGCGGGCTGCACCTCGGCGCCGGAATCCGCCGGATCCGGCCGGTCCGCCGGGGCCCGCTGGCAGCCGGAGCCGGGAACCGACTGGCAGTGGCAGCTCTCCGGCCGGCTGGACACCACCGTGGACGCCCCGGTGTACGACATCGACGGCTTCGACCGCGACGCGTCCCAGGTGGCCGCGCTGCACCGCAAGGGGCGCAAGGTCATCTGCTACCTCTCCACCGGTGCCTGGGAGGAGTTCCGCCCGGACGCGGACGACTTCCCGGCGGCGGTCCTGGGGAAGAGCAACGGCTGGGCGGGGGAGCGGTGGCTCGACATCCGCCGCACCGACGTGCTGGAGCCGCTGATGGAGGCCCGGATCGCGATGTGCGCGAAGAAGGGCTTCGACGCGGTGGAGCCCGACAACATGGACGGCTACCGCAACCGTTCCGGCTTCCCGCTGACCGCCGCCCACCAGCTGCGCTACAACCGGCTCGTCGCCCGCGCCGCCCACCGCCACGGCATGGCCGTCGGCCTGAAGAACGACCTCCCGCAGATCCCGGAGCTGGTGGGGGACTTCGACTTCGCGGTCAACGAACAGTGCGCCCAGTACGAGGAGTGCGAGGAGCTCAGCCCGTTCGTGAAGGCGGGCAAGGCGGTCTTCCACGTGGAGTACGAGCTGCCCGTGGCGCGGTTCTGCGCGGACTCCCGGCGGCTGGGCCTGAGCTCGCTGCTGAAGAAGTACGAGCTCGGCGTCTGGCGCGAGCGGTGCCCGGCGGCCGGGGCCTGAGCGGACTTCTCAGCCGAGCGCCAGCCCGACCAGCGTCACGGTCGCCGCCGTCTCCGCCAGCGCCCCGAACACATCGCCGGTCACCCCGCCGAACCGCCGCACGCAGTGCCTCAGGAGCAGCTGGGCGACCGCGAGAGCGGCCAGAGCGGCCAGCCCGTACCTCAGGGCCCCGTACCCGCCGAGCAGCGCTCCCGCGCCCGCGCAGGCCGCCACCGTCACGAGCGCGACCGCCACCGCGCCCCGGACCGGCACCGCGCCCGCCACCGCGGCGCCCAGCCCCTCCGGGCGGGCCGCCGGGACCCCGTCGCGGGAGGCGAGGGTGAGGGCGAGCCGGGCGACGACACCCGCCACGACGGCGGCCGCCGCGCCCTGCCACCAGCTCCGCGCGTACAGCTGCTGAAGGACGGCCACCTGCGCGAGCAGCGTGAACAGCAGGGTGATCACACCGAACGGCCCAATGTCGGACTGCTTCATGATCCGCAGCGCGTCCGCTGCCGGTTTCCCGCTGCCGAGGCCGTCGGCGGTGTCCGCGAGACCGTCGAGGTGCAGCCCCCTGGTGAGGGCGGCCGGTACCGCCGCGCTGACCACGGCGGCGAGCAGTGGTCCCGAGCCGCACAGCAGCAGCAGGCCGCCCGGCACCGCCGCGAGCACCCCCACGGCCAGACCGGCCAGCGGGGCGCACAGCATTCCGGCCCGCGCCGCCGCGCGGTCCCAGCGGGTGACGCGGACGGGGATCACGGTGAGGGTGCCGAAGGCGAAACGTATGCCGTGGCTGTTCAGGGAGGTCACGGCGCGCAGGCTAATCGGTGGGCGCGGCCGATAGATTGTCCGAAACGCCATGGAGCGGGGCGAAAGCGGCTTATCGGGAGTGGGTGGCATGGGTCACTGGTTCGATCAGAACATCGTCGAGCCGGGCAAGCTGCCCCTGCTCCTGGCGCTGGCCTCGTTCGTGCTGACCTTCGGGATCACCAGGGTCATCACCCGGATGATCCGGGCCGGTAAGGGCCCGTTCCGCAACTTCACCCCGGGCGGGGTCCACGTCCACCACGTGGTGCCGGGGGTGGTGCTGAGCGTGGTGGGCGGCTTCGGCGCGGTCGGCAGCGGGCGGCACGGTGTCACCGCCGGGATCTGCGCGGTGGTCTTCGGCATGGGCGCCGGCCTGGTGCTGGACGAGTTCGCGCTGATCCTGCACCTGGACGACGTGTACTGGACCGAGGAGGGCCGCCAGAGCGTGGAGGTCGTGGTCCTGACCGCCGCGCTGGTGCTGCTCGTGCTCGGCGGGTTCTCGCCGCTCGGCGTGAACGACCTGAGCGACGATCAGCAGCAGGGCCGGCTGAGCGCCGTGCTCACCGTCGTCGTCAACTTCTGCTTCGTGCTGATCTCACTGTTCAAGGGCAAGGCGCGGATGGCGGTGGTGGGCACCCTCGTCCCGTTCGTCGCCCTCATCGGGGCCATCCGCCTCGCCCGGCCGACCTCGACGTGGGCGAAGCGGTTCTACCGCAACCGGCACCGGGCCCGCTCCCGCTCCGTGCTGCGCGCCTACCACCACGACGTCCGCTGGGCCGGTCCGCGCCGCAGGTTCCAGGACCTGATCGGCGGCGCACCCGACCGGGTCCCGGCGCCCACCCCCAAACCCTGACGGCGGCGCCGCAGCCTGCGCCGGTCGTGCCGGGCCGAGACCGCGCACAGCACGAGGGCCGCCACGATGGCCGCCAGATGCTCCTTGCCCGCCAGGTTGTCCTTGACGGCGACCTCGGCCACCATCGCCCCGATCACCAGCGCCCCGGTGAACCAGGCCCGGTGGACGTAGGCGAGGTAGACCGCCAGGGCGACCACGGCGGCCGAGGGCCCGGTGTCGACCTCAAGCGCGTCGGAGGCGTGCAGCCCGAAGAGCCCGTCGGGGCCGACCGCGACGCCGATCCGCGCGTACAGCGTCCCGGCCAGCGTCGCGACGTACGCGATCAGCAGCGTCCGCCACCGGCCCAGGCAGATCTCGGCGATCCCGAACACCAGCAGCAACTGCGCCAGCGCGCCCCAGACGGGCAGGTCCGGCGCGGGCACGAACAGCGACAGCGGGGTACGCAGCAGAGCCGCCCACAGCGGATCCTCCGCCCGCACCGCGCCGAGCGTCTGGACAGGCCCGAAGCCCCAGGACTGGTTCTGCACCACCTGGAGCAGCGCGGTGAGGCCGACCGCCGCCAGCGTCATCGGGACGGCCCGCAGCCGGTCGGCGCGAAGCCCCGCCCGTACGGTCGTCCACAGCGGGCCCCACTCCCGGCGGGCCGCACGGCCGAGGGCGCGCACCGGTCTCATCCACGCGGTCCGAGGTGGGAGCGGTGCAGCCACTTGGGCAGTCCGGGCGCCTCCAGGAACCCTTCGGCGCGGCCGGCCGCGATGCCGATGCGCAGCAGGTCGGAACTCTTCTCGAAGAGCAGGAAGCGCGGTTCCCAGATCGGCCGGTACTTGGCGTTGGCGCGGTAGAGCGATTCGATCTGCCACCAGCGCGAGAAGAAGCTGAGCAGCGACCGCCACATTCTGAGCACCGGCCCGGCACCGAGCCGGGAGCCCCGTTCGAAGACCGAGCGGAACATCGCGAAGTTCAGCGAGACCTGGGTGATGCCGATCTCCTCCGCCCGTTGCAGGAGTTCGATGACCATGAACTCCACCAGGCCGTTCTCCGCGTCCCGGTCACGGCGCATCAGATCGAGCGAGAGGCCGTTCGGGCCCCAGGGGACGAAGCTCAGCACGGCGCGCAGCTCGCCCTGTTCGCCCTCCTCCGGAGATGTGCCGGTGTACCGGCATTCGAGCATCACGCACTGCCCGTCGGCCGGGTCGCCGAGCCTGCCCAGCGCCATTGAGAAGCCGCGCTCCGTCGCCCCGTCGCGCCAGTCGTCGGCCCGGCGCACCAGCTCGGCCATCTCGGCCTCCGGGATCTCCTCGTGCCGGCGCACCGTGACCTCGTAACCGGCCCGCTTGACCCGGTTGTAGGCCTGGCGGACGGTGCGCATCGCCCTGCCCTCCAGGGTGAACTCGGCGGTCTCCACGATCGCTTCGTCCCCGAGCTCCAGGGCGTCGAGCCCGTGCCGGGCGTAGACGGTGCCGCCCTCCTCGCTCACCCCCATCGCGGCCGGGGTCCAGCCGTGCTCGCGCGCCTCTGCCAGCCAGGGGGCGATCGCGCCCGGCCAGGCCTCCGGGTCGCCGATCGGATCACCGGAGGCCAGCGAGACCCCGCCGACCACCCGGTAGGCGACGGCCGCCTTACCGGTCGGGGACCAGATGACGCTCTTCTCGCGGCGCAGGGCGAAGTACCCGAGCGAGTCCCGGTCGCCGTGCTTGCCGAGCAGGACGCGCAGCGCCTCCTCGTCCTGCGGGCTGATCGGGTCGACCGCCCGGCGGGAGCGGAAGGCCGCGTAGACGACGGCGATCAGCAGCAGCGTGGACATGATGTTGATCAGGACGTTGACCCAGCCGGGCGTAGTGATGCCGGGGAACCGGGAGTCGTTGTCCGCGACGGACACCAGCCGCAGCGCCCCGTAGCGCCAGCGGTCCAGGAACGTCGAACGGGCCTCGTCGTGCGCGGTGTTGGAGGCGGCGACCAGGGCCGCCGCGATCAGCGAGGTGACCAGCAGCCCGACGACCGCCACCAGCGCGGCCAGCTTCGGGTTGGACCGGTCGCCCTTCGCGTAGAACTCGCGCCGGCCGAGGGCCAGCGCGAGGACGAAGGACGCGGTCAGTACCAGCGAGATCCAGTTCTGCGGGTACCGGCGGATCTCCGGGAAGCCGATCACCGCGGCGAAGAGCAGCAGCGTGAGCCCGCTCAGGACCATGTTGACGATCCACGCGGCGCGTTTGCGGCGCCGCATGGTGACCGCGAGGAAGAGCGCCACCACACCGGACGAGAACCCCGCGGTGAGCAGATAGGGCGTGAAGTAGTTCTCGGTGTTGTGGCGCCGGAGATCCTGTCCGAAGGTGACCCAGACGGCGCTCAGGAAGTTGATGAACGACACGACGCGCAGGTACCAGATGGCGAACGCGGCGCTGCGTCGTGACCGGACGGTGCTCTGTGCCGGGACGGCGCCCTGCCCGGATTCCTCGCTGGCCAATCTGACCTCTCCCATGAAAAGCGATCATATGGGGCATCGCACTTCATAAAGGGCCACTCCGCGGCCGGTGTCCGGCGATCGCAGCCTGATCGGTCAGCTGCTTCTCGTCAGTTCCCGGCCGGTTCGCTCTCGTTGGCCCCTTCGACGGCGGCCGCCTCCTCGCCGTCGTCCCCGTCCCCGAGCTCTTCCTTCTCTCCCGCTTCGTCCTCGTCGGCGGCCGGTGCGCGCTCGGGCAGCTCCGCTGCCAGCGCGGCAGCGGCCTGCACGAACGGAAGTGCGAGCAATGCCCCGCTTCCTTCCCCGACCATGACGCCGTGGTCGAGCAACGGGTTGAGTGCCATCCGGTCCAGCGCCTTCGCCTGCGCGGGCTCCCCGCTCACGTGCCCCGCCAGCCACCAGTCCGGCGCCCGGAACGCCGCCCGCTGGCCGACCAGCGCGCAGGCCGCGGAGACCACGCCGTCCAGCACCACCGGCAGCCGTCGCACCGCGCACTGGAGCAGGAAGCCGGTCATCGCCGCCAGATCCGCGCCGCCCACCGTGGCCAGCAGCTCCAGCTGGTCGCCCAGCACCGGCCGGGCCCGGCGCAGCGCGTCCCGGATCGCCGCGCACTTGCGCATCCACGCGAGGTCGTCGATGCCCGCGCCACCGCGCCCGGTGACGACCGAGGCGTCGGTGCCGCACAGCGCCGCGATCAGGGTGGCCGCGGCCGTCGTGCCGCCCACGCTCAGGTCACCGAGCACCACCAGGTCCGTGCCGGAGTCGGCCTCCTCGTCGGCGATCGCCATACCGAGGCGTACCGCCTGCTCGGCCTCCTCCGCCGTCAGCGCGTCCTCGATGTCGATCCGGCCGCTGCCGCGCCGCACCCGGGTCCGTACCACCTGCTCGGGCAGCAGCTCCGGGTCGCAGTCCAGGCCGGCGTCGACGATCCGCACCGGAACGCCGGACCGGCGGGCCAGCACGGCGGCCGGTGTCGCACCCTCCAGCGTGGCCCGCACCAGCTCGTACGCGGTGCCGGCCGCCCGGCCCGAGACGTCCAGCGCCGCCACCCCGTGGTCACCGGCGAACAGCACCACCCTCGGCTGCCCGATCGGCCGGACCGGTACGGCCTGCTGGGCCGCCGAGAGCCATTCACCCAGCTCGTCCAGGCGGCCGAGGGCGCCAGGGGCTACCGCGAAGCGCTCCCGGCGCTCCTCGGCGTCTCGCCGTACACCCCCGTCGGGGCGTTCGATCAGGTCGGAGAAGTCGTCCAGATTCACGGGGGTCTGCCTCGCGGGTCGATACGTCAGGTGGGCCGGGGGAGCCCGGCGGCAGCCTCGCAGAGGCTGCCGGGTGACCTCCCCTGCGGAACAGTACCTGCCGCGATTTCCGGACCCCGCCGGTGCGCTGCCCCATCCGCTGCCCCGTCCGCTGCCGGGCGCTCAGCCGCGCAGCGGCAGCGACTGCCCGGCCACCACCAGCAGCACCTGTTCGCACTCGGCGGCCACCGAGGCGTTCAGCCGGCCCAGCTCGTCCCGGAACCGCCGCCCGGCCGCGGAGGCCGGCACCACCCCGGAACCGGTCTCATTGGTCACCAGGACGACGGTGCGCCGCGTCCCGCGCACCGCGGCCACCAGCTCCGCCGTCCGCCCGCGCAGCGTGCTCCGCCCGCCACCGGCCCACGCCGCGTCCTCCCAGGCGTCCACCCGGTCCATCGCGTCCGTCAGCCAGAGCGAGAGGCAGTCGATGAGCAGCGGGGGCCCGTCGGAGGTCAGCAGCTCCACCAGCTCGCAGGTCTCCTCCGTGCGCCAGGCCGCCGGTCTGCGCTCCCGGTGCAGCCCGATCCTGGCCGCCCAGTCCGCGTCGCCGTCGCGGGTGCCGCCGGTGGCCACGTACACGACCTCCGGATACGTCTCCAGGCGCCGCTCGGCCTCGACCGACTTCCCGGACCGCGCGCCGCCGGTGATCAGGGTGCGCCGGGGGACGTCCGGTGCGGAGTGGTACCCGCCGACCGGCAGCGTCGTCCCGTCCGGCACGGCCCGCGCCCCGGCGGCCGCGAGCCGGCGGTCGAGCGCGGGCCCCGACGGCGCGTCATGGTCCAGATGGACGGCGACCACCTCGGTGGCCGGCCCGACCGCCTCGACGGCCCGCAGCCGGGCCACCGTGTCGGGCCTGCCCACCACATCGCAGACCACCATGTCGTACGGCTCCGCCATCCGGTCGGCGAGACCGGCGGGGGCGCCGCCCGGCGGCAGGTACAGCAGCCGCTCGCCCTCCGGCGCGATCACCTCGTACCCGGTGCCCGGCGCGTCCATCGGGACGGCCCGCACCCGGTGTCCGCTGATCAGCGTCAGCACCTGCCCGTCCGGCACCCGGCCCGCCGGGGGCAGCCCGGGAGGCAGCTCGACGGCGGGACCGTCGTGCGGGTGGGTGAGCAGCACCTGGCGTACGCCGGTCAGCGAATGCCCCGCGCGGGCGGCGGCGAACACCGCCCCCGGGGTCAGGTCGAGCAGCAGCGCGTCGTCGACCAGCAGAGCGGTCGCGGCCCGGCTGCGCACTCCGTGGGCGGTGGCGCAGGCGGCGCAGGGGCATTCCGGCCGGGGCAGCCCGTCGGGGGCTCCGGTGCCGAGCAGAGTCAGTTCCACGGTCCGATCCTCCCGCGTACCCGCACCGGGTGCGCGACGTGGGGTGCACCGGGCGTGCCCGCCCCCTTCCTTGCAGGTCCGCAGCCACTAGGCTGCGGAGCGTAACAAGTGACCCAGGAGGCGGACATGGCGTGGACGTGGCGGTTCGAGAAGTCCGACGGTACGGAGACGGAGCCGGCCCTTCAGCCGGAGGAATTCACGACGCAGGGCGACGCGGAGTCCTGGATCGGTGAGTACTGGAAGGAACTCCTCGACGGCGGGGCGGCTCAGGTGACGCTCTTCGACGACACGACGAAGATCTACGGCCCGATGAGCCTCCAGGCCGAGCAGCCCGAGCAGGCGGAACAGCCCGAGCAGGCTGAACAGAGCTGAGCCGGGCAGGCCGAGCTGAGCGGACGGCCGCCGGACGCACCCCTCGGGGTCCGTCCGGCGGCCGTCCCGCGTACCGGCTCGGGCTCAGATCTCGGCTCTCGGATCTCAGATCTCGCCCAGGGTGACCTTCGCGGTCTTCTCCGACTCGCTGCGCAGATACGTCACGGTGACCTTCTCGCCCGGCCTGTCGGAGGCCAGCGCCTCCGACAGGGACGTGATCGTGGTGACCGGGGTGTCGCCGATCTTGGTGATGATGTCGCCGGCCCGCAGCCCCGCCTTCTCCGCCGCGCCGCCCTTCGAGACGCTGACGATCGCGACCCCGGCCGGCTTGTAGCTGTTGTCGACGACCGTGCGGCCGGTGATGTCCAGCGCCGCCCGGCCCGAGTCGGTGACCTTGCCGCTCTTGATGATCTGGTCCGCGACCGTCTTCACCATCGAGACCGGGATCGCGAATCCGATCCCCGGCGCCGCGCTCCCGCCGAGCTGCGGGTCGGTCGCGGCCAGCGTCGGGATGCCGATCACCTCGCTGTTCAGGTTGACCAGCGCGCCCCCGCTGTTGCCCGGGTTGATCGCGGCGGAGGTCTGCACCATGTTCGCGATGGTGGCCCCGGTGCCGCCGCCCGCGCTGCTCTCGCTGACGGTCCGGCCGAGCGCCGAGACGATCCCCTGGGTGACGCTGCTGGACAGCCCGAGCGGCGAACCCATCGCCAGCACGATCTGGCCCACCGCGACCTTGTCCGAGTCACCGAACTTCGCGGCCTTGATTCCCTTGGGCACCTTGTCGAGCTTGATGACGGCGAGGTCCTGCTCCGGGTAGGCGGCGACCAGCGAGGCGCTCTGCACCCGCTCGCCGGTGGCCGAGCTGACCTTGAAGGTCTTCTCCTTGCCGACGACGTGAGCGTTGGTGACGATATGGCCCTTGGTGTCGTAGACGATGCCGGCACCCAGGCTGTCCGACGCGTCGATCTGCACCACGGAGGGCAGCACGTCCTTGATGACGGACTCGTATTCGGCCTGGAGGTCGCCGGTGGCCTTCGCGGCCGGGCCCTGCTGGACCTGCCCGGACTTCGTGGCGTCGGGGCCCGAGGAGTTCGAGTTCGAGTCCGAGCAGCCGCCGACCAGCGCGATCGCACAGACACCCGCGGTCAGAGGCAGCAGCAGCCGGCGCGCACGGCGGCGGGAGTGAAGGGAATCCATGTCCGGATTATTACTTTCAACCCCATTGGTGGCATTTTGAGCGCACCCGCCCGAGCTCGGTTGAAGGCACCCGCCCGAGAACGGCTGAAGGCACCCGCCCGAGCGCAGCCGGGCGCACCCGCCCGAGCTCGGCAGGGGCAGCCCTCAGCCCCGTACCCCGCACAGGTGCAGCAGGGCGGCCACCCTGCGGTAGGGGTCCGTCCGGCCCGCCCGGTCCTCCGCCGCCAGCACGCGTTCCAGCTCCGCCGCGGGGGGCAGGGGCGCGTCGTTGCTCACGTTGTCCGTGAAGACCCGCACCCCGTACCAGGCGTGCAGCGGGGCCGCGATCCCGGCGAGCGTCGCGGTGAGTGCGTCGAGCCGGTCCGCGCGGACGGACACCCCGAGCCGGTTGGTGTAGCGGTCGGTGTCGAACGCGGTCAGCGCCGCGTCCCAGTCCCCGGCGGTCCCGGCCCGCATCGCCAGCGCGTCCGCGTTCCGCACGAGCAGCGACAGCAGGCCGCCGGGCGCGAGCATCCGGGCCAGCCCGGCCACCATGGCGTCGGGTGCCTGGACGTACATGAGCACGCCGTGGCAGAGCACCACGTCGAAGCTGCCGGGCAGGAAGTGGACCCCGGTGTCCTGGCCGTTGCCCTCGATGAGCCGGACCCGCTCACGGATTCCGGCGGGCTCGCCCGCGAGCGCCTCACGGGCGGTCCGCAGCATCTCGGTGTCGGACTCAAGGCCGGTCACGGTGTGCCCGGCGCGGGCGAGGCGCAGCGCCTGCGTGCCCTGGCCGGTGCCGACGTCCAGGATGCGCAGCCGCTGCCCGACCGGGAAGCGGCCCGCGATCTGCTCGTCCAGCTGCCGGGCGACCAACTCCTGACGGACGGTGTTGCGCAGCCCGCCGAGCCCGTCCAGCCACGCCGAGGCGGCTCCGGAGAACCCGGCGACGGCGTCACCCGGCCGACCGGCGGACGCACCGCCGGCCGAGCCGAAGAGATCCGTACTCAGGGCCGCTCTCCGCGCTTGACCTGCGGCTTGGGCAGCCGCAGCCGTCGCATCTGGAGCGTGCGCATCAGGCCGTAGGCGACCGCGCCGCGCTTGGGCGTATCGGGGAACCGCTCGTTGAGCTGCTTGCGCAGCCGGAACGTCAGCCCGATCGAGTCGACCACGATCAGCACGATGACGCCGAGCCAGAGCAGCAGCGAGATGTTCTGGATGCCCCGCACCTGGATCACGCTGAGAATCAGGATGACCACGGCGAGCGGCAGGAAATACTCCGCGATGCAGAAGCGCGAGTCCACGAAGTCACGGACGAAGCGCCGCACCGGGCCCTTGTCACGGGCCGGCAGATAGCGCTCGTCACCACTGGCGAGCGCCTCACGCTGCTTGGCCATGTCCACGCGGCGCGCCTCGCGCTGGCGCTTCATGGCCTCCTTGCGGTCGGTCGGCGCTCCACTGGAGGCACGACGGCGCTGCGTTTGGGCATCGCTGCGCTTGGGGGTGGGGCGACCTTTGGGGGCCTGCGGGTCGCGGGGCGTCTTGGAGAGGTCCGCCGTCACCTTGCCGGTGGGGGCCTTCTCTTCCTTGGAGCGGCTACGGAACACAAGGCCCAAGGGTACGGGGTCGATCGCCGCGACCCCAGGCCGGCCGGGAACGATCCGGCAACGGCCCGCGTCCCCGGCCGTCTGCGAGCGGGACGATACGGGCGTTGCGGGCGGGACGACAGGGGATGACAGGGGCATCGCAAGCGGGACGATCCGGGTGCGGTCAACGGATTCCCCGGCCTTCACCTACTCCTTGCGCTGGAGCGCCGGGCGGTGTCAGTCGTCCTTGGGGAGGACCACATCCTTGCTCGAACAGTGCGGTAATAGAGACAGGGCCCGTACTGTGGGTTCTGTTGGAGTGCTGGAGCCCAGTTAAGTCAGAAGGGGGCGCGCGAAGCCCATGAGCGGTGTCATGAAGCGTATGGGGATGATCTTCCGCGCGAAGGCAAACAAGGCCCTTGACAGGGCCGAGGACCCGCGCGAGACCCTCGATTACTCGTACCAGAAGCAGCTGGAGCTGCTTCAGAAGGTACGCCGCGGTGTCGCCGATGTGGCGACGTCGCGCAAGCGTCTGGAGCTGCAGCTGAACCAGTTGCAGGGCCAGACCTCGAAGCTGGAGGACCAGGGCCGCAAGGCACTCGCGCTCGGTCGCGAGGACCTGGCCCGCGAGGCGCTGTCGCGCCGGGCGGCCCTCCAGCAGCAGGTCACCGACCTGGAGACGCAGCACACCACGCTGCAGGGTGAGGAGGAGAAGCTCACTCTCGCGGCCCAGCGGCTGCAGGCCAAGGTCGATGCCTTCCGTACCAAGAAGGAGACGATCAAGGCCACCTACACGGCGGCCCAGGCGCAGACCCGGATCGGGGAGGCCTTCTCGGGCATCTCCGAGGAGATGGGCGATGTCGGCCTGGCGATCCAGCGGGCCGAGGACAAGACCCAGCAGCTCCAGGCGCGCGCGGGCGCGATCGACGAGTTGCTCGCCTCCGGCGCCCTGGACGACCCGACCGGCACGGCGAAGGACGACCTCACCGCCGAGCTCGACCGGATCTCCGGCGGCTCCGACGTGGAGCTGGAGCTGCAGCGCATGAAGGCCGAACTGGCCGGCGGCTCCTCCTCGCAGCAGGCCATCGAGGGCGGCCCGCAGGATGCCGCCCAGCAGCAGTCCCAGGACCGGTCCCCGCACAAGTTCGACAAGAATTAAGGCAGCGACATGATCGTACGGATCATGGGGGAGGGCCAGGTACTCCTGGCCGACAGTCATCTCGCCGGGCTCGACGAGCTCGACAACGAACTGCTCGCCGAAATGGAGAGCGGCGACGGCCCCGGCTTCCGCTCCACTCTCCACGCGCTCCTCGCCAGGGTGCGCGAACTCGGCACGCCCTTGCCGGACGACTCCCTGGAGCCGTCCGAGCTGATCCTGCCGTCACCGGAGGCGACCCTCGAAGAGGTACGCGCCATGCTCCGCGACGACGGTCTGATTCCCGGCTGAGAACCGGCAGCTCCAGCACCCGCACCGACAGTGCCCCGCGCCCGGTCCGCCGGACGCGGGGCACTGTCGTGCGTGCGGCGGACCGGCCGACGGCATTCCGCTCGCCGCGGGCCGGACCGATTCCCGCGCGACACGCCGTAACGTTGCTTGACGTGACCTCCCTCGGAACCGGCGTGCTGCGCGTCCGGCACTGGCTGCGCGACCATCCGCTCGCGCTGGACGGAGCACTCGCCCTGTGCGTGCTCACCGCCATGATCGTCGGCTCGTTCGCCGACCCCGGCTCGCGCAGCGGACACACCTTCGGCACCCGCACCCCCGACGCGAGCAGCGTGCTGCTGATGGTGCTGGGCGCCCTCGCCCTGGTGTGGCGCCGCCGCCACCCGAAGGCCGTGCTCGTCGCCACCAGTGCGCTGACGGTCGTCGAACTGGTGCTGGTGGACCCGCCGACCCCGGTCGTGTTCAGCGTGGTCATCGCGCTCTACACCATCGCCGCCCGCACCGACCGGCCCACCACCTGGCGGGTCGGGCTGCTCACGATGGCCGCGCTCACCGCCGCCGCGATGCTCTTCGGTCCCGCGCCCTGGTACAGCCAGGAGAACTTCGGCGTCTTCGCCTGGACCGGGATGGCGAGCGCCGCCGGGGACGCCGTACGCTCCCGGCGCGCCTTCGTCGACGCGATCCGGGAACGCGCGGAGCGGGCCGAGCGGACCCGCGAGGAGGAGGCCGGGCGACGGGTGGCCGAGGAGCGGCTGCGGATCGCCCGCGACCTGCACGACGTCGTCGCCCACCACATCGCCCTGGTCAACGTGCAGGCCGGGGTCGCGGCCCACGTCATGGACAAGCGCCCCGACCAGGCCAAGCAGGCGCTCGCCCACGTCCGCGAGGCCAGCCGCTCCGCGCTCAACGAACTACGGGCCACCGTCGGGCTGCTGCGCCAGTCCGGCGACCCGGAGGCGCCGACGGAGCCCGCCCCCGGCCTCGCCGTCCTGGACGAGCTGGTGAAGACCGTGCGCCGGGCCGGGCTGCCCGTCGAGGTGGCCTGCGCGGCCGGCGGGAACCCACCGCTGCCCGCCGCCGTGGACCTGGCCGCGTACCGGGTGATCCAGGAGGCGCTGACCAACGTCCGCAAGCACGCGGGCCCCGGCGCCAAGGCCGAGGTGAGCGTCGTACGGGTCGGGGCCACCGCCGAGGTCATGGTGCTCGACAACGGCCGGGGCAACCAGGGCGGCACGGCCGACGGGGGCGGCCACGGACTGCTCGGCATGCGGGAACGGGTCACGGCCCTGGGCGGCACCCTCAACGCCGGACCCCGTTACGGCGGCGGCTTCCGCGTCCATGCGATCCTGCCCGTCAAGGCCCTACCGCAGCAGCCGGATCAACCGGACATGGCGGGCCGTACGGGGGAGAACGCATGACACCGGCCATCAAGGTCCTGCTCGCCGACGACCAGGCGCTCCTGCGCAGCGCGTTCCGGGTGCTCGTCGACTCGGAGCCGGACATGCGGGTGGTCGGTGAGGCGGCCGATGGCGCGGCAGCGGTGGAGCTGGCCCGCTCGACCGGCGCCGACGTGGTGCTGATGGACATCAGGATGCCGGGCACGGACGGGCTCACCGCGACCCGGATGATCAGCGCCGACCCCGAACTCACGGGCGTACGCGTGGTCATGCTCACCACCTTCGAGGTGGACGAGTACGTGGTCCAGTCGCTGAGGGCCGGTGCCTCCGGCTTCCTGGGCAAGGGCGCGGAACCGGAGGAGCTCCTCAACGCCATCCGGATCGCCGCGGGCGGCGAGGCGCTGCTCTCACCGGCCGCGACCAAGGGGCTGATCGCCACGTTCCTGGCGCAGGGCGGCGGTTCGGGCGAAGAGGGGCCGGGCGCCGCTGAGTACTCCGCGCGCCTCGCGGCCCTCACCACCCGGGAGCGCGAGGTGCTGGTCCTGGTCGCGGCCGGGCTCTCCAACGACGAGATCGCGGAGCGCCTGGTGGTCAGCCCGCTCACCGTCAAGACGCATGTGAACCGGGCGATGGCGAAGCTGGGCGCCCGCGACCGCGCGCAATTGGTGGTAATCGCCTACGAATCGGGCCTGGTGCGCCCCAGGGTGGAGTGAGGGTGCAGCCGCGGCGTACTCCAGCTGCGGTATGCGGCGGACAAGAAAGCGACCTGGGATTGACGCTTCCCTGCCCAGCGGTAGGAGATCGTATAAGTGGGCCGGGTCTGTCCCCGAGTTACCCGCCCACCTGCCGCGTAAGCCACAGAAGAGAGACCCACCCATGTCCTGGCTGTCAAGATTCAGCCTCGCGCAAAGGGCCCTGATCGGGCTGATCTCGATCGTTGCGCTCGTGTTCGGAGCGATCGCGATCCCGCAGCTCAAGCAGCAGCTGCTGCCCACCATCGAACTCCCGATGGTGTCGGTGCTCGCCCCCTATCAGGGTGCGTCCCCCGATGTGGTCGAGAAGCAGGTCGTCGAACCGCTGGAAAACTCGATCAAGGCCGTCGACGGCGTCACCGGAATCACCTCCACCGCCAGCGAGGGCAACGCCGTCATCATGGCGTCCTTCGACTTCGGCGACGAGGGCACGAAGCAGCTCGTCGCGGACATCCAGCAGGCCGTGAACCGCGCCCGCGTCCAGCTGCCCGACAGCGTCGACCCGCAGGTCGTCGCCGGTTCCACCGACGACATCCCGACCGTCGTCCTCGCCGTCACCTCCGACAAGGACCAGCAGGCCCTCGCGGACCAGCTGGACCGCACCGTCGTCCCCGCCCTTGAGGACATCGACGGCGTCGGCCAGGTGTCCGTCGACGGTGTGCGGGACCTCCAGATCTCCGTCACCCCCGACGACAAGAAGCTCGCGGCAGCCGGTCTGAACGCGGCCTCGCTCTCCCAGGCGCTCCAGTCCGGCGGCGCGACCGTCCCGGCCGGTTCCTTCTCCGAGTCGGGCAAGAGCCGCACCGTGCAGGTCGGCGGCGCCTTCACCTCGCTGAAGCAGATCGAGGACCTCCGGGTCAACGGTCAGGACCCGGCGACGGGCAAGCCCGGCAAGCCGGTCCGGGTCGGTGACATCGCGAAGGTGACGCAGGAGCCCGCCACCGCGGACTCCATCACCCGCACCAACGGCAGGCCGAGCCTCGCCGTCATGGCCACGATGGACAAGGACGGCAGCGCCGTCGCCATCTCGGACGCGGTCAAGGACAAGCTCCCCGATCTGCGCAAGGACCTCGGCGCCGGCGCCGAGCTGACCGTCGTCTCCGACCAGGGCCCCGCGGTCTCCAAGGCGATCTCGGGCCTGACCACGGAGGGCGCGCTCGGCCTGGTCTTCGCGATCATCGTCATCCTGATCTTCCTGGCCTCGCTCCGCTCGACCCTGGTCACCGCGGTCTCCATCCCGCTCTCCGTGGTCCTCGCGCTGATCGTGCTCTGGACCCGTGACCTCTCGCTCAACATGCTCACCCTGGGCGCGCTGACCATCGCGATCGGCCGGGTCGTCGACGACTCGATCGTCGTCCTGGAGAACATCAAGCGGCACCTCAGCTACGGGGAGGAGCGCCAGTCCGCGATCCTCGCCGCGGTGAAGGAAGTGGCCGGTGCTGTCACCGCCTCCACCCTCACCACGGTCGCCGTCTTCCTGCCGATCGGTCTGGTCGGCGGCATGGTCGGCGAGCTGTTCGGCTCGTTCTCGCTGACCATCACCGCGGCCCTGCTGGCCTCCCTGCTGGTCTCGCTGACCGTCGTGCCCGTGCTGTCGTTCTGGTTCCTGCGCTCCCCCAAGGGCAGCGTGGAGGACCCGGATGCGGCCCGCCGCAAGGCCGAGGAGAAGGAAGCCCGCAGCAGGCTCCAGCGGATGTACGTCAAGGTGCTGGGCTTCGCCACCCGTCGCCGCATCGTCAGCGTGGTCATCGCCGTCGTCGTGCTGATCGGCACCTTCGGTATGGCCCCGCTGCTGAAGACCACCCTCTTCGACCAGGGCGAGCAGGAGGTCCTCTCCATCAACCAGGAGCTGGCCCCCGGCACCAGCCTGGCGGCCGCCGACGAGGCGTCCAAGAAGGTCGAGAAGCTCCTCGCCGCCGACAAGAGCGTCAAGGAGTACCAGGTCACCGTCGGCTCGTCCGGCTTCATGGCCGCCTTCGGCGGCGGCACGGGAGCCAACCAGGCCACCTACCAGGTGACGCTGAAGGACCCGGCCGAGTACGACGCCACCGAGAAGCGCCTCGACGAGGCGCTCGGCAAGCTCGACGGCATCGGTGACACGACCATCGCGGAGGCGGGCGGCTTCGGCAGCCAGGACCTGAGCGTCGTGGTCAAGGCCGCCGACGCGGACGTCCTCGCCAAGTCCTCCGAGCAGGTGCGCAAGGCGGTGGCGGGCCTCAAGGACGTCTCCGACGTCCAGAGCGACCTGTCGCAGAGCATCCCGCGCATCTCGGTCACGGCGAAGCCCGAGGCCGCCGACCACGGCTTCAGCCAGGCCACCCTGGGCGCGGCCGTCGCGGGCGCCGTGAAGGGCACTCCTTCCGGCAAGGCGATCATGGACGACACCGAGCGCGACGTCGTCATCAAGTCCGCCCACCCGGCCGCCACCATGGCCGAGCTGAAGAACCTCCCGCTCGGCCCGGTCAAGCTCGGCACGATCGCCGACGTGAAGCTGGTCCCCGGACCGGTCTCCATGACCCGGATCGACGGCCAGCGCGCCGCGACGATCACCGCCAAGCCCGTCGGTGACGACACCGGCAGCGTCAGCGCGGCACTCCAGAAGAAGGTCGACTCGCTGAACCTCCCGGACGGCGCCACCGCCACCATCGGCGGCGTCTCCGAGGACCAGAACGACGCCTTCGTCAAGCTGGCCCTGGCCATGCTGGCGGCCGTCGCGATCGTCTTCATGCTGCTGGTCGCCACCTTCCGGTCGCTCATCCAGCCGCTGATCCTGCTGGTCTCCATCCCGTTCGCCGCCACCGGCGCGATCGGCCTGCTCCTCATCACCGGCACCCCGATGGGCGTCGCGGCGATGATCGGCATGCTGATGCTGATCGGCATCGTGGTGACCAACGCGATCGTGCTGATCGACCTGATCAACCAGTACCGGCGACAGGGCATGGGCGTCGTCGAGGCGGTCATCGAGGGCGGCCGCCACCGTCTGCGCCCGATCCTGATGACGGCACTGGCGACCATCTTCGCCCTCCTCCCGATGGCGCTCGGCGTCACCGGCGAGGGCGGCTTCATCTCGCAGCCGCTGGCCGTCGTGGTCATCGGCGGTCTGGTCACCTCGACGCTGCTGACGCTGCTCCTGGTGCCGACGCTCTACGCGATGGTGGAGCTCCGCAAGGAGCGCCGCGCGAAGAAGAAGGCCGACAAGCGCGCCGCGAAGGCGGGCGTCCCGGCCCAGGCCGAGTCCGAAGAGGCCCGGGAGACCGAGCCCGCACAGGCCTGACCGAGTCGGAGCCCGATACGACGGAGAGGGCCCGGTCCCACGCGAGTGCGTGGGACCGGGCCCTCTCGGTCTTCCGCCCGCTGACCGGCATGCGGTACACGGGCGGTCGGCGAACGGTGGGGGCGCCGGCCGGCGGGACGGGAACGCGCGGGCCTCAGGCGGGAGCGCTTCCGCTGAGGGCCTTGACGATCCGGAGCCACGTATCGCCGTGCGGATGGGCGTGCTGGACGCTGAGGGCGCAGATCTCCCTCAGCAGCCGGACCCGGATCTCCTCCCGGGCCCTGGGCAGCAGCGTGGCCAGATCGTTCGGCTCCACGGCGTCGACCGCCCCGGAGAGCACCATGCTCGCCTGGGCGTGCGTGAGGGAGGACAGCTTGTCGTTGAAGACCTGCCCCTCCACGGCCGCCGCGTGCATCAGCGCGTTGCCGTCCCCGGCGTCCAACGCGCGCTCCACGTAGGCCTGGAGGGCGCCGCGGTCCTCGACGAGGCGGTACGCGGCATCCAGTCCCTCGGTGCGGGTGACATCGAGGACGGCGACGTGCGTGAGCGGGGTGGCCTCGGGCGGCTGGACCTGGAGGATGCGGGGGTGGTCCTCAAGGAAGGCCCGCGACTCCGCCCAGTCCGCGCACTCCACCCACTCCGCCAGCTGCTCCCTGATGATCAGCGGATCGTAGGCGGCGGTCACGCCGTGGGCCATGACGATCTCGCGGAGTGCGGCATGCCGTTGAGCGGTGCCGGGGTCGAGGAGGGCCGCCTCTTCGAGGGCGGCCGCTGTCTCCCCGCTGCTGAGCGCCTCGGCGTTCCGGGACCAGAAGTCGCGTGACTCGGGCCAGTTGGGCGCGAACATCCAGGAACTGACCAGGTTCACCGTCTCCGGAGACAGGTCGAGCCAGGCCGGTGCGGCGGAACCGGTCTCCGCCTCCCACGCCGTGCGGACGGCCCCGGCGTCACCGTACGCGCGCAGCGCCCTGCGGGCCCGTACGGTCGTGAGGTCCGCGACACCGTTCGGCGCGGACTCCCCGTCGAGAAGGGCCACGAGCTCGCGTACCCCGGCCGGGGCGTGGGGCGCGGGACAGCCCAGCAGGAAGATGCTCCGCTCGGCACCGAGACGGTGGCCGGTCGCCGGGTGGACGGAGGCGAACTCCGCCACGGTCTCGTCGAAATGCCGGACGGCGGAGGTGTGGTCGCCGGTGCGGACGAGGGCCTGCGCCAGGTTGACGAGAGCGGAGACCAGGTCCTTCTCGTAGGCGTCGGGGTCCTCCAGCGCCAGCGTCCGGTAGACGGCGGCCGCCTCCTCCGCCGCGCTCACCGCGCCTTCGGTGTCGTGGTCCGCCTCCAGGTGCTTGCTGAGGTTCTGGAGGGCGAGCGCCAGATCGGGGCGGTGGGTGCTGCCGAGACCGCGCAGGATACGGACGCCCTCCCCGGCCGTCTCCAGGGCTTCCTTCCGGTTGCCGGTGGCGCCGAGATTCTGCGCCAGGGTGCCGAGCGAGCCCGCGAGCGGGGAGCGGAGAGCGGGCTCGTGCGCGGCGAGTTCACGGAAGAGGGCGACCGCCTCCTCCGAGGCGCTCAGCCCCGCCGCCGGGTCGTCGGCCCGGTACAGGTGAGCGGCGAGCCGGGTGAGCGCCGTGGCCAGCTCCTGCCGGAAGGCGGGGGGCTGCTGGACGGCGAGTGCGCGGCGGATGGCGACCGACTCCCGGCCCGCCGCGAGCGCCCCCGACACATCGCCCAGGCTCGCGCGACGGTTGCCGAGGTCGCTGAGAGCGGTCGCGTACCTCGGCAGCCAGGTGTCCGGGTCCTCGGCGGCCAGGCGCCCCCAGAGGGCGGTCGCCTCCTCGGCGTTGGGCAGAGCCGCGGCGGGCTCACCCGTGGCGGCGAGATGCGTGGCGAGATGGCTGAGCGTCTCGGCCAGTCCCGGGAGGGCCGCTGCCGGCCGGTCCAAGGTCAGCTCGCGCTGGATGCGTACGGCCTCGCTCGCGAGGATGACCGCCGATGTCAGATCCCCCGCGGCTGCCGTCTTGTTGGCCAGGGAAGACATGGAACGGGCGAAATCCGGCTGGAAGACGTCGTGGTGCCGCGTCGCGACCTCGGCGTACAGGAGCGCGCCGTCCCGGACGGTAGTGAGGGCGTCCGCGTGGTCACCGGTGGCGGAGAGGCGGTCCGCCAGGCTGTTGAGGGCGCCCGCCAACTGCGGCTGGAAGGCCGCCGGATGGAGCGCGACGAGATCCCGGCAGAGCTCCACGGCCTTCCGCGCGGGCGCCAGGCACCGGTCGAGATCACCGGCTTCCTGCCGGTACGCGGACAACTGGATCAGGGCATCGGCGAGCGGGGCGAGGAACTCGTCGGGGTGCGAGGCCGCCAGCTCCTGGTAGATGTCCACGGCCTCCTGTGCGGCGGCCACGGCCGTCCGGGGCTGCCCGACGGCTGCCAGCTGCGCCGCCAGGCCGGTCAGCGCCGTGGCGAGACCGGGGCGGAACGCCACCGGGTCCCGCTCCACGTGCCGCCGGCAGACGGAGACTGCCTCCAGCGTCAGGGCGACCGCGCCCTCGCGGTCACCGATATCGCCGACCCGCCGGCCGAGACCGCTCAGGGCGGGAGCGAGGCCGGGGTGCGACGCGTTGTCGCCCGCTTCGGCCAGGTTCCGTTGGAGCTCGGCCACTTCGCGCGCCGATCCCAGGGCCCCGGCACGGTCGCCGGCGGCGGCGTACGCGTGGGCCACGTCGACCAGGGCGCGTACCGGCGCCGCACCGAACGCTCCGGGAGCGCCGGTTTCCAGCTCCCGGTACAGATCGGCCGCCTCCCGCGCCGCGTCCAGCGCACCCGCCGGGTCGCCTTCCGCCCCGAGCCGCTCGGAGAACCGGGACAAGGCCTCGGCCAGCACCGGCGCCGCCCCCGCCCCGCCCCGGTCCACCAGTCCCCGCAGCATCGCGATCCCCGGTGCGCCCGCCCGGACCGCGTGCGGCGCCAGCCCCCGCACCACGTACGGATCTACCGCCGCCCAGTCGTCGCCCACCGCTCGCCGCCCGATGTGACCGACCAGCGCGGTCAGCGCCGCCTCACCGGCCCCGGAGCGGCTCCGCTCCTCCCGGTCCGCGAGGAGCGGCACGAACGCGTGGTGGGAGAGCCGGTACACCGCCCGGCCGTCCTCCGAGTCCTCGGTGACGTAGCGGCCGTACGTGGACAGCAGCCAGTCCACGTCGCTCTCGTCGTACGCCACCGCACCGCTGCCGCCCAGCGCCCCGGCGACCTCCTCCCACACACCCCCGGCGGGCATCCCGCGCCCGGCCGTCCACGCCAGCGCGGTCAGCAGATCCCGGGCGGCCGACGGCAGTTCGGTGCCGTCCTCCCGTACCCGTACCGGCCCCGACCGCAGGTCCTCCTCGAACGCGGCCCCGACGGAATCGGGCAGCCGGTCCCCGTCGGCCCCGGCCGACGCCGCCACCAGCCGCGCGAACAGGAACCCGCCGTCCAACTCGGCGGCGCGGGCGGCGACCGTCTCGCCCGCCGCCCGCGCCCGGTCCTCCGCAACCCCGGCCGCCACGCACCGCCGGAACACGTACTCACCGATATCGGCGCGGGTGTGCGGCTCCCGCTCCAGGTCCGCGACGGTGACCCGCGCGCCGGTCAGCCGGGCGAGGGCGTCCGGCAGGGTCTCGCCCCGGTACCCGCCCTCCGCGATACGGCCGCCGAACGCGCCCTCGCGGGAGCCGAGCAGGACCGGGCTCGTCCGGCAGAGCGGGAGGACCAGCTCCTCGATCATGGCGCGGAGGTGCTCGGCGGGCACTTCGTCCAGGCCGTCCAGCACCAGTACCGGCTGCGGGGAAGAGGCGCGCAGCCCGGCCCGGAAGTCGTCGGCGCTGCGGGGTTCCGGCAGTCCGAGCCGCAGGGCCAGCTCCGAGGCCGCCTGGAGCGGGCTCAGGTCCCGCAGGAGCACGGAGGCGAGTGGGCGGCGCGGGCGGTGGCGGGGGCCCGGGTCGGCCTCGTGCGCCTCGGTCTCCTCGCGCCGCACGTGGCCGCCGAGCGTCGTGATCCGGTCCAGCACGGCCGACTTGCCGCAGCCCGCCGGGCCGGTCACCAGGAAGAGCCCGGTCTCGTCCGCCTCCAGCCACGCGGTGATCCGGCCCAGCACCTCCTCGCGGCCCGTGAAGAAGGAGCCCGCCGGGAGCCCGGCCGCCCCCTCCACCGGCTCGCGTCCCTCGTCGCCCGTCACACCCGACTCACGCACCATTGCCCGTCCCGCTCTCCGTCACAGAACCAACGCGGTCATCACCAGGTGACCCGCGCTTCCCGTCCGCACCGGTCCGTTCTCGGCCGGGGCCGCTGCGGTGAGTAGCAGGGTAATTACGGAAAGGGCAACTTGGGTGCCGTACGGCGGAAACCGGCCGACCGCCACCAGCGACGCGAAAGGCCCCGGGCAACCGCCGGAAGGCGGCCCGGGGCCCTTCGCGTTACTGGGGCACTGGTGGCTACGGCAGCGCCAGCATCCGTTCCAGCGCGAGCTTCGCGTACTTCTCGGTCTCCGGGTCGACCTCGATCCGGTTGACGAGATTGCCCTCGGCCAGCGACTCCAGCGTCCAGACCAGGTGCGGCAGGTCGATCCGGTTCATCGTCGAGCAGAAGCAGACCGTCTTGTCGAGGAAGACGATCTCCTTGTCCTCGGCCGCGAACCGGTTCGCCAGCCGGCGCACCAGGTTCAGCTCGGTGCCGATCGCCCACTTGGAACCGGCCGGGGCCGCCTCCAGGGCCTTGATGATGTACTCCGTCGAGCCGACGTAGTCCGCGGCCGCCACGACCTCGTGCTTGCACTCCGGGTGCACCAGCACGTTGACGCCGGGTATCCGGGCGCGCACGTCGTTGACGGACTCGACGGAGAAGCGCCCGTGCACCGAGCAGTGGCCGCGCCACAGGATCATCTTCGCGTCGCGCAGCTGCTGGGCGGTCAGACCGCCGTTGGGCTTGTGCGGGTTGTAGAGGACGCAGTCCTCCAGGGTCATCCCCATGTCGCGGACGGCGGTGTTGCGGCCCAGGTGCTGGTCGGGGAGGAACAGCACCTTCTGGCCCTGCTCGAAGGCCCACTCCAGCGCCCGCTTCGCGTTCGAGGAGGTGCAGATCGTGCCGCCGTGGCGGCCGGTGAAGGCCTTGATGTCGGCGGAGGAGTTCATGTACGAGACCGGCACGACCTGCTCGGCGACACCGGCCTCCGTCAGCACGTCCCAGCACTCGGCGACCTGCTCCGCGGTGGCCATGTCGGCCATCGAGCAGCCCGCCGCGAGGTCCGGCAGCACGACCTTCTGGTCGTCGGTGGTCAGGATGTCCGCGGACTCGGCCATGAAGTGCACACCGCAGAAGACGATGTACTCGGCCTCCGGACGCGCCGCCGCGTCGCGCGCCAGCTTGAAGGAGTCGCCGGTGACGTCCGCGAACTGGATGACCTCGTCGCGCTGGTAGTGGTGGCCGAGGACGAAGACCTTCTCGCCCAGCTTCTCCTTGGCCGCGCGGGCGCGCTCCACCAGGTCCGGGTCGGACGGGGAGGGCAGGTCGCCGGGGCATTCGACGCCGCGCTCGCTCCTTGGGTCGGCGTCGCGGCCGAGCAGGAGCAGGGCGAGGGGCGACGGCTGGACGTCGAGTTCCTGGACGGGGTGGGCCGTGGTCACGTCACGCACCCTTTCTTCTCTGCGAGGAGCGCCTCCGGGGAGGAGCCTTTTCGTCGAATTGACGTTATCTATCATATCCGCTTCACGTCACTTTGACGATGCCGATAACGTCAATGTGACGCACCCGCCCGAGGGTCGGGTGTGCGAGCATGAATGGAACAGGCAAGCGCGCGGCCCGGAATGAATCCGCGGTTCCGGCGGTTGCAACGTCGGCAAGCAGACTCCGTACAACCCGGGAGAGAAGCAGATGTCCGTATCGGACGAGACCACCACCGTGAGCGACGGCATCCTCCTGTCCGACGCCGCCGCAGCCAAGGTCAAGGGCCTGCTGGAGCAGGAAGGCCGTGACGATCTGGCGCTGCGCGTCGCCGTCCAGCCCGGCGGCTGCTCGGGCCTGCGGTACCAGCTCTTCTTCGACGAGCGCTCGCTCGACGGTGACGTCGTGAAGGACTTCGGCGGCGTCAAGGTCGTCACCGACCGGATGAGCGCCCCGTACCTGGGCGGCGCCTCCGTCGACTTCGTCGACACCATCGAGAAGCAGGGCTTCACGATCGACAACCCGAACGCCACGGGTTCCTGCGCCTGCGGCGACTCCTTCAGCTAGGGCGCCCGCGCGGCAGCAGTAGCGACAGAGGTACGGCGGCGGCCCCCAGGACTCGATCCCGGGGGCCGCCGCCGTACCTCTGTGTGCCCTGTGCGCGGGCGTCACGTCACTTCCGCGGCACCTCGCCGCCGGACTCCGCGTCGACCACCTTGCGGTCGCCCAGCGGCCGGTCCAGGGTGACCGTACGGGTCAGCTCCTTGGCGATCATGATGCAGGCCCGGTCCGGGTCCGGCTTCGACTCCGCCACGGTCACCCGCACGGTGTCGCCGTCCTCCTTCGCGCTCGCCTTGTACGTACTGCACGCGCCGCCCCAGAACGTCACCGAGAGCGTCCGCCCGTCGGCGCTGTACGACCGGACCGTGCCGCCCGTGTCCGGCGTCTTCTCCGAGGGGGCGTGGTCCGTCAGGTACGCCGGGTCCACGGCGACCTGGGTGACCGTGTTGCCCGTGCCGCCGGCGGCCGGCCGGACCGTGAAGATCCAGGACGGCACGAGCAGCTGCTTCCCGTCCACGTACCGCGCCGCCAGACCGAAGGCGGCCTTGTCGACCGTCACCGTCCGCGTGGGCGGCTCCGCGCCCGTCCGCGTGCCGCAGGACTTCCCGGACGGCTTCCGGTCACCGCTGAGCGGCGCCACGGTCGCGCATCCGCCGATGTTCTTGCGGCCGTCAGAGGGCTGCGCCGCGTTCAGCTGCTTCAGCGCGTCGGCCGCGCCGATCACCGGGTACTCGGCGCCCTTCTCCAGGCCCTTCAACTGCCCGCCGCCGCCGATCACCTCGCCGTCCGTGCCGACCTGGACGCCGGTCGCCCAGCCGTACGTCGGCAGCCCGTCCACCACCGGGTCCGCGTTCACCACACGGGCCGAGCCCATCAGTTGGCGGGCATCGAGGGCGGCGGCGTCCTGGCCGGTCGCCTTCAGTACGGGCGCCGCAGCCGCCATGGCGGCCTTCTCGCTCACCGGTGATCCCGAGCCGCCGGGCGCCACGTGCTCGCCGGAACAGGTCGCCTTGTGCCCGCAGTTGTCCGTGCCGCCGGAGCCGTAACGGGCGAAGGTCCAGGTGCCGGGCGCCTGCTTGTCGACCCGCAGCTCCGGGCCCGAGCCGTCCCCGCCGGGGCCCACCTTCCAGGAGGTGCCCTCGGCCCGCGGGGTGCCGTGGAGGCCGAGCGCCTTCGCCAGCCGGGTCACCTCGGCGGCGGAGACGGTTCCGCTCGTGCGCCGGACCGCCGCCTTCGCCGGGCCGTCCGGCAGCGCGCCCGCCGCGCGGTAGACGAGCCGCTCACCGTGCGGATCGGGCTCGCCGGGCGCGATGCCCCTCGGCGGGGCCGACGCGGTGGGGGAGGAGGGCGCGGCCGGTCCGCCCGTCCGCTCGTCCAGGGAGAGCGGCGGGGGGTCGCCGGCACCGCTGGCCGCACTGTCCTCGGCGCCGCTGCCGCCGTCCGCCGCGGTCGCCGCCCAGTACGCGCCGCCGCCACCGGCCAGCAGCACGGCTGCCGCTACCGAGGCCACGGCGAGCGGCGAACGCCGCCGCCGGGGGCCGGTCTCGTCGTTGTCGGGTCGCTCGGTGCTCACCGGATCGCTCCTTCGCCTGCATTGGCGTCATATACCTGGCCGGCATATGGCCCGCCCCTCGGGTGCGGACACCGATGGGACGGGGCGCGGGAGCGCACGGTTCCCCCGTGGGGCGGCAGTTGCGGCGGGGGCGGGGTCCGGTAGAGGCCCGGAGCGTGGACTCAGTCGCCGTACTCCGCCATCGCGTCGATCAGCTTTGCCGAGGCCGGGGGCACGGTCACCCCGTGAATCAGGGACGGCGCCACCGGGGTCGCGGCGGCCCTGGCGGGTACCACCCAGTGCGGAGCCATGCGTGCGCAGTCCCCGCGCAGCTCGGCCAGGCCGGTCTCGGACTCGCGCGAAGCGATGTAGTTCGACATATCCGCACCGTAAGCACCTCCGAGCTCAGGAGGAAAGCCCTACTATCGGGTAGTTTTTCCCATTCGGACCGCCCCGGGAACCGGTAGCGTAAAGGGGCCCTCGATTTCTGGGCCCCCTGTCATGCCGCCCCGGGGACGCGGACACCGTTCCCCCTCGACCTCCGCAGGAGCAGTCTCCCGTGCGTATCGCAGTCACCGGCTCCATCGCCACCGACCACCTCATGACCTTCCCCGGCCGATTCGCGGACCAGCTGGTCGCGGATCAGCTGCACACGGTCTCCCTCTCCTTCCTGGTCGACAACCTGGACGTGCGCCGCGGCGGTGTCGCCGCCAACATCTGCTTCGGCATGGGGCTGCTGGGCACCGACCCGATCCTGGTCGGCGCCGCGGGCTCCGACTTCGACGAGTACCGGGCCTGGCTCGACCGGCACGGCGTCGACACCGGCTCCGTGCGGATCTCCGAGGTCCTGCACACCGCCCGCTTCGTCTGCACGACGGACGCCGACCACAACCAGATCGGCTCCTTCTACACCGGCGCCATGAGCGAGGCCCGGCTGATCGAGCTGAAGGCCGTGGCCGACCGGGTGGGCGGTCTCGACCTGGTCTCCATCGGCGCCGACGACCCCGAGGGCATGCTCCGCCACACGGAGGAGTGCCGTACGCGCGGTATCCCGTTCGCCGCGGACTTCTCGCAGCAGATCGCCCGGATGGACGGCGACGAGATCCGCATCCTGCTCGACGGCGCCACCTACCTCTTCTCCAACGAGTACGAGAAGGGGCTCATCGAGTCCAAGACCGGCTGGACCGACGCCGAGATCCTGTCCAAGGTCGGCCACCGCGTCACCACCCTCGGCGCCCAGGGCGTACGGATCGAGCGGGCCGGCGAGGAGCCGATCGAGGTCGGCTGCCCGGAGGAGAACGCCAAGGCCGACCCGACCGGCGTCGGCGACGCCTTCCGCGCCGGATTCCTCTCCGGACTCGCCTGGGGCGTCGGCCTGGAGCGGGCCGCCCAGGTCGGCTGCATGCTCGCCACGCTGGTCATCGAGACGGTCGGCACCCAGGAGTACACCCTGCACCGCACCCACTTCATGGACCGCTTCACCAAGGCGTACGGCCACGAGGCCGCCGCCGAGGTCCGCACGCACCTCGCGTAGCCGGGCGGTCAGGACAGCCGGCGGACCACATAGGCCGAGCCCCGGTCCGCCGGCTCCTCACCCACGTACTCCTGCTCGCGCATCGCGCACCAGGCCGGAATATCGAGCCGGGCCGCCTCGTCGTCGGACAGGACGGTCACCGTGCCGCCCACCGGTACCTCTCCGATCACCTTTGCGAGTTCGATCACCGGGATCGGGCAGCGCCTGCCCAGCGCGTCGACGACCAGCGAGGCCGCCGGGGCGGCGGCGGGCGCGGCAGCCGCGGGCGCGCCCAGCTTCTCCCGTACCCCCGCGACCGCCCCGGGCAGCACGTCGAGGAAGCGGTCGACGTCCTCCTCCGTAGTGCCCGTCGGCAGCGACACGCGGACGTTGCCTTCCGACAGCACCCCCATGGCCTTCAGCACATGGCTCGGTGTCAGGGTGCTGCTCGTGCAGGACGAACCGGACGATACGGAGAAACCCGCCCGGTCCAGCTCGTGGAGCAGGGTCTCTCCATCGACATAGAGACAGGAGAACGTGACCAGGTGCGGCAGCCGCCGCACCGGGTCACCGACGACCTCCACATCGGGCACCAGTACCGGCACCCGGCTCCGGATCCGGTCCACCAGCGCGCTCAGCCGCACCGACTCGGCCGCCGCCTCCGCCCGCACCGCCCGCAGGGACGCCGCCGCGGCCACGATGGCCGGAATGTCCTCGAAGCCCGCGGCGCGCCCCGACTCCCGCTCGTCGGCCGGTCCTTGGACCGCGAACCGGACGCCCTTGCGCACCGCCAGCAGCCCGACCCCGGCCGGGCCGCCCCACTTGTGGGCGCTCGCCGCCAGCAGCGACCAGCCGCCGGGCACCGGTTCCAGGCCCAGCGACTGCGCGGCGTCCACCAGCAGCGGCACCCCGGCCTCCCGGCAGAGCCCGGCGACCTCGGCCACCGGCTGGAGAGTGCCGACCTCGTGGTTGGCGGACTGGAGGCACGCCAGCGCGGTGTCCTCGCGCAGCGCGGCTCCGTACGCCGCCGGGTCCACCGCCCCCGACCGGTCCACCGGCACCTCCGTGACCGTCCCGCCCCGGCTCTCGTGGTCGGCCGCCGAATGGAGCACGGACGAGTGTTCGACCGCGGAGACGGCCAGATGGCGGCCGACACGCCGACGTCCGGCGAGAGCCCCGGAAATTCCTGAGTGCACCGCCCGGGTGCCGGACGAGGTGAAACTGAGCTCGTCAGGGCGGCAGCCGACGGCCTCCGCGGCGGCTTCCCTGGCCGCGTCCAGCAGCAGCCGGGCCCGCCGCCCCTCCCGGTGGAGCCGGGCCGGATCGGCCCAGCCCTCGTCCAGCGCGGCAAGCAGCGCCTGGCGGGCGACGGGGTGGAGGGGGGCGGCGGACGCGGCGTCGAAGTAGGGCACCCGGCCACGCTAGCCGGGCCCGGAGCCCGGCCCGGGACCCGGCCGCCCGCGGGGTCAGGAGAGGGGGCGTCAGATGGCGGCCGGAGGCGCGGATTCCACCCCTTCGGGGAGTCGGGCGGCGCGTTGGGCACCCTCCCCGCGCGACCCCAAATAGCGTCCAGTAGGGTTTGGTCCGCATAAACATCCAAACCCCTGCCCGCGTCAGGGGCGGCGACCGACAAACGAGACGGGCGCGCCGACCGTGCGGGCGAGACTCTCGGGAAGGCGCTACGTGAGTCCCAACGGCTCCGACCGCTCGTCGCGGCGCCCGATGCGGCGGAAGCTGCCGCAGGTGCTGACTGCGGGCCTGATCCTGGCGACCGCAACCGGTTGCACATACAAGGATTTCCCCCGCCTCGGTATGCCTACTCCGGTGACGGAAGAGGCCCCACGGATCCTTTCCCTCTGGCAGGGCTCGTGGGCGGCAGCGCTCGCCACGGGTGTCCTGGTCTGGGGCCTGATCCTGTGGAGCGTCATCTTCCACCGGCGCAGCCGCACCAAGGTGGAGGTTCCTCCGCAGACCCGGTACAACATGCCGATCGAGGCGTTGTACACCGTGGTCCCTCTGATCATCGTCTCGGTGTTGTTCTACTTCACCGCGCGCGACGAATCGAAGATCCTCGAACTCTCCCCGAAGCCGGCCCACACGGTCAACGTGGTCGGCTACCAGTGGAGCTGGGGCTTCAACTACATCGAGAACGTGGACGGCTCCACCGCCACGGGCAACGAGGTCCCCAAGGAGCTCGACGCCATCCCGGACCGGTTCCGCAAGGACTTCCCCAAGGGTGCTGACGGCGTCTACGACGTCGGCGTCCCGGGAACCCGGAATCCGCAGAACGGCAACCCCGGTCCGACCCTGTGGCTGGCCAAGGGTGAGAAGGTCCGCTTCATCCTGACTTCGCGTGACGTCATCCACTCCTTCTGGGTGGTGCCGTTCCTCATGAAGCAGGACGTTATTCCGGGCCACACCAACTCCTTCGAGGTGACTCCCAACCAGGAGGGCACCTTCATGGGCAAGTGCGCCGAGCTCTGTGGCGCCGACCACTCCCGCATGCTCTTCAACGTCAAGGTCGTCTCCCCGGAGCGCTACCAGGCGCACCTCAAGGAGCTGGCGAAGAAGGGCAACACGGGCTACGTGCCGGCCGGCATCGAGCAGACTGACCCGGCCAGGAATGCGGAGACGAACAAACTGTGAGCATCCTCAACGAACCTCAGGGTGCCGCGGCAGCAGACGACTCGTACGAGGACGAGCTGCCGGTCCGGCGCAAGCAGCCGGGAAACGTCGTCATCAAGTGGATGACCACCACTGACCACAAGACGATCGGCACGATGTACCTGGTCACATCGTTCGCCTTCTTCTGCATCGGCGGTCTGCTCGCGCTCTTCATGCGCGCCGAGCTGGCCCGTCCGGGTACGCAGATCATGTCGAACGAGCAGTTCAACCAGGCGTTCACGATGCACGGCACGATCATGCTGCTGATGTTCGCGACGCCGCTGTTCGCCGGGTTCGCGAACTGGATCATGCCGCTGCAGATCGGCGCGCCCGACGTGGCGTTCCCGCGGCTGAACATGTTCGCGTACTGGCTCTACCTCTTCGGCTCGATCATCGCGGTGGCCGGCTTCCTCACCCCGCAGGGTGCGGCCGACTTCGGCTGGTTCGCCTACTCCCCGCTCTCGGACGCGGTCCGTTCGCCGGGCGTCGGCGCCGATATGTGGATCATGGGTCTGGCCTTCTCCGGATTCGGCACGATCCTCGGCTCGGTCAACTTCATCACCACGATCATCTGCATGCGCGCACCCGGCATGACGATGTTCCGCATGCCGATCTTCGTCTGGAACGTCCTGCTGACCGGTGTGCTGGTCCTGCTGGCCTTCCCGGTCCTGGCCGCGGCGCTCTTCGCGCTGGAGGCCGACCGAAAATTCGGGGCGCATGTATTCGACGCGGCCAATGGCGGCGCATTGCTATGGCAACACCTGTTCTGGTTCTTCGGGCATCCAGAGGTGTACATCATCGCTTTGCCCTTCTTCGGGATCGTCTCCGAAGTGATCCCAGTGTTCAGTCGAAAGCCGATGTTCGGATACATCGGCCTGATCGGCGCGACGATCGCCATCGCTGGTCTGTCCGTGACCGTGTGGGCCCACCACATGTACGTCACCGGCGGTGTGCTGTTGCCGTTCTTCTCGTTCATGACGTTCCTCATCGCGGTACCGACCGGGGTGAAGTTCTTCAACTGGATCGGCACGATGTGGAAGGGCTCGTTGTCCTTCGAGACACCGATGCTCTGGGCCGTCGGCTTCCTGATCACCTTCGCCTTCGGTGGTCTGACCGGCGTGATCCTCGCGTCGCCCCCGATGGACTTCCACGTCTCGGACTCGTACTTCGTGGTGGCGCACTTCCACTACGTGGTCTTCGGCACCGTGGTCTTCGCGATGTTCTCCGGATTCCACTTCTGGTGGCCGAAGTTCACCGGGAAGATGCTGGACGAGCGGCTCGGCAAGATCACCTTCTGGACGCTGTTCGTGGGCTTCCACGGCACGTTCCTGGTGCAGCACTGGCTGGGCGCGGAGGGCATGCCGCGTCGTTACGCGGACTACCTCGCCGCTGACGGCTTCACCGCGCTGAACACGATCTCCACGATCTGCTCGTTCCTGCTCGGACTGTCGATCCTGCCGTTCTTCTACAACGTCTGGAAGACGGCCAAGTACGGCAAGAAGATCGAGGTCGACGACCCGTGGGGCTACGGCCGTTCGCTGGAGTGGGCGACCTCCTGCCCGCCGCCCCGGCACAACTTCATCACCCTTCCGAGGATCCGTTCCGAATCCCCGGCGTTCGACCTGCACCACCCGGAAATCACGGCGCTCGAACAGCTTGAGCACCACTCCGAGGGTGACAAGGCCCTCGCCGGCGGCAAGGAGGCTGGCAAGTGAAGATCCAGGGCAAGCTGTTCATCTGGCTATCGGTCTTCATCCTCGCCATGGCCATCACGTACGGCGTGTGGTCCAAGGAGCCGGCCGGCACGACCGCGCTCGTCCTGGCCTTCGGCCTGAGCGTCATGATCGGCTTCTACCTGGCCTTCACGGCCCGGCGGGTCGACGCGCTCGCGCAGGACAACAAGGAAGCCGACGTGGCGGACGAGGCCGGCGACGTGGGGTTCTTCTCCCCGCACAGCTGGCAGCCGCTCTCGCTGGCGGTCGGCGGCGCACTCGCCTTCATGGGAGTCGTCTTCGGCTGGTGGCTGCTGTACTTCTCACTCCCGGTGATCATGGTCGGTCTGTTCGGCTGGGTCTTCGAGTACTACCGGGGCGAGAACCGCACCCAGTGACACCGCTCCACCCGTGACACCGCTCCACCTGACGGGGGGCCCGCACTTCTCCGAGAAGTGCGGGCCCCCCGTTTGCAGTCACCCCGCGCGCTGAAACGGATGAATCTTCTTAGCGTGGGTTCATGAACCACACGCCGCGCATCCGTCCCGTAGTGAGCTGCACTCTGCTGGTCGTGACCCTGGTCGCAGGGATGACCGCCTGTGGGGAGTCCGGCAGCCATCCGCTGGCGGCCAAGCCGTACGACGCCGCCGACGAGATCTCCTCCAACACGCCCGACGGCGGTGAGAAGGTCGATCCGGACAAGCCCCTCGAAATCAGCGTGGACGGCGACGACGGCCGGATCACCGACGTGACGGCCGTGGACGGCGAAGGACGCCATCTGGCGGGGGAGCTCGACGCCGACGGACACCGCTGGCACTCCACGGCCCCGCTCGCCGCGGGCACGCGGTACACCGTCAAGGTCAGCATGGAGAACGACGAAGGCGCCCCAGGCAGCCGCACGCTGTCTTTCGGGACCGCCGCCGCCAAGAGGTTCCTGAAGGTCACGTTCGGCCCTGAGGCGGGCACCTACGGCGTCGGACAGCCCGTTACGGCGCAGCTCAGCGCCCCGGTCGCCGACAAGGCCGCCCGCGCCACCGTCGAACGCGCGCTGAGGGTGCGCTCCACGCCCGCCGTGACCGGCTCCTGGTACTGGGTCGACGACAAGACGCTGCACTACCGCCCGAAGGACTACTGGCCGGCCAAGGCCTCCATCGAGGTCACCAGCGACCTGACCGGCATCAAGGTGGCCAACGCCCTGTACGGGGCGCCCACGAAAGCGTTGAAGATCACTACCGGCGACCGGATCGAGGCCATCACCGACGCCTCGGAACACTCCATGACGGTCAAGCGCAACGGAGAAGTGATCAACACCATTCCGGTGACCACGGGCAAGCCCGGCTTCTCCACCCGCAACGGCGTCAAGGTCGTGCTGGGCAAGGAGTACTACGTACGTATGCGCGGCGAGACCATCGGCATCGCCGAGGGTTCGAGCGACTCGTACGACCTGCCGGTCTACTACGCCACCCGGGTCACCTGGAGCGGCGAGTACGTGCACGCGGCCCCCTGGTCCACCGGCTCGCAGGGCGTCGCGAACGTCAGCCACGGCTGCACCGGGATGAGCACCAGCGAGGCGGAGTGGTTCTACAACACCGTGCGCGAGGGCGACATCGTCAGCGTCGTCGGCAGCGAGGGCGAGACCATGACGCCGTTCGACAACGGCTACGGCGACTGGAACCTGTCCTGGGCGAAATGGCAGAAGGGCAGCGCACTGCAGAACGACACGCCCGACCGGGTCGACCCGGTTCAGGCGGCACGCCTGCGCCCCGCGGTCTGACCGGGGGGTGCGCTGCCCCTCCGCGGGACAACGGGCGGGAGACGGGCGCTCAGGCGCCCACGGAGAGCCTGCTGCGGAGCAGGGCGGCCAGGGCGTCCGCGAACCCGACCGGCTCGACCGGCAGGGTCACCGCGGCGTCCGCGCGGCTCCAGGTGGCCAGCCAGGCGTCCTGCGGGCGCCCCATCAGCAGCAGCACCGGCGGGCAGCGGAAGATCTCGTCCTTGATCTGACGGCAGACGCCCATGCCGCCCGCCGGGGCGGTCTCACCGTCCAACACGCAGACGTCGACGCCTCCCTGGTCCAGAGCGTCCAGGACGGCGGGCAGGGTGGCGCACTCCAGGAACTCCACCGGTGGCACGTCCGCCGCGGGCCTGCGCCCTGCCGCCAGCCTCACCTGCTCACGGGTGTGTGCGTTGTCGCTGTAGACCAGGACCGTGGCGGTCGGCTGCATTGTTCCTCCGTGACATCCGTGTCTTCGGGGCCGTCGGGGCCCTCGGTGCGTGAGGGCTGTCCGATGCGCGGATCGTACTCCGCCCGACGCCCTGTCAGCACTGCCCGGGACAGCGGATCCATGGGCCGTTCGGGGAGGACACACCCCTCTGACACACCGAACGGCACCCCCCGGAGTGAGGGCGGGATAAGCGACCGACATAATGTCGGTCGTGGCGACAGCAACGACAGTAGAAACCGGGCACGCGCACCCGTCGGTCAATCGGCCGAACCTCACCAGCGTCGGAACCATCATCTGGTTGAGTTCCGAGCTGATGTTCTTCGCGGCCCTCTTCGCGATGTACTTCACCCTGCGATCGGTGACCGGACCAGATCACTGGAAGGAAATGGCGTCGTCCCTGAACGTTCCGTTCTCGGCGACGAACACCACCATCCTGGTGCTCTCCTCACTCACCTGCCAGCTCGGCGTCTTCGCCGCGGAGCGGGGCGATGTGAAGAAGCTCCGCGCCTGGTTCGTGATCACGTTCGTGATGGGTGCGATCTTCATCGGAGGCCAGATCTTCGAGTACACCGAGCTGGTGAAGAAGGACGGCCTCTCGCTGTCCTCGGATCCGTACGGCTCGGTGTTCTACCTGACCACTGGCTTCCATGGTCTGCATGTGACAGGCGGTCTCATCGCCTTCCTGTTCGTTCTGGGCAGGACATACGCAGCCAAGAGGTTCACCCATGAACAGGCGACCGCTGCCATCGTCGTGTCCTATTACTGGCACTTCGTCGATGTTGTGTGGATCGGCCTCTTTGCCACGATCTACTTGATCAAGTAACCGGGCCAGAGCCCGAACCACATCCAGCATCGACGCAGAAGATCCTGACACCGGGGTAATCCGTGAAAAAGCTCTCCGCACGACGACGCCATCCGTTGGCGGCGGTCGTCGTACTACTCCTCGCGCTTGCGGCTACTGGGGGGCTGTACGCCGCGTTTGCGCCCGCGAGTAAGGCGCAGGCCGACGAAACCGCCCAGTCCCTCGCCATTGACGAG
Source organism: Streptomyces sp. NPDC057900 (assembly GCF_042887885.1). Classification (NCBI taxonomy): domain Bacteria; kingdom Bacillati; phylum Actinomycetota; class Actinomycetes; order Kitasatosporales; family Streptomycetaceae; genus Streptomyces; species Streptomyces sp. NPDC057900. Next base: position 299,317 of record NZ_JBHVOI010000005.1, read on the forward strand.
GGCAAGAAGCTGTACTCCGTCGGTTGCGCCAGCTGCCACGGAACCGGTGGTGAGGGAACCACCGACGGGCCCCAGCTTGTCGGCGTGGGCTCCGCCGCCGTGGACTTCCAGGTCGGTACCGGCCGCATGCCCGCGCAGCAGCCGGGTGCCCAGGTACCGAAGAAGAAGGTCATCTACACCCAGGCCGAGATCGACCAGCTCGCGGCATACGTCGCGTCGCTCGGCGCCGGCCCGATCGTCCCGACCAAGAGCCAGGTCAGCCCCGAGGGCGCGGACGTGGCCAAGGGCGGCGACCTGTTCCGTACCAACTGCGCCCAGTGCCACAACTTCACCGGCGAGGGCGGTGCCCTGACGAAGGGCAAGTCCGCTCCCAGCCTTGAGGGCGTGGACCCGAAGCACATGTACGAGGCCATGCAGACCGGCCCTCAGAGCATGCCGTCCTTCCCGGACACGACGATGCCCAATCAGCAGAAGAAGGACATCATCGCGTACGTCCAGACCGTGAACAGCGCGCAGGCGGAGAGCCCCGGTGGCCTCAAGCTGGGCGGCCTCGGTCCGGTCAGCGAGGGTCTGTTCGGCTGGATCTTCGGGCTCGGCGCACTGATCGCAGTTGCCATCTGGGTCGCGGCCCACACCGCTAAGGCCAAGAAGTCATGAGTAGCCAAGAGATTCCAGAAGAGAACCTGCCCGCAGAGCAGGTCCCCGCGCACGGCGCTGTAGAGGGCGCGGACGATCCGTTCGCCGACCCGGGGCTGCCGGCCCACCAGCCGCGCATCCAGGACATCGACGAACGGGCCGCGGACCGGTCCGAGCGCGTGGTCGCGTTCTTGTTCACGCTGTCCATGCTGGCGACGGTCGGCTTCATCGCCTCCTACGTCATCTTCCCGGTCGACAAGATCGTCTACATCTTCCCGTTCGGCCATGTGAGCGCGCTCAACTTCTCCCTGGGTCTGACCCTGGGCGTGGCGCTCTTCGCGATCGGCGCGGGAGCCGTCCACTGGGCGCGCACCCTGATGTCGGACGTGGAGGTCGCCGACGAGCGGCACGCGATCGCGGCCGAGCCCGAGGTCAAGGCGAAGGTTCTCGCCGACTTCGCGGCCGGTGCCGAGGAGTCCGCGTTCGGCCGGCGCAAGCTGATCCGCAACACCATGTTCGGCGCGCTGGCCCTGGTGCCGCTCGCCGGTGTGGTGCTGCTGCGCGACCTCGGTCCGCTGCCGGAGAAGAAGCTCCGCTCGACCCTGTGGGCCAAGGGCAAGCAGCTCATCAACATGAACACGAACCAGCCGCTCCGTCCCGAGGACGTCGCGGTGGGTTCGCTCACCTTCGCCATGCCCGAGGGCCTGGAGGAGGACGCTCACGACTTCCAGACGCAGATCGCCAAGGCTGCGCTGATGATCATTCGCATCGAGCCGTCCAACATCAAGGACAAGCGCGAGCGCGAGTGGGCCCACGAGGGCATCGTGGCCTTCTCGAAGATCTGCACCCACGTCGGCTGCCCGATCAGCCTGTACGAGCAGCAGACGCACCACGTGCTCTGCCCGTGCCACCAGTCAACCTTCGACCTCTCCGACGGCGCCCGCGTCATCTTCGGTCCGGCCGGTCACGCCCTCCCGCAGCTGCGGATCGGCGTGAACAGCGAGGGCAACCTCGAGGCGCTCGGTGACTTCGAAGAGCCCGTCGGTCCTGCATTCTGGGAGCGCGGATGAGTACTGCGACCGATACGAAGCGCAAGGCGCCCGCCGGTGAGAAGATGGCCGACTGGGCGGACGGCCGGCTCGGGATCTACTCCCTGGCCAAGGCCAACATGCGCAAGATCTTCCCGGACCACTGGTCCTTCATGCTCGGTGAGATCTGCCTCTACAGCTTCATCATCATCATCCTCACGGGTGTGTATCTGACGCTGTTCTTCCACCCGAGCATGGCCGAGACCGTCTACAACGGTCCGTACGAGCCCATGCAGGGCATCCGGATGTCGGAGGCCTACGCCTCGACGCTGAACATCAGCTTCGACGTCCGCGGTGGTCTGCTGGTCCGGCAGATCCACCACTGGGCCGCGCTGATCTTCCTGGCCGGCATGTTCGTGCACATGATGCGCGTGTTCTTCACGGGCGCGTTCCGCAAGCCGCGCGAGATCAACTGGCTGTTCGGCTTCCTGCTGTTCGTGCTCGGTATGTTCACCGGCTTCACCGGCTACTCGCTCCCGGACGACCTGCTCTCGGGTACGGGTGTCCGCTTCACCCAGGGCGCGATCCTGTCGATGCCGATCGTCGGCACCTACATCTCGATGTTCCTGTTCGGCGGGGAGTTCCCGGGCGGCGACTTCGTCGCGCGGTTCTACTCGGTGCACATCCTGCTGCTGCCGGGCATCATGCTCGGGCTTCTGGTGGGCCACCTCATCCTGGTCTTCTACCACAAGCACACCCAGTTCGCGGGTCCCGGCCGGACGAACAAGAACGTCGTGGGCATGCCGCTGCTGCCGGTGTACATGGCCAAGGCCGGAGGCTTCTTCTTCCTGGTCTTCGGTGTCATCGCCGTCATCGCGGGCATCGCCTCGATCAACCCGATCTGGGCCATCGGCCCGTACCGCCCGGACCAGGTGTCCACCGGCGCCCAGCCCGACTGGTACATGGGCTTCGCCGAGGGTCTCGTCCGAGTGATGCCTGGCTGGGAGATCAACCTCTGGGGTCATACGCTCGTCCTGGGCGTGCTCATCCCGCTGGTGCTCTTCGGGCTCATCCTGGGCGCGATCGCGATGTACCCGTTCATCGAGTCCTGGGTCACCGGGGACAAGCGCGAGCACCACATCCTGGACCGCCCGCGCAACGCCCCGACGCGTACGGCCTTCGGTGTCGCGTGGATCACGGTGTACTTCATCGGCCTGGTGGGCGGCGGTAACGACCTCTGGGCGACGCACTTCCACCTGTCGCTGAACTCCATCTCGTGGTTCGTCCGGATCTTCTTCTTCGCCGGACCGGTCCTCGCGTTCATCGCGACCAAGCGGATCTGCCTCGGACTTCAGCGCCGGGACAAGGAGAAGGTGCTGCACGGGCGCGAGTCCGGGCTCATCAAGCGCCTGCCGCACGGTGAGTTCGTCGAGGTCCACGAGCCGCTGTCGCAGGGTCAGCTGCACACCCTCACCGCGCACGAGCAGTACGCGCCGGTCGAACTCGGCCCGCTGGTCGACGAGAACGGCGTCAAGCGCAAGGTGTCGCCGCTGGAGAAGACGCGGGCCAAGCTCAGCAAGAGCTTCTACGGCGAGAACAGCCAGATCGCCAAGGCGTCCCCCGAGGAGTACAAGGAGATCACCGAGGGCCACGGCCACCACTGATCACCTGAACTGATCGCCACAGCAGGAGCCCCGCCCATCCATACGATGGACGGGGCTCTTCGCTGTCCCCGGCGCTCGATAGGGTGGACGCATCCCTGTATCGGCTGTGGACCCCAGGAGCGGACCATGAACGTTGTGACCCCGGTCGGCGGCGACAGCGTGGCGGCTCGTACCTGGCCCGGCGTGCTGACCCCGCTGATGCGCGGCGAGGACCTGAGCGCGGACGACACCGCGTGGGCGATGGACCGCATCATGAGCGGCGAGGCGACCGACGTACAGATCGCCGGCTTCGCGGTGGCCCTGCGTGCCAAGGGCGAGACGGTCGGGGAGGTCACCGGTCTGGTCCGTGCGATGTACGAGCACGCCACCACGGTCCACGTGCCCGGCCGCACGGTCGACATCGTCGGCACCGGCGGCGACATGGCCAAGACGGTCAACATCTCCACCATGTCCGCGATCGTCCTGGCCGGGGCGGGCGCCAAGGTCGTCAAGCACGGCAACCGCGCCTCCTCCTCGGCCAGCGGCTCCTCCGACGTACTGGGCAAGCTCGGCGTCAATCTGGATCTGCCGCCGCAGCGCGTCGTCGAGGTGGCGGAGGAGGCGGGCATCACCTTCTGCTTCGCGGTGAAGTTCCACCCCGCCCTGCGGTACGCGGCGAAGGCGCGGGCGGAGCTCGGCGCGCCGACCACCTTCAACATCCTGGGCCCGCTCACCAACCCGGCCCAGGTGCGCTCCCAGGCCATCGGCGTCGCCGACCTGCGGATGGCGCCCATCGTCGCGGGCGTCCTCGCCGAGCGGGGCAACTCCGCGCTGGTCTTCCGGGGCGACGACGGGCTGGACGAGCTGACCACCACCGCGACCTCCCGGGTCTGGGTGGCCCGCGACGGTGTCGTGCGCGAGCAGGCCTTCGACCCGCGCGACGTCGGCCTTGACCTGGTGCCGGTCGAGGCGCTGCGCGGCGCCGACGCCTCGTACAACGCGGATGTGGCCCGCCGGCTGCTGGCCGGTGAGACGGGGCCGGTACGGGACGCGGTCCTGCTCAACGCGGCGGCGGCGCTGGTCGCGCTGGATCCGGGGGAGGGCACCCTTGAGGAGCAGCTCGTCGCCGGTATGGCGAGGGCCGCCGAGTCCATCGACTCCGGGTCCGCCGGGCGCGCGCTGGAGAGATGGGTCAAGGCCAGCAACGCCTGAACAGACGGAGCGGTGCAGCGGGGCGCAGTCCGGATCATGGACTGCGCCTTGCGCGTTCCCGTACGTATGGCAAGATGCTGGGCAGGTCATGAGTGACAGCGACTACGGCCCCGGCCCGCTGTCCGGCAACCCTCCGTCCGTGGCGGGGTGCCCCGGGTGAAGACCAGGCCGTAGGCAGCGAGGTCTGCGGCAAGCGCGGACCCCTCGACGTCGTGAGATGTCCACCCGTGGGGTCCTGGTCCTCAGGGAGCCTCTGTGAGCAAGCGAATGCGATAGGGCTTTTCGGCCCTCCTCCGCACACCCTCTTTTCCTCCCTCCGTGCTGCCGCGTATCCGCGGGCACGCGGAGTTCGCCTGCCTGTTACGGGAGTTCGTCATGTCTGTCTTCACCGCTGCCGCCGACCAGTCCATTTGTGCCCCGCTGCCCGTTCTGGGCAAGGATGTGACGGTTCCCCTGGTGACCGGCGGTGAGGTCACGTACGCCGCGCTCGACTACGCCGCCAGCGCCCCGGCCCTGCAGCGCGTGTGGGACGACGTCGCCGCGTACGCGCCGTACTACGGCAGCGTCCACCGCGGTGCCGGCTACCTCTCGCAGCTCTCCACGGACCTCTTCGAGTCCAGCCGGGTGACCGTCGCGGAGTTCCTCGGCTGCCGCGAGGGGGACCAGGTGGTCTTCACCCGGTCGACCACCGACTCGCTCAACCTGCTGGCCGCCGCGTTGCCCGCCGACTGCCAGGTGTTCGTCTTCGAGACCGAGCACCACGCGTCCCTGCTGCCCTGGCGCGATGCCCGGGTGACCTACCTGAACGCCCCGCGCACCCCGGCCCAGGCCGTCGCCACGCTGGAGCGGGCGCTCGCCGACCGCGACCCTTCCCCAAGCTCTCAGCTTCGTTCGAGCAGGGGAGGCCCCACCCGCCCCGCGCTGGTCTGCGTCACCGGCGCCTCCAACGTCACCGGTGAGCTGTGGCCGGTCAAGGAGCTCGCCGCCGCCGCGCACGCCCACGGCGCCCGCATCGTGCTCGACGCGGCCCAGCTCGCCCCGCACCACCCCGTCGACATCAGTGAACTGGACGTCGACTGGGTCGCCTTCTCCGGTCACAAGCTGTACGCGCCCTTCGGCTCCGGCGTGCTGGCCGGCCGCTCCGACTGGCTGCGCGACGCCGAGCCCTACCTGGCCGGCGGCGGCGCCTCCCGCAAGGTCGCCCGGCGCACCGACGGCGGGGTGGACGTCGAGTGGCACACCACCGCCGCCCGCCACGAGGCCGGTTCGCCCAACGTCATCGGCGTCTACTCCATCGCCGCCGCCTGCAAGGCGCTCACCGAGGCCGGGTTCGACAGCCTGGTCGCCCGCGAGCAGCAGCTCGTCTCCGAGGTCCGGGCCGGGCTGGCGGAGGTCCCCGAGGTCAAGGTCCTCTCGCTGTTCGGTGACGACGCCCCGCGCGTCGGCGTCATCTCGTTCGTGGTGGAGGGCTGGAACAGCTCGCACTTCGCCGCGGCGCTCTCCGCCGAGTACGGCATCGGGGTGCGCGACGGTCTGTTCTGCGCCCACCCGCTGGTGCGCACCCTGCTCGGCAGCGACCCGCAGGACGTCGGTGAGTGCGGCGCGCCGGAGGCGGAGCCGGGCGAGAAGTCGCTCAACGCGATCCGCGTCAGCTTCGGTGCCGGTACGCCGGACGAGCACATCGAGCGCTTCGTGCGGGCGGTCAAGGAGCTGGTGAGCGAGGGCGCCCAGTGGAAGTACCGCACCGAGGACGGCCGCTGCGTCCCGGACCGGGGCACCGCCCAGCACTGAGCCGCAACGCGTTCGGCCGGGCACGGAAGCCATTCCGTACCCGGCCGAACACGTTTACGTAAGTCAGCCGTCCAGGCCGATGGCGAAGGCCGCCTCCAGGTCGTGCTGCGAGTACGTACGGAACGCCACATGGGTGTCGGTCGCCTCGACACCGGGGATCTTGCTGATCCGGCCGGGGATGACGTCGGCGAGATCGTCGTGCTTGGCCACCCGGACCATGGCGATGAGGTCGTACGTACCGGTGACCGAGAAGACCTCGCTGACGCTGTCCAGTGCCGCGACGGCCTCGGCGATCTCGGGAATCCGGTCCACGCTGGTTTTGATGAGCACGATCGCGGTGATCACGGCTGGCTTTCTCCCTCGGTGGCCGTGGCTGGAGATCTCACTCTAGCGTTACCCCGGTAGCGCCCCCAGGCGTAGAGGAACCCGACGGCGAAGCCGACCACATGGGCGAGATAGGCCACGCCGGGGCCGCTGCCCGCGCCCTCCGCGGCCAGCCACTGGAGCGCGAACCAGAAGATCAGCACGATCCAGGCGGGGAAGCGCAGCGGGAGGAAGAGCAGGAACGGGAACACGCTGGTGACCCTGGCCCGGGGGAAGAGGTAGAGGAAGGCGCCCAGTACCGCCGAGATGGCCCCGGAGGCGCCGACGAGCGTCTGGTCGGAGGTGGCGTGCGCGGCCGCGTAGGCGAGCAGCGCGAGATAGCCGCAGCCGAGGTAGAAGAACGCGAACTCGGTGTGGCCCATGCGCTCCTCGGCCATCGCTCCGAACACGTACAGGAACAGTATGTTGCCGAGCAGGTGCAGCCAGCTGCCGTGCACGAACAGCGCGGTGAGCGGAGTGATCAGGGCGTGTGCGGAGCCGTCCCACAGCTCGCTCGGGATCACGCCCCAGCGCTCGAAGTACCCGGCCTGGGCCGACAGCAGGGCGTCGGCGCTGCCGTACACCGGGGCGAGCCCGGAGAGCGGGCTGATCGCGAAGACCACGCAGCACAGGGCGATGAGGGCGTAGGTGACCGGCGGCCCGCCCGAGGTGGCCGCCCGCAGAAGTCTGCCGGCCGCAGCCCGCCGATCGATCATGAACAGAGCATGACGCAAGCGGAGGGAACGGGACAGAGCGCCTCGCCGTGCCGGTGGTATGCGGTGAGGCCGTAGGGTTGCGGCAGGACACCCGCAGTTCGACGGCGCACCGCGAAGATCCTTATCTGGCAGCACGAGGCCCGAGACAAGAGGACACAACGATGACGACGGTTCCCCAGCCGACCGAGGCGACCCGCTGGCGCTGCACGCTCTGCGGAAACCTCACGCGATTCGACGTGACGCGCTCGTCCAGGGTCGTCGAATACGTCCATCTCGACCTGGCCGGGGAGTCGAGCGTCGAAGAACGCGAGGTCGTCAGTGAGACCATCGAGTCGGTGCGCTGCCGTTGGTGCAACGCGGTGGACCAGATCGAGCTAGTCGACAGGCCGGGTGCCGACTCCTGACGGGGCCGTGCGGACATACAGTTTGAGGTGACGGATGGTGGAGCAGCCCCCTGGCGGCGCCGCGTCGGCCGATGCGGCCGACGATGCCGTGGAGATGCTCGACCGCCCGCTGCCCGAAGGCGTACGGCATCGGGTCGTCGCGCTGGTCTCCGACGCGTTCGGCGCGCTCACGGTCACCGAACTCCCCGCTCAGCTCCGACAGTACGCCCGTTTCACGCCGACGAGGCGTGCCAAGTTCGCCGGGAACGCGATGGCGGCCGCCCTGGCGGGCGACGTCGCCTTCCGGCGGCGCATCGGTGAACGGCTGCGGGAGACCCAGCCGGAGCTGAGCGCCGCCCTGGAGGCCGGCTCGCCGCCCGCCGCCGCCGACCCCGTGGACGTCGCCGCCGCGGCCTATGTGCTGCGCCCGGACGGCTGGGTGAAGCTCCTCGCCGCCGCGGGCGAGGAGGCCCAGCGGGCCGACGCGGAACGGGCCGACGAGGAGAGCCGGCGCGAGCTGGAACGGCTCCGCGAGGAGCTGGACCGGGCCCGCGCGCAGACGAAGAGCGAGACCGAACGGCTCCGTAGCGACCTCGACGCGGCCCGCAAGGAGGCCGAGTCGCTCCAGCGCAAACTGCGCAGCGCCGCCAACGAGGTGAAGCGCGCGGAGGCCGCCCTGCGCCGGGGCAGGGCCGAGAGCGACACCGTGCGGGCGGAGGCGGCCGCCCAGGTATCCGCGGCGGAGAGCGAGACCCGCAGGCTCCGGGCCCGGCTCAGCGAGGCGGAGGCGTCCGTCGAGGCGGGACGCAGGGCCGCCCGTGAGGGGCGCTCGGTCGAGGACATGCGGCTGCGGCTGCTGCTGGACACGGTGCTCGAAGCGGCCGGCGGACTGCGGCGCGAACTGGCGCTGCCGCCCTCCTCGATGCGCCCCGCGGACACCGTGGACGCGGTCGAGCCCGGCCGGATGTCGCCCAAGGACGTTGCCGCCAGAGCCCTTTCCGACACCGATCCGGCGCTGCTGGACCAACTGCTGGCGCTGCCGCAGGCGCACCTCATCGTGGACGGTTACAACGTCACCAAGACCGGCTATCCGCAGCTGCCGCTGGAGAAGCAGCGGCTGCGGCTGCTGGGCGGTCTGTCGATGCTCGCGGCCCAGACGGGCGCGGAGATGACCTGTGTCTTCGACGGGGCGGAGCTGGCCGCTCCGGTGCTGCTCGCGCCGCCCCGCGGCGTACGGGTGCTGTTCAGCAGGGCGGGTGTCACCGCGGATGAGCTGATCCGTCAGCTCGCGCGCGCCGAACCGTCCGGGCGGCCCGTCGTGGTGGTCTCCACCGACCGCGAAGTGGCCGACGGAGTGGCGAAGGCGGGAGCGAGACCCGTCGCGTCCGTCCTGCTCCTGAAGCGGCTTTCACGTGTTTGACCGAGCTTGTCAGGATTGACGACCTTGTCGGGCTTGTCGGTGGTTGCCGTAAATTAGGGAACGGGCCGTCAGTTCGCCGCTACGCGCAGTGTGGTGTGGGTAAAGAAGTACCCGGTGTGACGAGATTTTTCCTGCGAGGATTTGAACTGATCACAGGATGGTCACTATGGTCGGGCCTCGAACCTTCGCGCGGTTGATCACCCATCCGGGGTGGCAGTGAAGGAACCGCCGAGTCCGCGAACCATGCGGAGCCGGGGATGACGTCCCCCACAGCCCGGTAGGCGGCTCACGGAAGAAGGAGCTCGCCTTCGTGGCGTCCCACCGCCGTCCCAAGAACCCGAGCCGCGCCCGTGTGACCGTGCTCACCGCGACCGCCGCCGCGGCCGTGGCCCTCACTTCCCAGGCCGCTCACGCCGACCCGAAGCCGACCAAGAGCGAGGTCAAGGCGAAGGTCGACAAGCTCTACCACGAGGCGGAGGCGGCCACCGAGCAGTACAGCGGGGCCAAGGAGAAGCAGGAGAAGCTGGAGAAGCAGGTCGGCGCGCTTCAGGACAAGGTGGCCCGCGGCCAGGAGGAGCTCAACACGATGCGGGCCGGACTCGGTTCGCTCGCCGCCGCGCAGTACCGCTCCGGCGGTATCGACCCCTCGGTGCAGCTCTTCCTCGCCTCCGACCCGGACAGCTTCCTCGACCAGGCCTCCTCGCTGGACCAGTTGACGGCCAAGCAGACCGAGGCGCTGACGAAGATCCAGGAGAAGCAGCGGTCCCTCGCGCAGGAGCGCAAGGAGGCCCAGGACAAGCTGGACGACCTCGCGGACGTCCGCAAGACGCTCGGTGAGAAGAAGAAGCAGCAGCAGGGCAAGCTCGCCGAGGCGCAGAAGGTGCTCAACACCCTGACCGCCGCCGAGCGCGCGAAGATGCGCGAGGACGACCTGCGCGCCAGCCGCTCCGCCGGTGACCGGGTCGACCTCGGCAGCGAGGTCCCCGCCTCCGCCCGCGGCGCCGCCGCACTTCAGGCCGCTTCCACCCAGCAGGGCAAGCCGTACGTCTCCGGCGGCACCGGCCCGAACTCGTTCGACTGCTCGGGTCTGACCCAGTGGGCGTACCACCAGGCCGGTGTGGAGATCACCCGCACCACGTACACCCAGATCAACCAGGGCACCCAGATCGGGCGCAGCCAGCTGAGGCCGGGCGACCTGGTCTTCTTCAGCAACACCTCGCACGTCGCCCTCTACGCGGGCAACAACACCGTGCTGCACGCCCCCAAGCCGGGCGCCGTGGTCCGCTACGAGTCGATGAACACCGTCGGCGCCTACCAGACCGCCGTACGCATCTGATCACGCCCGAACGGGCGAATTCCCGCGCCCCGTACTGACTGCCCGCCCCGCCGGAGACCACAGGTCACCGGCGGGGCGCCGCTGTTCGGGGCCACCGCCGGCCCGGCGTGTTCTTTGTCCGCTCCGTGATCGTCCGACTACTGTCTGGCTGCCGCGCAGCTCCAGGTGTCGGTCCGCCCACCCGGGCGGCAGGGGCTGCGCACATCTGCGTACAGCGGAAGGGAGTGCGGCGTCCTGTGGTGTCCCATCGCCGTTCCACACAGTCCGGCCCGAGCCGGAGCGTCCGGGCCACTGTCCTGTCGGCCGCGGCGGCGACCGCCGCCGCGACGCTCGGCGCGGCCACCGCGAACGCCGAACCCCAGGACACCCCGCAGACCGCCGGGTCCCGGGCCGACCGCCTCTACGCCGAGGCCGAGCAGGCAACCGAGCAGTACAACAAGTCCGGTGAGGACGTCCGGCGGCTGCGCGGCGAGGTGAGCAGGGCGCAGGACCGGGCGGCCCGGGGCCAGGAACGCGTCAACGGGATGCGCAGGGCGCTCGGTTCGGCGGCCCGCGCCCAGTACCGCTCAGGCGGCATCGACCCCTCGCTCGCACTGCTGCTCTCCTCCGACCCGGACAACTACCTGGAGCGGGCCGCCGCGCTGGGCCGGGTCAACGACAGCCGGGCGGCCGCCCTGGCCGACCTCCGCAGGGCCCAGCGGTCGCTGGCCCAGACCCGTGCGGAGGCCGCGCACGCACTCGCCGGCCTGGAGCGCGACCGCGCCGCCCTCGGCCGCCACAAGCGGACCGTCGTCCGCAAGCTCGCCGAGGCCAGGCGGCTGCTCGGCACGCTGCCCGGTGCCGAGCGGGCGGCCTTCGACCGGGCGTCGCGCACCGGCCGGGACACCGCGAACGGGACGGTGGCCGGACTCCCGGCGGGCTCCGCGCGGGCGGCGGCCGCCGTCATGGCCGTCCAGCGGGCGCTGGGCCGCCCGTACGTCTGGGGCGCGAGCGGCCCCTCCGGATTCGACTGCTCCGGTCTGATGCAGTGGGCGTACGCGCAGGCCGGGGTCAGCCTGCCCCGCACCTCGCAGGCCCAGCGGTACGCCGGCCATCAGGTGCCGCTCTCCGAGGCCCGCCCCGGTGATCTGGTCGCCTATCGCGCGGACGCCAGCCATATCGGGATGTACGTGGGAAACGGCCAGGTCATCCACGCCCCGTACCCCGGTGCCGCGGTCCGCTACGACCCGGTCGGCATGATGCCCGTCTCCTCAGTGACCCGGGTCTGACCGTACTCTCGGTCGTGTGGCTGATCAGGGGCGTACCGGAACACGGGCGCGCGGTGGACGACGGCGCGCGGCGGGCGCCGTGCTCGCCGCGCTGCTGTGCGCCGCCGCCTGCTCGGCCCCGCCGCCCGGCCTCCCGGCCGGCGCCGCCGCCGATATCCGCGCCACCCTGGACCGCCGGGCCGCCGCCGTCATGCACCACGACGCGGACGCCTACGTCTCTGTCGTCGCCCAGGACGCCACCGATCTGCGGGCCGCGCAGCGCAAGGAGCTCGGCCACCTCGCGGACATGCCGATCGGCTCCTGGACGTACCGGCTGACCGACATCTCGCCGCACGGCGCGGACCGGGCCACCGCCGACGTCCGGCTCGGCTACCGGATCAAGGGCTACGACAGCGCGCCGGTCTCCGTGGACCGGGTCATCGACCTCGAACGGGACAAGGCGGACGGCCGCTGGTACCTCACCGCGGACCGTCCGGCGGGGGGCGGTGGCCGGCAGCTCTGGCAGCAGGGCGACGTCGAGGTGGCGCGCGGCGAGCACAGCCTGGTGCTGGGCGTCGGCCGCCCCCGCGAGGAGCTGACCGGGATCGCGGACACCGCGGATCGGGCGGTGCCCGCCGTCTCCGGGGCCTGGCCGGAGAAGTGGGCCGGGCGGGTGGTGGTGCTGGTCCCGGACACCGTGCAGGACATGGGCGAGCTGCTCGGCTCACCCGCCGCCAACTACCGGGGCATAGCGGCCGTCACCACCGGCGAGACCGGCGGTTCCGGCACCGCGCCCGCCGACCGGGTCATCGTCAACCCGCAGGCGTACGCGCTGCTCGGCGGCTTCGGGCAGCGCGTCGTCCTCACCCACGAGACCACCCACGTCGCCACCCGCACCCGCACCTCGTCCGCCACCCCCACCTGGCTCTCCGAGGGCTTCGCGGACTGGGCGGCCTACCGGGACGGGGAGCGCACCGCCGCGGAGGTCGCGCCCGAGCTGGCGGACGCCGTCCGGCGCGGCGAGCCGCCCGCCGCCCTGCCCACCGACGGCGACTTCGGCTTCACCGAGGACCCGGACCGCCTCGCGAGGGCGTACGAGGGCGGCTGGCTGGCCTGCGAGCTCATCGCGGAGCGCTGGGGCGAGGAGAAGCTGTTCGCCTTCTACCGGGCCGTCGGAGGGCACTCAGGACGGGACGGGGCGGTGGAGCAGGCCCTGCACGAGGTGCTCGGCACCACACCGCAGGACTTCACGGCGCGCTGGCGGGAGTACGTGCGCGACCGGCTGGGCTGACCTCGGGGGCCGGCCGGGTGACCGTGTCCCGCCAGAGCCGCGCGCCCGCGATCAGCGTCGCGGCGACCAGCAGCCCGTTGCGGACGAACATCAGCAGCACGCCCGTCGCGTCGCTCGTCACCACATGGATGAACCCGAGCGGGAACTCCAGCTGTGTGACGCCCGTCGCCACCAGCACCAGACAGGCGGGCAGCGCCATCCGGCTCTCCCGGAAGACCAGGCAGACCGCCGCCAGACCGACCAGCCACAGCATGTACTGCGGGCTGATCACCCGGCTCGTGGTGGTGAACAGCAGTACCGCGGTGAACGCCGCGTCCGCCGGCGTACTCACGCCGAACGTGCGCGCCTTCAGCCGCCACACCAGCAGCCAGCCGAACGCCAGCACGCTCAGCCCCAGCGCGAGCGTGCTCACCAGCGGCACGTGCGGGCCCAGGAACTCCAGTGAGCCGTAGTGCAGCTCCACCCGGCCCTGCCAGCCGAACTGCCGCGCCACGTGGAAGACCAGCGCGCCCAGCGACTCGACCTCCGTGCCCCGGTCGCGCTGGAAACCGAGGAAGGCCAGCGCGCCCGGCGCCGCCAGCGAGCACAGCACCAGCAGCGCCACCGCCACCCCGGCCGCCGTCGCCCACGCCAGCCGCGTCCGCCGCCCCCGGGCCGTACCGGCGAGCACCAGCGCGGGCCACACCTTCAGCAGCGCCCCGAACGCCGCCAGCGCCCCCAGCACCCTCGGGTGCCGCACCCCCGCCAGCAGCGCCGCCACCGCGACCGCCGTCACCATCACGTCGTACCTGGCGTACGCGGTCGTCCCCAGCAGCGGCACGCCAGCCACCCACACCCACGCCCCGGCGGTCCGCCGGGCCGCGCTCCGGCCCGCGTACAGCAGCAGCCCGAACACCAGCGCGTCGCAGAGGAACGCCAGCACGAAGAAGGCCGAGGCGTAGTCCAGGAACGGCAGCAGGGCGGGGGAGAGGATCGCGAGCGCCGCGACCGGCGGGTACTGCCAGGTCACGTCGGACTCCGGGTAGCTGCCCGAGCTCAGCACGTCGTACCAGCCGTGGTAGATCACAGACACGTCGGTCGTCACGTCCGGGCCCGGCAGCGTGATCACCTTCACGACACAGAGCAGCAGCAGGGCCCTGCTGAGGGCCCACACCACGAAGGCCGGTCGTGCGCTGCTCGAACCCGTCATGTCCCGCCCTCGTCCGTTCCGTCGGTCGTACGACAGGACATGATGCCCGCCCCGTCCCGGCGAGAGCCACGAGGCGGGGCCGCCCGGTACTGTCGGCGGCGATGGACAAGACCCTGATCGTGACCAACGACTTCCCGCCCCGCCCCGGTGGCATCCAGGCGTTCCTGCACAACATGGCGCTCCGGCTGGACCCGGACCGCATCGTCGTCTACGCCTCCACCTGGAAGCGCGGCCCCGAGGGCGCCGAGGCCACCGCCGCCTTCGACGCCGAGCAGCCGTTCACCGTCGTCCGCGACCGTACGACGATGCTGCTGCCCACGCCGAGGGTCACCCGGCGCGCCGTCCAACTGCTGCGCACCCACGGCTGCTCGTCCGTCTGGTTCGGCGCCGCCGCCCCGCTCGGGCTGATGGCACCCGCGCTGCGCCGGGCCGGCGCCCGCAGGCTGGTCGCCACCACGCACGGGCACGAGGCGGGCTGGGCCCAGCTGCCCGCCTCCCGGCAGCTGCTGCGGCGGATCGGCGAGGGTACGGACACGATCACCTATCTCGGCGAGTACACCCGCTCCCGGATCGCCGCCGCGCTCACCCCGGCGGCCGCGGAGCGCATGGTCCAGCTGCCGCCCGGCGTGGACGAGAAGACCTTCCACCCGGACTCGGGCGGCGATCTGGTCCGGGCCCGGCTCGGGCTCACGGACCGGCCGGTCGTCGTCTGCGTGTCCCGGCTGGTGCCCCGCAAGGGCCAGGACACCCTGATCCTCGCGATGCCCGCGATCCTGGCCGAGCAGCCGGAAGCCGTGCTGCTGATCGTCGGCGGCGGGCCGTACGAGGCGGACCTGAGGAAGCTGGCGGCGGAGACCGGGGTGCGGGACTCGGTGCGGTTCACCGGCCCGGTGCCCTGGGCGGAGCTGCCCGCGCACTACGGGGCCGGTGACGTCTTCGCGATGCCGTGCCGCACCCGGCGCGGCGGCCTCGACGTGGAGGGCCTCGGCATCGTCTACCTGGAGGCGTCCGCGACCGGGCTGCCGGTGGTGGCGGGCGACTCGGGCGGCGCCCCTGACGCGGTGCTCGACGGCGAGACGGGGTGGGTGGTGCGCGGCGGCTCGGCCGAGGAGTCGGCGGAGCGGATCGTCGCGCTGCTCGGGGACGCGGAACTGCGCCGGCGGATGGGGGAGCGGGGCCGGGCCTGGGTCGAGGAGAAGTGGCGCTGGGACCTGCTGGCCCAGAAGCTCCGGGAACTGCTCTGAACGTACGCGGGGGCCCGCACCGCTTCCGGTGCGGGCCCCCGCGTCCAGGTGGGGATCAGCCGCGGTAGATCGACTCGACCTCGTCCGCGAAGTCCTTCGCCACCACGTTGCGCTTCAGCTTCAGCGACGGCGTGATGTGGCCCGCCTCCTCGGTGAACTGGGCGGCCAGGATGCGGAACTTCCGTACGGACTCGGCCTTGGAGACCGCGGCGTTGCCGTCGTCGACGGCGCGCTGCACCTCGGCCAGCAGCTCCGGGTCCTCGCGCAGCGACAGGGCCGTCGAGCCGACGGGCTTGCCGTGCTCCTGAGCCCAGTGCCCGAGGAACTCCTCGTCCAGCGTCACCAGCGCGCCCACGAACGGGCGCCCGTCGCCGACCACCATGCACTCCGCCACCAGGGCGTGCCCACGGATGCGGTCCTCGATGACGGCGGGCGCGACGTTCTTGCCGCCCGCCGTGACGATGATCTCCTTCTTGCGGCCGGTGATCGCGAGGTAGCCGTCCTCGTCGAGGGTGCCGATGTCGCCGGTGTGGAACCAGCCGTCGGCCAGCGCCTCCGCCGTCGCCGTCTCGTTGTTCCAGTAACCGGAGAACAGGTGCTCGCCGTGCAGCAGCACCTCGCCGTCGTCCGCGATCCGCACGACGGAGCCGGGCAGCGGCTGGCCGACCGTGCCGATCTTCTGGCGGTCCCACGGGTTGAAGGCGGTGGCCGCGCACGTCTCGGTCAGGCCGTAGCCCTCCAGGACGGTGAAGCCGATGCCCCGGTAGAAGTGCCCGAGCCGCTCACCGAGCGGGGCGCCACCGGAGATCGCGTACTCGCCGCGCCCGCCGAGCACGGCCCGCAGCTTGCTGTAGACCAGCCGGTCGAACACCTTGTGCTTGAACTTCAGGCCCACGGACGGGCCCTGCGGCGTGCCCAGCGCGCGGCTGTAGGTGATCGCCGTGTTCGCGGCCTTGTCGAAGATCTTGCCCTTGCCGTCGGCCTGCGCCTTGGCGCGCGCCGAGTTGTAGACCTTCTCGAAGACCCTCGGCACCCCGAGGATCAGGGTCGGCCGGAACGCGGCCAGCTCATCGGTGAGGTTCTTGATGTCAGGTACGCAGCCGAGCTTGATCGGGGCCATCACCGAGGCGACCTCGACCAGCCGTCCGAAGACGTGCGCGGCCGGCAGGAACAGCAGCACCGAGCACTCGCCGGTACGGAAGAGGGGCTTGAGCCGCTCCACCACGTTGCCGCACTCCGCGAAGAAACTGCGGTGGGTCAGCACGCAGCCCTTGGGGCGTCCGGTGGTGCCGGAGGTGTAGACGATGGTGGCCGGGTCGTCGGCCTTGGCGCTCGTCATCCGCAGGTCGAGGACCTCGTCCGAGACCTCCGCCTCGCCGAGCGCCGACATCTGACGGATCGTGCCGTCGTCGATCCGCCAGATGCCCTTCAGTCCGGGCAGCCCCTCCTGGACCGAGACGACGGACGCCTGGTGCGCCTCGGACTCCACGACGCACAGGGTGGCCCCGGAGTCGCCCAGGATCCACTGGATCTGCTCGGCGGAGCTGGTCTCGTAGACCGGAACGGTGACCGCGCCCGCGCTCCAGATCGCGAAGTCGACCAGTACCCACTCGTAACGGGTGCGGGAGAGCAGAGCCACCCGGTCGCCGGGCTCGACACCGGCGGCGATCAGGCCCTTGGCGACGGATCTGACCTCGGCCAGGAACTGGGTGGCGGTGACGTCCGTCCAGACGCCCGCCACTTTGCGGCTCATCACCGCGACATCGGGATGCTGAGCGGCATTGCGGCGGATGAGATCCGTCAGGTTGCCGTCCGAGGGGACCTCGTACAGGGCCGGAAGGCTGAACTCGCGCAAGACTGCTGCTCCTCATCGGGCTCCGGTGCCACGGCTCTGTGTGACGCACCGGATGCGGTCCAAGATGGCGGGTGCTCAGTGGGGTGAGCACAACTGGACTGCCCGGACGTTACCCACCAGTACTCGGTTCCGGATAGGGGGTTCCGGCCAGATGTCTTACGCGTCACACATATCGGCCGGGCTTTCGCGCACAGTAGTGCACCCGTACCGTCCCCTGGAAGTAACCGCAGGTCCGGTGCCCTCTACCCAGGCGGACGCGGGAGTTCTAGGGTGATCAACATGCGAGCAGCACCGAACAGCCGGGGGGCCGCCGCCGAGCGGCGCACCCGCATCCACGTGGTCAGTGACGTGCACGGGAACACCGAGGCACTGGCCCGCGCGGGCGACGGCGCCGACGCCCTGGTCTGCCTCGGCGACCTGGTGCTCTTCCTCGACTACGCGGACCACGCGCGCGGCATCTTCCCGGAGCTCTTCGGTGTGGAGAACGCCGACCGCATCGTCGCCCTGCGCACCGAGCGCCGCTTCGAGGAGGCCCGCGACTTCGGCCGGGAGCTCTGGGCGGGCGTGGACCGCGACGCCGCGATCATCGCCGCGGTGCGCAAGCAGTACGCCGAGATGTTCGCCGCGCTGCCCACCCCGACGTACGCCACCTACGGCAACGTCGACATCCCCACCCTGTGGCCCGAGTACGCCCGCCCCGGAACCACCGTCCTGGACGGCGAGCGCGTCGAGATCGGCGGCCGTGTCTTCGGCTTCGTCGGCGGCGGCCTGCGGACCCCGATGCGCACCCCGTTCGAGATCAGCGACGAGGAGTACGCGGCGAAGATCGAGGCGGTGGGCGAGGTCGACGTGCTCTGCACCCACATCCCGCCCGACATCCCCGAGCTGACCTACGACACCGTCGCGCGCCGGTTCGAACGCGGCAGCCGCGCCCTGCTCGACGCCGTCCGCCGCACCCGGCCCCGGTACTCCCTGTTCGGCCACGTCCACCAGCCCCTGGTCCGCCGGATGCGGATCGGCACCACCGAGTGCGTGAACGTCGGCCACTTCGCCTCGACCGGCACACCCTGGGCGCTGGAATGGTGACCGGGCCGGGCCGGGCATCGCGGCAGGCCCTGGGCCGAGGCACGGCGCACACGCGATAGCCTTCTGGCGGCAGGCTTCTGCCGACCGACCGGTACACCGCACTGGAGGGCCACAGCGATGGCTGAACACACCAGCTCGACGATCACGATCGAGGCGGCACCGGCCGACGTCATGGGTGTGATCGCCGACTTCGACCGCTATCCGGAATGGACCGGCGAGGTCAAGGAGGCCGAGGTGCTCGCCTCCGACGACCACGGGCGCGCGGAGAAGGTCCGCCTCGTCCTCGACGCCGGAGCGATCAAGGACGACCACACCCTCGCGTACACCTGGATCGGTGACTACGAGGTCAGCTGGACCCTGGTCAAGTCCCAGATGCTGCGCGCCATCGACGGCTCCTACGCACTGGCCCCGCTGGGCGACGGCGACCGCACGGAGGTCACCTACCGGCTGACCGTCGACGTCAAGATCCCGATGCTCGGCATGATCAAGCGCAAGGCGGAGAAGGTCATCATCGACCGCGCCCTGGCCGGACTGAAGAAGCGCGTCGAGTCCGTCCCGAAGGCCTGACCCGGTGCGTACGGTCTTGGTCACCGGCCCCGGCGGCGCCGGCCGTACCACCGTCGCGGCGGCGACCGCGCTGGCCGCCTCGCGCCGGGGCGCCCGCACCCTGCTGATCTCCCCGGACGACATACCCGGCTTCCCCGCGTCCACCGTGCCCGCGCAGGTCACCGAGACCCTCTGGTCCGTAACGACCGACTCCGCGGAGCACTTCCGCACCGAACTCCTCGCCCTCCAGGACCAGCTGTCCGCAGTGCTCGGCCTGCTCGGCGGCAACCGGCTGGACGGTGAGGAGCTCACCGAACTCCCCGGCAGCGGCCAGCTCGCCCTCCTGCAGAGCCTGCGCCGCGCCGCCCGGGGCGACTGGTCCCGCGACGGATACGACCTCCTCGTCGTCGACCTGCCGCCGCTGCGCGAGGCCCTCGCCGTACTGGCCCTGCCCGAACAGCTGCGCCGCTATCTGCGCCGGCTGCTCCCGCAGGAACGCCAGGCCGCACGCGCCCTGCGCCCGATGCTCGCCCAGCTCGCGGGCGTACCCATGCCGGCCCAGTGGCTCTACGAGGCCGCCGCCCGCCGCGACGCCGAACTCGCCGAGGTCCAGGCCCTGATCGAGGACCGCGCCACCACCGTCCGGCTGGTCGCGGAACCGGGCCCGGCCGCGGAGGACGCGCTGCGCACCGCCCGTACCGGACTCGCCCTGCAAGGTCTGCGCGTCGACGCCCTGGTGGCCAACCGGGTGCTGCCCCGGCACTCCGGCGACCCCTGGTTCGCGGCGCTCGCCGCGCAGCAGGAGAAGTGCCTCGACCACTGGTGCGAGGAGTGGGCCGCAGAAGCCCCGCCGCGGGAGCTGCCCCACCTGGGCCGCGATCCGCAGGGCGTCGATGACCTGGCCGCCCTGGCCGCCCTGGCCGCCTCGGCCGGTGGGGACGGAGCGCCGGCCGTGGCCGTGGACGACCGGGGGACCGGCCGCGCCGAGGACCCGTGGTGGATCGAGGAGTCCGAGACGCCGGACGGTCCGGGCGGTTCAGGCGGTCAGGACGGTTCAGGCGGTCCGGGCGGGATACTGGTCTGGTGTCTGCGGCTGCCCGGAGCGGTCAAGAAGGATCTCCAGCTGGTCCGCCGAGGCAGCGAACTCCTGCTCACCGTCGGCCCGTTCCACCGCATCGTGCCCCTGGAGTCCGCGCTGCGCCGCTGCACCGTCTCCGGTGCAGCGCTCACCGACGGGGTGCTCCGGGTCCGGTTCACGCCCGACCCGGACCTGTGGCCCAGGACGGGCTGAACGGCTCGCGGCCGTTCGGGTAACGTCGTATGTACGGGTCCCGTGTGCCGGGCCGCCGGCCACCCACGTCGCAGGAGTCCGCCATGAGCGAAGCCACCGATCGTCCCGCCGACGACGACGCGTGGGCCCAGGCCTGCGCCGAGGACCTCGCCGCCGAGAAGGCCCGCCGCCGGGCCGAGTACGGTCCGCCGCCCGGCTCCGCCGCGGAGGAGCTGCGCAAGCTGATGGACGCGGTGGCCGACAAGTTCTCCTCCCTCCAGTCGCCGCTGTTCGGCGTGGCGGCCCAGGGCGCGGTCCAGCAGGTCATCCGGCAGGCGAAGTCCGCGGTCGAGCCCGTCATCGAACGCAATCCGGACGTTTTCGACCATATCGCCGCAGCCGGCGGTGAACTGCTCGCCGCCTACCGCTCGGCCGTCGAGGGTCAGGAACGCCGTTGGACCCAGGGCGCGGGGGACCCGGCAGGCACGGAAAAGAAGGCGGACGACGCCACGGACCCCCGGGACGAGGGGCCGGACACCGGCGAACAGATCGACCTGGACTGACCGGCACCGACAGGACGGGGCCCGGCCTCGGGTACGGTTGCCCCAGCGGGGCTCGACCGAAACTGAGGGATTCATGGGACTCACCATCGGCGTCGATATCGGCGGCACGAAGATCGCAGCTGGAGTGGTCGACGAAGAGGGCCACATCCTCTCGACCTTCAAGGTGCCGACCCCGCCGACGGCCGAAGGCATCGTGGACGCGATCGCGGCGGCGGTGTCCGGCGCGAGCGAGGGGCACCCGGTCGAGGCGGTCGGCATCGGCGCGGCGGGATACGTCGACGACAAGCGTGCCACGGTGCTGTTCGCACCGAACATCAACTGGCGGCACGAGCCGCTCAAGGACAAGGTCGAGCAGCGCGTCGGCCTCCCGGTGGTCGTCGAGAACGACGCCAACGCGGCGGCCTGGGGCGAATACCGCTTCGGCGCCGGCCAGGGCCACGACGACGTCATCTGCATCACGCTCGGCACCGGGCTCGGCGGCGGCATCATCATCGGCAACAAGCTGCGCCGCGGACGCTTCGGCGTGGCCGCCGAGTTCGGCCATATCCGGGTCGTCCCGGACGGTCTGCTCTGCGGCTGCGGCAGCCAGGGCTGCTGGGAGCAGTACGCCTCCGGGCGGGCGCTCGTCAGGTACGCGAAGCAGCGGGCCAACGCCACCCCCGAGAACGCCACGATCCTGCTGGCGCTCGGCGACGGCACGGTCGAGGGCATCGAGGGCAAGCACATCAGCGAGGCCGCCCGGCAGGGCTGCCCGGTGGCCGTCGACTCGTTCCGCGAGCTGGCCCGCTGGGCCGGGGCCGGACTGGCGGACCTCGCCTCGCTGTTCGACCCGTCCGCCTTCATCGTCGGCGGCGGCGTCTCGGACGAGGGCGAGCTCGTCCTCGACCCGATCCGCAAGTCGTTCCGGCGCTGGCTGATCGGCGGCGAGTGGCGTCCGCACGCCCAGGTCCTCGCGGCCCAACTGGGCGGCAAGGCCGGTCTGGTGGGCGCGGCGGACCTGGCCCGGCAGGGCTGATCCGACCGGATACGGACACACCGGACGCCCGTCGCGCCCCTCTCGGGGAGCGGCGGGCGTCCGTCGTATCGTGACCGGCATGGTCATGACGTCGCTGCCAGAATCCCGTACCGAGCAGGACGGTTCGGCCGTCATCAGAGTGCTCGGCTAC
Organism: Streptomyces sp. NPDC057900; assembly: GCF_042887885.1. Classification (NCBI taxonomy): domain Bacteria; kingdom Bacillati; phylum Actinomycetota; class Actinomycetes; order Kitasatosporales; family Streptomycetaceae; genus Streptomyces; species Streptomyces sp. NPDC057900. The sequence goes on from NZ_JBHVOI010000005.1 coordinate 321,302, forward strand.
AACATCCGGTCGATGCGTGACGACCCCGCCGCGCTGGCCCGGGTGATCCGCGCCTGCGCCCCCGATCTGGTCCTCGTCCAGGAGGCGCCGCGCTTCTTCCGCTGGCGCAAGTACGCCGCCCGGCTCGCCGCCGCCAGTGAACTGGTGATCCTCGGCGGCGGAGCCACTGCGGCCGGACCGCTCCTGCTCTGCTCGATGCGCGTCGCGGTGGAGCGCACGGAGGACATCCTGCTGCCGCTCACCCCCGGACTGCACCGCAGGGGCTTCGCCACCGCGGTCGTCCGGATCGCGGGCACCCGGATCGGGGTGCTGAGCTGCCACCTGAGCCTGCGGCGCGAGGAGCGCCTCACCCAGGCGGAGGCGCTGCTGGGCCGGCTGGAGGCGATGGGCGTGGAGCACGCCGTGGTGGGCGGCGACCTCAACGAGGCACCGGACGGGCAGGCATTCCGGCGGCTGGCCGGACGGCTCCAGGACTGCTGGGCGGTACGGCCCCGGGGCGGCGAGCACACCTTCCCGTCGCACGACCCGGCCCGGCGGATCGACGCGCTCTTCGCGACCGGGGGCATCGAGGTGCTCGGCTGCGGGGTGCCGGCCGGGCTGCCCGGCGTGGCCGGGGACGACCTGTCGGCCGCCTCCGACCACCTGCCGGTGCTGGCCGCGCTGCGGGTACCCGCGACGCGGGGCGCGGGTGCTCCGCGGAGCGGCGGGGTTCCGTCCTCAATCGCCGGACAGGCTTGATTGTGCGGGTGCTCCGCCTGTGCGGGGTGCGCCTGCCCGGTGGGTGGGGGCGGTGCCCCTCCGGGGAGACTCCTCAAAAATGGCGTGCTCACCCAGGGCCGAGAGGGACCCGGGTCGTACGCCATTTTCTGCGGGGACTCCCCTGCACGTCCCCACCCCGGCATCAGTCGCGTCTGCACGCCCGTGGAACTGCTGCCGCAGACGCGCGACGGGCGGGTTCGGGGGCGTGCAGGGGAGTCCCCGCAGGACGACGAACACAGACTCGGGTGCCCTTGCGGACCCGCCGCACGTTCGTCGTTCGAGGAGTCTCCCCGGAGGGACCTCGGACCCCCACCCACCGGGTCAGGCGCTGAGCGGGGGACCCGCACAAACAAGCCCGTCCGGCGCTTGAGGACAGAACCCCGCGCCCCGGGCCGGGGCAACCACACCGGGGCACAGCCACCCCGCGGGGATCCGCTCAGACCACCGCGCCGCGGCCGGGGTCGTCGCCGTCCTCGTCGTCGTCGTGCTCCATCCGCGCCACCAGCGTCACGAAGCCGCCCAGGAAACCGCCGACGCAGACCGTCGTCAGCCACCAGGTCATCTCCCAGCGCAGCAGCACCGCGAGCAGCAGCAGGACCGGGCCGCCGATCACGGCCAGCCAGGCGAACTTCGCCGTGACGTCGGCCTCCGGCAGCGGCGGCGGCTCCGGCGGCACGAAGTGTCCCTCGCCGCTGTCGTCGTCGTCCGTGTCACCCTCGGCCGGCTCCGCCGGTTCGTAGTCGCGCGGGCCGGCACCGACACCGGGGGCGAAGACCACCGAACTGCCGAGCGGCTTCTCCGGGGGCTTGGGCGGGCGTTTGCCGATGCCCTTGTCCGGGTCGAGGGCGGTCAGCGGACCGTCCTCCAGCAGCGCCACGTCCTCGATGGACCTGAACGGCCTGGCGCCCGGCGGGTCCGGCGGCTCGTCGCCGTACCCCGCGACGATCGCCTTCCAGACGGCGTCCTCGTCGACCGGCGGCTCCCCGTCGCCGCCCCGGTCGGGGCCCGGGGCCTCCGCCGGAGGTGCGCCGCCGTCATCGGGGACGGCCGCTCCCTCGGCGGGGAGCGGCTCGCGCTCCTCCTCGCCGCCCGCGCGATCCGCGTTGTGCTCAGCCACCGGTCGTGCTCCCCTTCTTCCCGACGCTCGGAGCGAGGCGGCCGATGAACGAATAGCTCTCGTCGAAGATCCGCTCCGCATCGTGGTCCAACGTCGCCACGTGGTAGCTCTGTTCCAGAAGGATCTCCTCGACGTCCCGCGAAGAGATCCGGCTCAGGATCCGGGCCGAGTCGGCGGGCGGCACCACATGGTCCTGCGGGCTGTGCAGGAGCAGCAGCGGCTGGGTCACCTGGGGCAGCTCCGCGTCGACCAGCCGGAAGAACTTCCGTACCGAGTGGGCCGCGTGCAGCGGCACCCGGTCGTAGCCGACCTCCTCGGAGCCCGTCAGCGCGATGTCGCTGACCAGGCCCTTCGTCGTCGGCACCAGATGACGGGCGACCGGCAGCGCGTGTGCCGCGAGACCGTGCACCTTGTTGGCCGGGTTCACCAGCACCAGGCCCCGGACCGCGTCACCGTGCTTCGCCGCGAGCCGCAGCGCGAGGGCGCCGCCCATGGAGAGGCCGAAGACGAAGACCTGGGAGCACCGCTCCAGCAGTGCCCGCAGCTCCCGGTCCACCTCCGCGTACCAGTCCTGCCAGCCGGTCACCTGCATGTCCTGCCAGCGGGTGCCGTGTCCGGGGAGCAGCGGCAGCGAGACCGTGAGCCCGCGCTCCGCCAGATATCCGGCCCAGGGGCGCAGCGACTGCGGGGAGCCGGTGAATCCGTGACAGAGAAGGACGCCGACCTCTCCGCCGTCGTGGCGGAACGGCTCGGCTCCAGGAAGGACCGGCACCGGGGTCTCCTGTTCGTGAGGCTCGAAGGGGAGCGAAAGGGGGGAGTGCAGAGGATTACTTCACCGTACGCGACCGGACCGACACCGACCAGGGCCGTCACCGGGGGCGGGGGTGGACGGATGCTCTATGGTCTGATCGACAGCACACAGGAGGCACCCGAGTTGATCTACGGCGCTATGAAGTTCTCCATCGGCGGGTCTCTGAAGCTCGCCTTCAGGCCGTGGGTGGAGGGCCTGGAGAACATCCCCGCGCAGGGACCGGCGATCCTCGCGAGCAACCATCTGTCGTTCTCCGACTCCTTCTTCCTGCCCGCGGTCCTGGACCGCAAGGTCACCTTCATCGCCAAGGCCGAGTACTTCACCGCGCCGGGCGTGAAGGGCAAGCTGACCGCCGCCTTCTTCAAGGGTGTCGGCCAGCTCCCGGTGGACCGCTCGGGCGCCCGGGGCGCCGGCGAGGCGGCGATCAAGGCCGGTATCGAGGTGATCGAGAGCGGCGGTCTCTTCGGCATCTACCCGGAGGGCACCCGCTCGCCCGACGGCCGCCTCTACCGGGGCAAGCCCGGCGGGCTGGCCCGGGTGGCGCTCGCGACCGGGGCGCCGGTCATCCCCGTCGCGATGATCGACACGGAGAAGATCCAGCCGCCCGGCCAGGTGGTGCCCAAGCTGATGCGCCCGGGGATCAGGATCGGCAAGCCGCTCGACTTCAGCCGCTACCACGGCATGGAGGGCGACCGTTTCATCCTGCGCTCGGTCACCGACGAGGTGATGTACGAGATCATGAGGCTCTCCGGGCAGGAGTACGTGGACATCTACGCGACCGCCGCCAAGCGGCAGCTCGCGGACGAGGCGAAGCGGCAGGCGGAGGCCGCCAAGCGGGCCGGGTCCGGCCGCCGGGACGGGCAGCCGGGTACGGACGGGGACCGCGGCGGCGCCTGACGGGCTGCGGTCCGTCGGGGGCGGGGAGAGGTCCGGCGTGGGGGAGAAGAAGATGGCCAGACGGGTGCGGGTCGTGCGGATGTCGGTCGAGCAGCCGCTGTGGCGTGCGCTGACCGCGTACCGCATTCTCACGATGCTCTACGCGATCCTGCTCGCCGTCTTCGGACGCGACAAGTACGAACGGCCCTGGGTGGCCATCGCCTTCCTGACGGTCATGGCCGTCTGGACGCTCGCCACCCTGCCGAAGGTGGCCGGCGCGGTGGCCTGCACCAAGCGCTTCCTCGGCATCGATCTCGCGCTCGCCCTCGCCGGCATCCTGCTGACCCCGCTCGCGGACTTCCAGGCCCAGCACATGGACGGTCCGACGCTGCCGTCCATCTGGACCGCCGGCTCCGTGCTGGCCTTCGCGATCAAGGGCGGCTGGCGCTGGGCGGCCTTCGCCTCCACCTTCGTCGCCGTCGCCAACCTGATCGAGCGCGCCGAGCCCAGCCGCGACACCCTGCACAACGTCCTGCTGGTCTGGGTCGCCTCCATCGCGATCGGTTACGTCGTCGAGGTGGCCCGCGCCAGTGAGCGCACCCTCGCCCGCGCCCTGGAGATCGAGGCCGCGACCCGGGAACGGGAACGCCTGGCCCGCGACATCCACGACAGCGTGCTCCAGGTCCTGGCGATGGTGCAGCGAAGGGGTACGGCGATCGGGGGCGAGGCCGCGGAGCTGGGCCGGATGGCCGGGGAGCAGGAGGTCGCCCTGCGCACCCTGGTCTCCAGCGGCCTGGTGCCGCCCACCCGGGTTTCGGAGGACGCCGCCGAGGGCGCCGTGGTGCGTACCGTCGAGACGGACGACGACGAGCCCGGCGCCCCCGGCGAGACCGATCTGCGCGCCCTGCTCGCCCCGCACGCCGGATCCAGGGTCAGCTTCGCCGAGCCCGGCGCCCCGGTGCTGCTCCCGCCCCCGGCGGCGATGGAGCTGGCCGCCGCGGTCAGCGCCGCCCTGGACAATGTCCGGGTGCACGCGGGGGAGGGCGCCCAGGCCTGGATCCTGGTCGAGGACTGGCCGGACGAGGTGATCGTCACGGTCCGGGACGACGGTCCGGGCATCCCGGAGGGGCGGCTCGCCCAGGCCGAGGGCGAGGGGCGGCTCGGGGTGGCCCTGTCGATACGCGGCAGACTGCGGGAGCTCGGCGGCACGGCAGAGTTGATCTCGGTACCCGGCCAGGGCACCGAGGTCGAGTTGAAGGTTCCGAAGGTCCCGAAGGTTTCACGGGGGAAGGCGGGTTCAGTCCGATGAGCAGAGCACACGAAGAGGGCGCCGGGCAGCAGCTGTCCATCAGGGTCATGGTGGTCGACGACCACCCGATGTGGCGCGACGCCGTCGCCCGTGACCTCGCGGAGTCCGGGTTCGACGTGGTGGCGACGGCGGGCGACGGCCCCCAGGCGGTCCGCCGGGCCGGGGCCGTCACCCCCGACGTCCTGGTCCTCGACCTCAACCTGCCCGGGATGCCGGGCGTCCAGGTCTGCAAGGAGCTGGTCGGCGCGCACCCCGGGCTGCGGGTCCTGGTGCTCTCCGCGAGCGGCGAGCACGCCGATGTGCTGGAGGCGGTCAAGTCGGGCGCCACCGGCTACCTGCTCAAGTCCGCGAGCACCCAGGAGCTGACCGAGGCGGTCCGCTCCACCGCGGCCGGCGATCCGGTCTTCACCCCCGGCCTCGCCGGACTCGTACTCGGCGAGTACCGCAGGCTGGCCTCCGAGCCGGCCCCCGCGGCCTCCGACGAGCCGAAGGCCCCGGAGCTGACGGAGCGGGAGACCGAGGTGCTGCGGCTGGTCGCCAAGGGGCTCTCGTACAAGCAGATCGCGGAACGGCTGGTCATCTCGCACCGCACCGTCCAGAACCACGTCCAGAACACCCTGGGCAAGCTCCAGTTGCACAACCGGGTGGAGCTGGTGCGGTACGCGATCGAGCGCGGCCTCGACGACGTCTGAGATCAACACCCGGACATTGCACGGGAATTGACCGTACGACCCATCCCGTTGTGACCTGGATCACCTTAGCGTGGAGTGGAGTGGGCTCACTTCGGCGAAGGGATGCTTCCATGCGGGTCGGAGTACTGACCGGGGGCGGCGACTGCCCCGGGCTCAACGCGGTCATCCGTGCCGTCGTCCGCAAGGGCGTGCAGGAGTACGACTACGACTTCATCGGATTCCGGGACGGCTGGCGGGGACCGCTGGAGGGGGTGACGGTCCCGCTCTCCATCCCGGCGGTGCGCGGCATCCTGCCGCGCGGCGGCACCATCCTCGGTTCCTCGCGCACCAACCCCCTCAAGGCGGATCACGGCGTCCGCCGCATCCGCGACAACCTCGACAGGTACGAGGTCGACGCACTCGTCACGATCGGCGGCGAGGACACCCTCGGCGTGGCGGCGACCCTGTCCGAGGAGTACGGGATCCACTGCGTCGGCGTACCCAAGACCATCGACAACGACCTCTCCGCCACCGACTACACCTTCGGTTTCGACACCGCCGTCAACATCGCCACCGAGGCCATCGACCGGCTGCACACCACGGCCGAGTCCCATATGCGGGTCCTCGTCGTCGAGGTGATGGGCCGCCACGCCGGCTGGATCGCGCTCCACTCGGGACTGGCCGGCGGCGCCAACGTCATCCTCGTCCCGGAACAGCGCTTCGACGTCGGCCAGGTCTGCGCCTGGGTCGCCTCCCGGTTCCGGGCGAGCTACGCCCCGATCGTGGTGGTCGCGGAGGGAGCCATGCCCGCGGAGGGCGAGATGGTCCTCAAGGACGGCTCGCAGGACTCCTTCGGCCATGTCCGGCTCTCCGGGGTCGGTGAGTGGCTGGCCAAGGAGATCGAGCGCCGCACCGGCAAGGAGGCCAGGACCACCGTCCTCGGCCACATCCAGCGCGGCGGCACCCCCAGCGCCTTCGACCGCTGGCTGGCCACCCGGTTCGGCCTGCACGCCATCGACGCCGTGCACGACGGCGACTTCGGGAAGATGGTCGCCCTGAACGGCACGGACATCGTCCGGGTGCCGATCGCGGAGGCGACCGCCCGGCTCAAGACGGTCGACCCGGCGCTCTACGCGGAGGCGGAGGTCTTCTTCGGCTGAGGGCCGGGCGGCGTGCCGGGCGCCCCGGCCGTATATTCGCGATGACCGGACCGGGTCCGGACCCGCACCACGGTGCGCGCCGGGACCCGGCACCCCGCCCGCATCAGTCACGGGAGACGTCGTGGAAATCCTGGCCTTCGGTGTGCAGTCCGACGAGAAGCCGCTGATCGAGAAAGCCTTCGCCGGGAAGCACGAGGTCCGCTGCCTGGACGTCTTCCTGAACCAGGACACCGCGCCCATCGCGGCCGGCTACGAGGCCGTCTCCACCAGCGTCAACGCCGACCTGGGCAGCTCCGTACTGCAGACCCTCGCGGCCGGCGGCACCCAGATGATCGCCCAGCGCTCCACGGGCTTCAACAACATCGACCTGGACGTCGCGGAGCGCCTCGCCATGCGCGTCGCCCGGGTCTCCTACTACTCCCCGTACGCCGTCGCCGAGTTCGCCTGGACCCTCGCCATGGCGGTCAACCGCCGCGTCATCCGGGCCGCGAGCCGCACCCGCGACTTCGACTTCCGCCTCGACGGGCTCCTCGGCCGCGACATGCACGGCCGCACGGCCGGCATCGTCGGCACCGGCAAGATCGGGGAGGCCTTCACCCGGATCGCCCATGGCTTCGGCATGAATCTGCTGGGCTGGGACGTCGCGGAGAACCCGGCCTGCGTCGAGCTGGGCATGCGCTACGTGGAGAAGGAGCAGCTGCTGGCCGAGTCCGACCTGATCAGTCTGCACGTTCCGCTGCTCCCCTCGACGCACCACGTCATCGGCAGAGAGGCGCTGGCCCGGATGAAGGACGACGCGATCCTGATCAACTCCAGCCGGGGCGGACTCGTCGACACCACGGCCCTGGTCGGGGAGTTGCGGGCCGGCCGGTTCCTCGGCGTCGGACTCGACGTGTACGAGGCCGAGGCCGGGCTCTTCTTCCTCGACAAGTCTCTGGAGGGCGTCGACGACGACACGCTCGCCCGGCTGGTCACCTTCCCCAACGTCATCGTCACCTCGCACCAGGCGTACTACACGGAGGACGCGGTCGGCCAGATCATCGACGCCACCGTCCGCAACATCGACGACTACCTGGCCGGCCGGCGCAGCGAGAACGTCCTGGTCCCCGCGGCGCCCGCCCCCTGAGCCCGCTCTCTCAGCCGCGCACCGGCAGCCCCGCCAGCAGCTCGCCCACGATCGCCGCGCCGCGCAGCGTCAGCACCGACTCCGGGTGGAACTGCACCGAGGCGAAGCCGTCCCCGCGCAGCGCGTGCAGCTCCCCGGTCGCCCCGTCCACGCTCGCCTCGATGCCGTGCGCCGCCAGCTCGGTGACGGAGGCCTCGTCGCAGCGCGCGGTGAAGCTGTTGTAGAAGCCGACGGTCTCCGGGCGGCCGAACAGCTCGATCCGGGTCTGCGCACCCTGGTACGGCACCGCCTTGCGGACGATGTCGAGACCCAGCTCCGCCGCGATCAGCTCATGGCCCAGGCACACCCCCAGCAGCCCGTGCCGGTGGTCCCGGACCAGTTCGGCGGCCAGCCCCCGCAGCAGCCGCATCTTCGGATCGGCCGCGTCGCCCGGGTTGCCGGGGCCGGGCCCCAGCACGATCGGGCCCTCGTGCGCCCGCACGGTCTCGCGCAGCCCCGGCTCGTCGTAGCGGCGCACCGACACGTCGAGCCCCGAAGCGCGCAGCAGATGCCCGAGCATCGCGGTGAACGTGTCCTCGCCGTCGATGACCAGCGCATGGCCGGACAGTTCGTCGGTGCGCTCCTGCATCCGCAGCCAGAACGGCGCGAGCCCGTCCCGCCTGGCGTCCAGCGCCGCCCGCACCCGGGGGTCCGCGGCCAGCAGCGGCCGGGCCTCCTCCGCGCGCGGACGCCCCGGCCGCACCCCCAGCGCGGTCAGCACGCCGGCCGCCTTGGCGTGGGTCTCCGCCACCTCGCTCTCCGGGTCCGAGTGACGCACCAGCGTCGCGCCGACCGGAACCCGCAGCTCACCGCCGGGCGAGATGTCGGCGGTCCGGATCAGGATCGGTGAGTCCAGCGTCTGCGCCCCGTCCGGGCCCTGCCGCAGGAGGGCCAGCGCGCCCGCGTAGTAGCCGCGCCCGCCGGACTCGTACCGCTCGATGACGCGGCAGGCGTTCTGCACGGGGGAGCCGGTGACCGTCGCCGCGAACATGGTCTCCTTCAGCACCTCGCGCACGTCCAGCGAGGAACGCCCGCGCAACTCGTACTCGGTGTGCGCGAGATGGGCCATCTCCTTGAGCCGGGGGCCGATCACCACCCCGCCCATGTCGCCGACGGTGCACATCATCTTGAGTTCCTCGTCGACCACCATGGAGAGCTCCTCGGTCTCCTTGCGGTCGCCGAGGAACTTCAGCAGGTTCTCGGCGGTCGGTCCCTCAGCGGGGTAGCGGTAGGTGCCGCTGATCGGATTCATCACGACCGTCCCGCCCGACATCCGCACATGCACCTCCGGGCTGGCGCCGACCAGCGTCCTGGCCCCGGTGTGCACGACGAACGTCCAGTACGCGCCCCGCTCGCCCGCCAGCAGCCGCCGGAACAGCGCCAGGGCGTCCGACCGTCCGAAGCCGGGGATCTCGCCCCGGAAGGTCCGCCGGATGACGAAGTTCGCGCCCTCGCCCCGGCCGATCTCGTCCTCGATGACCCGCCGGACGGTCCCCGCGTACTCCTCGTCCGGAACGTCGAACGCACCGTCCCTGACCCGCACCTCATGCGTGGGGAGCAGCTCCAGCGCCTCGTCGAGCGGCAGCGTGTACGTCTCGTCCGCGACCAGCACGGACAGCGGCGTCCCGTCGTCCCGCACGTCGAAGCCGCGCTCGGCGATCTGCCGGAACGGGACCAGGGCGAGCGAGGGCCGCTCACCGACCGGGAGGTCCGCCAGCCGGTCCACCTCCCGCACCTCACCGATCAGCACCTCGACGGTGTCGTGGTCATGGCCGGGGGTGCGCCTGCGGAGCAGGGCGAACGGCGGGCAGTCGGCACCGAGGAGTCGCTGGACGAGCGTGTGCGGTGCCGGGTGCGGGGTCATGTGCGGCGTCATGCCGGGTTCCTTCCAGTGGGATCAGCTGGGAGGAACGGCCCGTGAAAACGGAAAAGGCCGCCCCTCGGGCGGCCTCTGCGTTTCTGTGTACGCGCAGTCAGTGGGCCGCCGGATGAGCGGTCCACCACCAATTACGGGTCGAGTGCGCGAACATGGCTGAACCATAACCCACGATCAGGCCCTGGGCGGCCCGATCCGGACGTCGCTCGCCCTGATCCAGCCGATGCGGTGGTTGTACCGGATCGGGTAGAAGAGGTTCGTGCCGCCCTTCACCAGAGTGCGGTCGTTCGCTGCCGTACCGGCGAACGTACCCGCGAACCAGTAGTCACCGGCCTGCGCCGGACCGGCCTGGGGGTAGGCCTGGCCGGCCGGGACGGTGTACTTCGACAGCGACTCGCCGTTCTTCTCCTGCACCGGGACGCCGGTGCCCGAGTAGGCGGCGTCCTCCGGGTAGGCGCGTCCGTACACCGGGATGGACGACGCGCCCGCCCTGGGCGTCAGCACCGCCGTGCCGGTCCCGGTGACGGCCTCGGTGAACCGGCCGCCGGGGTTCTGGAACCAGGCCTTCCTGCCGCCGTACCAGATGGCCGTCCAGTCGGCCCGGGCCTCCGCGACGACGTACGCGCCGCCCGCGACGACCTTGTTGCCCCAGTTCGGCGCGTCGGTGGCCGTCACACCCGGCAGGTACGGGTCTGTGATCATCGCGGCGGCGGTGGAGGCCGAGGTGTAGAGGTAGCCGAAGTTCGCCGGCCGCCCGGCCACCGCGGCGCCGTCGTACGTCAGCGCCGGCTGGTTCGCCGCGGTGAACGGCGGCACCACCCTGACGACCTGGCCGGCCTCGACCGGTCCGCCCGCACCGCCGCCGGCCGGGGCGCCGATCAGGGACATGTAGTGGTTCCAGTCCCAGAAGGGGCCCGGGTCCCAGTGCTGGCTCGCGACACCGGTGTCCAGGACGCCCGGCACCTCGTCGTGGCCGATGATGTGCTCACGGTCGAGCGGGACGGCGAACCGGGCGGCGAGGTACTTCACCAGTGCGGCGGACGACTCGTACTGCGGCTCGGTGTACCAGCTGCCCGACTTGATCGCGTAGCCCTCGTGCTCGATCCCGATCGAGTGCATGTTCACGGTCTTGTTGGCCGCGTGCCAGGCCTCGTCCTTGGTCCTGACCAGCTGGGTGACCAGTCCGTCCCGGGCCCGGATCAGATAGTGCGCGCTCGCGTAGGACGCCGGGTTCCGGAACGCCGCGAGCGAACCGTCGTACCCGCCCTCCGTGTCGTGGACGACGATGTAGCGGATGTCCTCGCCGTTCGCCGGCCGGTCGGCCACGTTGTAGTTGCCGAAGTCGTCCGGGGTGGAACTGTTCTGCTGGTAGGCGGCGGGCTCGAAGTCGCAGTTCAGCCCGGTGGGGCACTCCGGGGCGGGTGCGCCGCTGGCTTCCGGCGCGGCCGACCGCGTCCTGGCGGGCCTGACCGGGGTCACCGACGGGTCTGCGGGCAGTGACAGCCGCTCGCCGTCCGCCGTCGTACGGCTCTCGCCGCTCCTGACCGACTCGAAGACCCGGTCGGCGAACAGCGTGGCGCCCTTGGTGTCCGGCGCCTGGCTGTAGCGCGCGACGGCCGGGTACCACCGGCCGGCGTCCTCGGGCAGCGAGCCGGTGGCCTCGCGCTGGTACTTCGCGAGCAGCGCCGCGCCCGCGCGGACGGACTGCGCGGCGTCCTCCCGCACCGAGCCCGCCGTCCTGCCGATGAGCTTCGCGCCCTCGTCCAGCGTGTGCAGCGCGGCGGCGCCGGTGTCCACCCGCTTCGGCAGGGCGCGCAGCGCGCGACCGGCGTCGAAACGCCTCGTCACGGCCGGGTCGCCGCTCAGGTTCAGGTGCGCGAGCCGCTCCGCGTCCGTCGGCTGCTCGATGTCGTCCTCGGTGACCCGGGTGAGCCCCATCACGTTGTACGCGCCACTGGTGCTCGGCTCGCCGTGGTGGCTCTCCCACAGCGTCCGGCGGTACGCGACCGCCATCAGCACGTTCTGCGGTACGCCGAACTCGCGCGCCGCGTCCGCGAACCGGGTCTGCAGCGAGGTGGCCGCCGACGCGACCGGTCCGCCGTCGGCCGTCACGGTGGCCTGGGACGCCATGGCTGCGGCCGTGACCGCGGCGGTCACCACGACCGCAACCCCCACCCCGTGGAGCAGGCGACGCATCCTGAGATCTTTGCGATGGTTTCGCTTCAAATCCCCACCCCTGCGGTCGAATCAGTCAAAACCGGAGGTCGAGACGGTAGCAGTACCCGGCTGTGTCCCCGGTCACTGGCGCGCCACGTCATCCGTCTCAGTCACTGAGCACCAGAAAAAGCACTCGACATGACCCCGTAATGTGGGACCCGTGACCGTGAACGCCAATACCTCCGTCGCCGGTGGCAACACCTGGCGAGACCTTCCCGCGGCGCAGCAGCCCGAGTACCCCGACTCCGAGGCGCTGCGCGATGTACTCGCGGACCTCGCGTCGTATCCGCCGCTCGTCTTCGCGGGCGAGTGCGACCAGCTGCGCGCCCGCATGGGAGCCGTCGCCAAGGGCGAGGCGTTCCTGCTTCAGGGCGGTGACTGCGCCGAGGCCTTCGACGCCGTGTCGGCCGAGCACATCCGCGCCAAGCTGAAGACGCTGCTCCAGATGAGCGCCGTCCTCACCTACGCGGCCTCCGTGCCCGTCGTCAAGGTGGGCCGGATCGCCGGCCAGTACTCCAAGCCCCGCTCCAAGTCGACCGAGACCCGCGACGGCGTGACCCTGCCGACCTACCGCGGCGACTCCGTCAACGGCTTCGCCTTCACCGAGGCCGAGCGCGTTCCGGACCCGGAGCGGCTGAAGCAGATGTACCACGCGTCCGCTTCCACGCTGAACCTCGTGCGCGCCTTCACCACCGGCGGTTACGCCGACCTGCGCCAGGTGCACGCCTGGAACCAGGACTTCGTGAAGTCGTCCCCGTCCGGCCAGCGCTACGAGGCACTGGCCCGCGAGATCGACAGCGCGCTGAACTTCATGAAGGCGTGCGGCACCGACCCGGCCGAGTTCAAGGCCGTCGAGTTCTACTCCTCGCACGAGGGCCTGCTGCTGGACTACGAGTCGGCGCTGACCCGCACCGACTCGCGCACCGGCGAGCTGTACGACACCTCGGGCCACATGGTGTGGATCGGTGAGCGCACCCGCCAGATGGACGGCGCGCACATCGAGTTCGCCTCGAAGATCCGCAACCCCATCGGCATCAAGCTCGGGCCGACGACCACCGTCGACGAGGCGCTCGGCTACATCGACCGCCTCGACCCCGAGCGCGAGCCCGGCCGGCTGACCTTCATCGTCCGGATGGGCGCCGACAAGGTCCGCGACAAGCTCCCCGAGCTGGTCGAGAAGGTCACCGCCTCCGGTGCCACCGTCGCCTGGGTCACCGACCCGATGCACGGGAACACCTTCGAGGCCGCGTCCGGCCACAAGACCCGCCGCTTCGACGACGTCCTGGACGAGGTCAAGGGCTTCTTCGAGGTGCACAAGGGCCTCGGCACCCACCCGGGCGGCATCCACGTCGAGCTCACCGGCGACGACGTCACCGAGTGCGTCGGCGGCGGCCACGAGATCTTCGTGGACGACCTGCACCAGCGTTACGAGACGGCCTGCGACCCGCGGCTCAACCGCAGCCAGTCGCTGGACCTCGCGTTCCTGGTCGCCGAGATGTACCGGGACCAGTAGCCATCACGGCAGGTGGCGCACGTACGACTGTGGGGCACGGATCGATGTGATCCGTGCCCCACAGGGCGTTCCGGGGCTTTTACCACCCTGGAGTGGCGGGTAAGGTTAGGTTAGCCTCACCGATTATCGGGGCGGCCGCACGACCTCGTCCCGCCGGGAGGTGAAACCGCATGTACGTCTGCTCGTGCTTCGGCGTTACGGAGCAGCAGGTCAAGAAGCATGCGGAAGCCGGCGCCTGCACGCCCCGCCAGATAGCCTCCGCCTGCAAGGCGGGTACCGACTGCGGCGGCTGTGTGCGCACCATCCAGGCGATGCTCGGCCGCGGCGCCTGTCCGCGTCGCGAACTGCTCGACCGGAAGCAGCCCGCCGGCACCGTCGAGCGACTCGACGCGGGCACCGCTCCCGCACCGGCGGCGGGCTTCCCCGAAGCCGCCTGAGCCGGGTCAGCTCTCCGGCTGCTCGATCAGCTGCGCGATGTAGAGCGGCTCGCCGAGCTTCTCGACCAGGTCCAGCTGGGTGTCGAGATAGTCGATGTGGTGCTCCTCGTCGGCCAGGATCGACTCGAAGATGTTCGCGGACGTGATGTCGCCCTTGGCGCGCATCAGCTCGATGCCCCGCTTGAGGCGGTCGATCGCCTCCACCTCGACCTGGCGGTCCGCCTGGAACATCTCGGTGACCGTCTGGCCCACCCGGACGTGGAAGAGCCGCTGATAGTTCGGCAGCCCGTCGAGGAACAGAATCCGGTCGGTCAGGATCTCGGCGTGCTTCATCTCGTCGAACGACTCGGAGCGCGTGTACTTCGCGAGCTTCGTCCAGCCGAAGTTGTCCTGCATCTTCGCGTGCAGGAAATACTGATTGATGGCAGTCAATTCGGCGGTCAGCTGCTCGTTCAGGAACTCAAGGACCTCGGGGTCGCCCTGCATCGCAGAGGCTCCTTCCAACCGGTGAACTGGGCAAGTTGGCCGCATCTTCGCATCGCACCCGGTGGCCGTCCAGTAAGTACATGCTTAGTAACGCATGCCCGAATCGTCTCTGTGCTGGTCATGACCACCCCTGCCTGTCTGTCACCATGGAGTCATGGGTCAGCCGGAAAGCCGGGAAAACCGCGCAGCAGAGCAGTCCGAGCTTCCGCCGGGACAGCGACTTCAGCGCGGCTGGCCGGTCACCCATTACGGGCCGGTGCCGAAGTTCAAACCCGAGCGCTGGGAATTCCGCGTTTTCGGGGCCACCGCCGATGGCGACAAGCACTGCTGGAACCATCAGGAATTCTCGGAACTGCCGTTCTCCTCGGTCGTCGCGGATCTGCACTGCGTGACGAAATTCAGCATGCTCGGCGCCGAGTGGGGCGGCGTGCTCGTCCGCGACGTCGTCGCACTCGCACCGCCCGCGCCCCATGTCACCCATGTGATGGTCTGGGCCGAATACGGATTCAGCTCGAACCTCAGGATCGACGACTTCACGGCCGAGCGGGCCCTGTTCGCCACCCACAAGGACGGCGAGCTGCTCACCGCGGAGCACGGCTTCCCGCTCCGGCTCGTGGTTCCGCAGCTCTACGCCTGGAAGGGCCCCAAGTGGGTCCGGGGTATCGAGTACATGACCGCCGACCGCCGCGGCTTCTGGGAGGAGCGCGGCTATCACAACGTCGGCGATCCGTGGAAGGAACAGCGCTACTCCTACCA
Source organism: Streptomyces sp. NPDC057900 (assembly GCF_042887885.1). Taxonomy (NCBI): domain Bacteria; kingdom Bacillati; phylum Actinomycetota; class Actinomycetes; order Kitasatosporales; family Streptomycetaceae; genus Streptomyces; species Streptomyces sp. NPDC057900. The sequence continues at coordinate 336,455 of NZ_JBHVOI010000005.1, forward strand.
GGAGGAGCCCGGGGACGGCCCCGAGCTCTGACCTCCCCGGACCGCCTCAGTGGTGGTACCGGTGCACCACGGCGTGCCCCTTGCCGCGCCCGATCATCCACTTGTTGACCGGTGTGGTGACGACGAAGGCGACGGCCAGCGAGAGCGCGAGCGTCCCCCAGAACAGCGCGTCCGCGAGTGTCGCGTCCATCGCGCCCGGCCACAGCGCGATCAGCCCGTTGTCGATCAGTTCCATCACCGCGATGGAGAGCGTGTCGGCGGCGAGCGCGACGTGGAAGGCCGTACGGAAGTCGACGCCGGCCTTACGGACGGAGCGCAGCGTCAGCGTGTAGCCGAAGAAGAACGCCAGCGCGATCGCGAGAACCATCGTCGCCGTGTTGCCCCAGCCGAACGCCGTACCGGCCACCATGCCGAGCACCTCACCGATGGCGCAGCCGGTGAGGCAGTGCAGGGTGGCACGGGCCGCCATGGCCCATCCGACGTGCCCCGTGTGCTCTGCGTGCTGTGTGTGCTCCGCGTGCTGTGCGTGGTCCTGCATGTTGATCCCCCAATGCCGGATCGCGGTTCCTGACGACTACAGGAACCACATACCCCCCTGGGGTATTCCGTCATTCGTGGGCGGAGCTCTGCCGGCTCCGGTCGCGCAGCTCCTTCAGCCGGGCCACGTCCGCAGCGTGGCCCTCCTTGCCGCCCGGGGTCTCGATGACCAGCGGCACGCCCTCGGTGGCCGGATGGGAGAACAGCTCCCGGAACGGCTCCTCACCGATATGACCCGCGCCGATGTTCTCGTGCCGGTCCTTGTGGGCACCGGCCACGTCCTTGGAGTCATTGGCGTGGATCAGCTTCAGCCGGCCGGTGCCGACCGTCTCCACCAGCAGGTCCAGCGTCTCCTTCATCCCGCCCGGACCGGCCAGATCGTGTCCGGCCGCGAAGATGTGGCAGGTGTCGAGGCAGACGCCGAGCTTCGGATGGGCGTCGAGCGCTTCGAAGTACGGACCGAAGTCCCAGGTCCGCGAGCAGAGTGAGAAACCCTGGCCCGCGGTCGACTCCAGCAGCAGGAACGGGTCGTCGTCGTGCGTCAGCTCGTCCAGCAGCGGGCGCATATGCGTGCGCACCTGGGCCAGCGCCTCCTCGCGAGGCCTGCCGTTGGTCGCGGAGCCGGTGTGCACCACGACGCCCAGGGCGCCGATCTCGCGGGCGCGGCGCAAGGAGTGGCGCAGCGAGTCCACGGATTTCTCCACGGTCGCCGCGGTGTGCGAGCCGAAGTTGATCAGGTACGGGGCGTGCACGTACGCGGGCATGGACGCGGCGGCGCACTCGGCCCGGAACCGCTCGTCCTGCGCGGGGTTCCCCGCGGGGGTCGCCCAGCCGCGCGGATTGGCCACGAAGACCTGGACGGCCTCCGCCCCCATCTCCCGGGCGTAGGGCAGTCCGACCTTGGCGAGGCCGCCGGCCACCGGGATGTGGCCGCCGACAGGGTTGCGCATACGGATCTAGAGCCCCTTGGTCTTGATGGTGACGGTGCTGCCCTCGGGCGCCCGGTCGCCGCCGTCCACGGACTGGCTCGCGACCGTGTCGCTGAAGGAGAGGAACGGGCGGTCGACCTTGACCTCGAAGCCCGCGTCCTCCAGCTCGCCACGGGCGTCGTCCACGTCCTTGCCGGTGACGTCCGGTACGTCGATCATCCGCGGGCCCTTGGAGACCGTCAGCGTGACGGTGTCGCCCTCCGCGGCCTCCCTGCCCTCGGCCGGTGACTGCTTGGCGACGTCGCCCGCGTCCTGCGGGCTGTTCACCCGGCCCGGCAGCACCTTGGCCTTCAGCCCCTCCTCGTCCAGCGCGTCGGTGGCGTCCTCGACGGAGAGGCCGGTGACGTCGGGGACGTCGACCGGGCTGCCCTTGGAGACCACGAGCGCGACCGCGGTGTCCGGGTGGCGCTCGGCACCGGCCTCCGGGTCCGTGCGCACCACCTCACCGGCCGCCGCGTCCTCGCTGAACTCCTTGGTGGTCATGCCGGGCACCAGGCCCGCCTTCGTCAGCCGGCGCTTGGCCTCGGCCAGCGTGACGCCCCCGACATCGGGCACCTTCACGATCTCGGGCCCGCGCGAGACGACGAGCTCGACCGAGCCGTTGCCCCGGATCCGGGCGGCCGACTTCGGGTCGCTGTCGATCACCTTGCCGCGCTCGACGGTGTCGCTGTAGGCGCGCTCCACGCCCTTCAGCTCCAGACCGGCGTCCGACAGCCGCTCCTTCGCCGCCTTCTCGCTCTGGCCGAGCACCCGGGGGACGTGGGTGAACTGTCCCGAGTTGATATACCAGACGCCGCCGCCGATCCCCAGGACCAGCAGCACCGCGACGAGCGAGGCGATAAGGCCGCGCCGGGGGCCGCCGAGGAACCCGGCCCGGCGGGCGGGCCGCTCCGGCGGCAGCGGCGGGGGCATCTCCAGCCGGCTGGTGTGGTGGGCGGTGCCCTGACCGGGCGGCAGCACTCGGTGGATCACGCTCGTGCGGTCCTCGGCGGCGTCGCGCACCTCCGCCAGGGCCTGCGGCGGTACGGCGTCCAGCTGGGCGTCGGTGAGGCCGGCGCGGGCCTCGCGGGCCTCGGCGAGCAGCGCCACCGCGTCGAACGGCCGCACCTCGGGGTCGCGCGCGGTCGCGCTCGCGACCAGCCTGTCCAGCTCGGGCGCGAGCCCGGGGACGAGGGCGGAGGGGGCCGGGACGTCCTCGTTGAGATGCTGGTAGATGACCTGGGCCGGGGACTCCCCGGTGTGCGGCTTGGCGCCGGTGAGCATCTCGTACAGCACCACACCGCACGCGTACACATCGGCGCGGGTGTCCGCGGTGCCGTGCTCGATCTGCTCGGGGGCGAGATAGGAGACGGTGCCCAGGATCGACCCGGTGGTGTTGGTCACCGTGCCCACGGCACGTACCAGGCCGAAGTCCGCGACCTTGACCCGGCCGTCGTCGCCTATGAGTACGTTCTCCGGCTTCATGTCCCGGTGTACGAAGCCGGCCCGGTGCGCGGCGCCGAGCGCGGCGAGCACCGGCTCCAGGATGTCCAGCGCGGCCCGCGGCTGCAGCGCGCCGCGCTCGCGCAGCACATCGCGCAGCGTGCAGCCCGCGACGTACTCCATGGCCAGGTAGACGTACTGCTCCTGGGCCCCCTGGTCGAAGACCCCGACCACATTGGGGTGCGCGAGCCCCGCCACCGACTTGGCCTCGCGGATGAAGCGCTCGACGAACGAGGCGTCGGTCGCGAGCGCCGGGTGCATCACCTTGAGGGCGAGCACCCGGTCGAGGCGGGTGTCCATGGCCCGGTAGACCGTGGCCATGCCGCCCACGGCGATGCGGGCATCGACGCGGTAGCGGCCGTCGAGCAGCTGCCCGACGAGAGGGTCCTGGAGGGTCGTATCCACGCAGCGAGTCTACGAGCCGCCACGGACACCACCGACTGCCCGGGGCAATCCTGCGGTCGTACTGCAGCCGAGCCGTGACAGGGACACGCGATCCACCGCCGCCACGGCTCCGGAGGGTACGGGTCAGAACGCGGGGCGCTCCGGATCCAGCGCCGCGCGCCCCGCCACCGGCGACGACGCCTCCGCGAAGTGGCGGCGCGGAATCCGGCCCGCCCGGTACGCGAGGCGCCCGCCCTCCACCGCGTGCCGCATCGCGGCGGCCATCAGCTCGGGCTCCTGGGCGCGGGTCACCGCGGAGGCGAGCATCACAGCCGCGCACCCGAGCTCCATGGCGAACGCCGCGTCCGAGGCCGTACCGGCGCCCGCGTCCAGGATCACCGGGACCCCGGCCCGCTCGGTGATCAGCTGGAAGTTGTGCGGATTGCGGATGCCGAGGCCCGAACCGATGGGGGAGCCGAGCGGCATGACCGCCGCGCACCCCACGTCCTCCAGCTTCCGGGCCAGCACCGGGTCGTCGTTGGTGTACGGCAGCACGGTGAACCCGTCGTCCACCAGGATCTCCGCGGCGTCCAGCAGCTCGACCGGGTCGGGCAGCAGGGTGCGCTCGTCGGCCACCACCTCCAGCTTGACCCAGTCGGTGCCGAGCGCCTCGCGGGCCAGCCGGGCGGTGAGCACGGCCTCGCCCGCCGTGAAGCAGCCCGCCGTGTTCGGCAGCACCCGGATGGCGAGCTTCTCCAGTACGGAGAGCACGGAGCCCTGCACGGTCGGGTCCAGGCGGCGCATCGCGACGGTGGTCAGCTCGGTGCCGGACGCGGTCAGCGCGCGCTCCAGCACATCGAGGCTGGGCGCCCCGCCCGTCCCCATGATCAGCCGGGAGCCGAAAACGGTGTCCCCGAGGGTGAAGAGGTCCTCTGACACGGTCAGCCTCCCTGGACGGCGGTCAGGACCTCGACCCGGTCGCCGTCCGCGAGCTTCGCGGCGGACCACTGGCCGCGCGGCACGACGGTCTCGTTCAGCGCCGCCGCGACCCCGGAGGGCGCTTCGGTCAGGGTCGCGACGAGGGCGTCCAGGGTGGTGCCACCGGCGACGGTGACGGTCTCGCCGTTCACGGAGACGGCCAGGGAAGTGGGCGCGGTCATGCGGGCTGCTCCTGTCGTACGGGGGCGGCGGCCGGGAAGCGGCCGGGGGAGAAGGGGCGGGCCACCTCGGGCAGCTCGCCGTCGGCCAGCAGCTGCGCCATGGCGTCACCGGTGACCGGGGTGAGGAGCACCCCGTTGCGGTGGTGGCCGGTGGCGAGGTGGAGGCCGGGCAGCGCGGTGCGGCCGAGCAGCGGGGCGTTGTCGGGGGAGGCGGGGCGCAGACCGGCGCGCGTCTCGGTGAGCGGCAGCTCGGTGATGCCGGGCACCAGCTCGTGGGCGTCGCGCAGCAGCTCGTAGACCCCGCCCGCCGTGACGGTGGTGTCCCAGCCCATCTCCTCACTGGTGGCGCCGACCACCAGTTCGCCGTTCTCGCGCGGCACGAGGTAGAGGTGGCTGCCCCGGACCACGGCCCGGACGGTGCGGCTGAGGAAGGGGGCGTACGCGGTGGGTACGGTCAGCCGCAGCACCTGGCCCTTGACCGGGCGGACGGGCGGCCGGACGTGGTCCGGCACCCCCGCGAGCCGGCCGCTCAGGCTGCCGGCGGCGAGCACGACCTGATCGGCCTCCGTCCGCGTACCGTCGGCCAGTACCGCACCGGTCGCCCGGTCGCGCACCACCGAGAGCCGCTCGGCCCGCTGCCGGTGGAAGACGACCCCGGCCCGCTCGCAGGCCGTCAGCAGCGCGGCGGACAGCCGGCGCGGGTCGACCTGGTGGTCGCCGTCGACCCGCAGCCCGCCGCGTACGCCCGGCGCGAGCATCGGCTCCAGGCGCCGGCACTCCCGGCCGGTGAGCCACTGCGACTCCAGCCCGGAGCGGCGCTGCAGCTCGTGCAGCTCCCGCAGATGGGCGCGGTCGTCGGTGTCCAGCGCGACGGCCAGGGTGCCGCAGGCGCGGAAGCCGATGTCCTGCCCGCTCGCCGACTCCAGCTCGGCCGCGAACGCCGGATAGCGCGCTGCGGAGGCGACGTTGAGCCCCAGCAGCATCTCCTCGCCGTAGTGCAGCTCGGTGACGGCGGCCAGCATTCCGGCCGCGACCCGGGCGGCCCCGCCGCCGGGATCGGGATCGACGACCGCGACGGCCAGACCGCGCTGCGCGGCCCGCCAGGCGGTGACCAGCCCGATGACGCCGCCCCCGATGACGAGGACCTCGTACCCGCTCGCGCGGTGGACAGGCGTGGGCATCCAGCCCCTCCCTTCGCCGGCATGACCCGGATCAGGTTCGTACGGTCGGAGGCCGCCCAGCCTCCCTCTCAGCCCGGTACGTCCGGGCTCCCGCGAGTCTTTTACGTGGGCCACCCTAGACCCAGCCCCGCTGGACGGGTAAAGCAGGAGGCCGGCGGTACGAGGACGGTGAGGAACCCCTTTCCTGACGGACCGTCAGTTGATTAAGGTGGTCGGGTGAACGAGCAGCAGCGGGCAGAGCGGCCGGAGCGGCAGTCGGAGCGGGCCGGACGGCGGGTGGTCGTCGTCGGCGCGGGCATGGCGGGTGTGCAGACGGCGGTGGCCCTGCGGGAACAGGGCTTCACCGGCGCCCTCACCCTCATCGGCGCCGAACCCCACCAGCCCTACGACCGGCCACCGCTGTCCAAGGCGGTGCTGCTCGGCAAGGCCGAGGAATCCGCCTTCGACATCGACTTCGAGGCACTCTCCATCGAGCTGCGGCTGGGCCGCGAGGTCACGGGCCTGCGTGCCGGGGACCACGAACTGGACACCTCGCAGGGGCCCGTCCCCTACGACGTCCTGGTCATCGCCACCGGAGCCGAACCCGTCGTGCTGCCCGGCTCCGAGGGGGTGCCGGGGGTCCATCTGCTGCGCACCCTGGACGACGCGGCGCGGCTGCGGCCCGTCCTGGACGCGGGGCACACCGTCGTGGTCGTCGGCGCGGGCTGGATCGGCGCCGAGTTCGCCACCGCGGCCCGCTCGGCGGGCTGCGAAGTCACCGTCGTCGAGGCCGCGGACCGCCCCCTCGCGGGCGCCCTGCCCGCCGAGGTCGCCGCCCCGATGGCCGCCTGGTACGCGGAGAGCGGCGCCACGCTGCTGACCGGGGCGCGGGTAGCCGGGGTCGAGCCCGGCCGGGTGCTCCTGGCGGACGGCCGAAGCCTGCCGGCCGACGCCGTCGTCGTCGGGATCGGCGCCCACCCCGCCACCGGCTGGCTGGCCGGGTCCGGCGTCGCGCTCGGGCCCGACGGCTCCGTGACCGCCGACGCGGCGCTCCGCACCTCGCTGCCCGATGTGTACGCGGTCGGCGACTGCGCCTCCTTCCCCTCCGCGCGCTACGGGGCGCGGCTGCTGGTCCACCACTGGGACAACGCGCTCCAGGGGCCGCGGACCGCGGCCGCCCACATCATCGGGGCTTCGCCGGACGGGGCCGAGCCGCCCGCCTACGACCCCGTGCCCTACTTCTGGTCCGAGCAGTTCGGCAGGTTCGTGCAGTACGCGGGCCACCACGAGGGCGCGGACACCCTGCTGTGGCGCGGCGATCCGGACGGTCCCGCCTGGTCGGTGTGCTGGCTGCGGGACGGCGTGCTGGCCGCGGTGCTCTCCGTGGGCCGCCCGCGTGACCTGATCCAGGGACGCAAGTTCATCGAGGCGGGGACACCGCTCGATCCGGAGCGGGCCGGTGACGCCTCGGTGCCGCTGAAATCGGCGGTACGCCAGTAGCCCGCACCGCCGACGGGGTGTGTCGGGCCCTGAAGGGCGGAGTCCGGGTATCGGCTGTCAGTCCGGGATGGCAGGCTTGTCCCGTGACCGAGATTGACGCAAAGATCGATGCTCTCGTCCCTGCCTGGCTCCACCTTCCCGATATCGCCGAAATGTTCGATATCCAGGTGACGCGTGTACGGCAGCTGGTCAAGGAGGGCCAGCTCATCGCCGTACGACGTGGTGAGAACCGCGCACTTCAGGTGCCCGCCGCCTTCATCGACGGCGACAAGGTGGTCAAGGGCCTCTCGGGGACCCTGACGCTCCTGAGGGATGACGGCTACTCCGACGAGGAGATGCTGGAATGGCTCTTCACCCCCGACCCGAGCCTGCCGGGCACGCCCGCGCAGGCGCTGAGTGAGAATCGCGGCACGGAGGTGAAGCGCCGCGCCCAGGCGCTCGCCGTCTGACCTTCCGCCGTACCGGGGGATGCGGGGCGCACGGCGCGGCCCGCATCCCTTCCGCACCACCTGACCGACGCCATCGCTCTCCCGGGGGAACTTCGCCATGTCCACGCCTCGCGCACAGCTGTCCGATGCCCGGCTCTACCTGTGCACGGACGCCCGCAGGCGCCAGGGAGACCTCCCCGAGTTCCTCGACGCGGTGCTCTCCGGCGGAGTGGACATCGTCCAGCTCCGCGACAAGGGGATGGAGGCCGCGGAGGAGCTCGAACACCTCGCGGTCCTCGCCGACGCGTGCCGGCGGCACGGCAAGCTCCTCGCGGTCAACGACCGGGCCGACGTCGCGCACGCCATCGGCTCCGACGTGCTGCACCTGGGCCAGGGCGACCTGCCGGTGCCCGCCGCCCGCGCGATCATCGGCCAGGACGTCGTCATCGGCCGCTCCACGCACGCGGAGGCCGAGGTCGACGCGGCGGTGGCCGAGCCCGGCGTCGACTACTTCTGCACCGGCCCCTGCTGGCCCACCCCGACCAAGCCCGGCCGCCACGCGCCCGGTCTGGACCTCGTCCGGTACGCGGCCTCGCTCGCGCAGGCCCGCCCCTGGTTCGCCATCGGCGGGATCGACGCGGGCAACCTCGACGAGGTGCTCGACGCCGGAGCGCGCCGCGTCGTCGTCGTACGGGCCCTCACCGAGGCGCCGGATCCGGCCGCCGCCGCGGCCGAGCTGGCCGGCCGGGTCCGGGCGCGCTCCGACGCGTGATCCGGCGGGTCCGCCGGGCCTTCCCGAGGGGCGTGTTTGGGACATCGGTGTCCGAAGCGTGGACAAGAACCGGTCAATTAGGGCAAATCTCTCCAGTTCGGTTGGGTGGCCGTCACGCCCTGGTTAACCTGCCGTTATGGCCTTCGGTACACCCTCCACCAGGACAGATCGCGCGCGCACCGTGCGCGAGATGCTCGCGACCGGCAAGACCCTGCACTCGTTCGAGTTCTGGGCGCCCAAGACCGAGAAGGGTGAACGGAACCTCTGGAACGCGCTGCGCCGGATCGAGGCGGTCGGCCCGAGCTTCGTCTCCGTGACGTACGGAGCCGGCGGGTCCACCCGCGCCGGGACGGTGAAGGCGACCCAGGACATCGCCGCCGAATCCACCCTCACCCCGGTCGCGCACCTCACGGCGGTGAACCACTCCATCGCCGAACTGCGCAACATGATCGGCCAGTACGCGGACGCCGGAATCCGGAACATCCTCGCCGTGCGCGGCGACCCGCCCGGCGACCCGATGGGCCCGTGGGTCGAGCATCCGCAGGGCGTGCGGTACGCGGCGGATCTCGTCCGGCTGATCAAGGAGTCCGGGGACTTCTGCGTCGGCGTCGCGGCCTTCCCCGAGATGCATCCGCGCTCCGCCGACTGGGACACCGACATCCGGCACTTCGTGGACAAGTGCCGCGCCGGCGCGGACTACGCGATCACCCAGATGTTCTTCGACCCGGAGGACTATCTGCGGATGCGTGACCGAGTGGTCGCCGCCGGTTGCGAAACCCCGGTCATTCCCGAGGTGATGCCCCTCACCAGCGTCCGGCAATTGGAGCGATTCGCGCAGCTCAGCAACGCGACGCTGCCCACAGCCCTGAAAGAACGCATCCTCGCCGTCAAGGACGATCCCGCCGCTGTACGCTCCATTGGCATCGACTTCGCAACGCGGTTCTGCGCGAAGCTGCTCTCCGAGGGTGTCCCCGGGCTGCACTTCATCACGCTGAACAACTCGACGGCGACGCTCGAAATCTACGAAAATCTCGGACTGCACAAGCAGTCGTGACCGGCCGTACCCGCCGAGCTCCGGGGCGGTGGCCGTAGAAGGGGGCGGGCATGGGCTGGACGGTCCTCTACATCGCGTTCGGCATCGTTGCGCTGTGGCTGCTCGGAGAGGTGCTGCTCCAGTACAAGGCGCGGCTCCGCTGGCGTCTGCTCGCCTTCACCGGATTCGTCGGTGTGGTCATCGGTGTCCTGATGCCGTCCGTGCCCGTCATCGTGGTCGGCGCGATCGCCTTCGCGACGGGCCAGACGTACGTCACGCTCTCGTTCCGGCGCGGCTTCTCGACCGGCTGGGCCATAGGCGGCAGCCCCGGCGAGAGCCGCCGCCGCCGTGGGAACGGCGACCGCGAGCCCCGGCTGCAGGTATCGGACCTGGAGACGGAGTACGAGCCCGGCTCCACGCCGCCGGAACCGTCCCACGCCCCGCAGGGCCCGGCTGCGGTCTACGAGCCGGAGCCCCTGCCGGACGACACCGGCCAGTACGGCGTCTACACCGACCCCCGGTCCCGGGAGGAGCCCCAGCAGCACCAGGGACCCGAACAGCCCCAGGGCCAGCCGCAGTACGCGGGTTACGAGCCCTACACCGACTACTCCGCGTACCCGGCGCAGGGCCAGGACGCCTACGGCAGCCAGGACACCTACGAGGGCCAGGACACCTACGGCAGCCAGGCCGGCTATCCCGGCCAGGAGACCTACGCGGGCCAGGACGGCTACGCGGGCGCCGGGCAGTACGACTACGGCACCTCCGGGCAGCAGTACGCCGCGTACTCCGACCCGTACATCGGCACCGGCACGACCACGGGCGCCCCGCAGTACGGTACGTACGACAGCTACGGGAACCACGACAGCAACGGCGGCCGGCCGCAGTACGCGGACCCGTACGCCCCCTCCGAGCAGTACGCCCCCGAGACGCCTCCGGGCGGGGTCTGGGTGCCGCAGCAGCGCGAGGGCGAGCAGCACTACGCCCCGATGCCCCCGGAGCAGCCCGCCGAGCCGGCCCCGTACCCGAACGGCTACGACACCGGCCACAACGACCAGTACCGCTACTGAGCCCGGAGCGGGCGGCCGGGACGGTACCGGCGCCGCTCACGCCCCGGCTTCGCCCGGCTCACTGCGATCCGCGGAAGCCGTCCCCCTCGACGATCAGCCCCGCCACCAGCGTCCCCGACATCCCCGCGTGCGCCGGACCGCCGCCCGGATGCGACCAGCCGCCCGCCAGCAGCAGACCGGGCACCCGGGTGCTGTTGCCCGCGTGCAGATACCCGCCCCCGGCCCCGGCCAGTGCGGGCGGGGGAACCGCGCCACCCGCCGCGCCGGTCTCCGCCTCTGTCTCCGCGGGCGTCCGCACCTCCGCGTGGAGCACGCGTTCGCGCAGGCCGGGCACGGCCGCTTCCGCCGCGTCGATCAGGGTGTCCGCGTACCGCTTCCGCAGCGCGGCGTCCGTCCAGTCCACCGCGCCGTGCGGGGCGACCGTCGCCATCAGGGTCACCGCCTCGTGGTCCGCGTCGGGGCGCGTTGAGGGGTCGTCCGGGCGCAGCACCGTCACCGTGGGGCGCTCGGCGAGCCGGCCGCCGAACACCGCCTCGCGCTCGGCCGCCCCGTCCGCCGGATGAACCAGCGTCCGGTGCGCGGCATCGGAGGGGCGTGCTCCGCGCAGCGACAGCAGCACCACGAACCGGCCCGTCGCCCCGGCGCCGCCCGGCCGGGGCTGAACCGTCACATCGCCGTCCCGCCAGATCTCCTGACCGGGGATCAGCCCCGGCCGCGGCTGGGCGCCCAGCACCACATGGGCGGCTTCCCGGACCGATCCGTCGGCCAGCTCCACCCCGGCGGCGCGGCCGTCCTTCTCCACCACCCGGGCCACTTCGGCACCGAAGACGAACTCAACCCGGCGCGCCAGGCACCGCTCGTACACCGCCCGCGCCAGCGCCCGCATGCCACCGGAGACGTACCAGCTGCCGAACGTCTCCTCCATGTACGGCAGCAGGGCCGCGCTCGCCGGGGCGTGCAGCGGATCCAGGCCGTAGGACAGCGCGTACCCGTCGAACAGGGCGGCCAGCCGGGGGTCCGCCAGCTCCCAGGAACCCACCTCCGCCACCGTGCCGGCCCGCAGCGCCGGGCGCAGCAGCCGACGCCGCACCGGGGCCGGGTACGGATCACGGGCCAGCACCTGCCAGTCGGGGCGCAGCGGCTCCTCCAGCAAGGGCCGCCTGGACCGGTCCCAGGCATCCCCGGCCCGGTCCAGGAACGCGCCCCAGCGCTCACCCGCACCGTCCCCGAGCGCGGCGTCCAGCGCCGTGACGACTCCGGACCGCGAGGCGTTCGGCAGCGACACCGAGGTGCCGTCCGCGAAGACATGACGGCTCGCCGGATCGACCTGGGACAGCGTGACGCACCGCTCCAGCGGCTCCTTGCCCGTCTTCACGAACAGGTCGCGGTAGACCGCGGGCAGATGCAGCAGGGAGGGCCCGGTGTCGAACGCGAAGCCGTCCCGCGCATGGCGGCCGACCGAGCCGCCGAAGGTCTCCGAGCGCTCGTACACCGTCACCCGGTGGCCTGCCACGGCCAGCCGTGCCGCCGCCGACATCGCGCCCATCCCGGCGCCGATCACCGCAATACGTGCCATGGCAGCGACCTTAACGGCCGCCACCGACAGCTCAGCCGTCAGGCCACCGGGAAGGGACGGCGGTCAGCCGCTTCTCCTCCCGCCGCTGCGCCCTGCGGCGCAGGAACCGGCGGATGCGGGAGGCCAGGAAGGCCAGTATCACCAGCCCGAGCAGCAGCAGCGTCCCGGCGATGCCGGCCGCGATCCAGGGATGGAATATGGCGAACGTGACGACCCCGGCCACGCCCAGGTCCTCGACCGTGCTCATGGCGATGTTGCTGAACGGCTCCGGGGAGGTGTTGACGGCCATTCTGGTGCCCGCCTTCACCAGATGGCTCACCAGCGCGGTGGAACCGCCGACGGCCCCGGCCGCGAGTTCCGGCAGCGAACCGTCCCCGCCCGCCAGCAGCGCCGCGACGACCGCTCCGGAGACCGGCCTGATGACGGTGTGGGCGGTGTCCCAGACCGAGTCGACATAAGGGATCTTGTCGGCCACCAGCTCGCACAGGAAGAGCACACCGGCCACGACGAGCACATCGGTGCGCTGGAGCGAGGCGGGCACCTCGTCGCTCACACCGGTCGCGCCGAATATGCCGAGGAGGAGGACCACCGCGTAGGCGTTGATCCCGCTCGCCCAGCCGCTCGTGAACACCAGGGGGAGTACGGACACGGACGCGATCGTAACCAGTCGGCGTACGGGCGGGGGAGGGCTTCGGTGCGCAGGTCTGAGTATCCGTACCTAGAACGCCGGATGAGTAGGGACGCGGATGGGCCGCGGCCCGCGCAAACGGCAGAGTGGTGACCACGGGAGGGGCGCCGCGACGGTACCGCCGGCACGGGGCGGCGGAGCGGCCGCGGTGCCCCGTCCGAACGGGGGCAGCGACGGAGGGCCCGGGACCACGGGGGAACGAACGGGGTCACGGGGGAGGCTCTCCGGCAGCACGGATGACGCCGGTCAGGCGAGGCCCGGGGGGATCGGGCCCGGTCGGACCGGCGTCGTCGTGCGTCCGCGGGGCTGGAGCCCGCGGGCCTGGCGCCTGGCCGGGTCAGCGCCCGCTGACGCGGCCGTGCAGCAGCAGGGACAGCGCCGAGTGCACGTCGTCGATCGACCGCTCCGGCTGGAACGCCTGCCAGTCCAGCGCCGCCACCAGCACCATGCCGACGAGCGCGGCCGCCGTCAGCGGGATGTCGATCTCCTCGCTGAGCTCGCCGCCCGCGACCCCCTCCCTGAGCACTCCCTCGACCACGGCGACGGCCTCCTGACGCACCACCAGCAGGGTTGCCTGCCAGGCCCGGTTCGTCCGCCAGAGCTCCGCCACGTACAGCTGGGTGAAGGCGGGATAGCGGTCGATGAAGGCCAGACCGGCCCGGATCATGGCGTCCAGCGCCTCGACCCGGCTGCCGCCCCGGGCGTCGGTCTCCTCCTCCGCCGCGCGCAGCGAGGCGGTGAGCAGCCCGACGCCGTGCCGCAGCAACTCCTCGAACAGCTCGGTCTTGCTCTTGAAGTTGTAGTAGACCGTGCCCTTGGCGACCCCGGCGCGCTCGGCGATCTCGTCCACGGTGGTGGCCGAGAAGCCCTTCTCGGCGATGAGGGTCACGGCCGCCTCGTAGAGCTTCTGCCGGGTGGCCTGGCGGCGCGTGGTGCTACTGCTTTCCATGCTCCTGATTCTCACAGGTCCCGGGGTGCTCACAGGCTCAGCTCCGGGTGCAGCCGGTCCACGGTCCACATCTGTTTGCGGCGCGCCGAGACGGCGGTCAGCGCGAGCGCGCCCGCGGTGAAGGCCGTCAGCACCGCGCAGCCCTGCCAGACGGGGCCGAGTCCGCCGCCCGTGATCAGCCGGCGCAGCCCCTCGACGACGTAACTCATCGGCAGGTAGGGGTGGATCGCGTTGAAGAAGCCCGGACTGGTCTGGACGGGGTACGTGCCCCCGGCCGAGGTCAGCTGGAGCATCAGCACGGCCAGCACGAGGATGCGCCCCGCCGCTCCGAAGCGGGCGTTCAGCCACTGCACGATCGCGGCGAAACAGCAGGTCACCAGGGCCAGGAAGCCGACCGTCCCGGCCGCCCGGACCATCTGCAGTCCGAGCCCCCAGTGCAGTACGGACATCAGGGCGGCCACCTGGAGCAGACCGATCGCGGCCACCGGCAGCCAGCCCGCGAGGGCGATCCGCCAGGCCGGGGCCCCGGCGGCGAGCGCGCGCCGGTTCAGCGGCTGGATCAGCATGTACGCCACCATCGCGCCGACCCAGAGGGAGAGCGGGATGAAGTAGGGCGCGAAGCCGGTGCCGTAGTTCGGGGCGGCGTGCAGCGACTGGGAGGCCAGCTGCACCGGGTCCGCCATCACCCCGGTACGGGCGTCACGGTCCTTCTTGTCGTAGTCGGGGATCTTGCCGGCCCCCTCGTTGAGGCCCTGGGCGAGGGTGGCCGAGCCGTCCTTGAGCCGGACCATCCCGCTGTCCAGGCTCGTCGCGCCCTTCTTCAGGTCGCCCACGCCGGTGTTCAGCTCGGCCGAACCCGTCCGGGCCGTGGCCAGCCCGGTGTGCAGCTGGTCCGCGCCCTTGGCGACCTTGTGGGCCCCGGTGTTGAGCGCGTTGATCTTCTTGACCGCGCCGTTCAAGTCCTCGTCCAGGTGCGGTGAGCGCTCGGCGAGTGCGTCGGCCTGCTTCTGCAGGGTGGTCAGCTGGCCCCGGAGCGCCGTGAGGTCCCCGTGCTGGTTCGTCACCAGGACGTTCACGTCGTCGGCCACGGCCGCCACGTCGGCGGCAGCCTTCACGGCCCGCTTGAGCGGCGCGCAGACGGTGGCGTCGGGAAGGGGCTGCTCCTCGCACCGGGTGCGGTGGACGGCGGTGAGATCGTCGGACGCCGTGTGCGCCGCGGTGGCGGCCGCGGGCGCGGCTTTGACCAGCACGTCGAGGTTGTCCCGTACGGTCTGCGAGGAATCGGCCACCAGCCGGGCGGTGTCCCCGATCGACTTCCCGTTGTCCTTGAGGAACGGGCGGATGTCGGCCGCCACCGCGTTCACCTTGTCGGCGAGCAGTTGGGTGCCGTCCGCGACCTGCTGCGAGCCGGTCTTCAGGTCGCCCGCGCCGGTGTTCAGCTTGACGATGCCGCCCGCCAGCCGGCTGCTGCCCGCCTTCGCGTCCTTCAGCCCGTCCGCGAGGTCCTTGGAGCCCTTCTTCGCCTTGCCGATCCCGCCCCGGAGATCGTCGGCGCCCTTGGCGGCCTTCGCCGTCGCGTCGTGGAGGTCGGAGAAGTTGATGAAGATCCGGTCCAGGAAGCCGCGCGAGGCGTTGGCGGAGGCGGCGGTGCGGACCTCGGAGAAGACCGTCCGGGAGATCTGGCCGACGATGTAGTTGTTGGCGTCGTTGGTGCGCACCTGGAGCGCGCCGGTCTCGGGGGAGTCCCCGGAGCTGGAGGCGATGCGCCTGCTGAAGTCCGACGGCATGCGCAGCGAGAGGTAGTACGTACCGTCCTCGACGCCCTTGTCGGCCTCCTTCGCGCTCACCTCGTGCCAGTCGAAGACCTTGGAGTCGAGCAGTCTGCCGGTGATCTCGTCCCCGGCCTCGATGCGCTTGCCCTCGGCGGTGGCGCCCTTGTCGTCGTTGACCAGGGCGACCGGGATGCGGTCCAGGCGGCCGTACGGGTCCCAGAACGACCACAGGTACAGGGCGCCGTAGAGCAGCGGCAGCAGCAGGAGGGCGGCGAGGGCGGCTCTCGGCAGCCTGCCCCGGCCGAAGCGCCGCAGCTCAAGAGCGGCCAGTCGCGGCGAGCGCATCGGCGGTCCCTTCGTCGTCAGTGTCGTGAATGTCGGTGCTGTCGGTGGTGCCGGTGGTGCCGGTGGTGCGTGCTCCCGTGCGTACGGTCACCGCGTCCGCCGGGGCCGGGCCGCTGCATACGGCCAGCACGGTCGTACCGTCGGCGGCGAGGGAGCGCAGCAGCTCCCAGGCCTCGGCGCGTTCGGCGTCGGAGAGCTTCAGATCGGCGTCGTCCACCGCGATCAGCGCGGGCCGCCCGATCAGCGCGAGGGCGACGGAGAGCCGCAGCGCCTCCAGCCGCTCCAGATCCTGTACGCGGGTCCGCTCTGCCTTGGGCAGGGTGGCGGGGTCGAGCCCGGCCGCGTCCAGTGCCGCGTCGATCCGGGCCCCGGCCGAGGCGGCGCGCGCGCGGCGCGGGCGCAGCAGGGCGCGCGGGGAGCCGTCGTAGCGGCGCTGGAGCAGGGCGCGTTCGCGCAGGTGCTCGGCGACCGTGAGGGCAGGGTCCAGCTCGTTGACCCCCGGCACGGGTCCCAGCGCCGCGATGCGCCGTACGGCGGCGGCCCGGCGCGGCAGGCGCAGCCCGCCGGTCTCTGCGTGGCCCTCCGACGGGCGCATCCGGCCGGTGAGGGCGAGCAGCAGGCAGGTGCGGCCGGAGCCGGAGGGGCCCTCGACCGCGATCAGGGAGCCGGGCCCGGCGCTGAAGGTCACCTCGCGGAAGACCCAGCCGCGCGGCCCCTTGAGCCCGAGATTCCCGGCGGTGACGGCGGCCCCGTGCGGGCTGTCCACAAGCTCTCCCCAAACTCTTTGGACTGACTGGTCAGTGCAAAAAGGTAGCCCGAACTTGCGATCGAAGCAAAACTCCAGGTCAGGCCGCGATCGGGGCCGATTGTCAGTGGGGGCCGTCACGATGGATACAGACGGCCACCGAGCCGTTACGAGACAGGAGGTTCTGTCATGGCCCACTCGTCCGCAGCAGCCGCCCCGCGACGCCGCGCAGACGGCCCTGCCCCCTCATCGACCGGTCCGGCGCAAGACGTCCACCCCGTTCTCCGGCGTGCCACGGCGCCGCCCGCCGCTCTCGACCTCCTCGCCCAGGCCCGCGCCGGCCTCGAAGAGGCGGCTGTTCTCGACGTGCCCAACGAGCGGTATGCCACCGCCCACCTCGCCGCGCTGCGCGCCGCGGCCGCCGTGCTCGCCGTCCGGGGGCGCCCCGAGCCCTCCCGGCGGCGCCGCGAGAAGATCCGCAGCGCCTGGGAGGTCCTCCCGGAGATCGCCCCCGAGCTGACCGAGTGGAGCGCGCTGTTCGCCTCCGGTGCCCGGCGCCGGGCCCGTGCGGAGGCGGGCATACCCGGTGCGGCGGGCCGGCGTGACGCGGACGATCTGCTGCGGGACGCGGCGATGTTCCTTCGCCTGGTGGAGCGGCTGCTGGTCCTCCAGCCCGTGCTGCCGCAGCCGCGCGGGGAGCGGCCGGAGGCGTGAGGGCGGTGCGGGCGGCGCGAGGCAATAGGGTGGTCGGGACCTATCACCTGCGCTGTTCACGCTCCGCCCCAAGCGGCGGCCCGTGCCGAGGAGTCAACTGCCGTGTCGGATCAGCTGCGCCCCCGCGCCTCCCTCCGTACCGCCGTGGTCTGGGAGGTCCTCAAGGACGCACTCGACCGTCAGGTCAAGGCGACCGGCAGGGACGCCCTGGACGTGCTGGACACCGGCGGCGGCACGGGTAACTTCGCGGTGCCGGTGGCCCGCCTCGGCCACCGGGTCACCGTCGTCGACCCCAGCCCCAACGCGCTCTTCGCGCTGGAGCGCCGCGCCGCGGAGGCCGGGGTGGCGGAGCGGGTCAACGGTGTCCAGGGCGACATCCTCGGCCTGTTCGACGTGGTCGGGCGCGGTGGCTACGACGCGGCGCTCTGCCACGGCGTCCTGGAGTACGTGGACGACCCCGCACAGGGCGTGCGCAACGCGGTGGACGCGCTCCGTCCGGGCGGCGCCCTCAGCCTGCTCGCCGCCGGACTGGGCGGCGCGGTCCTGGCCCGTGCGCTCGCCGGCCACTTCACCGAGGCCAGGCAGGCGCTCAGCGACCCGGCGGGCCGCTGGGGCGAGGGCGACCCGATGCCCCGGCGCTACACGGCCGAGCAGCTCACCGAGCTGGTCTCCGCGGCCGGTGCCGAGGTCGGCGCGGTGCACGGCGTACGCGTCTTCGCGGACCTCGTTCCCGGCGTCCTGGTGGACACCGAGCCCGGTGCGATGGAAGCCCTGCTGAAGCTGGAGACGGCGGCCGCGGAACTGCCGGCCTTCCATTCGGTGGCGACCCAGCTGCACGTTCTGGGTGCCAGGCAGGCCTGAGCCACCGGCCGGATCACGCTACTAGCGCGGCTGATCAGCAACGCAGCCGCAGACGGAGTACGGCCCAGCAGCCCCGATCAGCGCCTGAGCCCCGTATGATCGGAGGACACCATCCGGCATGACGGATCGGAGGTTGGGGAATCAACGCCTCAGCAGCTGAGCCGCCGTGGCGGCCCGGACTGGCTGATTGGCAATGAGGGCGGGTTTCACGGGGACGATTCCCTGCCTATCCTGGAAGGGCCGCATACCGGCCGCCCCCCGCGGCCGACGACGAGGAGGACTCCGTGCCGCTCTCGGAGCACGAGCAGCGAATGCTCGAGCAAATGGAGCGAGCGCTGTACGCCGAAGATCCCAAGTTCGCGACAGCGCTTGAGGGAAGCGGGCTGCGTACGTACACCCGGCGACGGGTCTACCAGGCAGTTGCTGGCTTCCTGGTGGGTATCGCGCTCCTCATGGCCGGAATGGTCGCCCAGCAGATCTGGATCAGCGTGGTGGGGTTCCTCGTCATGCTCGGCTGTGCGGTGCTCGCGGTCACGGGCTGGCGCAAAGCGCCCAAGCCCGGTGAGCAACAGACGGCCGGGACCGGAGGCGGGGGCGAGCGCCGACAGCCCAAACAACGCCGGACCGTGATGAATCGGATCGAGCAACGGTGGCAGCGCCGCCGCGATGAGCAGGGCCAGTAAGCGCTTCGAACACTTATGGGTGAGGGGCGGTCGCATTTCTGCGGCCGCCCCTCACACGTGTATCCGCACACCCGTGTCCGCCCAGGGAGAACACGCGTGTCCGCCCGTGGAGAACACCCGGCCCGTCCGGGCCGCCGGTCAGCCTTCCCGACCGGCGGCCCCGACGGTGTCAGCCCTCCTGGCCGGCGGCCCCGACGGTGTCAGCCCTCCTGGCCGGACGGGCGCCGTGACCAGCCGGGCCGCCGCAGCCACGCCGGGCGCCGGGGCAGGTGCCACCGCGCGGTCAGGGCCGCCCGGCGCTCCGAGGCCGCCCACATCACCCGTACGGCCGAGCGCGGTGCCACGGTCGCGCGGAACCGGAGCAGCCCGCCGACGGAGGCCCGCAGCGCGGCCCGTACCGCCCGCACGTCCTCGGAGAGCCCCGTCTCGGGCCGCGGCTCCGGTGCGTAGAGCACCTGCTCCACCGCGCCCGCCACCCGGTGCACCGCCTCGGCACCTTCGGTGTCGAGCCGCCCCAGCCGTACGAGGCGCTCCGCCGCCTTGCGCGGGGTCAGGGACTCGTCCGGGACGATGCCGTGGTCCCACGCCGTATCGGTGATCTCCCGCCAGGCGGCCAGCGTTCTGGCGGTGACGTCACCCGGCGTACGCCCGGCGGAGAAGCTCAGCCTGCGGGCCCGTGCCCGGATCCGCCAGAGCATCGGCAGCAGCGGCAGCAGCAGTACAAGCACCACCAGCAGGGTCACGCCGGCCACCGTGCCGGCCGGCGTCCCCGAATCCGTCGGACCCACCGCTCCCGGCGCCACCGTGTTGCCGCACTCGCCCTGCTTGCGCTCCTGCGCCGGGCAGCTCTCCGAGGCGGACGGGGCGACCGGCGTGGCGGCCGACGCGCCCGCCTCCGGGCGGTCGGGACCGGCCGGATCACCGGAGGGGGCGTCCGGCAGGGTGTACGAAGGCGCGGTGCCACGCGTCGGCGTCGGCTCGAACCGGGTCCAGCCCACGCCCTCGAAGAACAGCTCCGGCCAGGCGTGCGCATCGCGCAGCCCGACCGAGACCGAACCGTCCGGCTGCGTGGTCCCCGGAGTGAAGCCGATGGCGACCCTGGCGGGAATTCCGAGCGTCCGGGCCATCGCGGCCATCGTGAAGGAGAAGTGGACGCAGAAGCCCTCCTTGTCCTTCAGGAAGCGGCCGATCGCCGCGCTGCCGGTGCCGGAGTTCACCGAGGTGTTGTAGGTGAACCCGCCCTCGGAGGCGAAGTAGTCCTGGAGCTTCACCGCCTGCTCGTAGGGGTTTCCGGCGCCCCGCGTCACCTTCTCCGCCGTCTCCTTGACCACCTTCGGCAGCGAGCCGGGCACCCGGGTGTACTCGCGCTGGAGAGCGGCCGGGGCCGGTCCCGCGTTGGCCAGCTGGTCCGACGTCGGCTGCACGACCAGGCTGGACACCTGGTACTGCGCCCCCTGGGTCGTCTCCCCGCCGTCGCCGACGAGGGTGCGCCCCTCTGACTCGTACCGCCAGTGCCCGCCGACCCGGACCTCGGTCGCCGGATAGGGCAGCGGCAGATACGTCTGCCGGTACGAACTGGACGCGGAGATGTTCGAGCTGATCTCCGTGACCGCGACCTCCGGGGACAGCCCCCCGGGGCTCGGCAGCCGCTTCGGCACGTCCTTCAGCCGACGGGTCGAGGCCCGCCACTCGTTGCCGTTGAACTGGTCCAGCGCCAGGATCCGCAGGTAGAAGTCCTGCGGGCTGTTCGAGTTGGTGCGGTACGAGATCACCTGCCGGTTCTCCGGCTGGTTGAGGTTGTTCTGAAGGGAGACCAGCGGGTTCACCGCGGAGATGGTGCCGCCACCGCCCCCCTTGCCGTTGCCCGCCCCGGAACCGGACAGCAGACCGCCGTCCAGGGCGGGCAGCGCCGCGGGAACGACCAGCGCGATGCCCAGGGCCAGCGCCCCGATGCGGCGCCCCGTGCGCACCGGGGCGAGCGCTCCGCCGCCCGTGAGGCCGCCACCGGCCGGACCTCGGCCGGGCCCGGCCGCACCGGCGAAGACCCGGCCCCACTGCGAGAGCCGGTCGCGCCCCTCGCCCAGCAGCAGAAGCAGATAGCCGAAGGCGGCGAGGAGGAACCACAGCCAGTCCGCACCGCCGTCCGACAGCCCGGCCGCGACGGAGTACAGGGCCAGCAGCGGGAGCCCGGCCGGGGCGGCGCTGCGGAACGTCACCGCCAGCACGTCCACCGCCAGACCGACCAGCAGCACACCGCCCACCAGCATCAGCCGGATGCCCGCCGTGGCCGGAGCCGGAATCGCGTACCGGCTGACGTCATCGGCACCCTCCGACAGCAGATCCGAGAGCAGCACCACGGTCTGCGGCCCCGGCAGGAACCCCGCCAGCGCCTGCTCCCTGGCGAACGCCACGGTGAGCAGCATCAGCGTGACCAGCAGCTGCACGGCGACGGTCAGCAGCCGGGGCAGCGGCACCCGGCGGCCGAGCGCCCCCACCCCGCACTGGATGGCCAGCAGGAACGCGGCCTGCACCATCCAGCTGACCGGGTCGACCAGCGGCAGCATCGAACACGCCGCCATCAGCGTCGCCGCATAGGCGCACAGCGCCAGCCGACCACGACCGCTCATGCCCGTCCCCTCATGACCAACCACCGGAGAAACCTGTCGTACCGCCCGTAGAACCGCCCACGGCCGCGGACTGCGTGAGCGAACCGAGATGGCTCGCCTGCTGCCACAGCCCGGCGAGGCCGCTGCCGGGCTTCACCGCGACCGCCGTCCACCCCGACTCGCGCAGCAGTCGCAGCCGCTGCTCGGACGCCTCCTCCGTGGCGGGCGACTCGCCGTGCACCCAGGCGGCGCTGTCCAGCACGAAGGCGACGGCGCCACCGCTGCGCTGCCGCATCCGGGCGGCCACCGCCGCCTGCTCCTCGTCCAGTTCGCCCAGGAAGGCGATCAGCAGGCCCTCGTTGCCGCCGCGCAGCACGTCGTACGCCCGGGAGAGGCCGCCCCCGTCGGAGTTGTCCACCTCGGCGAGGGTGTCCATCATCAGCCCGGCCGCGGCCGCCGGATCCTGGCCCGAGCCGGAGAATCCGCCCGCCCCCTCGACCGGGAGCACGCTGCCCTCGTCCGTCAGGAGCCGGACGGAGAAGCCCCGTTCCAGCATGTGCATCAGCGCGGAGGCGGCCCCGGACACCGCCCACTCGAACGCGGAGTCGGGCCCCGTTCCCTGGTAGGCGATCTGCCGGGTGTCCAGCAGCACCGTGCATCTGGCCCGCTGCGGCTGCTCCTCGCGGCGCACCATCAGCTCGCCGTAGCGCGCGGTCGAACGCCAGTGGACGCGGCGCAGGTCGTCGCCGTGCCGGTAGCCGCGCGGAATCACGTCGTCCTCACCGGCCAGCGCCAGCGACCGCTGCCGCCCCTCGCCGTACCCGGAGGACTCGCCCGCCAGCCGCACCGGCGGCAGCGGTTCGGTCCGGGGGATGACGACGAGGGAGTCGTACGCGGTGAACGAACGCGTCAGCTCGCACATCCCGAACGGATCGCTCAGCCGCAGCTGCAACGGGCCGAGCGGATAGCGCCCCCGCAGATCGGACCGCACCCGGTAGGACACCTCGCGCCGGCCGCCCGCCTCCACCCGGTCCAGGACGAAGCGGGGCCGGGGGCCGAGCACGTACGGCACCCGGTCCTGGAGCATCAGCAGGCCGGTGGGCAGCCGCGAGATGTTGTCCATCCTCAGGTGGACCCGTGCCTCCGTGCCCGCGGCCACCCGGGACGGCGAGAGCCGCCGGGTCCCCGCGACCCGGTACCGGGTCCGGAAGAGCACCCCCACACAGACCAGCGGCAGCACGGCGAGCAGCAGTCCGACCCGCAGCAGATCCCCCTGGCCCAGCACGTACGCGCAGACCGCGGCGGCGATACCGGCGGCGAGGAAGGACCGGCCCCGGGTCGTCAGCCCGCTCAGAGCGGCTCGCAGACCCCCCTTGTCGTCGCCGTCGTCCATCGCCGCGGGCCCCCCGGCGCTCATCAGAGCCGCCGTACGCCGGGCTGCTGCCGGGTGTCGTACGAGGCGGCAGGGCGATGCGGCGGGGACGGGACGGACGCGCCGCCCGCGGCGGTCGGCACCGGTGTCTGCTGGAGGATCTCCAGCACGACCTGCTCCGCGGTACGGCGGTTGAGCTGGGCCTGAGCGGTGGGCAGCAGCCGGTGTGCGAGCACCGCGACCGCCAGCCCCTGGACGTCGTCCGGCAGGCAGTAGTCCCGTCCGCTCAGCGCCGCGGTGGCCTTCGCCGCGCGCAGCAGGTGCAGGGTGGCACGCGGCGAGGCGCCGAGTCTGAGATCGGCGTGGCCGCGGGTGGCCCCGACGAGCTGCACCGCGTACCGGCGGACCGCGTCCGCGACATGGACCGTGCGCACGGCCTCGATCAGCTTCGCGATGTCGTGTGCGTGCGCCACCGGCTGGAGGTCGTCCAGGGGCGAGACGCCGCCGTGCACATCGAGCATCTGGAGCTCGGCCTCCGGGCTGGGGTAGCCGATCGACACCCTGGCCATGAACCGGTCGCGCTGGGCCTCCGGCAGCGGATACGTGCCCTCCATCTCGACCGGGTTCTGGGTGGCCACGACCATGAACGGGTCGGGCAGCTCGTAGGAGTGCCCGTCGATCGTGACCTGGCGCTCCTCCATCGACTCCAGCAGCGCGGACTGGGTCTTGGGCGAGGCGCGGTTGATCTCGTCGCCGATCACGATCTGGGCGAAGATCGCACCCGGTTTGAACTCGAACTCGCGGCGCTGCTGGTCGAAGATGGAGACCCCGGTGATGTCGGAGGGCAGCAGGTCCGGTGTGAACTGGATGCGCCGCACCGAGCAGTCGATGGACCGCGCCAGCGCCTTGGCCAGCATGGTCTTGCCGACACCGGGAACATCCTCGATCAGCAGATGCCCCTCCGCGAGCAGCACGGTCAGCGAAAGCCGTACGACCTCAGGCTTGCCCTCGATCACACTCTCCACCGACCTGCGCACCCGCTCCGCTGTGGTGGTCAGATCTGTGAGGCTCGCTCGATCGTCATAGGTCGTCACCCGGCCCTCCTCGGCCCTGCCCCACGCTCACCAGGAGCACGGGATTCCCCAGTCACGGTCCGGTGCTCCTGTACGGCCCGGCCCACCCCGAAATGCGGACACCCCGCCGGACGATGTCCGACGTGGTGTCACACCCGCATTCTTGTTGCCGTTACCGCTTCGTGTCACTCGCCTGTGGATAACAAGGGTCGATATGTCGGGTTGGGTGGGTTTTTCGATGCCCGAAAGGGTCTTTCCTGAGGTCAGGAAGCCGGAAGGATCTCGCGCAGCAGACCGGTGGTCACGTCGAACACAAAGCCCCGGACGTCATCCTTGTGCAGCAGGAACGGCGAGGTGCGGACGCGCTGGATCGACTGCCGGACGTCCTGGTCCGCGTCGGTGTAGGCCTCCACGGCCCAGACCGGGCGCTGGCCGACCTCGCCCTCCAGCTCCTGGCGGAACTCCTCGGTGATCGACTCCATGCCGCAGTTCGTGTGGTGGATCAGAATCACGCTGCGGGTGCCGAGGGCCCGCTGGCTGATGGTCAGCGAGCGGATCACGTCATCGGTGACCACTCCGCCCGCGTTGCGGATGGTGTGACAGTCACCGAGCGCCAGGCCGAGCGCCTTGTGCAGGTCGAGGCGGGCGTCCATGCAGGCGACGACGGCGACGCGCAGCACCGGCTTGGCGTCCATGCCCGGATCGGTGAACTCGGCGGCGTACTCGGTGTTCGCACCGACCAGGCGGTCGGTGACCGTACCGCCGGAGTTGGCCCGGCCTGCGGCGGGAGCGGACGGCTCGGCGGGGGAATGCGCGGAAATCGACATGGACAAGACGTTAGCCCGGCCCGGCCGCTCCGGCGTGGCGTGGAAGCGGACAAAGAACGTCAACGGTGTTTGTTGTGAGGTAACCCACAAGCCTCACTCCAGGTCACCCGGCCGGGTGAACAAAGGGACGGCCGACGCGCTGCCGGGTTGATTGATCGGGAATCGATCGAATGGCAGGGTGGAGCAGGACCGGCTGCCGGTCGGTCTAAAGTGACGGGAAGTTACCGACACCCTGCACATTCCGAAGTTTCCCCGTGTGCGCGGCGTACGTACGGCCCGGCCCTCTCCCGCTCGCCGGTCGGCTGACGCCCCTTCCCCGGCGCCGGCGGACCTCCCCTTCGCGAGCGGGCGGGGACCAGGCCGTACGTGCCGCCACCCGGGACCTGAGCCTGAGAGGGCGCATGAGCCAGACCCGACACGTCCCGGTGATGCTCCAGCGGTGCCTGGACCTGTTGGCCCCGGCTCTGGAGGCACCGGGGCCGCAGCAGCCCGTGGTCGTCGACTGCACGCTGGGCCTCGGCGGACACAGCGAGGCGCTGCTCTCGGCCTTCCCCACGGCACGGCTGATCGCGCTGGACCGGGACAAGGAGGCGCTGCGCCTCTCGGGTGAGCGGCTCGCCCCCTACGGCGACCGCGCCACCCTGGTGCACGCCGTCTACGACGAACTGCCCGAGGTGCTCGACCGGCTCGGCGTCCCCGAGGTCCAGGGCATCCTGTTCGACCTCGGCGTCTCCTCCATGCAGCTGGACGAGGCGGACCGGGGGTTCGCGTACGCCCAGGACGCCCCGCTCGACATGCGCATGGACCAGACGACCGGCATGGGCGCCGCCGAGGTCCTCAACACCTACCCGCCCGGCGAACTGGTCCGGATCCTGCGGGCGTACGGCGAGGAGAAGCAGGCCAAGCGGATCGTCTCCGCCGTCGTCCGCGAGCGCGAGAAGGAACCCTTCAGCAACAGCGCCCGGCTCGTCGAGCTGATCCGCGACTCGCTGCCGCAGGCCGCCAAGCGCACCGGTGGCAACCCCGCCAAACGCACCTTCCAGGCCCTGCGCATCGAGGTCAACGGCGAACTGACGGTGCTGGAACGGGCGATCCCGGCCGCCGTGCGGAGCCTCGCCGTCGGCGGGCGCATCGCCGTCCTCTCGTACCACTCGCTGGAGGACCGGCTGGTCAAGCAGGTGCTCGCGGCGGGCGCCGCCAACACCGCTCCGGCCGGGCTGCCCGTCGTCCCCGAGCGCTACCAGCCCCGGCTGAAGCTGCTCACCCGGGGCGCGGAGCTGCCCACGGAGGAGGAGGTCGCGGAGAACCGGCGCGCCGCCCCCGCCCGGCTGCGAGGCGCCCAGCGGATCAGGGCGGAGGAGCGATGAGCCCCCGGAACCCCGGCGGGCCGACACGGCCGAGGGACGGGGCGGTGCGGTGAGCGGAGCGGCCGGGCAGTTGAAGGGGCGTGCCGCACGGCTCACCCGGCTGATGCCGGCCGGGCCGAGCAAGGCCGCCCGGACCCCCTTCGTCCTGCTGGTCGTCCTGCTCCTGGGCGGCGGCCTGATCACCCTGCTCGTGCTCAACTCCGCGCTCAACGAAGGATCGTTCCGGCTGAGCGAGCTGAAGAAGCGCACCACGGACCTCACCGACGAGCAGCAGGCGCTCCAGCGCGACGTCGACAGCTCCGCCGAACCCGACGCGCTCGCCCGCCGGGCCCGGGAGCTGGGCATGGTCCCCGGCGGCAGCCCCGTCTTCCTCGGCCCCGACGGCAGGGTCCGGGGCGTGCCCTCCACCGCCACCTCGGAACCGGCCCCCGCACCCCCGCAGAAGACCACCGCGCCGCCGCCGCCCCCCGCGAGCCCGGCGGCCCCCTCCGGTTCGCCCGCGTCCGGCGGCCCCACCCCGTCGGGCAGCGCGGCCACCGGGCCGAGCACCTCCGCCGCCGGCCCCGGCGCGGCCGCGCCGAGCACCCCGGCGGCCCCGCGTACCCAGGCAGACCAGCCCTCATCGAGCCCCGGCAGGTGACGCAGTGCCCTCCAAGGAACCCCCGCGCCGCCGGGTCCCCGGCCCGGCGCGCCCCCGTGGCGGGGCGCCCCGATCCGGCCGTCCCCGCCCCGACGCGCGACGGCGGCCCGCGCCCGCCGCGCGCCGGCCGGCCCCGCGCGCCCGCTCCGGCCGCACGCTGCGGCTCGGCAGCCCGCGCCCCCGGCTCCGGCTGGTCAGCCTCGCCCTGACGCTCGTCATGATCGCGTTCGTCGTCCGGCTCCTCCAGGTCCAGGCCGTCGACGCCAACGCGTACGCCGCCAAGGCGGACAAGAACCGCTACCTCAGCTACACCGTCGCCGCCGAGCGCGGCGAGATCACCGACCGCAGCGGCATCGCGCTGGCCACCAGCGTCGACGCGTACGACATCACCGCCGACCCCAAGATGTTCACCCCGGCCGACAGCAAGGCCCCGGACGCACCCCAGCAGGCGGCCGCCCTGCTCGCGCCCATCCTCGGCGCCGACGCGGCCGAGCTGACCAAGAAGCTCGCGAAGCCGAAGAGCCGCTACACGGTGCTCGCCCGCCGGCAGACCCCGCAGGTCTGGAAGCAGATCAAGGACCTCAAGTCGGTCTTCGCGGAGAAGGCCTCCAAGGACAAGGCGGCCGGCGGCCCAGGAGCCAATGTGCTCGCCGGTGTCTTCCAGGAGGCGACCACCAAACGGGTCTACCCCAACGGCGGCCTCGCCGCCGGGATACTGGGTTACGTCAACGCGGAGGGCAAGGGCGCGGGCGGCCTCGAATCGCAGCTGGACAAGGAGCTGGCGGGCGAGGACGGCACGATCAAGTACGCCCAGTCCGGCGGCCGCCGGGTGCCCACCGCGGGCACCAAGGAGGTCCCTGCCGTCGCGGGCTCCGACATCGAGCTGACCATCGACCGCGACATCCAGTGGGCGGCCCAGAAGGCCATCTCCGAACAGGTGAAGAAGTCCAAGGCCGACCGGGGCTACGTCGTCGTCCAGAACACCCGGACCGGCGAGGTGCTCGCCATGGCCAACGCCCCCGGATTCGACCCCAACGACCTCTCGCAGGCCGACGCGGCGTCCCTGGGCAACGCCGCGCTCCAGGACGTGTACGAGCCCGGCTCCACCAGCAAGGTCATGTCCATGGCCGCGGTACTGGAGGAGGGGGCTGCCACCCCCGGCACCCACGTCACCGTCCCCAACCGGCTGCACCGCGGCGACCGGCTCTTCAAGGACGACATCGACCACCCCACCTGGTACCTGACGCTCAACGGCGTACTCGCCAAGTCCAGCAACATCGGCACCATCCTGGCCGCCGGACAGCTCGGCAAGACGCAGGCCCAGGCCAACAAGACGCTCTACTCCTACCTGCGCAAATTTGGCATCGGCTCACCGACCGGACTCGGCTACCCGGGTGAGACCCCCGGCATCCTCGCCAAGCCGCAGGACTGGTCGACCTCGCAGCAGTACACGATCCCGTTCGGCCAGGGACTCTCGCTCAACGCCATGCAGGCCGCCTCGATCTACTCCACGATCGCCAACGGCGGGGTCCGGATCGCACCCACCCTGGTCCGCGGCACCAAGGGGGCCGACGGCCGCTTCACCACCGCCGACGCCCCCGAGCAGACCCGGGTGGTCAGCGAGAAGACGGCGAAGACACTGGCGAAGATGCTGGAGTCGGTCGTCGGCGACCAGGAGGGCACCGGAACCCAGGCCAAGATCCCCGGCTACCGCGTCGCGGGCAAGACCGGTACGGCCAACCGGGTCGATCCGGTACGCGGCGGCTACCACGGCTACACCGCCTCCTTCGCCGGTTTCGCCCCCGCCGACAACCCTCAGATCACCGTCTACTGTGCGATCCAGAACCCCACCAAGGGCGGCTACTTCGGCGGCCAGATCTGCGGGCCCATCTACAAGCAGGTCATGGAATTCGCGCTCAAGACCCTTCAGACCGCACCATCCGGCAGCGAGCCGGCCAGGCTGCCGGTGTCCTTCAAACCCGGCGAGTGAACTCGGGGAGACCCTCCAGTGACAACCATCACCCCTGATCCCGGGAACCGGAACGGGAACCACCACGACCCCAACCCCTCACTTCGCGAGAGGCCGGGTGCTCCCGGTACGCTCACCGCCGTGTCCCACGCTGAACAGTCCCGAACCACCCAGAAGGACGCCCCTGTGAACTACCCGGGAGCGCCCCGCCCGGATCGGCTGCGGCCGACCTCCATTGCCGATCTGGCCACCCGGCTGGGAGTCGAACCGCCGGGCACCGGCGAAGTCACCGGCATCACCCACGACTCCAGGGCCGTACGCCCCGGAGACGTGTACGCGGCCCTGCCCGGCGCCCGCCTGCACGGCGCCGACTTCACCGCCCAGGCGGCCGGCCTCGGCGCCGCCGCCATCCTCACCGACCCGGCGGGCGCCGAACGCGCCGCCGCCACCGGGCTCCCGGTGCTGGTCGTCGAGGACCCGCGCGGCCGGATGGGCGAACTCGCCGCCGAGATCTACGGGCACCCCGGCACAGACCTGCTCCAGATCGGCATCACCGGGACCTCCGGCAAGACCACCACCGCCTACCTCGTCGAGGGCGGCTTCCGCGGCGCCGGCCGCAGCACGGGCCTGATCGGCACCGTGGAGATGCGGATCGGCGACGAACGCATCAAGTCGGAGCGGACCACGCCGGAGGCCACCGACCTGCAGGCCCTGTTCGCCGTCATGCGCGAGCGCGGCGCCGACGCGGTGACCATGGAGGTCTCCAGCCACGCCCTGGTGCTCGGCCGGGTCGACGGCTGCGTCTTCGACGTCGCCGTCTTCAACAACCTCAGCCCGGAGCACATGGAGTTCCACTCCGGCATGGAGGACTACTTCCAGGCCAAGGCGCGGCTGTTCACCCCGCAGCGCAGCAGGCAGGGCGTCGTCAACTTCGACGACGAGTACGGCCGCAGGCTGATCACCGAGGCGTCCGTCCCGATCACCACCTTCTCCGCGGAGGGCCACCCGGACGCCGACTGGCGGGCCGAGGACGTCGAGGTCGGCCAGCTCGGCTCCACCTTCACGGTCGTCGGCCCCAAGGACGAACGGGCCACCGCCAAGGCTCCGCTGCCCGGACCGTTCAACGTCGCCAACACCCTGGCCGCGATCGTCACCCTCGCCGTCGCGGGCATCGACCCGCAGATCGCGGCCGACGGTGTCGCCGCCGTGCCCGGAGTGCCCGGCCGGCTTGAGCGGATCGACGCCGGACAGCCGTATCTCGCGCTCGTCGACTACGCGCACAAGACCGACGCCGTCGAATCGGTGCTCCGCTCCCTCCAGAAGGTCACGGAGGGCAAGCTGCACATCGTCCTCGGCTGCGGCGGCGACCGCGACACCACCAAGCGCGGCCCGATGGGAGCGGCCGCGGCCCGGCTCGCCGACACCGCCGTGCTGACCTCCGACAACCCCCGCTCGGAGGACCCCCTCGGCATCCTGGCCGCCATGCTCGCGGGCGCCGCCGAAGTGCCCGTGCACGAACGCGGTGACGTCCTGGTCGACGCCGACCGGGCCGCCGCCATCGCCGCCGCGGTCGGCCGGGCCGGCCCCGGCGACACCGTGATCGTCGCGGGCAAGGGCCACGAGCAGGGCCAGGACATCCACGGCGTCGTGCGCCCCTTCGACGACCGGGTGGTCCTGCGCGAGGCCATCGAGCGGTCCATGGGACACGAGAGCGCCGCCCACCGCGCCCCCACCCACGAGAACAACAGTCAGGGATGACCAAGTGATCGCCCTTTCCCTCGCCGAGATCGCCGAAATCGTCGGCGGGCAGTCGTACGACATACCGGATCCGGCAGCAATCGTCAGCGGGCCAGTCGTCATCGACTCCCGGGCGGTGAAGCAAGGCAGCCTCTTCGTCGCCTTCGCCGGTGAACGGGTCGACGGCCACGACTACGCGCGGCGCGCCGTCGAGGCGGGCGCGGCAGTCGTGCTGGCCTCCCGCCCCGTCGGCGTCCCCGCGATCGTCGTGGACGACGTGGTGGCGGCCCTCGGCGCGCTCTCCCGCGCCGTCGTCGGCCGCCTGGGCACCACCGTGGTCGCCCTCACCGGATCCGCCGGCAAGACCTCCACCAAGGACCTGATCGCCCAGCTCCTGGAGCGCAAGGGCCCCACCGTCTACCCGGAGGGCAACCTCAACAACGAGATCGGCCTGCCGCTCACCGCGCTGCGCGCCACCGAGGAGACCCGGCACCTGGTCCTCGAAATGGGTGCACGCTACATCGGTGACATCTGCTACCTCACCGGTCTCGTCCCGCCCCGAATCGGCCTCGTCCTCAACGTCGGCAGCGCGCACATCGGTGAGTTCGGCGGAAAGGAGCAGATCGCCCAGGCCAAGGGCGAGATGGTCGAGTCCCTCCCCGCGGACGGTCTCGCCGTACTCAACGCCGACGACCCGCTCGTACGTGCCATGACCTCCCGCACCAAGGCCCGGGTTCTGCTCTTCGGCGAAGCCGCGGATGCGGACGTACGGGGAGAGAACGTGCGGCTCACCGACGACGGCCGCCCCGCGTTCCGCCTCCACACACCCACCGGGTGCAGCGATGTGACCATGCGCCTGTACGGTGAGCACCACGTGTCGAACGCGCTCGCCGCGGCCGCCGTCGCCCATGAGTTGGGCCTGTCCGCAGACGAGATCGCCGAAGGGCTCTCCGAGGCGGGCACCCTCTCCCGCTGGCGCATGGAGGTCACCGAGCGTCCGGACGGCGTGACGTTCGTCAATGACGCCTACAACGCCAACCCCGAATCCGTGAAGGCAGCGCTGCGCGCGCTGGCCGCCATGGGGAAGGGGCGTCGTACGTGGGCGGTGCTCGGCCTGATGGCCGAGCTCGGCGACGCCTCGCTCACCGAGCACGACGCGGTCGGACGGCTAGCCGTCCGGCTCAACGTCAGCAAGCTCGTCGCGGTCGGGGGCAGAGAGGCCTCCTGGCTGCAACTGGGCGCATACAACGAGGGTTCGTGGGGTGAGGAGTCGGTGCATGTGTCCGACGCACAGGCTGCCGTCGACCTGTTGCGCAGTGAACTGCGCCCGGGAGACGTCGTGCTGGTGAAGGCGTCCCGGTCGGTCGGCCTGGAGCAGGTCGTTACGGCACTGCTGGAGAACGCGACCGAGGGCGAGGTCGCCGGCCGATGAGGCAGATCCTCTTCGCGGGGGCCATCGGGCTCTTCCTGACCCTGGTCGGTACCCCGCTGCTGATCAAGCTGCTGGCCCGCAAGGGATACGGGCAGTTCATCCGCGACGACGGCCCGCGCAGCCACGGATCGAAGAAGGGCACGCCCACCATGGGCGGCATCGCCTTCATCCTGGCGACGATCATCGCGTACGTCGTCGCGAAGCTGATCACCGGCGAGGACATGCGCTTCTCCGGCGTGCTGGTCCTCTTCCTGATGGCGGGGATGGGGCTCGTCGGCTTCCTCGACGACTACATCAAGATCGTCAAGCAGCGCTCGCTGGGCCTGCGTGCCAGGGCGAAGATGATCGGCCAGCTGACCGTCGGCATCGCTTTCGCGGTGCTCTCGCTCCAGTTCGCGGACGCCCGCGGCAACACCCCCGCCTCCACCAAGCTCTCGTTCGTCGAGGACTTCGGCTGGTCGATCGGGCCGGTGCTGTTCGTGGTCTGGGCGCTGTTCATGATTCTCGCCATGTCCAACGGCGTGAACCTGACGGACGGTCTGGACGGCCTCGCCACCGGTGCGTCGGTGATGGTCTTCGGCGCGTACACCTTCATCGGGCTCTGGCAGTTCCAGGAGTCCTGCGCCAACGCGGCCACCCTCACCAACCCGAGCGCCTGTTTCGAAGTACGAGATCCACTCGACCTCGCGGTCGTGGCCTCGGCCCTGATGGGCTCCTGCTTCGGCTTCCTCTGGTGGAACACCTCGCCGGCCAAGATCTTCATGGGTGACACCGGCTCGCTCGCCCTCGGCGGCGCGCTCTCCGGTCTGGCGATCTGCTCCCGCACCGAGTTCCTGATGGCGGTCCTCGGCGGCCTCTTCGTGATGATCACGATGTCCGTCGTCATCCAGGTCGGCTCGTTCAAGATGACCGGCAAGCGAGTGTTCCGGATGGCGCCGCTCCAGCACCACTTCGAACTCAAGGGGTGGTCCGAAGTCCTTGTCGTGGTCCGCTTCTGGATCATCCAGGGCATGTGCGTCATCGTCGGTCTCGGCCTCTTCTACGCAGGATGGGCAGCCAAGAAGTGAGCAACGCGGACTGGCAGGGCAAGCACGTCACGGTCGCCGGACTCGGGGTCTCCGGGATCCCGGCGGCCCGGGTGCTGAACGGTCTCGGCGCCGTCGTCACCGTCGTCAACGACGGGGACGACGAGCGCTCACGGGCCCAGGCGGCGGAGCTGGAGGCGCAGGGCATCACCGTGCGCCTCGGCGACGGTGCCACCCTGCCGGAGTCCACCGAGCTCATCGTCACCACGCCGGGCTGGAAGCCCGACAAGCCGCTGTTCGCCGCGGCCGCCGAGGCGGGCGTCCCCGTCTGGGGCGACGTCGAACTCGCCTGGCGGCTGCGCGGACAGGACGGCCGCGAACCGGCACCCTGGCTCGCGGTCACCGGCACCAACGGCAAGACCACGACCGTCCGGATGCTCGCCTCGATCCTGGAGGCGGCCGGACTGCGCACCGCCGCCGTCGGCAACATCGGCGTCTCGCTCCTGGACGCGGTGCTCAGCGACGAGAAGTACGACGTACTCGCCGTCGAGCTGTCCAGCTACCAGCTGCACTGGTCGCCCTCGCTGCGCGCCCACTCCGCGGCCGTCCTCAACCTGGCCCCCGACCACCTCGACTGGCACGGCTCCATGGCGGCGTACGTCGCGGACAAGGGCCGGATCTACGAGGGCAACACCGTCGCCTGCGTCTACAACGTCGCGGACGGGCTCACCGAGGAACTGGTGCGCCGGGCGGACGTCGAGGAGGGCTGCCGGGCGATCGGCTTCACCCTCGGCACTCCCGGGCCCTCCCAGCTCGGGGTGGTCGACGGCATCCTCGTCGACCGCGCCTTCGTGACGAACCGGCAGAAGCAGGCCCAGGAGCTCGCCGAGGTCGCGGACGTGAACCCGCCCGCCCCGCACAACATCGCCAACGCGCTGGCGGCGGCGGCGCTGGCCCGCGCCTTCGGTGTGGAGCCCGCCGCCGTGCGGGACGGGCTGCGGAACTTCCGCCCCGACCCGCACCGCATCGAGCACGTCGCGGACGTCGCCGGGGTCACGTACATCGACGACTCCAAGGCCACCAACACCCACGCCGCCGAAGCCTCGCTGGCCTCGTACGAGCCCATCGTCTGGATCGCCGGCGGACTGGCCAAGGGCGCCACCTTCGACGAGCTGGTGACCGGGTGCGCGGGCCGGCTGCGGGGCGTCGTGCTGATGGGCGCCGACCGCGCCCTGATCCGCGAAGCCCTCGCGCGACACGCGCCCGAGGTCCCGGTGACCGACCTCGACCGGACCGACACTGGGGCGATGTCGGAGGCGGTCCGCGAGGCGGCACGGCTCGCCCGGCCGGGAGACACCGTACTGATGGCCCCGGCCTGCGCCTCGATGGACATGTTCACCAACTACAACAAGCGGGGCGAGGCCTTCGCGGACGCGGTCCGCGCACTCGCCGCCGAGAGCGCCTGACGGGCCCGGCCTCCACGCCGTACCGTCCCGGCACAACCGGGTGCGTACGGCAGTGCCGTGGGCGCGGGCCCTCGGCACCGAAGCCCCGGGCACGAGCAGTGGAGGGGACAGGACCATGCCGGCCGAAGAGAGCCCTGCCGCACGCGGCGGGGACCGCTCACGGGCGTCCGCGGCGATCAGCCGGGCGCTCCATCCGCCCCTCCTGGCGACCGCGGGCGCCCCGCTGCCGGACGGACTCGCGCTCCGCGTCCGCTCCGCGCCCGGCTCCCGGCGGCCCCCCGCCGCCCGCTCCAGGAGCACGGGCGGTCCCCGCACCCCGCGCGGCGGCGGTGTGCGGCGGCTCTACGAGCAGGCACGCAGGGCCTGGGACCGGCCGCTGACGGCGTACTACCTGATCCTGGGCGCCGGGCTGCTCATCACCGTGCTCGGGCTCGTGATGGTCTACTCCGCCTCGATGATCAAGGCGCTGGAGCTCGACAAGCCGGGCACCTACTTCTTCCGCAAGCAGTTCCTGGCCGCCGTCATCGGGGCCGGGCTGATGGCGATCGCCGCCCGGATGCCGGTGAAGCTGCACCGCGCCCTGTCCTACCCGCTGCTGATGGGTGCCGTCTTCCTGATGGTGCTGGTCCAGGTGCCGGGGATAGGGATGTCGGTCAACGGCAACCGCAACTGGCTCTACCTGGGCGGCCCCTTCCAGCTCCAGCCCAGCGAGTTCGGCAAGCTCGCCCTCGTCCTGTGGGGCGCCGACCTGCTCGCCCGCAAACAGGACAAGCGGCTGCTGAACCAGTGGAAGCACATGCTCGTGCCGCTGGTGCCGGTCGCCTTCATGCTGCTCGGGCTGATCATGCTCGGCGGTGACATGGGCACTGCGATCATTCTCACGGCGATCCTGTTCGGGCTGCTCTGGCTGGCCGGGGCTCCCACCCGGCTGTTCGCCGGAGTGCTCGCCACCGCCGGACTGATCGGCTTCGTGCTGATCAAGACCAGTCCGAACCGGATGGCCAGGCTCGACTGCATGGGCGCGAGCGAGCCCGGACCGGGCGGCTCGTGCTGGCAGGCGGTGCACGGTATCTACGCTCTGGCGTCCGGCGGCTGGTTCGGATCCGGGCTCGGTGCGAGTGTGGAGAAATGGGGGCAACTCCCAGAACCCCACACCGACTTCATCTTCGCCATCACGGGGGAGGAACTGGGGTTGGCGGGGACACTGTCGGTACTCGCCCTCTTCGCGGCTCTAGGCTATGCGGGTATCCGCGTGGCCGGACGCACGGAGGACCCCTTCGTGAGGTATGCCGCGGGAGGTGTGACCACCTGGATCACGGCTCAGGCCGTGATCAATATCGGTGCGGTGCTCGGTCTGCTTCCGATCGCCGGTGTCCCGCTCCCGCTGTTCTCCTACGGAGGGTCAGCCCTGCTTCCGACCATGTTCGCTGTCGGGCTGCTGATCGCGTTCGCGCGAGAGGATCCCGCCGCGAAGGCGGCCCTGGCCATGCGGAGGCCCGGGGTGAGATGGAAGACGATGAGACGGCGCATCAAGAAGCGTTCGTCCGGAGAGCGGTGAATTTCGGTGCATGTCGTACTCGCCGGTGGGGGGACCGCCGGCCACATCGAGCCCGCGCTTGCCCTCGCGGACGCCCTGCGCAGGCAGGACCCGAGCGTGGGAATCACCGCTCTCGGCACGGAGCGCGGACTTGAGACAAGACTCGTACCCGAGCGGGGGTACGAACTCGCCCTGATCCCGGCCGTACCGCTGCCGCGCAAGCCCACCCCCGAACTCATCACCGTCCCGGGCAGGCTGCGCGGCACCATCAAGGCCGCCGAGCAGATCCTGGAGCGGACCAAGGCGGACTGCGTGGTCGGGTTCGGCGGCTACGTCGCGCTGCCCGGCTACCTCGCCGCCAAACGGGCCGGGGTGCCGATCGTGGTGCACGAGGCCAACGCCCGGCCGGGCCTGGCCAACAAGATCGGTTCGCGGTACGCGCACGGGGTCGCCGTCTCCACCCCCGACAGCAAGCTCCGGGGTGCCCGCTACATCGGCATTCCGCTTCGCCGCACCATCGCCACCCTGGACCGGGCCCGGGTCCGTCCGGAGGCGCGTGCGGCCTTCGGGCTCGACCCCAACCTGCCGACGCTGCTGGTCTCCGGCGGCTCGCAGGGCGCCCGCCACCTCAACGAGGTGGTCCAGCGGGTCGCGCCGCTGCTGCAGCGCTCCGGAATCCAGATCCTGCACGTGGTCGGTCCGAAGAACGAAATGCCGCGCGTGGACAACATGCCCGGTATGCCGCCCTATATCCCGGTACCGTATGTGGACCGGATGGACCTCGCGTACGCCGCGGCCGACATGATGCTCTGCCGCGCGGGCGCGATGACCGTGGCGGAACTCTCCGCCGTCGGGCTGCCGGCCGCCTATGTCCCGTTGCCGATCGGCAACGGCGAACAGCGGCTCAACGCCCAGCCGCTGATCAACGCCGGCGGCGGTCTGCTGGTGGACGACGCCGCGCTCACCCCGGAATGGGTGCAGGGCAACGTCCTTCCGGTGCTGTCGGATCCGCACCGGCTGTACGAAATGTCCCGCGCTGCCGCCGAGTTCGGCCGGCGGGACGCCGACGACCTGCTGGTCGGCATGGTGTACGAGGCGATTGCCGCACGCCGAGGCGCGTGAGGCGGACGGGTCCGGGGGCGGCGCCCCCGGACCCGGCATAAGGAGCGAGCGTGGCCGGACCGACGACCGCCCAGCGCGGTGCAGGGCAGCAGGAGGACACCCCGGACCGGCCGCCGCGCCCGGGGGGCGAAGGGCGCCGGATGTCCCGGCGGACCCTGCTGATCGTGATCGCCGCGGCCGTACTGCTGCTCGGCTCCGGCGCCGTCTGGGCGCTCTACGGCTCCTCCTGGCTCCGCACCGAACAGGTCCGGATCACCGGCGTCGACGTCCTGTCACCGGCCGAGGTGGAGTCGGCCGCGGCGGTGCCGATGGGGTCTCCGCTGGTCTCCGTGGACACGGACGCCATCGCGGACAGATTGCGCCAGAAGTTGCCTCGTATCGACTCGGTGGATGTCGTACGGTCATGGCCGCACGGCATCGGACTTAAGGTGACCGAACGAAAGCCGGTCCTGTTGGTGAAAA
Source organism: Streptomyces sp. NPDC057900 (assembly GCF_042887885.1). Lineage (NCBI taxonomy): Bacteria > Bacillati > Actinomycetota > Actinomycetes > Kitasatosporales > Streptomycetaceae > Streptomyces > Streptomyces sp. NPDC057900. The sequence continues at coordinate 373,935 of NZ_JBHVOI010000005.1, forward strand.
AGGGCGCAAAGTTCATCGAAGTGGACGCCAAAGGCGTGCGCTTCGCCACGGTGGACAAGGCGCCCGGGCGCGTACCCCTGCTGGAACTGACCGCTGGTCGGTCGGCGAGCCTGCGCCGTTTCGGCAGCGACCGGCTGGTGCGGGAGGCGGTCCGGGTCGCGGGCGACCTTCCGGGCGGCATTGCCGGGGACACCAAGGTCGTGCGGGTCACCTCGTACGATTCGGTCTCCCTGGAGCTCACTCGGGACCGTGAGGTGATCTGGGGGAGTGGCGAAGAAGGTGCTGTGAAGGCGAAAGTCCTCACCGCGCTCATGAAAGCCGCTCCCAAAGCAGGACACTTCGACGTGAGTGCACCCACCGCTCCTGCGGTGTCGGGTAGTTGACGCACATTCGGCCTGGCCAGCACCCTGGTTGGTCAGCGCTACGGGTGATCACATAGGGTGAAAAGAAAAACGGGAGGTTCGGCGTGTTCGTTGAACGTGCGCCACTTGTCGACTTAGTGTCCTGTTCGGAAGAGTCCATGAAGCAGACACACTGGTAACCCTAAACTTCAACGTTAGGGTTTGGGTCGGCGTTCGGACCGTCCCAATCGGCATCCGTCGTCGCGGCGGGACTACCGCCAAGCGACGACACGTAACTCGAGGCGAGAGGCCTTCGACGTGGCAGCACCGCAGAACTACCTCGCAGTCATCAAGGTCATCGGTGTCGGCGGCGGTGGTGTCAATGCCATCAACCGAATGATCGAGGTCGGTCTCAAGGGCGTCGAGTTCATCGCGATCAACACTGATGCGCAAGCCCTGTTGATGAGCGACGCCGACGTCAAGCTCGACGTCGGCCGTGAACTCACCCGTGGCCTCGGCGCCGGGGCGAACCCGGCCGTCGGTCGCAAGGCGGCAGAGGACCACCGTGAAGAGATCGAGGAGGTCCTCAAGGGGGCCGACATGGTCTTCGTCACCGCAGGCGAAGGCGGTGGCACCGGAACCGGTGGTGCACCCGTCGTCGCAAATATCGCGCGCTCGCTCGGCGCCCTGACGATCGGTGTGGTCACCCGCCCGTTCACCTTCGAGGGCCGGCGTCGCGCGAACCAGGCGGAGGACGGCATCGCCGAACTCCGCGAAGAGGTCGACACCCTCATCGTCATTCCCAACGACCGGCTGCTGTCCATCTCGGACCGCCAGGTGAGCGTGCTCGACGCGTTCAAGTCGGCCGACCAGGTGCTGCTCTCGGGTGTCCAGGGCATCACCGACCTCATCACCACCCCGGGTCTGATCAACCTCGACTTCGCCGACGTCAAGTCGGTCATGTCCGAGGCCGGATCGGCGCTCATGGGCATCGGCTCGGCCCGCGGCGACGACCGCGCGGTGGCCGCGGCGGAGATGGCGATCTCCTCGCCGCTCCTGGAGGCGTCCATCGACGGCGCCCGCGGTGTCCTGCTCTCCATCTCCGGTGGCAGCGACCTCGGTCTCTTCGAGATCAACGAGGCCGCCCAGCTGGTGAGCGAGGCGGCGCATCCGGAGGCGAACATCATCTTCGGTGCGGTCATCGACGACGCACTGGGCGACGAGGTGCGGGTCACCGTGATCGCCGCGGGCTTCGACGGCGGACAGCCGCCGGCCCGTCGCGAGAACGTCCTGGGCGCGAACTCCACCAAGCGTGAGGAGTCCGCCCCGCCGGTCCGGGCCGCGGAGCCCGTGCGCCAGTCGAGCGGACTGGGCTCCGTGCCCCCGCGCGAGGAGACCCCGGTCCAGGCGGAGCCGGTGCCGGTGGCCAACGAGAGCCACCTCCCGCCGGTCGCCCCGCCGCACGTCCCGCCGGCCCGTCCCTACCAGGACTCCCAGGCCGAAGAGCTGGACGTTCCGGACTTCTTGAAGTGATAGGTCCGCATCACACAGTGAGCTCCACGGATTCCGGTTCGCCGGGCGGCGGCGCCCACTTCTCCTTCACCGACAGGTGGGGAGGGGTGAGCGCCGCTCCGTATGCGGAGCTCAATCTCGGCGGCGCGGTCGGTGACGACCCCGCCGCCGTTCTGGCCAACCGCGAGCGCGCCGCGCGCGCTCGCGGGCTGGACCCGGCGCGGGTCGTCTGGATGAACCAGGTCCACGGCCGGGACGTCGCCGTGGTCGACGGGCCGTGGGGCGACGCCTCCGAGATTCCCGCCGTGGACGCGGTGGTGACCGCGCGGCGCGGACTCCCGCTCGCCGTTCTCACCGCGGACTGCACCCCCGTACTCCTCGCCGACCCGGTCGCCGGGATCGTCGCGGCGGCACACGCGGGCCGCCCCGGCCTCCTCGCCGGAGTGGTGCCCGCCGCGGTGGAGGCCATGGTCCGGCTCGGCGCGGCCCCCTCGCGGATCATCGCCCGCACCGGGCCGGCCGTCTGCGGACGGTGCTACGAGGTCCCGGCCGCGATGCGCGACGAGGTCGCCGGGAGCATCCCCGCCTCCTGGTCCGAGACCAGCTGGGGAACCCCCGCCGTGGATGTCACCGCCGGGGTCCATGCCCAGCTCGACGCCCTCGGAATCACCGACCGGCACATGTCGCCCGTTTGCACTCTCGAATCGGGTGACCATTTCTCGTACCGACGCGACCGCACCACCGGGCGGCTCGCCGGATATGTCTGGCTGGACGGATAGGGCATGACGGACCGTAGGGATCAACTCGCAGCGAATCTCGCACAGGTGGAGGAACGCATCGCGTCCGCCTGCGCCGCCGCCGGCCGTAAGCGGGAGGAGGTGACCCTCATCGTGGTCACCAAGACCTACCCGGCGAGCGATGTGCGGATCCTGTACGAACTCGGCGTGCGCCAGGTCGCGGAGAACCGCGACCAGGACGCGGCGCCCAAGGCCGCCGCATGTGCGGATCTGTCCCTCACATGGCACTTTGTCGGTCAATTGCAGACGAACAAGGTTCGCTCTGTGGTGAGTTATGCCGATATCGTGCAGTCGGTGGATCGCGCCAAGCTCGTGACGGCGCTCTCCGCGGCGGTCGGTCGCGACGAGCGCGACGGGCGTGAACTCGGGTGCCTCATCCAGGTCGCGCTCGACGCGGAGAGCGGTGAGCGGGGTGAGCGGGGCGGCGTCGCCCCGGACGGGGTCGAGGAGTTGGCCGCCGCGGTCGAATCCGCCCCGGGGCTGCGGCTGGCCGGTCTGATGACCGTCGCGCCGCTCGCCGGACCGTTCGCCGGAAGGCAACGCGCCGCGTTCGACCGGCTGATGGAAATCTCATCCCGGCTGCGCGGGAACCATCCGGCTGCGAACATGGTCTCTGCAGGGATGAGTGCGGACCTTGAGGACGCGGTTGCGGCCGGTGCGACACATGTGCGCGTCGGTACTGCGGTACTCGGAGTCCGACCCGGGCTCGGGTAACGTCGCCAAGCAAGTCGGACCACAGCAGAAAATATGGTCATTACCGCCCACGGCGGATAGACCACAGTGGATCGCGGGCACTTGGTGACAGATGCCGATCCACCACAGAGCGGAGGACTCAGAGCATGGCCGGCGCGATGCGCAAGATGGCGGTCTACCTCGGCCTCGTGGAGGACGATGGGTACGACGGTCCGGGGTTCGACCCCGACGACGAATTCGAACCCGAGCCGGAGCCCGAGCGGGACCGGCGCCGGCACCAGCCCGCGCATCAGGTGGAGCGGGAACGGGACGAACCGGTACGAGCGGTACAGCCTCCCGCGCAGCGGGAGCCGGTTCAGATCCCGGCCGAGCGAGAGCGACCCGCCCGAATCGCCCCCGTGGCATCCATCACACCTGAACGCTCGAACTTGGAGAAGAACGCACCGGTGATCATGCCCAAGGTTGTGTCCGAGCGGGAGCCCTACCGCATCACCACGCTGCACCCCAGGACCTACAACGAGGCCCGTACCATCGGGGAACACTTCCGTGAGGGCACTCCGGTGATCATGAATCTCACGGAGATGGACGACACGGACGCGAAGCGACTTGTCGACTTTGCCGCAGGACTTGTCTTCGGTCTCCATGGCAGCATTGAGCGAGTGACACAGAAGGTCTTTCTGTTGTCGCCTGCTAACGTCGATGTCACGGCGGAGGACAAGGCCCGCATCGCAGAGGGCGGATTCTTCAACCAGAGCTGAGAACACGACACCGGGAACAACCCGGCCGAGAGGCCGGAGCTACGAGAGCCAGGGGAGAGGGAAGCGCGAGGATGGGCGTCGCTCAAAGTGTTGTCTACATCGCGTTGATGTGTTTCCTCATCGTGCTGATCTTCCGGCTGGTCATGGACTACGTCTTCCAGTTCGCACGTTCATGGCAGCCGGGCAAGCCGATGGTGATCGTCCTTGAGGCGACTTACACGGTCACCGATCCACCGCTCAAGCTCCTGCGGCGGTTCATTCCGCCGCTGCGTCTCGGGGGCGTGGCACTCGACCTGTCCTTCTTCGTTCTGATGATCATCGTTTCCATCCTGATCAGCGTCGTGATCAGGTTGTGAGCGATACGGTCTTGCCGACTGCCGACGACTACGTAGAGGTGAAGAAGAGATGCCGCTGACCCCCGAGGACGTGCGGAACAAGCAGTTCACGACGGTCCGCCTCCGAGAAGGCTATGACGAGGACGAGGTTGACGCCTTCCTCGACGAGGTCGAATCGGAGCTGACCCGCCTGCTCCGTGAGAACGAGGACCTGCGCGCCAAGCTGGCCGCCGCCACGCGTGCCGCCGCGCAGAACCAGCAGCAGCAAGGCATGCGCAAGCCGGAGCAGCAGGAACGGCCCGGCGCACCGGTGCCGGCCGCCATATCTGGTCCGCCGGTCCAGCAGCAGCAGCCCCCGCAGATGGGTCCCCCCCAGCTGCCCGGTGGCGCTCCGCAGCTGCCCGCCGGTCCCAGCGGCCACGGACCCCAGGGTCCGCACGGCCCCGGTCCGCAGGGCCCGCACGGCCCCGGCCCGATGCAGGGCGGCCCCATGGGTGGCCCGATGGGCGGCCCCATGGGCGGCCACAACCCCCAGCAGCAGATGCAGCAGATGCAGCAGCAGCAGCCGCCGCAGATGCAGCAGCAGCAGGGCCCCGGCGGCGACAGCGCCGCCCGTGTCCTCTCCCTGGCGCAGCAGACCGCCGACCAGGCGATCGCGGAGGCCCGTTCCGAGGCCAACAAGATCGTCGGCGAGGCGCGCAGCCGTGCCGAGGGCCTGGAGCGCGATGCCCGTGCCAAGGCGGACGCCCTGGAGCGGGACGCGCAGGAGAAGCACCGCGTGGCGATGGGCTCCCTGGAGTCGGCCCGCGCGACGCTTGAGCGCAAGGTCGAGGACCTGCGCGGCTTCGAGCGCGAGTACCGGACGCGTCTGAAGTCCTACCTGGAGAGCCAGCTCCGTCAGCTGGAGACCCAGGCGGACGACTCGCTCGCTCCGCCGCGGACCCCGGCGACCGCTTCGCTGCCGCCGTCGCCCTCGCTGGCTCCGGCCGGTGCGGGTGCCATGGGCCACACCATGGGCGGCAACCACGGCGGTCACGGCGGCCCCCAGATGGGCGGCAGCCCGTCCATGGGCAGCGCGCCCTCGTACGGTGGCCAGCAGCAGATGTCGCCGGCGATGACCCAGCCGATGGCACCGGTGCGGCCGCAGGCGCCGCAGCCGATGCAGCAGGCGCCTTCGCCGATGCGTGGGTTCCTCATCGACGAGGACGACAACTGAGCGGTTCGCGCTCGCTGAGCGCGTAGCCGTCGGCAGGCAAAGGGCCGGGCCCCGGGGTTTCCCCGGGGCCCGGCCCTTTGCCATGGGCGTGGCGTCCCCTGCTCCCGGGGGCTCTGCCCCCGGACCCCCGCTCCTCAATCGCCGGAGGGGCTTGAGATGTCCAGCCTCGCCGGCGTTTGAGGCGCGGGGGCTGGGGCGGAGCCCCAGGTTCGGGAAGGGGCGGGTAGGGGAACGACAAGGGGCCCGGCCGGAATGTGTCCGGCCGGGCCCCATGCGCTGTGTGGCTAGCGCTCCGTCCTGCGGAGGCGGAACGTCAGGGACAGGCCCTCGTCCTCGAACGGCTCGCCGTACGCCGCGTCCGCCTCGCCCTGCGCGTAGTCCAGGGCGAGGACCTCGTCCGCGATCAGGGACGCGTGCTCGGCCAGCGCCTCGGCCGTCGCGGGTGATGTGGACGTCCAGCGGACGGCGATGCGGTCCGCCACGTCCAGGCCGCTGTTCTTGCGGGCCTCCTGGATGAGGCGGATCGCGTCACGGGCCAGGCCCGCCCGCCGCAGCTCCGGGGTGATCTCCAGGTCGAGGGCGACCGTGGCGCCCGAGTCGGACGCGACCGACCAGCCCTCGCGCGGGGTCTCGGTGATGATCACCTCGTCCGGGGCCAGCGACACCGTCTCGCCGTCGACCTCGACCGAGGCCGTGCCCTCGCGCAGGGCCAGCGACAGCGCGGCGGCGTCGGCGTTCGCGACGGCCTTGGCCACCGCCTGGACGCCCTTGCCGAACCGCTTGCCCAGCGCCCGGAAGTTGGCCTTCGCCGTCGTGTCGACCAGCGACCCCCCGACCTCGGACAGGGAGGCCACGGAGGAGACGTTCAGCTCCTCGGTGATCTGGGCCCGCAACGCGGGGGAGAGGCTCTCGAAGCCCGAGGCCGCGACCAGGGCACGGGACAGCGGCTGACGGGTCTTGACACCGGACTCGGCACGCGTCGCCCGGCCCAGCTCGACCAGCCGGCGCACCAGCGCCATCTGCGTCGAGAGTTCGGGGTCGATCGCCGTCAGGTCTGCCTTCGGCCAGTCGGAGAGGTGGACCGACTCCGGGGCGTCCGGGGTGACCGGCACGATCAGGTCCTGCCAGACCCGCTCGGTGATGAACGGGGTCAGCGGGGCCATCAGCCGGGTGACCGTCTCGATGACCTCGTGCAGGGTGCGCAGCGCCGACTTGTCGCCCTGCCAGAAGCGGCGGCGGGAGCGGCGCACGTACCAGTTGGACAGATCGTCCACGAACCCCGAGAGCAGCTTTCCGGCCCGCTGGGTGTCGTAGCCCTCCAGCGCCTGGGTGACCTGGTCCACCAGGGCGTTCAGCTCGCTCAGCAGCCAGCGGTCCAGGACCGTGCGGTCGGCCGGTGCCGGATCGGCCCCGGACGGCGCCCAGTTCGACGTACGGGCGTACAGCGCCTGGAAGGCGACCGTGTTCCAGTACGTCAGGAGCGTCTTGCGGACGACCTCCTGGATCGTGCCGTGACCGACGCGCCGCGCCGCCCACGGGGAGCCGCCGGCCGCCATGAACCAGCGCACGGCGTCGGCGCCGTGCTGGTCCATCAGCGGGACCGGTTCGAGGGTGTTGCCCAGGTGCTTGGACATCTTGCGGCCGTCCTCGGCGAGGATGTGGCCCAGGCAGACCACGTTCTCGTAGGAGGACTTGTCGAAGACCAGGGTGCCGATCGCCATCAGGGTGTAGAACCAGCCGCGTGTCTGGTCGATGGCCTCCGAGATGAACTGTGCCGGGTAGCGGCTCTCGAAGATCTCCTTGTTCTTGTGCGGGTAGCCCCACTGCGCGAACGGCATCGAGCCCGAGTCGTACCAGGCGTCGATGACCTCGGGGACGCGGTACGCCTCCAGCTGGCAGCTCTCGTGCGAGCAGGTGAACGTGATCTCGTCGATGAACGGCCGGTGCGGGTCGAGACCGGAGAGGTCGGTGCCGGTCAGCTCGCTCAGCTCGGCGCGCGAGCCGATGACGGTGAGGTGGTCGTCCTCGCAGCGCCAGATCGGCAGCGGGGTGCCCCAGTAGCGGTTGCGGGACAGCGCCCAGTCGATGTTGTTGTTCAGCCAGTCGCCGTAGCGGCCGTTCTTGACCGAGTCGGGGAACCAGTTGGTCTTCTCGTTCTCCTCCAGCAGGCGGTCCTTGACGGCCGTCGTGCGGATGTACCAGGACGGCTGCGCGTAGTAGAGCAGCGCGGTGTGGCAGCGCCAGCAGTGCGGGTAGCTGTGCTCGTACGGGACGTGCCGGAAGAGCAGGCCGCGGTCTGCGAGGTCCTCGGTGAGCGCCTCGTCGGCCTTCTTGAAGAAGACGCCGCCGACCAGCGGCACGTCCTCCTCGAAGGTGCCGTCGGGCCGCACCGGGTTGACCACCGGGAGGCCGTACGCCTTGCAGACCAGGAGGTCCTCGGCGCCGAAGGCGGGGGACTGGTGGACCAGACCCGTACCGTCCTCGGTCGTCACGTACTCGGCGTTGACGATGTAGTGCGCCTCGGCCGGGAAGTCGATCAGGGCGAACGGGCGCTCGTACGTCCAGCGCTCCATCTCGCGGCCGGTGAACGACTGGCCGGTGAGCTCCCAGCCCTCGCCGAGCGCCTTCTCGACGAGCGGGCGGGCGACGACGAGCTTCTCCTCGCCGTTCGTCGCGACGACGTACTCGACCTCGGGGTGCGCGGCGACAGCCGTGTTGGAGACCAGGGTCCAGGGGGTCGTCGTCCAGACCAGCAGGGCCGCGTCGCCGGCCAGCGGCCCGGAGGTGAGGGGGAAGCGGACGAAGACGGAGGGGTCGACGACCGTCTCGTAGCCCTGGGCCAGCTCGTGGTCGGAGAGGCCGGTGCCGCAGCGCGGGCACCAGGGGGCGACGCGGTGGTCCTGGACCAGCAGGTCCTTGTTGAAGATCTCCTTCAGCGACCACCAGACCGACTCGACGTACTCGGGGTCCATCGTGCGGTAGGCGTCGTCGAGGTCGACCCAGTAGCCCATCCGGGTCGTCAGCTCGGTGAAGGCGTCGGTGTGCCGGGTGACGGACTCACGGCACTTGGCGTTGAACTCGGCGATGCCGTACGCCTCGATGTCCTTCTTGCCGTTGAAGCCCAGCTCCTTCTCGACCGCGAGCTCGACCGGCAGGCCGTGGCAGTCCCAGCCGGCCTTGCGGCCGACGTGGTAGCCCTGCATGGTACGGAAGCGCGGGAAGACGTCCTTGAAGACGCGGGCCTCGATGTGGTGGGCGCCGGGCATGCCGTTGGCGGTCGGCGGGCCCTCGTAGAAGACCCACTCGGGGCGGCCCTCGGACTGGTCGAGGCTCTTGGTGAAGACCTTGTTCTCGCGCCAGAAGTCGAGCACGGCGTGCTCCAGCGCGGGCAGGTCTACCTGGGCGGGTACCTGGCGGTACTGCGGCGATGTCATGTGCGGGCTTCCTCCGGCGGACGTTTTCCACTTCCGTCGGAGGGACGAGAACCGGTCGGGTCCCCGCGGTACCACCCTCCTTGGCCCCGGACGGCTGCCCGTGGCCCCCTCATTAGGGGTGCGAAGCCGGTTCTACTCGCCCTGTGCGCGTGGGCGCGGCCCACGGTCCAAAGCTTTCCTCCGACGGCTCCGGGTGATCTTCACGACGCGCTCGCCCCCGGGCTTCCACCGTCCCCGGGTCGCTCCTGGCTGCGTACGACGCTACTCGTCCCATCCACGCCTCTCGCTGCCGCCAGTGTACGGGGCCCGGGGTGCGGGGGCCGACCGGTTTAACGGCCGGCCCCGGAGTGACCCGAATGGCCAGACGCGGCGTACGGAGTACCGGCGCCGCCCGGCGAGCGGAGCGAGGGCGGATTACCCGGCGGGGAGCTGGGCACAACGGACTCAGGTGGGCTGTCGTCCGGAGACGGGGAGGGGCGAACCGGCGGCGTGCCCCGTTGCCGCGGGGCTGGGGTCGACTTATCGTCCCAGCACGACACGCGAGCAAGATCACAATGTGTGAAGGGGCCGCGGCCATGGTGGCGAAGAAGACCGCCGCAAAGAAGACGGCGTCAGCGGAATCCACGGGCGCGGCGGCCGAGGAGAAGGCGACGAAGAAGGCCGCCAAGAAGGCGGCGCCGAGGAAGACGGCGACCAAGAAGGCGGCGGCGAAGAAGGCCGCTCCGAAGAAGGCCGCGGCCGCGAGGACCTCGGCCGAGAAGGCTTCGAAGAAGGCCGCCGCTGCGGCCACGGGGGCGGCCGAGGCCGCCGAGCAGACGGGAGCTCACACGGTGGTAGCCAAGAAGAGCGCGGCCAGGACCCGGACCGCCGGTCGGAGCACGGCGCCCGTGCCCCCGGCCCGCGCCGCCGCGACCGCACCGGGGGAGCTGGCCGTACGGCCGGGCGAGGACCCCTGGACGCCGGAGGAGGTCGCGGCCGCCCGGTCCGAGCTGACCGGCGAGATCGCCCGGCTCCGCAGCGAGCTGGAGACCTCGGGTGCGGCACTGGCCGGGCTGATGCGGGACTCCGGTGACGGGGCGGGTGACGACGAGGCGGACACCGGCACCAAGAACATCACCCGCGAGCACGAGATGTCGCTGGCCGCGCACGCCCAGGAGACGCTGGAGCAGACCGAGCGGGCGCTGGCCCGGCTCGACGCCGGGACGTACGGGCTCTGCGAGATCTGCGGCAACCCGATCGGCAAGGCGCGGATGCAGGCGTTCCCCCGGGCCACCCTGTGTGTCGAGGACAAACAGAAGCAGGAGCGACGAGGCTGATCCCCGCCGCCGTGTCGTACCCTCGTCCTCAGTCGGGAACTAGGTTGAGGGACTCACGTGGCAGAGGCGGAGAGCATCATCGGTACGCCGGACATCCCTGAGGCTGAGGGACACGAAGGAGCCGAGCCGGACCGGGGCGAGGGTGCCGGGTCCCCGGACGGGCGTTCGGTGGACCCCGCCGCCGCGCGGGACGGGGACGGCGAGGCGGTGGTCGACCGTTCGGCGGCGACCCGGCGTCGCCGGATCATCCTGCTCTTCTGCGTCGCCGTCCTGGCGTACCTGCTCGACCTGGGCAGCAAGATGCTCGTGGTGGCGAAGCTGGAGCACCAGGAGCCGGTCGAGATCTTCGGGAGCTGGCTCAGGCTCGACGCGATCCGCAACGCGGGCGCCGCGTTCGGTATCGGTGAGGCCTTCACGATCATCTTCACGATCATCGCGGCGACCGTCATCGTGGTGATCGCACGGCTGGCGCGCAAGCTCTACAGCCTGCCGTGGGCCATCGCGCTCGGGCTGCTGCTCGGCGGTGCGCTGGGCAACCTCACCGACCGAATCTTCCGTGCGCCGGGCACCTTCCAGGGCGCGGTGGTGGACTTCATCGCCCCCGCCCACTTCGCCGTCTTCAACCTGGCCGACTCCGCGATCGTCTGCGGCGGCATCCTGATCGTGATCCTTTCCTTCAGGGGCCTGGACCCCGACGGCACCGTGCACAAGGACTGAGCCATGCAAGGCATACTCGACAGGTGAGTACGCATCCCGAGATCCGAACCCTGCCCGTACCCGATGGCCTGGAAGGCGAGCGTGTCGACGCCGCCATTTCCCGCATGTTCGGTTTCTCCCGCACCAAGGCCGCAGAGCTGGCCGCCGCCGGGAAGGTACAGGTGGACGGTTCGGTGGCCGGGAAGTCCGAGCGGGTGCACGGTGGCGCCTGGCTGGAAGTGGAGATGCCGCAGGCTCCCGCACCGGTCCAGATCGTCGCCGAGCCCGTCGAGGGCATGGAGATCGTCCACGACGACGACGACATCGTCGTGATCATGAAGCCGGTCGGTGTCGCCGCGCACCCCAGCCCCGGCTGGACCGGCACCACCGTGATCGGCGGCCTCGCCGCCGCCGGGTACCGGATCTCCACCTCGGGCGCCGCGGAGCGCCAGGGCATCGTGCACCGGCTCGACGTCGGGACCTCGGGGCTGATGGTCGTCGCCAAGTCCGAGCGGGCCTACACGCTGCTGAAGGCCCAGTTCCGCGACCGGGTCGTCGAGAAGAAGTACCACGCGCTGGTCCAGGGGCACCCGGACCCGATGAGCGGCACCATCGACGCCCCCATCGGGCGCCACCCCAACCACGACTACAAGTGGGCGGTCGTCGCGGAGGGCAAGCCGTCGGTCACGCACTACGACCTGATCGAGGCGTACCGCGCCGCCAGCCTCCTGGACATCAAGCTGGAGACCGGCCGTACGCACCAGATCCGGGTGCACATGTCCGCCCACCGCCACCCCTGCGTCGGTGACCTGACCTACGGCGCCGACCCGACGATGGCCAAGCGCCTCGGCCTGACCCGGCAGTGGCTGCACGCCGTCCGGCTCGGCTTCGAGCACCCCTCCGACGGCCGCTGGGTGGAGTTCTCCAGCACCTACCCGGACGACCTCCAGCAGGCCCTGGACCGGATCGCGGCGGAGAGCGAATGATCTCCTACACCACCAGGACCGCCGTCGGGGAGCAGGACCGCGCCGCCTGCTTCCAGGTCCGCAAGGACGTCTTCGTCGGTGAGCAGAACGTGCCGGAGGAGATCGAGTACGACGCCTACGACGCGGACGCGGTGCACGTCATCGCCGTCGCGGCGGACGGCACGGCGCTCGGCACCGGGCGGCTGCTGCACGGCCCCGGCACCGAGGCGAAGACCGGCGGTGACCTCACGGTCGGCTCGCTCGGCCGGCTCGCGGTGACCAGCGGGGCGCGCGGCCTCGGGGTCGGCGCGGCGCTGGTGCGGGCCATCGAGGACGCCGGCCGTGAGTTGGGCCTGGCCGCCGTCGACCTGCACGCCCAGACCCACGCGCTCGGCTTCTACGAGCGGCTCGGCTACGTCGCCTACGGCCCCGAGTTCCCGGACGCGGGCATCGCGCACCGGGCGATGCGCCGCACGCTGAACGACTAGAGCCCCCGGCCGCCCGCCACCGGCTCAGGTCAGCCCGGCAGGCCCCATTTCGTCCACGCCCCGTTCGACGGCACGTCGCGCGGGTCCGTCGGGCCCCGGTGGGCGCCCCTCGGGGTGATCAGCGCGGTGGAGCCGCGCGGCAGGTCGATCGTGATCCGGCCCGGCCCGCTCTCGTGCCAGCGCAGCGGGCGGCCGCGGCCGTCCCGCACCTCGACCGGCCCCCGGACCGAGTGGTCCAGGGTGAGTGGGGCGCCCGCCTCGCTGCGCACCCGTACCCAGCGCGTGGCACCGCCCGAGCGGTCGGCGTCCACGAGGAAGGCGCCCTGGGTGCGCAGGGACGCGAACGACGCGTCGGCCCAGCGCTCCGAGACGGACGGGAAGACCTTCACGACGCCCTCGTGTCCCTGCACCACCATGTCGAGCATCGACTGTGCGGCGGACAGCGGGCTCTCCAGGGCCAGGTTCTTGCCCTCCCGGTACATCGTGTTGACGGTCATCCCACAGTCCGCGACCACCTTCAGATCGGTGAAGAAGGTCAGGAAGTCGAGCGCCTTCTCCGGCTCGTCCATCACCGAGTACATCGAGGACGCGGTCGCGTAGCTGTAGCCGTGCCACAGCTCCCGCATCGAGACCCAGTGGTCCGTGGAGCGCCGCATGAGGTCGCGGTCCCCGGCCCGGTCCCAGCTCCGTTCCCGCAGCGGGTACAGCCAGAGCAGGTGCGAGTGGTGGCGGTGCGAATCGGCCAGCGGGACGCCCTTGCCGATCATCACACCGGCCGCCGGGTCCTCGGCGTAAGGGGTGAGGCGGCGCTCGATGTCCTGCCAGCGCGCGAGCCGGGGGTCGTTGTTCCGCAGCAGCTTCGTGGACGCGATGAGGGTGCGTACGCCCCAGCGGATGAGCGAGAGGTCGTAGGTGCAGTCCTCGGCGTTGGCGTACTCGGGGGAGCGGGTCTCCAGCAGGTGCAGCCTGCCGTCCGGGCCCTCGTGCAGGAAGTGCGCGTAGAAGTTGACGGCCTTGGCGAGGACCGGGTGCACGACGTCACGCAGGACGGACAGGTCCATCGAGTGCCGGTAGGACTGCCAGACGTTGCGCAGCGCCCAGATGAGGTTGCCGAAGTTGTCGGAGACGTGGTCCGAGCCGGGGGCGCCGACGTCGTACGTGTCGCCCGCGCGCAGCTGCCAGTCGGAGGGGTGGCCCAGCGCGTAGCTCTGGCCGTCGCGGTACGCGGCCGGGACGGAGGCCGGGAGGTTGTCCTCGAAGCGGCGGAACGTGCTGGTCACCGAGTCGAGTTCGGGATGGTTGGAACCGTGGACCGGGGCCATGCCGATCTGGACGTTGAGATTCCACCAGACGGCCGTCCAGTTGTTGCCGACCTCGGGGAACCAGGGGCCCCACTCGGAGATCGTCGGCCCCCCGGCCCTGGTCGAGGCGGCGAGCTTGTAGAGCTGGAGGATGTAGAAGCTCTGCAGCCGCTTGTCCGGTACGGAGAGGAAGCTGCGCCGGTAATAGGCGTGCCACCAGCGGCGGTGACGGTCCACCAGCTGGTCCGGTTCCGTGGCCAGGGTGCGGTCCACGGCCCGCAGCGCGTCGGCCGTCGCCCGCGACACCTGGCCGGGGAAGCGGTACACCAGGTGGGCGGCGAGCAGCCGGCCCGTGCCCTCGCGCCGCTCGCGCCATGCGGTGGTCCAGCCGCCGCCCGCGAGCAGCGGCTGTTCGACGAAGCCGTCGCCGGTCCGGGGGTCCGGGTTGGGCGTGTAGTCCTCCGGTTTCCCGCTGTTGCGGGTGGTGGCGGCCGGCAGCCACTGGAAGGACCAGGCCGAGACCTCCTCGCCGGGGCTGGGCCGGGTGGAGACCAGTAGGGCGCTCGTGTCGTTCTGGACGAGGGCGGAGAAGGCCAGGGAGCCACGGGTGGTGGTGACGGTGCCGCGCAGCTCGGCGTCGTACGGGTCCAGGGTCCAGTCGACCCCGGTGATCTCCCCGGCCAGGGTCAGGGTGAAGTACCCGATGGGCAGCCGGGAGAAGCCGATGCCGCCGCGCCACTGGCCGCGCTGGTCCTGCACCTGGCTGTGGTTGATCATCAGCTTCAGGGTGTTGGCGGACCCACCCGCGTAGAGCTGGGCGCCGAGGTAGCCGTTGGCGAGGAACGGGGCCTCCTGCCAGCCGGTGGGGAGGGTGCGCCAGGTCATGGCGGCGTCCCGGGCGGTCTTCTCGTGGACGGTTTCCTCGTGGGCTCCGGGGCCGGGCCGGCCGGTGGGCGCGGAGGTGGCCGCCGCCCATCCGGTGGGGGAGCCGGCGAGCCAGAACGCGGAGGTGCCGGCTGCGGCCGTGCCGACGAAATGCCTTCGGGAGAACGCGGTCACGTGGTCTCTCCTGCCAGTCATGTATGTGGTGAGAGTTCTCGTCCCTGAATACGCACGCCGCATACTGCCCTCCCGCAGAGAGCGGCGGAAGGGGGCTGACAGCAGAAACATCGGAGGAATGATCGGTCAGGAGGGCTGCGCGGAGGGGGTGTTGCCGGGATTGCGGGCCTTGCATGGCAGGCTGGAACCCCGTATCGGCCGATCACCGAGGCCGGTTCGCCGCGCTCGGAAGGCACCTCGTGGACCAAATGGCCCTGTTGCTCCTGCTGTTGCTCGGAGCGGTGGTGACCGTGCCACTGGGGGACAAGCTGGGGCTGCCCGCGCCGGTGCTGATGACGCTCGCGGGCGTCGGGATGGCCTTTCTCAGCTTCGTGCCGAATGTGGACATCCCGCCCGAGATCATTCTTCCGGCGCTGCTTCCGCCGCTGCTCTACGCCTCTGTGCAGCGCACTTCCTGGCGGCAGTTCGCCGCCAATAAACGACCGATCTTTCTGCTGGCCGTGGCGCTGGTCTTCCTGACGACGGCGGCCGTGGCCGCGGTCGCCAACGCGATCGTCCCCGGGCTGCCCATCGCCGGCGCCGTCGCGCTCGGCGCGCTCGTCGCACCGCCCGACCCGGTCGCGGCGACCGCCGTCGCCGGTTCGGTCGGGCTGCCCCGCAGGCTCGTCTCCATCCTGGAGGGCGAGGGGCTGTTCAACGACGTGACCGCGATCGTGCTCTACCACGTGGCGATCGCGGCCGCGGTGAGCGGCACCTTCTCGCTCCCGGAGGCGTTCGGGCTGCTGATCCTGTCCGCTGTCGTCGCGGTGGCGGTGGGCGTCGCGCTCGGCTGGCTCACCATCAAACTCATGGGTCTGCTGGGCGATGCGACGCTCCAGGTCGGACTCACCCTGCTGGTGCCCTTCGTCAGTTACGTGCTCGCGGAGGAGCTGATGGGCTCGGGCGTCCTCGCCGTCCTCACCACCGCGCTCTTCCTCGCCGAGCACACCGCCGACGCCGACGACGTGCTCGGCCGGCTCACCGGCCGCACCTTCTGGGAGATCGTCGACACCCTCGTCACCGGCGTCGCCTTCGGACTGATCGGCCTCGAACTGCACAATGTCTTCGGCACGGCCGACGGGCGCGAACTGGAGATGGCCGGCTGGGCGCTGGCCGTCGTCGCGGTCGTCGTCGGTGTCCGGCTGCTCTATCTGCTCCCCGCGACCTGGCTGGCCAAGCGGCTGCACACCCGCCGCGACGTCAGCGAGGAGATCCCCACCGGCTGGCGGGAGACCGTCGTCATGTGGTGGGCCGGGATGCGCGGGGTGGCGTCGGTCGCGCTGGCCCTCGCGATCCCGCTGAAGACGGACGACGGAAAGCCGTTCCCGGGCCGCGACGAGATCGTCTTCATCGCCTTCGCCGTGATCATGGTGACCCTGGTCTTCCAGGGCCTGACCCTCCCGTGGCTGGTGCGCAAGCTGCGGGTCAAGGCGGACACCGACGCCGAGGAGGCACTGGAGAAGGACCTCGCGATCCGGGCCGCCAGGGCCGCCAAACAGCGGCTCAAGGAGATCCAGGAAGTTGAGGAGTTCCCCGAGGACGTCGTGGAACGGCTCCAGCGCCTCGCCTACGACGTGGGGGCCCGGATCAGCCCCGACATGGTCGACGACGAGCGCCGCGAGGCGTACGCGAAACGCGCCGAGCGGTTCAAGGCCGTCAGCCGCATCCAGCGCGAGATGATGTCGGCCGCCCGCCACGCGGTGCTGGCCGCACGCAGCGAGGCCGGGGCCGACCCCGAGATCGTCGACCGGGTGCTGCGACAGCTGGACGTACGCAGCCTGCGCTGACCCGCGCGCCCCGACCTGCTGACGCCCTGACCCGCTGACCCGCGACCCGGACGGGCCCGGTCAGCGGCGTCCGGTCAGCCGCCCCGGTCAGCCGCGTCCGGTGCGGGGCGCCCTGTCCCGGGCCGCCTGCTTTCCGTTCGGGTGGGTGCTGACCGGCCACCCGTCCTCCGGCGGCAGCGCCGCGGGCGCCGTCGCGACGCGCGGCAGGGCGTACGGATGGTGATCGCGCAGCCAGCCGATCAGCTGCTCCCGGACCGCGCAGCGCACCGTCCAGATGTCGTCCGCGTCCTTGGCCGTGACCACCGCGCGCACCACGACGGTCGACGGGGTGGTGTCGGTGACGGCCAGCGACCAGTTCCGGCCGTCCCACGCGGCGCACTCGCCCAGGATGTCCCGCAGCTGCTCCCGCATCGCGGCGACCGGCGCCGAGTGGTCCAGGTGGAAGAAGACCGAACCGGTCATCTGGGCCCCGCCGCGCGACCAGTTCTCGAAGGGCTGGCTGGTGAAGTACGAGACCGGCATGGTGATCCGCCGCTCGTCCCAGGTCCGTACCGCGAGGAAGGTCAGCGTGATCTCCTCGATCGTGCCCCACTCGTCGTCCACCACCACCGTGTCCCCGATCCGCACCATGTCGCCGAAGGCGATCTGGAGACCCGCGAAGAGGTTGCCGAGCGTGGACTGGGCGGCGACACCCGCGACGATGCCGAGCACACCGGCAGAGGCCAGCATCGAGGTTCCGACCGTGCGCATGGCGGGGAACGTCAGCAGCATCGCGGCGACCGCGATCGTCGTCACGATCGCGGTGACCACCCGCTGGATCAGCGTGACCTGCGTCCGGACCCGCCGCACCCGCGCCGGGTCCTGGGTGTTCGCCGCGTAGCGCGCGTACACCGAGTCCACCACCGCGATGGCGATGCGCAGCACCAGCCAGGCGGAGGCGCCGATCATCACCAGCGTCAGCGCCTGGCCGATGCCCTTGCGGTGGTCGGTGATCAGGTCGAGCCCGGTGTGGGTGTAGCCGGCTCGCAGCAGCGCGGTGCACAACGTGAGCTGGAACGGTATGCCGCAGCGCCGCAGCAGACCCCACAACGGGGTCTCGTGATGGCGCCCGTCGGCCCGTCTGAGCAGCAGGTCCACCAGCCAGCCGACCAGCAGTGCGATCGCTACCGAACCGCCGATGGTGATCAGCGGACGCAGGAGGTCCTCCATCCTGTCGTTCTCCAAGCTTTCGACGGTAAATGGCACCATAGGCCTCATGAACATCATGCTTTTCCACTCGACGTACGGTCTGCGCCCCTCGGTGCACGCGGCCGCCGACCGGCTGCGTGCAGCCGGGCACGAGGTGCGCGTTCCCGATATCTTCGCGGGGCACACCTTCGAAACCGTCGAGGAAGGACTGGCCTTCCAGCAGGAGACGGGCAAGGAGGAGCTGCTCAAGCGGGCTGTGCTGGCCGCCGCGCCCTACTCCGACTCCGGGCTGGTGTACGCCGGCTTCTCGTTCGGCGCGTCCGTCGCCCAGACGCTGGCGCTCGGGGACGCGAAGGCGCGCGGGCTGCTGATGTTCCACGGTACGTCGGACATCGCGGAGAGCGCCTCGGTGGACGAGCTGCCGGTACAGCTGCATGTCGCGGACCCGGACCCGTACGAGACGCACGACTGGCTGAACTCCTGGTACCTCCAGATGCGGCGGACCGGGGCCGACGTCGAGATCTACCGCTACCCCGGCGCGGGGCACCTGTTCACCGACGCCGAGCTGCCGGACTTCGACCAGGCCTCCGCCGAGCTGGCCTGGAAGGTCGGGATCGGTTTCCTCGCCACGCTGTGAACACCCCGAAGGGCCCCGCGCGGTGTTCCGCGCGGGGCCCTTCGGTGATGCTGATCGTGGTGCGGATCGCGGGGTGGGTCAGCCCTTCAGCGCCGCGGTGATCGCGGTGTTGAAGTCCGCCACGCTCATCGGCGCGTTCTTGTTGTCGGAGCCGGTCAGCGTCTTGCCGTCCATCTTCAGCGTCGGGGTGCCCTGGACGCCGCTCTTGTCGAAGGTGGCGGACATCTTCATCGCCCAGGTGTCGAACTTGCCGTCCTTGACGTTCTTCTCGAACCCGCTGTTGCCCTTCAGCGCGTCCACCGTGTCGGCGATCTTGAGCAGGTACGAGTCGTCCTTGAACTTGTCCTCGGTCTCCGAGGGGTGGTACTTCGCCGAGTAGAGCGCGTACTTGTAGTCGAGGAAGGCCTCGGGGCTCACGTCGAGGGCGGCGCCCAGCGCGCTCAGCGCGTTCTTCGAGCCCTCGCCGTTGTCGCTGTTGTCGATGAACGTGGCACCGACGTACTTGATCTTGTACTTGCCGGCGTCGACGTCCTTGTGGACGGTCTCACCGACCGTCTGCTCGAACGTGGCGCAGATCGGGCAGCGGGAGTCCTCGTACAGCTCCAGGGTCTTCTTGGCGGTCGACTTGCCGACGACGACGGTCGTGCCGTCCTTGCCCGAGGTGTTCTTCGGCACGGAGACGTTCTTCGCGTCGGCCACGTCGTCCCAGTGGTCCGGCTTGTTCAGCTGCATCACGCCGTAGCTGACGCCCGCGGCGATCGCGAGGACGGCGACGATCGAGACGCCTACGACGACCTGCCGGCGGGTCTTGTCCTTCTTGGCCTGGCGCTCGCGCTCGGCGCGCAGCCGCTCGCGGGCGGCGGACTTGTTGGCCTGGCTGTTGCGGTTGCTCATGTCTGTTCTCCGTGGGGTACGTGGTCGTGCGTGGTCGGGGACTCCTGCTCAGGCGGTGGCGCAGGCCGAGCGCGGCGGTCCCCTCCGTCCCACGGAGTGCACGAGGAGGCGGGCCGGTGCGTGCGCGTGCGGGCCACGCGGCGCCGGCCGGACCGGACGGCGTACCCGGTGACGGGCCGTACCCGCCACGGCGACCGCGACCAGCAGCGGCCGGAACGCCAGTAGCGCGAACGCGCCCAGCAGCCCGGCGAGCGCCAGCTCACCGCGGTGCAGCCAGGCCGCGGCGAGCAGCCCGACGGTGACATGGGCGGCCAGCAGCAGCCATGGCACCAGGGGCCCGGGGGAGGCGAGCAGCGCGGCGGCGCCGTGCCCGGAACCGGCCACGGAGGCGAGCGGGGTGCCCACCCCGCCGACCCCGGCGAACGCCGTCGCGCCCGCGCCGACGTCACCGCCGCCGCAGAACACATCGACGCCCACCGAACGCAGCGGGCCGGTGATCGGGCCGCCCGCGGCGCCGTAACAGAGGTGCTGACCGGTGGTGAAGACGGTGTCGGCGGCCAGCTCCAGCGGCACCAGCAGCCCGGCGATCGCCCCGAAGCCGCGCTCCCGGCCGGCCAGCGCGTACGCGACGGCGAAGACCCCGCCGGCCAGCACCGCCAGGAGCGGCAGGGGCAGCGGGACCTGGGAGAGCAGCACGTGGGACGCAGCCGACAGCGTCACGACGAGCGCTGTGAAGAGCGCCGCGCGTACGAGCCTGAGCTGCGTCCCGGATATGTCCATCGTCGAGGAGTGTCGCATGCGAACCTGTAAGCGAGCCCTAAAGCCGCGGACCTCCTGTCCTCACAACCCCGGGATCCGGCCGTTGCGGAACAGGTCCACGAAGATCTGGTGATCGGCGCGCGCCCGTGCGCCGTAGCTGTGGGCGAAGTCCACCAGCAGGTCCCCGAAGCCCTCCTCGTCCGCCGCGATCGCCGCGTCGATCGCCCGCTCGGTGGAGAACGGCACCAGGGAGTGGCCGCTCTCGTCGTCCGCCGCGGAGTGCATCGTCGCCGTCGCCCGGCCGAGGTCGGCCACCACCGCCGCGATCTCGTCCGGCTCGTCGATGTCGGACCAGTCCAGATCGACCGCGTACGGCGAGACCTCCGCGACCAGCTGTCCCGCGCCGTCCAGCTCGGTCCAGCCCAGCCACGGGTCGGCGTGCGCCTGGAGGGCACGCTGCGAGATGACCGTGCGGTGCCCCTCGTGCTGGAAGTACTCCCGCACGGAGGCGTCCGTGATGTGCCGGGAGACCGCGGGGGTCTGCGCCTGCTTGAGGTAGATCACCACATCGTTCTCCAGGGCGTCGCTGTTGCCCTCCAGAAGGATGTTGTACGAGGGCAGCCCGGCCGATCCGATGCCGATCCCGCGCCTGCCGACGACGTCCTTGACCCGGTAGGAGTCGGGCCGGGTCAGGCTCGACTCCGGCAGCGTCTCCAGATAGCCGTCGAACGCGGCGAGCACCTTGTAGCGCGTCGCCGCGTCCAGGTCGATCGCGCCGCCGCCGTCCGCGAATCTGCGCTCGAAGTCACGGATCTCGGTCATCGAGTCGAGCAGCGAGAACCGGGTCAGCGCACGGGCGTCACGCAGCGCGCCCAGCAGCGGGCCCTCCGCCGTGTCGAGCGTGAAGGGCGGCACCTCGTCATTCTTCGCGCCCGTCGCCAGCGCGTGGATCCGCTCCCGGTAGGCCGCCGCGTAGACCCGGACGAGCTCGGTGATCTGCTCGTCGCTCAGCGCCTTCGCGTAGCCGATCAGGGCGACGGACGCGGCGAAGCGCTTGAGGTCCCAGGTGAACGGGCCCACATAGGCCTCGTCGAAGTCGTTGACGTTGAAGACCAGCCGGCCGTTGGCGTCCATGTACGTGCCGAAATTCTCCGCGTGCAGATCGCCGTGGATCCACACCCGGCCGGTGCGCTCGTCGAGATACGGGCCGCCGTGCCGCTCCCGCTCCAGATCGCCGTAGAACAGGCACGCCGTACCCCGGTAGAAGGCGAAGGCCGAGCCCGCCATCTTGCGGAACTTGACCCGGAAGGCGGCCGGATCGGCGGCCAGCAGCTCACCGAAGGCGGTGTCGAAAACCTCTAGGATCTGCTCCCCGCGCTGCGCTGCGCCGGTCTGCGTTTCCGACATCTCTGGGTGCCTCCTGGTACCTGGCGTGCGTGACGACGTACATGACAAATGGGACGGGCGTCCTCGCCCTTTCAACGCGCGACCGTATCGCGGAGTGCCCGTCACTCGTGACCCGGGAGACGTAGACTTCCACGCTGTCCCCCCAGCCGACATTCGCAGTTTCCCCGGAGGCACAGCGCCGTGACCAAGCCGCCTTTCACGCACCTTCACGTCCACACCCAGTACTCGCTGCTGGACGGTGCCGCGCGGCTCAAGGACATGTTCGAGGCGGCGAACACGATGGGCATGTCGCACATCGCGATGACCGACCACGGCAACCTGCACGGCGCCTACGACTTCTTCCATTCGGCCCAGAAGGCCAATGTGACGCCCATCATCGGGATCGAGGCGTACGTCGCCCCGGAGTCGCGCAAGCACAAGCGGAAGATCCAGTGGGGTCAGCCGCACCAGAAGCGCGACGACGTCTCCGGTTCCGGTGGTTACACCCACAAGACGATCTGGGCGTCCAACGCCAAGGGCCTGCACAACCTCTTCAAGCTGTCCTCCGACGCCTACGCCGAGGGCTGGCTGCAGAAGTGGCCGCGGATGGACAAGGAGACGATCTCCCAGTGGTCGGAGGGGCTGATCGCCTCCACCGGCTGCCCCTCCGGTGAGGTGCAGACCAGGCTGCGGCTCGGGCAGTTCGACGAGGCGGTGCGGGCGGCCTCCGACTACAAGGACATCTTCGGCGAGGGCAAGTACTTCTTGGAGCTGATGGACCACGGCATCGAGATCGAGCGCCGGGTCCGCGACGGGCTCCTGGAGATCGGCCGGAAGCTGGACATCCCGCCGCTCGTCACGAACGACTCGCACTACACCTACGCCAACGAGGCGACCGCGCACGACGCGCTGCTGTGCATCCAGACCGGCAAGAACCTCTCCGACCCGGACCGTTTCCGCTTCGACGGCACCGGCTACTACCTGAAGACGACGGACGAGATGTACGCCGTCGACTCCTCGGACGCCTGGCAGCAGGGCTGCGCCAACACCCTGCTGGTCGCGCAGCAGATCGACACCACCGGGATGTTCGAGAAGCGCGACCTGATGCCGAAGTTCGACATCCCCGAGGGCTTCACGGAGATCACCTGGTTCCAGGAGGAGGTCCGGGTCGGGATGGCGCGCCGTTTCCCGAACGGCGTCCCCGACGACCGGCAGAAGCAGGTCGAGTACGAGATGGACATCATCATCCAGATGGGGTTCCCGGGGTACTTCCTGGTCGTCGCCGACTTCATCATGTGGGCGAAGAACAACGGCATCGCGGTCGGCCCCGGCCGTGGCTCCGCCGCCGGATCGATCGTCTCGTACGCGATGGGCATCACCGACCTCGACCCGATCGAGCACGGACTGATCTTCGAGCGGTTCCTCAACCCCGAGCGCGTCTCCATGCCCGACGTCGACATCGACTTCGACGAGCGCAGGCGCGTCGAGGTGATCAGGTACGTGACCGAGAAGTACGGCGCCGACAAGGTCGCCATGATCGGCACCTACGGCAAGATCAAGGCCAAGAACGCGATCAAGGACTCCGCCCGCGTCCTCGGCTACCCGTACGCGATGGGCGACCGCCTCACCAAGGCCATGCCCGCCGACGTCCTCGGCAAGGGCATCGACCTCAACGGCATCACCGACCCCAAGCACCCGCGCTACAGCGAGGCGGGCGAGATCCGGGGGATGTACGAGAACGAGCCGGACGTCCAGAAGGTCATCGACACCGCCAAGGGCGTCGAGGGCCTGGTCCGGCAGATGGGCGTGCACGCCGCTGGCGTCATCATGTCCAGCGAGCCGATCGTCGACCACGCCCCGCTCTGGACGCGGCACTCCGACGGCGTCACCATCACGCAGTGGGACTACCCGCAGTGCGAGTCGCTCGGCCTGCTCAAGATGGACTTCCTGGGGCTGCGCAACCTGACGATCATGGACGACGCCATCAAGATGGTGAAGTCCAACAAGGGCATCGACCTGGAGATGCTGGCCCTCCCGCTGGACGACCCCAAGACGTACGAGCTGCTCTGCCGGGGCGACACGCTCGGGGTGTTCCAGTTCGACGGCGGGCCGATGCGTTCGCTGCTGCGCCAGATGCAGCCCGACAACTTCGAGGACATCTCCGCCGTCTCGGCCCTGTACCGGCCGGGCCCGATGGGCATGAACTCGCACACGAACTACGCCGAGCGCAAGAACGCCCGCCAGGAGATCACCCCGATCCACCCGGAGCTGGAGGAGCCGCTCAAGGAGGTCCTCGGCCTCACCTACGGCCTGATCGTCTACCAGGAGCAGGTCCAGAAGGCCGCCCAGATCGTCGCCGGGTACTCGCTCGGCGAGGCCGACATCCTGCGCCGCGTGATGGGCAAGAAGAAGGCCGACGAGCTGGCGAAGAACTTCGTCCTGTTCGAGGCCGGTGCCAAGAAGAACGGCTTCTCCGACGCCGCGATCAAGGCGCTCTGGGACGTGCTGGTCCCGTTCGCCGGATACGCCTTCAACAAGGCGCACTCCTCCGCGTACGGCCTGGTCACCTACTGGACCGGATACCTCAAGGCGAACTACCCCGCCGAGTACATGGCGGCGCTGCTCACCTCGGTCAAGGACGACAAGGACAAGTCCGCCGTCTATCTCAACGAGTGCCGCCGCATGGGCATCAAGGTGCTCCCGCCGAACGTCAACGAGTCGGAGTCGAACTTCGCCGCCCAGGGTGACGACGTCATCCTGTTCGGGCTGACGGCCATCCGCAACGTCGGCCAGAACGTCGTCGACTCGATCATCCGGTGCCGCAAGACGAAGGGGAAGTACAGCAGCTTCCCCGACTTCCTCGACAAGGTGGAGGCGGTCGTCTGCAACAAGCGGACCGTGGAGTCCCTCATCAAGGCCGGTGCCTTCGACGAGATGGGCCACACCCGCAAGGGGCTCGTCGCCCACCACGAACCCATGATCGACAACGTGGTGCAGGTCAAGCGCAAGGAGGCCGAGGGCCAGTTCGACCTCTTCGGCGGCGGCGAGGAGGACAGCGACGAGCCGGGCTTCGGGCTCGACGTGGAGTTCTCCGACATCGAGTGGGAGAAGTCCTATCTGCTGGCCCAGGAGCGCGAGATGCTCGGGCTCTACGTCTCCGACCACCCGCTCTTCGGTATCGAGCACGTGCTGAGCGACAAGTCCGACGCCGCGATCTCCCAGCTCATGGGCGGCGAGCACAGCGACGGCGCGATCGTCACCGTGGGCGGCATCATCTCCGGCCTCCAGCGCAAGATGACCAAGCAGGGCAACGCCTGGGCCATCGCCACCGTCGAGGACCTGGCCGGTTCCATCGAGTGCATGTTCTTCCCCGCCACCTACCAGCTGGTCTCCACCCAGCTCGTCGAGGACACCGTCGTCTTCGTCAAGGGACGGCTCGACAAGCGGGAGGACGTGCCCCGGCTCGTCGCCATGGAGATGCAGGTCCCCGACATCTCGAACGCGGGCACCAACGCCCCCGTGATCCTGACCATCCCCACGGTCAAGATCACCCCGCCCATGGTCAGCCGGCTCGGCGAGGTGCTCAACAGCCACCGCGGTGACACCGAGGTACGGATCAGGCTCCAGGGCCCCCGCAAGACCACGGTGCTCCGGCTCGACCGCCACCGGGTGAAGGCCGACCCGGCGCTCTTCGGAGACCTGAAGGTGCTGCTCGGCCCGTCCTGCCTGGCCGGCTGAGCCGCCGGACCCGGCACACACGCACGAGAGGGGCGCCCCCCGCAAACGGGGGGCCCCCCCCCGGGCGAACCGCCCGGGGGCGGAACCGGGGGGTGCCGGGAGGTGTTGGCGCACCGCCCCGGGTTGGTAAGCGCCA